>NZ_CP113529.1:1213163-2426326 GCF_026723865.1 Mycobacterium sp. Aquia_216 | reverse complement strand
TCCGCGATCCGCTTGGTCAGCAGCGCGATCTGCGCCTCCGGCGATCCGGTGTCGGTGTCATGCAGGCCGTACTGGCCCAGAATTTCTTTTTTCTGCTCGGCAGTCAGCGCCACGAAATAACTCCATCAATAGGTCCGCGAATGTTGAATGTCAGGCACGGCCGCCGCGAACCGCAGCACGCGCCGATGTCGTCCGGCAGTTTAGCAGCCGATACGGGCCCGCCCCGAATCGTGGGACGCGCGGTCAGTCGGCGACGAAATCGAGTGCCTCGTCGAATGCGTCGAGTGCGTCTTTGAACGCGTCCCTGAGCACGTCGTTGAGCGCGTCGACGTTCATCTGCGGCTGGATTCCCGACGTTCCCGCCACGCCCGGTGACGATGCCAATATGCCGCCGAATCCGGGCAGGGCCGCGGGAGTCGGCGCAACCGGTGGCAGCACCCCAGGAGCGACGATCGCGGGACCGAAGAGGCCGGTGGGCCCCGCCGAGCCGCCCGGGTAGACGGTGATGATGTTGCCGGGGCCGACGATAAAGAAGCCGCCCTGTGTGATGGGGACGGTGTTGCCCGCATTGACGGTGAGGTAGCCGTTGACGATGAGGGTGCCGCCGTTGTCGACGAGGAGGGTGGCAGTCGCACCGTTTCCGGTGCCGCTCAAGCCGACGGTCACGGTGCCGTCCGGGCTGATGGTGAAGATGCCGCCGTTGCTCACGGTCAGGGTGCCGCCGTCGGCGAGGGTGAAGGTGCCGCCGCCGTCGACGGTGACGGTGCCGGCGTCCGCGAAGATGCTGCCGTGGGCGACGGTCAGGGTGCCACCGGGGTTGATGGTGATGGTGCCCTGGTCCAAGACGGTGACGACACCGCTGGGGTCGACGGTCAGCGTGCCACCGTCGGCGACTATGCCGCCGGGCGTGATGGTCAGGCCGCCGCCGTCGACGGTGAGGGTGCCCCCGGGGTCGATGGTCAGGGTGCCGCTGTCGATCAGAACTCCGTTGGGGTCGACGCTCAGGAGCCCGCCGCCATCGACGGTGAGGGAGCCGCCAGGACTGACGGTCACGCTGCCGCCGCTGTCGACGTCGAGGGTGGCGCCGGAGTCGACGGTGAGGACGCCGTAGTCGCTGAGGGTGCCGCCGGGTTGGATGGTGAGGCTGCCGCCGTCGGTGAGGCTGCCGGCATTGGTGAGGGTGCCGTAATCATCGAGCGTGGCGCCGGGTTGGACGGTGAGGCTGCCGTCGGCGGTGACATTAAAGGTGCCGCTGTTGGTCAGGGTGCCGGAGTCGGTGAGAGTGCCGTAATCGTTGAGCGTGCCGCCGGTGTTGATGGTCAGGTTGCCGTTGTTGGTGAGAACACCGCCGTCGTTGAGGATGCCGCCGCTGTTGACCGTCAGAGTGCCGTAGTCATTGAGCGTGGCGCCGGGTTGGACGGTGACCGTGCCGCTGTTGGTCAGGATGCCGCTGTCGTTGACAGTGCCGCCGGTGTCGATCCAGAGCTCGCCGCCGGTGTCGACCGTGAGCGCGCCACCGTCATTGACGGTGAGGGTGCCGCTCTCGTCGTAGAAGCCGCCGGTGTCGATGGTGAGGCTGCCGCCGTTGGTGACGTTGACTGCCCCGCTGTTGTACAGGGTGCCGCCGTCCGTCAGCGTTCCGCCGTCGTTGAGGACGGCTCCGGTGGCGATGTGGAATGTGCCGCCATGGTCGACGCCCAGCGCGCCCTCATTGGTAAGGGTGCCGTAGTCCCAGAGGGTCCCACCGGATTGCACGGTGAAGCTGCCGCCGTTATCGACGGTGAGGGCGCCGGACTGGTCGACAGCGAGGATGCCCGCGTCGTTGAGGACGCCACCGGATTGAACCGTCACGGTGCCGGCGTCGGCGAGGGTGCCACCGTCGCCGACGCTGATGAAGCCACCGGAATCGACGGTGAGAGTGCCGCCGCTGTCGACGCTGAGCGTGCCGCCGTCGGTGACGCTGAGGCCGCCCGCGTCGGTGAGCGTGCCACCGCTGGAAACGGTCAGGCTACCGCCGTCGTCGAGTGTGCCGGTGCTGTAGACGATCATGGATCCGGCCTCGTTGAGAGTACCGCCGGGGTGGATGTTGAGTACACCGCCGTTGCCCAGGCCGACGTTGTCGTTGAGGGTGCCGAAGTCGTCGAGTATGCCGCCGTTGTCGATGAACAGGTGGCCGCCGTTCGTGAGGGCGCCGCCGTTGTTGATGGTGAGACTGCCCGCGTCGTCGAGAGTTCCACCGACGTTGACGTTGACGGTGCCGGCGTCGGTGAGGGTGCCACCGTTGTAAACGGTGAGGTTTCCGCCGGTATCGACGGTGACGGTGCCGGCATGGTCGACGGTGAGGGTGCCGAGGTCGTTGAGCCCGCCGCCGTTGGTGATGTTGAGGGTGCCAGTGTCGTTGACGGTGAGGGTGCCGTAGTCGTTGAGGGTGCCGGCGTCGTTGAGAACCGCGCCACTGTTGATGTTGAGGCTGCCGCCGTCGTTCAGGATGCCGCCGGCCTGGATGTCGACGGTGCCGTAGTCATCAAAGACGCCGCCGTTGATGTTCAACGTGCCGGCGTCGTTGAGTTGGCCACCGGTTTGGACGATGAGACTGCCACCGTCGTCGACGGTGACGGTGCCGCCACTGTGGACGAAGACGCCACCGCTGTTGGTGAGGGTTGCGGCGTCGTGAACGCTCAGGGAGCCGCCGTCCTCGACGTCGACGACGCCGGGGCCGTCGACATTGAAGGTGCCGCCGTCGTCGAGGATGCCGCCGTTGTAGACGGTCAGGAATCCGTCCTCGTTGAGGGTGGCGCCGGGATGGACGGTGAGGGTGCCGTAATCGTCGAGGGTGCTCTCAAAGTTGACCGTGAGCGTGCCGTAGTCGTCGAGGACGCCACCAGACTGGACGGTCAGGGCACCGGCGTCGTTGAGGGTCCCGGCGTCGGTGACCGTAAGAGTGCCGCCGCTGTTCACGGTGAGGGCGCCGCCGTTGTCGATGGTCACGCTGCCGTCGCCGACGGTCAGGGTGCCCCCGGAGTCGACCGTGAGGGCACCGCCGTCGGTGAGGCTGCCGCCGTTGCTGACCGTGAGGGAGCCGTTGTCGGTGAGGGTGCCGCCGGCGTTGACGGTAAGGCTGCCGGAGTTGGTGACGCTGAGGGTGCCGTTGTTGGTGACAGTGCCACCGTCGGAGACGGTGAGGGAGCCGCCGTCGGTGAAGGTGCTCCCGCTGTCGATCGTCAGGGTGCCTTGGTCGGTGACGGTGACGGTGCCGGCGTCGGAGGTGAGCGTGCCGCTGTTGGTGAGAGTGCCGCCGTCGTCGAGAGTGCCTCCGGGGTTGACGGTCAGGGCACCGTTGTTGGTGAGGGTGCCACCCGAGTCGACGCTGATGTTGCCGTAGTCGGCGACGATCCCGTTGTTGGTGAACGTGCCGTAGTCGGCGACGACGCCGTTGTTGGTGAGAGTGCCGCCGTTGGTGAAATTGCCGTAGTCGAATAGGGTGCCGCCGTTATTGAGAGCGCCGCCGTCGTCGACGGTGAGGGTGGAGAAATTGGTGAGGGTGCCGTTGTTGGTGAGCGTGCCGCCGCCGTCGACGGTAAGAGTGCTGGCGTCAATGAGGCTGCCGCCGTCGTCGACCGTCAGGGTGCCGCCATTGGTGACGGTGAGGGTGCCGGCGTCGGTGAGGGTGCCGCCGTTGCTGACGGTGAGGGTGCCGCCATCGGTGAGGGTGCCGCCGCTGTTGATGGTGAGCGAGCCACCGTCGGTGAGGGTGCCGCCGCCGTCGACGGTAACTGTGCCGCTGTCGATGGTGAGGGCGCCGGTGTTGGTGAAGGTGCCGCCGCTGTTGACGGTGAGGGTGCCATCGTTGGTGAGGGTGGCGCTGTCGTTGACGGTGAGGTAGCCGGCATTGTTGACGGACAGGGTGCCATCGTTGGTCAAAGTGCCGCCGCTATTGACGGTGAGGGTGCCGTAGTCGTCGAGAATGCCGCCGCCGTGGACGGTGAGCGTCCCCTCGTTGGTAACGGTGCCGGCATTGGTGAGGATGCCGTAATCGTCGAAAGTGCCGCCGGTGTCGACGGTCAGGGTCCCGTCACTGTTGACGGTCAGGGTGCCGCTGTTGGTGAGGGTGCCGGAATCGGTGAGGGCGCCGTAATCGTCGAAAGTGCCGCCGGTGTCGACGGTCAGGGTCCCGTCACTGTTGACGATCAAGGTGCCGCCGTCGTTGAGCGTGCCGCCGGCGTTGACAGTCAGGGTGCCGTAATCGTTGAGCGTGCCGCCGTTGGTGACGGTCAGGGTGCCGCTGTTGGTAAGGATGCCGCCGTCGTTGAGAGTGGCACCGGTTTCGATGTAGACCTCGCCGCCGGTGTTGACCGTGAGGGCGCCACCGTCATTGACGGTGAGGGTGCCGCCATCGTCGAGGAAGCCGCCGGCGTCGACGGTGAGAGTGCCGCCGTCAGTGACGTTGATAGTCCCGCCGTTGGACAGGGTGCCGCTGTCGGTGAGCGTGCCGCCGTCGTTAAGGACAGCGTCGGACAAGACGTAGACGGTGCCGCCGTGGTCGACCGTGAGGGTGCCGCTGTTGGTAAGCGTGCCGTAGTCGTAGAGGCTGCCGCCGGATTGCACGGTGAGGGTGCCGCCGTCATTGACCGTGAAGGCGCCCTCGTTGTTGAGGATGCCGGCCTCGTTCAGGGTGCCGCTGTTGGTGAGGGTGGCATCGGGGTAGACGGTCATGTTGCCGGTACTGCCGTTGGTGAAGGTTCCGCTATTGGTGATGCTGGCGTCGGAGTAGACGTTCAGCCCCCCGTTGTTGGCGAATTGGCCACTGTTGATGAAGGTGCCGGAATCGAGGAGGGTGCCGTTGCTGGTGAAGCTGCCGTCGTTGGTGAAGGTGCCGCCTTGCGTGATCTCGATGAAGCCGCCGGCGTCGGTGGTGACCGTACCGCTCGCGTCGACGTTGAAGGTGCCGCCATCGACGAGAGTGCCGCCGTTGCTGATGGTCAGGCTGCCGCTGTCGGTGAGGGTGCCGTTGTTGATGAGGGCGGCCCCATCACTGACCGTGAGGGCGCCGTCGTCGGTGAGGATTCCGCCGTTGCTGATGCTCAGGGTGCCGCTGTCGGTGAGCGTTCCGCCGGAGCTGACGGTCAGGGTTCCGCCGTCGGTGACGGTGCCGCCGCTATCGACGGTCAGGGCGCCCCAGTCGGTGAGGGTGGCGCCGTTATAGACGGCGAGGATGCCTTCGTTGTTAATGGTCATGGTGCTGCCGGGACCGACGTAGATGCTGCCGTAGTCGTTGAGGGCGCCGCCGTCGGTGACGGTGAGAGTGCCGGGGTTGACGCCCAAGATGTCGCCGTCGTTGAGGACGCCGCCGGAGCTGACCGTGAGGTTGCCGGCGTCGGCGAGGGCGCCGTTGTTGGTAAGGACACCGCCGTTTTCGATGGTGAGGCTGCCGCCGTTATCGATGGTGAGAGGGATGCCGCTCTGGACGGTCAGCGTCCCGGCGTCGTTGAGAGTGCCGCCGCTCTGGACGGTCAGGCTGCCGGCGTCGTTAAGGGTGCCCCCGGATTGAACGGTCAGAGCGCCGGCGTCATTCAGCGTGCCGCCGCTCGAGACGTTGAGGATGCCGTGGTTATTGACGACGAGGGTGCCGGCGTCGTTGAGAGTGCCGCCGGATTGGACGGTCACCGTACCGATATCGGTCAGCGTGCCACCGGTTTGGACGTTCAGGGTGCCGGCGTCGTTGAGGGCGCCCCCGGTAAAGATGTTCAGACTGCCGGAGTCGTTCAGGACGGCACCGCTCTGGACGGTAACGATGCCCTGGTTATTGATGATGAGGGTGCCGGCGTCGTTCAGGGTGCCGCCGGATTGGACGGTCAGAGTGGCGACATCGTTGAGCGTGCCACCGGTTTCGACGGTCAGAGTGGCGTGGTTGTTAACCGTGAGGACGCCGGCGTTGGTGAGGGTGCCGCCGTTGTTGACGGTGACAGTGCCGGCGTCATTGAGGGTGCCGCCGGATTGGACAGTCAAGGCTCCGGCGTCGTTGAGGGCGCCCCCGGTCTGGACGGTCACGGTGCCGTGATTGCTGACGATAAAGGTGCCGGCCTCGTTGAGAGTGCCTCCAGTTTGGACGGTCACGGTTCCGGCGTCGTTCAGCGCGCCGCCGCTGTTGACGGTCAAGGTGCCGCCGTCGGTAACGGTGACGGCGCCGGAGTCGTTGATAGCGCCCCCCGTTTGGACGGTCAGGGTGCCGCCGTCGGTAACGGTGACGGTGCCGTTCGATGTGACGCCCAAGGTGCCGCTGTTGGTGAGGGTGCCGCCGTCGCTGACGGTGAGCGCGCCGGCGTCGTTGATCGTCCCGCCCGATTGCACGTTGAGCGCGCCAGCGTCGTTGATCGTCCCGCCTGGATTGATGCTCAGGGTCCCGGCGTCGTTGAGCGTGCCACCGGTTTGCACGTTGAGGGCGCCGGTGTCGGTGAGTGCGCCGCCAGTCTGGATGGTCAGGGTGCCGCCGTCGTTAACCGTGACCGTGCCGGCGTCGGAGAAAGTCCCGCCGGTCTGCACGTTCAGGGTGCCGGCATCGGTGAGGGAGGCACCGTGACTGAGCGTGAACGTCCCGGCGTCGTTGAGGGTGCCGCCGGCTTCGATATTGAGCGCGCCACCGTTGGGAACGGTGAGGGTGCCGGGGTTGGTGAATGTGCCGCCGTTCAGCGGGCTGGTCCCCTGGTAGACGTTGAGAGTGCCGCCGGATTGGACGTTCAGGGTACCGGTATCGGTGAGGACGCCGCCGGCCGGATTGGCGGCGGTGCCATTGAAGACGTTGATGGTGCCCGCGTCGTTAAGGGTGCCGCTGGCTGGGACATTGAGGGTGCCGTAGTCATTGAGGACGCCGCCGTTGACGTTCAGCGTGCCGGCGTCGGTGAGGGTGGCGTTGTTGCTGATGGTGAGGGTGCCGCCGTTGACGTTGAGGGCACCGCCGGTGTTGACGGTGAGGTGGCTGGTGGCACTGATGTTGATAGTGCCGGCGTCGTTGAGGGTGCCGTCGGGACCGACCGTGACGGCGCTCGCGACGTTGACGTTGATAGTGCCGTTGTTGCTAAGGGCGCCGGCGTTTGCGAGGGTGCCATTGTTGGTGAGCGTGATGGAGCCGCCGTCGTTGACGGTCAGTGCGCCGTCGTTGGTGAAGGTGCTACCACTGCTGACGGTGAGGGTCCCGCCGTTGGTGAAGGTGCCGCCGTTGGTGGCGGTGGCGCCATTAGTGACGGTGAGGGTTCCGCTGTTGGTCAGGGCGCCGTCGGGGCTGACGGTGAGGGTGCTGCCTCCGTCGGCAGTGAGGATGCCCCCATTGGAAAGAGTGCCGTCGGCGCTGACCGTGAGGCTGCCGCCATTGAGGTTGAGAGTGCCGCCGTTGGTGAGGGTGCCGCCATTGGTAAGTGTGCCTGGACCAGTGACGGTGAGGGTGCCGCCATTGGTAAGTGTGCCGCCAGTAGGGATGGTGAGGGTGCCGGCGTTGGTGAGGACGCCGCCGGTGTTGACGGTGAGGGTGCCGGCGTTCGTGAGGGTGCCGGCGTTGGCAAGCGTGCCGCCAGTGTTGACGGTGAGGGTACCGGTGTTGGTCAGGATGCCGCCGGTTTCGACGGTGAGGGTGCCGCCGGTATCGACAGTGAGGGTGCCGCCGTTGGAAAGGGTCCCGCCGAAGCCGACCGTGACGGAGGTGTAGGTCCCGCCGGGGCCGACGGTGACGGTTTGGCCCGGAGCGATGGTCACGGTCTGGCCGGAGCCGATGGTGAGGTTGCCCCCGGCGTCGACGGTTCCGCCGTTGGCAGCCGGCTGCGCCAGCTGAGTCAAGTTTTGGGTTTCGGCCTTCGCCGTGTTGGCCGCACTTTGAGCGACCGCTCGGGACTGGGCGTCCTGGCCGGCTTCGTTGGTGGTCTGCGGCGGTTCGTCATAGGCGCTCAAAGTGCCTGCGGCAGAGGCGTCAACGGCATAGCCGTACATGGCGGTGGCATCTTGGGTCCACATCTCCATGTACTCGGCCTCGGTGGCCGCGATCGCCGAGGTGTTCTGTCCGAAGAAATTCGTGGCGACCAACGCCGCCAACTGCACGCGGTTGGCCGCGATGAGGGGCGGGGGCACCGTCATGGCGAATGCTGCCTCGTAGGCGGCCGCGGCGGCATACGCCTGGGCGGAAGTTTGGGCGGCCTGGGCGGCGCTGGCCTCTAACCACGCCACATAGGGTTCGGCCGCCGCGGACATCGACGAAGACGCCGGGCCGACCCACGTCACGGCGGTCAGTCCCGAAACTTGCGTGGAGTAGCCGGCGGCGGCGGCTTCCAATTGCGCGGCCACCGCCTCCCAGTTCGCCGCCGCCTCCAGCATCGGCCCCGACCCGGGACCGGTGTACATGAGCTCGGAATTGACCTCAGGCGGCAGCAACCCAAAATCCACGACAGCTCCCCTTTAATGACGTGTTGAGCGGCAGCACGACAAGCCCGTGCAGCGAAACTAACACGGATGCAAAGTGATCACTTACTAAACAGCTCAGGCAACTTAAAAAGTCACAGTGACCACTTGATTAGGTATCTCATGGGTCCGGACAGATGCCGAGGACGCCCGCCAGACACAGGGGGTCAGTCGGAGAGCAGCGAACGCGTGCGATCGGTGTCGACACCGATCGCGTCCACCAGTTCTTTCACCGAGTCGAACTTCTGCTGTCCGCGGATGCGGGCGACGAAGTCCAGGGCGACATGCTGTCCGTACAGGTCGGCCGTCGTATCGAGGACGAAGGCTTCGACGGTGCGGGTCCGTCCGGAGAACGTCGGGTTGGTGCCGACGGAGACGGCGGCCTGGTAGCGCTCCCCCGGGACAACGGTCCCGGTAGCCGGTCCGTGTCCGAGCACGGTGAACCACGCGGCGTACACACCGTCGGCCGGGATGGCCGAGTACATCGGCGGTGCCACATTGGCGGTGGGGTAACCCAATTCGACGCCGCGCCCGTGCCCGCGGACTACGACGCCTTCCACGCGGTGCGGGCGGCCCAGCGCCTCCGTGGCCGCCACCATGTCACCGGCATCCACACAGGAGCGGATGTAGGTCGACGAGAACGTCACCGTCTCGTTGCTGAGGTGCTCGGACAGCAGCGACATCGACTCGACGGCGAATCCAAACCGCTCACCGGCCTTGCGCAGGGTGCCGACGTTGCCCAGCGCCTTCTTGCCGAAGGTGAAGTTCTCCCCCACCACCACCTCGACGACGTGCAGGTTCTCCACCAGCAGCTCGTGGACGTAGCGCTCCGGTGTGAGCTTCATGAAATCGGTGGTGAACGGCATCACCAGGAAGACGTCGACACCCAGCTCCTCGACGAGCTCGGCGCGCCGCGTCAGGGTGGTCAGCTGCGCCGGGTGACTGCCCGGATAGACCACTTCCATCGGGTGCGGATCGAACGTCATCAGCACGGCCGGCACGTTGCGTGCCCGCCCTGCTTTCACCGCGTGCGCAATCAATTCGGCATGACCGCGGTGTACGCCGTCGAACACGCCGATCGTGAGCACGCATCTGCCCCAGTCAGTGGGGATCTCGTCTTGGCCGCGCCACCGCTGCACGACCGCAAGCCTACGGTGCACACTGACCCGACGCGCCGTAGGATCCCGATTCCGCTGTACCGGCGTGGGCGTTTCGCGATAACCACACCGACTATGCCGGTCAGCACGTCACACCAGACGTAGAGTGCCTAAACTTTCCGCTTGTGAGGGCTGACGACGAGGCTGGCGGTCTCACCGCGGTCGGCCAGGACTATCTCAAGGTCATCTGGAATGCCCAAGAGTGGTCGGTGGAAAAGGTCAGCACCAAAATGCTGGCCGACCGGATCGGGGTGTCGGCCAGCACTGCCTCGGAGTCGATCCGCAAACTCGCCGAGCAGGGGCTGGTCGACCATGCGAAGTACGGCGCGGTGACCCTGACCGAAGCGGGCCGGCGGGCGGCCTTAGGGGTGGTTCGCCGGCACCGGCTGCTGGAGACCTTCCTGGTCAACGAACTCGGCTACGGCTGGGACGAGGTGCACGACGAGGCCGAAGTGCTCGAGCACGCGGTGTCGGATCGGCTGGTGGCCCGCATCGACGCCAAACTGGGGTTCCCGCAGCGTGACCCGCACGGTGACCCGATCCCGGCCTCCGACGGACAGGTGCCCACCCCGCCGGCGCGCCAGCTGTGGGCGTGTAGCGAGGGTGAAATCGCGACGGTGGCCCGCATATCCGACAAGGACCCCGAGATGCTGCGGTATTTCGCCAGCGTCGGGATCAACCTCGACTCGCGGTTGCGGGTCGCAACCCGCCGCGAGTTCGCCGGCATGATCTCGGTCGCGATCGAGGCGGCAGACGGTGTCGAGAACACCGTCGACCTGGGCAGTCCGGCCGCCCGGGCGATCTGGGTCGTCGCCTAGCTCAGCAGGCCCTTGGCGATGTGGGTGACCTGGACCTCGTTGCTGCCGGCGTAGATCATCAGCGACTTCGCATCGCGCGCCAGCTGCTCGACCCGGTATTCGGCCATATAGCCGTTGCCGCCGAACAACTGCACGGCCTCCATCGCCACCTCGGTGGCCGTCTCGGACGAGTACAGCTTGACGGCCGACGCTTCGGCCAGCGTCAGCGGTTTACCGGCCTGCTGGCGCTCGATGGTCATGAACACCATGTTCTGCACGTTCATCCGGGCGATTTCCATTTTCGCCAGCTTGAGCTGGATCAGCTGGAACTGACCGATGTTCTTGCCCCACAGCGTGCGGTTCTTCGCGTAATCCACGCAGAGCCGGTGGCATTCGTCGATGATGCCCAGCGCCATCATCGCGATTCCGATCCGCTCAGCGGCGAAATTGTCGCGAGCGCTGTCGCGGCCGTCTCCGCCGGCGGGCTGTTCGCTTTCGCCGAGCAGCCGGTCCGGGCTCAGCCGCACGTTGTCGAAGAACAATTCGCCGGTCGGCGACGACATCATGCCCATCTTCTTGAACGGCTTGCCCTGCGTCAGGCCTTCCATCCCCGAGTCGAGTACGAAAACCAGCACCGGGCGGTTCCGCTTATCCGATGAATCGCCCTCGTCGAGCTTCGCGTAGACGACCAGAACGTCGGCGTAAGGCCCGTTGGTGATGAATGTCTTCTGCCCGTTGAGAATGTAGGCTCCGTCTCCGTCGCCGGAGCGACGGACAGTGGTCTTCATGCCGCCGAACGCATCCGACCCGGAGTCCGGCTCGGTAATCGCCCACGCCGCAATCTTTTCCAGCGTCATCAGCTCGGGCAGCCAGCGTTCTTTCTGCGCCAGCGTGCCGCGGCTCATGATGGTCGCCGCGCCCAGGCCGAGGCTGACCGACGCGGTACTCAGCAACCCGATGCTGACCCGGGCGATCTCGGACACCAGCACCGCGACCATCGACTGCTGACCACCTAGGCCGCCGGAATCGTCTGCGCTGTCCGGCTTTTCACCCTTGGGTTCGCCATTCTGCTTGGCGCGCTCACGGTCCAGCATCTTCTTGACGGACTCGGCGGCCATGGCATCGAGGCCGAACTGGCTGAAAAACCTGCGGGCGATCGGATAGGGCGACAGCGCACCGGTTTCCAGTTCGTCCAGATGCGGGCGGATCTCCTTGTCCACGAACTGCCGAACGGCATCCCGCATCATCACATCGGTGTCAGACCACTCGATCATGGTGTCCCCCCGGCCGCGCGCCGCTCAGCGCTCGGCCCGTTGGTACGCGGTGACCACAGCCGCTCCACCCAGCCCGATGTTGTGCTGCAGTGCGGCGGTGACGTTGTCGACCTGACGCTTGTCGGCCTGGCCCCGCAGCTGCCAGTTCAGTTCGGCGCACTGCGCCAACCCGGTCGCACCCAGCGGGTGCCCCTTCGAGATCAGCCCGCCGGACGGGTTGACCACCCAGCGTCCGCCGTAGGTGGTGTCGCCGTTGTCGATCAGCTTGGGCGCCTCGCCCGCCGCGCACAGGCCGAGGGCTTCGTAGAGCAGCAGCTCGTTGGCCGAGAAGCAGTCGTGCAGCTCGATCACCTGAAAGTCTTCCGGACCCAGACCGGACTGGTCGTAAACCCGTTGGGCTGCTTGCACATTCATGTCGTGTCCGATGAGGCCCTTGGCGGTGCCGTCGAAGGTGGACTTGAAGTCGGTCGTCATCGCCTGGCCGACGATCTCCACCGCCTGACCTGCCAGCCCGTGGCGGTCGACGAACCCCTCCGAGGCCAGGATCGCCGCGCCCGAGCCGTCCGACGTCGGCGAGCACTGCAGCTTGGTCAGCGGGTCGTAGATCATCTTCGCGCCCAGGATGTCGTCGAGGGTGTACTCCTCCTGGAACTGCGCGAACGGGTTGTTCACCGAATGCTTGTGGTTCTTGTAGCCGATCTTGGCGAAGTGCTCGGCGGTCGAGCCGTACTGCTGCATGTGCTCGCGCCCCGCCGCTCCGAACATCCAGGGCGCCACCGGGAAGGCGAACTCGCTGATCTCGGCCATCGCCTTGACGTGCTTGTCCATCGGGTTGGTGCGGTCTTCGTAGGTTGCCGCAAGCGATCCGGGCTTCATCTTCTCGAACCCCAGCGCGATCGCGCAGTCGGCCAACCCGCCACGGATCGCCTGCGCCGCCATGAACAAGGCGGTGGAGCCGGTCGAACAGTTGTTGTTGACATTGACGATCGGAATGCCGGTCAGGCCGAGTTCGTAGAGCGCGCGCTGCCCCGCTGTCGACTCGCCGTAGACATAGCCGACGTAGCCCTGCTCGATTTCGCTGTAGTCGATGCCGGCGTCGGCCAGCGCGTTGGTTCCCGATTCTCGCGCCATGTCCGGGTAGTCCCAGCCCTCGCGACGGCCCGGTTTCTCGAATTTCGTCATGCCGACGCCGACGACATAAACCTTGTTGGACATAGCGCGCCCCTTCCGGACCCGAGGGTTGTTGACACCCGTCTAGTCGGCAGCTTAACCGTGCGCAGCTACCGGCTGGAACCCCGCCCGCGGCTCGGTCATCCCCTGCTCATCCGCCGCGGGTTTGCGTACGCTCGGAATGAAGACCGACGACGAAAGACTCACGACTATGAAGGCAACGGTTACCCCCGAAGCCGCCAGCGCCATCGCCGAGATCGCGCAGCGCCATGGGCTCTCTCAAGAAGCGGTGCTGTCCATGCTGGTCGCGCTGCGTGCCGGCGGCGGCTCCATGGCCCAGTTCTCGATTCCCGAGCTCGGCGGCAGCGGGCAATGGATGCGGGGCGGGATGACGATGGTCGGCAACATGTTCGACAATGCGCTCAAGGCCCGCGTCGATGCGCTGTGCAACGAGCTGGCTCAGCTGCTTTCCACCACCGCGGTGTTTCCACCCTCGACCGCGCCCACTGAGGCGGGGTTGTTCGGTTCGAACAACTGGTGGCCCGCCGACCTCGGCGTGCCCAGCTCGGCGGGCGGGCAGAACGACGTGCGCTACGCGTTTTTTCCCGGCACCCGGCGACTGGCGATCCAGATCGGCGGTGTGACAAGAATTTTCGATACCGGTGAGCACCACATCGGCGGCGTGCAGCAGCAGCAGGGCGGCGGTTACGGCTCGGTGATCTTCACCAGCCAGTTGGGCACCTTCGGCGTCTCGACGCTGCGTGACCTCGGCGCCCAGCCGGCCCCCGAAGCCGCGGCACCACCACCCGTCCCTGCGACGCCACGTGCCCCGCAGCACCAGTCGCAGTACCAATCGACCCCGCCACCGCGGTCCGCACCCGAGACGACGCCGGCCACTCCCGAGACGTCGCCGGCCACACCCGGCGCCGGCGCCTCCGGGGATGCCGCGGCCATCGTGGCGGCCATCGAATCGCTCGCCGGGTTGCATCAGCGGGGCATCCTCTCCGACGAGGAGTTCGCGACGAAAAAGGCGGAGCTGCTCAGCCGGCTCTGACGCGGACTGACTAGAGCGTCGCGGGACTAGATCCGATTGCCCCACTCTCCCCCGCAAGCGGGAGGTGCCCCCACCTCAGGACGTCCAGTCCTGCATCGTCGCGGGGCGCAACACCACCACCGACTTAGTCCGCGAACCCTCGTCGTGCAGCAGCGCGATCACCCGGCCGTCCTCGGTGCCGGCGGCATAGACACCGTCGATACCGGCCGGCGACAACGACCGGCCATGGCTGGTCGCCTCGACCTCCGCCGCGGTCAGCACGCGACGCGGAAACATCAGCAGGCACGCCTCGTCCAGCGTCCAGTTCAGCCGCGGCTGTTCGGCCAGCTCGTCGAGTGAACGCGCCTGGTCCAACTCGAAGCGACCGACGCGGGTGCGCCGCAACGACGTCAGATGCCCGCCCACCCCGAGCGCGGATCCGAGATCGCGGGCCAGTGCGCGAATGTAGGTTCCCGCCGAGCAGTCGACGTCGACGTCGAGGTCGATGACAGCGCCGGAGCGCCGGGTCGCCGCCACCTCGAAGCGGTCGATGCGTACCGGACGGGCCTTGAGCTCGACGGCTTCGCCGTCGCGGACCAATTGATAGGCGCGTCGGCCACCGACCTTGATCGCGCTGACCGACGACGGCACCTGGTCGATATCGCCGCGCAGCCCGGCAACCGCGGCCGCGATCGCGTCATCCGTCAGATGTTCGGCCGAGATGCTTTGCAGCAGTACGCCTTCGGCGTCCTCGGTGGAGGTGGTCTGCCCCAGCCGGATGGTAGCGGCATACGACTTCGAGGATGCCGTCAACAGGCCCAGGATCTTGGTGGCGCGGTCGATCCCGATCACCAGGACGCCGGTGGCCATCGGATCCAGCGTGCCGGCGTGGCCGACCTTGCGGGTGGAAAAGATCCGGCGGCAACGCCCCACCACATCGTGACTGGTCATTCCGGCCGGCTTGTCGACGACGACCAATCCCGGCCGGCCGGGGCCGCGGGTCATAGGACGATCGCGGTCAGCACGAGTCCGCGGTCGACCGCCCAGCGGCCCCGCAGCGTGGTCAGCGGCGGACCCGACAGCGCCTCCGGATCGATCAGGATCCGCGACACGAACCCGCCGCCCGCCGGGCCGTCGGCCTCGAAGGTGATGTGGGCGTCTTCGAAACCCAGCCATCTCTTGGTCAGCGGGAACCACGCCTTGTACGTTGCCTCCTTGGCGCAGAACAAGATTCGGTCCCAATGCAGACCGTCGGGCATTGCCTGCGGGATTTCGGTGCGTTCCTGCGGCAGGCTGATCGCATCCAGGACGCCGTCCGGCAACACGTCGTGCGGTTCGGCATCGATCCCCACCGAGCGCACCGCGGCACTGCGCCCCACCACCGCACCGCGATACCCGGCGCAGTGGGTCAGGCTGCCGACCACGCCGTCGGGCCAGCAGGGTTCTCCCTTGTCGCCCTTGAGGATCGGCACCGGTGGCAGTCCCAGCTCACCCAGCGCGACCCGGGCGCAGTACCGGACGGTGATGAACTCGTTGCGCCGCTTGGCGACCGACTTGGCGATCAGCGGCTCTTCCTCCGGCAACGGGGCCAGGCCGGGCGGATCGGAGTACACCTCCGAATACGCCATCGACTGCGCCATCTCCAAGGTCGCCGGCAACACCGACGACACCAGCATGTCTGCGGTCATCCCGACTGCCGCTGCCGCAATCGTTCCCGGAACTGCGCGGCCTGCGCCTTCATTTCGGGAGTGATCACGAAGTGGCCGCCGAAGTCGTTGAGGTACCCGGGCGGGTACTTCGGGTCCGGCAACACCTGACGCAGCCAGCTGGGCGGCTTGCGGCGCCGCCACTCGCGCGGGTAACCCACCGAGACTTCCTCGAAGCGCACGTCGTCGTACCAGGTGGTCCGCGGAATGTGCAGATGGCCGTAGACCGAGCAGATGGCGTTGTAACGGGTGTGCCAGTCGGCGGTCTTGGTGGTCCCGCACCAGAGCGAGAACTCCGGGTAGAACAACGCGTCGCAGGGTTCGCGCACCAGCGGGAAGTGATTCACCAGGACGGTCGGCGTCATCCAGTCGAGTTGTTCGAGGCGGGCGCGGGTGATGTCCACGCGCTCGCGGCACCAGGCGTCGCGGGTCGGGTACGGCTCCGAGGAGAGCAGGAATTCGTCGGTCGCCACCACGTTGCGCTGGCGCGCGATTTCCAGGCCCTCGGCTTTGCTCCGCGCGCCTTCCGGCAAGAAGCTGTAGTCGTACAGCAAGAACATCGGCACGATCGTGGCGGGCCCGCCGCGCTCGGTCCACACCGGAAACGGATGCTCAGGCGTGACCACGCCCATCTCGTCGCACATGTTGACCAGGTAGTCGTAGCGCGCCTTGCCGAACACCTGATTCGGATCGCGATTGGTGGTCCACAGCTCGTGGTTGCCCGGCACCCAGATCACCTTGGCGAACCGGCGCCGTAACAGGTCAAGGGCCCAACGGATCTCGTCGGTGCGCTCGGCCACGTCGCCGGCGACGATCAGCCAGTCATCCGGCGACGACGGATGCAGCGATTCGGTGACCGGCTTATTGCCCATGTGACCCGTATGCAGGTCGGAGACCGCCCACAGGGTCGGTTGGCCTGTCGGCTGTCTCCCGTTAGTCGAATCCTGCATCACCACGAGTACCCAGCGTAACGACCCGGCGCCATGACCACGGTTCCGCTGCGGGTTTCGGCCTCGCATTAGGCGTAGCTGCCACCCGGCTAGAACAAGTTCAGGTTTGGCTGTGACCTCGCGCACGTGACTTGTACACTCCCCGCAATAGGGAGCGCTGAGGGTAGGGGGTGTCATGTTCACCAAGGTGCGCCTGATCGGGGCGCTCGGTGCGGTGATGACAGCGGTCGTCGCGGGCACGGCGGGCTGGCAAGGTGCCCCGCCCGCATCGACCGGAAGCGGCAAGACTGTCGACCTGCGGTCGACCGCGCAGCCGATGGAAACCACGATGAAGAGTCCGATCGTCGCCACCACCGACCCGCGGCCCTTCGACGCCTGCGAAGATATCCCGTTCGACGCCCTGCAGCGGCTCGGCTTGGCATTCACACCTCCCGAACACGAGGACGGACTGCGCTGCCACCTCGACGCGGGCAACTACCAGGTGGCCGTCGAACCCATCATCTGGCGCACCTACGAGCAGTCCCTGCCCCCCGACGCCCTCGAGACCACGATCCAGGGACACCGCGCCGCGACGTACTGGGTGCTGAAGCCGACCTACCACAACAGTTACTGGTTCTTCTCCTGCATGGTGGCTTTCAAAACCAGCTACGGCGTGCTCCAGCAGGCGCTGTACTACTCGACGGTCTACTCCAACCCCGAGGTCGACTGCCCGTCCACCAACCTGCAGCGGGCCAACGACCTCACGCCGTACTACAAGTTCTAGCCCGCGGGCGCGGCTGAGGCCGATGGGCGGTGGCCGATACGATTTCGCGTCGCAGCAAAGTACCGTGGTCGCTCGGCCCTAACCTGGTGGTCGTGAGCCTGACATCGATTCGACCCGCGGAGCCCGCGCTGCACACCCTGACCCAGGCGGGGGTCAACGCGTTGGGCCGGTTGTTGAGGCTGCGGCCGGCCAGCACCGGCTACACCGTGAACCGGGTTGAAGTACCGATGCGCGACGGCGTGCGGCTGGTGGCCGATCACTACGCACCGACCACGTCCGGCCCCCTCGGTACCGTGCTGCTGCGCGGGCCCTACGGGCGCGGATTTCCGTTCTCGCTGTTGTTCGCCCGGCCGTATGCGGCGCGCGGCTACCACGTCGTGCTGCAGAGCGTGCGCGGGACGTTCGGGTCGGCCGGGGTTTTCGAGCCGATGGTCAACGAAGCCACCGACGGCGCCGACACCGCCGCCTGGCTGGTCGAGCAGCCCTGGTTCACCGGCCGGTTCGCCACCATCGGACCGTCGTACCTGGGATTCACCCAGTGGGCGCTGTTTCAGGAGCCGCCTCCGCAGCTGGCCGCGGCCGTCATCACCGCGGGCCCCCACGATTTCGCGGCCTCCGTGTGGGGCACCGGGTCATTTGCGGTCAGCGACTTCTTGGGCTGGAGCAATCTCGTTGCCCACCAGGAGGACCCCGTGCGCCTCAAGGCCGGCATCCGCCAGTTGCGGGCGCCGCGCCGAGTCGCGAGAGCGGTCGCGGAGGCGCCCCTCGGTGCGGCGGCCCGGCGGATGCTCGGCACCGGAGCACCGTGGTTCGAATCGTGGATGGAAAACCCCGACCCGGAGCATCCGTTCTGGGAGCCGTTGCGGTTCGGCGCGGCGCTGGATCGCGTGGACGTGCCGGTGCTGCTGCTCGGCGGCTGGCAGGACACCTTCCTGCGGCAAACGCTGCAGCAGTACGGCCACCTGCGCGGCCGCGGCGTCGACGTCGCGATGACGATCGGCCCGTGGACGCACACCGAGCTGCTCACCAAGGGACTGGCCACCAGTGCGCGCGAAACCCTGGACTGGCTGGACACCCATCTGGCAGGCACCACGTCCCTGAGCCGCCCCAGCAGAGTTCGCGTCTGCGTGACCGGCCAGGGCTGGCGCAACCTGCCCGACTGGCCACCCGTCACGTCGCAGCGCGCGCTGTACCTGCGGCCCGGGCGCTATCTGGACAACACGTCGCCCACGGACCTGACGGCGCTGCCGCCGGCGACCTTCCGCTACGACCCGGCCTACCCGACACCGACCATCGGTGGCGCGCTGCTGTCGCCGATCGGCGGTTATCGCGACGACAGTCGTCTCGCACTGCGCGACGACGTGCTGACCTTCAACAGCGCGACCCTGCTGGACGATCTGGGCGTGTACGGTAGCCCGGTCGTCGAGCTGGCGCACAGCTCGGACAACCCGCACGTCGACCTGTTCGTCCGGGTCAGCGAGGTCGACGCCAGGGGCCGCTCGCGAAACATCAGCGACGGTTACCGGCGGCTGCGCGCGCCGGCGAAGACCGTCAGCATCGAACTCGACCCGATCGCGCACCGCTTCCGCGCCGGCTCCCGCATCCGGCTGCTCATCACCGGCAGCTGGTCGCCCCGCTACGCGCGCAACCTAGGCACCGACGAGCCGATACTGACGGCCCGGCAATCGAGGCCAGCCGCCCACGCCATTGCCTACGGGCGATCCCGGCTGCTGCTTCCGGTCGGCCCGCGCGACCTGTCAGCCAACGGCGTCGCGGACCCGGGCGGCGACCTCGACTAGCACCGCATCGTCGTGGATCGGTGCCCCGAAAGCCGGCCGCGCGGGCAGCTGCACCCAACTGGTGCATCCCCCGTACTCGGGGGTGCGGGTCAGGCGTATCGGCTCGACCAGCGGAATCACGGACACCACCAGCGCGGCGAGCTTGTGCTTGGGCCGGAAGTCGAGCCGGTCGGCGCGCACCGACTCGGCCGTCCAGATATGCAGATCCTCGATGTCTCCCAGCCGCTCTGGGCGGTTAACCGCGAGTGCGGCAACAACTTTCGCTGCCGCCCGAATCACCAGCCGATCCTCGGTGCTGTCGTCCGCGGCAGCGGCCAGCAGATCGCGATGCTCGGGCCGAACCCGCGCTTCGTGGCTGTGCGCAACCGTCGGAAACAGCAAGAACTCCGGGGCCGCCACTTCGAACCGCTTCTCCCCGATGCCGCCCTTGCGCAACAGCACGTACTGCCGACCGTCCAGCAGTGCATGCACGGCCGCGCTCCACTCCTTGAGCGCGGGTGTGGTTGCGGTGAGCGTCATTTCGTCGCGGCGAGGCGCGCCACTACCTCGGGCCGGCGCAACGGCGGGACGGTCTTGGGCGGCTGGCGGCGCGCCGGCAGGGACTGCAGCAAGCGCGTCGTCGTTTCCGTGACCTCGGCGACCGCGGCCTCGAACGCCTCGGCGTTAGAGGCCGACGGGTGCGTGATGCCGCTGACTTTGCGCACGTACTGGCGCGCGGCCGCGGCGATTTCCTCCGCCGTGGCCGCAGGCTGCAAACCGCGCAGTTCGGTGATGTTCCGGCACATCCCTCAACGATAGGCGGAGTTTGCCGCCCACAACGCGTCACGGTGCAACCCGAGCGTCCAGCAACATATGAGTTTCATATGTGTGGGCGACGCGGCCATGGAACGCCCATTGAATACTGTATACAGTCATCATCCATCAGCGACGCTCGGCACCACCTACCGGTTGAGGCGAGGAAGCAATGGATTTTGGGGCGCTGCCACCCGAAGTGAACTCCGGCCGAATGTATTCGGGCCCCGGGCCCGCGACCCTGCTGGCCGCCGCCGCGGAATGGGAGGAGTTGGCCGCGGAGATGAACGAGGCTGCCAGCAGGTGCGTGTCGGTGGTCACCGAATTGATCGGTGGTTCCTGGACGGGCCCATCGTCGATGGCGATGACAGCAGCAGTTCTGCCTTACGCCGGATGGGTCAGGACCACGGCGGCACGATGCGAGGACGCGGCCGCCAAGGCCACCGCCGCAGCGAACGCCTACGAAACGGCATATGCGATGACGGTGCCACCGGCGCTGATCGTCGCCAACCGCGCTCGGCTTGCGGCATTGGTCGCCAGCAACCTCGTCGGACAGAACACGCCCGCCATCATGGTTGCTGAGGCCGAGTACAGCGGAATGTGGGCCCAGGACGCTGCGGCGATGTACAGCTATGCGGCCAATTCGGCTGGTACCTCAGGGCTTTCAACCTTTGCCTCACCGCCGCTCCCGGCCGATCCGAGCGTGTCCACGACCCAGCACGGTAGCGCGGCGGGGCTGTCGACCAAGATGTTGAACTCGGCCGCGACCACACTGCGAGGACTCGCCAGCCCCGGAAATGGCGTCGCGACGGCGGCCGGCACCGGGGCGCCGCTGGCGGCATCGGGGATTTCCTCCTCTCTCACCATGCTCTCGCACCTGGCCAAATCCTCCAAAAGCGTCACGACGAGCACGACCGTGGGAATGAAGACCGCCTCGCAGCTCGCCGCCACCGCGATGACCGGCCTGGTTGACGTCGGCACCGGCAGTGCACCCGAAATCGGCACCAGCGCATTGGGGTTCGGCTCGGACGGCTTCGGTTTAAGCACCGACATCAGCGGGTTCGCCCTCGACCTGGCCGGCTCCGGCCTCGAATTAATAGGCGGTGATTCGCTTTTGGGCGCCGAAGAGGCCGTCCCCACCGAATTCGGCGCCCTCGGGTCGCTGGATGGATTGAACCCGCTCGTCGACCCGTGGTCGGCAGGATTGGGCGGCGACCCCTCGGCCGGTCTCGGTCAAGCCTCCCAACTGGGAACCTTGTCGGTACCGCCCGGCTGGGCCAACGCGTTGTCGGGCAACGAGGGCGACCCGGGCACCCATGTTGCTTCGCCGGCGGGCCACCACGGATCGGCCACTGGGGCAGCACATCGCCACACCGCCAAACTACCCATGGGTGGCATGGTGGGCCGTCAATCCGGCGGCGCTGCACACCGAGTGGGTGTGCACACCTCCCTCATTCCGCGTTCACCGATAGGAGGCTAGGTCTATTCGTGAAAGTGATGGCCTGCTTCACTTTTCGTCATAGCGGCAAGCCCCGAAGAGCTACGGCAATAGGTACATTAGGGAGACATCAATCATACGTGACCTGCCCGCGTGACGGGAGGAGAACCGTTGATCCGACCATCATTTGGTGACGCGCTGCGCGAACTGCTGTTCTGCACACACCGCAGTGTCGAAGATGTCACGAACGCATTCTTCGACCGGGGTTACGTGCACCGCGATAACGGAAAGACATACACCCGAGACGAGTTCGCCGGCCTGGCCACGATCGCACGCTCAGACGTCGCACACGGGAGCGTGTCCACACTCGAAGAATTCCGCTTCTGGAATCGCTACGCCGCACGACTTGTCCTCGAGGTCACCAAGACTGACGGTTCGGATGAGCACACCGAGCTATACGCCATCGGTCAGTACTCGATCGATGGCCGGTTTCTGCGGATCAATCAAGCGCGTCTGAGCGTGCCCAGCGCCGAATCCGTGGTAGGTGCCAACTTCGGAGCACTACCCGTTGCCTGACTAACCCTTGACCAGCTCGCTGACGTGAGCTGCGACGGAATCTGCCAGTCCCTGAAGATCGTAACCGCCCTCCAATATCGCCACCAGCCTTCCGTCACAAAGTCTTTCGGCTGAGTCCATCAACTCGCGGGTGACCCAGCCAAAGTCATCCGCGGTCATCGTCAGCGAACCGAGCGGGTCACGCTCGTGCGCGTCGAAGCCCGCAGACACCAGAATCAACTCCGGAGCGAACTTGTCGAGCGCGGGCAGTATTCGTTGCTGAAAGGCCTCGCGCAATTCGGCGCCGCCGTCACCGGGCTTCAGCGGTGAGTTGAAAATATTGCCCACCCCGCTTTCTCCTGGCGCCCCGGTTCCGGGGAAGAGCGGCATCTGATGGGTGGAGGCGTACAACACATCGGAATCCGAGTAGAAGATCTGCTGCGTGCCGTTGCCGTGGTGGACGTCGAAGTCGACGATCGCAACCCGTGTCACTCCATGCTTGTGCTGCGCATGCCGCGCTCCGATGCTGACGTTGTTGAACAAGCAAAAGCCCATAGCCCGTTCGGTTTCGGCATGATGGCCCGGTGGCCGGCATGCCACGAACGCGTTCTGGACCTGCCCCGTCAGAACTTTGTCGATCGCCTGCAGCGTGCCGCCCACCCCGCGCAAGACCACCTCCCACGTTGATGGCTCCATCATGGTGTCGCCGCCATCGAGGTACACGTAGCCGTCCGCCGGACGCGCGGCTTCGAGCCCGTCGACGTAACGGTTCGAATGCACGTAGCGCGTTGTCGCGAGGTCGGCCAACTCGGCTCGCTCGCGCACCAGCGCGTCGAACTGCGGCTGGCCGAGCACCGCCTCCACTGCCCGGTAACGATCCGGCCGCTCCGGATGCCCACCGCTGGTCTTGTGCTCAGCGAAACTGGGATGGTGTAGCAGCAGAGTGGCCATCGCGTCGGACCTCGATTCGGGGCGTGGACTGCAGAACAAAGAGGCAAGTTCTTACCCGAATACTGTATGCGGGAGCGCGGGCGCGGCCACCGCCCCGCCTGAAAATCACCAAGGGACCGTTGATCGACATTTGGTATCAGCACTCGGCGCTCTCGCGGACCAGTCGCTCGGTGACCAGGGCCACCAGTGTGGCGGCGTACTTGGTGCAGCGCGAAAGATCGGGCTCGACTTCGTTGAGGGTGCGCACCGCGCCGAAGCCCGCCGCCCGGGCCTGAACACCCGTCAACGTAGACACTCCGGCGACGGCGAAGGTCGGGATGCCGTGTGCGTGGGCGTATCGCGAAACACCGACGGGCGCTTTGCCGCGCAACGACTGGCCGTCGAGGGACCCTTCACCGGTGATGACCATCCTGGCGCCCAACAACTTTCGGTCCAGCTCGACTAGGTCGAGGATCATTGCGATGCCGGGCCTCATGCGCGCGCGCAGTACCGCGACCGCGGCGAATCCCACCCCTCCCGCGGCGCCGGCGCCGGGCGCGTCTCGGCAGTCGGCGCCCACCGCAGTTTCGACCAGGTCCGCCCATCTGGTGAGCCCGTGATCCAGCTCGGCAACTTGCTCGGCGAGGACGCCCTTTTGCGGCCCGTAGACCGCGGCGGCACCGAGTGGACCGCACAGCGGGCTATCCACGTCGGCGGCCAGCGTGACCGTGGCCTCGCCGAGGTGGGGATGCAACCGGCTGAGATCGAGGTGCGCAGCGTCGGCCAGGCCCCGAGCACCCATAGCAATCGGCCGACCGTGGCGATCGAATATCTTCGCACCCAGCGCCATCAGCATCCCCGCGCCGCCATCGGTGCTTGCACTGCCGCCGACGGTGATGACGATGTCGCGGCAGCCGTCATCCAGCGCTTGGGCCATCACGGTGCCCAACCCGTAGCTCGTCGCTGTCACCGGCGCCGGCGTTGCCGCCGGAAGCCGCTGCAGACCACAGATATCCGCCATCTCGATGACCGCACGCTCATCCTTGCGGGCATACGCGGTGTGCACGGGTGCACCCGTCGGGCCCGACGCGTGCGCGTCTACGCGCTCAAATCCGGCCGCCAACACGGCGTCGAGGGTGCCCTCTCCTCCGTCTGCGACAGGGCAGACGACCGGGGTCATCGTAGGAACTGCGCGGCACACGCCCTGCGCCATTGCCCGCGCAGCCTGCTCACCTGTCAGCGAACCCTTGAACTTGTCCGGCGCGAGCACGACGTTGCCCCTCATCAGGAGAGCGCAATACCCGAGCATTCCGCAATACGGAATGATGCTTCCATCCCAACAACCTGACACGCCCGACGCGCGACTGTCAAAGCCACCGGACCGACATCTGGCGTAGTCATCGAAATTGCTTATTAAATCTGACAATTGGGGTTGTACGGATCGCGCCATTCCTTGACAGGGACTGGTGTATCGCCTTGACTCAATTTCGTATTCCGGTGTGGACATTCCGTATTGCGGAATGTTGTTCGGCCTAGGCAAAGAGGAAGGACGGCCATGGCTCCGGCGACTTACACGGTGAACTGCTCGATCCTGTTCACCGACCTACCCGTGCTGGACCGACCGGCCGCGGCTCGAGCGGCGGGCTTTGAGGCGGTGGAGTTCTGGTGGCCGTTCATCGAGGCGACACCCCCAGACGCGGACGTCAGGGCCTTCGTCCGCGCCATCGAAGAGGCGGAAGTGCAGTTGTCCGGACTGAACTTCTTCGCCGGTCACATGGCCGGTGGCGACCGAGGTGTGCTGTCCGATCCCGCGCTGACGACCGAGTTTCGCGACAATGTGCACGTCGCCATCGGCATTGCCGAAAGCTTGGACACCCGGGCCTTTAATGCCCTCTACGGCAACCGCATCGACGGTATCGCGCCGGAGGTGCAAGACGAGGTGGCGGCCAAGAACCTTGCTTACGCGGCTCAAGCCGCCCACCGCATCGGCGCGACGGTGCTCATCGAGCCGGTCAGCGGCGCACCCCGCTACCCACTCAAAACCGCGGCCGACGCCGTTCGCGTCATCGACCGCGTTCGAGCGGAAGCGGGCGTCACCAATCTGCGCCTGTTGGCGGATCTGTATCACCTTTATGTCAACAACGACGATGTGCCCGCGGCGCTGCAGTCCAACTACGAGCTGATCGGACATGTTCAGGTCGCCGACGCTCCCGGACGTGGGGAGCCGGGAACCGGTGAGATCCCGCTGGGAGACTATTTCGCCATGCTGGCGCCGCAATACAGCGGCTACATCGGTTTGGAATACAAGTCATCTCGGCCCGACACCTTCGACTGGCTGCCGCCGGACGAGCGAGGTCGTGGCGGTTTCAACGTCGAATCACTGAAAACACTGACAGGAACGAGGAATCAGTGAGCACGATCGCCTTCATCGGGCTGGGCATCATGGGCAGTCCCATGGCCTGCCATCTCGCCCACGCCGGCCACACCGTCGTCGGCTACAACCGATCACCGGGCCGG
This sequence comes from Mycobacterium sp. Aquia_216, assembly GCF_026723865.1. Classification (NCBI taxonomy): domain Bacteria; kingdom Bacillati; phylum Actinomycetota; class Actinomycetes; order Mycobacteriales; family Mycobacteriaceae; genus Mycobacterium; species Mycobacterium sp. Aquia_216. The sequence goes on along the minus strand of NZ_CP113529.1, from coordinate 2,401,006 downwards.
GCCGCGGCACTGATCGAAGCGGGCGGAGCGGAGGCGGGCTCCATCGCGGAGAGCGTGAAGAACGCCGACATCGTGGCCGTCATGGTGCCCGACTCCCCCGACGTACAAAATGTATTGCTCTCGGAGGACGGTGTTTTCGCTCATGCTCAGCCCTCGACGCTGGTGATCGACTTCTCCTCCATCCGGCCCGACGTCACCGCCGAGCTGGCCAAGGAAGCCACTCAACGCGGGTTGCGTCTCATTGATGCCCCGGTGTCCGGCGGCGAGCCCGGCGCCAAGAACGCGTCGTTGTCGATCATGGTCGGCGCCACCGACAGCGATTTCGCAGCGGCTAAACCGATTCTGGAGCTCGTCGGCAAGACAATCGTTCATGTCGGGCCCAACGGGGCGGGCCAGACCGTCAAGGCGGCCAATCAGCTAATAGTCGCCGGCAACATCGAGCTCCTCGCCGAAGCAGTGACGTTCCTGCGCGCCTACGGCGTCGACCTGGACGCAGCAATCAAGGTGCTGGGTGGTGGGCTGGCGGGCTCGGCGGTGATCGAACAGAAGGCCCCAAAGATGTTGGCACGCAACTTCGACCCAGGTTTCCGGATCGAACTGCACCACAAAGACATGGGCATCGTCACCAGTGCGGCCCGCGAAGCGGGTGTGACCATTCCGCTCGGCGCCGTCGTCGCGCAGCTGATGGCTTCGGCGGTGGCCAACGGGGACGGCCCCCTCGACCACTCCGGCCTGCTACGAGGTGTCGAACGCCTGTCCGGACATAAGGAAGGTGGGATCCAGTGACCCGGATGCGCACGGTCGACGCGGCCGTCAGAATTCTCGAAATCGAGGGTGCCACCCATGCTTTCGGCTTGCCGGGGGCAGCCATCAATCCTTTCTATTCGGCGATGCGTGCCCACGGCGGGATCCGGCACCTGCTGGCCCGCCACGTCGAGGGCGCCAGCCACATGGCCGAGGGTTACACCCGCGCCGCACCGGGCAACATTGGTGTGTGCATCGGCACCTCGGGCCCTGCCGGCACCGACATGATCACCGGATTGTATTCAGCCAGCGCCGATTCCATTCCCATCCTGGCAATCACCGGCCAGGCTCCGGTCAACAAGCTGCACAAAGAAGACTTTCAGGCAGTCGACATCGCCTCGATCGCGGCACCCGTGACGAAGATGGCAATGACGGTTCTCGAACCCGGGCAGGTCCCCGGCGCCTTCGCCCAGGCGTTTCACCTGATGCGCTCGGGCCGGCCCGGCCCGGTGCTGATCGACCTGCCCATCGACGTTCAGATGGCCGAAATCGATTTCGACCCCGGCACTTACGCTCCCCTCCCGGTCTACAAGCCCGCGGCCACGCCGGCGCAGATAGCCAAAGCGCTTGACATGCTGGTCACCGCGCAACGGCCACTTATCATCGCCGGTGGCGGCATCATCAACGCCGACGCCGACGAACTACTCGTCGAACTCGCCGAGTTGCTCAATGTCCCGGTGGTGCCGACGCTGATGGGGTGGGGAACCATTCCCGACGACCATCGACTGGCGGCGGGGATGGTCGGGCTACAGACCGCTCACCGCTACGGCAACGCCGCCCTACTCGAATCGGATTTCGTAATCGGTATCGGCAACCGGTGGGCCAACCGCCACACCGGCGGACTCGACACCTACCGGCGGGGCCGCCGCTTTGTGCACATCGACATCGAACCCACCCAGATCGGCCGGGTGTTCGCCCCCGACCTCGGCATTGTCTCTGATGCCAAGGCGGCGTTGGAGATGCTGGTGGCGCAGGCATCCCAGCGGCGTTCGGCCGGCCACCTCCCGGACTGGGCCGACTGGGTGCGGGACTGCCAAGACCGCAAAAAGACCATGCACCGCAAGACTCACTTCGACGACATCCCCATCAAGCCGCAACGCGTCTACGAAGAGATGAATCGGGCATTCGGGCGTAATGCCCGCTACGTCACCGCGATTGGACTCTCCCAGATCGCCGGAGGTCAATTCCTGCAGGTCTTCAAGCCGCGGCACTGGATCAACTGCGGGCAGGCCGGGCCACTGGGATGGACGATTCCCGCCGCGCTCGGCGTGGTCGCCGCCGACCCAACCGCCACGGTGGTCGGATTGTCGGGTGATTACGACTTCCAATTCCTCATCGAGGAACTGGCCGTCGGCGCACAGTTCAACCTGCCCTACGTCCATGTCGTCGTCAACAACTCCTACCTCGGGCTGATCCGCCAAGCTCAGCTCAACTTCGACATGGACTATTTCGTCTCGTTGGCTTTCGATAACATCAATGCCCAGGAATCGGACGATACCGAGCTGCCGAAGGGCTATGGGGTCGACCACCGCCGGGTAGTGGAAGGATTGGGCTGCAAGGCAATCCAAGTCACCGACCCAGCGCTGATCGCGCCCGCACTCGCCCGCGCGCAGCAACTCGCCCGCGAGCACAAGGTGCCCGTGGTGGTCGAGATATTCTTGGAACGCATCACGAACATCGCGATGGGCACCGACATCGACAACATCACCGAACACAATGAGCTGGCAACCACGCTCGACGATTCACCCACTGCCGCATTGCTGTTCGACTAGCGCGTCGTCCGCCGCGCTTGACTCGGTGACACCCGATGACCACTGAGCCCGAATACGCTGACCGCACGGGCGGTGTCCAATCGGTGGAACGAGCGTTCGGGGTGCTCGAGATTCTGGCCGCGATGGGCGGGACCGGTGCGCTCGGTGAGCTCGCGGCGCGCGCCGATCTGCCCCAGCCCACGATGCACCGACTGGCACGAACCTTGTTGGGCATGGGGTACCTGCGGCAGCTTCCCAACCGGCATTACTCGTTGGGGCCGAGGCTGATTCGCTTGGGTGAGAGCGCGGGCCAGCTCATCGGTATGTGGTCACGGCCCCATCTCAGTGAGTTGGTGGACCGCACCGGCGAGACGGCGAACATGGCGGTGATGGACAATGACATGGCCGTCTACGTTGCCCAGGTCCCCTCACCGCATTCGATGCGCATGTTCACCGAGGTCGGCCGGCGGGTCTACCCGCACTGCACCGGAGTGGGCAAGGCGCTGCTGATGCAACTCCCCGATAAGGCGCTGCGCGATTTGCTGGCGCGAACCGGGATGCCCGCAGCGACCGAGAATTCGCACACGACGACCGACGGATTGCTCCAAGACATCACGCTGTGCCGTGCCCGCGGCTATGCCGTCGACGAGGGCGAGCAGGAAATCGGCGTGCGCTGCTTCGCCGTGCCGGTACCCGATGCGCCGTCACTGACCGCCATTTCGATCTCCGGTCCCGCGGTGCGCGTCACGTTGACGTCCGCGCCGAAGGTTACGCCGCTGTTGAAGCGGGTCGCGCGCGCCATCGCCTCGGAGTTCGACAAAGGCGCCGCTCTCTAGCCTGCTCACCCGGTAGCCGCGGCATTGGCGGCCTCGGTCGCAGCGTACGTATCCGCGCTTGCCGCCATGGTTTTGACCAGCGCCTCCAGCACTACCGCGCCCTGAGCGCTGACGGACCGATACATTTGGGCATACATCGTGAATTGTGCGGCGATCAGTGCAGAAACCTCGTCCGCGGCCGCGGGAACCACTCCGGTGGTGGGGCCCGCCGCAGCCGCGTTCTGGGCATTCATCGAAGCGCCGATCGCACCCAGCTGCGAGGCCGCTCCCGCCAGCGCATCGGGTTGGACGTTGACGAACGACATATGTTGTCCCCCTTAATGATTCCGGCGGTGCGACACCGACGACACTGCGCTCAGGCCTAATGCCGCGGTGCTGCCCGCGAGGGCGTAACGGCCCGCGACCGCTCTCAGTCGCCGCCGCACCAAGCGCGCCGCCGCCAAGACCGCCTCAGCAACGAAGTCGCGATGGCCGTCGGGACGACCGGCCCAATACGGCGGTTCTCCACGGTGGATCGCACCCTCGGCTTCTTCGACGATGCGCGCCATCGTGGTCACGGTGTGAGCCGGATAGGCTCCGACGCTGGTCTCCGCGGACAGCATCACCGCGTCGGCGCCATCGAGCACCGCGTTGGCCACGTCGGACACTTCGGCTCGCGTCGGACGCCGGTCCGAGACCATCGAGTCGAGCATGTGCGTGGCGACGATGACCGGCTTGGCAGCATCGCGGCAGAGCCGGATCACTCGCTTTTGGACCAGCGGTATCTGCTCCAACGGCATCTCGACACCGAGATCACCGCGGGCCACCATCAAGCCGTCGAAAGCCGCGACGATCGCCGGCAAACACAAGACAGCTTCTGGCTTCTCCAGTTTGGCGATCACGGGCACTCGCCTGCCGACCTCACTCATGATGGCGTGGGCCAGCTTTGCCTCCTCCGGTGCGCGCACGAACGACATGGCAATCATGTCCACACCAAGATTCAAAGCGAACTTCAGGTCCTCAATGTCTTTGTCGGACAACGTCGGAGCGCTGACCGCGACTCCGGGCAATGAGATGCCCTTGTTGTCGCTGACGGGCCCTCCGTGCATCACCTCGCAGCCGATGTCCGAGCCGTTGACTTCCACCACCGCCAAGTCGATTCTGCCGTCGTCGACAAGCAGCCGATCGCCGGTTTTCACGTCCGAGGCCAGACCGCGATAGGTAGTGGAGACTCGGTCGTGATCGCCCGGACAGGCATCGGTGGTGATCGCGACTTTCTCGCCGGCACTCCAGACCACCGGCCCGTTGGCGAACCGTCCCAGCCGTATTTTGGGTCCTTGCAAGTCGGCCAGCACTCGCACAGAGGGCCGGCGTCGAGCGGCGATCTCGCGGACCAGGTCGTAGTAGGCGGAATGCTCCGCGTGCGTGCCGTGACTGAAATTCAGTCGCGCGACATCCATTCCGGCATCGATGAGTTCAGTCAGCCGCGGAGCTGTGGCGGTCGCGGGTCCCAATGTGCAGACAATCTTCGTTGTGCGCATGGACGGTGTCCTTTCCCCTAGCGCAGAGCCGCTTGAGGTTGTTGTTGCAAAACCCCGCCACGGCGTGACGGCGCCACTCCACTGGTGCGGGCGAGGAGGTCGGTGGCAGCGTGGACGGTGCGAAGGGTAGGAGCGGACGCCCCGGTCAGGTCGGCGAGTTCCACCACCGCGGAGACAATCGCATCGAGCTCCAGCTCCTTGCCCGCTTCGAGATCTTGAAGCATCGAAGTCTTGTGGTGCCCGACCTTTTCGGCCCCTCGCAGCCGCTTGTCTATCGAAATATCCGGCGTACTACCCAATCTCGCGGCGATGTCCAGGGTCTCCTCCATCAGCTGCATCACCACTCGTCGGGTGTTCAGGTCCTGGCACATCTGCACCATCGTCGCTCTGGTCAACGCACTGAGCGGGTTGAATGCCACGTTACCCATCAACTTGATCCAGATGTCGTTGCGCAGATCGGTCTCCACCGGGCATTTCAGTGCGCCGGCGATCATCGCTTCGCTCAGCGCCTTACAGCGCCCCGAGAGCTCTCCGGACGGTTCGCCGATGGAAAACCGTGTCCCCTCGAGATGCCGAACCACGCCTGGAGCCTCCAGAACTGTGGCCGGGTACACCACGCAGCCGATCGCTCGCTCGGGAGCCAGCACTGCGCTGGTGGCGCCGCCGGGATCCACCGCCTCGATCCGGTGTCCTTGATAGGGACCCGGCAGCTGGTGGAAATACCACCAGGGAATGCCGTTCTGCGCGGCGATGATTGCCGTGTTCGGACCCAGCAGGGGCTCAATCAGCGGACCGCACGTGGGATAGCTGTGTGCTTTGAGACCCAAGAAGATGTAGTCGACCGGCCCGATCTCGGCCGGGGAGTCCGTCGCGTTGGGGTGCGCCAAGAAGTCACCGCGCGGACTGATCACGCGCACACCGCTTTTCCGGATCGCTCGCAAGTTGTCGTTTCGCGCGATCAGGTGAACGTCGGAACCGCCCCGGTACAACGCGGCGCCCCAATAGGCGCCGATAGCTCCGGCACCAACGACTGCAATCCTCATAGAGTCTCCTCCCGCATCCCGCATGCATCGAGCCGCTGGGCGGCCAAGGTCCAAGGCGTCCTCATTATTGCATACAGTATGCGATCCTTGTATGTTTGTAGCCATCGCGCTCTCGGCGGGACGTCGGGACTTCACCAATCCGGACCGCGTCGAGCGTGCCTTCCGGCCAACTCAAGGAAGAGGGCTATGTCTGCGATCGGAGTGCCTCGCGAGATCGCCGCCGGCGAAAACCGAGTCGCCCTGGTACCCGGCGTCGTCGAACGCCTGCGTGCCGCCGGCCACCATCTCGTCGTCGAGACGGGAGCCGGCGAGGGAGCCTTGATCCGCGACGAGGACTACAGAAACGCGGGCGCCGTTATTGGCGATCCTTGGTCGGCCGATGTCGTGGTCAAGGTGAACCCGCCGACTGAGACGGAGATCAGCCGTTTGAAACAGGGAGCCAGCCTGATCGGCTTCCTCGCGCCCCGCACCCGCCCCGAGCTCGGCGAGCGTTTGCGACGAGCGGGTGTCAACGGCTTCGCGATGGAAGCCGTGCCCCGGATTTCACGGGCCCAGACCATGGATGCGCTCTCCTCACAGGCCAATGTCGCGGGATACAAGGCGGTGCTGTGTGCCGCGCAGTGCTCGACCCGCTTCTTCCCGATGATGACCACCGCTGCCGGAACAGTGAAGCCGGCAACAGTTTTGGTGCTCGGTGTCGGCGTTGCCGGACTTCAGGCACTGGCCACGGCAAAACGGCTGGGGGCCCGCACCACCGGCTTCGACGTCCGGCCCGAAGTCGCCGACCAAGTCAGATCGTTGGGCGCCAAGTGGCTCGAACTCGGCGTCACGGCCGCCGGCGAAGGCGGGTACGCCCGCGCCCTGACGCCGGCAGAACAGGCCGAGCAGCAACGCCGTCTCACCGAAGCGATTCCCGGCTTCGACGTGGTCATCACCACCGCTCTCGTACCCGGCCGTGCCGCACCCAGATTGGTCACCGCTGCAGCCGTGCGCCTGATGCGCAGCGGCAGCGTCGTCGTCGACCTCGCCGGTGAGGCCGGCGGCAACTGTGAACTCACCGTGCCGGGAGAGACGGTGCGTCGGCACGACGTCACCATCACCGCGCCGCTGAACCTTCCGGCCGGCATGCCCGAACACGCCAGCGAGCTCTACGCGCGCAACGTCGCGGCACTGCTGGAGCACATGCTCGACGGTGCGACCGTGCCCGATCTTTCTGACGAGATCCTCGGCGCCTGCTGCGTGACCAAATCCAACAACCAGTTGACGGAGATCCGATGACGCTCGTGGCCAACCTGGCGATTATCACCCTGGCCGGTTTTGTCGGCTTCGCGGTGATCTCCAAGGTGCCCAACACGCTGCACACCCCACTCATGTCCGGTACCAACGCGATTCACGGCATCGTCCTGCTCGCCGGTCTGGTGCTCCTGGGCCAGTCGGCCACCGATGCATTCGACCGGCTGTTACTGGTCATCGCGACTGCCTTCGGTGCGATCAACGTGGTGGGCGGCTTCCTGGTGACCGACCGCATGCTCGGCATGTTCAAGAAGAAGCCCAGCGTCTCGGCCGGAAAGGTTGCGTCGGCGAAGTGAATGACCTCATCGCTGTTCTCTACGTCGTCGCTTTCGCGCTTTTCATCCTCGGACTCACCGGCCTGACCGGGCCCCGCACCGCCGCGCGCGGCAATCTGATTGCCGCCGTTGGTATGACGATTGCGATCGTGGCCACCCTGCTGACGCCGGGCACGAGCAATTGGTGGCTGATCGCACTCGGGCTGCTCCTCGGGGCATTGGTCGGTGTTCCCGCGGCCCAGCGCGTCAAGATGACCGCCATGCCTCAGATGGTCGCCCTGTTCAACGGCGTCGGAGGCGGCGCGGTGGCCTTGGTCTCGTGGGTGGAATTCCGCGACAGCCATGGTTACGCCGCCGTGCCGGCCTACGTCGCGATCGCCTCGCTGTTCGCCGCCATCGTCGGCTCGCTGTCGTTCTGGGGATCGCTGATCGCCTTCGGAAAGCTACAGGAAGTGTTGCCGGGCAAGCCCATCGGGCTGGGCCGAGCGCAACAGCCGCTCAACCTGATACTGCTGGTCGCCACCGTCGGCTGCGCCGGCGCCATCGAATTCGGCCAGCGAGCACCGGTGCTCTTCATCGCTGTGCTCGTCTTCGCGGCCGTGCTCGGCGTCACCGTGGTGCTGCCCATCGGGGGCGCCGACATGCCGGTGGTGATCTCGCTGCTCAATGCGCTCACCGGGCTTTCGGCGGCAGCGACGGGACTGGGGCTGGACAACACCGCGATGATCGTCGCGGGAATGATCGTCGGAGCGTCGGGGACCATCTTGACCAACCTGATGGCCAAGGCGATGAACCGCTCGATCCCCGCCATCGTCGCCGGCGGCTTCGGCGCCACCGGCACCGGCGCGAACACCGCAGACGTGCCAGCCGATCAGACGGTGCGCCAGACCAGTGCGGCCGACGCGGCGTTGCAGATGGGCTACGCCGGCCAGGTGATCATCGTCCCCGGCTATGGAATGGCCGTGGCACAGGCCCAGCACGTGGTGCGCGAAATGGCCGGGCTACTAGAGGGACGCGGCGTGGAGGTGCGTCATGCCATCCATCCGGTGGCGGGTCGCATGCCAGGGCATATGAACGTTCTGCTCGCCGAGGCCGATGTGCCCTACGAGCAGCTCAAAGAGATGGACGAAATCAACGGCGAGTTCAGCCGCACCGACGTGGCCCTGGTCATCGGCGCCAACGACGTGACAAACCCTGCGGCACGGTCGAATCCGGCCTCGCCGATCTACGGCATGCCGATTCTGGATGTCGACCAAGCCAAGTCCATCATCGTGCTGAAAAGGTCGATGAATCCCGGATTCGCCGGCATCGAGAACGAGCTGTATTTCAACGAGAAGACCTCGATGCTGTTCGGCGACGCGAAGGCATCCGTCGCCGAAATCACCGAGGAACTCAAGGTTTTGTAATAGCACAGCGTGGCAACCACGCAGCGACACACACTTGACCGCCACATCAGCGCGGCGGCAGGAAAAGCGCCGAGGATCGGCGGCAAGAAAGGAAACGAGATTCTATGTCAAAAGTGGTATGCGTCCTTTACGACGACCCGGTAACCGGATATCCCAAGGAATTTCCGCGCGACGGCCTGCCTCACCTGGACCGCTACCCGGATGGGCAAACGCTGCCGACACCGTCGGCCATCGACTTCGCCCCGGGCGCACTGCTGGGCAGCGTTTCCGGCGAACTGGGCTTGCGTCCCTACCTTGAGAGCCTTGGCCACGAGCTGATCGTGACCTCGGACAAGGAAGGCGAAAACTCGGAGTTCGACAGGCACCTCGCCGACGCCGAAATCGTCATCTCGCAACCGTTTTGGCCCGCGTATCTGACCGCCGAGCGGATCGCGCGCGCCCCCAAACTCAAGCTGGCGGTCACGGCGGGGATCGGCTCGGATCACTACGACCTGGACGCCGCGATCGACCACGGAATCACGGTCGCCGAGGTCACCTTCTGCAACAGCATCAGCGTTGCCGAGCACGTCGTCATGATGATTCTGTCGCAGGTCCGCAATTACCTGCCGTCCCATCAATGGGTCCTTGACGGCGGCTGGAACATCGCCGACTGTGTGCAACGTTCCTACGACCTCGAGGGAATGCATGTCGGCACCGTCGCCTCCGGCCGAATCGGGCTCGCGGTACTTCGCCGCCTGGCGCCGTTCGACGTGCACCTGCACTACACGGACAAGCACCGGCTGCCCGCTGAGGTCGAAAAAGAACTGAACCTGACCTTCCACCCCAGTGTCCAGGACATGGTGCCACACCTCGATGTCGTGACGATCAACGCTCCCCTGCATCCCGAAACCCGAGGACTGTTCAACGACGAGTTGCTGGCGACGATGAAACGCGGTGCCTACCTTATTAATACGGCGCGGGCGCTTATCTGTGACCAGGCCGCCATTGTCCGCGCGCTGCAGAGCGGTCAGTTGGCGGGCTATGCCGGCGACGTGTGGTACCCCCAGCCTGCACCGTCCGACCACCCGTGGCGCACCATGCCCCACCAGGGGATGACACCGCATATTTCGGGCTCCTCGCTGTCTGCGCAGACTCGATATGCGGCCGGCACCAGGGAAATTCTGGAATGCTACTTCGGTGGAAAACCGATCCGCGACGAGTACCTCATCGTCGACGGGGGCGCACTGGCCGGTGTGGGGGCGCGGTCATACACCGCAACCGCCAAATCCGGTGCGGCCTAGCGGCCGATCGGTGCCGGCGCTGTCCTGAAGCCGGCGATGCCGTTTCGTGCGGCGGCGCGGCCAACGGGGTTGGCGAGCAGACGGGTTGTCCTGCTCGCCAACCCCGTTGCTTTTGTCTTAACCGTGCAAGTGCGGCGAATCACGTCGCGATATTTGCGATCTGGCTCCAAAGCGCTTGACCTGCCTGTATCCTGTATACAACCTTGAGAAAAGCTGGACAGCCCGCGGTGTCGTAGTCCCAGACTTGGACGTTGCGGACTGTATGCTACGTACGCGATTAACCAGGACGGGAATGAGGATAGACTTCATGGTCACCACCGGCGCGCCGAGCGAGGCGGGGTCGCGGATGAGGTTGGAGCGGCCGGCACCACTGCGCGAAGCTGCCTACGAGGCGCTGATGGAGCTGATCATCACCCGTGAATTGCGGCCCGGCCAGCATTTGGTGGAAAACGAGTTGGCCGCCCAACTGGGCGTGAGCCGCCAACCCATTCGAGAGGCCTTGCAGCGCTTGCAAAGCGAGGGGTGGGTCGACCTCCGCCCGGCGTTGGGCGCATACGTGCACGTGCCCACCGATGCCGAGGCCGATGAGCTGTTGGGCGTGCGTACTCTGCTCGAAGCCGAGTCGGCCCGGTTGGCTGCTCGCGCGGCCAAACCGCCCCAAGTAGAACATCTTTGGGAGCTGCACCGGACCGGAGAGAAGGCGCTCGCCGGCGGTGACAAGGAAGGTCTTGTCACCGCCAACGATGCCTTCCACTCTTATATCGTTGCCATGTCGGCCAATAGCGTGCTGGCGAACCTCATCGGCCAAGTCGGACGCCGGGTGCGTTGGTATTACCAGCCCATCGCGCTAGCCCGCGGCAAAGACGCCTGGGACGAACACGCCGAGCTGATCGAGGCCATCGCCGGGCGCAGCGGTAAGCGTGCCGGAGACCTGATGCGCCGCCACACCGAACGCACCCGCGAGATTTACCATCAGCGACGTCAAGAAGCCGCCGACGGTGCCGAAGGCGTGGCATGACCCACTGCCTGGGCAACCGTTACATTCTTCGTGCGCCGTCCCGGCTGCCGCAACAACGCCGCGGTTCCGGCTGAGATCAGCGCACTGGCCGCGGCCAGCCAGTAGGCACCGGTGTAGCCCCACGCGTCAATCACGCTGGCGCCCACACCGATTCCCAGGATCGAGCCGACCAGCTTGGAGCTGTAGATGATGCCGTAGTTGCTGGCGTTGTTGTTCTCACCGAAGTAGTCGGTGGTCAGCGTGGCGAACAGCGGATAGAAAGCACCGCCACCGAACCCGACCAAGACGGCGAAAAGGATGAAGGCGATCTCATTCTTGGCAAGCCCGGAGTAGAGCAGGCCGATCAGAGCGATGACCGACACCAGCAGCACGATGAGCAGCGTCTGCTTACGACCGATCCGGTCCGAGACGAAGCCGGTCACCGCGCGACCGACGCCATTGATGATCGAAAGGACGCCCGCCGACGACGCCACGATCATCGCGCCGAAGCCGAGGTGTTTGGCGAACGGAACCATATAGCTGATGCCGAACAGCGAGACGCCGGTGGTAATCCCCAACGACAGCCACATCAATGGCAGCATGCCCGTTTTGATGGCCTCCAGCGGACCGTATTGCCGGACCGCGGGCGGGTTCTTCTGCAGACTTCGGGCGTTGGGGCCGCCGGCCGCGTGCTGCAGCGGGTCGACATCCGCCGGCCACCAGTTCTTTGGCGGATCCTGAAAAAAGGCGCCGCATACCGCGACGACCACCAGCATGAAGGCCCCTACCAAGTCAAGAACCCACACATAGGTGTTCGGGTGCAGTGCGTAACTGAAAATGAAGATGAAAGGTACTGCACCGTAGGCGAACCCGCCACAAACGAACCCCGTCTTGGCGCCCCGCCGCTCTGGATACCACTTGCCGACGATCGTGATGCCCGTCGAGTACACCAAACCGACCCCACAGCCACCGCACACCGCGAATCCCAGGAAGGCGACGACCAGATTCCCGCTGTGAGCGACGGTGACGAAACCCAGTGCCGACAACACCGCAGCGGCGAGCATGGTGGACCTCGCCGAGGTGAGCCCCTTTTCCCGAAGCCGGCCCGCGGGATAGGCAACGGCTGCCTGAAACACGGCCCAAACTGAAAGCAGCCAGAAGGTTTGGGACAGACTCCAGCCATGGGCTTGGCGCAGGGTATCGGCGGCGGCGCCGTAGCCGTATTCAAAAACGCTGACCGCCATCATCGCGATCCATGGCAGCCAGACCAGAGACGCTCGGGATCTGCCGAGCAGATCGCGGTCGGTTTCGCCGACGCGATAGATGCGACCATTGGCATCGATGACCTCGCGATAGGTTGCGAGAGTTGAAGACATCGTTGACTCACTTTCGGAAAATGGGCATGACGGGGTGGCCCGGTGGCCGCGTGCGTTGAACGACCCGGCGACCATCGAGCTGATGGATTGGTTCGGTATCGGGGTGAAGTTTGACCCGCGGGATCTATGGCGGTGCACGACCGGCGATTTCGCTCGCGTAGCGCGCTCGGTAAGCCACGCCTGACATCCGAAGCCATGGCCGGCCCGTCATGACCCACCTCGGTACTGCACCGAGTTGCGCGCGGCCATTTCCCACAACCGGGTCCTTCTCAGCGCCGCGCGCTCAGATCACTCCGGCGCTTCTGAAGTGCTGCAACTGCTCCGGCGTATAACCCAGTTCCGTACAGATTTCCTGGGTGTGCTCGCCCAGCAGCGGTGGACGGATGACATCGACGGGCGAGTCGGAAAGCCGAAGCGGGCTGCCGACCGTCTTGAACGTCCCCCGTTCGGGGTGCTCGACGGTGACGATCGCCTCCAGATCTGCCAGCGTCTGGTCCTCGATCAACTCCTTGGTGCTCAGCACCGGACCGCAGGGCACATTGAGAGCATTGAGTGCCTCCATGGCTTCCCACTTGTCGAGCCGTTGACTCCAGTCCTCGATCAGAGCGAAAACCTTGTCCAGCTTGGGCAGTCGGTCTTCTGGCCGAGCCCAGTCCGGATGGTCGGCGAGATCGGGTCGGCCGATGAGCTTCGCCAGCGGCGCCCACCCGGCGGGCTGGACGATGACATAGATGTAGTCATTGGGACCCCCACCTTTGGTGCGAACGGCCCACCCGGGTTGACCTCCACCGGAGGCGTTGCCCGCCCGGGGCACCTCATCGCCGAAGCGCTCGTTGGGATATTCGTGCAGTGGGCCATGAGCCAGCCGTTGCTGATCGCGCAGCTTCACCCGACAGAGGTTGAGTACGGCGGCCTGCATCGCAACCTGAACCCGTTGCCCACGACCCGTGTTGGTGCGCTGGAGCAACGCCGCGAGGATCGCGGCGACGAGGTGAATTCCGGTGCCGGAGTCGCCGATTTGTGCGCCCGTGGCAGTGGGCGGGCCGTCCTCGAAACCCGTCGTGGCCATGGCGCCGCCCATCGCCTGGGCGATGATTTCGTACGCCTTGAAGTTGAAGTACTTGCCCGGACCAAATCCTTTGATCGACGCATAGATCAGCCCCGGGTTGATTTCCTGCAGCCGCTCCCAACTGAACCCGAACCGGTCGACCACGCCGGGGCCGAAGTTCTCCACCAAAACATCGGCACGCGCTACCAGTCTGCTGAAGATCTCCTTACCGTCGGCGCTTTTCATATTGACGGTGACACTGCGTTTGTTGCAGTTGAGCATCGTGAAATAAAGACTGTCCACGTCGGCCAGGTCGCGCAGCTGGCCCCGCGTGACGTCTCCGCCGTTAGGTGTTTCGAGCTTGATGACGTCGGCACCTAGCCAGGCGAGCATCTGGGTGGCGGATGGACCGGACTGGACATGAGTCATATCGAGCACGCGAACACCGTCTAATGCCTTACCCATGAGATCTCCCCTGAGAGTTGTCGTTGTGGCCGAAAGACCGTGATGCCGCTGCGCGCGTCGAGTGCTCCACTGCCCGTGCAGGTTCGGGTGACCGACGCCGCGATGCGATGCCCACCATTGCCCCAACCTCCTGCGCCTGCCGGCCGGCCAATTCTCCGCGCAGCGGGGGATTCCGAAGCAGTGAAATGGGCTGCGACGGCCGGGCCCGAGACTGGCTGTCTACTGCAGACTGTATACCGTATACGACCAGTGTCACTAAAGACGAGCCAATTGTCTAGAGCGGACCGGCTGATAAACGGTGAACCAGTCCCCGTCACCGATTGAAGGGACGCCGCCAACGCCTCACCGGCAACGAATTAGCCCGGCGAAGTTGTTTGCCGAATAGCGTTGCGCCACGTGCCCTCACGCCAGTGGGGGCTTTCGCACGCCGGTTTGCTTACCACCCCTGGACACTGGCGGTGAACAGGAGTACAACCGTTGCATACTGTATGCATTAAGGGGATCACGATGACCGGCGGTGATGGAATCGCAGTCCTGCGGATTCGAGCGCACGGGTGCTCGTATCGCATCGGCGAACGACCGCACGACATCATGGCGCGGTCGAGAATCTGGATGCTGTGGCTGCCATGGACGGCAATGGCCGGTATCAGCGTGCTCCAATTTGGCTACGGGGTCGCCGTCATCGCTGTCCAGCAGTCGCATGCCCCCGCTGCCGCAGGCGTATTCTCGGTGCTGGCTCTGTGGGTGGTTTTTCAGGCAGGTGCCGCTGCCGCTACCCCAGCGCTACGGGGACGCTGCGGAATCGGTTCGCCCACTGCGATGTTGATCGGTGCCGCCTTGTCCGCCGTTGGCCCGCTGACGCTTTCGTGCACCAGCGATCTCAAGATCGCAGTGGTGGGCTACTCCGTGCTGAGCGGCATCGGCGCCGGGATTGTTTACGCTACTTGCCTTTCCACTGTGGCACAGTGGTACCCCGAGCAACGCGGTGCGAAAGTCTCGCTGGTATCGGGCGCGTTCGGTTGCGGTGCGATCCCGTTTATCGTCTTGTTCGCCTGGGTGCTTCACCCCGCCAACCGCGGGGCCGTCCTCTGGGCCGTGGGACTCTGTGTTCTGGTCGTGGTGACGATGTGCGGCGCCTTCTTTCGCGATCCACCGCCGGACTGGTGGCCGGCCGAGATCGACCCAAGACTGTGGGGCGTCGACAAGCGCGTGAACCGCAGCCTGTTAGGCAATGCCCCGGCGATACGGCAATACTGGCCCGGCGAGACCGCCCGGACATCGGCCTTCGTGCTGATGTACCTGATCGCGGTGGTGGCGTCGGCGGCGGCGTTGCTGACCATCGTTTACGTGCCAAGCATCGCGATAGCCCACGACTTGCCGCTAGCGGTCGGCACCGTCGCCGTCGCGGTGCTGGCGCTGGTGAACGGTGCCGGCCGGTATATCGCCAGCCGGTTCTCGGATCGATTCGGTAGGCGTCAGACGTTGAGTCTGGCGTTGGGGATTGAGGGTTTCGCGCTCCTGGGCTTGGCGTCCTCAGCCTCGGCAGGGTCCGCCGTCGGATTCGTCGCGTTTGCCGCACTCAGCGGGTTAGCCGGCGGAACCTTCTATTCGCTGTTTATCAACCTGGTCGCCGATTATTTCGGAGAGCGCAGCGCGGTCGGCAACTTCGGGCTGGTGTACAGCGCCAAGATGTTCGGCGGTCTGATCGGGGTGGGACTGCCCGCGCTGTTGATACCTTTTGAGCGCCTGGGAATGGCTTTCGTCGCCATCGGCTTGATCTGCCTATGCGCCGCCATCGCGCCACGACGGTTGCAGCGGCCCGGCTATCCAATTTGCCGCCTGCCGAATTGACACTCGCGGCAAGCCACGCGGCAACGGCACCGTAAGCAGTCAAACTTCTCGCGTTGTCGCTGCCGACGACTTCGGACCATCCGACGGCATCCACGTATCCGGTGCCCTGGGTGGCCGCCGCACCGATCCCCCGCACCGCCCATAATTACG
Organism: Mycobacterium sp. Aquia_216; assembly: GCF_026723865.1. Classification (NCBI taxonomy): domain Bacteria; kingdom Bacillati; phylum Actinomycetota; class Actinomycetes; order Mycobacteriales; family Mycobacteriaceae; genus Mycobacterium; species Mycobacterium sp. Aquia_216. The sequence continues at coordinate 2,384,911 of NZ_CP113529.1, read as the reverse complement.
AGCCGACTTCTCGGCACACATGATGTGGTTGTCGGTCAACGTGACTCGACGGAGAAGAGATGGCCCCAGGGATCGAAATCCCTGGGGCCATCCCCGCCGCGACCCGGCGATTGGGGAAGCGCGCAAGCGCGCGGCATGCTTTCTTCTCTAGACGACTATCGCGTTCTGCCGCCATCCGGCAATGGTGTCGGCGTCATACCCCAATTCGGCCAATACCTCGTCGGTGTGCTCGCCGAGCAGCGGCGCACCCTTGATGTCGGGCTTGAAGGACGAGAACTTGATCGGGCTCCCGACCGTCAGGAAAGTGCCGCGCCCCTTCTGCTCCACCTCGACGACGCTGCCGCTCTTGCGCAGATCGGGATCCACGGCGAGCTCTTTCATGGAGAACACCGGTGAACACGGGATCTCCCACTTGCGCAGGATGTCGACGGCCTCGTACTTCGTCTTGTCGGCCAGCCACTTCTCGATCTCCGCGAAGATCTCGAAGATCTTGTCCTGGCGGGCAAGCGCGGTGTTGTAGGCCGAGTCGTCGGCCCATTCCGGCCGCCCGATCGCCTCCGCCGTGCGCGCCCAGTTCTGCTCCTGGATCGTGAAGTAGATGTACGCGTTCGGATCAGTCTCCCAACCCTTGCACTTGAGCACCCAACCCGGCTGGCCACCGCCGCCGGCGTTACCGCCGCGCGGCACCGCGTCACCGAACGTGCCGTTGGGATATTGCGGATACTCCTCCAAGTAGCCGACGCGCTCGAGGCGCTGTTGGTCGCGCAGCTTCACCCGGCACAGATTCAGCACGCAGTCCTGCATCGAGGCGGATACCTTCTGGCCCTTGCCGGTCTTGTCGCGCGCGATCAGTGCGGTCAGGATACCGATCAGCAGGTGCATTCCGGTGTTGGAGTCGCCCAGGGCGGCACCGCTGACCGTCGGCGGACCGTCCCAAAATCCGGTGGTGGACGCGTTGCCGCCGGCGCACTGTGCGACGTTCTCGTAGACCTTGAGGTCGTTCCACGACGAGTCGTCATTGAAACCCTTGACTGAACCGAAGATCAGTCGCGGATTCCAGGATTGCAACTTGTCCCAGGACAAACCCATCCGATCCATCGCGCCTGGCGCAAAATTCTCCACCAACACATCGGCCTGGCGGATCAGCTTTTCCATCACCTCAACGCCTTGCGGTGATTTCGTGTTGATCGCCAGGGAGCGCTTGTTGCTGTTGAGCATGGTGAAGTACAAAGCGTCCGCATCGGGTATGTCGCGCAACTGATTACGCGTCACGTCGCCCCCAGTCGTCCGCTCAACTTTGAGGACGTCCGCGCCAAACCAGGCGAGCATCTGGGTACAGGCTGGACCCGCCTGGACGCCGGTGAAGTCGATGACCTTGATCCCAGACAACGGCAGTTCGGTCATAACAGATTTCCTTTCGTTCTCGTGCTTCGAGTTACCTTCTATCGACGTGTTGCCTGGTAGGCAGGCATGCCAGCGCGCTTTCAGCCCTTGTTGGTTATCCCCTTGGGGTTGAGGTGGGCGATGTTGCCGCTTTCGGTTCCATCGGATGGATCGATCAGGCAATCGATCAGCGCCGGCCGGCCCGACGCCAGTGCCTCGCGCAGCGCCGCGGCGACCTCGTCGGGCGTTTCGGCGCGATAACCCGAACCGCCGAAAGCCTTGATCATGAACTCGTGATGCGCTTCCAACGCCGTCGGGGCCGGGTCGTCAGACGCCGAGCGGTCGTCGCCGCGGTACACGCCGCTGTTGTTGAGGATGACGGTGACGATGGGAAGTTTGTAGCGGCAGATGGTCTCTAATTCCATTCCACTGAACCCGAAAGCACTGTCGCCTTCGATCGCCACCACCGGCTCGCCGGTCTCCACCGCGGCGGCGATCGCATATCCCATCCCGATGCCCATCACGCCCCAGGTCCCGCTGTCGAGGCGCCGGCGCGGCCGGTACATGCCGATCGTGTTGCGCGCCAGATCAAGGGCGTTCGCGCCCTCGTTGACGAGACATACTTGCGAATTGTCCTGCAGAACTTCACGTATCGCCTGCAAAGCACCGAGGAACTTCATCGGGTGCGCGACGCGCGCAGCCGCGAGACGGTCCGCCATCTTCGCGACATTCTGCGCCGCTTTGGCCGAAAGCTCTTCACGCCATTGGGCCGACGTGCTGATCTGGCCCGGCTTCGAGCGCTCCACCAGCGCCTGCATCACCGACCCGATATCTCCGACCAGAGGAGCCGCAATAGGTTGATTGCTATCCATTTCGCTGGCCTCGATGTCTATCTGAATGAACTTGGCGTCGGGGTTCCACTGAGGTGCATCACCATGTCCGAGTAACCAGTTCAACCGCGCACCGACCAGCAGGACGACATCTGCCCGACGCAGCGCCAGTGACCGCGCCGTCGCGGCCGACTGCGGGTGGTCGTCGGGCAGCAGCCCCTTGGCCATCGACATCGGCAAGAATGGTGCCCCGGTGCTTTCGACAAACTCTTTGATCTGCTCATCGGCCTGCGCGTAGGCAGCACCCTTACCCAAGACGACCAGGGGCCGTTTAGCGCCGGCGAGCAATTCGATTGCCTTATCTACCGACTCAAGATCTGGTAACTGCCGCGGCGCTGGATCGACCACCCGCCAGAGCGTCTCGGCGGCGGACCTCGCCTCGACAACCTCGCCCAGCACAGCCGCCGGGATGTCAAGGTAGACCCCGCCGGGGCGCCCGGATGCGGCGGTCCGAATTGCCCGCGCCACACCACGGCCGATGTCCTGGGCGCGAGACACCCGGTAAGCCGCCTTGACGAAGGGCCTAGCAGCGGCCAGCTGATCCATTTCCTCGTAATCACCACGCTGCAGATCAACGAGGTGACGTTCACTGGAGCCCGAAATCTGCACCATAGGAAAGCAATTGGTGGTCGCATTGGCCAGGGCCACGAGTCCATTGAGGAATCCCGGCGCTGACACCGTCAAGCAGATTCCGGGTTTTTGGGTCAGGAAGCCCGCTGCTGCCGCAGCATGCCCCGCGGCGCTTTCGTGACGAAAACCTATGTAGCGGATGCCCGAGGCCTGTGCTGTCCGCGCCAGGTCGGTGATCGGAATGCCGACCAGACCGTAAATGGTGTGCACATCATTGAGCAGAAGCGCATCGACCACCAAGTGAATTCCATCGGTGAGAGCTCCCACGTCCCTTGCGTCGGTATCTTCGATGGTATCCCCGGTCGTCACGAGCACCCTTTCCGGCAGTAGCTGCCTTGATTGAATTTCTTTCCTGCTCTTCACTTTTCCTCACACCTCGGCATTGCGTCCAAGACCTGGTGGTACTCACGAGATAACTAAGAGTTATCAAGGGCCCCAACGGCGTAGGCATCTCGTCGGGCATCGCGACATCATCACGCCACGAAAGCCCCCCTCGCCGATCTGTTCGCTACCACCACGTCCAAATCCGGATCGAACTCACCGCCTGTATCGAGGCCTCCGTAGGTGAAGTCGTCACGGCCAAGCGGTGCTCCCACCGCCACATTCAGAAACGCCCTGGCCGCAGCCGAGCCCGGCGCTGAAGCATGGATGGCGATCGCTATCGGCGCCCGCTGCTCGGGCTCGACCAAGCGCAGTCCCCGCATTGCGCCGGTCGCCGGCAACGCATGAAACCAGGTGTGCGGCACTATGCTCGCCCATGACCCCGTGGCGACGTGGGCGCAGATCGAAGCCATCGAGTCTGTCTCGATCTGGGGCACGACCGCGGCACCGACGTTTGCAAATGCATCGTCGACGAAATGGCGAAACCCGACTTCCGGGGCCAGCAACGCGAGCGGCAGCTGGGCCGCCTCCGACCAGGTGATCGGGCCCGCCGACGGTACGAGCTGCTTACCCGACACCAGCAATACACACTCCTCGTGATAAAGCGGAACCAGCTCTAGGCCGTTGCGTTCCCGCATGTCGAAATGGGCGATCGCGGCATCGAGCTCGAAAGACCGGAGCTGGCGCACCAATTCCGTTGTCGGAAAATGGGAGCAGACCTTCACACGCGCCAGCGGGTGAAGCGAGCAGAAGGCCGCGATCGGGAGCGCCGTCGTCGTCGATACCGTCGGCCCAGTCCCCAGCCGCAGCACTCCCGAAATGCCAGACCGCAAGGCCGCCGCTTCCGCTACCAGCCCATCGTGTACCGCAAGAACTCTTTTGGCCCAGACGACAAGTCGTTCACCCTCCACGGTGAGACCCTCGAAGTTGCGTCCGCGATTGATCAACGTGACGTTGAGTTCGCGCTCCAACTTGGCGATCGATGCCGAGAGCGCGGGCTGGGATACGTAGCAGGCTTCGGCCGCGCGCGCGAAGTGGCGTTCTCTCGAGACCGCAACGAAGTATTCCAATTGACGTAACAGCATCAAGGCCCCTCCTCGCCCGCCAAACGCGCCGGATGCACGGCACGACCGCCTGTTCCTAAACTGTATGCAGTATGCATTATGCAGTAGACTACTCGCCAGTAGGGCGCCATTCACCTCGGGGCTCACTTATCGCCGGCAGCGTCAGAGGAAGGAAGAAAAGTGAACAGCCCAGAGACGAACCCGACGGCACTACACGCTTACCCGGGCGCCGACTTGAGCGACGAATGGATTGCCCAGGCCGTAGTGACCGGGACGCCTGAGGCGATCGTCGTATGTGACGCCGACGGAGTGATCCGGCTGTGGAACCACGGGGCGCAACGCATGTTTGGCTACTCGTCGCCGGAGGCAATCGGGGAAAGCCTGGACATCATCGTCCCGGAGAAGCTGCGGAAACGACACTGGGATGGCTATTACAAAACGATGGCCACCGGCGAGACGCGTTACGGCGACACGCTATTGAGCGTGCCGGCATCGCACCGGGATGGGCACCGGCTATCGATCGAATTCAGTGTTGCCCTCCTGCGGCACGACGACCGCACCGTCGGAATATCGGCGATCATGCGTGAGGTGACCGAGCGCCGGAACCAGGAGCGAGCGCTGCGCGGCCGGCTTGCCGCACTCGAGGCGCGGCTGGCCGAGCTGGAGAGCACCGTCAGCTGAGGCGCCCGAGGGAGGGTCTAGCGCGACCCTCTACGGTGATGCCATGACCGACGACATCCTGCTGATCACCACCGACGAGCGGGTGCGCACCCTGACCCTGAACCGGCCGCAATCGCGCAACGCGCTGTCTTCGGCGCTGCGGGACCGGTTCTTCGGGGCGTTGACCGAGGCCGAAACCGATGACGACGTCGACGTCGTCATCCTCACCGGGACAGATCCGGTGTTTTGCGCCGGACTGGATCTCAAGGAGCTGGGTGATTCGACGGCACTTCCCGACATCTCGCCGCGCTGGCCGTCGATGAACAAGCCGGTGATCGGCGCGATCAACGGAGCCGCGGTCACCGGCGGGCTGGAGCTGGTCCTGTACTGCGACATCGTGATCGCCTCGGAGCAGGCTCGCTTTGCCGACACCCACGCCCGGGTGGGCCTGCTGCCCACCTGGGGCCTCAGCGTGCGGCTGCCCCAGAAAGTGGGCATCGGCCTGGCCCGGCGCATGAGCCTCACCGGGGATTACCTCTCGGCCGCCGACGCGCTGCGGGCCGGGCTGGCCACCGAGGTGGTGCCGCACGATCAGTTGCTGCCCGCCGCCCGCCAGGTGGCCGCGTCCATCGCCGGCAACAACCAGGACGCGGTGCGGGCATTGCTGGCCTCCTACCATCGCATCGATGAGTCGCAGACCAGCGAGGGCCTGTGGCTGGAAGCCACGGCGGCGAGGCAATTTCGGACCACCGGCGACGACATCGCCGCCAATCGCGAAGCGGTGCTGCAACGCGGGCGCGCGCAAGTCCGTTAACGGCGGCCCGCGCAATGATCGCGCCGGCGGAATTAGCCCGCCTCGAGCAATTAGAAATGGCCGACACACGGTCGAGCCCGCGCCGCGATTCCGCTTTATACGCCGTTGACCAGTACCGGGAAACTTTTAATCGCCAGCCGCGCCAATAGACAATACGATCCCAACAACAGCCCGAAACTATTCAGCAGAGCAGGAGGAATCGATGCGCGTTGTCGCCGACCTCACCATGCGGGTGTTCGGCGTCCTGACCCTGGTCATCGCGTCCGCGATCGCCTCCGGGCAGCACGCGGCCGCACAGCCGCCACCGCGATTTCCCAATCTCGACGGATTCACCGCGGTTCCGGCAGAGGGCTATATCACGACATCGCTGCCGGGCAACGCGCCCCGGATTAGTTTCGCGACCCCGAACTCGGTGGTGTGCGACTTTTATGGAGGGCCGGCGCCCGCGCCACAACCGTCCCAGGACATTAAGTGCACCGGCGAAATGCCCGGAATGGACGACATCCCCTTCCCCGGCGGGGGCCGCGTGAAACCGGGCGATTGTGTGGAGGGCTCGGTGAATTTCAAAGGACCCGGCTACGAATTGAGCCGGATGTCCTACGGCGGATGCGGCGGCAGCGCGGCCGCATTGCCGTATGGCGGCAAGGCATTGGCCGCGGGGCAGAAATTGTCCTACCTCAACGTCACCTGCGCGGTGGGTGCCGACAACCTGATCGCCTGTCTGGATACCACCAGCGGCGACCACGGCTTCGTCCTGCAATCCGTCGGAAGCTGGGCGTTCTAGCCCAGCCTCAACCAAGCGCCGTCCGCAGCGAGGCCACCACATCGTCGATCGACCCTGACGTCGAATAGCCGGCGGCCAGCCGGTGACCACCGCCACCGAACACGGACGCGACCGCGGCCAGGTCCACATCCGCCTTGGCCCGCATCGAGACCGACCACTGTTGCGGGTCAACCTCTTTGAACACCGCGGCTACCTCAGCCTGCTGCGTGGTGCGAACGATGTCGACGATGCTCTCGACTTCCTCGGGGCGTGAGCTGGTCCAGTCGTCGTTGTCGACGACTGCGTAGACCAGCCCGCGCCCCTCGACCGCGTCCGGCACCAGCTGCGCCGAGCCGAGCACCCGCGACAGCAGCGGCAGCCACACGAACGGATGGGTGTCCATCAGCGTTCGGCTGATCTTTGCGTTGTCCACACCGATCTCGACCAGCCGGGCCGCCAGCCGGAACGCGCGGGCGCTGGCCCAGCGGAACGACCCGGTGTCGGTGGTCAGCCCGGCGTAGATGCAGTGCGCGACGTCGCGGTCGATCGGCTTGCCCCAGGCGTCGAGAAGTTCGGCCACCAACAGCGTCGTCGAGTCCGCCGTCGGGTCGACGAAGTTCGCGGTGCCGAACATCTCGTTGGAGGCGTGGTGATCGATCACCAGCAGCGGCTGGTCCGGCCGTGCAACGTCGCCGAGCGCGCCGAGCCTCTTGCGGCTCGGAACATCCACCGTCACAAGCAAATCGACGTCGCGGCGCATCGTGTCCGGGCTCACCAACAGGTGACAGCCAGGCAGCGAACGCAGCGACTCCGGCAGCGTCGCCGGCGCCGCGAAACTGACCTCGACTTGTTTGTCGCTTCGATCCAGCACCGCGGCCAGTGCCAATCCCGCGCCGATGGTGTCGGCATCGGGATGGACGTGGCAGATCACCCCGATTGTCGTTGCCGCCGAAAGCAACTCGGCGGCGCCGACCGCGTCCACCCGGGTCCCCGCGATCGAGGAGCGGGCCGGCTCAGTCTTCGGGTCGATGGTCGTCACCGGCGCCCTTCGGATCGAGCCCGTCCGCTGCCCCCACTGCCGCGCCGCCCTCACGGTAGGGATCGGCCTCCCCGGCCGGCTTCGCCCCCACCCGAACCCGCGCCACGTCGGCGTCGGCGGCACGAGCACGCGCCAGCAACTCGTCCATCCGCTGCACGTTGTCCGACGTGGTGTCCCGAATGAACGTCAACGTGGGAGTGAAGCGCACGCCGGTGCCCGCACCGACCTTGGTGCGCAACGTGCCCTTGGCCCGTTCCAGGGCGGCCGCGGCCGCCTCGTAGTCCGGCTCGTCCTCCAGCGTGCGTCCCATCACCGTGTAGAACACCGTCGCGTCGTGCAGGTCGGCGGTCACCTTTGCGTCGACGATGGTCACCCCATCGAGGCCCGGATCCTTGATCTCGAACTCGATCGCCGAGGCAACGATCGTGTTGATCCTTTTGGCCAGCCGGCGCGCCCGTCCGGGGTCAGCCATTCTGATTCACCGCCTTCTCCTCGTCGCTTCGTCCTCCGCAAGCGGGAGGTGCCCCACTGCATCGTCGGCGGTGATCAGGTGCGCTCCTTCTCGACCAGCTCGAAGGACTCGATGACGTCGCCTTCCTTGATGTCGGAATAGCCCAGCGTCATACCGCATTCGAAGCCCTCGCGGACCTCGGTCACGTCGTCCTTCTCGCGTCGCAACGAGGCGATCGAGAGGTTGTCGGTGACCACGATGTTGTCGCGCAGCAACCGGGCCTTGGCGTTGCGGCGCACGATCCCGGAGGTGATCAGGCAGCCGGCGATCACACCGACCTTCGAGGACCGGAACAGCGCACGGATCTCGGCACGGCCCAGCTGGTTTTCCTCGTAGATCGGCTTGAGCATGCCGCGCAGGGCCTTCTCGATCTCGTCGATCGCCTGGTAGATCACCGAGTAGTAGCGGATGTCCACGCCTTCACGGTTGGCCAGCTCCGTCGCCTTGCCCTCGGCGCGGACGTTGAAGCCGATGATCACCGCGTCCGAGGCCGACGCCAGGTTGACGTTGGTCTCGGTGATGCCACCGACGCCGCGGTCGATGACACGCAGTTCCACCTCGTCGTCGATCTGGATTCCCATCAGGGCCTCTTCCAGGGCCTCGACGGTACCGGCGTTGTCGCCCTTGAGGATCAGGTTCAGCTGGCTGGTTTCCTTCAGCGCGGCATCCAGATCGTCCAGGCTGATCCGCTTGCGGGACCGGGCCGCCAGCGCGTTGCGCTTGCGGGCGCTGCGACGGTCGGCGATCTGGCGGGCGATGCGGTCCTCGTCGACGACCAGCAGGTTGTCACCGGCACCGGGCACCGACGTGAACCCGATGACCTGCACCGGCCGCGACGGCAATGCCTCGTGCACGTCCTCGCCGTGCTCGTCGACCATGCGGCGGACCCGGCCGTAGGCGTCGCCCGCGACGATCGAGTCGCCGACCCGCAGCGTGCCACGCTGAATCAGCACGGTGGCCACCGGTCCGCGACCACGGTCCAGGTGTGCTTCGATCGCCACACCCTGGGCTTCCATGTCGGGGTTGGCCCGCAGGTCCAACGCGGCATCGGCGGTCAACAGCACCGCCTCTTCCAGCGCCTCGATGTTGGTGCCCTGCTTGGCGGAGATATCCACGAACATCGTGTCGCCGCCGAAATCCTCTGCCACCAAACCATATTCGGTGAGCTGGCCGCGGATCTTGGCCGGGTCGGCACCTTCCTTGTCGATCTTGTTGACCGCCACCACAATCGGCACGTCGGCCGCCTGCGCGTGGTTGATGGCCTCCACCGTCTGCGGCATCACGCCGTCGTCGGCGGCCACCACCAGGATCGCGATGTCGGTGGCCTTGGCACCGCGGGCACGCATGGCGGTGAACGCCTCGTGACCGGGGGTGTCGATGAAGGTGATCAGCCGCTCGGCGCCCTCGAAGTTGACGCCGACCTGGTAGGCGCCGATGTGCTGGGTGATGCCACCGGCCTCGCCCTCGCGGACGCTGGCGTTTCGGATGGTGTCCAGCAGTCGGGTTTTACCGTGGTCGACGTGACCCATCACGGTCACCACCGGTGGACGCGTCTGCAGGTCTTCCTCGCCGCCCTCGTCCTCGCCGTAGGTCAGGTCGAACGATTCCAGCAGCTCACGGTCCTCGTCCTCGGGACTGACGACCTGCACCACGTAGTTCATCTCGCCGCCCAGCAGCTCGAGCGTCTCGTCGCCGACCGATTGGGTAGCCGTGACCATCTCACCGAGGTTGAACAGCGCCTGTACCAGCGCCGCCGGGTTGGCGTTGATCTTGTCGGCGAAGTCGGAGAGCGATGCGCCCCGGGCCAGCCGGATGGTCTCGCCGTTGCCGTGCGGCAACCGCACGCCACCGACGACCGGGGCCTGCATGTTCTCGTATTCGGCGCGTTTCGCCCGCTTCGACTTGCGGCCACGCCGCGGGGCGCCACCGGGACGGCCGAACGCACCGGCCGCACCGCCGCGCTGGCCGGGACGGCCACCGCCGCCACCCCCGCCACCGCCGGGACGACCGTGGAAACCGCCACCGCCGCCGGGCGCGGCTCCAACGCCGCCTCCGCCGCCGCGGTAGTTACCGCCACCGCCGCCGTCGCGGCCGCCGCCGGGACCACCGGGGCGCCCGCCGCCACCGGGCCGCGGGCCGCCGCCGCTGCCGCCGGGACGTGCCTGACGGAAACCGCCACCGGAGCCACCGCCGGGACGTGGGGGCATGCTGCCCGGCGACGCGCCGCCGCCCGGTCGTGGTGCGCCGGGCCGGGGCGCACCCGGTCGCGGCGCCTGCGGACGCGGGATGGGCCGGTCGACGGGTTGCGCCGACGAAAAGGGGTTGTTGCCGACGCGCGGAGTACGTGCTGCCGGCTTCGGGATCGGACCGGGACGCGGGCCGGGCGTCGCGCCGGGGGGCGCCGCCTGCTGACCCGGTGCCTGTTGACCGGGCGTCGGGGGCTTCGGCTGTCCGGGGGCCGGAGCCGAGGGGGGCGCGGGCGACGGCGCGGGCCGTCTGGGCGCCGGCGTCGGTGCCGCGGGCGCTTCGGTCCCCGAAGCCGTGGAAGCGGCCGGCGCGGGCTTGGCGACGGCAGCTCCGCCGGCCTCAGCGGGCGGGGCGGGTGCGGCGGGCGCCGCACCGTTACCGGAGGGCTTTTGAATCGCCTTGTCCAGGGCCCTGTCGAGCGAACGGTCCGGGCTCTTCGGCGCGCTCTTGCCGCCGGCCGCGGGCTTGTTGCCGCCGAACGACTCGCGCAGCCGGCGCGCAACCGGCGCCTCTACGGTCGACGACGCGGATTTGACGAATTCGCCCTGTTCATTCAGCCGGGCGAGAACTTCCTTACTGGTGACACCGAGTTCCTTAGCCAACTCGTGTACGCGGGCCTTACCTGCCACTACATCTCCTGTCTAAGAGGCGACAGTCGTGGGCCGCGCCTCGGGTTTAGCTATGACGCATGGTCATCGGGACTTCACGGTGTGCTCATGTTCTTCGCTACCTGTTCTGTTGCCGTGCGAGTCGAGCGCCTCTAGGTGCTCGACCAACGCGGATGTGTCCGGCGGACGGTCGATGCGCAGCGCTTTGGTGAGAGCCCGCCGCCGAATCGCTTCGTGTACGCACCGCGGTTCGGGATGCAGCCAAGCACCCCGCCCCGGCAGGCGAGTCGCTGTGTCAACGATCACGGCGTATTCGCCGTTCCCGGTAGACGCAGCCACCACTCGGAGCAATTCGACGGCCAACTCTCGCTTTCGGCAACCGACACACGTCCGCACGGGTCCAACCATGTTGTCCCGGTGACGACGCGCCCCGACCGAAGGCTCGCGCTGGATCACGGCTCAGTCTAGCGTCACGGAACCGATGGTCAGAACCACCCGCGGGTGCGCCGCGACGTGCGTGCTCGATCGCCCGGGTGGCCGCGAAGATTCGGCTTCCCCAAACTCAAACGCACACCGGTGATATCGGGGTCAGTGGTCGTGCGCCATCGGGTGGCTGGCCCCGTGTTCGGGCTGGTCCTCCGAATGCCCGCCCGAACCGGTGGGCGAATCGCCGCGGATGTCGATACGCCACCCGGTGAGCCGGGCGGCCAGTCGCGCGTTCTGCCCCTCCTTGCCGATGGCCAGGGACAACTGGAAGTCGGGCACCACCACGCGGGCGGCGCGGGCGGTCGGGTCGATGACGGACACCGAGACCACCTTCGCGGGCGACAACGCGTTGGCGACGAACCGGGCCGGGTCCTCGTCGTAGTCGATGATGTCGATCTTCTCGCCGGAAAGCTCGCTCATCACGTTGCGGACCCGCTGCCCCATCGGACCGATACAGGCTCCTTTGGCGTTCAGGCCGGACACTCGGGACGCGACCGCGATCTTGGAGCGGTGGCCCGCCTCGCGCGCGACGGCGACGATCTCCACCGACCCGTCCGCGATCTCGGGGACCTCCAGGGAGAACAACTTGCGGACCAGGTTGGGGTGGGTGCGGGACAGCGTGATCAGCGGCTCGCGCGAACCCCGGGTCACGCCGACCACGTAGCAGCGCACGCGGTTGCCGTGCTCGTAGCTCTCGCCGGGGACCTGTTCGGCCGCCGGGATGACACCCTCGGACGCCTTGGTTTCGCTGCCCATCCGCACGACGACCAGACCGCGGGCGTTCGCGCGGCTGTCGCGCTGAATCACGCCCGCGACGATTTCGCCCTCGCGGGTGGAGAACTCGCCGTACGTGCGCTCGTTCTCGGCATCGCGGAAGCGCTGCAGCATCACCTGACGTGCGGTGGTCGCGGCGATACGGCCGAAACCCTCAGGGGTGTCGTCCCATTCGCTGATGACGTTGCCGTCCTCATCCACCTCGCGGGCGATCACCTTCACGACGCCGGTCTTGCGGTCGATCTCGATGCGCGCATCGGTCTGGTGACCCTGGGTGTGCCGGTAGGCGGTCAGCAACGCCGACTTGATCGTCTCGAGCAGCTCATTGACCGAGATTCCCCGGTCCACTTCGATGGCGTGCAACGCGCCCATGTCGATGTTCATGTTCCCGCCTCCGTCTTCCGGGCCTCACCCACACCCGCCAAATCCAGCTCGGTTTGGGATGGCGACGAAAACTCAACCTGGACAACAGCTTTCGCGATTCCAGCGAACGGGATCTCGCGTACCGCCCAGTCGCGGCCGGCGCGGACCACCAGCGCCACCGCGTCGGCACGGGTCTCCCCCACCCGGCCCGTGACGTGCGATCCGTCCGCCAACTCCAGCTCGACCTTGCGGCCGCGCGCGCGGCGGAAGTGCTTCTCGTCGGTCAATGGGCGGTCCACGCCGGGCGAACTCACCTCGAGAACATATTGATCACGGATGCCGTCCAGGCCGTCCAGCAAAGCCGACGCTGACCGTGACAGGGTCGCCACGGTATCCAAGTCGAGCGCGGTGTCGCCGTCGGCAATCACCGTGATCCGGGGCGGGCGCACCCGGGCATCGATGACCACATCTTCGATCTCATAGCCGGCGCGCGCGAACTCACTACCGAGTAGCTCGATCACCTGCGTCTGCGACGGTAGCCCGGTGGTCACGGCGAGCTCCTCATCTTGAGTTGTCCGGTCATCTGGCTGATGTCGCCGCCCATCCATCTTCGGGCGGCTTGCGGCGTCACGGTGGAACGGCTTCGCTTTCCGCGAGAACCGGCTACCAACGATACGCCAGGAAACGCGTATGACGAGGTGATCGCGTAGGTCAAGGTCCTGCCACCATGCCCGGCTCACCCCCAATGGCAGGATGTTGCTGTGTCCAGCGCAGTACCCGTCACCAGCAGGCGGGGTGTGCTCGCCGGGGGTGCCGCGCTTGCTGCGCTCGGGGTGGTCGCATCCGCCTGTGGCGAGTCCCCGCCGAAAGCCCCCGCGGTCGAACAACTGCTGGGGCCGTTAGACCAGGCCAGACACGACAGCGCGCTCGCCGGTGCCGCCGCCGCGGCCATCGGCAATCCGCCGCAGATCGCCGCCGCGCTGTCGGTGGTCGCCAACCAGCGCGCCGCGCACGCCCGCGCGCTGTCCACGGAGATCTCCCGGGTGGCCGGCAAGTTCAGCGCCTCATCGAGCGAAACGACCAGCCCCAGCCCCGCCGCACCGGCGGGGCCACCGCCACCTCCGCCACCGGTGTCCGACGTGATCAATGCGTTGCGCGCGTCGGCCGACAACGCCGCACGCCTGGTGAGCTCCGAGTCGGGCTATCGGGCGGGGCTGCTCGCGTCGATCGCCGCGTCGTGCACGGCGTCGTACACGGTCGCCTTGGTACCCGGGGGTCCGTCGATATGACCTCCGGCAAAGAGGCCGACAACGCGGCACTGTGCGATGCGCTGGCCGTCGAGCACTCGACCATCTACGGGTACGGCATCGTGTCCGCGCTGTCGCCGCCCAGCGTCAACGACGTGGTCCTGCAGGCACTGCTGCAACACCGCCAGCGTCGCGACGACGTGATCGCCATGCTGGCCGCCCGCAAGGTCACCGCACCGCCCGCCGCCGCCGGGTATCAGTTGCCCCTGCTGGTGGGCAGTCCGGCCGACGCGGCTCGGCTGGCGGTGCGGATGGAGAACGACGGCGCGACGGCGTGGCGAGCGGTCGTCGAACACGCCGAGACCGCCGAGGACCGGGCGTTCGCCGCGACGGCCCTCACGCAGAGCGCGGTCATGGGCGCGCGATGGAACCGCATCCTGGGCGCCTGGCCGATCACGTCCAGCTTTCCGGGCGGCAACGAGTAGCCGCGTGGCGATCGCCAGCGCGGCACAGCCGGGCGCAGCGGGTCGCCACCATCGGAGTGTGGCGATCGCCAGCGCGGCGCAGCCGGGCGCAGCGGGTCGCCACCATCGGCGCGCCGGTTAGCCGGTCAGCGCCGCCACGATGTCGGTGGCCAGCGAGACTCCGGTCGCCAGCTCGCGCGTCTGTCCGCCGAAGCGGTCGCGCAGCTCCACCACGCCATCGGCCCAGCCGCGACCGACCACGACGATCCACGGCATCCCCAGCAGCTCGGCGTCTTTGAACTTGACGCCGGGCGAGACCTGGCGGTCGTCCAGCAGCACCTGCAGCCCCAACCGATCCAGGTCGGCGGCCAGCGCGGTGGCTCCGTCGCGCGCCCCGGGGTCTTTGTTGGCGATCACCAGGTGTACGTCGTAGGGCGCGATCGACGCCGGCCAGCGCAGGCCCAGCTCGTCGTGCTGCTGCTCGGCGACGACGGCGACCAGCCGGGTCACCCCGATGCCGTAAGAGCCCATCGTCAGTCGCACCGGCTTGCCGTCCTCGCCGAGCACGTCGACGGTGAAGGCATCGGTGTACTTGCGGCCCAGCTGGAAGATGTGCCCGATCTCGATGCCGCGCGCCATGATCAGCGGTCCGGCCCCGTCCGGAGACGGATCGCCCTCGCGCACCTCGGCGGCCTCGATGGTGCCGTCGGCGGTGAAGTCGCGGCCGGCCACCAGTCCGACGACGTGTCGACCTTGCTCGTCGGCGCCGGTGATCCAGCTGGTGCCGTCCACCACGCGGGGGTCGACCAGGTAGCGAACATCGTTGTCCCGCAATGCTTTCGGGCCGATATAACCCTTCACCAGGAAGGGGTATTTGGCGAAGTCGGCATCGCCCAGCAATGCGTACTCGGCCGGCTCCAGCGCGGCGCCCAGCCGTTTGTCGTCGACCTCGCGGTCGCCGGGCACCCCGATCGCGAGCAATTCCCACTCGCCGCCGGGCTGGCGGACCTTGACCAGAACGTTCTTCAACGTGTCGGCCGCGGTGACCGCGCGGCCGAGACCGGGTCCGTCGGCCTCGTTGGCCCAGGCCACCAGGCTGGCGATGGTGGGTGTATCGCCGGTGTCGTGCACCACCGCGTCGGGCAGCCCGTCGATCGGCAGCGCCTCGGGGCGGGCGGTCAGCACCGCCTCGACGTTGGCCGCATACCCCGACTCTGCGCAGCGAACGAAGGTGTCCTCCCCGATCGGGCTCTCGGCCAGGAACTCCTCGGAGGCGCTGCCGCCCATCGCGCCCGACACGGCGGACACGATGACGTAGCGCACCTGGAGGCGATCGAAGATGCGCTGGTAGGCCTCGCGGTGCGCGTGGTAGGCCGCCTTGAGGCCGGCGGCGTCGATATCGAAGGAATAGGAGTCCTTCATGACGAACTCCCGGGCCCGCAGGATGCCGGCGCGCGGACGGGCCTCGTCGCGGTATTTGATCTGGATTTGGTAGAGCGTGAGCGGAAAGTCCTTGTAGGAGCTGTACTCGCCCTTGACGGCCAGGGTGAAAAACTCTTCGTGCGTGGGAGCGAGCATGTAGTCGTTGCCGCGGCGATCCTGCACCCGGAACACGCCGTCGCCGTATTCGGTCCACCTGTTCGTCGTGTCGTACGGCGCACGCGGCAGCAGCCCGGGGAACAGGATCTCCTGCCCGCCGATCGCGTTCATCTCCTCGCGGATCACGCGTTCGATGTTGCGCAGCACCCGCAGTCCCAGCGGCAGCCAGCTGTAAAGGCCGGGGCCGACGGGCCGGACGTATCCCGCACGAATCAGCAGCTTGTGGCTGGCCACTTCGGCGTCGGCGGGGTCGTCGCGCAGCGTGCGCAGGAACAGCTCGGACATCCGGGTGATCACAGCGGACCAGCCTAGTGTGCGGGTGGTTTGACGATTACGGGGAGAGCGACGGGACCGGGAGCTTAGATCTCGCCGGCGTCGATGGCTTCCTTGACCTCTTGCGCGTGCGCGACCTGCTCCGGGGTGTACCCGATGAACAGGGCGGCAGCACCGACGATGACGGCCGTCCCGGCCACCCACAGCAGGCCGTAGGTGTAGCCGTGGTCGAGCGCCTGCAATTGAGCGTCGTTCATGACCTTCACCGGGCCGGTGGTACCGCCCAGGTACAGCGTGCGCGAGGTGATCACAGCCTGGATGACGGCCAGCACCAGCGGGCCGCCCAGGCTCTGCAGCATCAGCGTCATCGCCGACACCGGACCGATCTGGTCGAAACCGACGCCCGCGATCGCCGCCAGCGTCAACGGCACCACGACCATGCCGATGCCGATCCCACCGACGACGATCGGCAGCACCAGGTTCGGGAAGTACGGCACACCGCGGTGCATGAACGCCGAGCCGTAGATCATGGCGAGCAGCAGCAGCCATCCGCCACCGATGGTCAGGACCCGCGGTGAGAACCGCGACACCAGCTGCGAGGAGATGCCGAGGCCGATTCCCATCGCGATGACGAACGGGATGAACCCGACGCCCGCGCGCAGCGCGCTGTAACCCAGGATGTCCTGGACATACAGGCCGATGCAGACGGTGAGGCTGAACATCACGCCGCCGGCCAGCAGGATCGCCGCGAACGTGACCAGCCGGTTGCGGTCGCGGAACAACTCGAACGGTACGACGGGGTTTTCGGCGGTGCGCTCCACGATGGCGAACGCGATCGCGGCGGCCACCGCCACCACACCCGAACCGATCGTGATCGACGAGATCCAGCCCCTTTCCGGGCCCATCGAGAAGGCGAAGACCGCGGCGGTGCACGCCAATGTGGCCAGCATGGCCCCGGTGGCGTCGAGCTTCATCCGCTCTCTGTTGGTCTCCCGCAGCGCGGTGCGGGCCAGGTAGATCATCACCAGCCCGATCGGCACGTTGACTAGGAACGCGAGCCGCCACGACCATTCGGTCAGGGCCCCGCCGACCACCAGGCCCATCACCGAGCCGATCGCGGTCATCGCGGCGAAGACGGCCGTGGCCGCGTTGCGCGCCGGCCCCTTCGCGAAGGTCGTGGCTACCAGTGCGAGGCCGGTCGGCGACGCGATGGCCGATCCGACCCCCTGCAGCAGCCGGGCAATGACCAAGGTCGCCTCGTCCCAGGCCACCGAGCAGAGCACCGAGGAGATGGTGAACAGCGTGACGCCGACGATGAAGGTGCGTTTGCGGCCGATGGTGTCGCCGAGGCGGCCACCCAGCAGCATCAGCCCGCCGAAGGTGAGCACATATGCGGTGATCACCCAGCTACGGCCGGCGTCGGACAGGCTGAGCTCGTTTTGAATCTTAGGAAGCGCGACGATCGCGACAGTGCTGTCCATGGTTGCCAACAGCTGCATACCGCCGATGGCGATAACGGCGGCGATGAAGCGCCGAGAGGGCAACCAGGCCGGGTAATACCTGCTAGTACGGGTGGCGGCGGTCCCGGAAGAGGTTTCGGACGGGCGCGCGCAGCGCTCCGGTGCCGGACGATCGGGGCGTACAGCGGACCAATTTTGGGCCGCACGCTCTGTGTCGTTGAGGGCCGTCATAACGGGTTACCTTACAGTAATCTTAAGAATCGTTTAAACCCCGAATGCGGCCACCGGCCCGATCACGATGATCGCGGGAGGTCTGATCCCTTCCGCGCGAACCATCTGCGGCGTGTCGACAAGAGCGGCCCGCAACGTGTGTTGAGCCGGCGTTGTGCCGTGCTGCACCACCAATACCGGTGTATCCGCTGGTCGGCCGCCCTTCAGCAGCACGTCGACGAAAAGTTCGATGCGCTCGACGGCCATCAGCAAAACGATGGTGCCCGTCATTGCGGCCAGTGCATTCCAATTCACTAACGATTCGGGATGCCCGGGCGCCAGATGGCCGCTGACCACCACGAACTCGTGATTTATCGCCCGATGGGTGACCGGAACACCCGCCAGCGCGGGCACGGCTATGGCGCTCGTCACACCGGGGACGACCGTCACCGGGATGCCGGCGTCGGCGCACGCGAGGACTTCTTCGTAACCACGGGCGAACACAAAGGGATCGCCGCCTTTGAGCCGGACCACGAAGTTCCCGGCGCGGGCCCGTTCGATCATGACGTCGTTGATCGCGTCCTGGGCCATGGCCCGCCCGTACGGGATCTTGGCGGCATCGATGACGTCGACGTGCGGGGGCAGCTCGGCGAGCAGCTCGGGCGGGGCCAGGCGGTCGGCGACGACGACGTCGGCCTGGGCGAGCAGCCGGCGACCGCGGACGGTGATCAGCTCGGGGTCGCCGGGGCCACCTCCGACCAGCGCCACCCCGCCGCGCACGACGTCGGAACTCTCCGAGCTTTCCGGGGTGATCAGGCCTTGCTGTAACGCCTCGCGAATGGCCGACCGGATCGCTGCCGACCTGCGGTGCTCGCCACCGGCCAGCACCCCCACCGACAGTCCCGAGTAGCTGAACGACGCCGGGGTCACCGCGGTGCCCTCGAGAGCGATGTCGGCGCGCACACAGAAAATTCGACGGCTGTCGGCCTCGGCGACGACCGACGCGTTCACCTGCGCATCGTCGGTGGCGGCGATCGCATACCAGGCGCCGTCGAGGTCACCGTCGCGGTACTCCCGCACCGACAAGGTGATGCCGCTCATCGCCTCGACCGCGGGGGTGGCGGTCCGGGTGATCACGTGAACGTCGGCGCCGCTGGCGATAAGCAGGGGCAGCCGACGTTGCGCGACCGTGCCTCCGCCGACCACGACGACCTTCTTGCCGGCCAGCCGCAATCCGACCAGGTAGGGGCTCTCGGTCACCCGGCAAGCTTAGTGAAGGGGATCGGCGTTGCGGTCAAGGCCGGTGCGGCGTTGCGGTCAAGGCCGGTGCGGCGTTGCGGTCACGGCGGGCGCGGCGTTGCGGTCACGGCAGGCGCGCGGTGGCGCGTGCGCCTCCTGTCAGCCCTGCATCGCCGCGAGCGTAACGCCACTGCGATTTTCCGTGCTCAATTGTCGCCGCGCCGTTACGCTCGCGAGAAGGCGTGGCGTTAGGTTCGCGAGCCCGCGGCTCGCGAACCCGCGGCGCGTGCGACGAAACGCAGCACCGCGTCCGGCACCGCGGCGGCGTGGGTATGCAGATACGACGCGTGTACGCCGGCGTGCACGACACCGTCGCGCATCGGCGCGCCGCCGTGGTCCGCGTCGGCTGCCCGGTAGACCCAGGCGGGCTGGTAGCTCCCGGTGAAGGTGATCACGGTCCGGTGGAATTCGTGGCCGACCACCCGCGCCCCGGCGGCATACAACGCCGAATCGGCCACCGCGACGGCGTCGCGATACGCCAGCTTCAGATGCGGGGTGAACCGTGCCGATCCGGCCAGCACCCCGCACATCGGGTAGCCGTCGAGCTCGGCGGCCAGGTAGATCAGACCGGCGCATTCCGCGTGCACCGGAGCGCCGGCCGCGGCCAGCTCCTTGATCTGTTGTCGCACCACGTCATTGGCGGACAGCTCGGCGGTGAACTGTTCGGGAAAGCCGCCGGGCAGCAGCACGGCGTCAGTGTGGTCGGGCAACGTCTCGGACAGCGGGTCGAAGTCGACCACGTCGGCGCCGGCGGCCCGCAGCAGCTCGGCGTGTTCGGCGTAGCCGAAGCTGAAGGCCTTCCCGGCGGCCATCGCCACCGTGGCGCGGTGCCGGCCCGCGGTCTCCCCCACCGCGGCCATCGGATCCCACGGTGCACCGCCGATACTGCTTCGGGCGACCGCCATCACCGCCGCCAGGTCGACGTGCCGCGCGATCAGCCCGGTCATCGCCTCGACCGCCCGCCGGGCCCGGCGGCCATATTCAACCGCGGTAACCAGACCCAAATACCTTGACGGCAGCTCCAATTCGGCGGTGCGCGGAATGGCGCCCAAGACCGGGACACCGGTGTGCTCGCAGGCCTGCCGCAGCACCTGC
This sequence comes from Mycobacterium sp. Aquia_216, assembly GCF_026723865.1. Classification (NCBI taxonomy): domain Bacteria; kingdom Bacillati; phylum Actinomycetota; class Actinomycetes; order Mycobacteriales; family Mycobacteriaceae; genus Mycobacterium; species Mycobacterium sp. Aquia_216. Next base: position 2,364,651 of record NZ_CP113529.1, on the reverse strand, counting down.
TCGTGGCGGGCGGATCCCACCCGGTTGAGAATCACGCCGGCGATCCGGGTTGCGGTATCGAAGGTGGAAAAGCCGTGCAGCAGTGCGGCAATGCTGTGGCTTTGGCCGCGCGCATCGACGACCAGGATCACCGGGGCGCCCACCAACCCGGCGACGTGGGCGGTGGAGCCCGGCGGCGGGGACGGCACCGGATTCCCACGGGGCCCGATCCGCCCGTCGAACAACCCCATCACGCCCTCGATCACCGCGACGTCCGCGCCGGCGGCGCCGTGCGCGTAGAGCGGACCGATCAGTTGTTCGCCCACCATGACCGGATCGAGGTTGCGGCCGGGCCGGCCCGCGGCCAGCCCATGGTAGCCAGGGTCGATGAAGTCCGGGCCCACCTTGAACGGCGCGACCGTATGCCCTGCATCGCGCAGGGCGCCGATCAAACCCGTTGCGACCGTGGTCTTTCCGCTGCCCGACGCGGGCGCGGCGACGACGACCGCGGCAGCATTCACCACTCGATGCCCTTTTGGCCCTTGCGCCCCGCGTCCATCGGGTGCTTGACCTTGGCCATCTCGGTGACCAGGTCCGCTGCCTCGACCAACTTCGGCGGCGCGGCGCGGCCGGTAATCACCACATGCTGATGGCCGGGCCGGTTCCGCAGCGCGTCCACCACCTCGTCGACGTCCACCCAGCCCCACTTCAGCGGATAGGTGAACTCGTCGAGCACGTAGAAGTCGTGGCGATGCTCGGCCAGCCGGCGCGCGATCTCGGCCCAGCCGTCGGAGGCCGCCGCCGCATGGTCGTCCGCACTGCCGGGTTTACGCGACCAAGACCAGCCGGCGCCCATCTTGTGCCATTCGACCGCTCCCCCGACACCGTGCTCGTCGTGCAGTTGGCCGAGCTGGCGAAAGACGGCCTCCTCGCCCACCTTCCACTTCGCGCTCTTGACGAATTGGAAGACCGCGACGTCGAGCCCGACATTCCACGCGCGCAACGCCATTCCGAACGCCGCCGTCGACTTTCCCTTACCGTCTCCGGTGTGCACCGCCAGCACCGGCAGATTCCGCCGGTCCCTCGTCGTCAGTCCGTCGTCGGGGACCTGCACCGGGGTTCCCTGTGGCATGAGGGCACACCTCCTTTGTTGCGGGCCGCCGCCTAGGCCGCGCTGCGCACGGCCCGGGTCAGCTGATCGGCGTGCAAATGCTCCAGCCGAACGGTCGGTGCACCGAGTTGGCGGGCCAGCTGCCCGGCCAATCCCAGTCGCACATGGGATGTTTCGCAGTCCACCACCACCGCCGCCGCGCCTTCGGCGACCAGGCGGGACGCCGCGATCCGACTGCGGCCCAACGGGTCGCGACCCGCGGTGGCCCGGCCGTCGGTGAGTACCACAACCAAGGGACGCCGCGCCCGGTCGCGCGCGCGTTCCCGGACGATCAGCTCCCGCGCGGCCAGCAGACCCTCGGCCAGCGGCGTCTTCCCGCCCGTATCGAATCGGGCCAGCCGTCGGCCGGCGATGTGCGCCGACGACGTCGGCGGGAGCAAGAGTCGCGCCTGCTGCTGCCGGAAGGTGATCACCGCGACCTTGTCACGCCGCTGATAGGCGTCGCGCAACAGCGACAGAGTGGCACCGCTGACCGCGGCCATCCGGTCCCGGGCGGCCATCGACCCGGACGCGTCGACGACGAAGATCACCAGGTTGCCTTCGCGTCCCTCGCGGACCGCGCGGCGGACGTCGTCGGGACGCGGGCGCAGCGCCCCGGCCCCGGCGCGCTCGGCGGCCGACAGCAGCGTGGCGAACAGGTGCAGTCCGTGCGCGCCGGCGTCATCGGAGTCGGCGGCGGCCACCACGCTTCCGGATCGGTTGCGGGCCCGCGACCGCCGGCCGGGCGCGCCCTCCCCGACACCGGGAACCGTCAGCGCGCGGGCACGAAAGGTTTTCGACGGTGGGGCGCTGGGCCGTGTCTTGGGCGGCTGCGGCGCTACATTAGAGCTCGAATCATGTTTCGAATCAGTACTATTGGCGGACTGACCGCCACCGGGTGGGTCCGGGTCAGGTTCTAAATCATTACCGGCCCACGCCAGGGCCTCGTCCAGCTGGTCGCGGTCGATACCAGGATCGTCGAACGGGTCGCGGCGGCGCCGATGCGGTAGCGCCAGTTCTGCCGCCACCCGGATGTCCTGCTCCTCGACACTTGCGGCACCCCGCCAGGCGGCGTGGGCGACGGCGGTGCGGGCCACCACCAGATCGGCCCGCATCCCGTCGACGTCGAACGCCGCGCACACCGCCGCGATACGCCGTAATTCGTTGTCCGGCAACACCACATCGTCGACCCGCGTGCGGGCCACGGCAATCCGCTGGGCCAACTCGGCTTCGTCGGCCGCATATCGCACGGCGAATGCGTCCGGGTCGGCCTCGTAGGCCATCCGCTGCCGGATGACCTCCACTCGAACGTCGACGTCACGCGACGCATGCACGTCGACCGTGAGACCGAACCGGTCGAGCAGCTGCGGGCGCAGCTCACCCTCCTCCGGATTCATCGTGCCGATCAGCACGAACCGGGCCTCATGCGTGTGCGAGATGCCGTCGCGTTCGATGTGCACCCGCCCCATCGCGGCGGCGTCGAGCAGCACGTCGACCAGGTGGTCGTGCAGCAGGTTGACCTCGTCGACGTACAGCACGCCACCGTGGGCACGCGCGAGCAATCCCGGTGAGAACGCATGCTCACCGTCGCGCAGCACCCGCTGCAGATCCAGCGACCCGATCACCCGGTCTTCGGTTGCACCCAAAGGCATTTCGACCAGGCCCGCTGCGGCACCGTTACCCCCGGTCGCCGCCGACAGCAGCGCGGCAAGGCCCCGGACGGCCGTCGATTTGGCGGTGCCCTTCTCGCCGCGGATCAGCGCGCCACCGATTTCCGGGCGCACCGCACACAACAGCAGCGCCAGCCGCAACTGATCGTGGCCGACGATCGCGCTGAACGGGTAAGGCTTCACGGCTTGGCCGCCAGCCCGGAGCCGGGCCGCAGCATCGGGACGTGCGGAACGCCGTCGTCGAGGAAATCGTCGCCGTCGCGGACAAAACCGTGTTGCGCGTACATGTCAGCCAGATAGGTCTGTGCGTTGATCCGGCACGGATAGTTGCCGACCTCGGCCAGTGCCGCGCGCAGCAGCCGGGTGGTGTGGCCCTGTCCGCGCGCGCTGCGTTTGGTGCACAGCCGCCCGATCCGGAAAGCTTTCTCGCCTCCGGCGTGCTCCTCCATCAGCCGCAGCGTGCAGATCACCTCGCCGTCATGCGTTTCCAGCCAGAAGTGCCGCGTCTCGGCGAGCAAGTCGCGCCCGTCCAGCTCCGGGTACGGGATGGCCTGCTCGACGACGAACACCTCTACCCGAAGCTTGAGTAGCTCGTAAAGTGTTTGCGCGTCAAGGTCTTTGGCCCAGATGCGGCGTAGCGCTTCAGTCATTTGCGCCGGTCCTCCTTCTCGCTTTGCATCGCTGCCCGGCGCGGGTCACGAGGCGTTCAACTGTAGTACTCCTGCGCTCCACGACCGCACCTCGTCGTAGAGGGCCGGTTCATCGGATAACTGGGCCCCTAACGAGGGAATCATCTCTTTGAGCCTGGGCAGCCAGGTCGGATACCGGGTAGCAAAGCAGCTCGCCAGCACCTCGAGCATGATCGGCACCGCGGTCGAGGCTCCCGGGGAACCGCCGAGCAATCCGGCGATGCTGCCGTCGGCCGAGCCGACCACGGTGGTACCGAATTCGAGCACCCCTCCGGTGCCCTTGGCCCGCCGGATCACCTGCACGCGCTGACCGGCGACCGTCAGCTGCCAATCCGAATCCAGCGCACTGGGCGCGAATTCGCGCAGCGCGCGCATCCGGTCGCGTTCGGTGAGCCGCAGTTGGCGGATCAAGTAATTGACCAGGGTGATCTCGTTGATGCCGACTCCCAGCATCGACACGACGTTGTCCCGCCGGACCGATCGGGGCAAATCGCTGAGGTGGCCACGCTTCAAGAACTTAGGCGACCAGCCGGCATAAGGCCCGAAGACCAGCCACGACTTGCCGTTGACGAACCGCAGGTCCAGATGCAGCGCACCCAGCGGCGGGGCGCCGGGCGCGGGGACGCCGTAGACCTTGGCCCGGTGCGCAGCGGTCAGCGCCGGGTTGTCCGCTCGCAGGAACCGGCCGCCGATCGGGAAGCCGGCGAAGCCCCTGACCTCTTTGATGCCCGACTTCTGTAACAGCGGCAGTGCCTCACCACCGGCGCCGACGAATACGAATTTCGCGTCCAGCTTGCGCTTTTCGCCGGTGCGGCGATTGCCGATCTGTAGGGTCCAGCCGCCGGATCGACGGGTCAGGTTGCGGACCTCGTGGCCGAACAGGGCGGTGACGCCGTTGCGCACGCAGAAGCCGACGAGTTGCTTGGTCAGCGAACCAAAGTCGACGTCGGTGCCGTCGTTGGCCCAGTTGAGTGCGATCGGCTCGGAGAAGTCACGCTTGGCGGCCATGAATGGAAGCCGGCGGGCGAATTCATCCGGGTCGTCGACCAATTCCGTGCCGGCGAACAGCGGGTTGCCCGCCAGGGCCTGCTGGCGCCGTCGCAGATAGTCGACCCGTTGCGCACCGTGCACGAAACTGACGTGCGGGACGGAGTTGAGGAAGCTTCGATCGGTGAGGACGCCGTTCTCGACGGCGTAGGCCCAGAACTGGCGGGTCACCTGGAATTGCTCGTTGATGGACACCGCTTTGGTGATGTCGATCGCCCCCTGGGAGCCGGGGCGCTCCGGTGTGTAGTTCATCTCGCACAGCCCGGCGTGACCGGTGCCGGCGTTGTTCCACGGGCTGCTGCTCTCCGCGGCGACGGCATCCAGCCGCTCGATCACGGTAATCGACCAGTCCGGCTCGAGGCGGCGCAGCAATGCGGCCAGGGTGGCGCTCATGATGCCGGCGCCGACCAGCACGACGTCGGTGCGCGCCGCTGTGTCTGACACCGAAACGCCTGTCCTTTCCTGGTCCTTTCCCAGCCGGTCATCAGGTTATCCCGACCCGCGCGACCGCAACGACCTGCACCTGCCGTAACCAGCAAAAGTGTTCGCCACGCTAAGCTGGCCTGGTGACTGGCTGGGTCCCCGACGTCCTGCCTGGCTACTGGCAATACACCATCGGATTGGGGCCCGATCCCGCCGGAGAGGGCGACATCGTCGCAACCCTGATCCGGCGCGGCCCGGAAGCCGCGGATACCAGAGGTCTCGAGCACGCGGTCCTGACGGTGCACGGTTACACCGACTACTTCTTCAACACCGCGCTGGCCGACCACTTCGCCAGCCTCGGTTTCACCTTCTATGCGTTGGACCTACAGAAGTGCGGCCGATCGCACCGCGACGGCCAGACCCCGCACTTCATCACCGATCTCGCCCACTACGACACCGAACTCGACCGTGCGCTGGCCGTGATCGGCGAGCGGGGCGGTCCCGACAGTGACGTGAAGGTCCTGATGTACGGCCATTCCGCCGGCGGTCTGATCGTGCCGCTGTGGCTGGATCGGTTACGCCGACGAAACGCCAAGGCGCACGCCGGCATCGGCGGCCTGATACTTAACAGCCCATTCCTGGATCTGCATGGCCCGGCAGTGCTGCGCCTGGGAATGACCTCGGCGATGATCGCCGGCCTGTCGCGGGTGCGTTCCAAAGTCGTGCTGCGGCCGACCAGCAGGGGCGGCTACGGCTCCACCCTGCACCGCGACTACGACGGCGAGTTCGACTACAACCTGCAGTGGAAACCGTTGGGCGGCTTCCCTATCACCGCGGGGTGGCTACACGCCGTGCGCCGCGGCCAGGCCCGGCTACACCGGGGCCTCGATGTCGGCGTGCCGAACCTGATCCTGCGCTCGGACCACAGCGTGCGCGAAAGCGCGGACGCGTTGTCCATGCAACGCGGCGACGCGGTTCTCGACGTCACCCAGATCGCCAGGTGGGCGGGCTGCATCGGGAACCGCAGCACCGTCATTCCGGTAGCCGATGCCAAACACGACGTGTTCCTGTCCCTGAAGGAACCACGGGAAGTCGCCTATCGGGAAATGGATCTCTGGCTGGACGGCTACCTGCGCACCAACAGCACCGACGCCTCGGCATCGTTCGGAAAGGGGTGACGGCGTGGAGACCTACGACATCGCGATCATCGGAACCGGTTCGGGCAACAGCGTTCTCGACGACCGCTTCGCCGACAAACGGGTGGCGATCTGCGAACAGGGCACATTCGGCGGTACCTGCCTGAACGTCGGGTGCATCCCGACCAAAATGTTCGTCTACGCCGCCGAAGTCGCCCAGACGATCCGGGAGGCGGCGCGCTACGGCATCGACGCGCACATCGACCGGGTGCGCTGGGACGACATCGTGTCACGGGTCTTCGGGCGTATCGATCCGATCGGGGTCGGCGGTGAGGACTATCGAAGCTCCGCGCCCAACATCGACGTCTACAAGCAGCACACCCGGTTCGGCTCGGTCCAGGCCGACGGGCGCTACCTGCTGCGCACGGATGCCGGCGACGAGTTCACCGCCGACCAGGTGGTGATCGCCGCGGGGGCACGGGCCGTGGTACCCCCGGCCATCCTCGAGTGCGGCGCCCGCTACTACACCAGCGACACGATCATGCGAATATCCGAGTTCCCAGAGCATCTGGTGATCGTCGGGGGCGGGTTCGTGTCGGCCGAATTCGCGCACATCTTCTCCTCGCTGGGCTCGCGGGTCACCCTGGTGATCCGGGGCTCTGCCCTGCTGCGGCATTGCGATGACGCCCTCTGCAAACGGTTCACCCGCATCGCGTCGAGCAAGTGGGAACTGCACACCCACCGCAACGTCGTGGGCGCCGAGAACCAGGGCTCGGGCGTCGCGGTACGACTCGACAACGGCCACACCGTGAACGCCGATGCGCTGCTGGTGGCCACCGGCCGGGTCTCCAACGCCGATCAACTCGACCTCGAGCAGGCCGGCATCGCGGTCGAGGACGGCCTCGTGGTCGTCGACGAGTACCAGCGAACCACGGCACGTGGCGTTTTCGCCCTCGGCGACGTCTCCTCGAAGTATCAGCTCAAGCATGTCGCCAACCACGAGGCTCGGGTGGTGCAGCACAATCTGCTGTGCGACTGGGACGACACCGACGCGATGAGCGTCACCGACCATCGCTACGTGCCATCCGCGGTGTTCACCGATCCCCAGATCGCCTGCGTCGGGTTGACCGAAAACGAAGCCATTGCACAGGGTTTCAAGGTCTCGGTCAAGATCCAGGATTACGGTGACGTGGCCTACGGCTGGGCGATGGAGGACACCACCGGGATCGTCAAGCTCATCGCCGAGCGCGACACCGGCCGCCTGCTGGGTGCGCACATCATGGGCCATCAGGCATCGTCGATCATCCAGCCGTTGATCCAGGCGATGAGCTTCGGGCTGACCGCCCCGGAAATGGCCCGCGGGCAGTACTGGATCCATCCGGCACTGCCCGAGGTGGTGGAGAACGCGCTGCTGGGCCTGCGCTGACCTCAGCGCGGGGCCGCCGCCTGGCACTGCGGGCACAGGCCGTGCAACGTCAGACCGGCCCGCTCCGACAGGGCGAACGCACTGCCCTCCATCGCGTGCTCGAGCGCGGAACTCAGCTTCCGCGCGGGCACTTCGATGATCGAGTCGCACTGCGTGCACACCGCGTGGTGGTGGGGGGCGGTCGCCAGCCCGTAGGTCGTGATGCCGCCGTCGAGGGTCAACGCGTGCAACACCGCCTGCTCGACCAGCGTGGTCACCGTGCGGTAGATGGTGGCCACGTCGGGCGGCTGGGCATCGGCGGGCAGGCTGGCCCGCACCCGCTGATGGATCTCCGCGACGGACAGGTGTCCGTTGACCGGTTCGAGCACCGCCAGCACCTGAATCCGCGACGTCATCCGCCGCAACCCGCGGGCCCGCAGGAAGTCACCGATGCGTTCGGTGACCGCGGGGTCAAGCGCCGACGGCTGGGACGTCACCCGTTCAGTGTTGCGCCGGACAACCCGGATTGCCAGTCGCCGGGGCCGACCGGGCGGCATCCCTCCTGCAAGTCACTTGCATCCAGTTCGCGCCCGACCCTACAGTCGGGGCGATGGCCAGCATCGAGAACGCCGCACCGCGGAGCAAGTTAGCCCGGCTGCCCGGCTTCCTGACGCCCGCGGAATGGGGGCGCCTCTCGGTCATGCTGGCGCTGATCGTGGCGCTGCATCTCGTCGGCTGGCTTACCCTGCTCTTCATCGTGGATCCGGCGCGACTAAGCGTGGGCGGCAAGGCGTTTGGCATCGGCGTCGGGCTCACGGCATACACGCTGGGCCTGCGGCACGCCTTCGACGCGGATCACATCGCCGCCATCGACAACACCACCCGCAAGCTGATGAGCGACGGGCAGCGTCCGCTTGCGGTCGGATTCTTCTTCTCGCTCGGCCACTCCAGCGTGGTGTTCGCGCTGGCAATGCTGCTGGCGATCGGAGTGCGGGCCGTTGTCGGACCGGTCGAAGACGACTCCTCGGCGCTGCATCACTACACGGGTCTGATCGGCACCGGCGTCTCGGGCGTGTTCCTCTATCTGATCGCCATCCTCAACGTGATCGTGCTGGCCGGAATCCTGCGGGTGTTCCTGCGCTCGCGCCACGGCGAATACGACGAAGCGGAGCTGGAACAGCAGCTCGCCGACCGCGGATTTCTCAACCGATTCCTCGGCCGCTTCACCAAATCGATCACCAAGTCCTGGCACATGTACCCGATCGGCTTGCTGTTCGGCCTCGGTTTCGACACCGCCACCGAGGTCGCCCTGCTGGTGCTGGCCGGCAGCAGCGCCGCCGCCGGGCTGCCGTGGTACGCGATCCTGTGTTTGCCGGTGTTGTTCGCCGCCGGCATGTGCCTGCTGGACACCATCGACGGCTCGTTCATGAACTTCGCCTACGGCTGGGCGTTTTCCAGCCCGGTGCGCAAGATCTACTACAACATCACCATCACCGCGCTGTCGGTCGCCGTCGCCGTATTGATCGGCAGCGTCGAGCTGCTCGGCCTGTTCGCCGGCCAGCTGGGGTGGCGGGGTCCCTTCTGGGACCGGCTTTCCGGCCTCGATCTCAACACCGTCGGCTTCGTCGTCGTCGGCGTCTTCGTGCTCACCTGGGTGGTCGCGCTGCTCGTCTGGCGCTATGGGCGCATCGAAGAAAAGTGGACCGCACCGGCGCAGCGGGCGCCCTAGCCCGCCCTGGACTGCCTCGGACGCAATGCAGCGGGTATTCCTGGCCGCGCCGCGGGTGTAGAAAAGATTCATGGGCCCGCGCCCGACGCCGGTGACCGGCGATGCATGAGCTTTCGCTGTGCGAGGCGATCGCCGGTGTGGTCAAGACACATGCCGACGGGCGGCACGTCGACGTGGTCCGGGTCCGGATCGGCGCCCTTCGCCAAGTGGTTCCCGAGTCGCTGTCGTTTTGCTGGACCCTTGTCCGGGAATCGGAGAACATGCCGGACGCCGAACTTGAACTCGAGTGCATCGGAGCCGAGGTGCGCTGCCGCGCGTGTGGCCGGCAGTCGGACATCACCTCGGCCTGGTCGATTTGGTGTCCGCGTTGCGACAGTTCCGATGTCGAGGTCGTGCGCGGCAACGAATTCCTGGTGACGTCGTTGGACGTCTCGTGAAAAGGGGCCGTGGTGCCGGTAGGCGCCACATCGAAAGGTGTTGACGATGGGCAGATTTCATCGGCACGACGACGGAACCGTGCACACCCATGAACACGATCACGGCGACCACCGGCACTATGAGACCGGCAAGCAGCGCGTCGACGTCCTGGAGGCGATCTTCGCCGAGAACGATGTTCTCGCCGACGCCAACCGGGCGGCGTTCGAGAACAACGGGATCCGCGCCCTCAACCTGATGAGCTCGCCGGGGTCGGGAAAGACCACGGTCCTGGCGGCAACGCTCGACGAGCTCGCCGGCCAGTTCGCAATCGGGATCGTCGAGGGCGATATCGCCACCGACCTCGACGCGGCCAAGCTCAGCGGTCGCGGCGCCCAGGTGTCACTGCTGAACACCAGTAACGGCTTTGGCGGCGAATGCCATCTCGACGCACCGATGGTCAACCGCGCGCTGCCGGGCCTCGACCTTCGGAGCCTGGATCTGGTGATCATCGAAAACGTCGGCAACCTGGTTTGCCCGGCGGAGTTCGACGTCGGCGAGCACGCCAAGGCCATGGTGTATTCCGTCGCCGAGGGCGAGGACAAGCCGCTGAAGTACCCGGTCATGTTCAGATCGGTGGATGTGGTGTTGCTCAACAAGATTGACTTGGTCCCTCACCTGGACGTCGACGTCGACACCTACATTGCGCACGTCCGAAAGGTCAACGCGACCGCAACGATCCTGCCGGTCAGCGCGCGCACCGGGGTCGGCATGGCTGCCTGGTTCGGCTGGCTGCGACGGTTCGCCCAAGGGGTCGTGGACTGACGCCATCATGCAAGTGATTTGCATGATGGCGCGGCGCCCGAGTACTCGTGTGCTGAGAGTAGATAGCTATCCTCAGCACTTTCATAAGTGACTACTGATTGCCCGGAACTTGTTGTGGCACAGCATAAACGGGGACAACGCAGCGAGGTGCGACACAGTTGTTCAATTGCCGGCCCAGGGGGAACCGTTGACAACTCCTGAGGGCGGGAGTAGACCCAAAAACAGCGCTGCGCAAGTGGGCCGACGGTCGACTCCGGTGGCGTAGGGGTCTCAGCCCGGCCCCGGAAAGCTGCAGCATGCCAACGGAAGCAGCAGTCAAAGCAGAAGAAACGCTGATCCACGTGTTGTGGATCAATGCAGGCCTCAGTTGCGACGGTGATTCGGTGGCGTTGACTGCCGCCACCCAGCCCAGTGTTGAGGAGATCGCTCTCGGAGCTCTTCCCGGTCTCCCCCAAGTAGCCGTGCACTGGCCACTGATCGACTTCGAGTGCGGGCCCAGCGGAGGCGCGGACGACTTCCTCGAGTGGTTCTTCAAAGCCGACCGGGGCGAATTAGAACCGTTCGTGCTCGTCGTCGAGGGATCGATTCCGAACGAGAAGATCAAGGACGAGGGGTACTGGTGCGGGTTCGGCAACGACCCCGCCACCGGACAGCCGATGACCACCAGCGAGTGGCTCGACCGGCTGACACCCAAGGCCACCGCGGTTGTCGCCGTCGGGACCTGCGCCACCTACGGTGGCATCCACGCGATGGCCGGCAATCCGACCGGGGCGATGGGTGTCCCCGATTACCTCGGGTGGGAATGGAAGAGCAAGGCCGGCATTCCGATCGTCTGTGTTCCCGGCTGCCCGATCCATCCGGACAACCTGTCGGAGACGCTGACCTACCTGCTCTACATGGCGACCGGCCAGGCGCCGATGATCCCGCTCGACGAGGCGCTGCGCCCCAAGTGGTTGTTCGGCAACACCGTGCACGAGGGTTGCGACCGGGCCGGCTACTACGAGCAGGGCGATTTCGCCACCGAGTATGGGTCACCGAAATGCATTGTCAAACTTGGCTGTTGGGGCCCGGTCGTAAAATGCAACGTGCCCAAGCGCGGATGGATCAACGGAATCGGTGGGTGCCCGAACGTGGGCGGCATCTGCATCGGATGCACGATGCCGGGCTTCCCCGACAAGTTCATGCCGTTCATGGACGAGCCGCCGGGCGGCAAGCTCTCCAGTACCGCCTCGGGCGTTTACGGGACCGTGATTCGCAGCCTGAGGGGTATCACGGGGCGCACGCTCGACAAGGAACCGCGTTGGCGCCACAAGGGCAACGAGCTCGTCACCGGGGCACGCCGCACCTGGTAGGTCGCGGGCGCGCATCTTTCTCACGATCACGTCACCAGCCCTTGGGGCAGAGAGCAGTAGAGCGATGACAACCATCATTCCCAAGCCGACGCAAGAGAATCGGGAGCCGGGCCAGCTCGTCGAAATGGCGTGGGACCCGATCACCAGAATCGTCGGCAGCCTCGGCATCTACACCAAAATCGATTTCGAGAACAGGGAAGTCGTCGAGTGCCACAGCACGTCGTCGATCTTCCGCGGCTACTCGATCTTCATGAAGGGCAAAGATCCTCGCGACGCCCACTTCATCACCAGCCGTATCTGCGGCATCTGCGGCGACAACCACGCGACCTGTTCCTGTTACGCGCAGAACATGGCCTACGGGGTCAAGCCGCCCCACCTGGGTGAGTGGATCGTCAACCTGGGTGAGGCCGCGGAATACATGTTCGACCACAACATCTTCCAGGAAAACCTGGTCGGCGTTGATTTCTGCGAGAAGATGGTCGCCGAGACCAACCCGAGCGTGCTGGCGCAGGCGGAGAAGACCGCCGCCCCGCACGCGGACGCGCACGGCTACAAGACGATCGCCGACATCATGCGATCGCTCAATCCTTTCAGCGGCGAGTTCTACCGCGAGGCGCTGGTGGTGAGCCGGTGGACGCGAGAGATGTTCTGCCTCATGGAAGGTCGCCATGTGCACCCGTCGACGCTGTACCCCGGCGGGGTCGGCACGGTTGCGACCATCCAGCTGATGACCGACTACATGACGCGGCTGATGCGTTATGTCGAGTTCATGAAGAAGGTCGTGCCCATGCACGACGACCTGTTCGACTTCTTCTACCAGGCGCTGCCCGGCTACGAGAAGGTCGGCTTGCGCCGCACGCTGCTCGGCTGTTGGGGCTCGTTCCAGGATCCCGAAGTGTGCAACTTCGAGTACAAGGACATGGAACGTTGGGGTAACGCGATGTTCGTCACCCCGGGCGTGGTGGTCGACGGCAAGCTGGTCACCCACTCGCTGGTCGACATCAACCTCGGCATCCGAATCCTGTTGGGCAGCTCGTATTACGACGACTGGACCGACCAGGAGATGTTCGTCAAGACCGATCCGCTGGGCAACGCGGTGGACCGGCGCCACCCGTGGAACCAGCACACCAACCCCCATCCGCAGAAGCGCGACATGGCCGGCGGCAACTACAGCTGGGTGATGTCGCCGCGCTGGTTCGACGGCAAGGACCACTTGGCGCTGGACACCGGCGGCGGCCCGCTGGCGCGGCTGTGGTCGACGGCGCTGGCCGGCCTGGTCGACATCGGCTACGTCAAGGCAACCGGCAACAGCGTCAAGATCAACCTGCCCAAGACCGCCCTGAAGGGACCCGTCGAGTTCGAGTGGAAGATTCCCGCGTACGGCAGCAACACGATCGAACGCGACCGCGCCCGGACCTACTTCCAGGCTTACGCGGCGGCGTGCGCGCTGCACTTCGCCGAGCAAGCACTGGCGGAGATCCGCGCCGGGCGCACCAAGACGTGGGAGAAGTTCGAGGTGCCCGACGAGGGCATCGGCTGCGGCTTCACCGAGGCGGTCCGCGGCGTGCTGAGCCACCACATGGTGATCCGGGACGGCAAGATCGCGAACTACCACCCGTACCCGCCGACCCCGTGGAATGCCAACCCGCGCGACAGCTTTGGCACGCCGGGTCCCTACGAGGACGCGGTCCAGGGTCAGCCGATCTTCGAGGAGAACGGGCGCGAGAACTTCAAGGGCATCGATGTCATGCGCACGGTGCGCAGCTTCGACCCATGCCTGCCGTGCGGTGTGCACATGTATCTGGGGAAGGGCAAGACCCTGGAGAGAGTGCACACGCCAACGCAGTCACCCGCCGGGGAGTGACACATGGCGGATCGCCCGGAGGCCCCGGAAAGCAACCCACAGTGGCGCAGCGCGGGCGATCGGATCCAGACCCTCCTGGATTCCTGCGCGGCGGGTGGCGCGGCGGCGTATGAGCGCGCTCAGCAACTGGTCCGTGAGGTAGTCGAGCTCTACGGGGCCGGGCTGGATCGGATCATGCAATTGGGCGATCCCGACCTCTCGGAGCGGCTGGCCACCGACGACCTGGTGGCCAGCCTGCTCCTGGTCCACGGCCTGCACCCGCACGACGTGCACCGCCGGGTATCCGACGCGCTGGACCGGGTGCGGCCATACCTCGGTTCGCACGGCGGCGACGTGGATCTCCTTGAAGTCAGCGGCGATACCGTGCGGCTGGCGTTCACGGGCAGCTGCAAGAGCTGCCCGTCGTCGGCGGTGACGCTGGAGCTCGCCGTCGAGGACGCGGTCCGGGCCGCGGCGCCCGAGATTGCCGAGATCGAGGTGGTCGCCGCCCAGCCCGCCCCTAGTGTGATTCCCGCTGAATCGCTTCTGGCGCCGCTGCGTTCGAATGGCCACAGCAATTCGAACGGGTCAACCTGGTATCCGCTGCCCGAACTGGCCGAGTTGGAGCCCGGCGAGGTTGCGGGGTTCCTGGTTTCGGGCACCACGCTGCTGGTGTGCAGGGTGGGCGACCTGCCCCTGGCCTACCGTGACCATTGTCCGGTCTGCGATGACTCGTTAGCGGGTGCACAACTGCGCGAGACGCAGCTGGGCTGCCCGCGCTGCGGCACGGGGTTCGACATCGTGCACGCGGGCGCCGGCCCCAACGGAACTCATCTCGAGCCGCTCCCCCTGCTGCTTCGCGATGGGGTGCCGTCGGTAGCACTGGCCGAACCGATGGGAGCCGGCGCATGACAACTCCCTATGACGTTCTAGCCCGCATCACCAGCAATCGGCCCACCGCCGCGGCAGCGGGCGAGCGGTGTGAAATGTGCTCCGAACTCATCGCCGACGAGCATCAGCATGTGGTGAATGTGGCCGGCCGGCAGCTGATGTGCGTGTGCCGCGCCTGCTATCTGTTGTTCACCGACGCCGATGCCGAGTTGCGCTACCGCGCGGTGCCGGACCGGTATCTGGCGTTCCCGGACTTCGCCCTGGACCGTCGCACCTGGGAGGCGCTGCAGATCCCGGTCGGCGTCGCCTTCTTTTTCAGCAACTCCGCGCTGTTGCGCACCGTGGCGTTTTACCCCGGCCCGGCCGGGGCCTGTGAATCCGAGCTGGATCTCGATGCCTGGAACGCCTTGCGCGCGGCCGACTCCCGAGTCGGCCTGCTGGCCGACGACGTAGAGGCGCTGCTGGTCCGCGTCCCGGACGGTGAATCCGATCCGCCGCAAAGCTATCTGGTTCCGATCGACGCCTGTTACGAATTCGTCGGCCGCCTGCGCATGCTGTGGCGCGGCTTCGACGGCGGCCAGCAGGCACGAGAGTTCATCGACGGCTTCTTCGCTCAGGTCGCGGCTCGTGCGAAAAAGACACCGCGATGACCGACCAACCTCTGGGCGTGGCCTTCACCGTCCTCGACGTGGCGCCCGAACCGTACAGCGTCAGCCCGATACTGACCGCCCGCGTCGGCATCGGCACCACCGCTGAAGACCCCGTGCATGCCATTGCCCTGCGGTGCCAAGTGCGGATCGAACCGCTGCGGCGTTCCTACTCCGACAATGATGCGGGCGGGCTGATCGATCTCTTCGGGCCCCGTGAACGCTGGGCAACCACCCAGCGCACCTTCCTCTGGCAACATTGCACGGCCCTGGTGCCGGGATTCGCCGGCAACGCAACCGTCGCGCTCGCGCTCGACTGCACTTACGACTTCGAGGTCGCTGCCGCCAAGTATCTGCACGCATTGCGGGACGGCACGCTGCCGTTGCAATTCCTGTTCAGCGGAACCATATTCGTGAAGTCCGAGCGGGGCTTCTCGGTTCAGCAGGTGCCCTGGGATTGCGAGTGCCGCTACGACATGCCCGTCGCGGTGTGGCACGACCTGATCGCACAGCACTACCCGAACACCGGCTGGGTGCGGCTGAATCACGAAACCATCGCGGCACTGGCCGGGTACAAATCGGCGCAGGGGCTGCTAGACCTCGACCACGCGATCACCTCACTGCTTAATACCGAACGGCAGGCAGCACTGTGACTTTCTCCAGGACGTCGAGCTGGGACCACACCCGCGCCGTTGCCGACGCGGTGCTCTACGAGGGATACCTGTTGTATCCGTACCGCGGAACGTCGAGCAAGAATCAATCACGCTGGCAATTCGGCGTTTTGGGGCCGCCCGGCGCGGCCGATGCCGGCCTCGGCGAAGACGGTTCCCTGGCGGCCCAGTTCCTGGTCGACGGAGCGGAGGCGATCACGCTGGTGGTGCGGTTCCTGCAACTACAGCGCCGCCGGGCGCAACGTGAACTCGCCGAAGGCGGATTTGCGACCGTAGCCGAACTGACCACCCCGACCGGGTCCTGGCTGACCTGGGACGAAGCCGTCGAATGCGAGAGGTCCTTCGGCCCTATTCCCGTCAACGATCCACCGTGGACACTGCCGGTTGTGGTAGACGCGGCGACCGACATCGAACGACTCGCCGGCGGTCGGCTGGTCCGCGAACGCAAGGAGATCCGCGGCGAGCTGAGCGTGTCCAGTGAGCCCGACGGTGCCGTGCGGCGAATCTCGGTGGTGCTGAACAATATCGGGTCCCCCGCGGTCGGCAAGGACGACGCGATCGAGCGATCCATGATCGGCAGCCACCTGATCGCCGAAGCCGTCGGTGGCCGCTTTGTCTCCATGATCGACCCATCGCCCGCCGCGGCAGACGCGGTGTCCCGGTGCGGCCAGCATCGCTGTTTCCCCGTGCTGGCCGGTCCGCCCGGCAGCCACGACATGCTGCTGATCTCGCCGATCATTCTCTACGACCACCCCGAGATCGCCGAGCAGAGCAACACCGCGCTATTCGACTGCACCGAGATCGACGAGATCCTGACCCTGCGCGTGATGACGATGACCGACGACGAGAAGGCACAGGCCCGGGCCACCGATCCGCGGGCCGCGCGGATCATCGACCAATGCGACGCGATGTCACCCGACGCGATGGCACGCCTGCACGGAGTGCTGCGCGATCCGCACCGGCTCGAAATTCCCGAGGGCCTGGTCCCAGAGATTCCCGAGGGCGTTGATTGGTGGGATCCACTGGCCGACAACGCCGTTCGACCCGAGATCGACGCCATTCTGGTGAACGGGTTCCGGGTCGCCCGGGGCACCCGGGTCCGGCTGTGCCCACGCCGCAACGCCGACGCGCAGGACATCTTCGTCGCCGGCAGGACCGCCCGCGTCACCTCGGTACACGAGGACGTCGACGGCAACAAACATGTCGGTGTGGTCGTCGATGACGACCCGGCTGCGGACCTGCACGACTGGTACGGCCGCTACCTGTACTTCTCCCCCGACGAGGTCGAGCCGCTCGGAGAAGAGCACAACACACCAACCCCTGAAAGGAATTCGACATGGAAGTCGTAGGTTGGATTTTCATCGCGATCATCGCCCTGGTGGTCGGCGTCGCGGTGATCCTGGGAGTGGTATCGGTGCCGGATGCCCGCCGCTACCTCAAATTAAGGCGCATGTAGCCACCCGGGACACGGGGACACTGCCATGACCGCGCGCATCCTGGTGGCCGGGATCGGCAACATCTTCCTGGGCGACGACGGCTTCGGCTCCGAGGTGGTCCGCCATGCCAGGCTGCCACGAGACAATCCGAGTGTCCGCGTCACCGATTACGGCATCGCGGGCATGCACCTGGCGTACGACCTACTCGACGGCTGGGACACGCTGGTCCTGGTCGACGCGGTGCCCAGCCGCGGCCGCCCGGGCACCTTACACGTCTTTCAGGCCGACCATGAATCCGGTTGTGCGCAAGCCGGTCTCGATGCGCACAGCATGGATCCTGCCGCGGTGTTCGCCAGCCTGCGGGCACTCGGCGGCAGCCCGCCCTACACGGTCGTCGTCGGTTGCGAGGCCGGCAGCGTCGAGGAAGGCATCGGCCTCACCGACCCCGTCGCCAAGGCCGTTCCGCGGGCCGTGCAGGCCGTCAAGGAGATCGTCTCGGCGCTACAAGTGCCCGCGCCGACCTCGGTGCAGCAGGAGTACTGAGATGTGCCTAGGGATACCGGGTCAAGTGATCAGGATGCTGGACGGTTACGAGGGCCAGCTCGCGCTGGTCGACGTGACGGGCGAGCCGCGCAAGGTCAACATCGGCATGCTGCCGGAAGAGACCTTCGCGCCCGGCGACTGGGTGATCATCCACATGGGCTTCGTGGTCGAGAAGACGGACCGTGCCGGCGCCGAACAGGCGATGGCCGGTCTCGAACTGATGGGCCGCGGCGGCACCGATCCCGATATCAGCCCGGGGGTCGGTTGAGATGACCGAGGCTCCCCTGCTGCTGCGGTCCGACCTACCCGAAACCAGGGTCCGACAGCGCCTCACCGTGACCGGGGTAGTTCAGGGGGTCGGCTTCCGCCCATTCGTGCACCGGATCGCCGGCGAGCTCGGCCTGGCCGGGTTCGTCGGCAATGATTCCGGCGCGGTCTTTGTCGAGGTGCGAGGGGATCGCGCGCGCGTGGCAGAGTTCCGTCGCCGGCTGCGTGCCGAGGCCCCGCCGCTGGCCCGTATCGCCGCCGTCAGCGTGACGGAGCTGGCAGCCGACGACACCGGCTGCGGGCACGAATTCCGGATCGTGGCCAGTCAGACGGTTTGCGGTGCCACGACACCGATCCCGCCCGACGTCGCCGTGTGCGACGACTGCATCGCCGAGCTGTTCGACCCGCACAACCGGCGCTACCGCCATCCGTTCCTCACCTGCACCAATTGCGGACCGCGGTTCACCATCATCCGTGAATTGCCCTATGACCGCCCGGCCACCACGATGTCGGCGTTCCCCATGTGCCCGCGATGTGCGGCCGAATACCACGATCCGGCGAATCGCCGGTTCCACGCGCAGCCGATCGCCTGCCCCGAATGCGGTCCCGCGCTGTGGTTCTGGTCGCGGGCCGGGCGGGTGACCGGGTCGGACGCGGCGCTGGCGGCGGCGCAACGGGCGCTGGCGGCGGGCGCCGTGGTTGCCATCAAGGGCATCGGCGGCTACCACCTGGCTTGTGCCGTCGACGCCGAGACGGCCGTCGGCTCATTGCGGTCGCGAAAGGCGCGGGGCGCCAAGCCCTTCGCGATGCTGGTCCGCGACCTTGACGTAGCGCGCCGCTATGCCGATATCGACGGCGCCGAGGCCGCGGTGCTCCTGAGCCCCGCACGCCCGATCGTGTTGCTGCGGCGTCGCCCCGGCGCGCCGGTTGCCGAGGCCGTCGCGCCCGCGAGCCCGCTGCTGGGGCTGATGTTGCCGTACTCCCCCCTGCACCACCTGCTGCTGGCACCCGTGCCCGATGCGGCCGGAAAGGTGCCCGATGCGTTGGTGCTCACCAGCGCCAACCGGTCCGACGAACCCATCTGTTTCACCGATGACGACGTCTCGTCGCGCCTTTCGGGACTCTGCGATGCGATCCTCGATCACGATCGGCCCATTCATGTCCCGTGTGACGACTCCGTGGTGCGGGTGATCGACGGTCGGGAACTTCCGATTCGTCGCTCCCGCGGCTATGCGCCGCTGCCGGTCGACCTGGGCCGCGACGGCCCGGCGGTGCTCGCGGTCGGTGGCGAACTGAAGAACACCTTCTGCCTCACCGACGGTTCACGGGCGTACCTGTCCGGCCACATCGGCGACATGGCCACCTGGGAGACGCTGCGGGCGTTCGAGCGCGCGGTGGGTCAACTCAGCGAAATCCGCGGTGAGCCGGCCCGATTGGCCGCCGACCTGCACCCTGGGTATCACACCCGAAATTGGGCCGAGCGTCGCGTCGGCGATCGACCGCTCGATCTCGTCCAGCACCATCACGCGCACGTGGCGTCGCTACTGGCCGAGCACGGACGCCTGGGCGACCCGATCGTCGGCGTCTCCTTCGACGGCACCGGCTACGGCTGTGACGACACGATCTGGGGCGGGGAGATCCTCGTCCTCGGGCCCGATAGTCATCGCTTCGTGCGGGCCGGTCACCTGCTCCCGGCGCCGCTGCCGGGCGGTGACGCCGCTGTGCGCAATCCGTGCCGGATGGCGCTGTCCCAGTTGTGGATGGCCGGCATCGACTGGACCCCGGACCTCGCGCCGGTCGCCGCGGCCTCCCCGGAGGAATTGCGGCTCACCCGTTCGCAATTGGAGACCGGCGCCGGATGTGTGCCGTGTTCCAGCATGGGCCGGCTGTTCGACGCGGTCGCCTCCCTGTTGGGGGTACGGCATCGCATCGACTACGAAGGCCAGGCCGCGATCGAGCTCGAGGCGCTGGCCGAACGTGCCGGCGGCCCCGGGCCGTCGACGCGGCTGACGGTGCGGGCCGATGGCGTGATCGACCCGGCCAGCGCGGTGCAGACGACGGTGTCGGCGCTGCGCGCCGGCACCCCACCGGCGCTGCTGGCCGCCGCCTTCCACCGGGCCGTCGCGGTCGCCGTCGCGACGGTGGTCACCCAGGTGGCCGGTGCGATTCGGCTGGTCGGCCTCACCGGCGGTGTGTTCCAGAACGTGCTGCTGCTGCAGTCATGCCGTGAGTTGCTGCAGCGCAATGGCTTTGAGGTTCTGACCCATCAGACCGTGCCACCCAACGACGGCGGGCTGGCGTTGGGTCAGGCGGCGATCTCGATGCTGACCGCACTCGCGGAGACTCGAAAGGAGGGCTAGGCCATGACAACCACCACCGCGATCGACCGTGGGCTGGGCGCCGAGCTGGCCTCGGATCTGGCGACCGACTTGGCCGCCACGGCATTCACGTTGGCCAAGAGGTTCGCCGCGGGCGCGACCATGTGGTCCATCGCCCCATCCTGGGAGCCACATGCACTGCACATCGCGGTCGAATTCGTCCACCCGGTGATCATGGGCAAACGGGCATTGCCGGCCGTGGCGCTCACCGGGCCCGATTTGGTCGATCTGGTCCGCGTGTCGGTGCGACCGGGCGACATCGTGATCGCGGTCTCCCCCGCGGACGACGCCCGAGTTCGCTCGGTGATGCGCCGAAGCCCGGCTTGGGGCGCCACCACGATCTGGATCGGCAGCGGCGAACGGCCGCGGCCCGGCACGGCCGATCATGTGCTGTGGCTCGATGATCCCGATCCGCGGGTGCCCGCGACCGGCGGCTTCGTGCTGTTCTATCACCTGTTGTGGGAACTCACGCACGTCTGTTTCGAACACTCCGGACTGCTCAAACCCGAGTGTTCGGACGATGTTTGCGTGACGTGTAGCGACGAAGGGCGCCTCGGCGAGGCGCTATGGGCCTCCGCCGACGGGCAGGCCACGGTGCGCACCGCACGGGGCGTCGAGAACGTGGTGACCACGCTGATCGAGCCGGTCGCCGCGGGCGAGCTGGTCCTGGTGCACGCGGGGACCGCGATCAGCAAGCTGGAAGAGGAAACCTGATGAGCGACGAGCCGACCAACTTCCTGTATCCGTTCATCGATGCCGAGCAGGAGGAGCCCGCCTCGCTGCTCGCCGACCTGGCGGCGTCGGCCCGGGCGAAAGCGGCCGAGAGCCTCGCCTTGCGGCGCACCACCCTGGAAGCCAATGCCGAACTGCTGGACCGCGCGGCCACCGAGACGGCGCGCCGATTCGCGACGGGCGGACGGATGTTCACCTTCGGAAACGGCGGCAGCTGCACGGATTCCACGACCCTGGCGGGCTTGTTCGCCCGCCCGCCGACGGGCAGGTCACTGCCCGCCTGGTCGTTGACCGCCGACCAGGCGATCGTGACCGCTCTGGGTAACGACGTCGGGTTCGAGCTGGTGTTCGCCCGTCAGTTGATCGCCCGCGCGAAGGCCGGCGACATCGCCGTCGCGATGTCGACCAGTGGCAGTTCACCGAATCTGCTGACCGCGCTGGCCGAGGCACACCAACGCGGCCTGTACACGATCGGATTCGCCGGCTACGACGGCGGCGCCTTCGCGAACAATCCAAATGTGGACGTCTGCTTCGTCGTTCGCTCCCAAAGCGTGCACCGGATCCAGGAATCGCAAGCGCTGCTGGGCTATCAGCTGTGGTTGGCGGTCCAGGACCGCTCCGGTGACGCAGGTCTGGGGGCCGCATGAACGCGGGCGAATACCTCACGTCGGGGCCGCGCTTCGCCGAGGGCGAGGTGATCGAGCGGATCGAGTCCTTCCGCCGGCGCCGCCCCCGGTTGCTCGACGATCACGTGACGCTGGCGCACGGCGCCGGCGGCAAGGCGTCGGCAGCACTGGTGGACGCGGTGTTCGTGGAAGCGTTTCGCAACCCGGCGCTGGAATCACTCGGTGACGGCGCGGTGCTCACGTTGCCCAGCGGCGAACGCCTGGCGATGTCCACGGATTCGTTTGTGGTGCAGCCCAGGCGTTTTCCCGGTGGTTCCGTCGGCGCGCTCGCCGTCCACGGCACCTGCAACGACCTGGCCATGACCGGCGCCGTGCCGGCCTGGATCTCGGCGGCATTCGTTCTCGAAGAGGGCTTCCCGATCGCCGAATTGAAAGAGATCGTCGCCGACATGGCCGCCGCCGCCACCGAAGCCGGCGTGCAGATCGTCACCGGGGATACCAAGGTGGTGCCCAGGGGCGCGGCCGACGGGTTGTTCATCACCACCGCCGGCGCCGGAGTCATTCCGGCCGGGCGCACGCTGTCGGCGGCTTCGGTGCGCGTCGGCGACAGACTGCTGTTGTCCGGGGCGATCGGCGATCACGGCATGGCGGTCATGCTCGCCCGGGGCGACCTCGCCATCGAGGCGGACATTGCTTCCGACACCGCCAGCGTCAGCCCGCTGGTGGAACTGCTGATGGCGGCCGCGCCGTCCACCCGCTGGCTGCGCGACGCCACCCGCGGCGGTGTGGG
The DNA here is from genome assembly GCF_026723865.1 of Mycobacterium sp. Aquia_216. NCBI lineage: Bacteria > Bacillati > Actinomycetota > Actinomycetes > Mycobacteriales > Mycobacteriaceae > Mycobacterium > Mycobacterium sp. Aquia_216. Next base: position 2,342,008 of record NZ_CP113529.1, on the reverse strand, counting down.
CACGGTGTGCAACGAACTGGCCCAGGCTTGCGGCCTTGGGGTGCTGCTCGACGAAAACCGACTTCCGCTACAGCCCAAAGTGATTGGAGCGTGCGAGCTGCTCGGCATCGATCCGCTCTATGTCGCCAACGAGGGCAAGTTCGTCGCGGTCGTCGCACCGGAAGAAGCCGAGGCGGGGCTGGCCGCATTGCGGTCGCACCCACTGGGCGCGCAGGCGGCCGAGGTCGGGGAGATCGTCGCCGAGCCCGCGGAAACCGTGGTACTGCGCACCGGATTCGGCGGGACCCGGATCGTCGACATGCTCGTCGGCGACCCGCTACCCCGAATCTGCTGACAGAAAGGAGACACGCCGACATGTGCCTTGGAATTCCCGGCCGGATCGTTGAGATCACCGATCCCGCAAACTATTTAGCGAAGGTCGACGTCAGCGGCGTCCAGCGCACGATCAGCGTGCGCCTGCTGGAAAGCGATATGCCCGCGCCCGACGACTGGGTGCTGGTCCACGTCGGGTTCGCGATGGCCAAGATCGACGAAACCGAGGCGTTGCTCACTTTGGCCGCGATCCAGAAACTCGGCGACGCTTACGCAGGCGAAATAGCGGCCTTCAACTCGTCGGCCATTATTTAGGGGGACGGCAATGAAATTCGTTGACGAATTCCGCGATCCCGCGGCGGCCCGCAAGCTGCTCGTCGCCATCGAGCACCTGGCCGGCGATAGCGATCACTTCAAGTTCATGGAGGTATGCGGCGGGCACACCCACACCATTTACCGGCACGGTATCGAGCACCTGCTGCCCGACAACGTCGAATTGGTGCACGGACCGGGCTGCCCGGTGTGCGTGATCCCGATGGGCCGCATCGACGACGCGATGTGGCTGGCCGGTCAGCCCGACGTGATCTTCACCTGCTTCGGCGACATGATGCGGGTGCCCGGTTCCAGCGGAAGCCTGTTGGATGCCAAGGCCCGTGGCGCCGACGTGCGATTCGTCTACTCACCGCTGGACGCGCTGAAGATCGCGATCGAGAATCCGGGGCGCCACGTCGTCTTCTTCGCGATCGGCTTCGAGACCACCGCACCGTCCACAGCGGTCACGCTGGTGCGGGCACGCGATCTGGGGCTGCCGAATTTCAGTGTGTTCTGCAACCATGTCACGATTGTGCCGCCGATCAAGGCAATCCTGGAGTCACCGGATCTGCGGCTGTCGGGCTTCATCGGCCCCGGCCACGTTTCGACCGTCGTGGGCAGCCGGCCGTACCGATTCGTCCCGGAGGTGTATCGAAAGCCGTTGGTGGTGGCCGGATTCGAGCCGCTGGACATCCTAGCCTCGGTCGCGATGCTGTTGCGCCAGATCCGCGAGGGCCGCTGCGAGGTGGAGAACCAGTACAAGCGCGTGGTGCCCGAAAACGGCAATCCGGCCGCGCTGGCGTTGATGGGCAAGGTGTTCGCGCTGCGTCCGCATTTCGAATGGCGCGGCCTGGGCTTCATCTCGCAAAGCGCCCTGCGGCTGCACGACGACTTCGCGGGGTTCGACGCCGAGCTGCGGTTCGCGATGCCCGGTGTGCGGGTTGCCGACCCGAAGGCGTGTCAATGCGGCGAGGTGCTCAAGGGTGTGCTCAAGCCCTGGGAATGCAAGGTTTTCGGCACCGCGTGCACCCCGGAGACGCCGATCGGGACATGCATGGTGTCCCCCGAGGGAGCTTGCGCGGCCTACTACAACTTCGGTCGCATGCACCGCGACGCCGTCAAACTGGTGGCGCGGTCTTGACCCACCAGGGCGCCGAGATGTTCGCCCGCTACGCGTACGCGCCCAACGCGCTGGGCTATTGCGGGCCGCCCTTGGGAGCGACCTTGCGCGACGGCTCGGTGGCCGAGGTGCGCGCCGCGGCCGCGAAGTTCTCCGGGGCCTGGCCGTATCTGCGCGTGTTGTCCGCGCTGACGGGTATCGCCGATCCACTGGATCATCGCCTGGTCGAATCGTATTGGCTGGGCGGTGGCGTCGGCGCCGGCATCGATGCCCGGGATTTCTTCGCGGAGTTGCTGGCGATCATCGGTCCCCAAGCCGGCCGCTACTGGTCACACCTGACTTCGGATCTGGCCCATGAAGCGGCCGGCAATCACTGCTTCCACGTATTCGGCGTGTACCCGTGGACACGGTTCTTGGGCCTTAAAAACGGAAGCATGGACCAGCACCCACTCGGCGTGCTGGACAACTGCCGGATCACTTGGGGCACAGTCGTTTCCCGCACCAGGGATGACATAGAGGTACGGTGCCGGCGGCTGGTGTGCGATGGCCCGGTGCTCACGCTGGCCGAGCCTTCGGTCCGAGCGCTCGACGTGTGGTCCGACGGGTACAGCGCGGTGCCCGACGTGGCCGTCGGTGACGAAGTCGCGGTGCACTGGGGCCGGCTGTGTGGCCGGCTGGACCCACAGCAGGTGGCCGCACTGGCCGAAAGCACGGACCGGCAACTGCGGGTGACCAGCCGACGGCTTGCGCACGCCTAGTCGTGCCAGACTGGGCCCATGTCTGGTCCAGCGCCCGGTTCGCTCTGCGATGTGCTTCCCGCGGCGGCCGCACTGCTCGGGGTTTCCGGTGCCGTCGACCGGTTGGCGGTCACGGAATCGGTTGCCGAACAGGTTGATCGCGTCGCCGTCGTGCTGGTGGATGGCCTCGGCTGGCACCTGTTGCCGCAGTTGGCGTCCAGCGCGCCGCTGCTCGCCTCGGTTCTCGCCGGCGGCGTAGGGCGGATGACCCGACTCGCCTGCACCTTCCCGTCGACCACGCCGAGCAGCCTGGCGTCGCTGGGCACCGGTACGCAGCCCGGCGAGCACGGCATCCTGGGCTTCACCCTCAACGTCCCCGGTACCGATCGGGTACTCACCCACATCTATTGGCGCGACGACGACCCGCCGTACGCCGAATGGCAGCCGGTGCCGACCTGGTTCCAGCGGCTGCGGCAATCCGGGGTTGCCGCGCGGGCGGTGCTGCCGGCGCTGTTCTTGGGCAGCGGACTGACCGACGCGGCGTATCGCGGTGCCGACTTTCGCCCGAGCAACCCGACCGACGACTACGCCCAGCAGGTCATCGACGAGCTGCGCGCGGAACCGGGCCTGGTCTACGGCTACACCGCCGACCTGGACACCGCCGCGCATCTATTCGGTATCGGATCGCCGCACTGGCATCAGGCGGCCGCCCGGGTCGACGCGCTGCTGACTCGCCTGCTCGACGCCTTACCCGCGCACGCGGCGCTGCTGGTGACCGCCGACCACGGCGGTCTCAACGTGCCGCCGCAGGCTCGCGTCGACCTGGACACCGACACCCGGCTGGGCGCGGGTATCCGGGTGGTCGCGGGTGAACCGCGGGTGCGCTACCTGCACACCGAACCCGGCGCCGCGGCCGATGTGCAGGCGACGTGGAGCGGGGTATTAGAAGGCCGGGCCGATGTCTACGGTCGCGAACAGGCGGTGGCCACCGGGATGTTCGGACCGGTCGACCCGCGGCATCTGGCGCGAATAGGTGACGTCGTGGTCATCTGCACCGGCGACACAGCGGTGCTGGCAACCAAACGTGAACCCCCGGAGGCGGCTCGCCTCATCGGTTTTCACGGCGCGGCCACCGCGGCCGAAATGGCAATTCCGCTCATCGTTTTCGGCCCGTAGCATTCCGCAGTCACACGCGCCACAGCGGGATCCCGGAGCTTTAGGCCACGTCGTTTGGAAGAGCGATAGCGCGTGCGATATGGCTTTTTTAAACGAGTTCTAGCCCAACTTTTTTGGTGCCAATGGTGTGATCACGCCCGCAGCGGATTGCTGAAACACACAACAGACTTTGCTCGATCTCACAGCTTTCGGCGGCTGACGACCAGCCCTCGTGTTGTACAGTCGGGCCACTGTGGACGTTCGGGGCGCTCATCAATCTCGGCGGTGGCAGCCGGCCATCGCCGCGGTCGCTGCGCTCACCCTGTTCATCAGCCTCGTCGCCGGTTCGGCGTTGCGGTCCCAGTTTTCCGCGGCCACACTGCCTGAGCCCGCCGCCTGGTCCCAGGTAACCCCGGACGTCGGCAGCACCGCCGGACATTCGCAAGCTCGTCACGGGTCCCCGGCCGCGATCCACCTTCAACACGCCAGTTCGTGGGACGCGTCGCCGATCAGCAAGAAGCCGTTCCACAGCATGTGGATGACGCACGACCGCCCGGACGTGTGGACGCGCATGCAATCGCACCCCTTGTGGTCAGCGCTGCCGGCTTCCTTCGCCGGCATGGGTTTTCAATCCGGCGATGTGCGCCCCGGCGCACCCGCGGCCGAATGCGGCGACCAAGAAATCTTGACGCTGCTCTGCGTAACGCGTCGCTGATCGGACAGCACTAGTCTGTTGGGCCGCCTCACCATTGCGGGTGAGGCGTTTTGAGGCGTGCCGTTGTCCCGCGCGCATTCGCCGCAGCACGCTAGTGCCTCGCGATGAAGCTTTCACAGCCAGCAAAGCGCGACAGTCTATTTCGCGTCTCCGTCTTGAAGGGAAAATCCATGATTTCAAAAATCCACCCTGCCCTCAAAGTGAGTTAGCAATGGATTTTGCAATGCTACCGCCGGAAATCAACTCCGGGCTGATGTATTCGGGCTCTGGCCCGCAGTCGCTGATGGACGCCGCCCTGGCATGGGACGAGCTGGCCACCCGCTTGCATGACGCAGCAGCGCAATGCAGTTCGATGATCTCGACGCTGGCGCCCGGAGCGCCGGGCCCGACGGCACTGACCCAAGCCGCGGCGGCCCACATCGACTGGTTGAATGATGTTGCAGCACGGGCAGAAGAAACGGCCACCCAGGCCACGTCGGCGGCGTACGCCTACGAGTTGGCGCTCGCGGCGATGGTTTCACCCTCGGCGATTCAAGCCAACCGCATGCTGGGGAGGTGGCTGGCTGTGACGAATTGTCTGGGCCAAGACAGCCCCGCGATCGCGGACGCCGACGGCGATTACGACCAGATGTGGGCTCAGGACGTCGACACGATGCACACCTATGCCAGGGCCTCGGCCGACGCCGCGACCGTGACACCCTTCGCCTCACCGCCCGCCAGTGCGGACGTGGGCGATAACCTCACGCAGGGGGCCGGCAGCTGGACGCTGAGAGCGGCACCTGACATCATATCGGCCGGCTACCGGGTGGTCTCGGCTCTTCCCGACGCGCTCGACGCGCTGTCCGTGTCGCCGCCGACGGCGTTCGACGAGTTCCTTTCGCCGGTGACCTCGTCCCTGTCGAAACTCGGTTCACTTTCCGCCCCAACGGACTTCGCGATCAACCATCTGAATTCCCTGAACAAGAATGCGGCGCTGCAAAGCGCCGCGGCATTGTTGTCGCCGCTACTGAACCGTAGTCATACCGCCGGCACGGCATCGGGCTTCGGCCGCGCGGCATCGATCGGAGAATTGTCCGTACCGCGTAACTGGGTGGCCCACACGTCGGGATCGGAAACCGTTGATTCGCAATGTGGTTGGGGATACAAACCAATGCGGCTGGTGGAAACCGACGCGCCGCCGAATTGGCCCCAGACCCGCTAACGCCGAGACGAGCCGGCGGTCCGCGTGCTCGACGCGTAGGAGCTGGCGGCGTCGACGATCGCCCGGAACAGCCGCAGGTCGTCGAGGAACTGCTCGGGATGCCACTGCACCGCGAGCACGAAGTTCTCCCCGGGGACCTCCAGCCCTTCGACGACGCCGTCGGCGTCCCAGGCGCTGACAATCAAGCCGTCACCGACCTTGTCGACGGCTTGATGGTGATAGCACCACGCGTCGGCGGACTCTCCGAGCAGCGCGGCCAGTCGGGTGCCCGCGACCGTGCGGACGGGCAACTGGGTGAAGCGCCCGTAGCCCGCGTGATGCCCGCGATGGCCGAGGACGTCGGGCAGATGCTGATGCAGCGTTCCGCCGAACGCGACATTGAGCATCTGCGTGCCGCGACAGATACCCAGCACCGGGAGGCCGCGGTCCAGCGCACCCCGCAACAGCGCGAACTCCCACGCATCGCGCACCGTGCGCGGCGCGTCGGTCTTCGGATGCGGTTGCTGGCCATAGGCGGCCGGGTCGACGTCATAACCGCCGGTGATGACCAGCCCGTCCAGGCTGTCGAGCACACTCTCGGCGATGTCGGGGTCCACCGGCTGCGGCGGCAGCAGTACCGCGACGCCGCCGGCCATGATGACGCCCTCGAAATAGTTCGCACCCAGATACCCCGCCGGGATGTCCCAGCCATCGGACTGCACTTGCTCGAGATAGCTGGTCAGGCCGATGACCGGTCGACTCGTTCCAGAGGCGTTCACGCAGGCATCCTTTCCTTGACTGCGCGACCACGTTGTCGCCATACGTCTGCCACGGCACCGCCGCGGCCACGACCGCTCACCGAGCCGGTGCTACCAGGTGCTGGTGCGCAGCACGATCTCGGCTGCCAGCTGCGCCGTCGATTCTTGGGGATTGCGCCGTCCGAGCAGGTCCACCGAGCGGTAGTCGGCGTAGACGTACCGCTGGCTGTTGCCGGCCACCGTCCGTCCGGCCGGCGTGCTGACCAGCACCGTGGTGCCGATCTCGACCGGCGGGCAGTGGTCGTCACGGACCACGCCGTTGACGTCGGCCACCCGCGGATGTCCGCGGTCCACGACGACGAGGCCCACGAACCGGCCCAGTTTGGTCGCCGCCAGCTCCCAGGCGAGGTCGCCACCGGCGCGATCGCCCACCACCACCGCCCAGGCGATGCCGAGGCCATCGAGAATGCCGATCACCGACTTCGGGGTCAGCCGCGGGTCGAGGCCGATGACGACAGTGCGCAGCGAAGCGGTGTGGAGGCGCTCACAGACCGCGTCGTAGGCGGCTAACTCGCGCTGCTCGTCGCCGAGGATGACGACGACGACACCCTTCTCAGGGCCGGACACACCCACCGGGACGGGAAACCCGTCGAGCGTGGTCATCATCGAGGGCACTTACGCACGTTACAGCCAATATTGGCACCGCGCGAGGTTTCTCCCGCGTCGTGCGAACCGGGGGCGCTAGGGCCGCAGCCGGCTTGCGATGTGCGGCCTGGGCGGCGGGCCGTCGAGTAGGCCGAGAACGGCGGCCATATCGAGGTGGGCCGACAGCAAGTCGGCGACCAGATCCAGTTGGGCGTCGCGTCGCTGCGCGACGTGGGTGTCGCCGGCAACAACGAACCTCGTCCGTCCGGCGGCCGCGGCGACCTCGGTCAGCCAGTCGCGGCGAAAGCCGTCGTTGTCGAGCAGCCCGTGCCAGTGGGTCCCGAAAACCGCGCCGTGCGCGAGGCCGTGCAGGTCGTCGCCCGCCTGGAACCACGGCTCGTTGATGTAGCGGGCAAGCCGGCCGTGGTGGATTTCGTATCCGCGCAGCGGCCGCTCCCAGCGCCGCAGCACCTTGTCGTCGGCGAAAACGATGTCGGCGTCCAGCAGGTCCAGCCCGTCGACGACCCCGGCGCCCGACTCGACCCCGTCCTCGATGCGCCGGCACAGCATCTGGAATCCCCCGCAGATGCCCAGCACCGGTTTGCCGGCCCGAGCGTGCTCGATGATCGCGGCGGCCAGACCTTGATCGCGCAGCCAGTGCAGGTCGGCGACGGTCGCTTTGCTGCCCGGAAGCACCACCAGGTCGGTGTCGGCCAGATCGGCCGGGTCGCTGATCCAGCGCACCAGCACACCCGGTTCGCAGGCCAGCGCCTCGATGTCGGTCGAGTTGGAGATCCGGGGCAGCCGGACGGCGGCCACCTTCAGCCACTCGCCGCCCAGCGGTGGCGCCGGCCTGCCGACGACGCGCCGCGCGATCACCGACAGCGAATCCTCGGCATCCAGCCAGAGCTCGTCGGCATAGGGCAACACCCCATAGGTTGGGCGGCCGGTCATTTCGAGCAGCTGCCGTAGACCGGGCTCGAGCAGCGCGGGGTCACCGCGGAACTTGTTGACGATGAAGCCGGCGATCAGCGCCTGGTCTCCCGCGTCGAGCACCGCGACCGTCCCGAACAGATGGGCCAGCAAGCCGCCGCGGTCGATGTCGCCGATTAGGACTACCGGCAGGTTTGCGGCCCGGGCCAAACCCATGTTAGCCAAATCCGTGGCCCGAAGGTTGATTTCGGCCGGCGATCCGGCGCCCTCACAGATCACCACGTCGAATTCGTCACGCAGAGAAGATAAATCGTCGGTGACGACTTGTGCGAGCCGGTCGCGATGCTCGAAATAGCTTGCCGCGGTGACCGAGTCGGCTACCCGGCCCCGAATCACCAGCTGCGACGTCCGGTCGCTGCCCGGTTTGAGCAGGATCGGGTTGAACCGCACACTGGGTTCCAGCCCCGCCGCCCTGGCTTGAATCGCCTGGGCCCGGCCGATTTCGCCGCCCTCGACGGTGACCGCGGAGTTGTTCGACATGTTCTGCGCCTTGAACGGCGCGACCCGCACGCCATCGCGGGCCAGCAGCCGGCACAGGCCCGCGACCACCATCGATTTCCCGGCATCGGAGCTGGTACCCGCGACCAGCAGCGCGCCGTTCAAGGGATCACGGCTACTTATATCGAGGTCAGGATCTCGGCGCCGGTGTCGGTGACGAGCAGGGTGTGCTCGAACTGTGCGGTCCACTTGCGGTCCTTGGTGACCACGGTCCAGCCGTCGTCCCAGATCTCGTAGTCCAGCGCGCCGAGATTGATCATCGGCTCGATGGTGAACGTCATCCCCGGCTGGATCTCGGTCGTGACGGACGGCTGGTCGTAGTGCAGCACGACCAGCCCGTTGTGAAACGTGGTGCCGATGCCGTGGCCGGTGAAATCACGAACCACGTTGTACCCGAAGCGATTCGCATACGCCTGGATGACACGGCCGACGACCGACAGCGCACGCCCCGGCTTGACGGCGTTGATCGCGCGCATCGTCGCCTCACGGGTCCGCTCGACAAGCAGCCGGTGCTCCTCGGACACGTCGCCGGCCAGGAATGTCGCATTGGTGTCGCCGTGCACGCCGTCGATGTAGGCGGTGACGTCGATGTTGACGATATCGCCGTCGGCGATCACGGTCGAGTCGGGGATGCCGTGACAGATCACCTCGTTGAGCGACGTGCAGCACGACTTCGGATATCCCTTGTAGCCCAGCGTCGACGGGTACGCGCCGTTGTCGACCATGTACTCGTGCGCGATGCGGTCCAGCTCGTCGGTCGTCACCCCGGGCGCGACCGCCTTGCCCGCCTCCGCAAGCGCGCCGGCCGCGATTCGGCCGGCGACGCGCATCTTCTCGATCACTTCGGGCGTCTGCACCCACGGCTCGGTGCCCTCTTTGGCCGTCGGCTTGCCGACATACTCGGGACGCGCGATGCGGTTGGGCACCGGCAGAGTCGGGGACAACACTCCGGGCGAAAGTGCGGTGCGAACAGCCATGCCGCTAGCTTAATCGCGTCTTTCTCAAGCGTGCCGGGCGTCGCGTGTGCTGCGGCGCCGACGAGTGTCTCTGCAGAGCCCCCTCACCGCACACTCTCCACCCTCACCGCACACGCGCATGCCCGCCGCGGGCGGGCCCGGCTATCGGATCCCGCGGCGACGCAGAATCGCCCGCCGCGGTCCCCGGATCGTCACCGAGCCGCACACCACCCGTCCGGTCAGCACGACATGCGGCCTGCCTTCGCCCGGCGCATCCTTGCGACGGTCGCGGGCACTGCCCCCGTAGACCTCGACGTCGTCGATCGAGGCGCTGGCACCACCCGGTAGCCAGATATCGACCGAGCCGAACCGCACGTCGAGCTCGACGACCACCACCGGACCCGCGAAACGAGCCTTGGTGAGTTCGAGTTTCACCGATCCCAGCCGGCGCACCAACGCCAACCGGGTGGGCACCGTCCATTCGCCGTGCCGCCGCAGCGACCCCGCCCAGCCGCGCAGCTCCACCCGGTCCGCCGCCGACGTGACGATCGCGCCCGGCCCGGGCAGATCACCGACCAGGCCGTCCAGCTCGCCCTGGGTGCGCGCGTAGGACACCTGCGACGAGCGCTGCTCGAACTCGTCAATATCGATCAGCCCGAGCGCAACGGCGTTGTGCAGGCGCCGCATCGTGCCGTTGCGGTCTGCATCGGAGACGCGCAACGTCACCATGTCCCCGCCGGTATCCGTCATGTTCGCAATTTACCGCTGTTACGGCCCCGGGGACCCAACGCGCCTGACGCTTCAGGTCAGGTAGCCGGGCGGCAGCGATTCGAACATGAACTTGGTCATCCGGACCGCCCACTCCGAGCTGCCGCCCCCGACGATCAACGCCGCGAACGCCAGATCGCCGCGGTACCCGGCGAACCAGGAGTGCGATCCGCCCGGGAACTCGGCCTCACCGGTCTTCCCGTAGATCTCGCCGCAGCCGTTGATCTCCTTGGCGGTCCCGTTGGTGACCACCAGCCGCATCATCGGCCGCAGCGCGTCGATCATCTTCGGGCTGATCGGGGTACTGTCGCCCTCGACCGTCGTCGGACGGCCCGCGATCAGTTGCGGCACAGGGGTTTTCCCGGCGGCGACGGTGGCCGCCACCAGGGCCATGCCGAACGGACTCGCCAGCACCTTGCCCTGGCCGAACCCGTCTTCGGTGCGCTCGGCCATGTCAACCGTCGGCGGCACCGACCCGGTCACCGTGGTGATGCCATCCACGGTGTAGTCGAGCCCGATCCCGTATTGCGAAGCCGTCTGGGTCAGGCCGCGGGGCGGCATCCTGCTGCTCAGCTCGGCAAACGTGGTGTTGCAGGAACTGGCGAAGGCGCGCGACATCGACACCACGCCGAGGTCGAAGCCGCCGTAGTTGGGGATGGTGCGGTGCCCGATGTCGAGATGGCCCGGGCAGCCCAGCATCGAGTTGGGCGTGGCCATATCGCGGTCGACGGCGGCGCCGGCCGTGACCATCTTGAACGTCGATCCGGGCGGAAACAGGCCGTTGGTGGCGGGCAGGCCGTCGGCGTCGGCCCCACCGTTCTGCGCGATTGCGAGGATCTCCCCCGTCGACGGCTTGATCACGACGATCATCGCCTTGCCGCCCTTGTTGTCCACGGCGCGCTGGGCGGCGTTCTGCACCACCCGGTCCAGCGTGATCGACACCGACGGTGCGGGCGCGCCTTCGACCTCGTGCAGCACCGCGACGTCGACGTTGTTCTGGTTGACGCTGACCACCCGCCAGCCCGCCTGGCCGTCGAGTTGGTCGATCACCGCCTTCTTGACCGCCCCGACGACCGCCGGCGCGAAATGCGGGTCGGTCGCCAGCATGTCGGCCTGTGGAGTGACCACGATGCCGGGCAGTCGGCCGATCACGGGAAACACCTTGTCGTTATCGGCCGGAAGCAGCGTGACACCCAGGTCCACCTGTTGGGAGGTCGAGCTGGCTTGCTCGGCGAGCAGCTGCGGGTCGGTCAGCGCGTCGTTGAAGGGCCGCAGCACGTCGACGATCGAGTGGGTGGTGAAGCTCAGCGACTGCGGCGGTCCGGCCTGGGTGGCGTCCAGCGTGTAGTGATAGCGGTAGCCCGGCGCCAGCACGTCGCTGCCGCCGAGTTCATTCACCGAGGCGCGCCGCGGCGTGTCAGCGCGCAACGCGAAGGTCTGATGCTCGCCCAGCTTGGGATGCAGCCCGTTGGGCGCCCAGCGGACCTCCCACCGCCCCTCGTCGCGGGCCATCTTCAGCTGGCCGTCATAGCTCCACACCCGGTTCTTGGGCAGATGCCAGCTGAACCGATAGCTGATCGTGCCGGTGTCCTCGGCGTATTTGGAGCTGAGGATCTGCGCGTCCAGGTGGGTGGCCTGCAGCCCGGCCCACGCCGCGTTGAGCGCCTCGCGAGCCTCGTTGGGGTTGTCGCTGAGTTGGGCGGCCGTCGCGGTGTCGCCAATCGCCAAGGCGCGGAAGAACTTCTCGGCGGCGGGGCCTGGGCCGTCAGGCCGCGGCGTGCACCCAGACAGCGCGCCGGCCGCGACGAGCAGCAGTGCCGCGGCTACCGAAACGGCTGTTACTGGTGAGGTTCTTGTGGCCATCGGTACTGATGTTAGGAACTGAGGCTTCCGCGCCGCCGCCGACACACCGAGACCGACCCGTGATGTAACACTCGCGACGTCCCAGCGAGGCCGAATGCGCGGCCAGCCGCGCGTTCGATGCCGAGCGTGCGGCCAGCCGCGCGCTCAGCGTGAGGATCGACGACAACTAGTCCAGCAGGACGGTGGCGAAGGTGCCGACCTCGGCGAAGCCCACCCGGGCGTAGGCGGCCCGGGCCACCGCATTGAAGTCGTTCACGTACAGGCTGGCAATGCGCCCGCTGCCGACGATCACGGCGGCCAGCATCGCGGTGCCGCGGGCGCCGAGCCCCAGGCCACGCCACTCCGGGTGCACCCAGACGCCCTGGATCTGACCGACCGCGGGCGATTGCGAACCCACCTCGGCCTTGAAGACGACCTGACCGTGCTCGAACCGGGCCCACGCGCGCCCGGCGGCGATCAGGCTGGCCACCCGGCGCCGGTAGCCGCGGCCGCCGTCGCCGAGCCGCGGGTCGATGCCGACCTCGCCGATGAACATGTCGACCGCGGCAACAAGGTAAGCGTCCAGCTCCTCGGGCCGCACCTGGCGCACCTCGGCGTCGAGCTCGCACATGGGGTGTTTGGCCAGCGCCATCAGGGGTTGGCGTTCGCGCACGTCACGCGCCGGCCCCCAGGCCGTCTCGAGCCGCTCCCACATCGGCAGGACCAGGCTGGCCCGCCCGACCAGCGAGGAACAGCGGCGCGTCCCGCTCATCGCCTCGTCGGCAAACGCATTCAGGTCGGCGGGCAGCCCGCGCAGCGGAATCAGGTTGGCACCGGCGAAGCACAGGGACTCGTCCGCGCCGCGGCGGGTCCACAGCTCCCCGCCGATCGCGCCGGGATCGATGCCGTGATCGGCGACGCGGGAGGCAACCATGCACGACCCGATCGGGTCCTCGTCGAAAACGCGCCACACCGCGGCGGAATCACGCACCACGGACACCCGTCGGTCGCCGACTAGGCGAAACAGGGGCGGAGCCGACATATGGCGAACTCTCTGTGGTGCGAGCTGAGGGCCAGCAAGAGCGAACTGGTCCTATCAGCTTACGGTGACAATTGGCGTCCCGCTTGGTGTTGCGCCAGGACCGTTATCACTTCCCGCCGCCGCGCCTATCGCCTCGCCCATTTCGGACGCCAACCGCATCGCCTCTTCGATCAACGTCTCGACGATCTGGGCTTCGGGGACGGTCTTGATCACCTCGCCGCGAACGAATATCTGCCCCTTGCCATTTCCGGAGGCAACGCCGAGATCGGCTTCGCGGGCCTCCCCGGGCCCGTTGACGACGCACCCCATCACGGCGACCCGCAGCGGCACGTCGAGACCGTCCAGGCCCGCCGAGACGGCGTTGGCCAGGGTGTAGACGTCGACCTGCGCCCGCCCGCAGGACGGGCAGGAGACGATCTCCAGCCCCCGCGGACGCAGGTTCAGCGACTCGAGAATCTGAATGCCGACCTTGACTTCCTCGACCGGCGGCGCCGACAAGGACACCCGGATGGTGTCGCCGATGCCCCGGGACAGCAGGGCGCCGAAGGCCACGGCCGATTTGATGGTGCCCTGGAACGCCGGCCCGGCCTCGGTCACACCGAGGTGCAGCGGGTAGTCGCACTGCGCGGCGAGCTGCTCGTAGGCGGCGACCATCACGACGGGGTCGTTGTGCTTGACGCTGATCTTGATATCGCCGAAGCCGTGCTCCTCGAACAGCGAGGCCTCCCACAGCGCCGACTCGACCAGCGCCTCGGGTGTGGCCTTGCCGTACTTCTCCATGAACCGCTTGTCCAGCGAGCCGGCGTTGACGCCGATGCGGATCGGGATACCGGCCGCACCGGCGGCCTTGGCGACTTCGCCGACCCGGCCGTCGAACTCCTTGATGTTGCCCGGATTGACCCGCACCGCGGCACATCCGGCGTCGATCGCCGCGAAGATGTATTTCGGCTGGAAGTGGATGTCGGCGATCACCGGGATCTGGCTGTGCCGGGCGATCTCGGCCAGCGCGTCGGCATCCTCCTGACGCGGGCAGGCCACCCGGACGATGTCGCAGCCCGCGGCCGTCAACTCGGCGATCTGCTGCAACGTCGTGTTGACCTCATGAGTCTTGGTGGTGCACATCGACTGCACCGAGATCGGGTGGTCGCTGCCGACCCCGACGTCGCGGACCATCAATTGGCGCGTCTTACGCCGCGGCGCAAGAGTGGGCGCCGGCGCCTCCGGCATGCCCAGGCCAATGTCCACGATTCGATTCCTTCGGTTGGTTACTGGAAGAGCCTGATCGGGTTGACCAGATCCGCGGTGACGGTCAGCAGCATGTAGCCGACCACGAACACCAAGACCACGTAGGTCGCAGGCATCAGCTTGAGGTAGTTCACCGGCGCGGCCGCGACCATGCCGCGGGCGGACCGGACCAGGTTGCGGATCTTTTCGAAGACCGCGACGGCGATGTGGCCACCGTCGAACGGCAACAGCGGCAGCAGGTTGATCGCGCCCAGGATCAGGTTCAACTGGGCGAGGAAGAACCAGAACGCCACCCACAAACCATGGTCGACGGTGTCGCCGCCGATGATGCTGGCGCCGACGACGCTCATCGGCGTCTCCGGGTCGCGCTGTCCACCGCCGATCGCGTGTACCAGCGCTCCGACCTTGGTCGGGATCGTGACCAGCGCCTTGCCCACCTCGACGGTCAGGCTGCCGGTGAAGGAAAAGGTCGCGGGGATGGCGCTGAGCACGTTGTAGTGCGTGGGCGTGACCTTGATGGCTCCGACGCCCATGGCGCCGACCGTCGCGGCCTCCGGCTCGCCGCCCTGTGCGTTCAGGAAACGCTGGGTGGGCGTGATGTCGACGTAGGCGGTGATCGGGGTGCCGTCACGCTGGACGACGACGGGGACGGTGCCGTGCAGCTTGCGCACCGCGGCAGCCATTTCGTCGAAGGTGGAGACAGTGGTGTCCCCGACCTTGACGACGACGTCGCCCGGTCGGATGCCGGCCAGCGCGGCCGGACCGGGGCCGGTGCAATTCCCAACCTTGCCGGGCGCCACTTCTGGTGCGATACAAGCGGTTTCGCCGACGATCGCCTGGGTGGGCGGGTGCAGGTTGGGCAGCCCCCAGATCAGCGCGATCACGTAGATGAGGGCCAGGCAGATGATGAAGTTCATGCCCGGGCCGGCGAAGAGCACCGCGACCCGCTTCCACGTCGTCTGCTTGTACATCGCCCGGTCGGTCTCGTCGGGCGCCAGCTCCTCGACCGGGGTCATGCCCGCGATGTCGCAGAAGCCGCCCAGCGGAACGGCCTTGACGCCGTACTCGGTCTCGCCGCGCCGGGTCGACCACAGCGTGGGGCCGAAGCCGACGAAATAGCGGCGCACCTTCATCCCGGTAGCACGGGCGACCCACATGTGGCCGCATTCGTGCAGAGCCACCGAGATCAGGATGGCCAGCGCGAACAGCACAATGCCGATTGCGAACATCATCAGGCGCTAGGACCTTTCTAAGACCATTCCCGAGGCCCTTTTGGAGACTCCCGCGGGGCCTGTAGTTGTGACCGCGCGCTGCGCTCGCTCCCGCGCCCAGCGCTGCGCGTCTAGTACCTCATCCACGTTAGCCGGTGCAACGGCCCATTGGTCGGCGGCGCTCAGCACGTCGGCGATTGTTCTGACAATGGCCGGAAAACCGATGCGGCCATCCAGGAAGGCCGCGGCGGCCTCTTCATTGGCGGCGTTGTAGACCGCGGTCATGCAGCCGCCGGTCTCCCCGGCGTGCCGGGCCAGCTCGACCGCGGGGAAAACGTCGGCGTCGAGCGGCTCGAATTCCCAGGTAGAGGCCGTGCCGAAGTCACAGGATGCGGCCGCCCCGGGGACCCGTCGGGGCCAGCCCAGCGCCAGCGAAATGGGCAGCTTCATGTCCGGCGGGCTGGCCTGCGCGATCGTCGAGCCGTCGATGAAGGTGACCATCGAATGAACAATCGACTGGGGGTGCACCACGACCTCGATGCGCTCGTAGGGAACGCCGAACAGCAGGTGGGTCTCGATGAG
Source organism: Mycobacterium sp. Aquia_216 (assembly GCF_026723865.1). Classification (NCBI taxonomy): domain Bacteria; kingdom Bacillati; phylum Actinomycetota; class Actinomycetes; order Mycobacteriales; family Mycobacteriaceae; genus Mycobacterium; species Mycobacterium sp. Aquia_216. The sequence continues at coordinate 2,325,937 of NZ_CP113529.1, read as the reverse complement.
CTCGAGCCCCTTGTTCACCAGCGACGCCGAGTTCAGCGTGTTCATCGGGCCCATTGACCAGGTCGGATGGGCTCCGGCCTGCTCGGGGGTGACGGCCTCCAGGTCGGCGGCGGCCCAGCCGCGAAACGGTCCGCCCGAGGCGGTGAGCACCAGCTTGGCAACCTCGTCGGGTGCGCCGCCGCGCAGGCATTGGGCCAGTGCGGAGTGTTCGGAATCCACGGGCACGATCTGCCCTGGTCGCGCCGCGTTGAGGACCAGTGGGCCGCCGGCGATCAGCGACTCCTTGTTGGCCAGTGCCAGCCGGGCACCCGAGTGCAGTGCCGCCAGGGTCGGACGCAGGCCCAGCGCTCCGACCAGCGCGTTGAGCACCACGTCGGCCTCGGTCTCCTCTACCAGCCGGGTGACCGCTTCGGGCCCGTGGAAGGGGACTTTCCCGAATTCTCGGCCGAGTGTGGTCGCGGCGCGCTCGTCGGCGACGGCGACGTTGGTCACCCCGGTCTCGGCGCGCTGCCGGGCCAGCGTGTCCAGGTTGGACCCGCCGGCCGCCAGCCCGACGACCTCGAAGCGGTCCGGGTTGGCGGCGATGACCTCCAGCGCCTGGGTGCCGATGGAGCCGGTGCTGCCCAACACGAGCACCCGGATGGGGCCGTCGGCCGGTGCTTCGGTGGTCGGGTTGCTCACTGCTTCATTGTGCCGCCCGATGGGCCCAGGAGGCAGTTCCCGACCGAGTTTTCGCGTGACGCGGAAAGTAGACGGTTCTCGCACCCGCCCGTGACCTGCGTCACTCCGAATCACTTCCGTCAGCGGAAGGACGGCACTAACGCCGGAGCAAAGGAATCGAAATTTGATGATGAATGTGCAGGCCAAAACAGTTGCGACGGCGGGCGTCGCAGCAATCGCGATCGTCGGCATCTCCGGATGTTCGAGCAACAAGCCCGCGGCCCAGAGCGGCACCACCAGCGCGACCGCTACCAGCAGCATGGCGGCACCCGCCATGACGGCCGCAACGCCGAATCCCGCCGCGGTGTTCGCCCCGACTGACGCCGCATTCGGCAAGCTTGCGCCGGCCACCGTCGAGAAGCTCAAGACGGATGCGCCGCTACTCAAAAGCATCCTGACGTACCACGTGATGCAAGGTCAGCTGAGTCCGGCCAAAGTCGACGGCACCCACGCGACCCTGCAGGGTGCCAACTCAACGGTGACGGGTCAAGGAGACGACACGGTGCTGATGCCGCCGTCGTAGACGGGTCGCGGCAAGCCCCGGGGCATTGCGGTTCAGCCGAGGTTGGTGGCCGACCGGATCCGCGTGGTCGGCCACCATCCACCTCCTCGGCGGGTGTGCCAGTATCTTTGATCAGAAGACGATCCGATCCGAAGGGAATCGCCGTGGCCAGTACCGAGGTGGAGCACTACAATGGCGTCGATCCGGCCGAGGTGCCCTCCGCCGCGTGGGGGTGGAGCAAGATCAACACCCGCACCTGGCACGGCGTCGGGGTGTTCGGCGTCATCTTCCTGCTGGCGATGCTGCGCGGCAACCACGTCGGCCACGTGGAGGACAACTTCCTGGTCGGATTTGCCGTCCTCACCCTCTTCATCCTGGTGCGCGATTGGTGGGGCCGCCGGCGCGGCTGGATCAGGTAGCCGCTCAACGCCGCGCTCGTCGCTGCCAGGCACTCACCAGGGCGGCGCCCAGCAGCGCCGACATGGCCACGATCCACGGCCAGACGCCATGCTGATGCACCCAGCCGGCCAGCGCGCCCTGTAGCCGGCCGGCCGCGAGAATGACCGCGTCGCGGGGATCTGCCGCGGTGTTCAACAGCCGCAACTCGTAGAGGCCGTAGTAACCGACATACAGGCCGACCAGCGCCAGCAGGGCGCCGCCGATCCGATTGACGAACGGCAGGATGCGCCGCAGCCGATCGGCCAGCGCCGAGCTCGCGGTCGCGGCGGCGACCGCGAGCGCGCCGACGACCAGGGTCAGGCCCGCGACGTACGCCAGGTAGATCGTTGCCCCGGTGACGATCGACCCACTGCGCAGACCGGCCGCGGTGACCGCCAGAAACGGCCCGATCGTGCACGACAGCGAGGCGATCGCGTAGCTGATGCCGTAGCCGTACATGCCCACGACTCGCGACCCCTGCCGCTTCGGCGCCCACCGCGGCCCCAGTGGCCGGGGCGTCAGCGCGGCCAGTTCCCGACCCGACAGCAGCCAAATACCAAGCGCGACAAGCACAATGCCGATGACCACCGTCGCGTAGGGCAGGTATCGCTGAATCGTCGTGGCCGCCGAGATGGTCAGCGCTCCGAACGCGCCGAACACCGTCAGAAACCCGAGCGCCATCCCCGCAGTAGCGCTCAGTGCACGCCCCACCCCGGCCAGCGGACTGGCGCGTTCGCCATCGGGCCGGCCGCCCACCACCAGCAGCAGGTAGGCGGGCAACATCGCGAACCCGCACGGGTTCACCGCGGCCACCAGCCCGGCGGCAAACGCCAAACCGACGAGACCCTGATCCACGGGCTCAGCGCAGCGCGGCCACGCGGCCGGCCAGCTCCTGCTGCGACATGGCCGACGTGGGGTTGTTGACGAACGTCGAGCTGCCGTCGGCCCGGTAGAACACGTACGCCGGCTGCCAGGGCACGTTGTAGCGGGCCCAGATCGAGCCGTCGGCGTCGTTGAGGTTGGTGAAATTCAGGTTGTACTTGGAGACAAAGGCCTGCTCGGCGCCGACATCCGAGTGTCCAGCGATACCGACGAAGGTGACGCCGGGATTGGCCGCCGCCACCTGACTCACGCCCGGCGCTTCGGCATTGCAGAACGGACAGAACGGGGCCCAGAACCACAGCACCGCCGGCTTTCCCTGCAGACCGGCGCCGTTGAACGGCGCACCACTGAGCGTGGTCCCACCGAACTGCAGCCGATCGTCGGCGGCCAGCGCCCGCGGTGCGGCAACCGATATCAGCACAACCGCGACAAGACCCGCGGCCAAGGCCGCGGCAAACATTTTGACCTGCGATAACAAGCGAATCGTCATGCCAACCCCTTTGCTGGACTGTTACCTCACAACACGGCGTAGCCGGCCGTGCGGTTCAGCGTCCCGCTACCCCTTCTCGGCGGCCAGCTGTCCGCAGGCTGTGCCCGAATCGCCTACGCTCCAGCTACCCGCCTTCGGCGGCCAGCTGTCCGCAGGCTGTGCCCGAATCGCCTACGCTCCAGCTACCCGCCTTCGGCGGCCAGCTGTCCGCAGGCTGTGCCCGAATCGCCTACGCTCCAGCTACCCGCCTTCGGCGGCCAGCTGTCCGCAGGCGGCGCTGATCTCGCGCCCCCGGGTGTCGCGCACCGTGCACGAAACGCCTTTTGCCCGTACCCGCCGGACGAACTCGCGCTCCACGTCCTTGGGGCTGGCATCCCAATCGCTGCCCGGCGTCGGGTTGAGCGGAATGAGGTTGACGTGCACCAGCGACCCGAGGGCGCCATGCAGCCGCTTGCCGAGCAAGTCGGCCCGCCACGGCTGGTCGTTCACGTCGCGAATCAACGCGTACTCGATCGACACCCGTCGGCCCGTCACGTCGCCGTAGTAGCGGGCGGCGTCGAGCGCTTCGCCGATCTTCCACCGGTTGTTGACCGGAACCAGGGTGTCCCGCAGTTCGTCGTCCGGCGCGTGCAGCGACAACGCCAGCGTCACGCCCAGCCGTTCGTCGGCGAGCTTGCGGATCGCCGGAGCCAGGCCGACCGTCGACACCGTCACCGAACGGGCCGAAATGCCGAAACCCTGCGGCGGCGCCTCGGTGATGCGTCGCACCGCGGCCAGCACCCTGGCGTAGTTGGCCAGCGGCTCCCCCATCCCCATGAACACCACGTTCGACAGCCGATCACCGAACTCGTCGCGCAGCGTCACCGCGGCGGCACGCACCTGTTCCAGAATCTCGGCGGTCGACAGGTTGCGCCTCAATCCGCCCTGTCCGGTGGCACAGAACGGACACGCCATGCCGCAGCCGGCCTGCGACGAGATGCACACGGTGTTGCGCTGCGGATAGCGCATCAGGACCGACTCGAAGGTCGTGCCAGCAGGGTCGTTTGTGGCCCGCCACAACGTCTTTCGCGTCTGACCCGCGTCGCAGGCGATTTCGGCGGCGACGGAGAGCAGGTTCGGGAACATCGTCTCGGCGATCACGTCGCGCACGGCCGCCGGAAGGTCGGTCATCTGGCGAGGATCGGCGATCAGCCGGCCGTAGTACTGCTGCGCGAGCTGCTTGGCCCGATATGCCGGCAAACCGAGCTCCGCGACGGCCGACGCCCGGCCCCCCGCGTCGAGGTCGGCGAGGTGCCGCGGCGGCCTGCCCGCGCGCGGTTCTTCGAACACCAGTTGTTGGACCATGATCTGTCCAGTATCGGCCCTAACCGGTCAGCCTAGGGAACCAAGGTGAGCACGATCCAGGCCGCGACGGCCGACGGGAGCACGCCGTCGAGCCGGTCCATCAGACCACCGTGGCCGGGTAGCAGCCGGCCCATGTCTTTGATGCCGAGGTCCCGCTTGACCTGGGACTCCACCAGGTCACCGAGCGTGCAGGTGAGCACCAGGACGAGACCCAGCAGCGCGCCGATCCACGCCGGTTTGCCCGCCAAGAAGGTCGCGGTCAGGGTCGCCGCGGTGATCCCGAAGACCAGTGAACCCGCGAATCCCTCCCAGGACTTCTTCGGGCTGATCGCCCGGACCATCGGATGTTTGCCGAAGAGCGCCCCCACGGCATACCCACCGGTGTCGGAAGCGACGACGGTGATCATCAGACAGAACACTCGTCCTGCGCCGTCGTGCGGATAGACGAGCAGGACGCCGAAGGACGCGAACAACGGGACCCACGCGGCCAGGAAGACGGTGGCCGATGCATCGCGCAGGTAGTTCGACGACGAGCCGGCGGCGTCGCTGCGGCTGGGATCCTGCATGAACAACCGCCAGACATTGCAGGCCACGACCATCGCACCGAAGCCTGCCACCGCACCGGCGGCATGGTACGGCCAGGTCAGCCAGACGGTGAGCTGGCCACCAGCCAGCAACGGGATGACCGGAATGATGTACCCGGCTTCGCGTAGCCGCCGCACCACCTCATGGGTGGCCACGAAAATAGCGATGGCCACGATGAGCACCCAGAAGCGCGGGGCGAACACCAGGGTGGCGACGAGCAGGCCGCCGATCGCAGCGCCCACCGCGATCGCGGCGGGCAGATCGCGCCCCGCCCGGGACGTGGTCGCGGGGGGCTGCTTCGGCGTTTGCTTGACCTCCCGCGCCGACTCGTCGGGCGGGGTGCCTGCGCCGGCATCGGAGGTTGCCACTGATTTGGTTGCTGAGCGGCCCCTAGACCTCCAGCAGCTCGCCTTCTTTGTGTTTGACCAGCTCGTCGATCTGGTTGACGTACTGCCCGGTGGTCTTGTCCAGGTCTTTTTCGGCGCGGCCGACTTCATCCTCGCCGGCCTCCCCGTCCTTGCGAATGCGGTGCAGTTCTTCCATCGCTTTGCGACGGATGTTGCGCACCGACACCTTTGCGTCTTCGCCTTTGCCTTTGGCCTGTTTGACCAGCTCCCTGCGGCGTTCCTCGGTCAGCTGCGGGACGGCCACCCGAATCAGGGTGCCGTCGTTGCTGGGATTGAGGCCAAGGTCGGAGTTGCGAATCGCCGTTTCGATGGCGTGCAGCTGGTTGGCTTCGTACGGCTTGATGACGACCAGCCGCGCCTCTGGGACGTTGATGCTGGCCAACTGGGTGATCGGGGTGTTCGTGCCGTAGTAGTCGATGACGATCCGGGAGAACATGCCGGGGTTGGCGCGGCCGGTTCGGATGGTTGACAAGTCGTCGCGGGCCACGGATACGGCCTTTTCCATTTTCTCTTCGGCATCGAAGAGAGCCTCATCGATCATTTGCGCCGCTCCTCCTCATCACTACGTTCCGCATCGTCGCCAGCGCGCATCATCGCGTCTTCCCCTCAAGTGGTAACCAGCGTTCCGATCTTCTCACCAGCGACCGCCCGAGCGATATTGCCGTTGGTCAGCAGGTTGAACACCAGGATCGGCATGCCATTGTCCATACAGAGACTGAACGCGGTGGCATCGGCCACCCGCAGTCCTCTGTCGATGACTTCGCGGTGGCTGATCACGGCCAGCAACTCGGCGTCGGGATCCTGCCGCGGATCCGCGGTGAACACACCGTCGACGGCCTTGGCCATCAGGACCACGTCCGCGCCGATCTCCAGCGCCCGCTGCGCGGCCGTGGTGTCGGTGGAGAAGTACGGCAGCCCCATGCCGGCGCCGAAGATGACCACCCGGCCCTTTTCCAGATGCCGGACGGCCCGCAACGGGATGTACGGCTCGGCCACCTGACCCATCGTGATGGCAGTCTGAACTCGGGTGGCGATGCCTTCCTTCTCCAGGAAGTCTTGCAGCGCAAGGCTGTTCATCACGGTGCCGAGCATGCCCATGTAGTCCGACCGGGTGCGCTCCATGCCGCGCTGCTGAAGTTGCGCGCCGCGGAAGAAGTTGCCGCCGCCGATCACGACGGCGACCTGTACACCGTCGCGAACCACCTCGGCGATCTGGCGCGCCACCTGCGCCACGACATCGGGATCCAGCCCGACCTGGCCGCCGCCGAACATTTCGCCACCAAGCTTGAGCAACACCCTCGAATACCTGGCCCGATTCGGCGGCTGTCCGTGGTCGGCCGAAGGGGTCGGCACGCCGTTAGCGCTCGTGGGCTCAGGCTGCGTCATCAGACTCCTCGCATGACAGTGCCATCCCAGGCTCGGCCACTGTCACCCACCCGGAACGGCGGTTCATATCCTGCCCCATCGCAGCACACTCTGGCGCCAGCGGGGTGAATTATTCGTACGGTTGGCGAGCCGGGTCGCTGCCATAGGACGTCGGCGCAGGTCAGGCTCGAATCAGCCACCCTCGCGACTTTGCCTCCGGCATCAAATGTTTGAGCTCGAGGCGGCATGGGAATCCACACCAACGCGGCGGGGAATCCACGGTCTTGAGAAGCAGGGCCCAGACACGCCGTATCACGGAATCGATCGTTGCCCCGATCGTGCGAGCGCGTCAGTCGCTCGAATCACGTACGCCACTGAGGAGGAATCATTCATGGCGGATCACGAAAACTCTGGACCCGCGGAAGCCGTTAAAGGCGTGGTCGAGGACGTCAAGGGAAAGGTCAAGGAGGCCGCCGGTGCTTTGGCCGGTCGCGATGACCTGACCCGTGAGGGCCAGGCGCAGCAGGACAAGGCGGAGGCCCAGCGCGACGCGGCAAAGAAGGAAGCCGAAGCGGAGTCCGCTCGCGGCGCCGCAAAGGTCGCCGAGGAGCGCCAGAAGTCCAACCAGTAGCTTGCTTCGAGGATGGGTCCGGCCCGTATCTACGGGCCGGACCCGTCGACTTTCCGGGACGACTTGCGCATTCACCAAGGCAGAACCATCTCCACGAATGCCCACTTCAGTGGGCATTCGCCCGACGGGGAACAACAAAGAAGGCATAGTTGTGTCCTGAATGGGGTATCCAGCGCTGCGCTGGCGGACATTTCCCGCGAGATGTCTGCGCGGTGGGGGGCGGCGACAGACCCTCATGAGGTTTGGAGATGTCTTTGGACGTGCTACTGCTTTCCAACGCCGACGATTTCGCGTCCGCGTTGCCGACCCTGCCGGCCTTGACGCAAACGATTAGGCGTGTCCCACTCTCCGAGCAGCTCGACGGACATCACGACGGTGCCGACGTGGCAATCATCGACGCGCGCACCGACTTGGCGGCTGCCCGCAGCGTCTGCCGCGGTTTGACGGCCAGCGCCCCGGCCGTCGCGGTCGTGGCCGTGGTCGCCCCGGCACACTTCGCGTCGGTTGACGTCGACTGGCGCCTCGACGATGTGATGTTGCCCGCCGCCGGCCCAGACGAGCTGGAGGCACGGTTGCGCCTGGCGATCAAGCGACGGCGCAGCACGGTGGACGGGTGCCTGAAGTTCGGTGACCTCGTCCTGCACCCGTCAAGTTTCTCCGGGTCGCTGCGCGGCAAGGATCTCAACCTGACAGTCACCGAGTTCAAGTTGTTGAATTTCCTTGTGCAACATGCGGGTCGGGCATTCAGCCGCACCCGGCTGATGCACGAGGTGTGGGGCTACGACTCCAATGGACGCGTCCGCACCGTCGATGTTCATGTGCGACGGCTGCGCGCAAAGCTGGGGCCCGAAGACGAATCGATAATCGACACCGTGCGCGGCGTGGGCTACATGGCGGTGACGCCACCGCATCCGCAGTGGGTCGTCAACGACCCGGGGCCCGGCGCGGGGCTCAACGGCAGCGCCCACCACTGATACGTCTGTAATACCTTGCTATTCGAGGACTTTCGCTTGTCACGCGAAAAGCGGTAGTGCGCGCTTGCGCGCCAGCGCGTCCATGCCCTGCTGAATGCCGTCCTGGACCTCCCGATACTTGCGGTCGACGTAGTCGTCGTCCTCGGCACATGCGGGATCGTGTTCCAGCTCGACCGCAGGCATGAACCGCGTCCTGATCTTCGCCGGCAACGGCAGCTGCGGCAGCGCCGCCGGCGCGATGCCCCACGGCAATGAGACGGCCAGCGGAAAAACCTTGAGCCGCAGCAGGCGGTCCAGCCGTAGCGCCTTCGAGAGGCGATCACCGCGGATCAGCACCGGCATGGCATCCGCGCCGCCGACGGTCGCGATCGGCACGATCGGCACGCCGGCACGAATCGCCATCTTCACGAAGCCGGTGCGCCCCGCGAGGTTGGCGCGGTCGCGCTCAGACCAGGGCCGCAACGAATCCACTTCTCCGCCAGGCCATAGCGCGACGTCTCGCCCCTCGGCAAGTGCCGTGGCGACGGCGTCCGGGGCGGCCGGAAGCACGCCCATCGAACGGAAATAGCGGCCGAACAGCGGGATCGCCATCAACGCATCGTGCGCTGTGCCGTGCAATGTGCGGTCGGGGCCGAAGCGCCGCCACCATTGCAGACCGACAGTCCACGCATCCCAGACGAACGGGGCACCAGAGTGGATCCCGATCAGGAGCGCCGGCGGATCGGGAATGTTTTCCCAGCCGTCGATCTCCATCCGAAACCAGTAGTCGACCAACAGATTCCAGACAAACTTCTGGCGTTGCATGCTCGTCTCGTCTTGACCGCTCAGATCCCATTGGCCGGCGCGCTCCGCCACCCAGCCGCTCACGCCGCCGCGTTGATCGTCGCGTTTTTCCTCCATTTTCGCGCGGGCCAGCTCGGCATGCTGTTGCGCTTGTTCGCGTACGGGGGCTGATCTGTGATCTGTGTAACTCATTTTTGTCGTGTACCCCGTTGAGCCGCATGCAATTCGGAGATTGCTCAACGAAAAAACCCGGGGAAGACGGCCCGGACGCAGGCCTCCCCGCGCCACGGTCTGTGGCGCGGGGAGGCTGTGCGACAACTAGGCCCGGGTAAGGCTTAGGTGTTAGCGTGCGCGCCGGGCGCCGGGCTAGGCAGCGCACCGGGCGCCGGGATCGGCGCCGGGCTCTGCACGCCGGGCTCCGTGCCGCCGGGTATGTTCGACGTCCAAATCAGAATGTCCTGCATGCCGTCGTTGTAGACAACGCCGTTCGGCGGCGCGCCGGTCACGTCGAAGTACAGCGTTCCGGTCGACTCGCTGCCCTGCGCTATGGGCGCCGGGTTAAGGCTGCCCGGGGCCTGAACCTTGTCGATCACCCGGTAGTTCTGGCCGTTGGGCCCGCGGGCGATGAAGTCGTTGACCATCGGGGTCACCAGTCCGCCTTCGGACTTGACGCTGACATCCGCCTGGTACAGCGTGCCCTTCGGGGTGTACCCCGGGATCGCCGCGCTGCTCTGCTGCAGGTTGCTCACCGTGTAGTTGGTGACCAGCGGCCCGCTCACGAGCTGCTCGCTGGTACCGAAGCCCTGGATGTTGGGCGGCGCGGCGGACGCCGTCGCTGCGGTGAAAGCGCCCACAGCAGCAATGCCGGCGGCTCCGATCACCGATTTCATAGCATTAGAAGTGAACTTCATGCTAGATACCTCTCAGTCGAATCGTTCGGCAACTCTTGCCTGCGATGATTTCCCCCAAAGTGCGCGCGTTATCGGCGCACCGTCGCCGCATAGCCATTGCGCCACGACCTCAAACATCACGGCCTTGAGCTGCGAATACATAATTACACCGCGGCAATAAACAAATTAGCCCCAAAATACACATAGACCTCAAAGGCTTAGTTCAGCCCCAAATGCCACAGTGACGCACCGGTACGCATAACGGAAGTTCCCCGCGCGGAAAACACGCGGGGAATTTCGTTGCGAATTCGCGGTGCGCGGACTCTAAACGTGCCGAGTCCAAACCAGGAAATCGTCCGCGCCGTCGGTGTACACCACGCCGACCGGCTGCTGGCCGGTCACGTCGAAGTACAGTTCGCCGGTCGTCCGTTGGCCTTGATCGATCGGACCGGGGTCCAAGCCGTTGGGAACAGGTCCGTTGTTGACGACTTGATAGACCGTGCCGTTGAACGCCCTTGCCATGAAACGAGCGATGTGCGGCTGCACCGTCCCGGCATCCGATTTCGCCGTCACATCAGCCTGATAGAGCTGCCCCGCGGGCTGGAATCCCGGTATCGTCGCGTCACTCGGCCGCATATCACTCACCGTGTATTCGGTGATCAGCGGACCGTCGATAGCCTGTTCGGTGGCTCCGAAGCCCTGAACGTCGGCACCAGCCGGCCCCGCCGTGAACAGACTCGCCCCTGCTATGCCCACGGCACTCAGAGCCGCTTTCACTGTCGTCGTGGTGGATTTCATTGCGCCTCCCTGTCCTCGTCGTTCACCCGTACCGCGGCGATACCCGTCGCGGTCCGCGCGCCAAACGACGCGAGATGGGCCGGGCGGCCGAATTGAGGCGACATTCAAGCGTCGTGCGCTGAGCCGTTACTTCGCAGTCGCCGCGGCGTAACCGGCCTCGTTGGGCCACGCGTGCGTCCGGCCGCCGCGCGGATATGTCAATATCGCTGACATGGCTGCGACCGAAGATGCTCCGCTCGGCTACCTGCTGTACCGCGTGGGAGCCGTGCTGCGTCCCGAGGTTTCCGCCGTGCTGAGTCCGCTGGGCCTGACACTTCCCGAATTCGTTTGTCTGAGAATCCTTTCTATGTCACCGGGACTGTCCAGCGCCGAGTTGTCCCGCAGTACCAATGTGACGCCGCAGGCGATGAACACCGTGCTGCGCAGACTGGAAGAGGTTGGCGCGGTGGAACGACCGACGTCAGTGTCCTCCGGCCGCGCCCTACCGGCCACCCTGACCAGTCAGGGTCGCACCCTGCTGAAACGCGCGGAAGCCGCGGTTCGCAACGCCGATGACCGCATCCTGGCCAAGCTGACCGCAACGCAACAGCGCGAGTTCAAACGAATGCTGGACAAGCTCGGCTCCGACTGACCCGGCTATCCGGCCGCCTGGATTCGTGCCCACGGCCGCGCCTCTTCGAGCTCGTAGGCCAGTTCCAGCAGCAACGCGTCCTGGCCCAAGTCGGCGGCGAGCATCATGCCGACCGGCATGCCGTCCGCGGACTGGGCCAGCGGCAACGAAATCGCGGGGTCTCCTGTGACGTTCTGTAGCGGCGTGAACGCCACCCAATCGATCAGCCGATCCATGACCTGCCGGTATTCGGTCGGCGCCAGGTGGCCGACGCGTGGTGTCAGATCGGCGAGCGTCGGGGTGAGCAACGCGTCATAGGTTTGGTAGAACTCGGCGCTGCGCCGTCGCATTCTGCGCAGTCGCACGATCACTCCCGGCAGCCGGTGCAGGTTGCGGGCGGTGTGACGCTCCAGGCCGAGCGTCAAAGCGTCCAGCCGGGTGCGGTCGAACGTGTTGCCGAACACGCGCCGCCCGGTGCGGACCTGCGTCAGCGCGAGAAACCCCCAGTACAAGATGAAGTCGTCGACAAAGCTGTCCGGCACCGGCTGCGCATCGATGTGTTCGACGCGGTGTCCCAGTTCTTCGAGCACCCCGGCGGCCTTCAGGGTCAGCTCGCGCAATTCCGGGCCGCACTCGCGGCGGACCGAGCCGGTGGCCACGGCGATCCGCAGCCGCTGGCGGCCGGGCCCGGTGACGTCGCCGATGGGCGCCAGCTTGGGGTTGCGCCAGATGCGTTCGGCTTCCCGGTAGAACGCCGCGGTGTCGCGCACGGAGCGGGTCAGCACGCCGTTGGTGACGATGCCTACCGGCATCCGGCGCAGCTCCGGGTCCAGCGGCAACCTGCCGCGCGAGGGCTTGAGTCCGACAATCCCGTTGCAGGCGGCCGGAATTCGGATCGAGCCGCCGCCGTCGTTGGCGTGTGCGATCGGCACTACCCCGGCGGCGACGAACGCACCCGATCCCGACGAGGAGGCCCCGGCCGTGTAGTCGGTGTCCCACGGGTTGCGGACCGGCCCCAGCCGCGGATGTTCGGCGGCCGCGCTGAAACCGAACTCCGACATCTGTGTCTTGCCCAGCGACGTCGGTCCGGTGGCCAGGTACACCTGGGTGAACTCGCCGTCGGCGACGGCGTTGCGCGGCGTCCACGCGTCGGCGCCCCGCATCGTCGGCTGTCCGGCGACGTCGACGTTGTCTTTGAGGAACGTCGGGACGCCTTCAAAAAAGCGGGCAGAACCGCTCGGTGGCGTGCCCGAGGCGGTCGCCCGCGCCTGCTCAAAAGCCTTGTACGCCAAGCCGTTCAGCGCAGGATTGACGGCCTCGGCGCGAGCGATCGCTGCCTCGACGACATCGGTTCTGCCGACCCAGCCGGCCCGGATGGCCTCGCTGAGGCCGGTGGCGTCAAGATCGCCGAGGGCGTCGTCACCGAAAGCGTGCACACGTCGCATAGCACTGACGCTAGCCGCTCCCGGTTGCCGGCTAGGCCTGACCCACCTCGAAGCGAACGAACCGAGTCACCGCGACGCCGGCCTCGTCGAGCAGAGCCTTGACGGTCTTCTTGTTGTCGGAGACCGACGGCTGCTCGAGCAGCACACTGTCCTTGAAGAAGCCGTTCAGCCGGCCCTCGACGATCTTGGGCAGCGCCTGCTCCGGCTTGCCTTCCGCCTTCGCGGTCTCCTCGGCGATGCGACGCTCACTGGCCACGACGTCCTCGGGCACGTCCTCGCGGGACAGATAGCGCGCCTTGAGCGCGGCGATCTGCAGCGCGACGGCGTGTGCGGCTTCGGCGTTGCTGCCGGTGTACTCGACCAGCACACCCACGCCCGGGGGCAGGTCCGCGGCACGCTTGTGCAGGTAGGTCTCGACAGTGCCGTCGAAGAACGCGACCCGGCGCAGTTCCAGCTTCTCGCCGATCTTGGCCGACAGGTCGGCGATGGCCTGCTCGACGGTCTTGTCACCCACCTTGGCTGCTTTGAGCGCGTCGACGTCGGCTGCCTTGGACTGCGCTGCCGCGGAGACGATCTCGTCGGCCAGCGTCTGGAACTCCGCGTTCTTGGCGACGAAGTCCGTCTCGCTGTTCAGCTCGATGAGAGCGCCGTCCTTGGCCGCGACCAAACCTTCGGCCGTGGCGCGCTCGGCGCGCTTGCCGACATCCTTGGCGCCCTTGATCCGGAGTGCCTCGACCGCCTTATCGAAGTCGCCGTCGCTTTCGGCCAGTGCGTTCTTGCAGTCGAGCATGCCGGCACCGGTCAGCTCGCGAAGACGCTTGACGTCGGCAGCGGTGAAGTTCGCCAATGGTCAGCCTTCCTATGAGGATTCCGTAGTTGTTTCGGTTGCGCCTCCAGCGGCGTCGGCGGTGGCTGTGGTCGTCGCGGTCGTGGTCGCCGAAGCCAGCAGCTCCTGCTCCCATTCGGCGAGCGGCTCGGCGGCCAGCGAGTCCCCCGCCTCGGGTTTGCCGTCGCTGCGGCCGGCACCGGCGCGCGCCTGCAGGCCCTCGGCGACCGCGGAGGCGATCACCTTGGTCAGCAGTGCGGCCGAACGGATCGCGTCGTCGTTGCCCGGAATCGGGTAGTCGACCTCGTCGGGGTCGCAGTTGGTGTCCAGGATCGCGATGACCGGGATGCCCAGCTTGCGGGCCTCGCCGACGGCGATGTGCTCCTTGTTGGTGTCGACGACCCAGATCGCCGAGGGCACCTTCGCCATGTCGCGGATACCGCCGAGGCTGCGGTCCAGCTTGTTCTTCTCGCGGGTCAGCATCAAGATTTCCTTCTTGGTGCGCCCCTCGAAACCACCGGTCTGCTCCATGGCCTCGAGCTCCTTGAGGCGCTGCAGCCGCTTGTGCACGGTGGAGAAGTTGGTGAGCATGCCACCGAGCCAGCGCTGGTTCACGTACGGCATGCCGACGCGGGTCGCTTCGGCCGCGACGGACTCCTGCGCCTGCTTCTTGGTGCCGACGAACAGCACGCTGCCGCCGTGGGCGACGGTCTCTTTGACGAACTCGTACGCCTGGTCGATGAAGGTCAGTGTCTGCTGCAGATCGATGATGTAGATGCCGTTGCGGTCGGTGAAGATGAACCGCTTCATCTTGGGATTCCAGCGTCGGGTCTGGTGCCCGAAGTGGGTGCCGCTGTCAAGCAGCTGTTTCATGGTCACGACGGCCATGGTGATGTCATTCCTTTATGTCGGTTGTCGCCCGGCGACGGGTGAAGCCGGGCCCTGGCGCCTGCTGCGATGCCGGACCCTGTTACGGGACCGCCCGGCATGCGCTGCGTTCTCCCAGTGGAACGGGAGACGCGGGGCAGACGCGCGAAGTCAGCCCGCGAACGAGCTGCGACGAGCAGTTTACACCGACTCAGCTGGTGCTTTTTCCCCAGCACACATCCACACTGCGGCGTGCGTGCACAGATTTGGCAAACGTGGGTGGCCGTGTCGCCGAAGCCACGCTGAACTCGTGGGGTGCGATGGGCGGCGCTGATCGTGAGCATGGCGCTGATCAGCGCAATCCCGGCGGCGGCGGAGGACCTCCGGCTGGATTGGCCGCTGCGGCCGGCCCCGGCCGTCGTCCGGGGATTCGACGCCCCGTCGCCCAACTGGAAGCGCGGGCACCGCGGCGTGGACCTGTCCGGTCGCCCCGGCCAGCCGGTGTACGCCGCCGGCAGTGCGACCGTGGTGTTCGCCGGGCTGCTGGCCGGACGGCCGGTGGTCTCGCTGGCCCATCCCGGCGGATTGCGCACCAGCTACGAGCCGGTCCGGGCGCTCGTCCGGGCCGGTCAGCAGGTGACGGGGCAGACGGTGATCGGCGAGTTGGTGGCCGGGCACAGCGGCTGCCGGGCCTCGCAAGCTGGAGGGGCCTGTCTGCACTGGGGTGCGATGTGGGGTCCGGCGGCCGGCGCCGAGTACGTCGATCCGCTGGGCCTGCTGAAATCCACCCCGGTGCGGCTCAAGCCGTTGGGCGGCTAGGTAGCGTCGAGTGCGCATCGGAGCTGACCCGAGCATCGAGTGCGCACCGGAGCTGACCCGAGCATCGAGTGTGCGTCCAGGGCGACGCCAGCGCACACTCGGCAACGTGAATGCGCGCTAAGCGCGCGGGTGGGCTTGGTCGTGCACCGCCCGCAATCGCGACACCGCGACATGGGTGTAGAGCTGGGTCGTCGCCAGGCTGGAATGGCCCAGCAATTCCTGGACGACCCGCAGGTCAGCTCCGCCTTCGAGTAGATGCGTGGCCGCGCTGTGCCGCAGCCCGTGCGGTCCCATGTCGGGCGCGCCGTCTACCGCGGCGATGGTCTGGTGTACGACGGTCCGCGCCTGGCGCACGTCGAGTCGGCGGCCACGCGCGCCCAGCAGCAGCGCCGGCCCGGAGTCCGCGGTGACCAGCTCGGGACGACCGTCGGCCAGCCAGGCGCGCAGCGCGTCGGCAGCAGGCAACCCGTACGGCGCGCTGCGCTGTTTGTTGCCCTTACCCAGGACCCGCACCACCCGGTGAGCGGTGTCGACGTCGTCGATGTCCAGGCCGCACAGCTCGCTCACCCGGATACCGGTGGCGTACAACATCTCGACGATCAGCCGGTCCCGCAGGGCCAGCGGATCTCCTTGCTCGGCCCCGGATTTCGCGGCGGCCATCGCGTCCAGCGCCTGATCCTGACGCAGTACCGCCGGCAACGTGCGGTGCGCCTTCGGCACCTGCAGCCGAGCGGCGGGGTCCGCGGTCAGCAGGCCGCGCCGGAGCGCCCACGCGGTGAAGGTCTTGACCGCCGAGGTGCGACGGGCCAGCGTCGTGCGAGCGGCACCGGCGGCCGCGCCGGTGGACAGCCACGTCCGCAGCAGCGGCAGGCTCAGACCGTCCAGGGCGGTTCCGCGATCGTCGAGGAAAGCGAACAACGAGCGCAGGTCGCCCAGGTACGCGCGGCGCGTGTGGGCCGAACGCAGACACTGCAGTTCCAGGTACTCGTCGAACTCCTCGAGGACCGCCTGCACTCCCCCACGGTCGCAGGCGCGGCCCGGCGCTCCTTAGTCGACGCGCCGAAGCGTGTCCGGGGTGAGATCTTTCAGCGTCGGATAGCCGTCGACGGCCATGATCAGGTCCGCTTCGGCGAGCAAGGTACGCAGGACGTGCACGATGCCGTCGACGCCGCCGAGGGCCAACCCGTAGGCGTACGGCCGGCCCACTCCCACCGCGGTCGCACCCAACGCCAGCGCCTTGATGACATCCGCGCCGCTGCGGATCCCCGAGTCGAACAGCACGGGCAGGCCGTCGGCCGCCTCGACCACCCCGGGCAGACAATCCAGCGCGGGCAGGCCACCGTTGGCCTGACGCCCACCATGGTTGGAGCAGTAGATGCCGTCGACGCCGCCGTCCTTGGCGCGCCGCGCATCGTCGGCGTGGCAGATCCCCTTCACCAGCAGCGGCAGCTTCGTCAGCGACCGCAGCCAGGGCAGGTCATCCCAGCTCAGGGGGTTTCCGAACACCTGAGCCCAGCGCAGGATGGCGCCTTGCGGGTCTTCCTCCGGTGGGCGTTGCAGGCTGGCGCGAAAGACCGGGTCGCTGAAGTAGTTGTTCAGGCAGTGACCGCGCAGCTGCGGGAAGTTCGAGGTGCGCAGGTCACGCGGGCGCCAGCCGGTGACCCAGGTATCGAGGGTGACGACGATGCCCTTGAATCCGGCCGCCTCGGCGCGCTGCACGAAGCTGGCGGCCAGCTCGCGGTCGGTCGGGGTGTAGAGCTGGAAATACCCGGGCGTGTCGCCGAGCGCGCTCGCGATGTCTTCCATCGGGTCGACGGTCAGCGTCGAGGCGACCATCGGGACACCGGTGCGCGCCGCCGCCTGTGCGGTGGCGAGGTCGCCGTGGCCGTCCTGAGCGCACAGCCCGATGACGCCGATCGGCGCCATGAACAGCGGAGACGGCAAGGTCAGGCCGAACAGCTCCACGGTCAGGTCGCGTTCCCTGGCCGCGTTGAACATGCGCGGCATCAGGCCCCAGCGCTCGAAGACCTCACAGTTGACCCGCTGGGTGCGTTCGTCGCCGGCGCCACCGGCGACGTAGGACCACACCGACGGCGGCAGGGCCAGCTCAGCACGCTCCGCCAATTCCGCGAAAACCATGGGGAGTGAGGGCACCACCCCGGCCAGGCCCTGAAAGTAGATCTCGTTCTGGTAGTCCCCGAAACTGGGCGAGAATGCCATGGGATCGAGAATGCCACCCGGCCGTCAGGCTGACGAACTCGCCGACTCCGCCTCGGCCAGTTGCTTCTTCCACTGCCGGAACGTCTCTTCGGTACGGCCGCGTCGCCAGTAGCCGGAGATCGACGACGCCCACTTGGCCGCCACCCCGCGCTCTTTGCGGATGTACGGCCGCAGGTTGTGCATGACGGCCTGGGCTTCACCGTGGATGAAGACGTGTGGCTGCCCGGGCAGCCACAGCGTGGTGGTGACCGCCTCGATCAGCGGTGCGAAATCACCGGCGCGGTCCTCGGCCACCAGGTCGGCCCGGCCGCCGCGGTAAACCCAGTTCACCAGCACGCCTTCCGGCGCGGCCAACGGGATTTCGTCGTCGGGACCGGCTACTTCGATGAATGCTTTACCAATTGCAGTGGGAGGCAACGCTTCCAGCGCGGTGGCGATGGCGGGCAAGGCGGACTCATCACCGGCCAGCAGGTGCCAGTCGGCCGCGGGGTCCGGTGTGTAGGCGCCACCGGGCCCCATCAGATAGATCACCTGACCGGGTTGGGCCTTGGCCGCCCAGGCACCCGCCACCCCGTGGTCGCCGTGCACCACGATGTCCAACGAGATCTGACGGGCCGCGGCGTCGACCTTGCGAACGGTGATGGTCCGTACCGACGGCCTTTTCTCCGGGGGCAGGACGGCAAAGCTGTCCTGGGTCAGCGGCTGGGGCAACCCGGCCACATCGATATCGTCGGCGACGAATACCAGCTTGACATAGGAGTCGGTGAAGTTGCTCGGCACGAACGTGTCGAACTCACTGCTCCCCAACGTCACACGCACCATGTGCGGTGCGATTCGTTGATTAGCGACGACTTCGAAACGTTGAAGTGGTCGACCTGCCACATGTCCTCCTGTTCCGACCCGGCCCCAGCCGACTATACGAGTCGGGCCGTCGCCGCAGGTCGGCCGCCGCGGTGGTGCGCAAATCCGCGGTTATGCGGGCCGATACCGGGACCATCGGGGGCACTTTCCCGCTCCACGATCGACGCATTCCCGTGGGTCACCTGGCTCGCAGCCGGGCGCTTGCGCCGCGCGGGCGGACGATTCGCCAGCTCCCACCGTCGCGTTCGGCCAACCCCGCCAGCTCGAGGATCGCCAACGGACCCAGCACCTGCTCGGGCATCAGCCCGGATCCCACGGCGAGCTCGTCGACCGTCGCGGCACCGCGACCGGGTAGCGCCTCGTACACCTGACGTTCGGCCGGGCCCAGCCCGTCGAAGACAGTGGCGGGTCGGGGCTCTTCGACGGCGAGCTCGCCGATGCGGCCGACGAGCTCGACGATGTCGTCGGCTCGGGTGACCAACTCTGCCCCGTTACGCAGCAGGGCGTGACAACCGGCCGACGCCGACGAGGTGACGGGCCCGGGCACCGCGGCCACGAGCCGGCCCAATGCCCGCGCCCACGCGGCGGTATTCGCGGCGCCGCTGCGCAGCCCCGCCTCCACCACGACGGCGGCTCCCGCGACGGCCGCAACCAGGCGATTGCGGGTCAGGAATCGGTAGCGGGCGGGGCGGATGCCGGGCGGGTATTCGCTGAACAGCAGCCCGTGCTGGCCGATGCGATGCAGCAACCCCGAATGCCCGGCCGGATAAGGGATGTCGATCCCCCCGGCCAGCACCGCCACGGTCATTCCGTCACTCGCCAGCGCCGCGCGGTGCGCCGCGCCGTCGATGCCGTAGGCACCGCCGGAGACCACCGCGACGTCGCGCTCGGCCAGCCCCGCCGCCAGATCGGCGGCTACCTGTTCGCCGTAGGCGGTGGCCGCGCGGGTGCCCACTACCGCGGCCGCGCGTTGCGCCACCTCGTCCAGACGCGCGGGACCCAGCGCCCATAACACCATCGGCGGCGCGCCGCCGGGCCTGGACCCGGCGCCACCGAATGCCGAGAATGCGACCAGCGGCCACTCCGCGCAATCCGGGGTGATCAACCGACCGCCACGACGGACGAGCAGCTCGAGATCCACTGCCGCCCGGTCTATTTCCCGCCTGGCTGCGGTGCGCCCCGCCAGCTGGTCGCTGACCAGCCCGCGCCGGACCCGGTCCGCCGCCTCGACCGGGCCGACGCACTGCACCAGGGCGGCGAGCTCCGGGCACGGTGGCTCGGCCACTCGCGACAGGTATGCCCAGGCCGGCCACGTGGGATCGTCGAAGCTCGCGGTCATCGCTGCGCTCCCAGTTGCCGAAAGCTCAGCGCGGCGGCCACCTCGTCGAGGCCGGGCGACGCCCGGCCGGCCAAGTCGGCCAGGCTCCACGCGACGCGCAGCGTGCGGTCCAGCCCGCGAATGCTAAGCATCCCGCGCTCCACCGCGCGGCGCAGCGGATCCATCGCCGAGCTGGCGGGCCGGAACTTTCGTCGCAACAGCGTTCCGCTGACCTCGGCGTTGGTGCTGAACCCATGCGGCCGCCAGCGCGCGGCTGCCGCGGCGCGGGCCTGTGCCACCCGCTGGCGCACCTGCGCGGTCGATTCACCCTCGGCCGCCGCGAACGCGCCGGCACGCACCGGATGCATCTGCACCCGCAGGTCCACCCGATCCAGCAGTGGTCCCGAAAGCTTGCCCAGATAGCGCCGTTTGGTGGCCGCCGGACAGATGCAATCCTGTGGATCCGCCGGTGCGCAGGGACACAGGTTCGCGGCCAACACCAGCTGGAACCGGGCCGGGTAACACGCCACCCCGTCGCGGCGCGCCAGACGAATGAGCCCGTCCTCCAACGGTGTTCGCAATGCTTCTAGCGCGCTGACGCTGATCTCGGCGCATTCGTCCAGAAATAGCACCCCGCGGTGCGCCCGGCTGACGGCGCCGGGGCGGGCCATCCCCGAGCCCCCGCCGACGAGCGCGGCGACGCTGGAGCTGTGGTGCGGCGCCACGAACGGCGGCTGGGTGATCAGTGGCATGTCCCCGGACAACAAGCCGGCCACCGAGTGAATCGCGGTGACTTCCAGAGCCTCGCTGTCGGTCAGGGTGGGCAGCAATCCCGGAAGACGTTGTGCCAACATGGTTTTGCCGATTCCCGGCGGGCCGGTCAGCATCAGGTGATGGGCCCCGGCCGCCGCCACCTCGACCGCGAAACGCGCCTGGGCCTGCCCCACCACGTCGGCCAGATCCCCCGCCGGCTGCGGGTCGGTGGCCCCGGCGCTGATCCGCTCGTCCAACCGACCCGAGCCGCCGAGCCAGCTCTGCAGTTGTCCCAACGTGCGAACGCCCCAGACGTCGATTCCGTCGACCAGGCTGGCCTCGGCGAGGTTGTCCACCGGGACCAGGACGGCCGGCCAACCGTCGCGTTTGGCGGCCAGCACCGCGGGCAACACGCCGCGCACCGGCCGGACCCGGCCGTCCAGCGACAGCTCGCCCAGCAACACCGTCTTCTCCAGGCGTTCCCACGGATTCTTGCGCTGCGCCGACAGCACGGCCGCCGCCAGGGCGATGTCGTAGACCGATCCCATTTTCGGCAACGTCGCCGGAGACAGCGCGAGCGTCAGTCGGGCCATGGGCCAGCTGTTGCCGCAGTTGGCGACCGCCGCCCGGACCCGGTCGCGCGACTCCTGCAATGCGGCGTCGGGCAGGCCGACGAGGTGTACGCCGGGCAGCCCCGAGGTGATGTCGGCCTCGATCTCCACGATCTGTCCGTCGAGTCCACGCACCGCGACCGAGAAGGCGCGCCCCAACGCCATCAGCCGATCCCCTGCAGGTGCGAAATCTCCGGCGTGCGGACGCGCCCGACCCGCACCCCGATCACATCGATGCGGATCGCCGCCCAGCGTCCGTCCTGGCCGGCCAGCCAGAGCCCCGCCAGCCGGCGCAACCGCCGGACCTTGCCCGGGGTGACCGCGTGCGCCAGACCGCCAAACCCGTCGCCGGTACGGGTCTTGACCTCGACGAACACCACGGTGCGGGTGGCGTCGTCGGCAGCGATCACGTCGAGCTCGCCGTAGCGGCATCGCCAGTTGCGGTCCACGATCCGTAACCCCATCCGCGTGAGGAAACCCACGGCGAGGGCCTCGCCCATCATTCCCAGCTCGATCCGGGTCATCGTCTTCTCGGCCTCGGAGGCCTTCAACGTCGTCATGCGGCCAAGGTGGCCGCCCGGCCCGACATGACCTGTCGTGACGGGCGCCTCGAACCCGGCTTGGCGACCGGTTATCCCCAGTCGAGCTTCCATCCACAGCCGCTGTACGGCGGGTGCGGCGCGCGCAGCGACGGTTCCGGCCGCAGGAGCCGATCGTCGGCGAATGCGGGTAACGCTGCGCGGCAAAGGTATTCGAAGCCGCAGCTAGGCGATCCGGTCCCCGCGGGTGTAGACGTTCATCGAATCCGCGCGCAGGAAGGCCACCAGCGTGACCCCGAATTCCTCCGCCAGGGAAACCGCCAGCGACGACGGCGCGGACACCGCGGCGAGCACCGGAATACCCGCCAGCACGGCCTTCTGCGTGATCTCGAACGACGCCCGCCCGCTGACCAACAACACCGAACCGGCCGACGGTATCCGTTCGTGCTCCAGCGCCCAGCCCACGACCTTGTCGACGGCGTTGTGCCGGCCGATGTCCTCGCGCACCACCAGCATCGTGCCGTCCGCGCCGAACAACGCCGCGGCGTGCAGTCCACCGGTTCTGTCGAAAACCTTTTGCGCACTGCGCAGTTGACCGGGCATCGCCTTGAGCGTGGCGGGCGTGACCGTGACGGGATCCTCCCCCGGGCTGAAGCGGCCGATCACCCGGACCGCGTCCAGTGACGCTTTGCCACAGACCCCGCACGAGGAGGTGGTGTAGAAGTTGCGGGTGACGTCGAGACCGGGCGGTTTCACGCCGGGGGCCAGCGTCACGTCCAGCACGTTGTACGTGTTGGCGCCGTTCTCACCCCGCCCGCCGCAGTAGCGGATGGTCAGCACGTCTTCGCGCCGCGCGATCACGCCTTCGGTCAGCAGAAAGCCTTGCGCGAGTTCGATATCCGAACCGGGTGTCCGCATCGTCACGGTGATCGGCGTGCCGTTGACGCGGATCTCCAGTGGCTCCTCCACGGCCAGGGTTTCGGGCCGGGTGATCGCCTGACCTGCGGTGACGTGCGTTGCGCGCCGGCGCGCGGTTGCATTGCCCATCAGGCGATCGCACCGCCGCCGGGCCCGGCCGCAATGGCCGCCGCATTGCCGACCGGAGTCGAATAGGCCACCACCAGGAAGTCCCGGTAGGCACCTTCCCAGCTGATCGGTCGGTGGTGCCCTTCGCCGGGCCGCAACACCATCGGGTGGGTGAGGCGCCCCCGCTGGGACAGCCAGTGCTCGGGCTTCGCCAACAACTCGGCCACGGAATGGCGCGCGAAAAACTCGGGTGTGACGGTGCGCTTGGTGGCCTCCTCGGCGACTGCCTTCGCGCCGTTCTCGCAGAACTCGGCGGGCTTGCCTCCGCCGTGCTCTTCGGGCCACGCGCGACCCGGGCAGTCAAAGCCGTTGCGCTGATTCAGCCGGGCCACCGCCGCCGCGGTGCGTAGCGCACCCATCTGCTCCACCCCCCGTTGTAGCGAGGCCATTACCGCCGGTCCGCCCGCCGCCTCGTGCTTTCGCGGCGCGATGGTGATCGAATGCCCGTCGTAGTCGACCGCAACGTCGCGAGACACCGATCGGCGCGCAAAACTCACCGACTCAAATTACCTTGGCGACGCGGTCGCCCGCGCGCGCAGCCGATTTCAGTGCCGCGCCCCAGCCGGGCTGTCGCCGAAGTTCAATGCGAACTCAAACCCTGAACCCCGAAGTCGGTGGTCAACGCCTACGCTTGCTCTAGTCTCGACTTGGCTCGTCGGTTGCCGCCTCAGTGCACCGCATCTGCACTGGCCGCGAATGAATGGGTTTGGGGGCGCAGCGGGCCGGGATCACGCCGCCGACTGCGCCGGAAGTGAGGCACAACATGGCAGACGAATCGAAGGCCGGCACGGAAGCGTCGTTACCCGGCGGAGAGAAGGCCGATCCGGCGACGGTTTTCGCCGCCCTCGCCGAGATCATCTACCAAGGCTCCGACGTGAACGAGATGTATGCAGCGATCTGCGTCGCCGCGACCCTGACCGTCCGCGGCTGTGACCACGCCAGCCTGTTGATACTCGACAACGGTCGGTATGTCACCGTCGGTGCGAGCGACGGGCTCGCGAGGAAAATTGACGAGTTGGAACTGCGTGCCGGCGACGGCCCGTGCCTCGACGCGATCGAGGAGGAAACTCCCCAGATCGACGCGGACCTGACGACGGCGCCCCATTGGCCCAAGTTCGCGGCCATGCTCCTCGAGGAGACACCGGTGCGCGGAGCCATGGGATTTCGGCTGCTGGTCAACAACCGCAAAGGGGCCGCGCTCAATCTGTTCAGCGACACCCCCAACAGTTTCGACGCCGAGTCCGCCGGACGGGCGGCGGTGCTCGCCTCGTTCGCCAGCGTGGCCATCAACGCGGTAGCCAAGGGGGAAGATGCCGCCAGCCTGCGCCGGGGACTGCTCAGCAACCGCGAAATCGGCAAGGCCGTCGGCATGCTGATGCTGCTGCACGACCTGACCGAAGAGGAGGCGTTCGACCTGCTACGCCGGCACTCGCAGGCCCTGAACATCAAGCTGGCCGACGTCGCGCGGGAGGTCATCGAACGGCGCGGCAGCCTGCCGTCCAACGGCGAACAACAGCTTCCGCCCGGCACCTAGGCTATTCGGGCAACCGCAGCTCGGGCTTCTCGACTTCTTCGATGTTGACGTCTTTGAAGGTGACCACCCGCACCTGTTTGACGAACCGGGCCGGCCGGTACATGTCCCAGACCCAGGCGTCGGAGAGGCGCAGCTCGAAGTAGACCTCGCCGTCGGCGTTGCGCGGGACCATCTCCACGCTGTTGGCCAGGTAGAAGCGCCGTTCGGTTTCCACCACGTAGCTGAACTGGCCGACGATGTCCTTGTATTCGCGGTAGAGCGAGAGCTCCATCTCGGTCTCGTACTTCTCGAGATCCTCAGCACTCATCTGCCACTCATCTGCTCAGACGTCCTTTTCCCTGCCAGTTTCCCCGACTTCCCGTTCGGGCCGCGGACCGACAGCATGCTCGCCGGGTGAGAAGTCTGCTTCCATCTTTCCTCACCGGTGTTCGCCACGCTCGCCCGGAGGGTCCGGTTTGCATTCGGCAACCACCCGCGTGCGGGAGCCGTCCCCGGATAGCGAGGCCACGCGCCGAACGTTGATGAACGAATAGCGGTGCTCAGCGCAGGGCCCCAGCCGGCTCAGCGCCATGCTGTGCGCGGGTGTGCTGTAGCCCTTGTGGTCGGCGAAGCCGTAGCCGGGGTGGTCGGCCTCCATCGCGACCATCAGCCGATCCCGGCTGACCTTCGCCAGGACACTGGCGGCGGCGATGCAGGCGGCGGCGGCGTCCCCACCGACCACCGGCAAAGACGGCATCGGCAGGCCGGGCACGCGAAAGCCGTCGCTCAGCACATAGCCGGGGCGCACCGACAGACCGGCCACCGCGCGTCGCATGCCTTCGATATTGGCGACGTGGACGCCGCGCCGGTCGACTTCGACCGAAGGGATGAACACCACGTGATAGGCAACCGCGTACCGGCGGATCAGCGGGAACAGCCGCTCCCGCACCTTCTCAGTGAGTTTCTTCGAATCATCAAGGGCGGCAAGGCTTTCCAGGCGATTCGGCCCCAATACGCAAGCCGCCACCACCAGCGGGCCCGCGCAGGCGCCGCGGCCCACTTCGTCCACTCCGGCCACCGGCCCCAGGCCGCTGCGGTGCAGGGCGGACTCCAGGGTGCGCAGTCCCGTCGATTTGCGGATCACCGTGCGCGGTGGCCACGTCGTGGCCATGACTATTGGCCTTGCTGTGGGTTCACCGAACCCACGCCACCCCATCGTGTCGGCGGCCAGACGATGAACCTGGCCTTGCCGATGACGTTGGCCACCGGCACCGTCCCCGACATCGGGTCGCCGGTGCACAGAATGCCTTTGAGGGCGTCGGTCGGGGTGCTGGTGCAGTGGGCGCGCGAGTCCGCCGAGTGAGTGCGGTTGTCACCCATCACCCACAACCGTCCGTCCGGTACGGTGACCGGCCCGAACTCGCTGCCCAGGCACGGGTAGACCGACGGGTCGGCCATCATGGTGTTCGGACTCAGGTACGGCTCCTTGAGCGGCTTTCCGTCGACCGTCAACCCGGAGTCGGCCCGGCACTGCACCGTCTGCCCGCCGGTCGCGATGACCCGCTTCACCAGGTCGTTCTCGTCCGGAGGCACGAAACCGACGAACGACAGCGCGTTCTGGACCCAGCGCAGCGCGGTGTTGGGAGACCGGATCGACTTGTACCCGACATTCCAGGACGGCGGCCCTTTGAAGACGATGACATCGCCGGGATGCGGCGAGCCGAAGCGGTAACTCAGCTTGTCGACCATGATCCGGTCACCGACACAGCCGGCGCATCCGTGCAGCGTGGGCTCCATGGATTCGGACGGAATCAGGTACGGCCGCGCCACGAACGTCAACATGACGTAGTAGAGGACGATCGCGGTAACCGCCAGAATCGTCAGCTCGCGCAGCGCGGACTTCTTCTTGGGTTCCGGCTGCTCCGCGTCGGAAGCATCCCCAGCTTCGAGCTCCGACTCGGAGCCGGGTTCGGGCACGTCGTTGGCCTCGTCCACTTCGTCCGAGGATGCGTCTGGTGCGCGCGTGGAGACCTTCGGCTCCGACTGACCAGGCTCGGACTGGGGCTCAGGTGAGTCCGTGGAATCCGTCACGAGATCAGAGTAGCCAGCACAGTTTGGGTGTTTGTAAAGCGTCTTCGAAACCAAATAGGCGCGCCGCAGCGCCCGCCGAGACGCGCGCGGTCAGCGCTTTTCCTTGATCTTGGCCTTCTTGCCGCGAAGTTCACGCAGGTAGTAGAGCTTTGCGCGGCGGACATCGCCACGGGTCACCACCTCGATATGGTCGATGTTCGGCGAATGCACCGGGAAGGTCCGCTCGACGCCCACGCCGTAGCTCTCCTTGCGCACGGTGAAGGTCTCACGGACGCCACCGCCCTGCCGACGGATCACCACACCCTTGAACACCTGGACACGCTCCTTGGCGCCCTCGATGACCTTGACGTGCACGTTGATGGTGTCGCCCGGACTGAAGGCCGGGATGTCGTCGCGTAGCGACGCCTGATCGACGAAGTCCAGCCTGTTCATGCGAGAGACACTTCCTTGAGGTCGCGGCGTGCGGCAACTGCCCGCACGCAGGGGTGGTCGTTAAGCCGATTCGGGCTTTGGGTCGTATCTCGCAGCAGACAGAAAGCGGCCCGGCCGGCCGGCAGCCGCTGGAGACAACTGGTCAATTGTGCCAGACACCCCGCATGCATTGAAAATCACAGGTAAACCCTGCGGTTCATGCTGCGCCAAAGGCGCTGGTGAGTGGTACATATGACTGGGGCAAACACGCTAGTCGCTACCCGAACTCGAAGACGCCCGGGCAGATTGCGGTAAGGCCGCCCACATGCAGGTTTACGTCGGAGGACTTGGGAGAAGAAAAGATGCGTGTACGCCCGCACACCGCGCTCGCCGCCGTCGCGGCGGTGACCCTGGTGCTGGCCGGGTGCGACGAGGCACGGCTAGCGGCAAAAGCCCAGACCAAGGTGTCCAGTAACGCCGCCCCCGCCGCGTCCGATCACCAACCGCAACTCGTTCAGCTGCTGCTGGACACCATCGAGGCGCCCGAGGCGCCGGGCGCGCTGCAGGTAGCGCCCAGCGGAACTCTCGGCGGGTTGCAGGAACGCATGCAGCAGGCCACCGACCAGGCCGCCGCCAGCGGGGCCACGCTCTCGGTGGGCATCCTGGACCGCAAGACGCATGAGCTGATCTCCAACGGCAACACCCAGATCATCGGCACGGCCTCGGTGGCCAAGCTGTTCATCGCCGACGACCTGCTGCTCCAGGAAGCCCAGGGCAAGACCACCCTGTCCCCCGACGACCGCCGGGCACTGGACGTCATGTTGCAATCGTCCGACGACGGCGCCGCCGAGAGGTTCTGGGGTCAGGGCGGCGGCGACAACATCATCACCCAGGTGGCGGGCCGCTACGGGCTGTCGTCGACCACCCCGCCCTCGGACGGGCGCTGGTGGAACACGATGAGCTCGCTGACCGACGTGATCCACTACTACGACAAGCTGCTCGACGGGAGCGGTGGGCTGCCCGCGGAACGGGCCAAGATCATCGTCAACGATCTGGCCCAGTCCACCCCGAACGGGATCGACGGGTACCCGCAGCGGTTCGGCATCCCCGACGGCCTGTTCGCGGAGCCGGTGGCGGTCAAGCAAGGCTGGATGTGCTGCATCGGCACCGAGTGGATGCACCTGTCGACCGGCGTGGTGGGCTCGGACCGCCGCTACATCGTGGTCGTCGAGTCCCTGCAGTCCTCCGACGACGCGACGGCGCGCGACACGATCACCCAGGCCGTCAAGACGATGTTCCCCAACGGCCGGATCGCCTCCAGCTCCTCCTAGGCGCCGCCCGGCTCCAGATCGGGGCGACGCTCGCGAGTGCGCTGCAGCGAAACCTCCCGGCGCCACGCCGAGATGCGCGCGTGATCGCCGGACAGCAGCACCTCGGGGACGTCGAGGCCCCGCCAGCTCGGCGGCCGGGTGTAGCTGGGCCCCTCCAAAAGTCCCTCGAGCACCGGCGAGTGCGAATCCTCCCGGTGTGAAGCGGGATTGCCCAGCACACCGGTCAGCAGGCGCAGCACGGCCTCGATCATCACGATCGCCGCCGACTCCCCGCCCGGCAGCACGTAGTCGCCGATCGAGACTTCCTCGACCCGCATGCGGCGGCCGGCGTCTTCGACGACGCGCTGGTCGATGCCCTCGTAGCGGCCGCAGGCGAACACCACGTGCTTCTCGGCGCTCCAGCGCCGGGCAGTGGCCTGATTGAACACCGCGCCGGCGGGAGTCGGCACCACCAATAGTGTTTCACTGGAACATATTTCATCCAGCGCGTCGCCCCACACCGGCGCTCTCATCACCATCCCCGGGCCGCCGCCGTAAGGCGCGTCGTCCACCGAGCGATGCACATCGCGGGTCCACCCCCGCAGGTCGTGTACCCGCAGGTCGACCAGGCCCGACGCAATTGCCTTGCCCGGCAACGATTGCCGCAGCGGGTCCAGGTAGGCCGGAAAAATCGTGACCACGTCGATCTTCATGTCGATGCGCCCCTGCTACGCCAGGTCCAGCAGACCCTCGGGCGGATCGATCTCGACCATCCGGTCGTCCAGTGACACCGACGTGACGATCGCATTCACGAACGGCACCAATACTTCCCGGGTTTCGTCGCCGTCGGTGCGGTGCACCGCCAGCAACTCTCCGGCGGCGGTGTGCAGCACCTCGGCGACGATCCCGACATCTTGTCCCGTCGCGGTGCGCACCTGCAGGCCTTCGAGCTGGTGGTCGTAATAGGTGTCGGCCTCGTCGATCGGTGGCAGATCATCGGAGTCCACCACGAACAGGCTGCCCCGCAACGCGTCCGCGCCGTCGCGGCTGTCCACTCCGGCCAGTCGCACCAGCAGCCGCCCGCCGTGTTCGCGCGCGGCCGCGACCACGTAGCTGCCCTCTGCTCCGCGGCCGCGGGATGGCTTGGCACGCAACGTGCTACCCGACGCAAACCGGTCGGCGGGGTCGTCGGTGTGAACTTCCACGACCACCTCGCCGGTGACGCCGTGTGCCTTCACGACCCGTCCGACGAGCAGCTCCATGAGCGCCCCCGGCCTACTGGTCGGTGTCCACCACGTCGACGCGAATGCCGCGGCCACCGATACCGGCGACCAGCGTGCGCAACGCCGTCGCGGTACGTCCCCCGCGACCGATCACTTTGCCCAGATCGTCGGGATGGACATGAACCTCGACAGTGCGCCCACGGCGGCTCGTCACCAGGTCCACCCGGACATCGTCAGGGTTGTCCACGATTCCGCGGACCAGATGCTCAACAGCGTCGACGACGACCGTACTCATCGCGGTGGGTCAGCTTTCCGTAGAAGATTCGGCCGGTTCGGGCTGCGCGCCACCCTCGGCGGCCTCAGCCGGGGCTTCGGCCGGGTCAGCCGGGGCCTCGTCGGCTTTCGCGGCCTTCTTGGGCGGGGCCTTCTTCTTCGGCTTCGTGGCCTCGGTGGTCGGTCCGCCGTCCGCCTCGGCCAGCGCGGCGTTGAACAGGTCCAGCTTGCTCGGCTTGGGCTGCTTGACCTGTAGGGTGCCCTCGGCACCGGGCAGGCCCTTGAACTTCTGCCAGTCGCCGGTGATCTTCAGCAACTTGAGGACGGGTTCGGTCGGCTGCGCCCCGACCGAAAGCCAGTACTGGGCCCGCTCGGAGTTGATTTCGATCAGGCTCGGGTCTTCCTTCGGGTGGTACCGGCCGATCACCTCGATCGAGCGGCCGTCGCGCCGGTTGCGGGCGTCGGCGACGGCGATGCGGTACTGGGGATTGCGGATTTTGCCAAGCCGAGTCAGCTTGATCTTCACAGCCATGGTTAAGCGATTTCTCCTGTGTGTCACGCTGCAATTCAGCGATCGGGGCGGGATGCCCGGGTCCGGTTTTGCCTCGCGTGTATGACCGCCGAACAAGCACCCCGGGCAGGGGCGGGTCACGCGGCGGACAGCCGCCCATTGTGCCAGAACGAGGGGCTTCAGCAGAAATTCGCCCAGCCGCGGCGCCTGCGCGGCGTTCGAGGCGGCCTCACATGATCTTCTGGAAGACCTTCGTCTCGACCCGGCGCGTCATCCGCCAGCCCTCCGGCCTACGCACGAACTCGTCGTCGTACCAGAGCCCGCAGAACATCACCTGGTCTTGCTTGGTTTCGCGGCCGCCGGGAAAGACCATCGGGTTGAAGCAGATAACCCGTGACGAGGCCTTATCGCCGTCGATCTGCACCGAGAAGTTCCCGAGCATGTGCGCGTACACCGGAAACGTCGGCAGCACCTCCGACAGCCACTTCTTGACCTCGGGAAAACGGCCTTCGATCCCACCTAGGGCCGTGTAATCGATGTATGCGTCTTCGGTGAATACCTTGTCCAAATCGTCGAATCGCCGCTGGTCAATGGCGGTGGAATAGTCCACCATCAGCTGCTGGATCTCCAGACGGTCGGAAATTTCGGCCAGGCTCAACATGCCTCGATTCAACACGATCCGCGAGCGGGGTTCGGCTCGGCTGGTCGCCATTCGTCTCGGTCCATCGCCGACCGAGTCGAACCAGCACGAGCGATTGCGGAATTCGCGTGCCGGGCCCACGTTCGAGCTCGCCGGCGGCATGGTCGATCGGGTCGAGATCGCCGAGATGCCCGTGAGGTAGCGGCTCCTTGGGCGCTTCCGGGGCCAGGAAGTTACACTTTGCGCCCATGCGGAAACTCGTCGCCGCACTCGCTGCTCTGCTCACGGTCGCCGGTGCCGGCATCAGCGCCGCCGCCGCCCCGACGTCGCGGGCCGACGCCATGCAGCCGATCGGATCGGTCCCGATCCCCGACGGCCCGGCCCAGACCTGGATCCTTGCCGACCTCGACAGCGGTCAGGTGCTGGCCGACCGCGACGCGAACGTCGCCCATCCGCCCGCGAGCACGATCAAGGTGCTGCTGGCGCTGGTGGTCCTCGACCGGGTGAACCTGGACTCCACCGTCGTCGCCGATGTCGCCGACACCCAGGTCGAGTG
Organism: Mycobacterium sp. Aquia_216; assembly: GCF_026723865.1. Taxonomy (NCBI): domain Bacteria; kingdom Bacillati; phylum Actinomycetota; class Actinomycetes; order Mycobacteriales; family Mycobacteriaceae; genus Mycobacterium; species Mycobacterium sp. Aquia_216. The sequence goes on along the minus strand of NZ_CP113529.1, from coordinate 2,294,645 downwards.
CAATTGCGTGGGCATCAAACCCGGCCGCACCTACACCGCGCGGCAGCTGCTCGACGGGCTGCTGCTGGTCTCCGGCAACGATGCCGCCAACACGCTGGCGCAGCTGCTGGGCGGCCCCGACGCGACGGTGGCGATGATGAACGCGAAGGCCGCCTCACTCGGGGCGACCAACACCCACGCGGCCACCCCGTCTGGCCTGGACGGCCCCGGTGGCTCCGGCGCCTCGACCGCACACGACCTGGCGGTCATCTTCCGGGCCGCGATGGCCAACCCGCTGTTCGCCCACATCACCGCCGAGCCGTCGGCGATGTTCCCGGGCGACGGGCCTGGTGGGGGCGACCAACTGATCACCAACCAGGACGAACTGCTGACCCGCTATCCCGGCGCCATCGGCGGCAAGACCGGGTTCACCAACGCCGCGCGCAAGACCTTCGTCGGCGCCGCTTCCCGCGGCGGACGCCGGTTGGTGGTGGCGATGATGTACGGGCTGGTCAAGCCGGGCGGACCGACGTACTGGGATCAAGCCGGCAGCTTGTTCGACTGGGGTTTCGCGCTCAACCCCCAATCCAGCATCGGCTCGCTGTAAACGGTTGCTAGGGACCCTCATTCGGCACTAGTCCGGTTATCAACTTGGATAGCAACGCAATTCGTCGCTCCTCGATGTCCGGCTCCGGAAAAATTCCCCGCACGATCGCCGCGCCGTCGAAGACGTTCGTCATCAACGCCACCAGAACCGGGAACGTCTCGTCTCCGATGGCCTCGGCGCCCGGCAATGCCCGGGCGGCGTCGAGAATCTTCGCGGTGTACTGCACCAGCACATCGCGCAGGTGGGCATTGAGCTTCTCGTCGGTGCGCGCGGCGATCATCAGTTCGTAGAGCACCGCGTTCGTGGGTCCTCCGGTGATGTCGCGCAGGATCGTCAGCGCCGCTTCCAGGGCCGGCCGGTCGGCCGGGATCTGGGCGACCTGCTTGGTGAATGAATCCACCTGCCGGCGCAGCACTTCCGACGCCGTCGCCGCCATGAAGTCGCTCATCGTCTCGAAGTGACGGAACAACGCACCGACCGACACCCCGGCCCGCTTGGTGATCACGGCTGCGGATGCCCGCGCGTAGCCGACCTCGACGATGCTGGCGATGGACGCCTCGAGCAACCGCCCGACGGTTTCCTCACGACGTTGCTGCTGGGTCCTGGCCATCTCGAACGCTCACACCAGTGCGGCGGAGCGCTGCTCGCGCTCACGACGCGCACCCGCCCGCAGGTAGCGGCCCGACTTCACGGTCCGCCCGTAGCCCTCGCGGAACCGGCCCGCACGGAAGACCACGGCGCCGTTGACGCCGGTGGCGACGACGGCCTCGTCGTTGCGATTGACCATGCGCCGCAGCCCGCCGTAGAAGGGGACCTCTTCCTCGTGGTAACCGTCGACCGCGTCGTTCAGGCCGGCCGGGTCGATCACCACGAAGTCCGCGCGGTCGCCCTGCCGCAGGGTTCCGGCGTCGATGCCGAACCAGTCCGCCAGTTCGCCGGTCAGGCGATACACCGCCCGTTCGGTGGACATGAACGGCGCACCCGCCCGGTAGGCGTCGCGAGTCCGCTTGAGCAGCTTGATTCCGAAGTTGTAGAAGGCCATATTGCGCAGGTGCGCACCGGCATCCGAGAAGCCCATGTGCACGCTGTCCTCGTTGGCGAGTGCGTTGAGCAGCTTGGGCCGGTGGTTGGCCACGATGGTCGTCCACCGCACGTTGCGTTCTCCGTTTTCGACGAGCACATCGAGGAACGCGTCGAGCGGGTGCAGGCCGCGCTCGTCGGCGATCGCACCAAAGCTCTTGCCGATCAACGATTTATCGGGACACTCGACGATGACCGCATCATGGAAGTCGCGGTGCCACAACGACGGCCCCAGCTTGATGCGGTCGAACTGCTCCCGGAACTTGCGGCGGTAGGACTCGTCGGCCAGTAACTCGTTGCGCTGCAATTGGTCGCGCAGGTGCAGGGCGGCCGTGCCGGCGCCGAACTCCTCGAAGACCGGCAGGTCGATTCCGTCGGAGTACAACTCGAACGGCACCGGCAGATGCTGGAACCGCACGCTGGAGCCCAGCACTTTGTTCGCCAGGCGCGTGGCCGGCCCGAACACGTAGACGGCCAACGGATTCGACTTGGCGTCCGCGGACACCAACAGACTCATCCGGACTCCCTTGCGGCGCCCGAACATTCGGCTGCTGGTCAGGAAGAACATCAGCGCCGTGGCCGCGTTGTTGACATCGGGTGCGCTCTGCAGAATCCGGCCGCGCTTGCGCAGCACCTCGATCAGCTTGCGCCGTTCCCGCCACGTCGCGAAGGTGGACGGCAACGCCCGCGAGCGGAACCGGTCGCCGTCGAGTTTGTCGATCGCCGCGTCCATGCCCGACATGCCGAGCATCCCGGCTTCCAGCGCGTCGTCAAGCAGTGCCGCCATCTTTCGCAATTCGGCGTCCGTGGGCTTGACGGCCGCGTCGGTGGCTCGCTCCAGTCCGAGCACGGTGCTACGCAGGTCCGAATGACCAAGCAGCGAACCGATATTCGGCCCGAGCGGCAGCGCGTCGATTGTCTCGATATATTCGGCGGCGGTGGTCCAGGTCCGGTTGGCTTCCAGCGCGCCGAGGACGAATTTGCGCGGCACCGCCTCGACCCGGCTGAACAGATCGGCGGCGTCTTCGGTGCTCGCGTACACGGTCGACAGCGAGCAGTTGCCCAGCAGCACCGTGGTGACGCCGTGGCGCACCGACTCGCGCAGGCCCGGGTCCAGCAGCACTTCGGCGTCGTAGTGGGTGTGCACATCGAGGAAGCCGGGCATGATCCACTTGCCCGCCGCATCGATCACCTCGGGGCAGCCCGCCTCGTCCAGTGGCCCGGCCGACACCGTGGCCACCACGCCGTCGCGGATACCCAGCGTCCGGGTGTGCGGCGCGCTGCCGGTTCCGTCGAACCACAGTCCGTCGCGGATGATCACGTCGTACGTCATTTCGCCTCCCGGTCGATTGCGGGCGAACCTATCATAGATAGTGAGTGCTCGCAATCTTTTCCGAACAACGCGCTCCTACGATCCACACGCCGTGCGTTTAGCGAGACTTGGGCGGCGCCCCAGGTGGCTTCGGGGCACTCGGCGGCGCGGGTGTGCCGGTGCTCGGCGGGTCGGCGGATTCGGGGACCGATACGGGGTCCGGCACGTAGACGCCAGTCGGGGTGTCCGCGGCCCGGGTCAGCTTGGCCGGCACCCGGACCGTCGCCCCCCGCTGGCCACACTCGTCGGTTTGCACGCCAAGTTCCATCTCGCCGACCAGGTCACCCTGCGGGTTGGGCCGTAGCACCAGTTTCTGCACCGTGGTCTGCGATTTTGCCGCGCCGCTGGCCGTTTCACACGGAAACGGCACGGTCTCCGGCCGCGACTGCCATTGCCCATCGGTGAACCGAAAGATGACCGGACGAGCGCCGGGGGCCGGCTGGCTGTGGTCGTTGTTGTCGAGCATTATCGCCGCCGCCGAGCAGTACGACGGCGTGCACGACGAGCGGAATGCCCACCAGGTGGTGACGTCCGGCGGTTGCGGGCTCGGCGTGTAATCGAAGGTCTGCTTGGACCGCTGCACCTCCAGGCGATAGGTGCCGTCCAGTGCGGCGGGCGGACCGGACGAGGTGCTGGGCGGCGGCACGGCGGCCGGAACGGACGCGCTGGGCGGAGCACTCGCCGCGCGCGCCGCGGTCGACTCCATCTTTCGCCCGGTGATGATGCCGAACGCGAACAGCCCGATCAGCGCCACGATCGCGGCGGCGCGGACCACGATCTTGCGGGTTCTGCGCCGCGTCGGCAGGGTGGCCGCCTGATCGCCGTCCGCCGCCCCCTCTTTGGGCCCGCTAGGGCCCGCGTTACCGCCGAACGGTTCGATACGCGCCAAGTCATCGTCGGGGGACCAGCCGTAGGCCGGATACTCGGCGACGAAAACGGCTTCGGAACTGCGATCTGCAGTCTCGACCACGGACAGCGCGTTGGCGGCATCAGCGAACTGGCGGCAGCTCGCGAACCGGTCGACGGGCCTTTTGGCCAGCGCTCGCAAGAACACCCGATCCAGCTGCGCCAATTCCGGACGCTGGTCACTGAGTTTGCGCGGCGGGGCGGTCAGCAAATCGCGCAGCGCGGCGGCCGGATTGAGATACTCGGTCGGGGGCGCACCCGTCAACAGGTGAAATGCCGTGGCCGCCAGCGCATACTGATCGGCGCGCCGATCGACGTCGACTCCCATCAGCTGCTCGGGCGCGGCGTAGCCCACCGTGCCGACCGGGACGTGCGACCCGACCACCCCGGAGTGCTCGCCCAGTGGCCTGGCTATTCCGAAGTCCGACAACAGAATCCGTTGCTCGCCGTCGGCCGGACTGGTCAGCAGAATGTTGGCCGGCTTGACGTCGCGATGCAGCAGTCCGCGTTGGTGGGCATAGTCCAGCGCGTCGGCCGCCGCGGCGAGGATCGCCAGCACTTCACCGACGGGCCACACCGCCGGAAATCGGTCCTTGAGCAGCTGCGCGGCGTTGCTGCCCTCCACGTAGTCCATCGCGGCCCAGAGCTGTCCGTCGAAGTCGCCGCGGTCGTGCACCTCCACGATGTGCGGGTGATACAGACTCGACACGGTCGCGGTCTCCGACAGAAAATCGCGGCGGAATTGACGGTCCGACGACAACGTCAGCGACAGAACCTTCAGCGCCTGCCAGCGCGCCGAACGAGGATCCTGAACTAGGTAGACCTCACCAGTCACCCCGGATCCAAGCCTTCGAGCGACGGTATAACCGGCAAAAACCGCGCCGCTGGCCAACGCCATCGGCATATTCTATCCGCCACCGTGGCGCCGCGCTGATTCGGAGTCCGGGCGGCGCTGGGCGTGCTTCAGGGCCGAAACGCGTTGCCGCGCAGGATCACCAGGTCCGGTTGGGCCAGCACGTCGGGACCCTGCCGCGGGTCCTGCGCGTAGCAAACCAGATCCGCGGACGCCCCGTGCTCGCACCCGGGCCGGCCCAGCCATTCACGGGCATCCCAGCACGCCGCGCCCAGCGCGTCGGTGGGGCTCATCCCGATCCCCTTGAGGGCCTCGACCTCGTCGACGATCCGGCCGTGCGCGATCATCGTGCCGGCGTCACTTCCGGCGTAGATCGGCACGCCGGCGTCCACGGCCGCCGCGATCCGCTCGGGGCAGCGCGCGTACAGATCGCGCATGTGCGCAGCGTAAGTCGGGTACCGCTTCGCCGCGTCGGCGATGCCCGGGAAGTTGTCGAAGATGTTGATCAGGGTGGGGACCAACACCGTTCCATGCTCGAGCATCAGGGCGATGGTGTGGTCGGTCAGCCCGGTGCCGTGTTCGATGCAGTCGATCCCGGCCTTGATCAGCCCGGGCAAGGCCTCGTCGCTGAAGACGTGGGCGGTGACGCGGGCACCGTGCGCGTGCGCGGTGTCGATCGCCGCCTTGAGCACGTCGTCGGACCACAGCGGGGCGAGATCGCCGACGCCGCGGTCGATCCAGTCGCCGACCAGTTTGATCCAGCCGTCACCGCGCCGCGCCTCCTGCGCCACCGCGGCCGGAAGCTGCGATTCGTCTTCGAGCTCTTTCGCGAAGCCGGCCTGATAGCGCTTGGGCCTGGCGATGTGCTTTCCGGCCCGGATGATGCGCGGGAGATCGTCGCGGTCGTCGAGGCTGCGGGTGTCGGTCGGCGAGCCGCAGTCGCGCAGCAGCAACGCGCCGACAGCGCGCTCGGCCTCGGCCTGCACGATCGCGTCGTCGAGCGGGATCTCGCCGTGATGGCCGAGCCCGACGTGACAGTGGGCGTCCACCAGCCCGGGCAGGATCCAGCCGCCATCGAAGACGGTCTGCGCCCCGGCAACCCGCTCGGTGCTGAGGTGGCCGTCGACGATCCAGAGTTCCACCGCGGTCTCGTCGGGCAGTCCCCGACCCCGCACGTGCATCGGCACCGCGCGGCTACTTCTTGCCCGGGAACTTCAGCTTGGACAAATCGAAGTCGGCCAGGCCAGGCGGCAGCTCATTGAGGCCCTCGGGCAGCTGCGAAAGATCCGGGAACCCCGGCGGCATCCCTGCCATGCCGGGCATGCCGGGGACGAGCGGATTGCGGACCTTCGGCGGTGTTGGACCGCGGCCCCCCTTCTTGCCCTTCTTGCCCTTAGCGCCCTTGGCTTTTCGGTTCGTGGACTTGCGACCCATGCCCGGGATGCCCATGCCGCCGAGCATCGACGACATCATCTTGCGAGCTTCGAAGAAGCGGTCGACCAGCTGATTGACCTCGGACACCGCCACACCCGAACCGTTGGCGATGCGCAGCCGCCGGGAGGCGTTGATGATCTTGGGGTCGGCGCGCTCCTGGGGCGTCATGCCGCGGATGATGGCCTGCAACCGGTCGAGCTGGCGGTCGTCGACCTCGGCCAGCGCGTCCTTCATCTGTCCGGCGCCGGGCAGCATGCCCAGCAGGTTGCCGATCGGCCCCATCTTGCGGATCGCGAGCATCTGTTCGAGGAAGTCCTCGAGGGTCAGCTCCCCCGAACCGATCTTGGCGGCGGCGGCCTCGGCCTGCTCGGCGTCGAAAACCTGCTCGGCCTGTTCGATCAGGCTGAGCACGTCGCCCATGCCGAGGATGCGGCTGGCCATGCGGTCCGGGTGGAAGACGTCGAAGTCCTCGAGCTTCTCGCCGGTCGACGCGAAAAGGATTGGGACGCCGGTGACCTCGCGGACCGACAACGCGGCACCACCGCGGGCGTCACCGTCGAGCTTGGTCAACACCACGCCGGTGAAGCCGACACCCTCGCGGAACGCCTCGGCGGTGGTGACGGCGTCCTGGCCGATCATCGCGTCGAGCACGAAGAGCACTTCGTCCGGATCGACGGCGTCCCGAATCGCCGCGGCCTGGCTCATCAGCTCGTCGTCGATGCCCAGGCGGCCGGCGGTGTCGACGATGACGACGTCGTGATGCTTGGCGCGGGCCTCGGCGAGCCCGGCGGACGCGACGGCGACCGGGTCTCCGGGGCCGGATCCGGGTGACTCGCCCGGGTGCGGCGCGAAGACCGGCACCCCGGCCCGCTCGCCGACCACCTGCAGCTGGTTCACCGCGGCGGGACGCTGCAGGTCACAGGCCACCAGCAGCGGCGTGTGTCCTTGGCCGCGCAGCCACGCGGCCAGTTTCCCGGCCAGCGTGGTCTTACCGGAACCCTGCAGGCCGGCGAGCATCACCACGGTCGGCGGTGTCTTCGCAAACGCCAGCTGGCGGGTCTGGCCGCCGAGGATGCCGATGAGTTCTTCGTTGACGATCTTGACGACCTGCTGCGCCGGGTTCAGGGCACCGGACACCTCCGCGCCCCGGGCGCGCTCTTTGATCCGGCCGACGAACGCCCGCACGACGGGCAGTGAAACGTCGGCTTCCAGCAGCGCCAGCCGGATTTCGCGGGTGGTGGCATCGATGTCGGCGTCGGTCAGTCGACCTTTGCCGCGCAGCCCCTGCAGGGCACCGGTCAACCGGTCGGAGAGCGATTCAAACACCCCGCCAGCCTAGTGGTCCGCCGCGGACGCGGCAGCGGTGTCCCGGTCGGGCGCGGCGGGTCACCACTCATTCGACCGAGCGGGCGCACACGTGACCCGCCGGCTGGAGACCCTTGACGGGGCGGCCGCCGCCAGCAAATGTCAGTTCATGCTCGAGGTAATCGACAAGGGATCCCGCAGCCAGGACCATCCCGTGCCACTGCTCTTCGTGCATGGCGGCTGGCACGGCGCATGGTGCTGGGACGACCATTTCCTGGACTACTTCGCCGACGCCGGCTATCGCGCGGTGTCGATCAGCCTGCGCGGCCACGGCACCAGTCCCACCGCCAAGCCGTTGCACAAGGTGTCGATCGCCGACTACCTCGAGGACATCCGTTCGGTGGCCCACGAGCTGGGCGGCGAGCCGGTGCTCATCGGCCATTCCCTGGGCGGCTTCGTGGTCCAGCGCTATCTCGAACAGCATCGAGCCCCGGCCGCGGTGCTGGTGGGGTCCGTGCCACCGCAGGGCGTGCTCAGCCTGGCGGTGCGGGTCTGGCGCCGCCGGCCGTCGATGACCATGGAGGCCTGGAGCGACCGCACGCTGCTGAAATTCCTCGCCACCCCGGCGCTGGCCCGTGAGTACCTCTTCTGCCCCGACACGCCCGAGGCCATCGTGGAATCCTGCCGGCAACGTGCCGGAGCCGAGAGCATTCGCGCCGCCATGACCGATCCGATGGTTCGCCGCGTCCGGACCCGCCGGGTCACCACCCCGATTCTGGTCCTCGGCGCCCTGTACGACGGCTTCGTCAGCGTCGACGAGGTGCGGGCCACGGCGCGCGCCTATGCGACCGAGCCGGAATTCTTCGCGATGGGTCACAACATGATGCTCGAACCGGGCTGGGCGGACGTCGCCGAACGGATCGACGCGTGGCTGCAGACCCGCGATTTAGCGAATCAGTCACAGCTTTCGGGCTAACCCCGGCACGTCGCTGCAGCGCCGAAAAGCGTTGCCATGCTACATTTCACACCCGCCGCCACGCTGATTAGCATCGCGGGCCGGGGCCTAAGACTGTGACAGGGCGCGATCGGCGAACGGCGCGCCGGAGGGGAGCTGTGTCGATGCAGCCGGTCAGCGCCGTCGACGCGAGCGTTGGAGTCGACACTCGACCGCTGCGGGGCTGGCAGCGCCGCGCGTTGGTGAAGTACGTGGCCGCCGAGCCCCGCGACTTCCTCGCCGTGGCCACCCCCGGATCCGGGAAGACGACGTTCGCGCTGCGGGTGGTCGCCGAACTGCTGAACAGTCGCGCCGTCGAGCAGATCACCGTCGTGGTGCCCACCGAGCACCTCAAGGTGCAGTGGGCGCAGGCCGCGCAACGGTACGGCATCGCGCTCGACCCGAGGTTCTCCAACACCAGCCCGCAGACATCGCCGGAGTATCACGGCGTCATGGTCACCTACGCCCAGGTCGCCTCGCATCCGACGCTGCACCGGGTGCGTACCGAGCAGCGCAAAACCCTGGTCATCTTCGACGAGATCCACCATGGCGGCGACGCCAAGACCTGGGGCGACGCCATTCGCGAAGCCTTCAGCGACGCGACCCGCCGACTTGCCTTGACGGGCACGCCGTTTCGCAGCGACGACAGCCCCATCCCGTTCGTCACCTACGAATCGGGAGCCGACGGGATACGCCGTTCGCAGGCCGACCACACCTACGGCTATGCCGAAGCGCTCGCCGACGGTGTGGTGCGCCCGGTGGTGTTCCTTGCCTACTCCGGGCAAGCGCGCTGGCGGGACAGTGCGGGCGAAGAGCACGAAGCGCGCCTCGGCGAACCGCTGTCCGCCGAGCAGACCGCGCGGGCGTGGCGTACCGCGCTCGACCCGGCCGGCGAATGGATGCCCGCCGTGATCACCGCCGCGGATCAGCGGCTGCGCCAGCTGCGCACGCATGTGCCCGACGCCGGCGGCATGATCATCGCGTCGGACCAGACCGCCGCCCGCGCGTACGCCACGCTGCTGACGAAACTGACCTCGGAAGCGCCGACGCTGGTGCTCTCCGACGATCCCGGGTCGTCGGCCCGCATCTCCGAGTTCGCCGAAAGCACCGGTCGCTGGCTGGTCGCGGTGCGCATGGTGTCCGAAGGTGTCGACGTCCCCCGGCTGTCGGTCGGGATCTACGCCACCAGCGCCTCGACGCCGTTGTTCTTCGCCCAGGCGATCGGGCGGTTCGTGCGGTCCCGGCGGCCGGGAGAGAGCGCGAGCATCTTCGTGCCGTCGGTGCCCAACCTGCTGATGCTGGCCAGCGAGTTGGAGGCCGAGCGCAACCACGTGCTGGGCGAACCGCACCGCGAATCCCTCGACGACCCCCTCGACGCCGATCCCGCCGTCCAGACACAAACCGAAAAATCGGAACTGGAAAAGGGTTTCATCTCGTTGGGCGCCGACGCCGAACTGGATCAGGTCATCTTCGACGGATCCTCGTTCGGCACCGCCACCCCGGCCGGAAGCGACGAGGAGGCCGACTACCTCGGCATCCCGGGGTTGCTCGACGCCACCCAGATGCGGGCCCTGCTGCACCGCCGCCAGGACGAGCAGCTACAGAAGCGGGCCGCCTCCGGGCAAGCGACACCGGTGACGTCGGCGTCCGGGTCCATGCACGGACAGCTCCGCGAGCTGCGTCGCGAACTCAACGCGCTGGTGTCGGTAGCCCATCACCGCACCGGCAAGCCGCACGGATGGATCCACAACGAGCTTCGCCGGCGCTGCGGCGGGCCGCCGATCGCCGCAGCGAGCCGCGACCAGCTCAAGGACCGGATCGTGGCGTTGCGGCAATTCAATTCGGAGCAGTAGGGACTTAATCGCGGACGGGCTCGTCGCCCACCGCATCCGCGGTGGCGCCCAACACCGCCAACAGGTGCTTCTCGATCGCGGCTCGCGCGGCGCTGTCGTGGTCCCCGTTCGACTCGACGGTCACGCAGAACACGTCGGTCGCCGTCGATCCGAACGTGTTGACCTTGGCCCAGGCGATGTCTGCTCCCGCACGCTCGAGCCCCTGCGCCAGCAATGCGAGCAACCCGATCCGGTCCATGGCGCGGACTTCCACGACAAGGTTGCCGGGTGCCACGGAATCGAGCCACAGGATGCGGGGCGGCGCGGTCGAACGCGTCAGCGGCGCCCCCAACTGAATCTCGCCGGCGCGCGCCATCGCCGAGCTGGCCGCGTCGCTGTCGCGCTTCTCGAGCGTGCCGAGGACATCGACGTCACCGTTCAGCGCACCGACGAACTGCTGCCGCAGCAGGCCCGCTTCGGGCGGAGAACCGAAATGCGGCGACACCACGAACTCGGCGATCGCCACTCCCTCGTGGACGTTGACCGACGCCGAATGAACCCGCAACGAGTTCAGCGCCAGCACGGCCGCGGCCTTCGACATCATTCCCCGATTGTCCGGGCCAAGCATCACCGCGCGCATGCGCTCCCCGTCACCCGGCGTGATCTCCACGTGCACACCGTGATCGGCGGCCAGCGAAAGGTAATGCGGCATCGTCGGTTCGGCCTGCGGCAGCGGCTCACCCGCCATCAGAAGTCGGCAGCGACGCACCAGGTCGGCCACCAGGGAGGCTTTCCAGTCGCTCCATACCCCGGGCCCGGTAGCCCTCGAGTCCGCTTCTGCGAGCGCATGCAGCAATTCGAGCAGTTGCGCGTCCCCGCCCAGCGCCGTGGCCACCGACTCGATGGTTTCGGGATTGTTGAGGTCGCTTCGAGTCGCGGTGACGGGCAGCAGTAGGTGGTGGCGAACCATGCCGGACAGCGTGTCGACGTCCTGAGGTGCCAGTCCCAGCCGCTCGGCGACCGGAATCACCAGGTCGGCACCGAGGACGCAGTGATCCACGCCGCGGCCCTTGCCGATGTCGTGCAGCAGCGCGCCGAGCGCGAGCAGGTCCGACCGGGCCACGCGGGTGGTCAACGGTGCCGCGTTGACCACGGTTTCGACGATATGACGGTCCACCGTCCATTTATGTGAGACGTCGCGCGGCGGAAGGTCGCGGACCGCATCCCATTCGGGCAACAGCCGGCCCCACAGACCGGTATGGTCGAGCGCCTCGATCGTGTTCACCGCCGGGGGGCCGGCCAGGAGCACGACCAGCAGGTCATCCAACGCCTCCCCCGGCCAGGGAGCCGGCAGGTCGGGGGCGCTCGCGGCCAGCCGTTTCAGCGTGCCGGCGCCAATGGGTAGGTTGTTGGCGGCGGATGCGGCGGCGACCCGCAGCACCAAGCCGGGATCGGTGTCCGGTTGGGCCTCGCGCGCAAGCACGACCTCGCCGTCGAACTCGACCACGCCCTCGTCCAGCGGTCGCCGCTTCGGGCGGCGCACCAAGGCGGAAATCCCCCGCCGCGGCAATGCGTTTTGCGCGGTACGCAGGGCGGTTTCGGAATGGTAGGCGATGGTCCGGCCCGAGTTGGAAAGCATGCGCGCCAAGGTGAATCGATCGCCAAGGCCCAACCTGGCGCTGATCTCGTCGCCGAACTGGGCCAGCAGCTGATCGCGTCCGCGGCCGGATGCCCGATGCAATTCGGTGCGCACATCGAGCAGCGTGCGATGGGCGGCATCGAGCGAGCCCGCCGGCATGTCCGGGTTGGCCATCCCGTGGCGGTCGATGAGCTGTGCGAGCGCCAGCGCGTTGATCAGTTGCACATCGCGCAGGCCGCCGCGACCCGCTTTCAGTTCAGGCTCGGCCCGTTGGGAAATCCGGCCGCACCGCAGCCATCGGGCATTCGTCATTTCGACGAGCTCGTCCATCCGGGACCGAATTGCAGTGCGCCACTGCCGTCGTACCCCATCGATCAGCTGTGCAGCGAGCCCGGCGTCCCCGGCCACGTAACGTGCTTCCAACAGGCCCAGGGCGGCCGTCATATCGGAATTGGCGACTCCCAACGCCCCGGATACCGTTCGCACGCTGTGGTCGAGCCGAATGTTGGCGTCCCACAACGGATACCACAGTTTATCGGCGACCTCTTGCAGTACATCGTCAGAGACGTTGTCGTGCAACAGAACTAAGTCAAGGTCGGAGTACGGCAATAGCTCGCGTCGCCCCAGGCCGCCGACTCCGACCAGCGAGTAGCCACTGCCATCGTCGATCCCGAGCTCGGTCGCCTTGGCGATCAGCCAGGATTCGTGCAGATCCAGCCATGCTTTCCGCAGTCCGGCGGCATCCAGTCCCTGACCATCTGCCAGCAGCTTGCGCCGCGAGGCGGCCAAATCGCTTGCCCCGCCAGCGCTTGCCGTTCCCGCTCCAGATGACCCGGACGGGTCGGGTGGGTTGTTTGTCATACCCTCCCGGCCCGTCCGGCCTGGATCAAAAATCTACGGTCAGGGTCAGAGGGCATCGGTTCCGCGTTCACCGGTGCGCACTCGCACAATGGTTTCCACGGGACTGACCCAGACCTTGCCGTCGCCGATCTTGCCGGTGCGTGCGGCCCGGACAATGCTGTCCACGACCTTGTCGACGATGGAGTCGTCGACAACGACCTCGATCCGGACCTTCGGCACGAAATCGACCGAGTATTCAGCGCCCCGGTAGACCTCGGTGTGCCCCTTCTGCCGGCCGTAGCCCTGGACTTCGCTGACCGTCAGCCCCAGGACACCCGCGTCCTCCAGGCTCGTCTTGACATCATCGAGGGTGAACGGCTTCACGATCGCGGTGACCAGCTTCATATCTACTCCGCCTCCACTTTCTCGGCCGCGACTGCTTCGTCCAGTCCGTTAGAGCTGTCCGGCAGGCTGGCACGGGGAAGAACCGACGACGTCGCCACGGCGAAATCGTAACCGCTCTCCGCGTGCTCGGCCTCATCGATGCCTGCTGCCTCCGCTTCCGGATTCAGCCGCAGCCCGATCGTGTACTTCAGGATCAAGGCGATGATAATCGTCCCCACGAACGAGAAGCCAAGGACGCTGAACGCGCCGACGGCCTGTTTTTCCAGCTGATCCCAGCCGCCGCCGTAGAACAATCCCTTGGATACGCCCGTGACGCCGTTGATCGCCACGCTCTCCGGGGCCGCCAGCAGGCCGACCAGCAGGGTGCCGGCCAGACCGCCGACCAGGTGCACCCCGACCACGTCCAGCGAGTCGTCGAAGCCGAGCTTGAACTTCAGCCCGACCGCCAGCGCACACACCACACCGGCGACCAGGCCGACGATCAGAGCGCCCAGGACATTCACCGACGAGCAGGACGGGGTGATGGCGACCAGCCCCGCAACGATGCCCGACGCCGCTCCCAGCGTCGTCGCCTTGCCGTCCCGAATACGCTCGGTGAGCAGCCAGGCCAGCATCGCCGTCGCCGTCGCGACCGTGGTCGTCATGAACGTCGCGGCCGCGGCGCCATTGGAGCTGGTGGCCGACCCGGCGTTGAAGCCGTACCAGCCGAACCACAGCAGGCCGGCGCCGAGCATCACGAACGGCAGGTTGTGCGGGCGGAACAGCGTGGTGGGCCAGCCTTTGCGCTTACCCAGCACCAGTGCCAGCGCCAGACCCGCGGTACCGGAGTTGATATGGACCGCAGTTCCGCCCGCGAAGTCGATCGCGTGCAGCTTGTTGGCGATCCAGCCGCCCTTCTCGGCCGCGAACCCGTCGAACGCGAAAACCCAGTGCGCAACCGGGAAGTACACGAACGTCGCCCACAGGCCGGAGAACACCAGCCAGGCGCTGAACTTGAGGCGGTCGGAGACCGCGCCCGAGATCAGAGCGACGGTGATGATCGCGAACATCAACTGGAATGCCACGAATACGGTCGCGGGTAGGGTGCCGGCCAGCGGGATATCCGTCGCTGCAACACCTTTGGTCGGGTCGGCGGCCACGGCGTTGCCGCCGATCAGACCCTTCAGGCCCCAGTACTCGGTGGGGTCGCCGATCAGGTTGGCCTTGTCAGTGCCAAACGAGACCGAATAGCCATATAGAACCCATAGCACTGTCACCACGCCCATGGCGCTGATACTCATCATCAGCATGTTGAGCACGCTTCTGGCGCGCACCATGCCGCCATAGAAGAACGCCAAGCCTGGCGTCATCAACAGCACCAGCGCTGAACTCGCCAGCATCCATGCGGTATCGCCGGTATTGGGCTGGCCCATTACTGGGAAACTCACTCGCTATCACCTCCGGTCGGCCCTGAACGGGGCATCAGACATGTGCCTGATGACCTGATCCAGAACCTTGCGCAATGGTTGTTTCCGAGATGGGGCCTCCGTGTTTCGACGTCATTAACGAAACGGCCCCCGTGTAAGGGGTGTCAGCCGAGCAGGGCGTCCACGAATGCGGCAGTCTCAAAAGGCGCCAAATCGTCGGGGCCTTCCCCAAGGCCGACCAGTTTCACCGGCACGCCGAGTTCTTGTTGCACCCGGAAAACGATGCCGCCCTTGGCCGTTCCGTCCAGCTTGGTCAGCACCGCGCCGGTGATGTCGACGACGTCTGCGAAGACCTTTGCCTGAGCCAGGCCGTTCTGCCCGATCGTGGCGTCGAGGACCAAGAGCACCTCGTCGACGGCCGCGCGCCGACTCACCACGCGTTTGACCTTGTCGAGTTCGTCCATCAGACCCACCTTGGTGTGCAACCGTCCGGCGGTGTCGATCAGCACGACGTCGGCGCCCGTCTCGATGCCCTTGTCGACGGCGTCGAAGGCCACCGCCGCCGGGTCCGAGCCCTCGGCGCCGCGCACCACCTCGGCGCCCACCCGGGAAGCCCAGGTCTGCAGTTGATCGGCGGCTGCGGCCCGGAATGTGTCGGCGGCGCCCAGCACGACCCGCCGGCCGTCGGCCACCAGCACCCGCGCCAGCTTGCCCACGGTCGTGGTTTTTCCGGTGCCGTTGACGCCGACGACCAGCAACACCGACGGGTGGTCGTCGTGTGGCAGGGCCCGAATCGTGCGGTCCATCTCGGGTTTCAGCTCGTTGATCAGCACGTCGCGCAGCACGGCGCGCGCGTCGGCTTCGGTGTGCACGTTGCCGCTGGCCAGCCGGCTGCGCAGCTGGGTGACCACCGACTCGGTGACCACCGGGCCCAGATCGGCGACCAACAGGGTGTCCTCGACGTCCTGCCAGGAGTCTTCGTCGAGGTCACCGCCCCCGAGCAATCCGAGCATGCTGCGCCCGAGCGCGTTCTGCGAGCGGGCCAGCCGGCCGCGCAGGCGTTCCAGCCGGCCTTCGGTCGGCGCGATTTCCTCGATCTCGGCCGCAGGGGCTTCAGGTGCCGCGGGGGGTTCAGGTGGTGCGGCGGGGGGTTCAGGAGTCGGCGGAGCGAGCGGCGGCGGGGTGGCGGTTTCGGGTTCGGCCTCCGGCGCCGGGAGGTGTACATCGGAGATCGTGCGCCGCGGCGCATCGCGTGGGATGGTCGCGTCGTCTCCCACCGCGGGCAACCCGCTGGTGTCGATCGTCGGTGCACCCCGGCTGAAGGTGATGCCAGACGACGCGGTGTAGCCCCCGGACCGGTCGAGTGCGCCCGGCTCGGGCCGGGTCAGGCTGATCCGGCGGCGGCGGTACCGCCTCAGCCCCAGGACCAGCGCGGCGATGACAACCAGGACGGCAACGACGGCGATGGCGATCCAAAGACCTTGCGACACGCTGACATTGTTTCAGGGCCACACCGCCCCACTCACAGCGGCAGCCGCCGCCCCCGCTGCGGGGCCGGACCTAAGCGGACCTAAGAGGATGCGGTGGCGAGCTGCTGGACCTCTTGTCCGCGCATGCGCTGCGAGATCACCGCGGTAATGCCGTCGCCCTGCATGGTCACGCCGTACAGCGCGTCGGCGACCTCCATCGTCGGCTTCTGGTGGGTGATGATCAGCAGCTGCGAGCGCGCCCGCAGCAGCTCGAACAGCGAGATCAGGCGGCGCAGGTTGGTGTCGTCGAGCGCGGCCTCCACCTCGTCCATGATGTAGAACGGCGACGGGCGGGCGCGGAAGATCGCCACCAGCATCGCCACCGCGGTCAGCGCCTTTTCGCCACCGGACAGCAACGACAGTCGGGTGATCTTCTTGCCCGGCGGGCGCGCCTCCACCTCGATGCCGGTGGTCAGCATGTCGTCCGGGTTGGTCAGCCGCAGTCGGCCCTCGCCGCCGGGGAACAGCACGGTGAAGACTTCCCGGAATTCGCGTTCCACGTCGACAAACGCGTCGCTGAACACCTGCAGGATGCGGGCGTCGACGTCGGCGACGACGTCGAGCAGATCCTTGCGGGCCGCCTTGACGTCCTCGAGCTGGGTGGACAGAAAGTTGTAGCGCTCCTCCAGCGCGGCAAACTCCTCGAGCGCCAGCGGATTGACCCTGCCGAGTTCGGCCAGTTCCCGCTCGGCTCGCTTGGCCCGCCGCTCCTGGGTGGGCCGGTCGTAAGGCACCGGGGCGGGTGCGGTGACCTGCTCGCCGCGCTCGCGGGCCAGCTCGAACTCGGCCATCTCCAACTCGGAGGGCGGCAACGCGACCTGCGGGCCATATTCGGCGACCAGATCGGCGGGGCTCATGCCGAACTGCTCGAGCACCATTTGTTCGAGCTGCTCGATGCGCAGCGCCGCCTGGGCGTTGGCCACCTCGTCGCGGTGCAGCGAATCGGTCAGCGTGGCCACCCGGGCGCCCAGCGTGTGCACCTCGTTGCGGACCGCCGCCATCGCCGTCGACCGTGCCTCCCGCTCGGCGACCATGGCGTCGCGGATCTGCGATGCCGCACCGACCACCCGGCTCAACCGCGCGGCCAGCACACGCCCCGCGTCGGCCACCGCCGCGGCCACCGCGGCCGCCCGCAGCCGCGCGGCGTGTGCCTGCGCAGCCCGCACCCGCGCCTCGCGTTCGGCGGCGGCCGCACGCCGCAACGAATCCGCCCGGCCGCGCACGGCGTTGGCACGTTCCTCCGCGGTGCGTACCGCGAGCCGGGCCTCCACCTCGACGCCGCGGGCGGTGTCGGCCGCGGCGGCGATGCGCTGACGATCGACGGGGTCTTCCGCAGGGGCGAACTGGCTGGCCTGGGCGTTGCGCAGCCGGGTTTCGAGTTCGGTGACCTCTTCGATGGTCTGAGCGCGCCCCGCCTCCAGCTCCTCGCGCTGGCGCAACAGCCGGTTCCACTCTTCGTCAGCGGTCCGGGCGTCTTGTCCGAGCCGGCCCAGCTGCTCATACATCGCCGAGATCTCGGTGTCGGACTCGTTGAGCGCGGCCAACGCCTGCTCGGCGGAGTCCTGACGGGCGCGCTGCTCGCTCAGTGCGCCGGACAGGGCGGCGGCCAGCTGCGCCACCTGCGACTCGGCGGCGGCCAGCTCGCTGCCGGCCTTGTCGATCTCCGAGGTGAGCTCCAGCGTCGACGGCTTGCGGTCCGACCCACCGCTCACCCAGCCGCGGCCGACCAGGTCACCGTCGAGGGTGACGGCGCGCAGCTGCGGGCGGCCCGCCACCAGATCCAGCGCCGCGCCCAGTTCGTCGACCACCGCGACGCCGGACAGCATCGCGACCAACGCGCCGCGCAGCCGCTGCGGCGCCTCGATCAGATCGAGGGCCCACAGGGCACCGCCGGGCAGCGGCGGGGGTTCGAGATCGTTGTCCGGGGCGGGCCAGTCCCCCAGCACCAGGGCCGCGCGGCCGCCGTCGGCCTGTTTCAGCGCGGCGACCGCCGAACGCGCCGCGCCGAAGCTTTCCGCGGCCAGCGCGTCGGCCGCCGACCCGAGCACCGCGGCCAGCGCCGTCTCATACCCCGCGCGAACCTTGACCAATTTCGCTATCGGCCCGAAAAGCCCTGTGTCATTGTGGTTTTGCGTAAGCCACGCCGCGCCGTCCTTGCGCTCGAGCCCTACCGAAAGCGCATCGATGCGAGCGCGCAGTGACGCCACCCGGCGTTCGGCTTCCCGCTCGCCTGCCTGCAGCTCGGCGACCCGCTCGTCGGCCAGGCGCAGCGCGGCCACCGTCCGCTCGTGGTGTTCGTCCAGGCCGACCTCGCCCTGATCGAGTTCGCCGACGCGGCCCTGTACGGTTTCGAACTCCGCCCGGGTCTGCTGCGCGCGCGCAGCGCCCTGCTCGATGCGCTCGGACAGCCGGGCGACGCTGTCGTCGATCGATTCGATCCGGGCCCGCATGGTCTCGACCTGACCACCGAGGCGCGCCAGGCCCTCGCGCCGGTCCGCCTCGGCCCGGACGGCGGCCAGGTGGGCACGGTCGGCCTCGGCGGCCTCGCGCTCGCGCTCGGACAATTCGGCCCGGGCGGTCTCCCGCCGCGTCCGGGCGGTGGCCAGCTCCGCCAGCAGCTGCCGCTCCGCGGCCGCAACCTGTTCGGCCTCGGCGTCCAGTGCGTCCGGGTCGGTGTCGCTGGTCGCGACCGGCTCGTGATCCAGGTGCTGGGCGCGTTCGCTGGCGATGCGCACCGTGGCGCCCACCCGTTCCGCCAGGGCGGACAGCCCGAACCAGGTGTGCTGGACCGACTCGGCCCGCACCGACAGTTCGGCCAGCGCCGTCTCGTGCGCGGTCAGCTCCTCGGAAGCCACGGCCAGGCGGCTGGCGGCCTCGTCGTGTTCGCGGCGCATGGTGGCCTCGGCCTCCAGGATCGCGTCCCGCTGCACCTGCCGGTTGACCAGGTCGTCGGCGGCCAGCCGCAATCGCGCGTCGCGCAGGTCGGCCTGGATGGTCTGGGCGCGACGGGCCACCTCGGCTTGGCGGCCGAGCGGCTTGAGCTGCCGTCGCAGTTCGGTGGTCAGGTCGGTGAGTCGAGCCAGGTTGGCCTGCATCGCGTCGAGCTTGCGTAGAGCCTTTTCCTTGCGCTTGCGGTGCTTGAGCACGCCCGCGGCTTCTTCGATGAACGCGCGGCGATCCTCGGGCCGCGACTGCAGGATCTCGTCGAGCTTGCCCTGCCCCACGATGACGTGCATCTCGCGGCCGATGCCGGAGTCGCTCAACAGCTCTTGGACGTCCATCAAACGGCAACTGGTGCCGTTGATTTCGTATTCGCTGGCGCCGTCGCGGAACATCCTGCGGGTGATCGAGACCTCGGAGTACTCGATCGGCAGCGCGTTGTCGGCGTTGTCGATCGTGACGGTGACTTCGGCACGGCCCAGCGGGGCGCGCGACGACGTTCCGGCGAAAATGACGTCTTCCATCTTTCCGCCGCGCAGTGTCTTCGCGCCCTGTTCGCCCATCACCCACGCCAGCGCGTCGACCACGTTGGATTTGCCGGAACCATTGGGTCCGACGACGGCGGTGATGCCCGGCTCGAAGCGCAGAGTCGTCGGCGAAGCGAAGGACTTGAAGCCCTTCAGCGTCAGACTCTTGAGGTACACGGCGTGCCAGACTACCGCTCAAATCGCCGGAGTCACCGTCACCAAGGGGTGTCGGACTGCCCCAAATACGCCGCTCAACCCCGCCCTGACGCACGAGCAACAGTGGCCACTTCAGTCACGGAATCAGAAGTCATGATGCCTTTTCCCATCCGATATCGCCGGCGCTATCGGATGGAAAAGGGACTGTGGCGACTTTCGGCCGTGCCGCTGTGGCTGGTGTGACTCGCCGAGCCGCCTAACGCTCCACGAATCCCTCGAATTGCTCCTGCGGCTGCGACCACTCGGCGTCCACCTTGTCGACGCGGCCGGGCCGGGAAGGCCAGAAATGACCGCCTTCCAGCAGCTCTAGCAATTTTTCGCCCGCCTCGCGGGGTCCGTGCGCGACGACCAGGACGCGGCCGTCGGCCTGGTTGGCCGCGTAGCCGGTGAGCCCGAGCTCCAGCGCCCGGCAGCGGGTCCACCAGCGAAAGCCGACACCCTGCACGATGCCGTGCACCGAGGCGGTGAGCCGTACGTCAGGACCCGACATTGTCGGTCTCGGAGCTGATCTCGAACTTCACGGTGGTACCCGCCTTCAGCGTGCGCCCGACGGTGCAGACCAGGTCGACGGCCCGGTTGACGACCACGAGCAGGCGTTCCCTGTCAGCCTCGGACAGGCCCGACAGGTCCAGTTCGAGGGTTTCGGAGAGCAGCGGATAGACCTCTTCGTCGCGATCGGCGTCGCCGGAAACCCGGACCACCGCCTGGTAATCGTCGCCGAGCCGGCGGGCCAGCGGCTGGTCGCTGGACATCCCACTGCATGCGGCGAGCGCGATCTTGAGCAATTCGCCGGGGGTGAACACGCCTTCGACGTCCTCGGAGCCGACGAGTACCTGCGCGCCCCGTGAGCTATGGCCGGTGTAGCGGCGTGTCCCGGTGCGTTCGACCCACAATTCCGTCATGGCTCATTTCTACCGGGCACGCTGCTGACGACCTCAGCGGACTATCAACGACAGCAGCTTCTTACCGAAAGATATTGCGGTCGAATCGTTTTCGGACGAGACGACGACCTGCTCGTCGACCCGTCGTCGCAGTTCGCGCTCGAGCACGTCGCGCAGCGTGGAGGACGCGCCCGGACATCCGTCGCAGGCACCCGCCATCCGCACCGTCACGTGGTGGCCGACGACCGAGACCAGCTCGACCGAACCGCCGTGCGAGGTGGCGAGCGCGCCCACCGACCCGGCCAGCAGCTCCGCGGCGACGGCCTCCAATTTGCCTGCGGGAACCGATGATTCGTCGACCGTCCAGCCCGCCCGATCCGGCAGCGCGTCGCTGAGCGCGTCGCGGATGTCGTCGCCCACCTCGCGCCAGCTGGTGGCCGCGGCGATCGTGATCAGGATGCCGCCGGGGCCCACCACGACCTCGTCGATCACGCCTGTGTCCAGCAGGGTTCCCAGCCGGCCCGGGGCGATACGGACCGTGCCACGCGCCGGCAGTTGCTCCGGCGCGACCACCCAGCGCAGCTGGCGCGGATCGTCGGTGGCCGTGGCGTGGATCGGAATCATGCGCCCAGCGCTATCGCGACCGACCGGGCGGCAAACGCCATCACCCAGGCCAGGACGAACATGTAGGACCAGGCGACCGCGGGCCACTTCCACGAGTTGGTCTCGCGGCGCATCACCGCAACGGTCGACATGCATTGCAGCGCATAGATGAAGTACGCCATCAGCGCGATGACCGTCGGCGCCGTGAACACCTTATGGCCGTCGTCGTCGGTCAGGGAGACCAGCGCTTCGTGCGGATCGTCGGGGCTCTCGGCCGCCGCAACCTGGCCCAGGGTGGATACGAACACTTCGCGCGCCGACATCGAACCGAGCAAGGCGATGTTGATGTGCCAATCGAATCCGAGCGGTTTGAACACCGGCCCGACCGCCTTGCCTACATCGGCGGCGTAGCTGTGGTCCATCACGTACGCGGTGGCATCGTTGGGGGACATGTGCGCCGTCTCCGCGCCGCGCGCCGGCAGATTGAGCAGCACCCACAGCGCGACAGACGTCCCCAGGATGATGGTTCCGGCCTTGCGCAAGAACATCTTCGCCGAGTCCCACATCGTGATCAGCACGTTTTTGGGCGACGGGAAACGGTACGGGGGAAGCTCCATCGTGAACGGCAACAGGTCGCTGCGCAGGATCGTCGACTTGAACACCGATGCGGCGATCAGCGCCGAGGTACCCCCGCACACGTACAGCGCGAACATCGCGACACCCTGGGCGCTCAGGCCGCCCCATTTCGTCTGCGGCGACACCAGCAGGCCGACCAGCAGGGTGAACACCGGAAGCCGCGCCGAGCAGGTCATCAGCGGCGCCGTGATGATCGTGGCGATCCGATCTTTCGACGACGGCAGCGTCCGGGTCGCCATGATCCCCGGGATCGCGCAGGCGAACGACGAGAGCATCGCGACGAACGCGCGACCCTCCAATCCCGTCGCGGCCATCACCCGGTCCATCAAGAACGCGGCGCGCGCCATGTAACCGACGTTTTCCAGCAGCGCGATCAGCAGGAACAACAACACGATCTGCGGGATGAACTGCAGCACCGTTCCGACCCCGCCGATGAGCCCTTGGCCGAGCAGGCCGCGCACCACATAGTTGCCGATGTGATTGCTGACCCAGGTGCCCAGCCAGCCCAGCCAGTCGCCCACTTGATCCTGCACCGGGGCGGCGACGGTGAAAACGACCTGAAAGAAACAGAACATCACCACGAAGAAGATGACGGTGCCCCACAGCGGGTGCAGCACGACCGCGTCGATCCTGCGCGAGCGCCGATCCGGTTGCGGCGCAACGTAATCCGCCGCATCCAGCACCGACTTGCCCCACGCATCGATCGCGACATCCTCGCCCGGGGGCAGGACCGGGGGCCGTTTCCACTGGCCGAAGGCCACCAGTTGGCTGCGCAGCGTATCCACGCCAACGCCACGGTTCGCAATCACCGCGAGAACCGGGACACCCAGCGCCGTCGACAGGGCGTCGATCCCGATGCCGCCGCCGCGGGCGGTCAACTCGTCGGTCATGGTCAGGACCAGCAGGCACGGCAGGTCCTGCCGCAGCACCTGCGCCACCAGAATGATGGAACGGTGCAATGTGGTGGCGTCGGCCACGATCACGATCGCATCGGGCCGGCCGTCGCCGTAGACCTGGCCGCCCAGCAGGTCGGACACCACCGCCTCGTCCGGGCTGATCGGATCGAGGCTGTAGGTGCCGGGCAGATCCTCGATGGCAATCTCCACGCCGTCCACCTTCGTGGTGCCGACGCTGCGTCCGACCGTGACGCCCGGATAGTTGCCGGTCTTGGCGCGCAGCCCGGTCAGGTGGTTGAACACAGACGTCTTGCCCGCGTTGGGACTGCCCACCAAGGCGATCCGCGCCATCCCCGCGACGGCGACCGCACCGCCGCCGTCGTCGTGGCAGGCGGTCATGCGTCGCTCCCCGTCTTGATCTCGATCAGCCGCGCCTCACGCCGGCGCAGACACAATTCGGTGTCCTGGACCCGGTAGATGGTCGGGTCACCCATCGGGGCCCGGCGGATGACCTCGACGTCGGACGCCGGCCGGAATCCGAGCTGCCGCAGGCGGCCTGCCACCATCGGAGACACCGTCGGCGCCAGACCGACGATCGTTGCCCGTTCGCCCGGCGCCAACTGAGCCAGCACGGTCGGCGAACCCGAAAAACGATCTGCGTTTCGCGCTGATTTGCGCATTACTCGCCCCAACACCGGAGGTTGATCATCTTGGTAAGGATAACCTCACGATGGCGAGGATAACCTCAGCTTTTCGCGAAAAGGGATTAACTGCGTGGACGCGGCTGACAGCGCGGACAGTAGAACGACGAACGGTTCATGAATTTCTCCCGGCGTATGACCGCCCCGCAGCGCCGGCAGCTTTGGCTTTCGCGCCCATATGCGTCCAGGGATCGGTCGAAATAGCCCGACTCTCCGTTGACATTGACGTACAGCGAATCGAACGAGGTCCCCCCCTTGCCGAGCGCCTCGCGCATCACCTCCGCGGCGGCGTCCAGGACGGCGATCAGCTGGCGGCGGCTCAGCGTGGCGGCTACCCGGGCACCATGAACTTTTGCCCGCCACAACGCTTCATCGGCATAGATATTGCCGATTCCCGAAACCACCTGCTGATCCAGCAACTGGCGCTTGAGCTCAGAATGCTTGCGCCGCAACACCTTCACTACCGCATCGACGTCGAAGCGGGGGTCCAGCGGATCACGCGCGAGGTGCGCGACGGGCTCCGGGACCACGCTGCCGTCGACTTCCACCAGGTCGGCAAGCATCCAGCCGCCGAACGTCCGCTGGTCGGCGAAGCTCAGCACGGTTCCGTCGTCGAGCACCGCGGAGATCCGGACGTGGTCGGTTCGCGGCACCTCGCCCAGCAACATCTGCCCGCTCATGCCGAGGTGAACGACCAGCGCCGTGTCGGATTCTTGGCCCGACGGCTCCGAATCCAGCAGCAGCCACAGGTACTTGCCGCGCCGATCGGTTCCGTCGATTCGCGCGCCGAGGAGCCGGGCCGTGAGGTCGGCCGGGCCGGCCCCGTGGCGGCGCACCGCGCGGGGGTGGTGCACCCGGACCGCGGTGATCGTCTTGCCCACGACGTGGGCTTGCAAGCCGCGGCGCACCACCTCGACTTCGGGCAGTTCAGGCATCTAGTGCGGCTCGGGCATCTAGACGGGCGTTTTCCCCGCGGTGTCCAACGCTTCCAGCGTTTTCCAGGTCGCGGCGGCCGCCTTCTGCTCGGCTTCCTTTTTGGAGCGGCCCACACCCGACCCGTATTCGGTCTCCATCACGACGACCACCGCGGTGAATTCCTTGTCGTGGTCTGGGCCGGTGGAGGTGACCAGGTAGGACGGCGCACCCATGCCGCGGGCCGCGGTGAGCTCCTGCAGGCTGGTCTTCCAATCCAGGCCCGCGCCCAGCGTGGGTGCGGCGTCCAGCAGCGCACCGAACAACCGCAGGATCACCTCGCGCGCCGTCTCGATGCCGTGCGCCAGATAGATCGCGCCCAACAGCGATTCCATGCCGTCGGCCAGGATGCTCGACTTGTCGGCTCCGCCGGTGTTCGCTTCGCCGCGGCCCAGCAACAGGTGGACGCCCAGTCCCCCCTCGCACAGGTGTCGTCCGACGTCGGCCAGCGCCTGGGTGTTGACGACACTGGCACGCAGTTTGGCCAGGTCTCCCTCCGAACGGTCGGGATGACGATGGTAGAGCTCGTCGGTGACGGTCAGGCCCAGGACGGCGTCGCCGAGGAACTCCAGTCGCTCGTTGGTCGGCAGTCCGCCGTGCTCGTAGGCGTAGCTGCGGTGGGTCAGCGCCAGCGAGAGCAGCTCCTCGGGCAGGCCGACCCCGAGCGCATCGAGCAGAGTTTGCCGCGAGGTCACCGGTCCCCCCGAGAGGTATCGGCGTCACCGGAATCGTCGGACAGCATGTCCACCAGCTTGGCCCATCGCGGATCGACGCTGTCATGGTGGTGGCCGGGGTCATCGGCCAGCAGCACGCCGCATTGCGGACACAGCCCCGGGCAGTCCGGCTGGCATACCGGTGCGAACGGAAGGTCGAGTCCGACGGCATCGATGATCGACTGCTCGAGATCGATGCGGTCGTCGACGACCCGGCCGACCTCGTCCTCCTCGGTGGTCGCCTCCGTCGTGCTGTCCGGATAGGCGAAAAGTTCGGTCAACCCAACCTCCACGTGCCCTTGGACCTCGGTCAGGCATCGGGAGCACTCGCCGACGGTGGGGCCGGAGACCGTTCCGCTGACCAACACGCCTTCCGACACCGACTCGACCCGCAGATCCATGTCCAGCGGAGCGCCCTGCGGGATAGCGATCATGTCGAGTCCGATGCGCAACGGGCTGGGCACCGTGTTGCGCAGCGTCACCATCGATCCCGGGCGTCGCCCGAGCCGCGTGACGTCAACCGTCATCGGCGAGGCCGGATGCTGCTGCGCAGTGGTGGTGTGTTTGCGCGCCATAGCGAAATCTTACGGCGCCGCGGGCGTGCCCTGGACGGCACATCGGCCATCCGCCCAGGTGGTGGCGCTCGGCGCCCAGCGAGCCGAACCCGGCGGCGCCGCTCGCTAGCGGGTGGCGTAGTCGTGCGTGCCGGCTGCCGTCCGCAGCTGGTGGCGACCGCGGCCCACGGAACGAAGTGTGCCGTTGAGGAACTCCTCGAACTCGGCAAGCTTGTTGTCGACGTAGATGTCGCATTCACCGCGCAGCCGGTCCGCCTCGGCGTGGGCGGTGTCGATGAGGCGGGTGGACTCCGCGTTGGCCGCCTGCACGACCTCGTTCTGCGAAACCAGGCGCTGCTGCTCCTTGATGCCCTCTTGCACAGCCTTCTCGTAGGAGATGTTGCCGTTTTCGATCAGCCGGTCGGCTTCGGCCTGGGCGCGACCGACGCTGGCTTCGTACTCGCGTTTGGCCGCGGTGGCGATGCGCATCGCTTCCTCGCGCGCGTCGGCGACCATCCGCTCGCTGTGCTGGCGCGCCTCGTTCACCATCCGGTCGGCCTGCGCCTTGGCGTCGGAAAGCAGCCGGTCGGCCTCCGCGCGGGAGTGGTTGAGCAGTGACTCCGACTCCGTGGTTGCCGAGGACACCATCGAGTCGGCGTGCGCCTTGGCGTCCGACAGCATCGAATCACGCGCATCGAGCACGTCCTGGGCGTCGTCCAGTTCGCCGGGGATCGCATCCTTGATGTCGTCGATCAACTCCAGCACGTCACCGCGAGGCACCACACAACCCGCCGTCATCGGCACGCCGCGGGCTTCTTCGACAATGGCGCCCAATTCATCCAGCGCTTCAAAGACTCGATACACGGCCATGCCCTCCTGGCGTCTTACAACAAGATCCGGTTGTTACTAGTGTGCCTGGTGTTGCCTCTGTGACGACGGTGGCGACACCGGTGTGTCGGGCATTGGCGCACCGGGCTTGCCCGGACGCGCGTGGTGCCCTCGCCCGGCAGCCGTCGTATCGGTTGCCTGAATTGCGACACGGCATGGCAATCGCCTCACAAAATGGCATTCTTCCAGGAATTCCGCGGCACCGCCCAGCGCAGGTCGGACGGCCCGTCGTCACCGCAGGCGCCGATGGTCGCGGCCGGGCGACCAAGCGCATCGCGATAGGCTGAGCCGGTGACCGGGCCCACCGACCGAAATGGCGGCAACGCGAGCACGCCGACTTTATATATCTTTCCCCATGCCGGTGGGTCTGCGACATTTTATGTTCCCTTTGCCAAGGCGTTCTCCGCGGATATCAAACGGGTCGCCGTGCAATACCCCAGCCGGCGTGATCGCGGCTTGACGGAACTCGCCAGCATTCCCGAACTCGCCGAGGAAATCTTCACGATGATGGCGCCGTCGGCCAAAACCGGAGCTCCGGTGGCCTTTTTCGGCCACAGTATGGGCGGGCTGGTGTCGTTCGAGGTGGCGTTGAGATTCCAATCGGCCGGATACCCAATCGCGGCGCTTTTCATATCGTCCTGCGCGGCGCCGGGCCACATCAGATATAAGGAATTGCAGGGATCGGACCACGAGATATTGAAATTGGTCGCCCAGGTCACCGAGACGAATCCCGAGCACCTGGCAAATGACGAATTCGCCTCGAGCATCCTGCCCACGTTGCAAAGCGTCCGGACCATTGCCGCCTATACCCGGCCCCCGGAGATAAAGATGTCATGCCCGATCCATGCATTCGTCGGCGACGACGACATCATCGTGGCCGATGAGAACATGAGGGCCTGGGCCGATCGCACCACGCAGGAGTTCTCCCTGCAGGTCTTCCCCGGGGATCATTTCTATCTCACTGCACATTTGCCAGAACTGGTGAAGACGATCGAGGAATTCGTCCTCGACCCCCGCGGCGACAGTTAGCTGAGCGAACCGCGATCGGGTGCCGGTCGCCGACCTCGACCCATCGCGATCACGCGTTCGCCGGACTACCGCCTTGCGGGTGGCTCAGCGTCCGACTGCCGCCGCCCGGCCCGCCAGCACGGCCAGGCGCGTTGGAATGAAACTGGTGCGTAGGTCCCAGAACGCGGCCGCCATGCGACCCTCGTCGGCAGATGAGATTCATCTCACTCTACCTACCATTCGCCACCCCTGCCTCATGAATACCACCCGTCACTCCGGCCAGTACCCCTCTTGAGCTGCAGGAATGCAAACAGCTGGCACTATAGTAGACGCACGCAAAATAAGGCCGGGGGGACCGCACCCAAAATCTGTGGATTTCTTCAATCTCCTCACTTCCCCATGAAAGACTGCTTACCTTGCTTAAAGAGACGGATGGTCGGGGTGGACGATCGTCGCGCTTCGGCCATCCAACTCCTCGCGCCGACGTTTCCGTCAGCAGCTGCCGTGTCACCGGGGGGCTCCGTGGAGGAGCCGCGAAAGCAGCTGAACGGGGCGGCACGCAGGGTGCAGCACAGAGCACCCGCAGCAAACTGGAAGGTAAAGCGACACCGGTGACCAACTCTTCCACACCCGCTTTGCTGGGCGAGCAGGCCGAGCGACCCCCGGACGTGCTCCTATGACCTCAAGCGTCCGCGGCGAAGCCGACCTTCGGCACTGGCTGATCGACTATTTGGTGACGAACATCGGCCGCACGCCGGACGAAGTCGACCCGGAGCTCTCCCTGGCCGACCACGGCGTGAGCTCGCGCGAGGCGGTCGTGCTTTCCGGTGAATTGTCGGAGTTGCTGGGAAAGACCGTGTCCCCGATAGATTTCTGGGAGCACCCGACGATCAACGCCCTGGCCCTCTACCTGACCGCGCCCGCGCCCGCACCCGAGTCGGACACCGCGCCCGACCGCGCGGCCCGCAACTCGCTCGAGGAACCGATCGCCGTCATCGGGATGGGATGCCGCTTCCCCGGCGACATCTCCGGACCGGATGCCTTGTGGCAGTTCCTCCTCGACCGCGGGTGCTCGATATCAGAAGTGCCGCCGCAGCGGTGGCAGCCGTTCGACGACGGCTCACCCGAGGTTGCGGAGGCCTTGGCCCGCACCACGCGGTGGGGTTCGTTCCTGTCTGACATCGCCGCTTTCGACGCGGAATTTTTCGAGATCTCCCCCAACGAAGCAACCAAGATGGACCCCCAGCAGCGTCTGCTATTGGAAGTGGCCTGGGAGGCCTTGGAGCACGCCGGCATCGCACCGAGCTCGCTGCGCCGGTCGCAGACCGGCGTATTCGCCGGATCCTGCTCGAGCGAATACGGCGCCATCGGGTTGGCCGACCTCTGCCAGGTCGACGCCTGGAACAACACCGGCGGCGCGATGAGCATCATCGCCAACCGGCTCTCCTATTTCCTTGACCTGCGCGGCCCGTCGGTGGCAGTGGATACCGCATGCTCGTCGTCGCTGGTGGCGATACATCTGGCCTGCCAAAGCCTTCGCACTCAGGATTCGCATCTGGCCATCGCGGCGGGTGTGAACGTGCTGTTGTCTCCGACGATATTTCGCGGTTTCGACCAAGCCGGTGCGCTGTCGCCAACCGGCAGATGCCGCGCGTTCGACGCGGCGGCCGACGGGTTCGTGCGCGGCGAAGGCGCCGGGGTCGTCGTGCTCAAGCGGCTGACCGACGCGCAGCGCGACGGCGATCGGGTGCTTGCCGTGATCTGCGGCTCGGCGGTCAATCAGGACGGCCGCTCCAACGGGCTCATGGCCCCCAACCCCGCGGCACAGATGGCGGTGCTGCGCGCCGCCTACACGAACGCCGGTATGCAACCGAACGAGGTCGACTACGTCGAAACTCACGGCACCGGAACACTGCTGGGCGATCCGATCGAAGCGCGCGCTCTTGGCACGGTGCTGGGCCGCGGGCGTTCGGAGGATGCGCCACTGCTCATCGGCGCGGTGAAGACGAACATCGGCCACACTGAGGCGGCAGCCGGAATCGCCGGCTTCATCAAGGCGGTCATGGCGTTGCAACACGGCCAGATCCCACCGAATCATCGCTTCGAAAGTCCGAATCCGCATATTCCGTTCGCCGATTTGCGGATGAAAGTCGTTGACACACAAACTGATTGGCCTCAGACTCGGCATCCGCGCCGGGCCGGGGTGTCATCGTTCGGATTCGGCGGCACGAACGCGCATGTGGTGCTCGAGCAGGGCCAGGATGTTGCGACCGAACCGCGGCCCACTTCCGCTCCGGGTATCTCGACGTTGGTAGTGGCGGGCAAAACGCCACAACGGGTGGCCGCCACAGCGGCGGTGCTGGCCGAGTGGATGGACGGCGACGGGGCCGAGGTGGCCCTGGTCGATGTGGCTCACACGCTCAACCATCACCGCGCCCGGCAAGCCAAGTTCGGCACGGTCGTAGCGCGCGAACGCGCCGAGGCGGTTTCCGGTTTGCGCGCGCTGGCGGCCGGCCGGCACGCGTCCGGGGTGGTGGGCCCGCAGGAGAGTGACGAGGCAGCGCCGGGCACGGTGTTCGTGTACTCGGGGCGCGGTTCGCAGTGGGCCGGCATGGGCCGCCAATTGCTGGCCGACGAGCCCGCTTTCGCCGCCGCGGTCGCCGGGTTGGAGCCGGTGTTCGTCGAGCACGCGGGGTTCTCGCTGCACGACGTGCTGGCCGATGGCAAGGAATTAGTCGGTATCGAGCAGATCCAGCTCGGCCTGATCGGCATGCAACTGACGTTGACGGCGTTGTGGCGGTCCTACGGGGTGCACCCCGACGTGGTGATCGGTCACTCGATGGGCGAGGTGGCCGCCGCGGTGGTCGCCGGAGCCCTCACGCCCGCCGAGGGGCTGCGGGTCACCGCGACGCGCTCGCGGCTGATGGCACCGTTGTCGGGACAGGGCGGGATGGCCTTGCTCGGACTCGATGCGGCGGCGACCGCGACGCTGATCGCCGAGTATCCGCAGGTGACGTTGGGGATCTACAACTCGCCACGCCAGACCGTGATCTCCGGTCCGACCGGGCAGATCGACGCGCTGATCGCCCGGGTGCGCAGCCAGAACCGGTTCGCCAGCCGGGTCAATATCGAAGTGGCTCCCCATAATCCAGCGATGGATGCCCTGCAACCGGCAATGCGTGCGGAGCTGTCGGATCTGGTCCCGCAGCCACCTACGATCCCGATCATCTCGACCACATACTCCGATCTCGACACTCGTCCGGCCTTCGACGCCGAACACTGGGCCACCAACATGCGCAACCCGGTGCGCTTCCAGCAGGCGATCGCCGCCGCCGGCACCGACCACCACACCTTCATCGAGATCAGCGGCCATCCGCTGCTGACCCAGGCGATCAGCGAAACCCTGCACAGCGCCCAGCACGGAAGCAGATACACCAGCATCGGAACCCTGCAACGCAACACCGACGACACCATCACCTTCCGCACCGGTCTCAACACGGTGCGCACCACCAATCCGCCCGAGACGCCGCATCCCCCCGAACCGCATCCCCAGATCCCCACCACCCCATGGCACCACACCCGGCACTGGGTCGATGTCACCCCCATCACCCGGCAAGCACCGGAATCTCTGCACCGCAACGGTTCTGCCCTGCCCAACGCGGCGGCCGGCCCGCTCGACGACTGCTCGTATCAGCTGTCGTGGCCGGCCATACCGTCGGCGGCCGCCGAGCTGGTCGCGCCGGGCAGCCGCGGGCGCTGGCTGGTGGTCGGCGATCCGGACCTCGCGACCCAACTGGCCGCTGGAACCGTGGACGCGGATGCCGATCCCGTGGAATTGGCCGAGGCGCTTGGCGATGTCGACCATGTGTTGTACGCGCCGCCGGCAACCGGCGATTCGTTCGACGTGGGGCTGGCCTATCGGCTGTTCGACGAGGTGCGCCGGCTCGCCGCGGTGATGGCCGCCGGCACTTCGGCGGAGAAGCTGGTGCTGGTCACCCGCAATGCCCAACCCGTCTTCGACGGCGATCGCGCCAACCCCACCCATGGACTACTCTGGGGCCTGGGCCGCACTCTCGCTCTCGAACACCCCGAAATCTGGGGCGGCATAGTCGATTTCGATGCTTCGGTGCCGGCCGAGGTAGTGGCCAAGCAGCTTCTCGAGGAAGTCGGCAGCACCGACGGTGAAGACCAGGTCGTGTACCGGCGCGGCGCGCGCCATGTGGCCCGGCTGCAACGGCGAACTCTGCCAACTGAATCGCCGCTCACGTTGGACGCCGACACCAGTCAGCTTGTCATCGGGGCCACCGGCAACATCGGTCCGCACCTGATCCGCCAGCTCGCCCGGATGGGCGCCAAAACCATTGTTGCGGTGTCCCGCAACCCGGGCTTGCGCCTGCACGCACTGACGGAAAGCCTTGCCGCAGCGGGTGCGAACCTCATCACGGTGGCCGCCGACGCCACCGACGCAACCGCGATGAGCGGGCTGTTCGACCGGTTCGGTGACGACCTGCCGCCGCTGCAGGGAATCTACCTGGCGGCCTTTGCCGGCCAGCCGGTCTTGCTCAGGGACATGACCGACGCCGACGTGCGGGAGATGTTCGCACCCAAACTCGACGCCGCCGCGCTGCTCCATCGGCTGTCGCTGACGAAAACGTCGGTGCGCCAATTCCTCTTGTTCTCTTCGATCTCCGGGCTGACCGGTTCACGATGGCTCGGCCACTACGCCGCCACCAGTGGATATCTGGACGCGCTGGCGTATGCCCGACGCGTCATGGGATTGCCGGCCACGACGGTCAACTGGGGACTCTGGAAATCGCTGGCCGACACCGACGAGGCCAGTCAGGTCAGTGTGGGCTCGGGCCTGCTGCCGATGGAAGACGAGGTTGCGATCGGCGCGCTGCCGTACGTGCTGAGCCCGGCTGCCGGAGTGCATTCCATTGTGGTGGAGGCGGATTGGCCACTGCTCGCCGACGCGTACCGGGCCCGCGGATCGCTGCACATCGTCGACGACCTGCTGCCGGTACCGGGCGAGATGACGACGGGCGAAAGCGAGTTCCGCATCGCGTTGCGCGCGTGCGCGCCCGACCGCCGGCACGCCATGGTGTTCGACCAGGTTGCCAAGCTGGCCGCCAAGGCCATCGGAGTGCCCGCAGGCGAGTCGCTAGATCCCTCGACCGGCTTCTTCCAACTCGGGATGGACTCGCTGATGAGCGCGATGCTGCGGCGGGCACTGTCCGACGATCTGGGCGAGGCGCTGCCGGTATCGGTGATTTTCGACTACCCGACCGTGTACAGCCTGACCGAATATCTGGCCACCGTGCTGCCCGAGCTCGATGCGGACGACGAACCGACCGCCGACGCCTATGACGACCTCGACGAGGACGAGTTACTTGCGGAACTGTCGGAGAGGCTACGAGGCTCTTAATGACAGCAGCCATACCGGATCGCCGGGCGATCATCACCGAGGCGCTGCACAAGATCGACGATCTCACCGCGCGGCTGGAGATCGCCGAGCGGGCCGGCACCGAACCGATCGCCGTCGTCGGCATGGGCTGCCGGTTGCCCGGCGGGGTAAACAGCCCCGAGCAGTTCTGGGACTTGTTGCGCGACGGGCGAAGCGGCATAGTCGGCGTTCCGCCCGAACGCTGGGACGCCGACGCGCTGTTCACCGAGGATCACACCGTCCCCGGCACCATCTGCAACCGCGAAGGCGGTTTCCTGTCCACCTGGCAGCCGGACGAATTCGACGCCGAGTTCTTCTCCATCCCGCCGCGCGAGGCGGCGGCGATGGACCCGCAACAGCGGTTGTTCCTCGAGGTCGCCTGGGAAGCGTTGGAAAACGCCGGGATTCCACCGCACGCGCTGCAGGGCACCCAAACCGGGGTTTTCGTCGGGGTCACCGCCTACGACTACATGCTCAAGATGTCCGCCGCGGTGCGACCCGACGAGCTGGACGCCTACCTGTTGACCGGAAACTCGGCGAACTTCGCCGCCGGGCGGACCGCCTACCTACTCGGCGCCCGCGGGCCCGCGGTGGTGCTCGACACCGCATGCTCCTCGTCGCTGGTGACGATCCACCTGGCCTGTCAGAGCCTGCGGTTGCGCGAAAGCGACACGGCGCTGGCCGGTGGGACCAACCTGCTGCTCAGCCCGGTGGCCAGCATCGCGTGCTCGCGGTGGGGAATGCTGTCGCCGGACGGCCAGTGCAAAACCTTCGACGCCGGAGCCAACGGCTATGTGCGCAGCGAGGGCGCCGGTGTGGTGGTGCTCAAGCGGTTGTCCGACGCGCAACGCGACGGCAATCGCATCCTCGCCGTGGTGCGGGGTTCGGCGGTCAACCAGGACGGCGCCAGCAGTGGGGTGACGGTGCCCAACGGCCCGGCGCAGCAGGCCCTGCTCCGGCAGGCGTTGACGTCGGCCAGGTTGACGCCGGACGACATCGACTACCTCGAGGCACACGGAACGGGCACCCCGCTGGGCGATCCGATCGAACTCGACTCACTGAGTAAGGTTTTCGGCGATCGATCCGACCGGGCACCGCTGGTGCTCGGTGCGGTGAAGACCAACCTCGGCCACCTGGAGGCGGCGGCGGGAATCGCCGGATTCATGAAGACCGTGCTGGCCGTCGGGCATGGCCGCATTCCGCGGAACTTGAACTTCACCAAACTCACTCCCCATGCCAGCCAAGGCGTTTCGCGATTGAGGATCGCCACCGAGGACATGGAATGGCCGTCGAGCGAGCAACCGCGCCGGGCCGGTGTGTCGTCGTTCGGGGTGAGCGGGACGAATGCGCACGTGGTGATCGAGCAGGCACCGGATCGCGAGCCCAGCCCGCAGCGCGACCCGGAACCCGCGGTGTCGACGCTGGTCGTCTCGGGCAAGACCGCGCAACGCGTGGCAGCGACGGCGTCCGTGCTGGCCGACTGGATGGACGACGCGGGGGCTGCGGTGCCGCTGGCCGACGTGGCGCACACGCTCAACCACCACCGGGCCCAGCAGCCCAAGTTCGCCACGGTGGTCGCCGTCGACCGCGAGCAGGCGGTGGTGGGATTGCGTGCGCTGGCCGCCGGTGAGCCCGCCCCGGGCGTGGTCGGCTGCCCGGCGGGCGCGATCGGACCCGGCACCGTATTCGTCTATTCGGGCCGGGGATCGCAGTGGGCGGGAATGGGTCGGCGGCTGCTGGCCGACGAGCCCGCATTCGCCGCCGCCATCGCCGAACTCGACCCGGTATTCGGTGCGGAAGCCGGGTTTTCGCTGCACGACGTGATCGCCGGCGGTAAGGAATTGGTCGGCATCGAGCAGATCCAGCTCGGTCTGATCGGGATGCAGTTGGCGTTGACCGCGCTGTGGTGCTCCTACGGGGTGACCCCCGACCTGGTGATCGGCCACTCCATGGGAGAAGTGGCCGCCGCGGTGGTGGCCGGCGCCCTGACTCCTGCCGAGGGCCTGCGGGTGACGGCGACCCGGTCGCGGCTGATGGCTCCGTTGTCGGGACAGGGCACCATGGCCACGCTCGAACTCGACCCCGCGGCCACCGAGCAGCTGATCGCGGATCATCCGCAGGTCACCTTGGCGATTTATGCTTCGCCGCGGCAAACCGTGATCGCCGGGCCTCCCTCGACGATCGACACCCTGATCGAGAAGGTGCGCGCCCAGAACCACTTCGCCGGGCGAGTCAATATCGAAGTGGCGCCACATAATCCGGCGATGGACCCGCTGCAGCCGCAGATGCGGGCGGAACTCGCCGACCTTCGCCCGCGTCCGCCGGCCATCCCGATCATCTCGACCACCTACCCGGACCTGAACGCTCGCCCGGTCTTCGACGCCGAGCACTGGGCCACCAATATGCGCAACCCGGTGCGCTTCCAGCAGGCGATCACTCATGCCGTTAGCGACGCCGGTGGTCCCCACCACACCTTCATCGAGATCAGTGCGCACCCGTTGTTGACGCACGCGATCGGCGAAACCCTCTCCACGAGTGAGGATTCCGACTTTGTGAGCGTCGGAACCCTGCAGCGCGATGCGCATGACACCCTGACTTTCCACACCAACCTCAACGCCGTCCATACCACCCGCCCGGTGCAGACCCCGCACACCCACGGACACCAAACCGTGCTGCCGACCACCCCGTGGCAGCACACTCGGCACTGGATCTCCCCCAGCACCGCGGCACACCACGCGCCGAACACCCACCCGCTACTGGGCTTTGGCGTCACCGACCCCACCAGCGGCACCCGGATATGGGAAGGCGAGCTCGCCCCCGATCTGCTGTGGCTCGGTGATCACGTGATCGACGACCTGTGCGTGCTGCCGGGAGCGGCCTACGCCGACGTCGCACTGGCCGCGGCAACGGACGCATTCGGAGGATCCGAGGACGAGCGGCCGTGGATGATCCGGGAGCTCAGTCTGCATCAGATGTTGCGGGTAACCGAGGCGACGGTTCTGGTCACGACGCTGACCGGCAGCGAGCACACGTGCCAGATCGAAATGCGCACGCACAGTAGCGCGTCAGGATGGATCAAGCACGCCACCGCCAGCGTCGCGCGCGAGTCGGCGCAGACCGCACCGCCCGCGATCGTCAGCTCGAATGACGTTGCGGCCGAACTCAACCCCGACGACCTCTATCAGCGGCTGCGCGCTGCCGGACAACAACACGGACCGGCGTTTCGCGGGATCACCAACCTCACCGTGGCAGCATCGGGTGCTGCTCGCGCAGCAGTGCGGCTCCCCTCGTCGGCCAAGGCCGGTTCCCGCAACTTCGTGCTGCACCCGGTGATGATGGACATCGCGGTGCAGGTGCTCGGCGCCACCCGGGCCGCGACCGACCTGGCCGGCGGCCAGAACGCCCGCCAAACCCTGGTGCTGCCGATACGTTTCGCGGGTGTCCACGTGTACGGCGACATCGCCGACGGCGTGTGCTCGATCGGCACACTTGCCGCCACCGACAGTCCGGATCGGCTGCTTGGCAATGTCGTGCTGACCGACGCGCAGGGCCAACCGCTGCTCGTCATCGACGAAGTCGAGATGGCGGTGCTCGGGTCGACAAGTGGCGCAAAGCAACTCAACAGCCATCTGTTCGCTCTCGAATGGGAACCGGCACCGCTGGACAAACCGGCCGCCACCAATCTCGGTGGCTTGCTGCTGATCGGCGAGCCCGCCGCGGGCGATCCGCTCCTGCCCGCGCTGCGGTCGTCGCTGATCGACAGCATCGCCGAAGTCGAGGTGGTGTCCCCGACCGACACCGTGGCGCTGCGCGCGGCGATCAGCCGAAACCCATGGGATAGCATCGTCGTGCTGTGCCCGCCGAGAAGCGCCGACGACGCACTGAGCGAGGCGGCGCAACTGGACCTGGCGCTGGCGCGCACGCTGCTGATCGCGGACATCGCCAAGACCGTGACGCGCATCGGCGCCCGCAACAGCCCACGGCTGTGGATCGTCACCCGTGGCGCCCAGCAAGTCGACTCCGCTGATCGAGTCACGCTGGCGCAAACGGAACTTCGCGGCATCGCGCGAGTGCTGACGTTCGAGCATCCAGAACTGAAGACCACGATCGTCGACATCGAGGCCGACGGTGCCGGCTCGGTGGGCGCCCTGACTCAGGAGTTACTCGCGGGCTCCGACGCCGACGAGATCGCGCTGCGCGACGGGCAGCGCTACCTGAACAGGCTGGTGCCCGCGGCCACTACGGCGGCCGGTGAGTTGGCCGGAGAGACTCGCCACGCAAAAGTCGACCCGGACGCCGGTGGCGCGGTGCGACTGCAGATCGACGAACCCGGCCGCCTGGACGCGCTGAGAGTGCATGCGGTGAAACGGATCCCGCCGGCTGCCGATGAGGTGGAAGTCCGCGTCAGTGCCGCGGGCCTCAACTTCAGCGACGTGCTCAAGGCCATGGGCATCTACCCCGGCCTCGACGGTGCGCCGCCCGTCATCGGCGCCGAGTGCGCGGGCATCGTCACCGCCGTCGGCGCCGGTGTCGACTCGGTCGAGATCGGGCAGCGCGTCATCGCCATCGGGCCCGGCGCGTTCGGTTCCCACCTGACGACACTGGCCGATCTGGTTACCCCGATTCCCGACACGCTGCCGGATCCCGAAGCGGCCGCGTTCGGCATCGCGTATCTCACCGCCTGGCACTCGCTGTGCGAGGTCGGGAGGCTGGCTCCCGGCGAACGGGTGCTGATCCATTCCGCGAGCGGTGGCGTGGGCCTGGCGGCGATGGCGATCGCCAGGATGATCGGCGCTCGCATCTACACCACGGCAGGTTCGGAAGCCAAGCGCGAGATGCTCGCCGGGCTTGGTGTCGAGTACGTCGGCAATTCGCGCACCGTGAATTTCGCCGACGAGATACTCGAGGCCACCGGAGGCTATGGCGTGGATGTCATTCTGAATTCGCTTCCCGATGAAGCGATTCAACGCGGGGTGCAGATACTCGCACCCGGTGGCCGGTTCATCGAACTGGGCAAGAAGGACGTGTACGGCAATGCCAACCTGGGATTGGCCGGATTGAAGAGAAGTGCTTCCTTCGCCGTCGTCGACCTCGACTTGAACCTGAAACTGCAGCCGGCGCGGTACCGTGCGATGCTGTCCGAGATCCTGCGGCACGTATCGGACGGCACCCTGCAGGTCCTTCCCGTCACCGCATTCGGTCTCGACGACGCGGGTGACGCCTTTGCGCTGATGGCCTCCGGTAAGCACACCGGCAAGATCGCCGTGACGGTACCGGCGCACGGCGGCATCGACGCAGTGGCGGCGACGCCGCAGCCGCTGGTCAGCCCGGACGGTGGCTACATCATCGTGGGCGGCATGGGTGGCCTCGGCTTCGTCGTCGCCAAGTGGCTGGCGGCCCAGGGCGCGGGATTGATTGTCCTGAACGGGCGTTCGGCTGCCGGCGACGACGCTGCGGCAGCGATCGCGGACATGAAAGCCGCGGGCACCCGTGTCGAGGTGGTCACCGGCGACATCGCCGCACCCGACACGGCCGGTCGGCTGGTGCAGGCCGTCGAAGACGCCGGCCTGCGGGTGGCCGGAGTCCTGCACAGCGCCATGGTCCTCGATGACGAAATCGTGCTCAACATCTCGGATTCGGCCGCGCGGCGCGTGTTCGCCCCGAAAGTCACCGGTAGCTGGCGGCTGCATCAGGCCACCGCACACCTGGATGTCGATTGGTGGCTTACCTTTTCGTCGGCATCCTCGCTGCTGGGCACGCCCGGCCAGGGAACCTACGCCGCCGCCAACTCGTGGGTCGATGGGCTGGTCGCCTACCGACGCTCGCAAGGGCTCCCCGCCGTCGGAATCAACTGGGGCCCATGGGCGGAGGTGGGCCGCGCCCAGTTCTTCGCCGATCTCGGCGTCTCGCTGATCACGGTCGAGGAGGGGCTGGGGGCGGTGCAGCGGGTGCTGTCGGCCGACCGCGCCGGCACCGGTGTGATCCACCTCGATGCCCGGCAGTGGTTCCAATCGTTCCCCGCCGTCGGTGGTTCGTCGCTGTTCGCGAAATTACTCGACGCGACCAAGGTGGAGCGGCGCGGCGGCGGCGCGATCCGGGCGGAATTGGATGCCACCGACGCCGCCGAGCGTCCCGGCCGGCTGGCCGCCGTGATCGCCGGCGAGATCCGGGCGGTGCTGCGATCCACCGAGCCGATCGGCCACGATCGGCCGATGGAGTCGCTCGGTCTCGACTCGCTGATGGCGCTCGAATTGCGGAACAGGCTGGAAGCAAGCTTGGGCACCACCTTGCCGGCCGCGCTGGTCTGGGCGTATCCGACGATCGAGGATCTCGCGGGTGCCATGTGCGAACGTCTCGGCTATGACACGGTGGCCGATGACGAACCGGCACCGGACGCCGAAACCGAGCTATCCGATGAGGAAATGGAATTGCTGACCGACCTCGTTGCAGCGAGCGAGCTCGAAACCGCAACTGGGGGCAGCGAGTAATGACGAGTCTCGCCGAACGCGCGGCACAGATGTCACCCAAGGCGCGCGAGGTGCTCGCACGTGAGCTTGTTCGCGCGGGCACCGCCTTTCCGACCGATGTCGCCGAGCCGATAGCCGTACTCGGGATCGGCTGCCGGCTGCCCGGGAAGGTGTCTGGGCCGGAGAGCTTTTGGCAGCTGCTGGTCGACGGGCGCGACGCCGTCGGCGAGGTGCCGGCCGATCGGTGGGACGGCGATGCGTTCTACGATCCCGATCCGCAGGCACCGGGACGGATGACGACGAAGTGGGGCGGATTTCTGGACGACGTCGCCGGGTTCGACGCCGACTTCTTCGGCATCACCCCCCGCGAAGCCGTCGCGATGGACCCCCAGCAGCGGATCCTGCTCGAGGTTGCCTGGGAGGCACTCGAACACGCCGGGCTGCCACCGGACTCGTTGAGCGGCAGCCGAACCGCCGCGATCATGGGTGTGTCCGCCTGGGACTACACAATTCTCAACCTCGAACGCAACGCCGATATCGACGCGTACATGAGCACCGGAAACCCGCACAGTGCCGCGGTAGGGCGCATCTCGTACCTGTTGGGACTTCGCGGCCCGGCGGTGGCGGTCGACACCGCGTGTTCGTCGTCCTTGGTGGCCATCCATTTGGCCTGCCAGAACCTGCGGCTGCGGGAAAGCGACGTGGCACTCGCGGGCGGGGTGCACCTTTCCCTGTCGCCGTTTACCAGCATCGCGTTGTCGAAGTGGTCGGCCCTGTCGCCGACGGGCCGATGCAAGACCTTCGACGCCCTGGCCGACGGGTTCGTGCGCGGTGAAGGTTGCGGCGTCGTGGTGCTCAAGCGATTGGCCGATGCCGTCCGCGACGGGGATCCGGTGCTGGGGGTGGTCCGCGGTTCGGCGATCAACTCCGATGGCCGGTCCAACGGCATGACCGCCCCGAACGCGGCCGCGCAGCGCGACGTGATCACCACCGCGCTGCGGTTGGCAGACGCCACCGCAGACAGCGTCAACTACGTCGAAACGCACGGTACCGGAACTATTTTGGGCGATCCGATCGAGTTCGAAGCGCTCGCGGCCACTTACGGTGGCGGTGACGGGCGCTGCGCGCTGGGCTCGGTCAAGACCAACATCGGGCATCTGGAAGCCTCGGCCGGTGTCACCGGATTCATCAAGGCGATCCTCTCGGTGAATCGGGGATACGTTCCGCCCAATCTGCACTTCACCCGGTGGAACCCGGCCATCGACCCGTCGTCGACCCGACTGTTCGTCCCGGTCGAGGGCACCGCGTGGCCCACCGAGGGCACCCGCCGGGCCGCGGTGTCGTCATTCGGACTCAGTGGCACCAATGCGCACGTGGTGGTCGAGCAGGCACCCAACGTGACCACCACACCGCCACCGTCGGCCACGCCGGTGGTGTCCACGTTGGTGGTATCGGGCAAGACGCCGCAGCGGGTGGCCTCGACCGCCGCAAGTCTGGCCGACTGGATCGCCGGCGCCGGAAAGGCGGCCCCGCTCGCCGATATCGCACACACCCTGAATCACCGCCGGGCCCGGCACAACTGGGTGGGCACCGTCGTCGCGCGCGACCACGCCGCCGCGGCGGCCGGGCTGCGGGCATTGGCCACCGGCACCCCGGCAGCCGGTGTCGCGGGACCCACCGAAACCGGCCACGCATCCGGCACGGTGTTCGTCTACTCCGGCCAGGGCGCGCAGTGGGCCGGAATGGGCCGCCAACTCCTCGCCGATGAGCCCGCCTTCGCGGCGGCCATCACCGAATTGGAACCTGAATTCGTTGCCCAGACCGGCTTTTCGCTGCGGCAAACCCTTGCTGAGGGCAGCCCGGTCACCGGCATCGACAAGATCCAGCCGCTGCTGGTGGCCGTCCAGCTGGCACTGACCGCGCTGTGGCGCCACCACGGCGTCTCACCCGACGCGGTGATCGGGCATTCCATGGGTGAAGTCTCGGCAGCGGTGGTCTCCGGAGCGCTGACCCCCGCCGAGGGACTGCGAGTGATCGCCACCCGTTCCAAGCTGATGGCGCGGTTGTCCGGCCAGGGCGCGATGGCTCTGCTCGAACTCGACGCCCCCGCCGTCGAAGCGCTGATCGCCGACTACCCGCAGATCACGCTCGCCGTGCACGCCTCCCCGAGCCACTCGGTGATCGCGGGCCCACCCGAACAGGTGGACGCGGTCATCGCGGCGCTGACCGCCCGCAACCTGCTGGCCCGGCGCATCGAGGTCGACGTCGCCTCCCATCACCCGATCATCGACCCGGTACTGCCGCAATTACGTTCGGCCCTTTCGGATTTGGCTCCCAAGCCACCCACCATCCCGATGATCACCACCACGATGGAGGGGCCCGCACCACTGCTGGACGCCGACTACTGGGCGGCTAACCTGCGCAATCCGGTGCGCTTCCACCAGGCGATCAGCACCGCGGGCGCCGGCCACCTTTTCATCGAAATCAGTCCGCACCCGCTGCTGACTCATTCGATCAACGACACCCTGGGTGCGGCCAACACCCGCGCCCTCGGCACCCTGCTACGCGACACCGACGACACCGTCACCTTCCACACGCAGCTCGCCACGCAGCTCGTCGCCAAGGGTGACACGACGACGAACACCGCCGACGGTCGGCTGGCCGACATCCCGGTAACACCCTGGGAACACACCCAATTCTGGGTCGCTGATCGGTCCGCGATGTCGAACTCCGTTGCCGCCCACCCGTTACTCGGTGTGCACATCGAAGTTCCGTCCAGCCGCGACCACGTCTGGCAAGCTGACGTCGGCACCGAGGTGTCCGCCTGGCTGGCCGACCACAAAGTGTTCGGCCAGGCCACCATGCCGGGCGCCGGGTTCACCGAAATCGCTGTGGCCGCGGCCAGTGAGGCGTTGGGCGTGCCGGCCCACGCCGTGTCGGTCAACCAGCTCGAAGTCGAGCAGATGCTCACCCTGGACGACCACACTCAGGTGACCACTCAGTTGATGCGTGGCGCCGACGACAAGATCCGGATCGAAATCTATTCCCGCTCATCGGGTAACGACTGGACGCGGCACGCCACGGCCAGGGCCGAAGTACGGACGGCAGAGGCATCGCCCGAACGGCCCGCACCCACCGACGGCAGTGGTGAGACGACGATCAGTCCAGCGGACCTGTACACCGCGCTGCGCCAGGCCGGTCAATTCCACGGTCCCGCCTTCGCCGCCTTGACGGCAATCCGCCGGCTGCCCGGCGGTGCCGTCGAAACCGAGATCGTGCTTCCCGACGAGTCGCCGTGGCACCCCGACTTTCGGCTCCACCCGGTCATCCTGGATGCGGCCCTGCAGAGTTTGGCGGCCGCGATACCCGACGACGAACTCGCCGGATCCGCCGAAGCCAGCTATCTCCCGGTGTCATTCGAATCGGTGCGGGTATACGGCAACCTCGGCCGACGGGCCCGTTGCCGGGCCCAGCTTTCCAACCTCGACGAAGGCGGCACGGGAAAGCTCGGCAGAGTCGTCCTGACCGACGACGCCGGCACCGTCACGGCGGAGATCAACGACATCTATGTGCGGCGTGTGGAACGGCGCAGCGTGCCACTTCCCTTGTCGCAGAAGGTCTTCGATACCGCCTGGGCGCCGCGTCCGGTCAATGCCGGGCCGTCAGACGTCCCCGGCAGTTGGCTGGTGCTCACCGATGGGCAAACGCCCGAAGCCGTCCAGTTCATCGAGGGCTGGCGCTCACCGGCGCACCGGGTCATCACCGCCAGCCTGTACGACGAATCCGCCGTGCTCGCCGCATTCGCCGAAACCGCAGGCGATCCCGAGCGTCCGCCCGTCGGAGTGGTCGTGTTCGTCGCGGCCAACCCGCGCGTGACCAACGACGGCGTCGCCCAG
Organism: Mycobacterium sp. Aquia_216; assembly: GCF_026723865.1. NCBI lineage: Bacteria > Bacillati > Actinomycetota > Actinomycetes > Mycobacteriales > Mycobacteriaceae > Mycobacterium > Mycobacterium sp. Aquia_216. The sequence goes on along the minus strand of NZ_CP113529.1, from coordinate 2,251,123 downwards.
GCCCGCGAAGCGGTCTGGGCGGTCTCGACGGTCGTGCGCGCGGTGGTCGGCGGCTGGCACGGCCAGCCACCACGGCTGTGGCTGGTATCCGGGAATGGCCTCGCGGTCGGCGACGAAGCGGGCCAGCCAGGGATCGGCGCCCTGAAAGGCCTGGTGCGCGTGCTGGCCTACGAGCATCCGGAACTGCGCACCACACTGGTCGATCTCGACATCACCCGGGATCCGGTCACCACGCTCAATGCCGAGCTCGAGTCCGTGGTTACCGGCTCGATCGACGACGTGATCGCCTGGCGGGGCGAGAAGCGATACGTCGAGCGGCTGTCCCGTGCCACCCTCGACGAACCCACCCGCGGCGGCGTGGTCCGTTCGGGAGCGTCGTACCTGATCACCGGCGGCCTGGGGGGTCTCGGCCTGGTGTTCGCGCGGTGGCTGGCGGATAGCGGCGCGGGCCGCATCGTCCTCAACGGCCGCAGCGAGCCGTCGGACGAACAGCGCACGGTTTTGGCCGAGCTGGAACGCAAAACCGAGATCGCAGTGGTCTTGGGCGACCTGGCATCCGACGGCGTGGCGGAAGAGTTGGTCGCGGCCGCCGGTGCGTCGACTCTGTGCGGCATCCTGCACGCGGCCGCGGTACTCGACGACAGCCTGGTGTTCTCCATGACCAAGGACAGCCTGCAGCGCGTGTGGGCGCCCAAGGTCATCGGCGCGCTGCGGATGCACGAAGCCAGTGCCGGATGCGAATTGGACTGGTGGCTCGGGTTTTCCTCCACCTCGTCCCTGCTGGGCGGTCCGGGGCAGGCGTCGTACGCCTGCGCAAGCGCATGGCTGGACGCCCTGGTCGACTGGCGCCGGGCATCGGGATTGCCCGCGGCAGTGGTCAACTGGGGGCCGTGGGCCGAGGTCGGGCTGGCCCGCGCCTTGACCGGCGGGCCGCTGGATCCGATCACCCCTGCCGAGGGTGTCGCGGCACTCGAGCCGTTGCTGGCCACCGGCCGCGGCCACACCGGAGTTGCCCGGCTGCGTGCCGACCGGGCACTGATCGCCTTCCCTGAAATCCGTAACCTCGGTTACTTCACCAGTGTGGTGGCCGAACTCGACGCCGCGGGCGACGGCGGTAACTGGGCCGGCCCCGAGGCGCTGCACGGGCTCGATCCCAGCGAAGCACAATCGGCGATTGCCGAACGATTGCACGCACGCATCGCGGCGGTGATGGGCTACGCGGAAAGATCCGCCGTCGACGCGGACCTGCCGCTGGTCGAGCTGGGCATGGATTCCCTTATGGCGGTGCGTATCCGCAACTCCGCGCGAGCGGACTTCGGCGCCGAGCCGCCGGTGGCGCTGCTGCTGCAGGGCGCAACGCTCAACGATCTCACAGCCGAGCTGCTCCGCCAGCTTGGGCTGACCGGGGACGCGCAAGCACTCCAAGCCGAGGGTGCTGTCCGCGACCGGGCACAGCAGCGCGCGGCGGCGCGCCAACAAGCCGCACTGCGGCGAAAGCGAGGACGTCAGTAATGAGCATCAACCCGGAGATGTTGCCGGACAACGCAATCGCGGTGATCGGCATGGCCGGTAGATTCCCCGGCGCCAACAATGTTTCGGATTTCTGGGACAACCTTCGGCGCGGCGAAGAGTCGATCGTCACGCTTTCCGAGCAAGACCTCCGGGCTGCCGGTATCGGCGACGAGGTGCTGGCGAATCCGGGGTATGTGCGGCGCGCGCCGCTGGTCGACGGATTCGACGAGTTCGATGCCGATTTCTTCGGGTTCCCACCGCAGCTCGCCCGCAAGCTCGATCCACAACACCGCTTGTTCCTGCAGTGCGCATGGCATGCGTTCGAGGACGCCGGCTGTGACCCGGCGCAGTTCGACGGGTCGATCGGCGTGTACGGAACCAGCTCCCCCAGCGGTTATCTGATGCACAATCTGTCGTCGCACCATGGTCACGGCGCCTTCATGGCAACCGGACTCGACTTCGAGCAGTTCAACCTGTTCCTGCAGAACGACAAGGACTTTCTGGCAACGCGGGTATCGCATCAATTCGATCTCCGCGGGCCGAGCATCTCGGTTCAGACCGCGTGTTCGTCGTCCCTGGTCGCGATCCATTTGGCCTGCCAGAGCCTCCTGTCCGGGGAATGCGACATGGCACTTGCCGGCGGGTCGTCGCTGGCCGTCCCGCATCGTGTCGGTTACTGGAATTCGCCGGGCGCGATGGTGTCGGCGGCCGGTCACTGCCGACCCTTTGACGTGCGAGCCGACGGCACGGTCTTCGGCAGCGGAGTGGCGATTGTGGCACTCAAGCCCTTGCCGGCCGCCATCGATGCGGGCGACCGGATACACGCCGTCATCCGCGGGTCGGCGATCAACAATGACGGATCCATGAAGATGGGTTACGCAGCCCCGAATCCGGCCGCGCAGGCCGATGTCATCGCGGAAGCCCACGCGGTATCCGGTGTCGATGCCTCGAGCGTCAGTTATGTCGAGACACATGGCACCGGCACGGCGCTGGGCGATCCGATCGAAGTCCAGGGCCTGAATGCCGCGTTCGCCGTCTCCGAGACGCCGCGGCCCGGCCCGTGTGTCCTGGGGTCGGTCAAGTCGAACATCGGCCACCTGGAGGTGGCGGCCGGCGTGGTCAGTCTGATCAAGGCGATTCTGTGCCTGAAGCACAAGGCGATCCCCGCGACGCTGCACTTCACCAGCCCCAACCCGGAACTGCATCTCGACGAAACCCCGTTCACCGTGCAAAGTGCTTACGCCCCATGGGAATCCGACGGCGTGCGCAGGGCCGGTGTCAGTTCGTTCGGGGTGGGCGGCACCAACGCGCACGTCGTCTTGGAAGAAGCACCAGTGCACGCACCGCCCGTTGCGGTAGCCGCCAAGTCCGCACGACCGCAGGTGTTGCTGCTGTCGGCACGAACCGCGGCGGCACTCGAGGAGTCGCGTGCCGCCCTGGCCGCTACGCTGGCCGGCCCAGAAAATCTGGACCTTTCGGACGCCGCCTTCACCCTTTCCCGTCGTCGCAAGCACAACATCACCATGGCGGCTGTGGTCCACGACCGCGAGCACGCGGCGAAGATATTGCGGGCATCCGAGCACGAGAATGTTTTCGTCGGGGAGTCGATCGGTCGCGGTGAAGCCGCCGAGCCGAGCGCAGACCGCGTCGTTTTCATGTTTCCCGGGCAAGGCGCTCAGCACGTCGGGATGGCGCGGGGGCTGTACGACACCGAGCCCGTTTTCGCCGAACACTTCGACACCTGCGTCGCGGGATTCCGCGACGAGATGGGTATCGACCTGCATGCGCAGATATTCGGCGACGCTACAACGGATTTGGAACGCATTGACCGTTCTCAGCCCGCGCTGTTCACGGTGGAATACGCGCTGGCGAAGTTGGTCGACACCTATGGTGTGCGCGCCGGCGCGTATATCGGATACAGCACCGGCGAATACATCGCGGCCACCCTGGCCGGGGTATTCGACCTCCAGACGGCGATCAAGACGGTGTCCTTGCGGGCCCGTCTGATGCATGAATCCCCGGCGGGTTCCATGGTCGCGGTGGCACTGGGTCCGGACGACATCGCCGCGTACCTCGCCCCCGGAGTCGACCTGTCCGCGGTCAACGATCCCGGCAACTGCGTCGTCGCCGGGCCGAACGACAAGATTCGCGCGTTCACCCAGCGCCTTCGCGAGGGCGGGATCACCGCGCGACGGGTCCGCGCGACCCACGCATTCCATTCCAGTGCAATGGATCCCATGGCGGCACAGTTCCAGGAATTTCTGTCCGGCGTCGAGCTTCGCCGTCCGAACACTCCCCTGCTCAGCAACCTGACCGGAACCTGGATGTCCGATGAACAGGCCATCGACCCGGCCGGCTGGGCGCGCCAGATCAGCGCGACGATCAGGTTCGCCGACGAACTCGATGTGGTACTGACCGATCCGGACCGGGTCCTGGTCGAGATGGGTCCGGGCGGCAGCCTGACCGGCTCGGCGATGCGGCATCCGAAATGGTCGAGCAGGCATCGCGCCGTGCGGCTCATGCGTCACCCGGTGCAGAACACCGATGACCGCGACGCCTTCTTACTCGGCCTCGGCCAGTTGTGGGCGGCCGATGTGGCAGTGGACTGGTCGCCGCTCACCGGATCGGCGAACAGCATCGTCAGCTTGCCCGGTTATCCCTTTGCACGCGAGCGGCATTGGGTCGATCCCAAACCCGCCGTGTGGACCGAGGCACCGGCGGAAGCCAATGGTTCGTCTACCAACGGAGCCGCGGTTGCCGCAGCGCCCGTCAACGGCCAATCCGCCACCGAGGCGACGCTGCATCGAATCTGGACGCAGTGCCTGGGCGTGACCTCGCTCGACCGCAACGCCAATTTCTTTGACCTGGGCGGAGATTCGCTGATCGCGATCGGCATCTCGACGAGTGCCAACAACTCCGGCTTGAGCGTCACCCCGCAGCATCTGTACGAACACCCGACCGTGGCCGGCCTGGCCGCCGCGCTGGACGCCGAGTTCACCGGTGCGGGGCTGACGGAACCACTCAGCGCCGAAGCGCAGTTGCCGGTGCCCGCCAACATCGCCGGCTTCTTCGAACACGGCGTGCAGGACACGGGTCGCTGGCGGGTGCCGCTGATCTTCCGGCTCGCTCCCCACGTCACCATCGACGACGTCCGGTCCGTGCTCACCGCGTTGGCCAACCACCACGATGCGTTGCGACTTCAATTCGTCGACCGCATCGGAACGTGGGGTCAGCACATCACCGAACCGCAGGAATTCCAGCACCTGTCGTCGCGAATTCTGCCCGGCGACGCGGGTGCCGAACGCGCGGCGGTATTGGACATCATGACCGAGCTCGCGGCGCGGGACGGCCTGAGCACCCCGTTCACCGCGACCTATATCGCTGGTGGCCGGGATGGCAACTACTTGATTTTGTCCGCCCACGAGATGATCGCGGACATCGCTTCGCGCGAAATCCTGCTCACCGATCTGTTCACCGCGTTGTCCCAACAACTTGCGGGCGAAGAAATCCTGTTACCGCCGACCGGCGCCGGGTGGCGCGATTGGTCGCTGCGAACCGGCGCTCTGGCGACGCATCCGGCGGTTGTCGACACCCGCGACTTCTGGCTTGAGTGCTTGAGCACGGCGACGGTGCAGGTGGGCGATCCCGAGATCGCCGCCCCACCCCGTGCGGACGACCTGTTGCGGTTGCCGTCGACGCTGAACGTCGCGGAGACGGCCGAAGTCGACGATGCCCGACGCAGGCTGGGTGTGTCGATCGACGAAGTTCTGCTGGCGGCGTTGAGCCGAACGATCGCCCAAACGGTCGCCGAGGGTGTGGTTTCGGTCGACCTGGAGGGCAGCGGGCGTTCGGTGCTGCGGCCCGACGTCGATCTGCGCCGGACCATCGGACGGTTCACCACGATCTATCCCGCTCCGCTGCGGTGCACCAAGGACGGTGGCGCGACCGAGTTGCTGTCCGCCGTGGCCGACACCCTGAAATCCGTACCGCATTTCGGGGTCGGATACGGACTGCTTCGCTATGTCTATGCGCCCACCGCGCGGACGCTGGCCGCCGCGGGCGCCTCGGACATCCATCTCCGCAACGTCGGCATCGTCCCGGAGGCGCCGCGCCTGGACGGACCGGTCCAATTCGATTCCGACGCGGCGCTGCCGGTGCGGGATCCGATTCCGGGCCTGGGCCACGCCGTCGAACTTCGGGTGTACCGGCATTCCGGCTCGCTGCACCTCGATTGGTGGTACGACGCCCGCCGCGTTCCGCAGCTGCGGGCACAAGCGCTCGCCCAATGCTTCCCGATCGCGCTGCGGGCGCTGATCCAGGACGCCGTCGACGCCATCCCCGACGATGCCGGTACGGGCTCGCAACCGGTGGAACTGGCTCTGGTGGACTTGTCCTCCTTTGACGCGAGCTGAGGGTAGCTCGATGAGCAACGCACAGAGAGACTTTGACAAGGCCGTCGTCGTCGACAAGGTGCGCAAGAGCTTCGGCGATTTTGTGGCCTTGCATGAGGTCAGCTTCGAAGTCGGTCGCGGCGAGGTGCTCGGGCTGCTCGGGCCCAACGGGGCGGGCAAGACCACGATCGTTGACATCTTGTCGACGCTGAGCCGCCCGGACCAGGGGCGCGCGCTCGTTGCCGGCCATGACGTGGTGTCCGAGCCGGCCGGTGTGCGCCGGTCGATCATGCTCACCGGACAGCAGGTGGCCATCGACGAGACGTTGACGGGTCTGGAAAATCTCTTCATGTTCGGGCGCCTCTACGGGCTGAAGAAGGCGGCCGCACGCAACCGCGCCAAGGAACTCATCGAAGAATTCGATCTGGTGTACGCCGGCGATCGACGGGTGAAAACGTACTCGGGCGGAATGCGTCGACGGATCGACATTGCCTGCGGCCTGGTGGTCCCGCCGGAAGTGGTCTTCTTGGACGAGCCGACCACCGGCCTGGATCCCCGTAGCAGGCAAGGGATTTGGGATCTGGTCAGCAATTTCAAGAGTCGCGGCATCGCCACGTTGTTGACCACGCAGTATCTCGAGGAAGCCGACGCGCTGGCCGATCGGATCATCGTCATCGACCACGGGCGGATCATCGCCGAGGGAACCGCCGACGAGCTCAAGGCCCGCACGGGCGGCAGTTACTGTGAGATCGTTCCACGGGATTTGCACGACCTGCCGGCGATCGCTGAGATACTGGGCTCGCTGGTCCCGGACGAGAACCGGGCCGCCTTGACGCCCGAGTCCGACCGGATCGCCATGCCGGCCCCGGACGGCGCCAACACGCTTCTCGAGGCCGTGGCGCGGCTCGCCGCCGCCGATATCGGCGTCGCCGACATTGCGCTGCGGCGCCCGTCGTTGGACGACGTATTCCTCTCTTTGACAAAGGATTCCACCCATCCGGATAGCCCGGTCGCCGAGGCGGTCAGGTGACTGGCCCGGGCACGGTGCGATCCCAGCCGCCAATGGGTGCCCAGTGGTGGGTGCTCACCACCCGCTTCATCGCGCCCACCCTGCGCAACGGTGAGCTCGCCATCACCATCGCGGTCTCGGTGGTGTTCACCGCCGGCTTCTACATCCCGCTACACCAGATCATGGGCAACGTCACCCGGGGTGTGGCCAGCAGCTACGCGCAGTACTTGATGCCGCTGATCGCATTGGAGGCCATCACGTTTGCCGCCATGTCGACCGCGTTTCGAGCGGCGACGGACTCGGTGCAGGGCGTCAACCGCCGGTTCCGATCCATGCCGATCCCGCCGTTCACGCCGGTGGCCGCCCGCATCTCGGCCGCGCTGTACCGGTGCGTGGTTTCGTTGACGGTGGCTCTGGTCTGCGGCTACACCATCGGATTTCGCTTTCGAGGCTCGGCCGTGGACACCGTCGCCTTTTGCGTGTTGGTGCTCGTGTTCGGTGCGGTGCTGTCTTTCGCGGCGGACCTGTTGGGCACCGGATCCCGCAATCCCGAGGCCATGGCACCGATGCTGACGTTGCCGCCGTTGATCTTTGGACTGCTGTCCGTCGGTGTTCAACCGGTGGAGCAGTTTCCCCACTGGGTCCAGCCCTTCGTTCGCAACCAGCCGATCTCCGCGCTGGTCGACACCTTGCATGCCGCGGCCGGCGACGTCGCACCGTTTGGTGCATCGGTTACCTGGTCCGTACTGGCGCCGACGGTGGCGTGGTTGTCCGGATTGACCGCGGTCCTGGTCCCGGTATCGGCCATCGTTTTGTCGAAGCGGGCATGATGGCACTGGTATACGAGGAAACCGCGCGCCTGGGTACCGCCTACGGCGTGCACGAGAATTCCGCGCGAGTGCTGGTTCCGCAAACCCTGGTGCAGACGCGGCGGATACTCACGAAGTGGTCACGCGACATCACCGCGATCATCATGGTCACGGTGTTGCCTGTTCTTTTCCTGATCACGATGAATATCGTTTTGGGCCATGCAGTTACCCAGGTTGCCGGGTATGACGCACTGTTCAACACGGTACCGATGAACGTGCTCGCCGCGGCGGTCAACGGATCGGCGGTCGGCGCGATCGGCCTCATCGGAGAGCGCGACGACGGCCTGCTGCGCCGACTGTGGGTGGTGCCCGTACACCGCGCGTCGGGCGTCTGTTCGCGGATCGTCGCCGAGATGGTCCGGATCGTCATCACGACGGGGATCGTGCTGGCCGCGGGGATGGTGCTGGGTTTCCGCTTCAAGCAGGGCGTCCTGCCGACCTTGGCGTGGCTGGGCATCCCGGTGCTGTTCGGACTCGCCTTCGCGACCCTCATCACAACGATCGCCTGGTATGCGTCGAAAAATTTTCTGCTCGAGGCGATTACGCTCGTGCACCTCCTCGCGATCCTGTTCTCGACCGGTTTCCTGCCGGTAGACCAATTTCCCGAGTGGATACAGCCGGTGGTCACGCACCAACCGATCAGCTGCGCGATCGACACGATGCGCGCACTGGCGCTCGGCGGCCCGGTGCGCTCGCCGCTGATCGAGACGCTGCTGTGGGCTACCGGAATCACCGCGGTTTGCATCGCACCAACGCTTTTGGGCTATCGACGAGCCAGCACACGCAGGTAAGGGGATGTCAGGAGTGTTTTCCGGATCCGTGATCCGTAAGCTCGCGCACAGCGAAGAAGTGTTCGCGGCCAACGAGACCTATTTCGGGCTGACAATGCAGATCATTGGTGACGTCGATATCGACGCAATGGAAGACGCCTTCGATGCGCTCCTGCAATCGCATCCGGTCTTCGCCGGGCACCTCGAGAAGGCCGACGACGGCCGGCACCAGATTGTCGCCGAAGACCTCATGCACCCGGGGATATGGATAATCGATGACCACACGTCGGAGTCTGCGATCGCCGGCATGCGCCTGGACCAGAGCCAATCCCTGCTGAATCTTCGGCTGAAAGTCGGCGGCGGGCGCAGCGAACTAGCACTGTATGCGCACCACTCTCTTGCCGACGGGCACCACGTGTTCGCTCTGTTCGAAGAGCTGTTGTCCCGCTACACCGACGTGGTGGAAACCGGCGACGCCGGACCGGTGATGCCGCAGCCCGCACCCGAATCGCTCGAGTCGTTGCTCGAACAACGTGGCGTGACAAAGCAGCAGCGTTCGGGGCTTGAACGGCTTTTCCCGGCGGCGTTCGCCTACGACTTGCCTGCCGTGGAGAAGCCGTCCATAGTATCGAATTCCGGTTCGATGCAACACATTCCGGTGGCCCGAATCCGGTTCACCGAGCAGGAGACATCCGATCTCGTGGAGTTGGGGCGGGCCAACCAGCTCAGCCTCAACTCCCTGGTGGCCGCGGCGCTGCTGCTGGCCGAGTGGGAACTCCGCAATACCCCGCACATCCCGATTCCGTACTTCTATCCGGTCGACCTGCGCTTTCACCTGACGCCCCCGGTGGGTGCGACCGAAGGCACCATGCCGCTGGGGTTGGCGAGCTACCTGGCCGAAATTGGGCCCGATACCGATCTCGTCGGCCTGGCCGGTGGCATCGTCGACGCATTCCGGGCCGATCTGTCGGAAGGCCTGATCCAGCAGTCGTCGCTGCACTTCAGCCTGCAATACGAAGGAAGCCTGCCCGGACTCCCCCCATTTGTGATGTGCACGGACGTCGGCTCGATTCCCGGTCTGCGCACGCCCGATGGCATCGAGATCAACGACGTCGGCGGCGAATTCCACTTCGCGGCCGACGCTCCGGTCGATCTCTACAGTTGCTGGACCTTTGCGGGCCGGCTGTACATCGAGCGCCATTCGAACCTGCCGGGCCACGAGAAGTCCCTGGACGCGATACGTGCCCTGTTGTGCTCTGCTCCCGCCGAGGACAGTTGGATCATGGAGTGAACAGCGGGCGTGAGTTCGACATCGTCCTGTACGGTGCCACAGGCTTTTCCGGCAAGCTGACCGCCGACTACCTCGCGCAGTGTGAATCACCGGCGCGCATCGCGCTGGCCGGTCGTCGCAGCGAACGTCTGCTGGCCGTGCGGCAGACGCTGGGTCCGACCGCACGGGATTGGCCGGTGATCGTTGCCGACGCGTCGCGGCCGCCGACGCTGCGCGCGATGGCCTCCCGAACACAGGTGGTGCTGACGACCGTCGGCCCCTACGCGCGATACGGCCTGCCACTGGTGGCTGCGTGCGCCGCGGCCGGAACGGACTATGCCGACCTGACTGGCGAGCTGATGTTCGCCCGCAACGCCATCGACCAATACCACAAGCAGGCCGTCGACACCGGCGCCCGTATCGTATTGTCGTGCGGATTCGACTCTATCCCTTCGGATCTGAACGTCTACCAGCTACATTGCCGGGCAACCGAGGATAACGCCGGCGAACTCGCCGACACGATGTTGGTGCTGCGCGCGTTTCGGCAGACCGGGGCCTCCGGCGGCACGATCGCATCGTATTTAGGTGCCATGCGGACCGCGTCAATCGACGCACACGCACGCCGACTCATCGAGGATCCCTATACACTCAGCACCGACTTCGGCGCTGAACCCGATCTTGGTCCGCAACCCGACTTTTCGTGGCATCGGGGACGCGACATCGCACCCGAATTGTCCGGCTTCTGGGTCGGCGGATTTTTCCAAGCCCCCTACAATGACCGAATTGTTCGGCGCAGCAATGCCTTACAAGATTGGGCTTACGGCCGGCGGTTCCGTTACTCGGAAACGATGAGTCTCGGAAAGTCGTTTGTGGCTCCGGTCGCCGCCAGGGCGGTCACGGGCGCTCTGACGGGCGCCGTCCGCTTGGGCAACCGGCATGCCAAGCGATTGCCCCGGCGGTTGATGGAGCGGATTGTGCCTAAGCCCGGCGCCGGTCCGAGTGATCTCTCCCGACGGCGCGGTCACTTCACGATCCAGACGTACTGCACGACGACGACCGGCGCTCGCTACCGGGCGACTTACGCCCAAAACTGCGACGCATATCACGCAACGTCGCTGATGCTCGCGGAGAGCGGGCTAGCGCTGGCGCTCGATCGCGATCGGCTCTCCCCGTTACGGGGGGTACTCACTCCCGCCGCGGCGATGGGCGACGCGCTGCTGGCCCGGCTGCAGGCCGCCGGAGTATCGCTGGGCACGACCCGGCTGGCCTGAATCCCGTTCGCCTAGCCCGGAGTTGCCGTCGCGGCCTCTTCGGCCACCAGCGTCTCGGCCAGGTGCAGGCTCAAAGCGTGGGCTGTGTTGTGGGTGGCGATGGCCTTGGGGGTGATCCGGATACCGATCTCGGCTTCGATCCGGGTCCGCAGCTCCAGATTGCCCAGCGAGTCCAATCCGTGTTCGACGAACGGGCGGTCGGGATCGACCGTGCGGCGCAGGATCAGGCCGGTCTGCTCGGTGATCAGGCGCCGCAGCCGGGTGGGCCATTCGTCCTGCGGCAGCGACCGAAGTTCGGTGCGCACCGTGGTGGCGCCGGTCTGGTGGTCTCCTCCGGCCTGGAAGGCTTCCGCGAACGGGCTGTGGGCGACCAACGGGGTCAGCCACGACGTCCCCGTGGTCGGGATGTAAGCCGCGTAGCCACGGTCATAGCGCAGGAGTTCCTCGAACGCGTACGCCCCCTCGTCCGGAGCGATCATCGCGGTACGGCCGCCCTCCGCCAGGTGCGTGGCGCGCCCGATCTCGCCCCATGGTCCCCATGCGATAGCCAGCGCCGGCAGGCCCAGGCTGCGCCTCCAGATGGTGAAGCCATCAACCCAGCTATTGGCTGCCGCGTATGCGCCCTGCCCGGCTGAGCCCAGCAACGCGGCCGCGGAGGAGAAACAACAGAACCAGTCCAGCGGCTGACCGGTCGTCGCGCGGTGCAGGTTCCACGCACCGTAAACCTTTGGCGCCCAGTCACGGTCGATCACCTCGTCGGTGATGTTGGCCAACGTGGCGTCCACGACTACCGCCGCGGCATGCAGCACCCCGCGCAGCGGAAGCCCGGTGGCAGTGGCCACGGCCACCAGCCGGGCCGCGGTGTCGGCCTCGGCCATGTTGCCGCACTCCACAACGACGTCGACCCCGCCCGCGCGGATCCGCTCAATGGCCTGCCGCGCCTTGGCCGTCGGGTCGGCCCGGGCGGTAAGCACGATCCGGCCGCAACCCGCCTTGCCCATCTCGGCGGCCAGTAACAGGCCGAGCCCGCCCAGGCCCCCGGTGATGATGTAGGCACCGTCGCCGCGGAACACGCTGGCCCGCTCCGGGGGCACCACCACGGTGCCCTGTCCTTCGCGCGGGATGGACAGGATGAGTTTGCCGTTGTGCTCGGCCGCACCCATGACGCGAATTGCGGTGGCCGCCTGGTCAAGTGGATAGGTGGTGTGCTCGAGCGCGGGTAATTCGCGGTCTCCGACGAGCCGGTACACGGTGCGCAGCAGGTCCCCCACCTGCTTGGGGTGGCTGGCAGCCATCAGCGCGAGGTCGAGGTAGTGGAACGTGAGGTTGCGGCGGAACGGATACAGGCCCAGGCGGGTATCACCGTAGACATCGCGCTTGCCGATCTCCACGAACCGTCCACCGATCGCCAGCAGTTCGAAGCCGGCGCGTTGGGCGGCACCGGTCACGGAGTTGAGCACGACATCGACGCCGTATCCGTCGGTGTCGCGGCGGATCTCCTCGGCGAACTCGGTGCTGCGCGAGTCGTAGACGTGCTCGATGCCCATGTCGTGCAGCAGCGCACGCCGCTGCGGGCTGCCCGCCGTCGCGAAGATCTCCGCCCCCGCCAACCGGGCTATCGCGATTGCGGCCCGCCCCACGCCGCCGGTGGCCGAGTGGATCAGCACCCGTTCCCCCGCCTTGATCCTGGCCATGTCCTGCAGGCCATACCAGGCGGTGGCGTACGCGGTCGTGGCCGCGGCGGCCTGCTCGGCGTCCAGGCCGGGCGGCAGTGTCACGGCAAGATTCGCGTCGCAGCTGACGAACGTTGCCCAACAGCCGTTTTCGGACACACCGCCGACGCGGTCCCCGACCTGATGGTCGGTGACTCCCGGCCCGACCGCGGTGACGACTCCCGCGAAATCCATCCCCAGCCGGGGTTGACGCCCGTCGACGCTGGGGAATCGACCCATAGCGATGAGCACATCGGCGAAGTTGAGGCTGGAGGCGGTGACGGCGACCTCGATCTGTCCGGGCCCAGGTGAGATGCGGTCGAATGCAACGAGTTCCAAGCCTTGCAGGTCACCGGGAGTTCGGATCTCCAGGCGCATGCCGTCGAGCTGACGGTCGGCGATGGCGGTGCGCCGCTCGTCGGGGCGCAGCGGGGCAGCGCGCAGCCGGGCGGCGTACCACCGCCCGTCACGCCAGGCGGTTTCGTCTTCGTCCGAACCGGCCAGCAGCTGGCGCACCACCTGCGCGGCGTCGGCACCCTCGTCCAGGTCGATCTGGGTGGCACGCATGTGGGCGTCTTCGGCCGCGATCACCCGCATCAGCCCGCGCAGCCCCGCCTGGTCCAGGTTGGGCCGGTCATCGGACAACACCGTCTGGGCGTTGCGGGTCACCACATACAACCGGGGCGGCTCGTCTGCGGATTCGGTCAGCGCACGGGCGATCCGCACCAGACGTCGCACCTGCTCGCGGCCGCGGGCCGGGGACTGCTCGCCGTTGCCCTCGGCCGCCGGGCCGGTCAGGACCACCACACCGCCGGCATCGCCGATCTGCACGTCGACCTGTTCAGCGGTCGGCCAGCAACTGATTTTACATTGCGCACCTTCGGTTTTCAGCGCATCCGCGAGCTGGGCGGCCAACGGGTTGTCGGCATCCGAGGCCGTCAGCAGCAGCCAGGCTCCGGCCGCGCCGTCGCCCGCGGCGGGCAGGTCGCGCTGCTGCCAGTCGATCGCCAGCAGGCGTTCGGCCAATAGCCTTCGGCGGGCGTCACTTTCGGTGACGTTGCCGCCGATCCGCAGCCCACGCACGATCAGCAGCACGGTCCCGTTCTCGTCCAATACGTTGAGGTCGGTTTCCATTCCGGTCCGATTAGCCTCGGTCACCCGGCTCAGGCAGTAGCGAGCGTGCTGCAGCGGGCCGTAGCTGCGTAGCCGGCGCACGCCCACCGGCAACAGCATGCCGCCGTCGCCGACGTCGCTGATGCGCGCATGGGCAGCTACGGACTGAAAGCACGCATCCAGTAGCGCAGGGTGCGCGCCGTAGCCGGTCTGTCGTGCGCGAATCGATTGCGGCACTTCAATTTCAGCCAGCACGGTGCCGGTTGTGCCGTCGCCGGTGTAGGCAGCCGCCAGGCCGGCGAACGCCGGACCGAACCGGACTCCGCGGTCCTCGAACCACTGCCTCAGCCCATCGCCGTCCACCCGATTCGGGTGCGCCGCAAGCAGGCCGGCGATGTTCTGCGCGGCTGGCCGGTCGTCTTCATCGGCGCGGCGCAGGGTCGCGGAGGCGCGCCGTGCGTGCTCCCCATCGTGGTCGGTCTGCACCTCGAAGTCGACGACGCCGGACGCCCGCACCGACGCGTCGGCGTGCAGTGGGGTCTGTTCGTCGAGCAACAACATCTGTTCGAAGCGGATGTCACGGACCTCGGATGCATCGCCCAGCGTGGCGCGGGCCGCGGCCAGCGCCATTTCGCAGTATGCGGCCCCGGGGAAGGCCGGGACCGCATGCACCTGGTGGTCGCTGAGCCAGGGGTGGGCCGTGGTGCCGACTTCGCCGGCCCAGACATGACGCTCGGGCTGCTCGGGTAGCCGCACGTGCGCACCCAACAGCGGATGCACCGAAACGGTGTGGCCGCCGGCCACCGCGGATCCCTCGCCGTCGTGGGCCGCTAGCCGCGCACGATGCTCGACGGCGCCGAGCCAGTGGCGGGTGTGGTGCCAGGGTGCGGTGGGCAGCGGCGGATGTGGTTCGGGCGGATGTGGGGTTTGGGGCGCAGTAGTGGTGTGGCTGGCGTTGACGTTGGAGTGGAACGCCAGCGTGTCATCGGCATCGCGCTGCAGGGTGCTGACGATCTGGTAGTCGCCGGCGCCGAGAATGTCATTGATGGCGTGCGTGAGCAGCGGGTGTGGGCTGATTTCGACGAACGTGGAGTGGTCGGCGCCGGCCATGGCGACGGCCTGGCTGAACCGAACCGGGTTGCGCAGGTTGGCCGCCCAATGGTCAGCGTCGAACACCGGTGTGTCGTCGGGGCCGCAGGTGGTGCTGATCACCGGGATGGCCGACGCATCCGGGGTCAAATCGGCTAGCTCAGAACATAATTCGGGCAGGATCGGCTCGATGATCCGGTGGTGGGAGGCCACGTCGACTTCGATGCGCCGGGCCAGTCGGTCGCCGCCGGCCACCACCGCCATCACCGCGTCGACCTGCTCGGGCGGGCCGGCAATCACCGTCTGTCCCGGCGAGGCGTACACCGCGATGCTCAACTGCGGGTAGTCGACCAGGAGCTTCTCGGTGGCGGCGGCGTCGGATTCCAGCAGCGCCATCGCGCCCTGACCGGCCAGCCGCGCCATCAACCGCGACCGGGTGGCGATCACCCGCAGCCCGTCGGCGACGCTCAGAGCCCCGGCCACCACCGCCGCGGTGACCTCGCCCATCGAGTGCCCGATCACCGCGCTCGGCTCAATCCCATAGGAACGCCACAGCGTGGTCAGCGCCAGCTGCACACCCACCAGCACCGGCTGAATCCGCTCGATGCCCGTTACTGCCCGGCCCTCGGCCAGTACCTGCTGCAGCGAGAATCCGGCCTGCGCCACGAAGGTGGGCTCCAGCTCGGCGACCGCCGCGGCGAATGCCGGCTCGTCGGCCAACAACTGCTGTCCCATCCCCGCCCACTGCGAACCCTGACCGGAGTAGACGAAAACCGTGCCGGGCCCCGACTTTCCCTCCCGGGTGAGTACCACTCCGTCCGCCGGCTTGCCGTCGGCCAATGCCCGCAACCCGGCGATCGCCCGCCGGGAATCGCGCGCACACACGGTGCCGAACAGCGCGTGCCGGGGCCGGTGGTGATTAAGCGTGTGGGCGACATCGGCCAACGCCACATCGGCGCCGTCGCCGTCCATCCACTCGGCCAGCGCCGACGCCCAGGACGCCACCCGCTCGGTCGTCTTGCCCGAGACCACCAATGTGCTCACCGCCGGGACTTGCCGGGAGGCAACGGGATCCGTGGCCGGCGCCTGTTCGACCACCACATGGGCGTTGGTGCCGCCGAAGCCGAACGACGAAACTCCCGCCCGCCGCGGCAGCCCGGTATCGGGCCAATCCGTGGGTTCCGCAACGACTTTCAGTCGCATGTCTTGGAAGGGAATGTGTGGATTCGGGGTCGCGAAGTTCAGGTTGGGCGGGATGTGCCCGCGGTGTACTGCCAGCACCGCCTTGATGAGGCCCGCGATCCCAGCGGCCCCCTCCAAATGACCCATGTTCGATTTGACGGCGCCCATGAGCAGCGGCCCGTTTTCGGGGCGTCCGCGACCCAGCACCGTACCCAGGGCACGCGCCTCGATGGGATCGCCCAAAAGCGTTCCGGTTCCGTGAGTCTCCACGTAGTCGACCTGGTGTGGCGCAACGCCGGCGTTGGCACACGCCGCGCGCAGCACGGCCATCTGTGCGGCCGGGTTCGGCGCCATCAGCCCGTTGGATCGGCCATCCTGGTTGACCGCCGATCCCCGTATCACTGCCAGCACCCGATCGCCGTCGCGCACAGCGTCGCTCACCCGCTTGAGTATCACGGCGCCGCAGCCCTCGCCGCGGACGAATCCGTCCGCATCCGCGTCGAACGACTTGCACCGACCCGTCGGCGACAATGCCTCGGCTCCGTCGAAGCTGCGAAAGATGGCCGGCGACAACAACAGGTTCACTCCTGCCGCGATGGCCAGATCGCAATCCCCCGTCCGCAGACTCTGGGCGGCCAGGTGCACGGCGACAAGCGACGACGAACAGGCCGTGTCCACCGACACCGAAGGTCCGCGGAGATCCAGGACGTACGACAGCCGGTTGGCGATGATGCTCAGGGCGCCGCCGATGTTGCTCCACGCGTCGACACGACTCAGGTCCGTTCCCGCCAGGTATCCGTAGTCGGTCGCACACGCTCCGGCGAAAACGCCGGTCTGCGATCGGCGCAAGGATTCCGCGGGAATACCGGCGTGCTCCAACGCTTCCCAGGCCACCTCCAGCAGCAGACGCTGCTGCGGGTCCATCGCGGTCGCTTCACGCGGGGAGATCTCGAAGAATTCTGCGTCGAAACCATCGACGTCGGTCAACACCGAAGCCCAGCGAGTGGTGGCGGCCAACGCCGTCGCGATCTCCGGCGAACCGTCGTCAAACGGCTCCCACCGATCGGCAGGCACCTCGGTTATCGACGAACGACCCTCACCCAAGAATCGCCAGAATGCGTCCGGCCCGCAAACCTCGCCGGGAAAACGACATCCCAACCCGATCACCGCGATGGGCTCGTCGACCGAACCGCGCTCTGCCGAGACGGCTTGCGCCGCGGACTCCGACTCGGGGGTGGTCAGAAACTGCACCAACTCGTTGATCGTGGGGTGCTGCCAAAAATCCACCGGGGACACCGACCGGTTGATTAAGGTGGCCAATTCTCCCGAGAGTACGACCGCATCACGGGAGCCGACGCCCAAGTCGTTGAACGCCACGTCGAGGCCGACTTCATCGCTATCACAACCGATCTCGGTAATCAGATAGTCGATCAGCCAGCGCCGCAGCTCGGCCTCGTCCGGGACGGCGGACGTCATGCCGAGACATCCAGACGGTCAAACTCCTCCCGGCGATAGGTCTCGACACAAGTCGACCGGCGGACCTTGCCGCTCGTCGTGAGGGGAAGCGAACCGGGCGCCACGAGCACAAGATCGGTGATACGCACACCGTGTGCGCTCGAGATGGCGGCCGCGACCTCGCGTCGCATCGAGCGAAGTTTCTGCCGGGCATCCTCATCGGATCCGCCGCGGCTCTTCACCTCCGCGATCGCAACGAGCTGCTCGCTGGTGTCATCGACAACCGAAATCGCCGCCACCCGGCCCTTGGTGATCTGTGAAATCGTCGACTCGATGTCGTCGGGGTAGTGATTGCGTCCGTCGACGATGAGCAGATCCTTGAGGCGGCCCACGATGAACAATTCGCCGTCGTGCATGAACCCCAGGTCACCCGTCCGCAACCAGGGACCTTCGGGTGTGCCCGGAGTTGGAGAGGCAATCTTTGCGCCAAAGGTGCGTTTGGTCCGTTCCGGGTTCCGCCAATATCCCGTGCCGATGTTGGCACCGTGCGCCCAGACCTCGCCGATGATTCCCGACGGGGTCTCGGCCCTGGTTTCAGGGTCGACAATGCGCACCAGCGGGGACTTCAGCGTGCCGTAGCTGACGAGGTCGCTACCGCCTTGTTCCTCCGTGCAGGGCGTCGCCTGACCGCCCGACAGTTGCTGGTATTGAAAACGCACGGATCTGGGCGCCTGCCCCGCCGACGCGCTCGCGACATACAGAGTCGCCTCGGCGAGCCCATAGCACGACCTGATAGCCGTGTTTGGCAGGTTGTACCGCGAGAATCGGTCCATGAAGCGGGCGATCGACGCCGGCTGCACCCGCTCGGCGCCATTGGCCAGCCCCACCACTGCGCCGAGGTCAAGCCCGGCCATGTCGTCGTCCGAAATTCTGCGCACCGCCAGATCGAAAGCGAAATTAGGCCCGGCGGAGAATGGCCGCGGATTGGCGGCAAGCAGCCTCATCCAACGAGCCGGCTCCACCAGAAATGCGATCGGACTCGTCAACACCGCGGGACGTGCCCATACCGTGGGAAAGCAGATCCCTTGAATGAGCCCCATATCGTGATAGAAGGGCAGCCAGGACACCAACGATTCCGGTGACCCGGAAACGTCGAACAAAGCCGACTCGAGTTGCTGGCAATTAGTAAGCACATTCTCGTGAGTGATCACGACGCCGGCCGGCTGGCCGGTCGATCCCGAGGTGTACTGCAGATAAGCTTCCTTGGGATGCGAATATTCTGCCCGAGTGAATTCGCCGGCGGAATAGAAGTCGAGTGAGTCGATTTCGATGACCGCGGGTGCCGCCGAAGTGCCGTGCGCCTCAGCGTATTTGATGACACCGTCGACGGCAGCGGACGTCGTGATGATCGCGGCGGGTGTGCAATCCTGCAGCGCCGACGATATGCGAATGTCGTGGGCGCCAAATTGCGGGATGGACAGCGGGACGGCGATGAATCCGGCTTGCAACGCCCCCAAGAAACCAATGAGGTAGTCGAGGCTCTGCGGGGCCAGTATCGCCGCCCGATCGCCGGTCGTCCCGCAACGCCTGAGCTCCTCGGCAACGATCGACGCGCGACGGTGCAGCTGTGACCAGGTCAAGCTTTCGGCGAAGCCTTTCGGATCCACGTCGTAGTCGATGAATGTGAACGCCGTCTCACTGGGCTGCCGGCGCGCGTTCTCACCGAGGAGCGCGGGAATGGAGGACTCGAGAACGGACATAACGCTACCCTTCTGATTTCGTGCAAATAATGGTGCGTATCACGTCCCCCACGGGATGCCGCGGCCTGGTCTTCTCGCAGCACCACCCCATGCCACAACCGATACAAACGCGTCTACCTTGGCAGCACCACCCTGGATAAGAAGCCATCAGAGGCGAGGCGGGTGTCGCCGGGATCGACGGCGAACGCGACGCGCGTCTGCGAACGCACGGCTTTCGCGACCGCGCCCGCCTGCACTCCGACGACCGCGGGAGCTACCCACTGTTCGAGGAAGTGTACCTCCGCACGGCCCGGCGACGATCCAGCCCACCTGCGCTTTTCCGGCGTCGGGCGACTCGTCCGCCGGGCGCTGCGCTGCCCTGCGCGAGCGCCCGCGGTCCTGGCCACTTCCACGGCGAGGAACCTACCCGTTCGCGAGCGGCCTCGTTGGCGAATCGGCGAACTGCGTGACCAGCCATTATCGTCGCCGCGGTTCACCAACGTCCTACTCCCCCGCACCAGCGGGGCCGGTCGGGGTGCGCGGCAAATTGCCTGCCGTTTGCCACGGGCGAGTGCCGAAACGGTCCTAACACGTCTGCCCGGGCGCAACGGCCGCGAATGCGTGATGATCAACGTACGGACAGGGAAGCGAGTCGCCGGTGATGAGCAAGGTGCTAGCGGCAATCGAGCACGCACTGGCGCTGGCCGGGTCGATGACCTGGGAAATCCTGTGGGCGCTGATCCTGGGTTTCGCCCTGTCGGCCGTCGTGCAGGCGGTGGTACGCCGCTCGACGGTGGTAGCCCTGCTCGGCGACGACCGGCCACGCACCCTGGCGGTGGCGGCGGGGCTTGGCGCGGCATCGTCGTCGTGCTCGTATGCCGCGGTGGCCTTGGCGCGGTCGTTGTTTCGCAAGGGCGCTCATTTCACCGCCGCCATGGCATTCGAGATCGGTTCCACCAACCTTGTCGTGGAGTTGGGCATCATCTTGGCCCTGCTGATGGGCTGGCAATTCACCGCCGCGGAATTCATCGGCGGCCCGCTGATGATCGTGATGCTCGCCGTCTTGTTCCGGTTGTTCGTGCGGTCGCGCCTCGTCGATGCCGCCCGCCGGCAAGCCGAGCGGGGAATCGCCGGCTCGATGGAAGGCCACGCCGCGATGGACATGTCCATCAAGCGCGAGGGTTCCTTCTGGCAGCGACTGCTTTCCGCCGAGGGCTTCACTTCCGTTTCGCACGTGTTTGTCATGGAATGGCTGGCGATCCTGCGGGACCTGGTGCTGGGCCTGTTGATCGCCGGCGCCATCGCGGCGTGGGTGCCCGAATCGTTTTGGCGGAGTTTCTTTCTGGCCGACGACCCGGGCCTCTCGGCACTGTGGGGGCCGATCGTGGGACCCGTCGTGGCGATTGTGTCCTTCGTCTGCTCGATCGGCAACGTGCCGTTGGCCGCGGTGCTGTGGAACGGCGGCATCAGCTTCGGCGGCGTGATCGCCTTCATCTACGCCGACCTGTTGATCCTGCCGATCCTGAACATCTACCGTAAGTATTACGGCACCAGGATGATGCTGACCTTGCTCGGCACCTTCTACGCCGCGATGGTCATCGCCGGTTACCTCGTCGAATTGCTTTTCGGCACAACGAACCTCATTCCAGCCCAACGCAATGCCACGGTCATGCAAGCGTCGATCGCGTGGAACTACACCACGTGGCTCAATATCGTCTTTCTCGCTATCGCGGTAGTGCTGGTCGTCCGCTTCGTCACGTCCGGAGGAATGCCGATGGTGCGCATGATGGGCGGCTCCCCGGAGGCGACGGACGGCCACCACCATCACTGACGACAGCTATGACATAGCGGAGGCCGCCGGCCATCAATTCACCGCCCAAGGTAGCGAACCCACATCCACTCCAGGCGCGACGCACCCGAGGTGGGCTAATTCGCTTCTCCGCGGCCTGGTTTGGCGGGTTCGGCGCATCGCTGAACGAAGCGAGTCCGTCGACGGCGTCGATGACGAGGCGTCGACGCGGGCGTACGGCGAGGCCCTCACCCTTTCGCGCGCATTTCTGACGAGTCAACGCGGTCAGTAGACAGTGGCATAATCGAACCTATGTTCGAGAACGCCGATCCCCGCGATCTGGTGACGGAGATCGAGTCCACGCACCGGCAGGAGTCGACGCTGGTGGCGCGGCGGATGGCCGCCGTGGCGGCATTGCTTCGGCATCGAGTGGCCGCGACCGAGCAGGCACGGTACCGGCGGGGCTATGCCGTGATCGACGGGTTCGAGCAGGCCGCGGCCGAGGTGGCCGCCGCGATGAATCTGTCCCCGATCGCGGCCAGCTATCTGGTGTCGTACGCCGAGGCGCTCGATACCAGGCTGACCAAGGTTGCGGCTCTGCTGGCCGAAGGCCGTACCGATTGGCGCACCGTCCGGTTGATCATCAGCCGTACCGACTTGATTACCGATAACGAGTTGATCGCTCAGGTCGACCGGTCACTGGCCACTCGCATCGGGAAATGGCACGGCTGGTCGCGACAGCGGATCGTCAATGCGGTCGACGCCACGGTGCGGGCCGTCGATCCCGATGCCGCCCGCGAACGACGCGAGACCGCCGAGAATGATCGGCACATCGCAATCAGCACGCTGGACAACGGGATGGCGGACATCTACGGCACCGTCGCGGCCACGGCAGCGACGGCCTTCGACCGCCGGCTCTCGCAACTTGCGCGGCAGGTTTGCGCCGCCGATCCGCGGACGATGGATCAGCGCCGTGCCGACGCCTTGGCCGCGCTGACTCAGGGGCGCGGACTTGCATGCCGCTGCGGACGGCCGGATTGCCCAGCCACTGCCAGCGACAGCGAACAGAAGTCAGGTGATGTGCGGGTGGTCATCAACGTGGTCGCCAGCGAACCAACCGTCTATGGCAACAGCGATCGGCCGGGCTACCTCGAGGGTTACGGAGTCATCGACGCCGAGCAGGTCCGTGAGCTCGCCGCCACCGCAGCACAACTCTCTGCCAATCCGGTCACCAGCACGTCAGAGGGCGCTCCGCTATCAACCATCCGCGGCACTCGAACGCTCAGTTCGTTGCCGAGATCTGACCTGTCGCTTCCCGGGATGTAGCCGTCCCGCAGTGGTATGCGATGTCGACCACACCATCCCGTTCAACCACCAGGATCCAACGGCCGGCGGCCTGACAGTGGCAGAGAATCTCAAATGCCTTTGCCGCCAACACCATCGGCTCAAGACGTTCCACGGTGGGTGGCGCGACACACAGCTTGCCGACGGCACTGTCACCTGGACCTCTCCCAGCGGGCGCACCTATCGGACATACCCGGCAGGCGCGGATCTTTTCCCGCAGCCGCGCGGACCGGCGTGTGCCGCGCCGACCTCGGTGCGACGCGATAGGTCCAAACAACAACGCGCTCGAATAAGTCAGGCGCGCACGCATAACCGCCGGCAAAAAGCCCGCAAAGAGGAAGTAGCCGCGCGCAAGTTCCGAAACTATATGCGCGACACGCTGTTCGCCTTCAAGGGCGCACCAAGCACCAGCCCGTTCTGTAGCTGGATCAACGAACCCCGCGAGTCGGAGGAACTACCTGCCGATTGGGTCCCCGACCCGCCGGCGCCCCTGCCCGACGACCCACCCTTTTAACCCTACGGCTTGCCCGACAGCCTCTGGCGCAGACGGCGATTGACCGATTCCGGCAGCAGCGCCGAGACGTCGCCGCCCATCGTCGCGACCTCTTTGGCCAACGACGACGACACGAACGAAAACTGCGGCGCGGTCGCCACGAAGAACGTGTCCACATTGGCGATGTGCTTGTTCATCTGTGCCATCTGCAACTCGTATTCGAAATCGGTGTCGGTGCGCAGACCCTTCACGATCGCGGTCATCCCACGAGACGTGACGAAATCCACCACCAGACCTTGCCCGACCTCGACGCGCAGATTCGGCAGATGAGTCGTCGCCTCCTCGATCATCGCGATCCGCTCGTCGACGTCGAACATCCCCTTTTTGGCGGGGTTGGTCAGGATCGCCACGACCACCTCGTCGAACTGGCCGGCGGCGCGTTCGAAGACGTCGATGTGGCCCAACGTCACCGGGTCAAACGAGCCCGGGCATACGGCGCCGCTCATAAGCGATCAAGGTAGCAGGACGCGTCAGCCAACTTCGGCCAGCTCCAGCCGGGTATCGCCGTAAACCCGCTGCGGCCAGGGGATCCAGCCGTCCGGCCAGGTCAGCGGTTCGCCGGCCGCCGCACGCTCCACGACCGCGACGGTCCCCTCGTGCACCCAACCGTGGTTGCTCAAGGCCGCCAGGACGGCGTCGACCTCCGCGGTCTCGACGTCGTAGGGCGGGTCGGCCAACACCAGATCCACCGGGGATCCGGCCCCGCCCGCCAGCACCGCCGCCACCGCACCCCGACGCAGCGTCGCACCGGGCAGACCCAGGGCTGCGATGTTGCGCGCGATGACGGCCGCGGTGCGCTGGTCGGACTCGACGAACAGCGCCGACGCCGCGCCGCGCGAGAGCGCCTCGAGACCCAGCGCGCCCGAACCGGCGTAGAGGTCCAGCACCGCCAGGCCGGCCAGATCCCGTCGCGCGGCCACGATGTTGAACAGCGACTCACGCACCCGATCGGTGGTCGGGCGGGTTCCGCGCGGCGGCACCACGATGCGCCGCCCTCCGGCGACGCCGCCGATGACCCTGCTCACTTGCGCCGCTCCTCCTCGTCGCTTCGTCCCCCTCGCCGCTGCGCGGCTGGGGGTGCCCCCACTGCATCGTCCGGGCGCGGGTCAGCTCAGCACCACCAGCAGATCTCCGCCCTCGACCTGCGCGGTGCTCGACACCGCCACCCGTGCGACGGTCGCGTCTTTCGGAGCCGTGATCGGAGCTTCCATCTTCATCGCCTCGATCGTGGCGATCGTCTGGCCGGCGCTCACCCGATCGCCCTCGGACACCGAAACCGCGACGACGCCGGCGAAGGGCGCCGCGATGTGGTCGGGGTTGGTTCGCTCGGCCTTCTCGGCGGTCGGGATCGTGCTGGCAATGCTGCGGTCGCGCACCAGCACCGGACGCAACTGGCCGTTCATGATGCACATCACCGTGCGCATGCCGCGCTCGTCGGGCTCGGAGATGGCTTCGAGACCGATCAGCAGATCGACCCCGCGCTCCAGTGTCACCTGGTGCTCATGGCCCTGCCGCAGGCCGTAGAAGAACTGGTTGGCCGACAGGTGCGACGTGTCGCCGTAGGTGTCCCGGTGCTCCTCGAATTCCTTTGTCGGACCGGGGAACAGCAGCCGGTTAAGCGTGGCCTGACGTTTGGGTCCGGTCAGGGCCAGCGCATTCTCATCGTCGGCGTTGAGCTGCTGGACCGGCTTGGCGGGCGCGCGGCCGGCCAGCGCGGCGCTGCGCAGCGGCTCCGGCCAACCACCGGCCGGATCGCCCAGCTCGCCGCGCAGGAATCCGATCACCGATTCCGGGATGTCGAATCGCGCTGGGTCGGAAGCGAATTCGTCAGCACTGGATCCGGCACCGACCAGCGCCAGCGCCAGGTCGCCGACGACCTTCGATGACGGAGTGACCTTGATCAGCCTGCCCAGCACCCGATCGGCACCGGCGTAGGCCTCTTCGACCTCTTCGAATCGATCTCCCAAACCCAGTGCGATCGCCTGCTGCCGCAGGTTGGACAACTGACCGCCCGGGATTTCGTGATGATAAACCCGCCCCGTCGGGCCGGGCAGCCCGGATTCGAAGGGCGCGTAGACCTTTCGCAGCGCTTCCCAATACGGCTCCAGCGCGCATACCGCCGGCAGCGACAGCCCGGTGTCGTGCTCGGTGTGTGCGGCGGCGGCGACGATCGAACTCAGCGCGGGTTGGCTGGTGGTTCCCGCCATCGGCGCGGCGGCCCCGTCGACGGCGTCGGCTCCCGCCTGCCAGGCGGCCATATAGCTGGCCAGCTGGCCGCCCGGGGTGTCGTGGGTGTGCACGTGGATCGGCAGGTCGAAACGACTGCGCAGCGCGCTGACCAGTTTGTGTGCGGCCTGTGGCCGCAGCAAGCCGGCCATGTCCTTGATCGCCAGCACGTGCGCGCCGGCGTCCACGATCCGCTCGGCCAGGTCGAGGTAGTAGTCCAGCGTGTAGAGCCGCTCGCCCGGGTCGGACAGGTCTCCGGTGTAGCACATCGCGACTTCGGCTATCGCCGAACCTGTTTCGCGCACGGCGTCGATCGCCGGGCGCATCGAGTCCAGGTTGTTCAGCGCATCGAAGATGCGGAAGATGTCGATACCGGTCGCGGTCGCCTCCTCGACAAAGGCCGAGGTGACCAGTTCCGGATACGGCGTGTAGCCCACGGTGTTGCGGCCCCGCAACAACATCTGCAGGCAGATGTTGGGCATCGCCTCGCGCAGCGTGGCCAGCCGCTCCCAGGGATCCTCCTTGAGGAAACGCAGCGCCACGTCATAAGTCGCCCCGCCCCAGCACTCCACCGACAGCAGCTGCGGCATCGTTCGGGCCAGATACGGCGCCACCATCATCAGCCCGCTGGTACGTACCCGTGTCGCCAGCAACGACTGGTGGGCGTCGCGGAAGGTCGTGTCGGTCACGCCCACCGCGGGCGACTCGCGCAGCCAGCGCGCGAAACCCTCGGGCCCCCACTCGACCAGCCGCTGCTTGGACCCGGCCGGCGGCTCCACCTCGAGATCGGCCGGGTCTATGAAGGGCAACTTGTCGTGCGGATACACCGTCGACGGATGCGTCCCGTGCGGATGGTTGACCGTGACGTCGGCCAGATAGGTGAGGATCTTGGTGCCGCGATCGGCCGAGGCGCGTGCGGTCAGCAGCTGCGGCCGCTCGTCGATGAACGACGTCGTGATGCGGCCGGCCTGGAAGTCCGGGTCATCCAGAACCGCTTGCAGGAAAGGAATATTCGTCGACACCCCGCGAATCCGGAACTCCGCGATCGCGCGACGGGCCCGGGCCACCGCGGTGTGGAAGTCGTGGCCGCGGCAGGTCAACTTGACCAACATCGAATCGAAGTGGGCGCTGATCTCCGCGCCGAGGTTGGTGCTGCCATCCAGGCGGATGCCCGCCCCGCCGGGGCTGCGGTACGTGCTGATCCGGCCGGTGTCGGGCCGGAACCCGTTGGCCGGGTCCTCGGTGGTAATCCGGCACTGCAGTGCGGCACCGTGCGGCGCGATGTTCTCCTGCCGCAGGCCCAGATCGTCCAGCGTCTCGCCGGACGCGATGCGCAATTGGCTGGACACCAGATCGACGTCGGTGATCTCCTCGGTCACGGTGTGCTCCACCTGAATCCGCGGGTTCATCTCGATGAAGACGTGGTGACCGCTCTCGTCCAGCAGAAATTCCACCGTGCCCGCGCAGCTATAGCCGATGTTCCGGGCGAACGCGACGGCGTCGGCGCACATCTTGTCCCGCAGCTCGGTGGGAAGGTTTGGGGCGGGAGCTAATTCGATGACCTTCTGGTGCCGACGCTGAACGCTGCAGTCGCGCTCGTGCAGGTGGATCACATTGCCGGCGTTGTCGGCCAGGATCTGCACCTCGATGTGTCGCGGCTTGATCACCGCCTGCTCGAGATAGACGGTCGGGTCACCGAAGGCCGACTCGGCCTCACGACTGGCCGCCTCGATGGCTTCGGGCAGTGCCGCGGCGTCGGCGACGCGACGCATGCCCCGTCCCCCGCCGCCGGCAACAGCCTTGACGAACAACGGAAACCGCATGCCGTCCGCCGCCGAAACCAGCTCGTCGACCGAGCGCGACGGTGCCGACGACGTGAGGACGGGCAGCCCGGCTTCCCGCGCGGCTTCGATCGCTCGCGCCTTGTTTCCGGTCAGCTCAAGGATTTCGGCGCGGGGACCGACGAAAGTGATGCCGGCGGCCGCGCAGGCGGCGGCCAGGTCCGGGTTCTCCGACAAAAAGCCGTACCCGGGATAGATGGCGTCGGCGCCGGCCCGGACGGCCGTTTCGACGATCTCGTCGACAGACAGGTAGGCCCGCACGGGATGTCCGACGTCGCCGATCTGATACGACTCGTCGGCCTTGAGCCGATGTTGCGAATTGCGGTCCTCGTAGGCGTAGACGGCAACGGTGCCGACGCCAAGCTCGTAGGCCGCGCGGAACGCACGGATCGCGATCTCGCCGCGATTGGCGACCAGCACCTTGGAGATCACCTTCGACTCCTTACAGAAGTGTCGACCAATAGTCCCAGAACCGCACCATGATCAGCAGAAACACCGCGGTGAACCATAGCGCGGCGAGCGACCACCGCCATTGATAAAGCAACCGTGCCGCGGTGCTATCGCGGCTGTCGAGCACCGGGCGAAACACGATGGACGCGACCACCACCAGCAGCGTGATCGTCATCGCCCAGACCACCATGCAGTAGGGGCACAACGCCCCGATCCGGTACAGGCTCTGATAGATCAGCCAGTGCACGAACACCGCACCAACCAGGAGCCCAGCCGCCAGAGCGGCCCAAAACCATTGGGGTATAGATACTTTCGCGACCGCAAGGACGCCGGCGACCAACACCACGGTGAACGCCACGATGCCGAGCAATGGATTCGGGAAGCCCAGCACCGACGCTTGCGGCGTGATCATCACCGACCCGCACGAGATGATCGGATTGAGGTTGCACGACGGCACGTAGGACGGGTTGAGCAGAATGTCGATTTTCTCCACCGTCAGGGTCGCCGACGAGGCCAAACCGACCGCACCGGCGATCAGCACCCACCACGCGCTGAGGGTCGGTGCCCGAAATTCCCGCGTCGAAGCCGGTGTCGGGTCACCGGATCGCTCGACGGGTTCGACCGACACCGCAGCCGTCACGAAGCCGCGGGAGCGACAGCCGTGTCGATGCCCGGAATGTCACCGACGATCGTCTTGATCTTGGCGACCAGCGCATCCGGGGTCGACGGGTCGTAGTTTTCGCCGTTGATCTTGATCGTCGGGGTGGCGGTGATGTTCGCGGCCGCCGCTTCCCCACTGACCTTGGAGAGGTACTTCCCGCTGTTGATGCAGTCCGGCACCTTGCCGACGACGCCGGCTTCACGGGCGAGTTCGATCAATTTCGCATTGTCCGGGAAACTGGTGCCGCGCTCGTCGGGCTGGACACCGGAGCTGTACAGCGCGCTATGAAAACGCCGAAACGCATCCATGTTCTCGTCGGCGACGCACAACGCCGCCGCCCCCGCCCGCGAGGGATAGTTCTGGTTCTTGGAGCTGTCGAGAATGGCCACCATCGAGTAATCGGCCGCAATGGCGCCCGCGTCGATCAGCTTGGACACCGTCGGTCCGAAGGTGCGCTCGAAATTACCGCAGGCCGGACAC
This sequence comes from Mycobacterium sp. Aquia_216, assembly GCF_026723865.1. Lineage (NCBI taxonomy): Bacteria > Bacillati > Actinomycetota > Actinomycetes > Mycobacteriales > Mycobacteriaceae > Mycobacterium > Mycobacterium sp. Aquia_216. The sequence goes on along the minus strand of NZ_CP113529.1, from coordinate 2,222,397 downwards.
AGGAAATCCTCGTAGAACGTGACGACGGCCTTGGGGTTGCTGGTCCCGGGCGCGGTGATCAGCTTGCTCGACGTCACGCGGACGGTGTCGCCCTCACCAGCGACGCCGCCCTTCTTGTCGTGATGCGACGTCACGATGTAGAAAACGAGCGCGACCGCGAAGATAACGATGAACGCGGTACCGCCGATCTGAATGAGCCGGCCGGACTTGCCGTCTCCGGCCTTCAGGTCGAATCGGGGGGGGCGTTTCGATTTGTCGGCCACAGGTTCGGAGGTCCTTCTGTGCTTGGATCGGCTTGCGGGTGGTCCGTAGGTTCCAGACGGCGCTTCTAGATTACCGGCGAGCGTCCCTCGGCAAATCAGGCCCGGCTCAGGTGAGCGCGCAGCGCCGAAATCAGATCGCTGGTTGCGGCCGCGCTGCCACCACCGAGCTGAAACAGGCTGGCGAAACCATGCGTCAGCGAACCCGGGCACCGCAGATCCACCGGGGTGCCCGCGGACTGCAGCGCCGCCGCGTATCGCTGGCCTTCGTCGCGCAACGGGTCGAACCCCGCGACGGCGATCAGCGCCGGCGCCAGCCCGGACAGCGACTCGGCCAGCAGCGGCGATACCCGCGGGTCGGCGGCCTCGATGCCGGTACCGCGCAGGTACTGGGCGGTGAACCAGTCGATGTCCCGCTTGGTCAGCAGAAATCCGCGGGCGAATAGGCTCAGCGACCGAGTCTGCGCGGTGAAGTCGGTCCGCGGATAGATCAGCCACTGCAGCAGCGGCGCAGGGCCATCCTCGTCGCGCGTCAGCTGGCACACGAGCGCGGCCAGGTTCCCGCCCGCGCTGTCTCCGCCGACCGCGACCCGTCCCGGGGTCGCGCCGAGTTCGGCGGCGTGCTCGTAGGCCCAGGTGAACGCCGCATAAGCGTCGTCGATGCCGGCCGGCGCCGGATGCTCGGGCGCCAGCCGGTAGTCGATCGACAACACGTGCACTCCCGCGTCGCGGCTAGTCAGCCGGCACAGCGGGTCGGCGGTGTCCAGGTCGCCGAGCGCCCAGCCCCCGCCGTGATAGAAGACCAGCAAGTCCGAGGCCTCACCACTGGCCGGGCGGTAGTGCCGCGCCCGGATCGCGCCGGCGGGCCCGGGGATCGTCAGCTCTTCGACCGTGACATGAATCTGGGGACCGGGCATGGCCAGCATCGACTGGCGCATCTGGGCGCGAGACGCCGCCAGGTCGCCGTCGAGCGTTATGCCGTCGACGCCACCGAGCCGCAGACCGGACAGCATCAGCTGCAGGGTGGGATCGAGCGTGTTGCCGTCGATGATGATCGACCGACCACCGAACATCACCCGCTTGGCGGGGGTCGGGATCCACGGAATGGCCTTGACGCCAACGGTGGTGAGAACGTCCTGAACGCGGCCGGCCCAGCGACTCGATGCGCGTCCGGCTTGAAGATCCAGATCCGGTGCGCCTGGCAGACTCTGTGTCATGTCCGGCCCCCTCGAAAAAAACGTAGTCACCCTCAACGACGGTCATGCAATCCCCGCCGTCGGATTCGGAGTCTTCCAGGTCCCTCCGGCGGAGACGGAGCAGGCGGTGCGTACTGCGCTGCGCGCCGGGTACCGCCACATCGACACCGCCGCCGCCTACCGCAATGAACGGGAGACCGGGCGCGCGGTTGCCGAATCCGACGTGCCGCGCGATCAACTCTACGTGGTGACCAAACTGTGGAACGCCGACCAGGGTTACGACAGCACGTTGGCGGCCTTCGACGCCAGCATGGACCGGCTTGGCCTCGACTATCTCGACCTGTACCTGATCCATTGGCCGCTACCCGCGGTGGGAAAGTTCGTCGAAACCTTCAAGGCTTTCGCCCACCTGCGCGACCAGGGCCGGATCCGGTCCATCGGAGTCAGCAATTTCGAGCCCGAGCACCTGATGGTTCTGATCGATGCCATCGGCATCGTTCCCGCGGTGAATCAGGTCGAGTTGCATCCCCGTTTTCCTCAGACGGAGTTGCGAAAAGTGCACGCCCAGCACGGTATAGCGACCGAGGCGTGGGCGCCGCTGGGGCAAGGAGCACTCCTGACGGATCCGACCGTCACCGCCGTCGCGCAAGGTTGTGGGCGGACACCCGCCCAGGTGTTGATTAGGTGGCATATCCAACTCGGTAATATCGTGATCCCCAAGTCAGTCAACCCTGCACGGATTGCGAGTAACTTCGACGTGTTCGATTTCGAACTCACCGCCGATGAAATGGCGACGATTTCCGCGCTCGACGACGGAACTCGGCTTGGTCCTGATCCACGAACCTTCAGTTTCACAGGTAGGTGAATGACGTTGACTGGCGACGCGGGCCTCGCCGTACCCTCGATCACTCTCAATGACGAAAACACGATGCCGGTGCTTGGCCTCGGCGTCGCGGATTTGTCGGAGGACGAGACCGAACGCGCCGTATCGGCGGCGCTGGAGATCGGCTGCCGGCTGATCGACACCGCCGCGGCCTACGGCAATGAGGCCGCCGTCGGTCGCGCCATTGCCGCCTCGGGTATCCCCCGCGCGGAACTGTTCGTCACCACCAAACTGGCCACCGCCGACCAGGGTCTCAAGGGCGCGCAGGATGCCTGCGACGCCAGCCTGGAGCGACTCGGGCTGGATTACCTCGACCTGTACCTGATTCATTGGCCGGCCGCCGCGCAGGGCAAGTATGTGGACTCCTTCGGCGGGCTGCTGCAGGTCCGCTCCGCCGGACATGCCCGCTCCATCGGTGTCGCCAACTTCACCGAGGAATACCTGGAGATGGTCATCGATCTGGTCTTCACGACTCCGGCGGTCAATCAGATCGAGCTGCACCCGCTGCTCAATCAGGCCGACATGCGCAAAACGAACACACAGCACAACGTCGTGACGCAGTCTTACACTCCGCTGGCGCTAGGCAGATTGAATGACAACCCGACCGTGAACTCGATCGCCGGTGAATACGGCAAGACACCCTCGCAGGTGCTTTTGCGATGGAACCTGCAATTGGGTAACGCGGTCGTCTTCCGGTCGGCCAACGCCGAGCACATCGCCAGCGACTTCGACGTGTTCGATTTCGAACTGGCCGCCCAACACATGGATGCGATCAACGCGCTCAACGACGGGACCCGGCTGCGCCCGGACCCCGACACCTACGCCGGCACCTAGCCGACTGGGCCGCTGATGCCGGGTCGCGCGGTCGGCGACGACCGGGTGCGCTACGACCGGACCGGGCGCGGCTATTCACGCACTCGCCGCGCCGACCCGCGGGTCGCCGCGGTGATCGGCGAGGCGCTGCTCGGCATGACGACGGTGGCGAACATCGGCGCCGGGACGGGATCCTACGAACCGGCGCGCACCGTCGTCTCGGTCGAACCCAGCCGCGTGATGATCGCCCAGCGTCCGCCTGGTTGCGCTCCCGCGATCCAGGCCGTCGCCGAGCGGCTGCCGATTCGCTCCAACGCCGTGGACGCCGCGCTTGCCGTGCTAACCGTCCACCATTGGAGTGACCTCGCGACGGGTATCGCCGAGATGCGGCGGATCGCGCGTCGTCGCCTGGTCGTCTTCACCTGGGACCACAACCTGTTTCGGCGGTTCTGGTTGGTCAACGAGTACCTGCCCGCGGCCGCCCGGACCGACGCCGACCTGGCCGTCCCGATCACGAAACTTGCTTCCCTGCTCGGAGATCCGAAGATCATTGCGGTACCCGTCCCGCACGATTGCGTCGATGGGTTCGGCGGCGCCTATTGGCGCCGACCGCACGCCTACCTCGATCCGGCCGTTCAGGCAGGGATGTCGCTGTTCACCCTAACCTCGAAAGTAGCACTGCAGAAAGGACTTTCGCGACTACGCGCGGACCTCGACAACGGCGCGTGGGAACGTCGACACGACGATCTGCTGGACACAGAGGAGCTGGATCTCGGCTACCGGCTCCTGGTCGCCGAGCTGGCCTAGGGTCCCGCCGGGCAGGTGGCCGCGGCCTGACGCAGCGCGCCCGCCGACGCCTGATCCACCGGCAGCCGATATCCCCGCAGCACCGCGATGAACTGCATCGCGTATTGACAGGCGAACGCCTTGTTCGGCGGCATCCATAACGCCGGCGGCAGGTCACCCTTGTCCTGATTGGCCTGCCCCTGCACGGCCAGCAGGTTGGCCGGATCGTTGGCGAAGCGCAGTCGCTCGGGATCCGGCCAGCCGAAGGCTCCCATGTCCCAGGCGTAGGCGAGCGGAACGATGTGATCGATCTGTACCGATTCGCCGACCTTGGCGCCCCGCTGGAAGGCGATGGTGGTGTTGGTATACGGGTCGCGCAGGGTGCCGGTGGCCACGGCGGTGGGGCACCGCTTGATCGCCACGAAGGTCTTGTCGACGAGATCGCGGTCGAGAATGTCGTCGCGGGTGTCGCATCCGTTGTGGCCACCCGGCGCGTCGTTGTCGTCGTCCCAGGCGTCGCCGAACGCCGCCCGGCGGTAGTCGTAGTGGTGGACCCGAAGTGGTGCCACCACAATGCCGGCCAGCACATCGGTTCCCCGCGCCACCGTGGGCACATCGGCGCGCGCGGCGATCTCCGCGTGCCTGGCCGAGGTCGAGCCCAGCGTCTGATACGCGACGAGCACCGCGAGCACCGCGGTCACCGACAACCACAGCAGCACTTTGCGATTAGATTGCACCACTTCTCCTCATCGCTCCGCTCTGCATCGTCGCTGGCGCGTCACGACTTGTCCAGGTATTCGATGCGGTCGGTGTCGGTGAATTGCGCTGCCAGCAAGGGCAATCCGGGGTACCGACCGGCGTCCTGATATGCACGGGTACAGAATTCCCGGGCGGCCTCAATGAACACCAGATGGTCGGCCAGCGACAGCAGGCGCAGGGTGATTGCCTTACCGGACTGGTTGCGGCCCAGCACATCTCCTTCGCGGCGCTCTTTGAGATCGAGCTCGGAAAGAGCAAACCCGTCCAGCGTCCCGGCGACGGCACTCAACCGCCGACCGGCCGGCGATCCCGGCGAGCTCCAGCTGGCCAGCAGGCACAGGCTCGGGTGCTGGCCGCGGCCGATGCGGCCGCGCAGCTGATGCAACTGGCTGATTCCGAACCGGTCGGCGTCCATCACCAGCATGACCGTGGCGTTCGGAACGTCGACCCCGACCTCAATGACGGTGGTGCACACCAGCACATCGGTCTCGCCGCTGCGAAAAGCGGCCATCGCGGCGTCCTTCTCGTCGGCCGGCAACCGACCGTGCATCAGTCCCAGCCGCAGGTTCGACAGCTCGCCGGCACGCAACCGGGCGAAAAGCCCCTCGGCGGTCTCCGACGGGCGCGCGCCTTCCTCCCCCTTTGCCGGCTCCTCGGTCTCATCGATGCGGGGAGCCACCACGTAGGCTTGGCGACCGGCCGCGACCTCCTCGCGGATGCGCTGCCAGGCGCGCTCCAGCCAGGCGGGCTTGTCCTTGACGAAGATGACGTTGCTGGTGATCGGTTGACGGCCGCGCGGCAGCTCACGCAGCGTGGAGGTTTCCAGATCGCCGTAGACGGTCAGCGCGACGGTGCGCGGGATCGGCGTCGCCGTCATCACCAGCAGGTGCGGCGTGATGCCCTCGGGAGCCTTGGCGCGCAACTGATCTCGCTGCTCGACACCGAAGCGGTGCTGCTCGTCGACGACGACCATGCCCAGCTTGGCGAATTCCACCGAGTCTTGAAGCAGCGCGTGCGTGCCGATGACGATGCCGACCTGACCGCTGGCGATCTCGGCGCGTACTTGCTTTTTCTGCGCCGCGGACATCGATCCGGTGAGCAGCGCCGCCCGGGTGGCGTTGTCGGCTCCGCCCAGCTGGCCGCCCATCGCCAACGGGCCGAGCACGTCGCGTATCGACCGCAAGTGTTGTGCGGCAAGGACTTCCGTCGGTGCCAGCAGTGCACACTGGTAGCCCGCATCGACCATCTGCAGCATCGCCAGCACCGCGATGATCGTCTTGCCGGAGCCGACCTCACCTTGCAGCAGCCGGTTCATCGGGCGGTTCGCCGCCAGTCCTTCGGACAGCACCTCCAGCGTTTCGCGTTGTCCCGCCGTCAGTTCGAAGGGCAAGCGTTCCAACAGTTCCGCGGCCAGACCGTCAGGCTGCCGCGGCGCCGGCGGCCCCGACTGCGACAGCTCACCGTGCCGGCGCGACACCAGCGCCCACTGCAGGCCGACGGCTTCGTCGAACGTCAATCGCTCACGCGCGCGACGGCGCTGCGCCTCGTCCTCGGCGAGATGAATCGCACGCAGCGCCTCATCTTCGGGCATCAGATCGTGGGCGGCGAGTAGCTCGGCGGGCAGCGGATCGTCGACCGGATCGAGGACCTCGAGCACCTGGCGCACGCAGGCGAAGATGTCCCAGCTCTGCACTTTGGTGCTGGCCGGGTAAATCGGGAAGAAGCGGCGTTCGAACGCCGACATCAACAGCTCGCCGCTGACGGCCTGCGAGGTGTCGGCGATGGTCTTGAGCGACTTGCTGCCGCGGTTGCGTCCGCCCGGCGAGTCGAGGATGAGAAAGTCCGGGTGAGTCAGCTGCATGACGCTCCGGAAGTAGCCGACCTCCCCGGAGAGCATCACCTTGGTGCCCTCGGTGAGGTCCTTGCTGAGGTAGTCCGCGTTGAAGAACGTCGCGGTCACCTTGCTGCGACCGGAGCCTACGGTGATGCGCAGGCATTTGCGCCTCGGGTTCTTCTTCATCGGAAACGAGTGCGTATCGGTGATGGTGTCGACCAAGGTGATGTGCTGCCCCTCTTCGGGCCGATCATCGTCGGCGTCCCACCTCGCCGCGCCCTCGGTGTAGCTGCGGGGGTAGTGCCGCAGCAGGTCGTCGACCGTGCGGATGCCGAACACCTCGTCGAGGGGCCCCGCAGCCTTGGCGCCCAGCACATAGTCGAGCCGCTCGGACAGCGACACCACGGCTACTCGACCCCGATCAGCAGCGCGTCGCCGCGGTGGCCGGTGTGGTAAGTCACCAACTCGGTGCCCGGATGATGGTCGTGGACGTGCTGTTGCAGGATGTCCGGCACCGAGGCGACGTCGATTGCACCGCCGACCAGCACCGTCACCAGGTCGCCGCCGGAGGCCAACAGCAGATCGAGCAGGCCGATCGCCGCCCCGGCCGCATCGGCGGCCACGATCAGCACCTCGTCGCCTGCGATGCCCAACCCGTCGCCCGGCTGACAGCGCCCCGCCCAGGTCAGCGCGCTTTCGGTGGCGATGCGCACCGAACCGTATCGGGCACCACCGGCGGCGCGGGCCATGGTGTAGCCGTCGTCGACCGCCGGCCGGTCCGTCTCGTGCACGGCCAGCGCGGCCAGCCCCTGCACCATCGACCCGGTCGGTATCGGCACCACGTCGATACCCCAGCCGATGGCCGCGGTGCAGCCGGCGACCAGCTCCTCTGCCGCCACATAGCCGTTGGGCAGCACCATCACCTGCGCGGCACCGGCGTCCACCACGGCCCGCATCAGCTGGTGAGCGCTGATATCCGTGGTCGGGTCGCCCGCCTCGACAGCCGGCCGCAGCACGTGGGCACCTTCGCCGGCGAACAGTTCGGCGGCCCCATCGCCGTCGACGACGGCCAGCACCGCCCGTTCCTTGGTCCAGCTGCCCGCGGGCAGCCCGACGGTCCCGGCGCTCAGCGCCGAGATCACGATCCGGCTGAGCCGTCCGGCCGCCAGCCCCGCTTCGACCGCGGCGCCGGCATCGTCGGTGTGAACATGCACCGAGTAGGTGGCCTGATTGGTAAAGGGCGCGGCGGCGATGGCTACTGAATCGCCCAACCTCGTGAGCCGGTCCCGCAGGGCATTCGCGGCCGGCGGATTGCAGCCGTCCAGCCGGTACATCACCTCGAACTGTGGCGCCGGCCGTTCGCTGGGGCCCGCCGTCGGCTCCGCGCGCGGCGAGAGCTCATAGACCGTGCGGGCCGGCGCCTGCCCGATGACCGTCGAACGCAGCGCGTCCAGCAGCACCAGCAGGCCCCGCCCCCCGGCGTCCACGGCGCCGGCGTCGGCAAGCACGTCCAGCTGCTCCGGGGTTTTTTCCAACGCGACGACCGCAGCGTCGCCGGCCGCCGTAATCGCTGTGGCCAGCCCGTCGCTCGCACACTCGTCGACGGCGTCGGCGGCGGCCCGCAGCACCGAGACGATAGTTCCCGCGACTTCTTGGCCGCCCATCGAGGTGATCACCAGCTCGACGCCGCGCTGCAACGCCGCCCCGAGCAGCACGGCGTCCAGGTGCGGCAGTTCACCCCCGGCCTTGGCGGCCGCGGTCGCGGTGACGTCGGCGATACCGCGCAGGATCTGCGACAGGATCACGCCGGAGTTGCCGCGGGCGCCGTTGAGCGCACCCACCGAAAGGGCGGATGCGACCCGGGCGACGCATCCGGGGCCGCCGTCGGCGGCGATGCCCGCGTTGGCCTCGGCCAGCGCGGACCGCATCGTGAACAGCATGTTTGCCCCGGTATCGGAGTCGGCCACCGGGAACACGTTGAGGCGGTTGATCTCGTCGATGTGTGTGATCAGGTCGCTGACGGCGGTGTGCGCCCAGTCCCGCAGGGCGGGCGCGTCGAGCAGACGATCCGAATTGCCCACCGTGACCCACCTCCTCGGAGCCTCATTCAGGCCAGCAGCCGGCGGGCGCCGGCCTAGCCCGACGATGACGCAATTAGCGGCTGCCCGCGAGTCACCGCTGGCCGGCAAGGGCTGACCGGCCTATTGAGCCTAACCAGCGGCAGGGACAGTTTCAGAGGTGAGCCGGCCGGACGAAGCCTTGATCGTTTTGGCAGTTGCCCACCACAGTCGGTATCCTGGGCTGTCGCGGCGCGTCTAGACCTATCCGTGCCGGACCCCCGAACATCTGAGGAGCTTGAACGATGGCCGCTGTGTGCGAAATCTGCGGGAAAGGCCCCGGCTTCGGCAAGTCGGTGTCGCACTCCCACCGGCGCACCAGTCGGCGCTGGGACCCGAACGTCCAGACGGTGCACGTCGTGACGCGCCCCGGCGGCAACAAGAAGCGACTCAGCGTCTGCGCGTCCTGCATCAAGGCCGGCAAGGTCCTCCGGGGCTAGCTGTACCTACATGACGACGTGTCCGGCGTCGACGGGTATCGACACACCCGTCACATAGCGTGCGCGAGGACCGACCAGCCAGAGCACCGCTTCGGTCACGTCTTGCGGTTCGACCAGCGGCACACCGGGCAACAGCATCTGCGAGACCGCCGGATTCGGATTCTCCAGCATCCGGTTCACCACGAAGTCGTTGAGGATCATCGGCGTCGAGACGCCGCTCGGATGTACCGAATTGACCCGAATCTTGTGTGGTGCATAGGCGTTCGCGGCCGAACGCATCAACCCCACCACTCCGTGCTTGGACGCCGCATAGGCGAACATGGCGGCCGTGCCATCGCCACCCCGTCCGGTCAGGCCCTGCGACGAGCTGACCATCACGATCGATCCGCCCCGTCCCTTGCGGATGATCGACGGCACCGTCGCGAGCAGCGTGTGCCAAACCCCCTTCAGATTGGTGTCGACGATCGAGTTGAACACCGGTTCGGAACGGGTTTCGGTGTCACCGATCGCCACCACGCCGGCGTTGGCGATGACGATGTCCACCTCTCCGACATCGTCGATCCCGGTCCGCACCCCGGCCTCCAACCGAGCCAGCTCGCGAACGTCGGCGACGACGGGCACCGCCTTGCGGCCCGCGGCTTCGACCAGCCGTGCGGTCTCGTCGAGATCCGATTTGGTCCCCAGCGGGTACGGAATCGCGTCGATATCGGCGCAGATGTCCACGGCGATGATGTCAGCGCCCTGTTCGGCGAGCGCCACGGCGTGGCTGCGACCCTGGCCGCGCGCCGCGCCGGTGATGACGGCAACCGTGTTGTCGAGTTCACCCATGACGGGCAACGTACCTGGCGACTACGTCCGCTCCTGCGATCGGGCTGAATTGACGGCTCGGTACCTGCTTTAGCCTTACCATCACCACCAGGGGAGGGTGGCGATGGATAGTCGGCGACGGCGGCGACCGCTGGGGATCCGGTGCAGCTCCGGTACATAAACATCCCCCTGCTGATCGCCGAGGCAGGTGGCGATCCCTGGGCCATCAATCAGAGCCTGCAATCGGGGCGCCCCGCCCAGATTTCCGATTTGGCGGAGGCCTTTCATGCCGCAGGTGTGTGCACGACCGAATCCAGCAAGGCGTTCGCCGATGCCCGCGACCGCTTCGAAGCCGCCTGGAATAGGGAGACCGGCGGTCATCCGATCAACGACTCCGATGAGGTGCAGCGGGTGACCAAATCCCTTGGTGCACAGTCCCTGCAGTTGCCCAAGATCGGCGTCGACCTGGAAAAAATCGCCGCGGCGTTGGCCGAGGCGCAAAAGGCCGGGGCCGCACGGATCGCCGCTCTCGAGACGCAGTTGCAGACGCTCGACAACATGATCGGCCAAGCGCTCGAGATGGAAACCGATCCCCATCTCGGCGCGGCGGATAGGGACGCGCTGCATGCCTTCATCACCACGTGTGAAGACGACGCGATCCGCGACACCAAGGCCGCGCTCGGCGATCTGCAAGCAACGCGCAACGGCTATGCGGCCACCTTGCACAGCTCGATGGCCGGCCTGCACAGCGAAGGCTACGACCCGCCGGCCAGCGTGGGCGACTGGATCGAAGGTCCGTTGCAACCCGATCAGGCACGCAATCTTGGGCCGGTCGCCGGTACCGGTGCTAATCCGGGCATCCCCGGAATTGGCGCGGCGGACTTGGGGGAAGTGGTGCAGCTGCCCGACGGCAGATACGTAGCGATCTTCGGGGATTCGTTCTCCGGCAATGGAGCGTACGACGGGACGCATTACCCGTCCGTCGCCGTACCCGTCACCTTCGACGACCAGGGTCGTCCCCATTTCGGCGAACCGCTGACGGGGCCGGACGGGAGCCCGAACGTGCTGTTCCCCCCACCGTTGCAAGCAGCGGGCAAAAACACACTCCCGGCTGGGAGTATCCGGATGCGCGATGGCACGACCTACGTGATGGCCACGGGCACAAGCAATTTGAAACCCGATGGCGGCTCGTGGCTGACCCGGGTCACCAACGACCCCGGCCGGGGCTGGCAGCCCATCGAAGGTTCGTGGCGTGCGCCGGGAGCCGGGCCGACGCAGATCAGCGGGTTCCAGGCCGCCGACGGCAACGTGTACATCGCCGCCGACTCATTCGACCGCAGCCAAGGAGTAAGCATGTACCGGGTTGATCCCAGCCATGTCGCCGACCGCAACGCCTGGCAGCCCTGGACCGGCAATAGTTGGGGCCCAGCCGGACAACAAGCCATGCCGGTGAGCCAATCGCCCTACGGCGAACTCAGTTTCAGGGAAGTCGACGGCAAGGCGGTACTCTCGGGGTTCAACCAGGGCACCGGAAACGTCGAGGTCCGGGTGGTCAACGATCCTACGAAAGCGCTGACCGTTGGACCGACAGTTGTTGCGCAGCAGAGCAATCCGCAGGGTCCGAACTTCGTACCGCAGAACTACGGTGGATTCATCCTCCCCGGCTCCACGCTGGACAATCTGAATCTATTTGTCAGCCAATGGAATACAGCGACCAACACGCCGTACAACACACAGCAGTTTGAGGTCAACGCGAACCGCCAACCCACCCACCGATAGGACGAACATGATCAGTAAGACGCTCGCCATCGCGGCCGGGATCGTCAGTGCTGTTGTCACCAGCTGCAACGCCCATGCCGATACGCCTGCTTTTCCCGACATCAGCGGCTATGCACCGGTAAACGTCGCGGACTACACGATCGGGCTTCCCAACACCGGGCGCGCGCCACTGAACACGGTGTATTTCCTCACCCCGGACGGCATCACGTGCGACTTCTTCTCCGAGCAGGCGCAATGCACGGGCAACAACTTTCCCGCTGTCCCGCCGGCCGCCGGCGCCGGCACGGTGAACGCGATCGGAACCACCTCGGGGTTGGCGCAATCCGGTGACCCGATCGCCCCCAACGGTCAGGTTTATGGACACCCGCTCAAAACGCTGCCGCCACTGCACTCCATCACGGTGAACGGCGTGACCTGTGGCGTCGACAACGCGGGTACCACCGCGTGCAAAGACCCCCAAGGCCGTGGCTTCGTCCTGTCCCCGCGCGGCTCTGGCTGGCTGCCGCACGTGTGAACAGGCCGCTAGACGGACAGCGTCGTGCCGGTCTGTTCTTCGGCGAAAGCCACCAGTCGGGCGGCCACCGCGTAGTCGGACGCGAGCGGTGTCCGACCGATCAGCGCCACGTCGCCGCGCAGTCCGAGCCTGCCGCTGACACCGACGAAGCTGCCCGGCGGCACCGGTTCGCTGATGCAGTACAACGTGGGCGCGGCACCCTCGTCGATGTCGTTGCCGAACCGGTCGGCCACGACCTTGACGGCTTTGTGCGCCAGCGACATCACGGGCGAGTCCGAGAGATTCGACAAGTTCGAGGCCACCCACCCCGGGTGAGTGAGTTGGGTGACGATGGCGGATCCGGCGGCGCGCAGCCTGCGGTCCAGCTCGAGCCCCCACAACATGACCGCGAGCTTCGAGGCCGCGTAGGCTCCCAGCCTCGTCCACTTGCCGCGGCGCAGATGCATGTCGTCGAGCCGCAACGTGGCCGACTTGTGCGCGTCGGAGCCGACGTTGATGATCTGCGAACGCACCCGGGGCAGCAGCAGATTTGTCAACGCGAACGGTCCGAGCAGGTTGGTGCCCATCGTCATCTCGAAGCCGTCAGCGGTTTCAGTGCGCCGAGCGGTGAGCGTGCCGGCGTTGTTGATCAAGATGTCGATTTCCCCGTCGACCTGATCGGGAAAAGCACGCACCGAAGCCAGGTCCGCGAGGTCGAGCTTGACCACCGACGTCGAGCCGCCCATCTCGGCGGCCCGTTGCTTGCCGAGGTCCGCGTTGCGCACGGCGAGGACGACGTGGGCGCCGGCGTTGGCCAGAGCGTGCGCGGTGCCCAGCCCCACGCCGTTGGTTGCGCCCGTCACGATGACTCGCTTGCCGGTCAAGTTGCCGAGGCGGCTCGGCGTCCAAGGTAGCGTCACGGCGACTAAGAGTAATGGGTGGTTCTATGTAAGTCGGGTCAGTTCTGCCAACATGATCTGCAAACCGCACAGGAGTGGCTTGGCATGAGTGACAGCGCGCGAGACATCACCAACCTGATCTACACCTACGCCGAACTCCTCGACGGTGGTGACCTGGACGGGGTGGCCGCGCTTTTCGAGCATGGCCGCATCTGTGGCATGGAGGACGGTCCGCCGGAGACGGTGTTCGAGGGGTCCGCCCGGGTGCGGCAGATGTACGAGATGGCCACCCGCATCTACGAGGACGACGGCACCCCGAAGACCAAACACAACACGACCAATGTGCAGCTACACATCGACGAGGCCGCGGGGACCGCACGCAGCACGTCCTACTACTGCGTCACGCAGGCCACTGTCGACCTTCCGTTGCAGGTGATCGTCACCGGCCACTACAAGGACACGTTCCATCGATTGGACGACGCATGGTGGTTCGACAGTCGCATCATGTTCGTCGACCAGGTCGGCGACGTCAGCCAGCACCTGAAGTTCTGAGCGAGTGGCAGCCCCGAGCGCCTTCGACGTTGGGGCGCCGGCGAATTCGAGGGCCCGCGATCAGCGAAGCGCGATGGACTGGAGAACTGTGGCCTGCTTCCCGATCAGGTAGACCAGCGATTCATCCTGTACAACAAGCGTTTTGGACAGCAAATCGGAGGAACTGCGCAGGCCTGACGATCCTGTCTCGACCGCCTCCCAGCGCGAACGATTCGACGATTCGTTCGCCGAAGTGATGTTCTCGGGTGACGAACGCTACGAGATCCACGGCCGCCTCGGCCGGCACCGGACGACCGAGAACTACTTCACGCCGACGTGGCGGCACGCAAAGACCTGATCAAGCAGTTCGCCGATCACCTGCCGGGCGATCCGAAAAAGGTGGCCGAGGCGGTGCTCATGGTGACCACACTCGACGAGCCGCCGCTGCGCCTACTACTGGGCCGCGACGTGCTCAAGGCGATGCGGGACAAGATCGCCGCGATGTCGGCGTCGATCGAAGAGTGGAAGGCCGTCACCAAAGACGTGAACTTCCCGGATTCGTGAGCGCTTGCTGTCCGAGACCAACTCAGGGCAGCCGCCAATCGATCGGGTCGGCTCCCATCCCGGCGAGCAGTTCGTTGGCGCGGCTGAACGGACGCGAGCCGAAGAATCCGCGCGATGCCGACAGCGGTGAGGGGTGCGGCGACTCGATTGCCACGCAATTACCCTCCGCCAGAACAGGTTTGAGCGTTGACGCGTCGCGGCCCCACAGGATCGCCACCATGGGCTGTGACCGCCCGACCAGGGCGCGGATCGCGCACTCGGTGACGGCTTCCCAGCCCTTGCCGCGATGCGACGCCGGGTTGCTCGGACGAACCGTCAAAACCCTGTTCAACAGCAGCACGCCCCGCTGCGCCCAGGGCGTCAGATCGCCACACGAGGGTTGCGGGTAACCCAGGTCGGCCGAGTATTCGTCGAAGATGTTGGACAGGCTCCGCGGCAGCGGACGCACATCGGCAGCCACCGAAAAGCTCAGGCCCACCGCGTGCCCCGGTGTCGGATAGGGGTCTTGCCCGACGATCAGCACCCGCAGCTGATCGAACGGGAAGGTAAAGGCGCGCAACACATTCGGACCGGCGGGTAGGTATCGGCGGCCCGCCGCGATCTCGTCCCGCAGGAATTGCCCCATCTTGGTCACCTGCTCGGCGACCGGCTCGAGCGCGGCGGCCCACCCCTGCTCGACGAGTTCACTCAACGGACGTGCGGTCACCGCGCAACCCTAACCCTCCCGATACGATTGCCCGGCTCCTCCCCGGGCCGCGCGCGGCCCGCATCGTCACCGAGCGAAAGACTGCCAGCCCGCGTATCCCCGCCACTCGGCGCCGTCGACGAGTACCCGGGCCGGGCCGTCGAGCACCTGCCCGATGACGCGCCACCCGGGTGGCACCGGGCCGGCGAAACAGGCCACCAGGGCGTGGTCCTCGCCGCCACCCAGCACCCACGACCATGGATCGTCGCCCACCGCCGCCGCGGCCGCGCTCAGCGCATCGCGATCGGGGGCAAGCGCCGCGGTGGACAGGTCAATACCCACAGCCGACGCCTCGGCGACGTGGCGCAGATCGGCGACCAGCCCATCGGAGACGTCGATCATCGACTGCGCACCGTAAGCCGCGGCCACCGCGCCCTGACCGTAGGGCGGCTCCGGCACCAGATGACGCGCGCGCAGTTCGTCAAACCCGCTAATCCCCTTATGCCACAACGAGTATCCAGCAGACGAGCGGCCCAGGTCGCCGGCGACGGCAAGCACCGCGCCAGGTTTCGCCCCCGAGCGCAACACCGGCGCCCGCCCACCCAAGTCGCCCAGCACCGCCACCGACAACACCCACAGCGGTGCGCTGACCAGATCGCCGCCGACGATGCCGGCGCCGACTCGTGCTGCCTCGTCCCACATTCCGTCGACCAATGCGTCCGCATCCGCCGTCGGCGTATCAGCGGGTGCGCCGAAGCCGACCACGAATGCCGCGGCCCGCCCACCCATCGCCTCGATGTCCGCCGCGTTCTGAGCGATCGCCTTGCGGCCGACGTCGCGGGGCGTCGACCAGTCCAGCCGGAAATGCCGGCCGGCCACCAGCATGTCGGTCGACACGGCGGTACGGCCGTCGGCGGCGGACACCACCGCCGCGTCGTCGCCGGGTCCGAGCAGCACTGCGGCGGGCTGAACGCGGCCGCGTACCAGCCGATCGATGACGGCGAACTCGCCGAGTTGCCCCAGCGTTGGTGACTCCGGAGCCGGTTCTTCGCGCACGGCACCTCTTTCTGCGCGTCCTCTTCCTGCGCGTCCCGGCACGTCAGGGCCTCGTACAGTGGTCCGACCTGCGGTAAATTTGGTCCCTGCCCGCGCGAGCGGACGGCGCCAGTGTATGAGATGGGAGGTGTCCGGTGGTCGATGCTGCCGGCGTCGACGGCCGGGTGGTGATGGGAAGTTCGGACACCGAGGACCTGGGCGGGCCACCGCGGGCCCTGCTGATCGCCGCGGTGGTGGTGGCGGTCCTGGCGACCGGCGTCGTGCTTGTCATCGCGGCCACCCGCGAAGCGCCGCCGCGGCCGGTCGCCCTGCCCGCCGCGCCGGCCCCGCACGCCGACAGTTCCGCATGCCGTGCGCTCTCCGCGGCGCTGCCGCAGCGGCTCGGCGACTACCAGCGCGCGCAGCTGGCGCAGCCGGCGCCCGCGGGCGCGACCGCCTGGCGCGCCGGATCCGGCACCGAACCGGTGGTGTTGCGCTGCGGGCTCGAGCGCCCGGCCGGCTTTGTGGTGGGGTCCGCGATCCAGGTCGTCGACCGGGTGCAGTGGTTCGAGGTGGCGTCCGAACAGCAATCCGCCGGTGACGCAGGCAGATCCACCTGGTACACGGTGGATCGACCGGTGTACGTCGCGCTGACCCTGCCGTCGGGATCCGGCCCGACCCCGATCCAGCAGCTCTCCGGAGTGATCGACCACACCATCGCGGCGGTGCCCATCGACCCCGCCCGACCCGGTGAGCGCTAGCGCAGACCCGTACCCCGGGCCAAAGCCGTTTCGACCATGGTCGCCAGCAGACTGCGATAGTCGACGCCGCTGGCCGCCCACATCCTCGGGTACATCGAGATCGTGGTGAAGCCCGGCATCGTGTTGACCTCGTTGATCACCGGCCCGTCGTCGGTGAAGAAGAAGTCAACCCGGGCCAGGCCCTGGCAGTCGATGGCCTTGAACGCCCGGATCGCCAATTGGCGCACGGCGTCGGCGATGTCGTCGTCGACCTTGGCCGGGACGTCCAATTCGGCCGCGTCGTCGAGGTATTTGGTGGCGAAGTCGTAGAAGCTATCCTCGCGTCCGCGCACACCGGCTACCCGGATCTCCCCCACCGTACTGGCTTCTATTGTGCCGTCCGGCATTTCAAGCACGCCACATTCCAGCTCGCGACCGTTGATCGCGGCCTCGACGATCACCTTCGGGTCGTGGCGGCGAGCCTGAGCCACCGCGGCGGCCAGCTCGTCCCAGCGCGCGACCCGCGTGACACCGATCGACGAACCACCGCGTGCCGGCTTGACGAACACCGGCAGGCCCAGCCGCTCGCGCTCCTCGGGCGGCAGCGTCTGCCGCGACGGCTTCAGCACCGCGTACGGGCCGACCGGAAGTCCCTCGGCGACAAGAAGCTTCTTGGTGAATTCCTTGTCCATACCGACGGCGCTGGACAGCACACCGGCGCCGACGTACGGCACGCCGGCGAGTTCGAGCAGCCCCTGGATCGTGCCGTCCTCGCCGTAGGGTCCGTGCAGCACCGGGAACACCACGTCGACGGAGCCCAGAACTTCACCGGCGCCGGGCGGTAGCGACACCAGCTGACCGCCGCGCCGCGGATCGGCCGGCAGCGCCAGCTCAGTGCCGGCCTCGATGGTCACCTCGGGCAATTGCCGGTTGCTGATCGCCAGCGCGTCCGGGTCGCCGTCGGTGAGCACCCACGACCCTTCGGGGGTGATGCCGATCGCGACCACATCGAATCGTTGCGGATCGAGGTTGCGCAGGATGCTGCCCGCGGACACGCACGAGATGGCGTGTTCGTTGCTGCGTCCGCCGAAGACGACGGCGACGCGCACCCGGCTACCGGGTGGCACGGGGACCCGACTCGTCCCCTCGCTAGCGCTCACAACCTGGAGAGGCTACCGGTTGGGACGCCGACAGGTCGGGGCGCCGACCGTTAGCGGGGTTTTGCCGGACCGCCGGGCGGGAACGCGCTCATTCCGGCTTGGTGCTGCGGCCCAGCAGCAGGGCCATCGCCTCGTCGACCGAGAGTCCCTTATGGCAGACCCGGTGCACCGCGTCGGTGAGCGGCATCTCGACGTCGTAGCTGGACGCCAGCGCGAGCACTGATTCGCACGAGGTGACGCCCTCGACGACGTGGCCGTCCTTTCCCTCCAGCGCCGACTGCATGGTTGCGCCGCGCCCCAGGCGCTCACCCATCGAGCGGTTCCGTGACTGCGGCGACGTGCAGGTGGCCACCAGGTCACCCACCCCCGCCAGGCCGGCCAGCGTCGCGCCCTTGGCGCCCAGCGCGATGCCGAGCCGCATGATCTCCGCCAGGCCCCGGGTGATGATCGCCGCGGCGGTGTTTTCGCCCAGGCCGACGCCGGCCGCCATCCCGCACGCGAGCGCGATGACGTTCTTGCAGGCTCCGCCGATCTCGGTGCCGACCACGTCGCTATTGGTGTACGGGCGGAAATACCCGGTGTTCAGCATGCGCTGCAAGGCGACGGCGCGGCCGGAGTCGCTGCACGCCACGACGGTGGCGGTGGGTTGACATTCAACGATCTCGCTGGCCAGGTTCGGCCCGGAAATCACCGCGACCTGCGACGGGTCGACACCGGTCACCGAGACGATGACCTGGCTCATCCGCATTAGGGTGCCCAGCTCGATGCCTTTGGCCAGGCTGACCAGGGTTGCGCCGTCGGCGATTAAGGGAGCCCACTGCTCGAGGTTGCTCCGCAGGTTCTGCGCCGGGACGCCCAGCAGCACCGTCGTCACGCCGCGCAGCGCTTCGGCCGCGTCGGCGGTGGCCCGGATCCCCGGCGGCAGCTCGGTGCCGGGTAGGTAGGCGGGGTTATATCGGGTGGCGTTGATCTGCTCGGCGACATCGGATCGCCGGGCCCACAACCTGACCTCCGCTTCCGGTGCTCCGGTCGTTTCGAGGACCTCGGCGAGCACCTTGGCCAGCGCCGTTCCCCATGCTCCGGCGCCCATCACCGCGACGGCGCCCGCTGTGCTGGCCATTTCTCATCCCGATCTGTCATCAACGCGGCATCTGCAGCCGCTACACCCTAGAACAGCCTCGGGCGGCCGGCATATGTCCCCCGCGAGCGGGTGCGGCGCCAGCTCGCGACCGGCGCGAATCGCTGCGCTGGCAGGATTGACGTCATGAGCGGCGCGCAGACAAACGGTGCCGGCGATATCGCGTTGATCATCGCCGTGAAGCGGTTGGCCGCCGCCAAGACCAGACTCGCTCCGGTGTTCTCGGCACGGACCCGAGAGACCGTGGTGCTGGCCATGTTGGTGGATACCGTGACGGCCGCGGCGGGGGTCGGATCGGTGGGCTCGATCACTGTCGTCACGCCGGACGAGGCCGCGGCGGCCGCAGCGGCGGGACTCGGAGCACAGGTGCTCGCCGACCCGACACCCGAAGGCCACGACGACCCGCTGAACCAAGCGCTTGCCACCGCCGAACGTCACGTGGCCGAATCGTTCTCCAATGTTATTGCACTGCAAGGTGATTTGCCCGCTTTGCAGACACAAGAGCTGGCCGGCGCGATCGCTGCCGCACGCCAGCACCGGCGCAGCTTCGTTGCCGACCGGCTGGCAACCGGCACCGCGGCACTGTGCGCATTCGGCACCGCGTTGGATCCACACTTCGGGGCGGATTCGGCGGCGCGGCACCGTCGTTCGGGTGCGATCGAGCTGACGGGCGCGTGGCCCGGGCTGCGCTGCGACGTCGACACCCCCGCCGACTTGGTGGCCGCTCGCCGTCTCGGCGTCGGGGCGGCAACCGCTCGTGCCATCACCCAACACTGAGGAAAGCCACGCGGCAAACCTGTCTGCGGGATGAACGGCGCGCCAACGCCGGATGGATCTCTACCGAGCGCTAGCAGCACCACCCGGTGATGAGCAATGATTCCTTCGTGACCGAAATCGAAGCTGAAGCACGGCTTGACGAAACTGTGTGGCAACCCGGCGACAGCGCGGTGGGGGCGCCCCCCGCTACGACCCCCGCCGCGATCGACGATGCGCTACCGGAGGACCGATACCTCAACCGGGAACTGAGCTGGCTGGATTTCAACGCGCGCGTGCTCGCATTGGCCGCCGACACCTCGCTACCGTTGTTGGAGCGCGCCAAGTTCCTGGCGATCTTCGCGTCGAACCTCGACGAGTTCTACATGGTCCGGGTGGCCGGCCTCAAGCGCCGCGACGAGATGGGGCTGTCCGTCCGCTCGGCCGACGGCCTGACGCCTCGTGAGCAGCTGGCCCGCATCGGCGAACAGACGCAGCGGATCGCAACCCGGCACGCGCGCGAATTCCTCGATGCGGTGCGACCGGCGCTCGCGCACGAAGGCATCTATATCGTCACGTGGGCCGATTTGGATCAGGCCGAGCGAGACCAACTGTCGACCTACTTCAACGAGCAGGTCTTCCCGGTTCTGACCCCGCTCGCCGTCGACCCGGCGCACCCATTCCCATTCGTGAGCGGGCTGAGCCTCAACCTGGCCGTCACGGTCAAGGACGACGGCGGCCAGCACTTCGCTCGAGTCAAGGTGCCCGACAACGTCGATCGCTTCGTCGAACTCGGCGGCGGTACCGACGCCGACGGCAACGACGGGCCAGCCGTCGTCCGCTACCTGCCGATGGAATCGCTGATCGCGGCCTTCCTCCCGGCCCTTTTCCCGGGGATGGAAATCGTCGAGCATCACGCGTTCCGCATCACCCGGAATGCCGACTACGAGGTTGAAGAGGACCGCGACGAAGACCTGCTGCAGGCGCTCGAACGGGAATTGGCGCGCCGGCGGTTCGGTTCACCGGTGCGACTCGAGATCGCCGATGACATGACCGAGAGCATGCTCGAGCTGCTGCTGCGCGAACTCGACGTGAATCCCGGTGACGTCATCGAAGTCCCGGGGCTGCTCGACCTCTCGTCGTTGTGGCAGATCTACGGCGTCGACCGGCCGGCACTCAAGGACCGGACATTCGTTCCGGCCACCAGTCCCGCCTTCGCCGATCGCGAAACGCCGCGCAGCATTTTCTCGACGCTGCGCGAAGGCGATGTGCTGCTTCATCATCCGTATGAGTCGTTCTCCACGAGCGTGCAGCGATTCATCGAACAGGCCGCAGCCGACCCGAACGTGTTGGCAATCAAGCAGACGCTGTACCGCACCTCCGGTGACTCACCGATCGTTCGGGCCCTCATCCAAGCGGCCGAGGCCGGAAAGCAAGTCGTGGCAATGGTGGAGATCAAGGCACGCTTCGACGAGCAGGCGAACATCCGCTGGGCTCGCACGCTTGAGCAAGCGGGCGTGCACGTCGTCTACGGGTACGTCGGACTCAAGACGCACTGCAAGACCTGCCTGGTGGTGCGCCGCGAAGGTTCAACCATCCGGCGCTACTGCCACATCGGGACCGGCAACTACAACGGGAAGACGGCGCGACTGTACGAGGACGTCGGTCTGCTCACGGCCTCCCCCGACATCGGCGCCGACCTGACCGACCTGTTCAATTCGCTGACCGGCTACTCGCGCAAGGTCTCCTACCGCAACCTCTTGGTTGCCCCGCACAGCATTCGCACCGGGATCATCGAACGCGTCGAGCGCGAGATTGCGGCCCACCGCGAACATGGTGGTGGCCGGATCCGGGTGAAGATGAACGCTCTGGTCGACGAGCAGGTCATCGACGCGCTGTATCGCGCGTCGCGGGCCGGCGTGCGGGTCGAGGTGGTGGTGCGCGGCATCTGCGCGCTACGCCCTGGCACCGAAGGCTTCTCGGAGAACATTGCGGTCCGTTCGATCCTCGGCCGATTCCTGGAGCACTCGCGGATCATGCATTTCAGTCGCATCAACGAGTTCTGGATCGGCAGCGCCGACATGATGCACCGCAACCTCGACCGGCGCGTCGAGGCGCTGGTTCAGGTCAAGGATCCCAAGCTGACCACGTATCTGAACGAGTTGTTCGAGTCCGCGATGGACCCGTCCACCCGGTGCTGGGAGCTCGAATCCGACGGGCAGTGGATCGCGTCGCCACGGGAAGGTCACTCGGTGCGCGATCACCAGGAGTCATTGATGGAGCGCCACCGCGGCGCCTAACGACATGTGGTAACTTTCCAGCCCACGCCCGGGGCCGGTGTAACGCTGGCCGAATTGACCTGCAGGAGTGGAGTGTCGGACCAGAACTCGCGGCGCTCAGGGAAGCGGCTCGTCTACGCGGCGGGCGCGGTGCTGTGGCGAGACCGCCGTGCCGATGCGGACGACACCGAGCTCGAGATCGCTGTCATCCACCGTCCCCGCTACGACGACTGGTCGCTGCCCAAGGGCAAAGTGGACCCGGGCGAAACGGCACCGGTGGCCGCGGTGCGCGAGGTGCTGGAGGAAACCGGACACCACGCCATCCTCGGCCGGCGGCTCGACAAGGTGAGCTATCCGATCGACCAAGGCGTCAAAAAGGTCTACTACTGGGCGGCGCGCAGCACCGGTGGCAATTTCGAACCGGGCAAAGAGGTCGACGAATTGATCTGGTTGTCCGTCGCCGACGCAATGAAGAAGCTCGACTACGGACAAGACCGAAATGTGTTGCGGGAGTTCACAAAACAACCAGCAGACACGCACACCGTGTTGGTAGTCCGGCACGGCACCGCGGGCCGCAAATCCCGGTTCTCCGGAGATGACACCAAGCGACCGCTCGACAAGCGAGGCCGCGCTCAGGCTGAGGCCTTGGTCCCGCAGCTGATGGCGTTCGGCGCCACCGACGTGTATGCGGCCGATCGGGTGCGCTGCCACGAGACGGTTGAGCCGCTCGCCGAGGAGCTGGGTGTGACGATCGAGAACGAGTCCGCGCTCACCGAGGAGTCGTACGCCAAGAGTCCCAAACGCGGCCGGCACCGGATACTGCATATCGCCGAGCGCGAGGGCACACCGGTGATCTGTACGCAGGGCAAGGTGATTCCCGATCTGATCACATGGTGGTGCGAACGCGACGGGGTACACCCGGATAAGTCGCGCAATCACAAAGGCAGTACGTGGGTGCTGTCGCTATCCAAGGGCCGACTGGTGGCGGCCGATCACATCGGCGGCGCGCTGGCCGCCAACGTCCGGGCCTGACACACGAAATACCCTTCGGGGGCAGCCTTGCCGCCCCGAAGGGTATTCGCGTCTGAACTCGGCTACTGCCTTACTTGCGGCCGCGCTTGGCGGCGGCCTTCTTGGCCGGAGCCTTCTTGGCCGCAGTCTTCTTGGCCGGAGCCTTGGTCGCGGCCTTGCGCACGGGCGCCTTGGCAACGACCTTCTTCACGGCCTTGACCGCTTTCTTGACCGGAGCCTTGGTCGCGGCCTTCTTGACCGGGGCCTTGGTCGCGGCCTTCTTGACCGGAGCCTTGGTCGCGGCCTTCTTGGCCGGAGCCTTGGTCGCGGCCTTCTTCACCGCAGCCTTCTTGGCGGGAGCCTTCTTGGCAACCTTCTTGGCTGCGCCTGCAACAACACCACGTTTCACGGCCGGTCCTTCCGACGGGAGGCGCTGTGCGCCAGCAACAACCGCTTTGAATTGAGCACCCGGGCGGAACGCGGGGACGGACGTCGGCTTTACCTTCACCGTCTCACCGGTACGCGGGTTGCGGGCGACACGCGCTGCGCGGCGCCGTTGTTCGAACACACCGAACCCGGTGATGGTCACGCTGTCGCCCTTGTGCACCGCACGCACAATGGTGTCGACAACATTCTCGACGGCGGCGGTCGCCTGCCGACGGTCCGAGCCCAATTTCTGTGTGAGCACATCTATGAGCTCTGCTTTGTTCATCCAAACCCTCCGAAGCCAGTGGTCCCATTTTGGGAACCGACTAGCGAACACGGTAAACCCTTACCCAGCAAATTGCCAAGCGCCACGCGCAATTTCACGGCTAAGCAACAGGAAATTCGGCAATCCGGTTGCCGCCCTTGGTCGGTGACGCGGGCGAAAAATAAGCCTTGCTAGCTAAGGCGATCGGGGCGAAATTCCACCCCGATCGAGGAGTTCACGGGGTGGGTAGAGTGCGCGGTTTCCAGTCCGGACGGGCCGCCTCGAAAGACTCGATGTCATCGAGTTTCTGCAGCGTAAGGCCTATATCGTCGAGTCCTTCGAGCAGTCGCCACGCGGTGTGGTCGTCAATCTTGAACGGCAGCACCGTCGTTCCCGCAATGATATTTCGATCTTGAAGATTGGCAGTGATTTCCAGTCCCGGACTCTGCTCGATGAGCTTCCAAAGGAGTTCCACGCCGTCTTGGCTGACTTCGGCCGCCAGCAGCCCCGCCTTGCCCGCGTTGCCCCGAAAAATGTCGCCGAATCGAGACGAGATGACCACCCGGAAGCCGTAGTCCATCAGCGCCCACACTGCATGCTCGCGCGACGATCCGGTCCCGAAGTCGGGTCCGGCGACCAAGACCGAGCCTCGGTCAAATGGACTGAGGTTGAGCACGAATGACGGATCCGACCGCCACGTCGCGAACAATCCGTCCTCGAAACCGGTGCGGGTGACACGCTTCAAATACACCGCAGGAATGATCTGGTCGGTATCGACATTGGAGCGCCGCAGCGGCACGCCAATCCCGGTGTGGGTGTGAAAGGCTTCCATCTTCGTCCTCGATTTCGTTTCAGTTCAAGTCAGCCGGAGCGGAAAGCGTGCCGCGAACCGCTGTGGCCGCGGCGACGTCCGGCGATACCAAATGCGTACGGCCGCCTTTGCCCTGCCGCCCTTCGAAGTTCCGGTTGGACGTCGCGGCGCAGCGCTCGCCGGGCGCGAGCTGATCGGGGTTCATACCCAGGCACATCGAGCAGCCGGCCTGCCGCCATTCGGCACCGGCGGCGGTGAATACCTCACTGAGCCCTTCGGCTTCGGCCTGCGCGCGCACCCGCATCGAGCCCGGAACAACCAGCATTCGCACGCCCGGGGCCACTTTGCGCCCGCGCAACACCTCGGCCACTACCCGCAGATCCTCGATGCGACCGTTGGTACAAGACCCCACGAATACCGTGTCGACCGCGATCTCACGCATCGGCATACCCGGCCGAAGGTCCATATATGCCAACGCTTTCTCCGCGGCCTGGCGTTCGTCGTCGTCGGTCATCAACTCGGGATCCGGCACCGCCGCCCCCAACGGCACTCCCTGGCCGGGGTTTGTTCCCCAGGTGACGAACGGCGTCAACGACTCCGCATCGAGATAAACCTCGGTGTCGAAAACGGCGCCGTCGTCGGTGCGCAGCTGCTGCCAGTACTGCAACGCGGCGTCCCACTGGGCGCCGGTCGGCGCGTGCGCGCGGCCACGCAGGAATTCGTAGGTGGTCTCGTCCGGCGCCACCATTCCGGCGCGGGCGCCGGCTTCGATGCTCATGTTGCAGACCGTCATCCGGCCTTCCATGGACAGGGATTCGATCGCACTGCCCCGATATTCGATGACATGGCCCTGGCCGCCGCCCGTGCCGATCTTGGCGATCAACGCCAGGATGATGTCCTTGGCCGTCACGCCGGGCGCCAATTCCCCGTCGACATTGACCGCCATTGTTTTGAAGGGCCGCAACGGCAAAGTCTGGGTGGCCAGCACATGCTCGACCTCCGAGGTACCGATTCCCATGGCCAATGCGCCGAATGCTCCGTGAGTGGAAGTGTGACTATCCCCACAGACGACCGTCATTCCCGGTTGGGTCAGCCCTAATTGCGGTCCGACGACATGCACGATGCCCTGTTCGATATCACCCATCGGATGTAGCCGGACACCGAATTCGGCGCAGTTGCGCCGCAATGTCTCAACCTGAGTACGCGATATCGGGTCGGCGATCGGCTTGTCGATGTCGACGGTGGGCACGTTGTGGTCCTCGGTGGCCAGCGTCAGATCTGGCCGGTGCACCGGGCGCCCGGCCAGGCGCAGGCCGTCGAACGCCTGCGGGCTGGTGACCTCGTGCACCAAATGCAGGTCGATGTAAATCAAGTCCGGCGCGGTGCCGTCACCGGAGACCACAACGTGGTCTTCCCACACCTTTTCGGCCAGGGTGCGCGGCTTACCCCCAGCTACTTCGGTTCCCATCGTGAACTCGCCTCGATTCGCCTCATTCGCGGCTCGCCGATCAATCTGGGCTGTGATCTCATAATACGAGACGCTAGTATCTCTCTATGAGACAGCATAGCGGCATCGGCGTCCTGGATAAAGCCGTGGAGGTGTTGCACACGATCGCGGAATCTCCCTGTGGGTTAGCCGAACTGTGCGACCGCACCGGTTTTCCCCGGGCGACGACCTACCGGCTGGCCGCTGCACTGGAAGTGCACCGCCTGCTGGCGCGCGACGACGAAGGGCGTTGGCAGCTGGGCCCCGCGCTGACCGAACTCGCGGCGCAGGTCGACGATCCGTTGCTGGCGGCCGGCGCGGCGGTGCTCCCGCACTTGCGTGAGACCACCGGCGAAAGCGTGCAGCTGTACCGCCGCGAGGGCACGTCGCGGGTCTGCGTGGCGGCCCTGGAACCGTCTGCGGGCCTTCGCGATACGGTTCCGGTCGGAGCGCGGTTGCCGATGACAGCGGGTTCGGGGGCCAAAGTCTTGCTGGCCCACAGCGATGCCGCCACTCAACAAGCCGTGCTGCCGACGGCCAAGTTCACCGACCGGACGCTGGCCGAAGTACGCCGGCGTGGTTGGGCGCAAAGCATTGCCGAGCGCGAGCCGGGGGTGGCGAGTGTGTCAGCGCCCGTGCGTGATGGCCGCGGCGTGGTCGTCGCCGCCATCTCGGTGTCGGGGCCCGTCGACCGGATCGGCCGGCGTCCGGGAGCGCGCTGGGCCGCCGATCTTCTATCGGCGGCCGACGCCATGGCTCGACGGCTATAGTCGCCTCGACCGCTCGAGTGTGCGTCCGGGGCGCACAATTCCCGCCCTCAGCGCACGCTCGAAATCCGCCGCTGACAAACTGACGCGATGGGAACCAATCAGCGCGCGAGCATCGTCATGACCGAGGACGAGATCGCCGACTTCGTCGTCAGAAGCCGCACCGGGACAATGGCCACCATTGGGCGCGACGGCCAGCCGCACTTGACCGCCATGTGGTACGCCGTCGTCGACGGCGAAATCTGGATCGAGACCAAAGCCAAGTCTCAGAAGGCCGTCAACCTGACCCGCGATCCGCGAGTGACCTTTCTGATCGAAGACGGCGACACCTACGACACGTTGCGCGGAGTGTCCTTCGAAGGCGTCGCGGAGATCGTCGACGATCCCGACGTCTCGCATCGCGTCGGGGTCAGTGTGTGGGAGCGCTACACCGGCCCCTACACCGACGACATGTTGCCGTTCGTCCAGCAGATGATGAACAAGCGAGTCTGCGTGCGCATCGTGGCGCAGCGCGCGCGTTCCTGGGATCACCGCAAGCTCGGATTACCGCCGATGCCGGTAGGCGGATCAACCGCCCCGGCAGTGCTGGGGACCGGCCAGTAATTACTTGTAGCCCCGATGGGATTCGAACCCACGCTACCGCCGTGAGAGGGCGGCGTCCTAGGCCGCTAGACGACGGGGCCAGAACCGATCCGAGCAGCCAGCATAGCTCACCCGGCGAGGGCTACCTAATCACTGGGCATCTGCTTGCAGCCTGACAGACTTTGCTGGGGTACCAGGACTCGAACCTAGAATGGCTGAACCAGAATCAGCTGTGTTGCCAATTACACCATACCCCATTGGCTGCCTAAAACCGCTGCTCAGAGCGTGTTCTGCGGGCTAGCGCCAGCTTGTGAACCCACTCTGCCAAACCGTTGTCGGCCTTTGTAAACCGCTGTGCAGACTACCAAAGATTCAGCCGGCCCCATCGCGCGCGGCCCGCAACCGCTCCAGGCTGCGGTCCCGGCCCAGCAGCTCCAGCGATTCGAAGAGCGGCGGACTGATCGTCGTTCCGGTGGCGGCAACGCGGATCGGGCCGAACGCCTTGCGCGGTTTGAGCTCGAGGCCCTCGATGAGGGCCGCCTTGAGCGCGTCCTCGATGCCCGCCGTCGTCCAGTCCGCGAGGCCCTCCAACGCCCGCAGAGCGGCGTCGAGCACCGGGGCAGCGTCCGGGCCCAGCTCCTTGCCGGCGGCCTTGGGGTCGATCGCGTATTCGTCGTCGTTGAGGAACTTCAGCAGGTCCCACGCATCGCCGAGCACCACGATGCGGGTCTGCACCAGCTCGGCCGCCGTGGCGAATCCGGCCTCGTCGAGCCCGAGGCGATGGCCGTGCACAGCGAAGTAGTCGTGCAACCGGCCGGTGAAGTCGGCGACGTCGAGCATCCGGATGTGTTCGGCGTTGAGCGCGTCGGCCTTCTTCTGATCGAACCGGGCCGGGTTGGAGTTGACGTCGACCACGTCGAACGCGGCCACCATCTCCCGGAGGCTGAACAGGTCGTGATCGTCGGCGATCGCCCAGCCCAGCAGCGCAAGGTAATTCAGCAACCCTTCGGGGATGAAGCCCCGGTCGCGGTGGGCGAACAAATTAGACTGCGGGTCGCGCTTGGACAGCTTTTTGGTGCCCTCCCCCAATACCGTTGGCAGGTGCGCGAATTGCGGAACGCGCTCGGCCACCCCGATTCGGATCAGCGCCTGGTACAACGCCAGCTGACGCGGCGTCGACGGCAGCAGATCCTCGCCGCGAAGCACGTGGGTGATCTTCATCAGCGCGTCGTCACACGGATTGACCAAGGTATACAAGGGATCTCCGCTTGCGCGGGTCAACGCGAAATCGGGTACCGAGCCCGCCGCGAAGGTGGTGGTCCCGCGCACCAGGTCATCCCACGCCAGATCTTCGTCGGGCATCCGTAGCCGCACCACGGGCTTGCGGCCTTCGGCCAGGAACTCCGCGCGCTGCGCCTCGGTCAGCTCGCGGTCGTAGTTGTCGTAGCCCAATTTGGGATTGCGGCCGGCGGCCACATGGCGGGCCTCGACCTCCTCCGGCGTCGAAAAAGCGTGGTAGGCCTCACCGGCGGTCAGCAACTTGTCCACCACTTCGCGGTAGGTGTCGCCGCGCTGCGACTGCCGGTACGGGCCGTAGGGTCCGCCGACCTCGGGCCCCTCGTCCCAATCCAGCCCGAGCCAGCGCAACGCGTCGAGCAGGGCCAGATAGCTTTCCTCGCTGTCGCGCTCGGCATCGGTGTCCTCGATGCGAAAGACGAAGGTGCCACCGGTGTGGCGAGCGTAGGCCCAGTTGAACAGCGCGGTGCGGACCATCCCGACGTGCGGGGTGCCGGTCGGCGATGGGCAGAACCGGACCCGAACGTCAGTCACGACTTTCCTTTTCGGACCACGGGATTGGAGAGGGTGCCGATACCCTCGATGAAAATGGAGACGGTGTCGCCGTCCTCGATGGGACCGACCCCGGCCGGCGTCCCGGTGAGGATGAGATCGCCCGGCAGCAAAGTCATCACCGCCGAGATCCATTCCACGATGGCACCGACATCGTGAATCATCAGCGAGGTGCGGCTGTCCTGTTTGACCTGGCCGTTGACCTCGGTGCGCAGCGCGATGTCGGCCGGGTCGAGGTCGGTGACGACCCACGGCCCCACCGGGCAGAAGGTGTCGTGCCCCTTGGCGCGAGTCCATTGGCCGTCGGCCTGTTGCTGATCGCGAGCCGACACGTCGTTGGCGATCGTGTAGCCCAAGATGTTGTCGGCGGCCTGGGCGGCCGCCACGTCCTTGCACGGCCGGCCGATCACCACGGCCAGCTCCCCTTCGAAATGCACGGGTGATGCGTTGGCGGGCAACCGAATCGGTACGTTCGGTCCGATGATGGCGGTGTTGGGCTTGAGGAAGATGATGGGATCGGCCGCGGCCGGGCCGGTTGCGAAGGTGGCCATCTCGGCGATGTGGTCGCTGTAGTTCTTGCCGATGCAGACCACCTTTCCGGCAAGCATCGGAGCCAGCAGCCGGACGTCGGCGACCGGCCACGAGCGACCGGTAAACGTCGGCGTGCCGAACGGGTGCTCGGCGATCTCACGGGCAGTCATCGCGCTGGGATCCTCCAGCGGGCCCTCGATACTGACGAAGGAGACACCATCCGGGCTAGCGATTCGACCAAGGCGCATTCACCTAAGCCTAGTGACGGTCGCGAGCCCGGCAGCAGCCGGGCGATGCGGGCCGTCACCATCGGCCCCCCGGGCGACGATGCGGCGCCCCGACCCGGGCCGAGGTGAAGAAACCGTCGCGACGAGACCATCCGGCGACCGTCTTGTTCCGAACTACTTCAGGGGCAGGTTTCGTGGCAGACGAAAGGAGCCCGCGGACCTAGGGAGTAGAACTGCGTGCCGGAGCAGACGATCAGCACCGCTCGACGATGGACGATGCTCGTCGTCTCGCTCACCGCGACGTTGTGCGCCAATGTCTTCATCAATGGCGTCGCCTTCTTGATCCCCATGCTGCACACACGACACGACACCGGCCTGGCCGAGGGCGGCCTGCTGGCAGCGCTGCCGAGTTTCGGCATGGTGGTCGCCCTGCCGATCTGGGGCTACCTACTGGACCGCGTCGGGGAACGCATCGTGCTCACCCTGGGCCTGATCCTGACCGCGACAGCCGGCTTCGCCGCCGCATCGGCACATTCGCTCATGACGATGGGGATATTTCTGGTGCTCGGCGGTATGGCCGCCGCCAGTAGTGTCACCGCGTGCGGCCGGCTGGTCACCGGCTGGTTCCCGCAGCACCAGCGGGCTCTGGCGATGGGCATCCGGCAGACGGCACAGCCGCTGGGAATTGGATTGGCGGCGTTGGTGATTCCCGAGCTGGCCAAGCAGAGCTTGTCGACGGCGCTGCTCTTTCCCGCCGGACTGTGCGCCGTGGCGGCGGTGATCGGCGCCATCGGCGTCAAAGACCCACCGCGCCCGAGGCATGCGGATGCCAGCGATGAGGACCTCGCGAACCCCTACCGCGGCGCCACCACGCTGTGGCGAATCCACGCCGCTTCGGCGCTGCTGATGGTGCCTCAGCCGGTAGTCCTGACCTTCATGCTGGTCTGGTTCACGATGGACCGCGGCCTGTCGGCGGCCTGGGCGGGCGCACTGGTGGGCCTTTCTCAACTACTGGGTGCGCTGGGCCGCATCGCGGCCGGCCGCTGGGCGGATCAGGTCGGCTCGCGGATGCGGCCGCTCCGGATCCTGGCCGTCGTCACCACCGTGGTCATGCTGGTGCTGGCGCTCAGCGACCACTTGAATTGGTCACTGGCCGTGCCGGTCATGGTGACCGCGGCAGCGCTCACCGGCGATAGCGGGTTGCCGTTCACGACGATCCCCGAATTAGCCGGGCCGTTTTGGAGCGGACGCGCATTGAGCGCGCAGAACGCGCTCGAGCGGCTGATGGTTGCGCTCGGCCCCCCGGCATTCGGCGCGTTGATCGCCACCGCCGGATTTCCGGTGGCGTTCGCGGTATGCGGCTTGTTCCCGCTGGCGGCGCTGCCATTCGTACCGGTCGGCGCCCTTCCGCGGGTGATGGCCGACAGGGCCGCCGTGTTCGAATCCTGATGCGTTGACCGCGGTTAGCATGGGGGATGACCACGGACCCGGCAACGGCGGTCCAACTCAGCACCGGCGCACGCTGGCAGATGATGATCGTCTCGCTGGTCGTGACATCCACGTCCTTCCTTTTCATCAACGGCGTCGCCTTCCTGATCCCCGCACTGGAAGCCGAGCGCCGAACTCCGCTCACCGAAGCCAGTCTGCTGGCCTCGATGCCCAGCTGGGGGATGGTCGTCACCTTGGTCGGCTGGGGCTATGTGCTGGACCGGGTCGGCGAGCGGCTCGTGCTGACTGTGGGCTCGGCGCTCACCGCGGTCGCGGCCTACGCTGCGGCATCGGCAGATTCGCTCTTGTGGGTCGGTGTGTTTCTGTTCCTCGGCGGTATGGCCGCGGCCAGTTGCAACACCGCCGGCGGACGGCTGGTCTCGGGTTGGTTCCCGCCGCATCAGCGCGGCCTGGCGATGGGGATTCGCCAGACAGCGCAACCGCTGGGTATTGCCTTGGGCGCCTTGGTGATACCCGAGTTGGCCGAGCACAGCCCACACGCGGGTCTGATGTTTCCCGCCATCGCATGCACGGTGGCCGCCCTGCTCAGCATCGTTGGTGTCGTCGACTCACCACGCAAAGCCCGGGCGACGGCTACCGACCAGGAATTGGCGAGTCCCTACCGCGGGTCATGGGTGCTGTGGCGAATTCACGCGGTGTCTGCGCTGATGATGATGCCGCAGACGGTGACGGTCACGTTCATGCTGGTCTGGCTGATCAGAAACGACGGCTGGTCGATCGCGGCTGCGGGCGCCGCGATGACGGTCTCGCAGTTGCTCGGTGCGTTGGGCCGGATCTTGGTCGGGCGCTGGTCGGATCGCATCGGCTCGCGCATGCGGCCTGTCTCGGCCATTGCGGCCGCGGCCGCTTTGACGCTGTTCCTCTTGGCCTACGCCGACCACCGGACTTCGCGGTACGAAGTGGCACTGATGGTCATCGTCTCGGTGCTCGCCGTGCTCGACAACGGGTTGGAAGCCACGGCGATCACCGAGTTCGCCGGACCGTTCTGGAGTGGGCGCGCGTTAGGCTTTCAGAACACCACTCAGCGACTGATGGCGGCCGCCGGTCCCCCGCTCTTCGGTGCATTGATCAGTGCGGCAAGGTATCCCACGGCCTGGGCGTTGTGCGGACTGTTCCCGTTGGCGGCCATTCCGTTGGTGCCGGCCAAGCTCTTACCGCCCGGCTTAGAAACCAGGGCGGCAGCTACAGCCCGGCTGCAATCCGTTCGCCGACTTCGCTGGTGGAGAGCCGTTCGTTCCCGCGCGACGCCAGATACGTCTCGACGGCCCGGTCCACCCGGCTAGCGGCCTCGGCCTCACCGAGGTGGGCAAGCAGCAGCCCCACCGAAACGATGGCCGCGGTCGGATCGGCGACGCCCTTGCCGGCGATGTCGGGTGCGCTGCCGTGCACCGGCTCGAACATCGACGGATTGGTCCGGGTGGCGTCGATATTTCCACTGGCGGCCAAGCCAATTCCGCCCGAGACCGCGGCGGCCAGGTCGGTGATGATGTCGCCGAACAGGTTGTCGGTGACGATCACGTCGAAGCGGCCGGGGTCGGTGACCAGAAAGATGGTGGCGGCGTCCACGTGTTGATACGCCACCTCGACATCGGGATATTCCGCGCCGACCTCGGCGACGACTCGCGACCACAGTTTCCCGGCGAAGGTCAGCACATTGTTCTTGTGCACCAACGTCAAATGCTTGCGGCGCTGCCGGGCCCGCTCGAAGGCGTCGACAACCACACGCCGCACCCCGAACGCGGTGTTGACGCTGACCTCGGTGGCGACCTCGTGGACAGTTCCGACCCGGATCGCGCCACCGTTGCCGGTGTAGGGACCTTCGGTCCCCTCCCGCACCACCACGAAATCGATGTTGGGATTTCCCGGCCCCTCCAGTTTCAAAGGGCTGCTCACCCCTTTGTACAGCCGGGCCGGTCGCAGGTTGACGTGATGGTCAAGCTCAAAGCGCAGGCGCAGCAACAGTCCTCGCTCCAGCACACCACTGGGCACCGATGGATCACCGATCGCGCCTAGCAGGATCGCGTCATGCTCCCGCAATTCGGCCAGCGCCGACTCGGGCAGCAGCTCGCCGGTGGCGTGGTAACGCCGCGCGCCGAGATCGTACTCGGTCTTCTGCACGCCGGGCTTGACCGCGTCGAGAACCTTCACCGCTTCGGCGACTACTTCGGGACCGATCCCGTCACCGCCGATGACCGCCAATTTCATGACAGGTCAACCACTTCCAGCTTGTTGGCGCCAACCGCAAGCGAGATCGCCGACCGTACATCGTCGGGCACGTCCTGGTCGAGCCGCAGCAGGATCGTCGCGCTCGGCCCCTCGGTGTCCTCGGACAGCTGTGCGGCTTGGATGTTCACCCCGGCCGCGCCCAGCAGGGTGCCGATCTTGCCCAGCGCACCGGGCTGGTCGTGGTAGTTGATCACCAGGTTGGTGCCCGTCGCGCGCAGGTCGAAGTTGCGGCCGTTGATCTGAACGATTTTCTCGACCAATTGCGGACCCGACAGTGTCCCGGCGACGTTGACGCTCGAGCCGTCGTGGGCAACGGCCCGCACGTCCAGGACACTGCGATGG
Organism: Mycobacterium sp. Aquia_216; assembly: GCF_026723865.1. Lineage (NCBI taxonomy): Bacteria > Bacillati > Actinomycetota > Actinomycetes > Mycobacteriales > Mycobacteriaceae > Mycobacterium > Mycobacterium sp. Aquia_216. The sequence continues at coordinate 2,188,415 of NZ_CP113529.1, read as the reverse complement.
TTGGGACTCTCGGTGGCCGTGCTGATTTCGGTCGTCACGCCGCGCTCGGCAGCCAGCGCCGGGGCGTTGACGAAGGTGACCGGATCCTCGATGATCGCCGAGAATAGGCCGCGCAGAGCCGAAAGCTTCAGCACCTCAACATCTTCGGATGCCAGCTCGCCGCGTACCTGCACCGTCAACGACGCCGGCAGACCCTCGGACAGGGCGGCGGCCAGCACCCCGAGTTTGCGCGCCAGGTCCAGCCAGGGCGCCACCTCCTCGTTGACCACGCCGCCGCCGACGTTGACGGCATCGGGCACGAACTCCCCCGCCAGCGCCAGCCGTACGCTCTCGGCGACATCGGTACCGGCCCGGTCCTGCGCCTCGGCGGTGGACGCCCCCAGGTGCGGCGTCACCACCACTTGCGGCAACTCGAAAAGCGGGCTGTCAGTGCATGGCTCGCTGGAGAACACGTCGAGCCCGGCGCCGCGCACATGGCCACTGGTGACCGCTTCGGCCAGTGCCGCCTCGTCCACCAGGCCGCCGCGGGCGGCGTTGACGATGATGACGCCGGGCTTGGTCTTGGCCAGCGCCTCCTTGTCGATCAGGCCCGCGGTCTCGGCCGTCTTCGGCAGGTGCACCGAGATGAAGTCGGCACGCGCGAGCAGTTCGTCCAGGGACAGCAATTCGATGCCCAGCTGCGCGGCGCGCGCCGGGGAGACATAAGGGTCGTAGGCGATGATGTGGGTGCCGAACGCCGCGATCCGCGCCGCGACCAACTGACCGATCCGGCCGAGTCCCACGATGCCGACGGTCTTGTCGAAAAGCTCGGTACCCGAGAACGACGACCGCTTCCAGGTGTGCTCGCGCAGCGTGGCGTCGGCCGCCGCGATCTGCCGCGACGCGGCCAGCAACAGCGCTATCGCGTGCTCGGCAGCGCTGTGGATGTTCGAGGTCGGGGCGTTGACCACCAGGACACCGCGTTCGGTGGCGGCGTCGACGTCGACGTTGTCCAGCCCGACCCCGGCGCGGGCGACGATCTTGAGCTTGGGGGCGGCGGCCAGCACCTCGGCGTCGACGGTGGTCGCGGAACGCACCAGCAGCGCGTCGGCCTCGGGCACCGCTGCCAGCAGCTTCTCCCGGTCCGGACCGTCTACCCAGCGCACCTCGACCTGGTCACCCAGGGCGGCGACAGTTGATTGAGCGAGTTTGTCGGCGATTAACACAACAGGCAAGTTCACGCCCGCCAGCGTATCGGCTGTAATTGACCGGTGGACGTCACCATCGTCGGCAGCGGACCCAACGGCCTCTCAGCGGCCGTGATCTGCGCCCGCGCTGGACTCAAAGTGCAGGTCGTCGAGGCACAGCCCACCTTGGGCGGCGGTGCCCGCACTGCGGCCGACCCAGAATTTCCCGGAGTCGAACACGACATCTGCTCGGCGGTTCACCCGCTGGCACTGGCCTCGCCGTTTTTCGCGGAGTTCGACCTGCCCGCGCGCGGCGTGCAGCTGTCGGTCCCGGACATCGCCTACGGCAACCCGCTACCGGGCCGGCCCGCGGCGATCGCCTACCGCGACCTCGATCGCACCTGCACCGAGCTGTCCGACGGCGCATCCTGGCGGCGGCTGCTGGGTCCGTTGGTGACGGACTGGCATGCCGTCGTGGATTTGCTGCTCGGCGACAAACGTTCGGTGCCTGGATCGTTGCCGTCGGCGCTGCGGCTGGGGCTGCGGATGCTGGCTCAAGGCACGCCGGCGTGGGGATCGTTGGCCGGCTTACTGAACGGAGACGACGGCCGCGCCTTGTTCACCGGCGTTGCCGCGCATGTGCTTTCGCGAATGCCATCCTTGACGGCAGCCGGGGCGGGGCTGATGCTGGCGACGCTGGCCCATTCGGTCGGCTGGCCGATTCCGGTGGGCGGCAGCCAGGCAATTACCGACGCGCTGATCGCCGACCTGCGCGCGCACGGCGGTGAGGTGACGGCCGGCGTCGAAATCACCGAGCCGCCAACCGGTGTCGTCGCCTTCGACACGGCACCGACTGCGCTGCTGCGGATATACGGCGACGCGCTGCCGGACCGGTACGCCAAAGCGTTGCGCCGCTACCGATTCGGCCCCGGTGTCGCCAAAGTCGATTTCGTGCTCGGCGAGGACATTCCGTGGTCGGATCCACGGCTTCGGCACGCCCCCACCCTGCATCTCGGCGGCACCCGGGAGCAGATGGCGTTCGCCGAGAAAGAGATCGCGGCCGGACGCCACGCGCGGTGGCCGATGGTGCTGGCCGCGGCGCCGCACCTCGCCGACCCCGGCCGCATCGACACCAACGGCCGTCGCCCGTTCTGGACGTATGCCCACGTCCCGTCGGGTTCGGACCTCGATGCGACCGAGGCCGTCACCGCGACCATCGAGCGGTTCGCGCCGGGCTTTCGCGACGTCGTAGTCGCCGCCCGCGCGGTGCCCGCCGCACACCTGACCGACCACAACGCCAACTACGTCGGCGGTGACATCGGGATGGGCGCAAACTCCGCCTGGCGCGCGATCGCCGGACCCACGCCGCGGCTGGACCCTTGGCGCACACCGATTCCCAAGACATACCTGTGTTCGGCCGCCACCCCACCCGGCGGCGGCGTACACGGCATGGCCGGCTACTACGCCGCGCGCAGCCTGTTGCGCCGTGAATTCGGCATCGACACGCTGCCCTTTTTGGGGCCGGCCCTCGGGCCTAAGCTGACGCCGTGACCAAACTCGCGATCATCTACTACTCGGCCACCGGCCATGGCACCACGATGGCGAAGCGCGTCGCCGCCGCGGCCGAGGCCGCCGGCGCCGAGGTCCGGGTGCGACCCGTCGCCGAGACTCGCGACCCGGAATCCTTTGCCCAGAACCCGGCCTGGACGGCGAATTACAACGCCACCAAGGACCTGCCGATGGCCACGGGTGACGACATCGTGTGGGCCGACGCCGTAATCTTCGGTTCGCCCACCCGGTTCGGCTCACCGGCGGCGCAGTTGCGCACCTTCCTGGACTCGCTGGGCGGGCTGTGGGCCGAGGGCAAGCTGGCCGACAAGGTGTACGCGGGCTTCACGTCGTCGAACACCGTGCACGGCGGCCAGGAGACCACGCTGGTCTCGCTCTACCTGACGCTGATCCACTTCGGCGGCATCCTGGTGCCGCCGGGCTACACCGATCCGTCCAAGTTCGTCGACGGCAACCCCTACGGGGCCAGCCTGGTCGCCACGCACGACAACATCGACGAGTTCGATACCGCGACCGGCGACGCCCTGGAGCACCTGGCGCGCCGAGTCGTGACGATCGCCGACCGCCTGACGTCCTAAGCCTCCGGCCTTTGCGCCGCGACATCGACAGCGACATTGACGTAAGCGTGACGACACGCCGTACTTCGCCGCGCTCGCGTCGATCTCGGCGAACCTGTCGGTGGTCCCGCCCACGATCGACGTATGACCGAAGTGTTCGTTGGCAGCGAAGCGGTCGCGGCCGCGGCGCTCACCGAGCATCAGCTGAGGAGTCGGAACCGGCCGATCTTCCGCGGTGTGTACCTGCCGGCCTGGTGCGACCCCACGATTGACGACTACACAGTCGGTGCCTGGCTATGGTCGCGTAGACGAGCGGTGGTAGCGGGTGTTGCGGCGTCGGCACTGCACGGGGCCCAGTGGGTCGATGCGCAGACGCCCGTCGAGCTGGTCGCGAAAAGCGCCCGGCCACAACCCGGATTGATTGTTCGCAATGAGACATTGCGCGCCGAGGAGGTCACGCAGGTCACCCGTCACTCGATCACGCTTCCGGTGACCACGCCCGCGCGCACCGCCTTCGATCTCGGCCGTCACCTGCCGCGAGGCCAGGCGTTGGCGCGACTTGACGCACTCGTGCGGGCCACCCCGTTCTCCATCGAGGACGTCTTGATGCTCGCGAAGAGCTACCGGGGCGCCCGTGGAGTGCGACGGCTCAACGCTGTCCTCCCGTTGATCGACGGCGGCGCCGCATCGCCCAAGGAAAGCTGGCTGCGTCTGCTTTTGCTCGACGCCGGATTGCCGAAGCCAACCACACAGATACCGGTGCACCGCGGATGGCAACTTGTGGGCCTGCTCGACATGGGTTGGGAGGACTACCTGGTCGCCGTGGAGTACGACGGCGACCAACACCGCGCCGACCGCCGCCAGTTCGTCAGGGACATCAACCGGATCGCGGAGATGGAGCAGCTGGGCTGGGTGGTGATTCGCGTCGTCGCCGAGCACCGCCCGCATGACATCATCGACCGGGTTTCTCAGGCGCTGGCGCGCCGTGGTTATCGCTGAAATCGACATTAGCGCGAAGACACGCCGAAAATTGCCGCGCTAACGTCGATCTCGGCGAAATGAGCCCTACGCCGTCTCGGTGATGATCTCGGCGAAATGAGCCCTACGCCGTCTCGGTGATCGGGCGGTCCACCCAGCTCATCAGGTCGCGCAGCTTCTTACCGGTGACCTCGATCGGGTGCTCGGCGTTCTCCTTGCGCAACTGCTCGAGCTGCTTGTTGCCGCCCTCGACGTTGGCGACGAGCTTCTTGGTGAACTCGCCACTCTGGATGTCGCGCAGGATGTCGCGCATCCGGTCCTTGGTCCCGGCGTCGATGACCCGTGGGCCCGACAGGTAGCCACCGAACTCCGCGGTGTCGGACACCGAGTAGTTCATCCGGGCGATGCCGCCCTCGTACATCAGGTCGACGATCAGCTTGAGTTCGTGCAGCACCTCGAAGTACGCCATCTCCGGCGGGTAGCCCGCCTCGACCATCACATCGAAACCGGTCTTCACCAATTCCTCTGTGCCACCGCACAATACGGCCTGCTCACCGAACAGATCGGTTTCGGTCTCGTCCTTGAAGGTGGTCTTGATGACACCGGCCCGGGTGCCGCCGATGGCCTTGGCGTAGGACAGTGCCAGCGCCTCGCCCTTGCCGGTCGGGTCCTGGTCGACGGCGATCAGCGCGGGCACACCCTTGCCGTCGACGAACTGCCGGCGCACCAGGTGCCCGGGCCCCTTCGGGGCGACCATCGCGATCGTGACATTGCCGGGCGGCTTGATCAGGTCGAAGTGGATGTTGAGCCCGTGACCGAAAAACAGTGCGTCACCGTCGTTCAGGTTCGGCTCGATCTCGTTCTTGAAGATGTCGGCCTGGGCGGTGTCCGGCGCCAGCAACATGATGACGTCGGCCCACTTGGCGACCTCGGCCGGGGTGTCGACGGGCAGACCCTGCTCCTCCACCTTGGGCCGCGACTTCGACCCCTCTTTGAGCCCGACGCGCACCTGGACCCCGGAGTCGCGCAGGCTCAGCGAGTGCGCGTGACCCTGACTGCCGTATCCGATGACGCCGACCTTGCGGCCCTGGATGATCGACAGATCTGCGTCGTCGTCGTAGAACATCTCTAATGCTTCCGGCACGGTGAATCTCTCTTTCTCGTTGGACTTTTGGAATATGTATCGCTTATTTGGCGGTGCCGATTCCACGCGGCCCGCGGGATAGCGACACCACTCCCGATTGAACGATCTCGCGGATACCGAATGGTTCCAGCACTCGCAGCAGCGCCTCGAGCTTGCCGCGGGTACCGGTCGCTTCGACGGTCAACGAATCCAGGGATACGTCGACTACCTTGGCGCGGAACAGGTTTGCCGCTTCGATTACCTGGCTGCGGCTACCGGAATCGGCCCGCACCTTGATCAGCGCCAACTCGCGAGCCACCGAGTTGTCCTCGTCCTGCTCGACGATTTTGATGACATTGATCAGCTTGTTGAGCTGCTTGGTGACCTGCTCGAGCGGAGTCTCCTCGGCGGAAACCACGATGGTCATCCGCGACATGTCCTTCTGCTCGGTGGCCCCCACAGCCAGCGACTCGATGTTGAAACCACGGCGCGAGAACAGTGCCGCGATGCGCGCGAGCACACCCGGCTTGTCTTCGACCAACACCGACAGGGTGTGCGTCTTGGCGTACATTCAGGGCCGCTCCTTCTCATCGCTACGTCCCACTCGCCGCTCCGCGGCCGGGGGCGCCCCCACTGCATCGTCGCCGGCGCGCATCAGGCGTGCCCTTCGGTTTCGTCGTCGAACAGCGGACGGATTCCGCGGGCGTGCTGAATCTCGTCGTTGCTGGTCCCGGCGGCCACCATCGGCCACACCTGGGCATCGGCGCCGACGATGAAGTCGATCACGACCGGACGGTCGTTGATCGCGCGAGCCTGATTGATCACGTCGACAACGTCTTCCTCACGCTCGCAACGTATCCCGACACAACCCAACGCCTCGGCCAGCTTCACGAAGTCCGGGATGCGGTGGGAGTGCGTGGCCAGGTCGGTCTGGGAGTAGCGCTCCTCGTAGAACAGGCTCTGCCACTGCCGCACCATGCCCAGGTTGCCGTTGTTGATCAGCGCCACCTTGATCGGCACGCCCTCGATCGCGCAGGTGGCCAGCTCCTGGTTGGTCATCTGGAAGCACCCGTCGCCGTCGATCGCCCAGACCTCCGCCTCGGGGCGAGCGACCTTGGCGCCCATGGCCGCCGGGATGGCGAACCCCATGGTGCCCAGGCCGCCGGAGTTGAGCCAGGTGCGCGGCTTCTCGTACGAGATGAACTGGGCCGCCCACATCTGGTGCTGACCCACACCGGCGACGTAGACGGCGTCGGGCCCGGCGATCTTGCCGAGCTGCTCGATCACGTACTCCGGGCTCAGGCTGCCATCGCTCTGCGGGCCATAGCTCAGCGGATAGGTGGACTGCACCTCGTCCAGATAAGCCCACCAGGCCGTCATGTCGATCTTGCCCGGGGTTTCGTACTGACGCAGCATCGTGATGAGGTCGGTGATGACGGCCTTGACGTCGCCCACGATCGGCACGTCGGCGACCCGGTTTTTGCCGATCTCGGCCGGGTCGATGTCGGCGTGGATGACCTTGGCTTCGGGCGCAAAGGAATCGAGCTTCCCGGTCACCCGGTCGTCGAAGCGGGTACCCAGCGCGATCAGCAGATCGCTGCGCTGCAGCGCCGCCACGGCGGCGACCGTGCCGTGCATGCCCGGCATGCCCAGGTTCTGCCGGTGACTGTCCGGGAAGGCGCCGCGCGCCATCAACGTGGTGACCACCGGGATCCCGGTCAGCTCGGCCAAATCCCGCAGCTGCTCGGTCGCCTCGCCGCGGATGACGCCGCCGCCGACGTAGAGCACCGGTTTGTGCGCCCGCGCGATCAGCTTGGCGGCCTCACGGATCTGTCGGTTGTGCGGCTTGATGTTCGGCTTGTAACCGGGCAGATCCATCCGCGGCGGCCAGCTGAACGTGCACTGTCCCTGCAGCACGTCCTTCGGGATGTCGACGAGCACCGCGCCGGGACGTCCGGAGGAGGCGATGTGGAACGCCTCGGCCAGCACCCGGGGAATGTCGTCACCGGAGCGGACCAGGAAGTTGTGCTTGGTGATCGGCATGGTGATGCCCGAGATGTCGGCCTCTTGGAAGGCGTCGGTCCCGATCAGCGCCCGGCCGACCTGCCCCGTGACGGCGACCACAGGGATCGAGTCCATCTGCGCATCGGCCAAGGGGGTCACCAGATTGGTCGCGCCGGGACCCGAGGTGGCCATCATGACGCCGACCTTGCCGGTGGCGTGCGCATAACCGCTTGCCGCGTGACCGGCGCCCTGCTCGTGCCGAACCAGCACGTGCCGCAGCTTTTTCGAGTCGAACAGCGGGTCGTAGACCGGCAGCACCGCGCCGCCCGGGATCCCGAAGATGACCTCGACGTCGAGCTCCTCCAGCGACCGGATTACCGACTGAGCGCCGGTAAGTTGGTGCGGTGCAACATGTTTCGCCTGCTTGGGTGGAACTTTTGCGGGGGCTTCCGCAGTGTCCGGCGCCCAGTGGTCGCCATCCTGCGACTCGGGTGTCTGTGGCCTGGTGGGTGCGCTCACTGTGGTGATTGTCCTCTTAGTCCTGATTTGGCTGTGGAAGTTTCGTTGATACGCAAGAAAAAACCCCCGTCAGCTCTCGCTGATCGAGGGTTGCGCGTTGGTGCCGGATCGCTTCACATGCTGAAGGAATTAGTCACGCACCAACGCGCTGACTAATTACTACGAGCATCCCGGGCTTTCCGGTGGTATCCATAGCTTTCGACGGTAGCCTTCGCACTGCTCAACCGTCAAATCCGGTGCGGCGGGGACCAATCGTCGCCGCGCCGGCGGCTCCGGTGCCGGCACGAAATCGTCAACCCACGCCGGGGTGAAATGATGTGCGGGTGGCTTCTGGCTCTGCTGCCCCGACACCCGCGCCCGTAGTGATCAAGATCTCACCGATCGCGCACCTCGCCGTGGGATTTCTAGCCCTCGGGTTGCTGATCCCGGTGCTGGCCTGGGCACCATCGACCCCACTGCTGCTGATCCCGGTGCTGTTGTCCGCATTGATCATCCGGCTGCGCACCGTTGCCGACAGCCGGGGCGTGACGGTGCGAACCCTGCTGGGGAGCCGGACGGTCGGCTGGGACGACATCGACGGGCTGCGCTTCCACCGAGGTTCCTGGGCACGCGCCAAGCTCAAGAGCGGAGCCGAGCTGCGCCTGCCGGCGGTCACGTTTGCGACACTTCCGCAGCTGACCGCGGCCAGCTCCGGGCGAGTGCCCAATCCCTACCGATGAACGCCTGAAACGGCAGTCAGGCGATCGGATTGACCCCGTTGAGCAGCACCCACACCGCGATGCCGGCCGCGATGCCGGCGAGCAGGGCCACGAACGACCCGATGAAAGGCCGGTGGGCCCATCCCCTGTTGGCGTCCAGGCCGTAGCGGCCGGGCCCGGACAGGATGATCGCGACGGCGAGCACGATCAGCGTGATCTGGTACTCGTGCCCCTGCGGCAGGAAGTAGGAAAAGGTGTGCGGCCGCGCCGAGATGCTGACCAGCAGCTCGTTGATCAGGAACGCCAGGGCGCCCGCCGCGGCCACCGGGGTGAACAACCCCAGCACCAGCAGCAGGCCCGCGGCGACCTCACCGCCCGCGCTCACGTAGGACAGGATGTCGGCATGCTGGTAACCGGCGTCGGACAGCGAGTTCTTGAAGCTGGCCAAACCCTGACCGCCCCACCAGCCGAACAGCTTCTGCAGCCCGTGCGCGCCGAGCACCACGCCGAGGCCGACCCGCAACACCAGCAACCCGAGATTCTGGGTGCCGCGCCGGCCGATCGCGCGTTGCCGTTCGTAGTCCTCGCTCGGATCGATCTCGGCGGGTTCGGCCGCTAAATGCCGCGGCGCCGGGTGTGGCTGGACATACGGCAGCGGCTCCTGCTGGTCGAGCACGTTGTACGACGGCCCGGAGGGGCTGGCGGCCTGATTCGGGTCTTGATAAGGGATCACATTCGGGTCTTGGTACGGGATGACGGTGGTGGTTCCGAAGTCGCCCGGATACCCGACGGGAGTCAGGTCATCTTCGGGGTCGACCAAGCGCGCTGCGGCGGGGCGTCCCGGGGCCGACTCCGGAGCTTCGCCGGGCCGCTGCCAAGATGCGTCATTCGATTGACCGGTCACGGGAGTCAGGGTAAGGGCATTTAGGCCCGAATTGGGGATTTGAGCGGCGCTTTCGCCAGGTAATTGACGCCCGGACCGCGAAATGGGCCCGGATTGGCCCCAAATGTGCTTCGCCTGCTTCCCAAACGGATGAAAACGCACGCAGAAAACGGGCGGCCCGCAGACGCCGCCGCGACCGGCCCCGAATGCCCACACACGCACGCTTGTGGCGCCGGTGCCCACACTATCCGTAGCCTGTCGGTCATGCGTTTGGGGTGGCCGGTTCGGTGCGGGCTCGCTGCGCTCTGCACGGTGCTGCTGGTAGCGACGGGCTGCGCCCGATTCAACGACGCCGCGTCCGCGCCCTTCACCACCGCACCGGAACTCAAGCCCCAGCCGAGCTCGACACCGCCCCCGCCGCCGCCACTGCCGCCGACGCCGTTTCCCAAGGCCTGCCCCGCACCCGGGGTGATGCAGGGCTGCCTGGAGAGCACCAGCGGCCTGATCATGGGCCCCGACAGCAAAACCGCGCTGGTCGCCGAGCGCACCACGGGCGCGGTCAAGGAGATCTCGGTCAGCGCGGAGCCCAAGGTGAAATTGGTCGTCCCGGTCGACGGGTCCGGTGACGGCGGGTTGATGGACATCGTGTTGTCGCCCACCTACTCGCAAGACCGGCTGATGTACGCCTACATCAGCACGCCCACCGATAACCGGGTCATCCGTATCGCCGACGGCGACATCCCCAAGGACATCCTGACCGGGATTCCCAAGGGCGCCACCGGAAACACCGGGGCGTTGCTCTTCACCAGCCCGACCACGCTGCTGGTGCTGACCGGCGATGCGGGCAACCCGGCCACTGCCGCCGACCCTAAATCGCTGGCCGGCAAGGTGCTACGCATCGAGCAGCCGACGACGGTCGGTCAGGCGCCGCCGACGACCGCGCTGTCCGGCGTCGGCTCGGGCGGCGGCCTGTGCGTCGATCCCGTCGACGGTTCGCTCTACGTCGCCGACCGCACCCCGACCGCGGACCGGTTGCAGCGCATCACCAAAGCCTCAGAGGTTTCCACGGTGTGGACCTGGCCCGACAAGCCGGGAGTGGCCGGATGCGCGGCGATGGACGGGACCATCATGGTCAACCTGGTCAATACCAAATCGACGGTGGCGGTGCGACTCGCGCCGAACACGGGTGCGGTCACCGGTGAACCCGAGGTCGTCCGCAAGGACACGCACGCCCACGCGTGGGCCCTGCGGATGTCGCCGGACGGAAACATCTGGGGCGCCACCATCAACAAGACCGCCGGTGATGCCGAAAAGCTCGACGACGTGGTGTTCCCGCTGTTCCCGCAGGGTGGCGGCTTCCCGCGCAACAACGACGACAAGGCTTAGACGACTTCCGGGCCGGCGCGGCCCGCTGACGAGCGCTAGGACTGCCCGCAGGCGGCCAGCACCAGTTCGCGTACCCGGGCCGCATCGGCCTGACCGCGGGTGGCCTTCATGACCGCGCCCACGATCGCACCGGCCGCGGCCACCTTGCCGCCGCGGATCTTTTCCGCCACATCGGGATTGGCGGCCAGGGCTTCGTCGACGGCGGCCTGGGTGACCGAGTCGTCGCGCACCAGTGCCAAACCGCGGGCGGCCATCACCTGCTCGGGTTCACCCTCCCCGGCGAGCACACCTTCGACGACCTGGCGGGCCAGCTTGTTGGACAGCTTGCCCTCGTCGACCAGCACGATCACCGCGGCGACCTGGGCGGGTGTGATGGCCAGCTCGTCCAATTCGATGTTCGCCTCATTGGCCTTCTGCACCAAGAAGTTTCCCCACCAGGAGCGCGCTTGGGTGCTGGAGGCGCCGTGCTTGATGGTCGCGGTGACCAATTCGACCGCGCCGGCGTTGACGAGATCACGCATGACCTCGTCGGAAACACCCCACTCTTCTTGAATCCGCTTGCGGCTCAACCAGGGAAGCTCGGGGATGGTCTGACGCAACTGCTCAACCAGCTCGCGGCTGGGTGCGACGGGTTCCAGATCGGGCTCGGGAAAGTAGCGGTAGTCCTGCGCCGTTTCTTTGGCGCGGCCCGATCTGGTGGAGCCATCAGCCTCCTGAAAGTGCCTGGTTTCCTGCGTGATTCGGCCGCCGGCTAGCAGTACCGCCGCTTGACGCCGCATTTCGTAGCGCACCGCGACCTCGACGCTTTTCAGCGAGTTGACGTTCTTGGTCTCGGTCCGGGTGCCGAACTCGGTCGCGCCGGTCGGCTTCAGCGAGACATTGGAGTCGCAACGCATCGAGCCCTGGTCCATGCGGACATCGGATACTTCCAACGCGCGCAACAAGTCTCGCAAAGCCGTCACGTAGGCCCGGGCGATCTGCGGTGCCCGCGCTCCGGCTCCCTCGATGGGCTTGGTCACGATTTCGATCAACGGCACGCCGGCGCGGTTGTAGTCGATCAGCGACGTCGTCGCCCCATGGATGCGTCCGGTCTCGCCGCCCAGGTGGGTGAGCTTGCCGGTGTCCTCTTCCATGTGGGCGCGTTCAATCTCGACGCGCCAGGTGGTGCCGTCTTCCAGCGGGGCTTCCAGGTAGCCGTTGATGGCGATCGGCTCGTCATACTGCGAGATCTGATAGTTCTTCGGCATGTCCGGGTAGAAGTAATTCTTGCGGGCGAAGCGGCACCACGGCACGATCTCGCAATTGAGTGCCAGCCCGATGCGGATCGCCGACTCGACCGCGGCCCGGTTGAGCACCGGCAGCGAGCCGGGCAACCCCAGACACACCGGGCACACCTGGGTGTTCGGCTCGGCACCGAATGTGGTGGAGCAGCCGCAGAACATCTTCGTCGCGGTGGACAGTTCGACGTGTACTTCCAGCCCGAGCACCGGATCGAAACGCGCGATGACGTCGTCGTAATCCAGCAGCTCGGCCGCCCCGGAAGTAACAGTCATGGAAACGATCTTAATGGTGGTGGCGCCGCCGACCGCAGGGCCGGGCACAAGCGCAAGCGATCAGGACGAGCGGGACTCGCGCCAGGACCGCAGCGGTGCGTCGGGCCCCACCGACCTGCCGGCAGCCATGTCGCCCAGCGCGGCCGCCATCTCCAGGTAGCCGCGCCGGCTTTCCTTGCTCAACCGGTCCAGCCCGAGCTCTTTACCCCTGTGCACATACCGATCGAAGGGCAGTACCACGGTGGCGGGGACGCGGGCAGACAGCGACTCGAATTCGTTGGTGACCACGCCGTCGAGCTTGGCCGGCTCGGTGTAATTCAGGGCGAGTACCGTCGACTTCAGCAACCGCCGATGTCCGTTGTTGGACAACCACTCCAGCGTTGTCCTGGTCTTGGCTACCGCGTCGATCGAGGTGCCGCTGACGACCACGAGGGCTCGCGCCTCCGGCAGCACAGCGTCCATCACGCTCGAGTTGATCGCCTTGACGCAGTCCACCAACACCACCGAATAGTGTTGCCGCAGAATCGAAACCGCCTTGACGATATCCTGGCGTTCCAGGCGCCACTCGGTGCGGCCATAGTCGGGCAGGCCCAGCACCTCCAAACCGAAGCTGTTCATACGAGTATGCGCCCGCACCTCGGCGTACTTCGTCACCGAATCGCGCGTGACGAGGTCGGCCAGGCTCAGCGGGTTGCGGCGTCCGTGGCGGTCCACCAGGTCGCCGGCGCCGATGTCGACGGCGATCACCCGGTCGCCACGCGCCTCGGCAAATGTCGAGCCGAGCGCCTCGACCACCGCGGTCTTGCCGACCCCGCCCTTGACATTCAGCACCGCGATCGGAAACGCACCGCCGATCGCGGCGCCGATGCGTTTCCGCAGTTCCTGCTCGTATGCGACGCCTTTGCCCGGGCCGAGATCGACCCCGGTCACCCGGTGGATCACCTCTCGCCAGCCGGGCCTGCCCGCCGCCGCGTCGGCGTCGGCGCGCCGGCTCGGGCACCGTGGCCGCCGCCTCCCGGTGGTTGCTCTCCGCACGCTAGAGCCGGTGCGCTTGCCTGAGGATCTGTGCAGCGCGTTCCCCGATGACCACGCACGGCGCCATCGTGTTGGTAGCGGTGATCTGCGGCATGATCGAGCCGTCGGCCACCCTGAGATTCTCGACTCCGTAGACCTTGAGGTTGCCGTCGACCACGGACGTCGCGTCGCGGCCCATTTTGGCCGTACCGACCTGGTGAAAAAAAGTCGTTGCCGCATCCCGGACGAACTCCTCCAGGTCCGCTCCTCCCAGATTTCCGGGCATGACCTCGCGTTTCACGTACGGCCGCAGCGGCGCACTGTTGGCGATTTCGCGGCACCATTGCACACAGGCGATTGCTTTTTTCACGTCGTCGGGATCGGACAACGTGTTGGCCTCGATGCGGACCGGATCCGTCGGGTCGGGGCCGCCGAGCCGTACCCGGCCCCGGCTCTTCGGATGAGCCAGCGCGGCATGGAACGTCCAGCCGGCCGCGGGAAGGCCGAACCGGGCCGCCGTCTCGTCGGTGGCGTAGGGCACTTCGACCTGCCAGGCGAAAACATCGGGGTGGGTCAGCCCGGACACTGTCTCGCCGAGGACGACGACTTCGGCCGCATTGTTTCGCGGTGGCTGTGGCTCGCGGTATTCCCACATGCAGTCGAAGGCCACGTGATCCTGAAGGTTGCGGCCCACCCCGGCCAGGTGTTGACGCACCGGAATCCCGACGCGGCTCAGTTCGTCGTGGTCGCCGATACCGGAGAGCATCAGCACCTTGGGGGTGTTGTTCGCGCCCAGCGACAAGACGACTTCCGCGTCGGCATCGATGCGCCGGCTCGCTCCTTGATGACGAATCTCCACGCCGACAGCTTTGCCGCCCTCGACGACGACGCGCTGCACGAGCGCATGGGTGAGGACGGTGAGGTTGGGCCGATCCATGACCGGGAAGGTGTAGGAGCGAAATACCGACTCCCGCTGCCCATTTCGGATGCGTAGATCTCCCAGCGCCGCGCCCGCAGTGCCCTCCATCAACCGCCCGTTGGCCGACGGGTACACCGCTGTGCCGGTAGCCTTCGCGGCGTCCAACGTCGCCAGGGCAAGCGGATGGGGATCCCGTGGGGGCTGCACGAAAACCGGCCCCCCGCGTCCGCGGTACGCCGGATCCGGTGTGCCGTGCCAATCTTCGATGTCGCGGTAGATGTCGAGGACGGACTCGTAGTCCCACGCCGGATCGCCCGCCTCGGTAGCGAAATGGTTCCAATCGTCGCGGTGGCCTCGGATCCAGGCCATCACGTTGATGCTCGAGCTGCCTCCCAGGACCTTGCCCATCGTGTAGGCAATCGAGCGGTTGTTGATGCTGGGGTTCGGCTCGCCGCGGAAACCCCAGTCGCGTTCGGAACCGAAGTTGGCGGTCCATCGACCCGGTGCGATGACATCGGCGACGTTGTCGTCGCCGCCGGCCTCGACAAGCAGGACGTCGGCATCCGGATTCTCGGCCAGCCTTCGCGCGACAACCGAACCCGACGAACCCGAACCACACACGATGAAGTCGTACCGTGGCTTCAGCGCCGCGGTCAGCCTGGCCTGATTGGCGGCGACCCGCTCCGCGAGTGCGGCGTCTACGTTGAACTCGAGATTGGCCTCGAATTCGATCGCGGTGTCTTGCATTTCGCCTCCGTGACATGGGCTGTTAGCTATTAACACCCAATATCGGCCTGATCGAGATGCAGGTCTTGCCAGTACGCGCCAAGGTCTTGCAGACTTGCGCAGCCCTCAGCTCAACGCCCAGACGCGATACTCCCGGGGCGATCGACCGTGCGCTGCTTTGAACAGCCGACAAAAATTCGCCGCATTGACCAGACCCCACCTTGCACCGATCACACTCACCGGTACCGTGGCCAGTTCGGCGTTCGCAAGGTCTTTGCGGCAGTGCTCGATCCTGCGGTTCCTGATCCACTCGGTGACGGTGTGACCATCGTCTTCGAACATCCGTTGCAGCTGGCGAATCGAAATGTGGTGCGCCGTCGCGATCGTCGTCCCATCCAGGCCGGGGTCGTCGAGGTGTCGTTCAATGTAGGCGAGTATGCCCAGCATCATCTCGTGTTGGACGTGACTGCGACCCGCCGGACGCTCGCATGCCAGCTGCTCGCAGAACGAAGCCTCCAGCATGTCGAAAACCGCGTCGGCCAACCGGATGTTGGGCGCCTGGGGCGTTTTGGTGGCCTGCCTGCCCAGCTCGACGAGGAACGGAGCCAACAACGCGCCGATTCCCTCCCGTCCGTTGAAGCGGCGAGCCGTGAGCCCCGCCAACCGTGCGGCCGGAATTCGCACCAATTCGCGCGGAAGAAGCACGCTGAACATCTGGAATTTCCCGTCGACCGCGAACTCGAACGGCCGCGTCGTGTCGTACATGACGTAATCGCCGGGCGACAGGTCTGCTTCGCGGCCGTCTTGGCGGATTGCGCAGCGCCCTCCCATGTGGACGCCGACCTTCAGATACTCGGCACTGTGGTGCTCGAAGTGCCGAGGGGCGCCGCGCAGCAGCTGCCGTGGCGTTCGGCGCAACACCACCCGGCCATTGAATTGCAGCCGGTTGAGCCGCACCGTGCCGATGCTAGACGTGTCCATCTTTGCCCAGAACGAGGCGGCATCGTCCATCGACAGCGCGACCGGGACGAATATATCGTCCAAAAGCTGGTGAAACGCCTCGAGGCGCTCTGTTACGCCCGGGCGCCCGAATTTGCTATCGGTCATGATCGGTGACAACGTTTCCGCGGCGGAATTTGTTCACCGGTGTTAGCCGAAGAACGCGGCCGCCTCGTCGTGGCGGGCGTCGGGCACCAGCTTGAGGTGGCGGGTCGCGTCGGCCAGGGCCACCCGGCCGATGTCCTGTCCCTGCAGCGACACCATCTGGCCGTATTCGCCGGCATGCGCGGCGTCGGCGGCGTTGACCCCGAACCGGGTGGCCAGGACCCGGTCGTAGGCCGTCGGGATACCGCCCCGCTGGACGTGACCGAGCACGGTCACTCGAACTTCCTTGTTGATCCGCTTCTCCACCGCTATACCCAACTGCTGGGCGATCCCGGTGAATTTCTCGTGGCCGAATTCGTCAATCCCGCCCTCGCGCAGGGGGATCGATCCCGGGATCGGCTTGGCACCCTCGGCCACCACGCAGATGAAGTGCGAGTCACCCCGCTGGAAGCGGCGTTTGACCAACCGGCACACGTCTTCGATATCGAAGGGCTGCTCGGGGATCAGCGTCATGTGTGCACCGGAAGCCAGCCCGGCGTTGAGCGCGATCCAGCCGGCGTGGCGGCCCATCACCTCCACCAGCATCACCCGTTGGTGGGATTCGGCGGTGCTGTGTAACCGGTCGATGGCATCGGTGGCCACGGTCAGCGCCGTGTCATGACCGAAAGTCACGTCCGTGCAGTCGATGTCGTTGTCAATCGTCTTCGGCACCCCGACCACGGGCACGTTCTCGTCCGACAGCCAGTGCGCGGCGGTCAGCGTGCCTTCACCGCCGATCGGGATGAGCACATCGATGCCGTTGTCGTCCAGGGTCTGCTTGATCTGGTCCAGCCCGGCCCGCAGCTTGTCCGGGTGCACGCGGGCGGTGCCCAGCACCGTTCCGCCCTTGGCCAGCAGTCGGTCATTGCGATCGTCGTTCTGCAGCTGTATGCGCCGGTTCTCCAGCAACCCGCGCCACCCGTCTTGGAAGCCGACTACCGACGAGCCGTACCGAGCGTCGCAGGTGCGCACCACCGCCCGGATAACGGCGTTGAGTCCCGGACAGTCGCCACCGCCGGTGAGAATTCCGATCCGCATCCGTTCATCTTGCCCGCACCCGCCGTCAACGGCGCGATTTGGGGCACCGCGCGGCTAAACGGTCGGTGCAGCCGGCAACGGTCCGCGCGCGGCTTCGTATGCGGCCCCGACGCGATAGAGGCGGTCGTCGGCCAGCGCCGGCGCCATGATCTGCAGGCCCACCGGCAGCTGGTCGTCCGGGGACAGCCCGGATGGAACCGACATCCCGCAATGGCCGGCCAGGTTCAGCGGCAGCGTGCACAAGTCGAACAGGTACATGGCCAGCGGGTCGTCGACCTTCTCCCCCAGCCGGAATGCGGTGGTGGGGGTCGCCGGCGATACCAGAACGTCGACGGATTTGTACGCCTCGTCGAGGTCGCGGGCGATCAGGGTGCGCACTTTCTGCGCCTGGTTGTAGTAGGCGTCGTAGTAGCCCGCCGACAGCGCATAGGCACCAATCATGATGCGGCGCTTGACTTCTGGACCGAATCCCGCGGCCCGCGTCAGTGCCATCACTTCCTCGGCGCTGTGGCTGCCGTCGTCACCGACCCGCAGCCCGTATCGCATCGCATCGAAGCGGGCCAGGTTGCTCGACACCTCCGAGGGCAGGATCAGGTAGTAGGCCGGCAGCGCGTGATCGAAGTGCGGGCAATCGACCTCGCTCACCTCGGCACCCAGGGCGGTCAGCTGCCGCACCGCGTCCTCGAACGACGCCAGCACTCCCGGCTGGTAGCCCTCGCCGCGCAGCTGCCGGACCACGCCGACCCGCACGCCGCGCAGGTCGCCTCGCGCGCCGGCCTTGGCGGCACCGACCACGTCGGGTACCGCGGCATCGATGGAGGTGGAGTCCATCTGGTCATGCCCGGCGATCACCTGGTGCAGCAGCGCGGTGTCGAGCACGGTGCGTGCGCAGGGCCCGCCCTGATCCAGGGACGACGCGCAGGCCACCAGGCCGTAGCGGGACACCGTGCCGTAGGTGGGCTTGACCCCGACGGTCGCGGTCAGCGCGGCGGGCTGACGGATGGAGCCCCCGGTGTCGGTGCCGATGGCCAGCGGCGCCTGGAAAGCGGCCAGTGCCGCCGCGCTGCCACCACCGGAGCCACCGGGCACCCGCTCGAGGTCCCACGGGTTACGGGTGGGGCCGAAGGCCGAGTTCTCCGTCGACGAGCCCATCGCGAACTCATCCATGTTGGTCTTGCCCAGGATCGGGATGCCGGCCGCGCGCAGCCGGGCGGTAACGGTCGCGTCGTACGGCGAACGCCAACCCTCGAGGATCTTGGATCCGCAGGTGGTGGGCATGTCGACGGTGGTGAACACGTCCTTGAGCGCCAGCGGAACCCCGGCCAGCGCCGAGGGCAACCGCTCCCCGGCCGCCACCGCCTCATCGACCGCGGCCGCCGCCGACAGCGCCTCGTCGGCCGCGACGTGCAGAAAGGCGCTGTACCGGTCGTCGGTCGCCGCGATCCGGTCCAGGCAGGCCCGGGTGATCTCGACCGACGACAGCTCCTTGGCGGCGACCTTGGCGGCCAGCGTCGCGGCGTCCGATCGGATGATGTCGTTCAGTGGCGCGTTCACTCGCCGTCCCCCAGGATCTGCGGGACGGCGAAGCGGCCGTCGACGGCTTCGGGTGCCGCGGCCAGCGCCTCCTGCTGCGTCAGACACGGCCTCGTCTCGTCCGGCCGGGTGCCAGTGACGTCTTTCAAGACGGCACTGAGCGGGTTGTCGGTCGCTTCGACCCCGGTGACGTCGACCGCCTGGATCTGGCTGACGTGGGTCAGGATGGCGTCGAGTTGGCCGGCGAAGCTGTCCAGCTCGGTATCGGTCAGCGCCAGCCGGGACAGCCTGGCGAGGTGCGCTACCTCGTCGCGGGAGATCTGGGACACGAGCGAAAAGCCTAACCGGGCGCCGGGCGCGAACGTGAAGCCGGCGCTGCGCCGTGCGGAAATGCCTTGTGCGCGGCTCTGTGCAAAAGTGGGCGCGTGCCGTCGTATCTGTTGCGCATCGAGCTTGTCGACCGCCCGGGAAGCCTGGGCGCGCTGGCGGTGGCGCTCGGTTCGGTGGGCGCCGACATCCTGTCGCTCGACGTCGTGGAGCGCAGCGCCGGGTATGCGACCGACGACCTGGTCATCGAACTGCCCGCGGGAGCGATGCCCGACACGCTGATCACCGCGGCCGAGTCGCTGAAGGGTGTGCGGGTGGACAGCGTCCGTCCCCACACCGGCCTGCTGGAAGCGCACCGCGAGCTGGAACTTCTCGACCATGTCGCCGCGGCCCGCGGCAAGGATTCGCAACTGCAAGTGCTGGCCGACGAGGCACCCCGGGTGCTGCGGGTGAGTTGGTGCACGGTGTTGCACGGTTCCGACGGGGAGCTGCAGCGCCTCGCCGCCAGCCCCGGCGCGCCGGAGACTCGCGCGGTGTCGGCTCCATGGCTGCCGCTCAAGGAGGCCGCGGCGCTGGACGGCACCGCCGAGTGGGTGCCGCAGGCCTGGCGCGACATGGACATCACGATGGTCGCCGCGCCGCTGGGCGACGCGCACACCGCGGTGGTGCTGGGACGTCCCGGCCCAGAGTTCCGGCCCTCGGAGGTGGCCCGCCTCGGCTACCTGGCCGGGATCGTGGCCACCATGCTGCGCTGACCCGCCGGGATCAGTGCGGCGCGGAATTCGAGCCGGCCAGCACCGCGTCGTCGTCTTCCCACAGCAGCAGCTGACGAACCGCCGGACGCGGGCCGTAGGGCCGCAGCATGGTGCTGGCCGGACGCGGGCGCACCAGCTGAGGCCACCAGAACCAGCGGCCGAGAAGCCGTGCGATGGAAGGCGTCATGAATGAGCGCACGATCAGCGTGTCGAAGAGCAAGCCGAGGCCGATCGTGGTGCCGATCTGACCGAGCACCAGGAAACCGCTGAAAACGAAGGCGCACATGGTGACGGCGAAGACGATGCCGGCCGAGGTGACCACCGAGCCGGAGCCGGCCATAGCCCGGATGATGCCGGTATTGAGGCCGGCATGAATTTCTTCCTTGAACCTGGAGATCAGCAGCAGGTTGTAGTCGGATCCGACCGCCAGCAGCAGGATTACGGCCAGCGCGAGCACGACCCAATACAACTGAATGCCGAACAGGTACTGCCACACCAGAACTGAAAGCCCGAACGAGGCGCCCAGCGAGAGGGCTACCGTGCCCACGATGACCACCGCGGCGATCAGGCTGCGCGTGATGATCATCATGATCAGCAGGATGAGGCTCAGCGCGGCGAATGCCACGATCAACAGGTCATACTTGGCGCCGTCCTGGATGTCCTTGTACGTCGCCGCCGTCCCGCCAAGATAGATCCCGGCGTCCGCCATCGGCGTACCCTTCAAGGCCTCATGCGCGGCCTTCGCAATCGGATCGATGTGCGAAATGCCTTGGGTCGTAGCGGGATCGCCTTCATGCGTCACGATCATGCGCGCGGCCTTGCCGTCCGGCGAGAGGAACAATTTCAGCCCGCGCATGAAGTCGGGGTTGCTGAACACCTCGGGCGGCAGGTAGAAGGTGTCGTCGTTCTTGGCCGCGTCGAAGGCTCGCCCCAGCGCCGTCGCGTTGTCGATCGCGGCCGCGGTCTGCGCGTAAATGCCGGACAGCGTGGCGTAATTCGCCAAAGTCAGATCGCGGTTGGTCTGTTGACTGTCGATCTGCGGCGGGATCAGCGCCGTCAGCTTCGGCTGCAGCGCGTCGAGCTTGTCGAGCGAAGCCGTGAGACTTTGGAATTTATCGGTGAGCTCGTCGATTCCATCGAGCGCATCGAAGAGGGATCGGAACGCGAAGCACGCCGGAATGTCGTAGCAGTGCTTCTCCCAATAGAAGTAGCTGCGAATCGGCCGGAAGAAATCGTCGAAGTTCGCGATCTTTTCGCGAATGTCTTGGATCGTGGCGAGCGTGTCGTGAAAGCTCTGCGTCTCATCGTGGGTGGTGCCGGCCAGCTGCTGCTGCAACACGTACTGCTGTTTGAGGATGTTGATCGTCTTCGACAGTTCGTTGGCCTGTTTCAGGGCATCGTCGGCCCGATCCCGTTGGTACTGAAGGTTTTGTTGCTGGCCAGCGCTCTGATTGCTGACCACGAACGCGAGCGAGCTGTGGACGAGCGGGGTACCCAACGGCCTGGTGATGGTCTGCACCTGCGCGACCCCGGGAACGTGAAACACGGCCTTGGCCACCTTGTCCAGGATGAGCATGCTTTCCGGGTTTCGCATGTCGTGATCCGTCTCGACCATCAGCAACTCGGGCTCCAGCCGGGCCCGCGAGAAGTGCTTTTCGGCGGCCGTGTAACCGACATTGGCCGGTGCGCTTTCGGGCATGTACGGACGGGTGTCGTAACTGGTCTTGTATCCGGGCAAGGCGATCAGGCCTACCAGGGCCAGCGCGGATGCGGCCGCGAGAACGGCGCCGGGCCAACGGACGATCGCGGTGCCGATCCGCCGCCAGCCACGGGTTCTCATCGCCCGCTTGGGTTCGAAGATGCCCACCTTGGCGCCCAGCGTGAGGATCGCGGGCCCGAGGGTCAGCGCCGCGAACAGCGCAACCAGGACCCCCAGAGCTGCCGGAATACCCAGACTTTGGAAGTAGGGCAACCGGGTGAAACTCAGACAGGCCACCGCGCCGGCTACGGTCAGCCCGGAGCCCAACACGATGTGGGTGGTGCCGTGATACATGGTGTAGAAAGCCTTTTCCCGGTCCTCACCGGTCCCGCGCGCTTCCTGGTAGCGGCCCACGAAAAATATCGCGTAGTCCGTTCCGGCGGCGATCACCAACAGGGTCAGGATATTCGTCGCATACGTCGACAACCCGATGACTCCGGCGTTGCCTAGAAACGCGACAAGCCCTCGGGCGGCGGACATTTCGATCAGGACCGTGGCCAGCACCAGCAGTGTGGTGAGCACCGATCGATAGACGAAGAACAGCATCACCGCGATCATCCCGATGGTGATCGCGGTGACCTTAGCGGTCCCCTTGCTGCCGACGTCGAATTGATCGGAGATCAGCGGCGCCGCACCGGTCACGTAGACCTTGACCCCCGACGGCGGCTTCATGCGTTCGATGATGTCGCGGATGGCGCCCACACCCTCGTTGGCCAACGCCGAACCCTGATTACCGGCGAGGTTCACCTGAACGTAAGCGGCCTTACCGTCGCTGCTCTGTGACCCCGCCGCGGTGAGAGTGTCGCCCCAGTAGTCCTGGACATGTTGGACATGTTTTTTGTCCTGCTCGAGCTTGCGGATCATCTCGTCGTAGAAGCGGTGGGCGTCCGCACCGAGCGGCTTGTCGCCTTCCAGCACGATCATGGCCGAGCTGTCGGTGTCGAACTCATGGAACGCTTGGCCGATGCGCTTGATCGCCTTGAGTGACGGGGCATCGGGCGAGTTCAGCGCCACATTGTGGGTTTTCCCCACCTCTTCGAGCTGCGGCACCGCGATGTTCGTGAGGGCGGCCAGCGCCACCCAGAACAGCAGGATCGGCAGCGCGAGCCGGCGGATGGTGCGCGCCACCTTGGGCCGCGTCTGCTGATCGTTGCTTTGGTTGCTCATCCCGACTTATCCAGACAGAAGGTGTAGGCGTCGACTTTGTTGACGGTGCGTTGGTCTTTGACCTCACCGTTGATGGTGATCCGGCAACCGAGGGTGTCTCCGTTGCCTTGCGCCACGACGTTGGCGACGACCGCCGGCTCCGTCGTGGTGATCGTGAACGACCAGGGCAGGGGCGCGTCTTTGACTTGCTGCGGCTGGGCGTTGACGTCCAGATAGTTGATCGTCGCCACCGCGCCCGGTGCGCCGAAGACGTCGAGCACTACCTGCTTGGGGTTGAACGGAACGATCTCGTTGGCCAGGCCGCTATTGGCCGACGTGGTGTCGTGCGACCCGAAGATTCCGTGCAGGCGATAGATTCCGAAGCCCGCGACCGCAACGACGAGCACCGCGACCAACACCATCCACCCCTGCCTGAGCACGGTGGACATTGAAGTCGCCTTCACCCGTCGGCCTTTCGATGGTCGGCGTTCTCGATCACTCTATGACTTCGACACTTGTCTCGCGCGAACGCGATCGACGGATATCACAGTACGGTACTGGACCGTACTGGACAAGAGACGCGCCCGTACACATCTTTCGGCATGTGCGGCTTGCCTGCTATTTGCTGAATCGGGTGAGGCCGGGGATGAGGAACCCGTCGACAAGGGCTTGCACGGTCTGACGAGTGGGCGGCCGGTCCGGGATGATGGACCGGAAGATCAGGTAGCCGGGCAACAGATCCCAGAGCTCATCGGTGATGGCCTCTTGGCTGATCTCGCCGCGATCGACGGCCTGTTGCAGCACGTGCTGAATCATGGCCTTGCGTTGCTTGAGGAATTGCTCCTGCAGCGCGTCGTTGAGGGCGGGGTGCCGCGACACCTCGACCATCACCGCGCGGATGGTGCTGGCGTGCTCGCGTCCGTGCTCGCCGCAGACTTCTCCGAGACTGATCAAATCGCCGCGCAGGGTGCCGGTGTTCGGCATGACCGCGACCTGGCGGACCCCCTCGATGAAGGCGGCCAGCACCAATTCGGTCTTCGAGGGCCAACGCCGGTACACCGTGGCCTTGCTGGCGTGGGCAGCGCTGGCGACCGCGTCGATCGTCAGCTGGTCATAGCCGTGTTCTTGCAACAACCGCAGGGTGACGGCCAGCAGTTCGGCCTCGCGCGGAGACCATGGCGATGCCTCCGTGCAGGGATCGGCCGTCTGGGTCATAGCGCCCACGATAGATCCGCTAGGGCAGTACGGACCAGTACTGCGCTGTTAATCGGCTGTGGTGTCGGTGGCGGGGCCCTCGTCGAGCAGCCGGCGAAACCCGTCTTCATCCAGGATCGGCACGCCCAGTTCCACGGCTTTGTCGTACTTCGAGCCCGGCGAGTCGCCGGCGACAACGTAGGCCGTGTTTTTCGACACCGAACCCGCGGCCTTACCGCCACGGGACACGATGGCCTCCTTGGCGTCGTCGCGGGAAAAGCCGTTCAGCGAGCCGGTGACCACGATGCTCAACCCCGCCAGCGTGCGCGGCACGCTGGCGTCGCGCTCGTCGGCCATCCGCACGCCGGCCGCTTGCCACTTGTCGACGATCGCGCGGTGCCAGTCGACGGTGAACCATTCGGTGACCGCGGCGGCGATGGTTGGCCCGACGCCCTCGACCGCGGCCAATTGCTCGGTCGACGCCGAGGTGATCGCCTCGAGGCTGCCGAACTCGGTGGCCAGGGCGCGCGCGGCCGTCGGTCCGACGTGCCGGATCGACAGTGCCACCAGCACCCGCCACAGCGGCTGGGCCTTGGCCTTGTCGAGGTTGGCCAGCAACCGCTTCCCGTTGGCCGACAGCGTGCCGGCCTTGGTGGTGAACAGCTCGGTGCGCAGCAGGTCGTCCTCGGTGAGGGTGAACAGATCTCCCTCGTCGGCGATCACCTCGGCGGCCAACAGCGCGGTCGCGGCCTCGTAGCCCAGACCTTCGATGTCGAAGGCACCGCGGCCGGCGACGTGAAACACCCTCTCCCGCAACTGCGCTGGGCAGGATCGGGAGTTGGGGCAGCGGATGTCGGCGTCGCCCTCCTTGGCCGGAGCCAGCAGGGTGCCGCACTCGGGACAGTGGGTGGGCATGACGAATTCGCGTTCGGTGTCGTCGCGCAGGTCGACAATGGGGCCGAGCACTTCGGGAATCACGTCGCCGGCCTTACGGATCACCACGGTGTCGCCGATCAGCACGCCCTTGCGCTTGACCTCGGCGGCGTTGTGCAGCGTGGCCATCCCGACCGTCGATCCGGCGACCTTGACGGGCGTCAAGACCGCAAACGGAGTCACCCGCCCGGTCCGCCCGACGTTCACCCGGATGTCGAGCAGCTTGGTCTGCACCTCTTGCGGCGGGTACTTGTACGCGATCGCCCAGCGCGGAGCTCGCGAGGTCGACCCCAGCCTGCGCTGCAGGGCTACGTCGTCGACTTTCACTACGACACCGTCGATTTCATGATCGACGTCGTGGCGGTGCTCGCCCCAGTAGGCGATCCGCTCCAGCGCATCGGCGGCGTTCTGGACGCGCGTGGTGTGATCGGAGACGGGCAGACCCCAGGCACCCAGCGCCAGGTAGGCGTCGTGCAGCGTGGCCGGCCGAAATCCCTCGGCGCGTCCCACCCCGTGGCAGATCATCCGAAGCCTGCGGCGGGCGGTCACCGCGGGATCCTTCTGCCGTAACGACCCTGCGGCGCTGTTACGCGGGTTGGCAAACGGCACCTTGCCGTCTTCGACCAGCGCGGCATTGAGCGCCTCGAAGTCGGCGACCCGAAAGAACACCTCGCCGCGGACCTCGAGGACATCGGGGATCGGATAGTCGTCGCTGGCCGTCAGCCGTTCCGGGACGTCGTCGATGGTGCGCGCGTTGTTCGTCACGTCCTCGCCGACGCGGCCGTCCCCCCGCGTCGCGGCGCGCACCAGCCGGCCACCGCGATAGACCAGAGCCAGCGCGACGCCGTCGATCTTGAGCTCACACAGGTAGGGCACGTCGCTACCGACCTCCGCGTGGATGCGCGCGGCCCACACGTCGAATTCCTCGGTGCTGAACACGTTGTCCAGAGACAGCATCCGTTCCAGGTGCTCGGCCGAGGTGAAATCGGTGGCAAACCCCGCACCGCCGACCAGCTGAGTCGGCGAATCCGGGGTGCGCAGCTCGGGATGCTGCTCCTCGAGCGCGGCCAGCCGCTGCAGCAGCTGGTCGAAATCGGCATCGGAGATGATCGGCGCATCGCGCACGTAGTAGCGGAACTGATGTTCGCGCACCTCGTCGGCCAATTCGCGCCAAAGACGGCGAACCTGGGGCCCCAAGGAATCAGGCACCGTGGGGTCAGCTTCTGGCGAACTCACCCTGGCAGGCTATCGAAGGCACCCGACATCGGTCCTAGATGGCGTCGGGCTCCTCCGCGAACACCTCGGCGGCCTTGCGGGCCAGCCCGATCGCGGTGCGGGCCCAGGCCGACGTCGCCGCGGCCAGACCACATGCCGGGGTGACGCCGATGCGATCGCGCAGCGCCGAGCGGCCGAACCCGAGCCGGTCGGTCACCGCGACAAGAGCGGCGGCCACCTCCTCGGCCGACGGCCTCTTGTCCGGAGCCGTCGCGGCCACCACGCCCAGCATCACGGTACGACCCGATTCGACGAACGCCGCGATTCCCTCCAAGTCCGCCGCCTTCAGCGTTCCGGCGTCAACCGACACCGCACTAATCACACTGCGCTGCAACAGATCCCATGGCAATTCCCGCGCACAACTGTGCAGTAGCACCTCGGCACCCGCCGTCTCGGCGCAGGTGTCGAGCAGCGAGACGGCCACCGACTCGTCGAGCGCCGCAACCGGACTCAGCGCGGTGACCCCGGTCAGTCGTCCGGCCAATGCCGCCGGCAACGACGGCTCGTCGAGCTGCACCACCACCGGCGTGTCGAGCCGGCGGGACAGCGCCGCGCGGTGCGCGGCAACGCCTTCGGCCAGCGATGCCGTCAGGTCGCGCACCGCCCCGGGGTCGGTGATCGCCCGGTGGCCGTTGGCCAGCTCGAGCCCGGCGGTCAAGGTAATCGGTCCGGGCGCCTGGACCTTGACCACCCGTCCGGCACCGCGCAGACCGGCCGTCTCCCAGGCCTCCTCGATCGCATCCATGTCCTCGTCGAGGAGGCTGACGGCCCGCCGAGTCACCGCGCCCGGCCGAGCGGCGATGCGGTAACCGCGCGGAACGGTGTCGATTGCCACGTCGATCAGCAGCGCGCCGGCCCGCCCAAGCAGGTCGGCACCCACTCCCCTGGCCGGCAGTTCGACGAGGTGAGCCAGCGCGGCCGCCAACTCACCGACGACAATTTCCGCCGACGGCCGTGCCGCGGTGCCGGGCCACGAACCCACGCCACTGGCGGCCGCGAAAACACTCACCCGGCAACCGTATTCGACGTCACCTGGCGCACCGACGGCCAGGGGTGTGTTGAGCCCGCCGTCGCGACTACTCTCAAGGGTTTAAAGGGGTGCAAAACGGTGTGGCGCAACGGAACATTCGCGTGGCCGCTGCTGATAGGTGGCGCGGTGGTGCTGACTGCGGCATGCACCCGGGTCGTGGATGGTACGGCGATGCCGGGATTCACCGGAGGTGCCCGGGGTGTCAACGGGGTCAACGTCGACACGATCCTGCTGGACCAGTCGCGGATGCGCGCGATCACCGGCGCGGGCGAGCACCTGTCGATCATTCCCTCGATGGACGGCAGCGTTCCGGTCGACATCGACACGCTCGCCGACACCACACCGCGGCCGTGCCGCTTCGTTTTCGCCGAGACCGCGACGTTCGGGCCCGACATCGAAGAATTCCACAAGACCACGTTTCAGGACCCGCCCGACGGCGCCCTGATCTCTGAGGGCGCCGCGGCCTACCGGGACGTCGCCACCGCGCAACATGCGTTCACCGCCCTTGTCTCGACGGTCACCGACTGCGCCGACGGCTCGGGCGGCCAGCTGCTCGTCGGCGACTGGAAGGCCGACGCCAACTCGCTGCACCTGGGACCGGGCGGCTGCGGCCGCGACTACCGGGTGCTGTCGGTGGCCCTGGTGGAGGTCACCTTCTGCGGCTTCCCGCAGTCGGTGTCCGACATCGTGATGACGAACATCACCGCCAACATCCCGCACTAACCGGTCGGCGCCGCTGTGCAACAACGAGATTCACGAATGTTCGTCTAAACCAACGGTTATCGCCGTCACCAGTGCGCCGTGGTCTCCAACTCGAAATTCGGGTGGCCGCATTGGATCCACATCGCGACATGCAGGGCGGTGACGGCCGCCGACACCGCCAGGGCGGTGAGCGCCAGCGCAAAACCCTGCTGGCCGCGGTGTTTGAGCTGCCACATTCCGGCCAGGGCCAGCACGCTGCTCACGATCGGGCTGGCGTACATGCCCATGATGCTCAGCACGAAGGCCGCAATAGCCAGGCCGTTGGTCTGCGCTGCCTGCGCCGTGATCTGGTTCTCGCTCATCCTCACTCATCCCTTCCCGCTCGGGACCACCCGATTGTCGAGACGAATAGTCTGCGAAAGCTCTTGGAGAATTCTTGGAAAGCAACGGCGATGGCCGCCGCGCGGGAAAAATCAGTGCGAAGTAGTGGCGATGGTGGCGCTGCCGAGCACCTCGTCGCCCGCTGAATCCGGGCGGTACAGCACGACGGTCTGGCCGCACGCGACCCCGCGCAGCGGGTCGCGCAACCGCACGCAAAGCTCGTCGCCAGTCAATTCGGCCACCGCAGCCGCGGTTTCACCGTGGGCCCGCACCTGAACAGCGCACTCGATGGGACGCTGGGGTGCGGCTCCGGCGGTGAAGACCGGATCCCGTCCCGTCAGCGCATGCACTTCGAGATCGGCGGCGCTGCCCACGTGCACCGTCGCGGTGTCGGCATCGATGGCCGTCACGTAGCGCGGGCGACCGTCCGGTCCGGGACCCGCAATGCCCAAACCCTTGCGCTGGCCGATCGTAAAACCGTGCACCCCACCATGATTGGCCAGCACCGCGCCGTCCGCATTGACCACGTTCCCCGGCCGGACCGCGATGCGCTCCCCCAGGAAGGCGCGGGTGTCCCCCGACGGGATGAAGCAGATGTCATGGCTGTCGGGCTTGTCGGCGACCGCCAGACCGCGGCGAGCCGCCTCTTCGCGGATCTGCGGCTTGGGGGTGTCCCCGACCGGAAAAGCGGCGTGCCGCAACTGCTCCGCGGTCAGCACGGCCAGCACGTAGGACTGATCCTTATCCCGGTCGACGGCGCGGCGCAACCGGCCTTCCGACAGCCGGGCATAGTGGCCGGTGACCACCGTGTCGAAACCCAGTGCCAGGGCACGCAGCGACAGCGCCGCGAACTTGATGCGCTGATTGCAGCGTACGCACGGGTTCGGCGTCTCGCCGCGCGCGTACGACGACACGAAATCGTCGATCACATCTTCGGCGAACTTCTCCGCGAAATCCCAAATATAGAACGGGATTCCGAGCACGTCGGCAACGCGGCGCGCGTCTGAGGCGTCTTCCTTCGAGCAACACCCCCGCGAACCGGTGCGCAGCGTGCCGGGCGCTGACGACAGTGCCAGGTGCACGCCGACCACGTCGTGCCCGGCGTCGACCATCCGAGCCGCGGCGACCGACGAATCGACGCCACCACTCATCGCGGCAAGAACTTTCACCCGGATGCTCCCGCAGCGGCCAAAGCGGCTCGCCTGGCCCGGTCGACCGCCGCGGGAAGCACCCGCAGCACCTCGTCGACATCGGCGTCAACGCTGGTGTGCCCCAAGGACAGACGCAGCGACCCGCGAGCGGTGGCGGCATCGGCTCCCATCGCGATCAAGACATGAGAGGCCTGCGGGACGCCGGCCGTGCACGCCGACCCGGTCGAACATTCGATTCCGTTGGCATCCAACAGCATCAACAGTGCATCGCCTTCGCAGCCACGAAAAGTGAAGTGGGCGTTGCCCGGAAGCCGAGACTCGCGGGACCCGTTGAAGCGGACGTCGTCGATCTCGGTCAGGACGCCCTCCACCAACCGATCGCGCAGCGCGCGCAGCCGTGCGCTGTTGGCCTCCAGGCCGTCCACGGCGAGCCGAATCGCGGCCGCCATTCCGACGGCACCGGCGACATCCGGAGTGCCGGAACGGATATCACGTTCCTGGCCGCCGCCGTGTAGCAGCGGCACGCAGGCCACGTCTCGGCGCAGCAACAGGGCACCCACGGCCGGTGGACCGCCGAACTTGTGCGCCGCAACGCTGATCGCCGACAGCCCGCTGGCGGTGAAGTCGACGGGCAGCTGCCCGACCGCCTGAACGGCGTCGCTGTGCATCGGGACGTCGAATTCCGCGGCGACGGCCGCGAGTTCAGCGATGGGCATCACGGTGCCGACCTCGTTGTTGGCCCACATCACCGAGACCAGCGCGACGTCATCGACGTCACCGTGGCTGTCCAGCACCTCGCGCAGCGCGGCGGCCGACACCGATCCGTCGGCGGCGGTGGGCAGCCAGGTCACCTGGGCGCCCTCGTGTTCGACGAGCCAGTCCACCGAATCCAGCACCGCGTGGTGTTCCACCTGGCTGGCGATGATGCGGACATGGCGCGGGTCGGCGTCGCGGCGCGCGCGGAAGATCCCCTTGACGGCCAGGTTGTCGCTCTCGGTGCCGCCCGCGGTGAAAATCACCTCCGACGGACGCGCGCCCAGCCTGTCCGCGATCAGCTCACGCGACTCCTCGATCCGGCGGCGCGCCGTGCGACCGCTGGTATGCAGCGACGAAGCGTTGCCGACGGTGCCGAGCACGGCCGTCATCGCCTCGATGGCGACAGGGTGCATCGGGGTGGTGGCAGCGTGATCGAGGTAGACCATGACGCGCCCCAGGATACCGGGCCGGGCTGGACCCCTAAGCGACCAGCACGTGGCGTTGACCTGGGCGCCGCACCACTCCGACGCCCACCGCCGCCTGGCAGCGGCGGGCCAGCGCCCGCCGATCGTCGCCCGGCAGCTGCAAAGACTCGACGTGAACGTGTGCCAAGGTGCGGCGCTGGGTGAACAACCGGCACATCGCTGCCCCCAAGGTGTCGTCACCGACGAAGGCCGGAGCGGTCGAAATCAGGCCGTCGACGTGGTGGTACGTCAACCGCAGTGGCTGCACCGGGCGACCGGCATCGATCGCGGCCTGGAACATCGCCGGGTAGAACGAGCCGCAGGCCACCCCGCACCACGTGGTGCCCTCCGGGAACGCCACCACGGTCTCACCGGCGCGCAGCCGGTCCGCGACGGTGTCCACCACCGCGGGCAGCCGCCGCAGGCTGGCCCGTTCGATCGGAATGATCTTCAGCAGGCGCGCCGCGAGCTGGCCGAACATGTCAGCGCGGGCGACGTACCACCCGGGCAACACCGAGCCGATCGCGAACACGTCCAGCCAGGACATGTGCGGACTGACCACCAAGACCCCGCGCAGGTTGCGGATCGGCGCCCCCGACACGCTGATCCGAACGCCGAAACAGCGCAGCACCATGCGGCAGTAAAACCGTCGCACCCGCCACTGCCAGGGCAGTGGCACCAGCGCCAACAGCAGTCCCGGCGCCAATACCAGCGCCAACACGACGCGAAGCATTACCCGCAGCACCACCAGCCACCGCGACAACGCGGGGCCGATACCCACACAGGTGCTGTCGCACGTCGCGCGCGGCAGCCAAGCGTGGTCGGTGGCGCCGGCGGGAGCGCTCATCGGGAGCCGCCCGCCATTTCGCGGCTCATCTCGGAGGCCGCCGATACCGACCGCAGTCTTCGCAGATATCGGGTATCGGCCTGGCGTTTGTCCAGCAGCACGCAGAAGTCGCCCACCCCGAAGTCCGGGTCCAGGGCCGGCTCGCCGCAGGATTTGGCGCCCAGCCGCAGGTAGCCGCGCATCAGCGCCGGAACCGACGGCCGCGCCGGAGGCGCAATCTCGTCGAGGCCCTTCCCGTCCACCACCACCGGGTGGTGCGGGTACACCCGATACTCGGGCGGCGCGGCGTGTCGGCTCCGGACGAAATCGCGCACGCCGCGCAGCTGGCTGCCCGGCGCGTCCCGACCCGATTCGAGGCCCGATTCGCCGACGATCGGCACCGACACACAGCCCGTCACGTAGTCGTAGCCGTAGCGATCCAGGTAGGCCAGGATCCCCGCCCACATCAACAGCACGACGCCACCGTTGCGGTGACCGTCGCGGACCACGGCGCGTCCCATCTCCACCAGCGACGGCCGCAGCGGGTCGAGCGCGCCGAGGTCGAATTCCGTCGCGGTGTAGAGGCCCCCGGCCGCGATGGCCCCCGCCGGCGCCAGCATCCGGTAGCAACCCACCAGCTCGCCGGTGTCGTCGTCACGCACCAGCAGGTGGTCGCAGAACTCGTCGAAGCGGTCCACGTCGCGGTCCCCCGCACCGGCTGCCGGCAGCGCGAAGCCGGGGGTGCTGGTGAATACGTCGTACCGGAGCCGCTGCGCCGCCTCGACCAAGCTGGGGTCGGTGGACAGCAACAGCGAATAACGCGGCCCGGAAGAGCTGGTCGCGGCTCCGTCCGGTTCGTCACTCGGTATCAGGACAGAAGCAATGCTCATGCCAACAACGTGGCGTAATCGAGGAGCTAATCGGCATCGACGCTATGACGTGTTGGTGCACGCAAGATGACGAAATGTGTTGCGCGGTGTTGTGTGGCGAACATAACTCCGGCGCCGACCGGTGCAAAATGGCCGACGCAGTCTGCGGGCGACCGGCTTCCGTCCACGTATTCGTAAGAGCGGCAACGCAATAAACCCCTCCGCGTTAATCGCTATTAACGTGCACGCCAATTTAGCGCGAATCGGATACCGGAGTACGAGGTGCCATGTTTGATGTAGGCGTGCCGCAGACTTCCAAGCTCAATATTCAAGCGCGGGCGCAACAAGATCGCCGCCTGGCCAGCCTGCGCTCCTATGCTGCCCGCAATCGACTGCCGTTCTTCAGGAATGTCGAATCTGCTCCGGGACCGACGTCGGTCATCGAAGGAAAGACCCGAATCATGTTCGGGTCGAACAATTCTCTGGGCTTGTGCGGCGACCCTCGATTAATCGAGGCAGCTAATCGGGCGACCGATCTGTATGGGCCCGCCTGTGGCGGCGCGCCGCCACACTGCGGCACGCTCCGGGTGAAGGTCGACCTCGAAGAATTGCTGGCCGACTGGTACGGCACCGAGGCGGCGCTCGTCTTCAACAGCGGCTATTTGGCGAATGTCGGTGCGATCACGGCGCTCTTGGGTGCGGCCGATCTCGCGTTCCCCGACAGCGAGGCCCACATGTCGCTGCACGACGGCATCCGGCTCTCGGGCGCCAGTTCGCGCTACTTCGCGCACAACGACCTGGATTCGCTGGAACGCAACCTGATCCGCACGGCCGGTCGCGGCGGCACCAAGTTGATCGTGATCGACGGCCTCTACTCGATGCGGGGCGACGTGGCACCGATGGAAAGCATTGCCGCGCTGGCCGACAAATATGACGTCGCCCTCTACGTCGATGAGGCGCACAGCCTCGGCGTCTTCGGGCCCAACCGAACCGGGATCGCCGAGGAGTTCGGCTGCGCCAAGGATGCCGACGTGTTGATGGGCAGCATGTCGAAGGCGATCGCCTCCACCGGTGGCTTCATCGTCGGATCGCGCGACCTGATCGATGTGCTCGGATTGCGGTCCAGCCAGCACATGTTCACCGCCACCGCGGCACCGGCGGCGATGGCGGCAAGCATCGCGGGGATCGAGATCATTCGCGGCCCGGAGGGAGCCCAGCGCGCCGCCGCGGTCCTGGCCAACGCCCGGGCCCTGCGCGACGGCCTGGTGTCCCACGGCCTGCAGGTGCGAGCCGGAATCGTGCGCGCCGACGGCTCACACGTAGTGGCCCCGCATGTTTCGGTGTGGATCGGGCCGGAAGCACGGGCGGTCGCGGCGTGGAACAACGCATTCGACAACGGCGTCTTCTGCTCGCTGGCGGTCGCACCCGCGGTCGGTGAGAACGACGCCCTGATGCGCTGCTGCGTTTGCGCCACTCACTCGCCGGCGCAGATCGAACGTGCCGTCGATGTCATCGCCTCGGCCGTGCTCAACGCCGCAGAAGATTGCTAGCTGATTCTCGAATTATGTTGGTGCGCAACCATTTATGGAATCACTCTGTCCGGCTCCCGAGATAGGACATCGCACGTCTATGAGTAGATTCACCGACCGCATTGCGAAGGTGGCCGCCGATTCCACATTGGGGCTTCGCTTCGGCACCGCCGGCGATCTGCATTTCGCGAGCTGGCACGACATCAATCGCACTGCGGGCAACGTCGCCGGCCGGCTGGCCGCCGAAGGAGTGGCGCGCGGCAGCAGGGTGGGCGTGTTGGCCGCCAACGCCGACGATGTCGCTCCCGTCGTCCAGGCCATCTGGAAGCTGGGCGCGGCCATGACGATGCTCCAGCAGCCCACGTCGCAAGCCGACCTCACCGAGTGGCACGAGGGCACGCTGCGCGCGCTGAGGCTGCTCGGCGCAAGCTGCGTGGTGCTGGGGCGGCCGTTTTTCGCCGTCGCCGACGCGCTGCGCGCCTGCGGACACCGGGTCATCGAGGTACCCGAGACGTGGGCCGAGGCCGATGTGGCCGAGGAACCGACCGACGAGGACGACGTCGCCATCTACCAGCTCACCTCGGGATCGACCGGAGATCCCAAGGCGGTCGCGATCACCCATCGCAACCTGTACGCCGACATCGCCGCCATGGTGGCGGTGGTGGGCGTCGACCCCGGGGCCGACGTGACGATGAGCTGGCTTCCGCTGTCTCACGACATGGGCCTGATCGCCTACCTGCTGTCGCCGATGTTCGCCGGTAACGGGGCCGTCTACATTCCTGCCACCGAGTTCGTGAAGTCGCCGCTGACGTGGCTGCAAATCCTCACCGAACAGCGGGCCACGATCACCGCGGCACCCAATTTCGCGTACTCGATCGTCAGCCGCAGGCTCAAGGCGGTCGGCGACGGCGCCTACGACCTCAGCGCGCTGCGCTGCGTGGTCTCCGGCGCCGAGCCCATCGACCCCGCCACGATGTACGAGTTCGCGCGGCAGGCCGCGCGGTTCGGGATGCGGGTGTCGGCGATCGGCGCGGCATACGGTCTCGCCGAGGCGACGGTCGCGGTGTCGTTCTCGCCGGTGGACCGACCGCTCGCGGTCGAGAACGTATGTGGCGACGAGCTGGAAAACCAGGGCCGTGCGGTGACCGCATGCGGCTGCGCGGCGCCGAAGAAGGAATTCGTACTCTTAGGACGCCCGATGTCCGGGGTCGAGACCCGAATCGCCGGTGCGGACAAGGCCACCCGACCGGCGCGCCACATGGGCGAAGTCGCCATCCGGGGCGACGCGGTGACGCGGCACTACCTCACCACCGACGGCGAGGTGGCCGCGGTCGATGCGGACGGCTGGTTCTACACCGGCGACCTCGGCTACCTCACCGACGACGGAGAAATCGTCGTGTGCGGGCGCCTCAAAAACGTCATCATCGTCGCCGGCCGCAACATCTTTCCCTCCGACATCGAACGGCTTGCCGCCTCGGTCGACGGCATCAGGCGCGGCGCTGTCGTCGCGTTTGGCGTCACGCTCGCCGATCAGCGTGAGGAGATCCGCGTCGTCGCCGAGACGGTCCGGGAGGACCCCGGCGACGGTGCCCACGAGATCCGCCGCCAAATCGGCCGGAAGGTACGCAGCGCAACGGGATTGAGCCCGACGGTGCTGCTGGTCGGCAAGGGCAAGGTGCCGAAAACGCCGTCGGGCAAGATCCGCCACGTCGCAGCAAAAGAAATGTTCGGAGAGGTCAGCACACTGTGAGTAGCGTCAATGAATCTGTTGTCTCGATCGTCACCCGGCTGGCGCCGGACCGGATGGCACCGGTGACGGCCGACTCGCATCTCGTCGACGACCTGGGGTACGACTCGCCCCGCAAGATGGAACTCGTTGCCACCCTGGAAAGTCACCTCAAGATGCGGCTCAAAGACCCCGAGACGCCGATCGACACCGTGCGCGAAGTCGTCGACTGGGTCAACGCCAACATCGCCGACCAGGCGGTGGCCGACTGACTGACGTGCCGGGCGGGAACCGCTAGGTTGTCCGCGGATGGCGCGGTTGCGGCTACCACCTGGTGCGGTTGTGCCTTCACGAAAAAGCCCCGACGCAAGCGCGGGGGCTGTTTCGTGAAAGGGTGAGCTAGCCCTTGCGGGCCTTGACCGCGTCGGTCAGCTGGGGAGCGACCTTGAACAGGTCGCCCACCACGCCGTAATCGGCGATTTCGAAGATGGGTGCCTCTTCGTCCTTGTTGACCGCGATGATGGTCTTCGACGTCTGCATGCCCGCCCGGTGCTGGATCGCACCGGAAATGCCCAGCGCGATGTAGAGCTGGGGCGAGACCGTCTTACCGGTCTGGCCGACCTGGAATTGACCCGGGTAGTAACCGGAGTCGACGGCCGCGCGCGACGCGCCGACGGCCGCACCCAGCGAGTCCGCCAGCGCCTCAACCACGCTGAAGTTGTCCGCGCTGCCGACGCCGCGGCCACCGGAGACCACGATGGTGGCCTCGGTGAGCTCCGGGCGGTCACCGGCGACCGCGGGCTCGCGGGAAGTGATCTTGGTCGCGTTCTCGGCGGGAGCCGGAACCTCGACGGTGACTTCCTCACCCGCACCGGGCGATGGCTCCGCGTCGACCGCGCCGGCCCGCACGGTGATCACCGGGGTGTCACCGTTGGCCTGCGCCTCGACGGTGAACGCGCCACCGAAGATGGAGTGGATGGCCTTGTTGCCCTCCTTGACGTCGACCACGTCGACCAGCAGACCGGAACCGAGCCGGGCCGCGAGCCGGCCGGCGATCTCCTTGCCGTCGGCGTTGGCCGCCAGCAAAACCGCTGCCGGAGAAGCAGATTCGACCAGTGAGGCCAGCACGTCGACGACCGGGGTGACCAGGTACTTGTCGACGTCGTCGGACTCGGCGACGTAGATCTTGGCGGCGCCGGCTTCCTTGAGTCCGTCGGCCAGCGGCGCGGCCGTGCCCGGCGCACCGACGACGACGGCGGACGGCTCGCCCAAAGCGCGCGCGGCGGTGATCAATTCGGCGGTGACCTTTTTCACCGCGCCGTCAGCGTGCTCGACGAGCACCAGTACTTCAGCCATGGGTTATCTCGCTCTTCTCGTCTTAAGGGAACTTGGGTTAGATGATTTTCTGGCCGACCAGGTACTTGGCGATGTCGTTGCCGCCTTCACCTTCGTCGGTGACCTTTTCACCCGCGGTCTTCGGCGGCTTCGGGGTCGACGACAGCACGGTCGACCCGGCATTCGCCAGACCGACCTCGTCGCTCTCGACGCCGATTTCGGCCAGGGTCAGCACCGTGACCTCTTTCTTCTTGGCGGCCATGATCCCCTTGAAGGACGGGAAGCGCGGCTCGTTGATCTTCTCGGTGACGCTGACCACCGCGGGCAGCGTGGCTTCGAGGGTGAACACACCGTCGTCGGTCTCGCGCTCGCCGGTGACCTTGTCACCCTCGATCGACAGCTTGCGCAGGTGGGTCAGCTGCGGCAGGCCGAGGTACTCGGCGATGATGGCCGGGACCGCACCGCCGGTGCCGTCGGTGGCTTCGTTACCCGCGATGACCAGCTCGGTGCCCTCGATGGTGCCCAGCGCGCGCGCCAGCGCCCATCCGGTCTGGATCACGTCCGACCCGTGCAGGCCGTCGTCCTTGACGTGAACGGCCTTGTCGGCCCCCATGGACAGCGCCTTGCGGATGGCCTCGGTCGCGCGTTCGGGACCCGCGGTGAGCACGGTCACCGAACCCTCGCCGCCTTCGCGCTCACGGATTTGCAGGGCCTCTTCGACGGCGCGCTCATTGATCTCGTCCAGCACCGCGTCGGCGGCCTCTCGGTCCAGCGTCCAGTCGCCGTCAGTCAGCTTGCGCTCCGACCAGGTGTCCGGGACCTGCTTGATCAGGACCACGATGTTCGTCATGAGTGTGGTTCTTCCTCCTTGAAGGAGTCTCGCA
Organism: Mycobacterium sp. Aquia_216; assembly: GCF_026723865.1. NCBI lineage: Bacteria > Bacillati > Actinomycetota > Actinomycetes > Mycobacteriales > Mycobacteriaceae > Mycobacterium > Mycobacterium sp. Aquia_216. The sequence continues at coordinate 2,150,564 of NZ_CP113529.1, read as the reverse complement.
GCAGTTAGCCACAAGACTTTCAGTACGCGTTTTGCAGCGCACGGTCGTGTTACTACTCGGTAACTTTGTGCTGCCTGCCTTCACACCATAGCGGGTCGTACTGCAGGTTCTTGCGGCCTGTCTCCCCGCTGCGAGCGGGGGCTACCCCCGCAACGGTTCGCGAATCCGGCTCTTCGCGTTAGCCTCCCTATGCAATGAGCGCATTCGTCCCCGACGTCCCCAGCGGCACCCCCGACGGCACTTCACCGGCGGTCTCGCGAGGTACCCCGGCGGTGTTGGCGCTGACGGGCGAACGCACCATCCCTGACCTGGATATCGAGAACTACTGGTTCCGCCGCCACCAAGTGGTGTATCAGCGATTGGCAACCCACTGTGTGGGCCGTGACGTGCTCGAGGCCGGATGTGGCGAAGGTTACGGCGCCGATTTGATCGCCGGCGTCGCCCGGCGGGTCGTCGCGGTGGACTACGACGAGGCGGCGGTGGCCCACGTCCGCAGCCGTTACCCGCGGGTGGAAGTCATGCGGGCCAACCTGGCCGAGCTGCCGCTGCCGGACACATCCATGGACGTCGTAGTGAATTTCCAGGTCATCGAGCACTTGTGGGACCAGACCCAATTCGTCAAGGAATGTGCACGGGTGCTGCGCCCGTCGGGGCTGTTGATGATGTCCACGCCCAACCGCCTCACCTTCTCCCCCGGCCGCGACACCCCGATCAACCCGTTTCACACCAGGGAATTGAACGCCGACGAGCTGACCGAGCTGCTGGTCGACGCCGGTTTCACCCGCGTGTCGGTCAGCGGTCTGTTCCACGGCACGCGGCTGCGGGAGATGGATTTGCGTCACGGCGGTTCGATCATCGACGCGCAGATCGCATTGGCGGTGGCCAGCGACGAGGGAGTGCCATGGCCACCGGAGCTGGCCGCCGACGTCGCCGCGGTCACCGTCGACGACTTCGACCTGGTCGCCGCGGGCGATCGGGACATCGATGGCAGCCTGGATCTGGTCGCGATCGCGGTGCGGCCGTGAGCATTTCGGAGACTCCGGTGCCCGGCATGTTCACGCTGGTGCTGCACACCCACCTGCCGTGGCTGGCCCACCATGGCCGCTGGCCGGTCGGCGAGGAATGGCTGTACCAGTCCTGGGCGGCCGCGTATCTGCCGCTGATGCGGGTGCTGCGGACACTGGCCGACGAGGATCGCCACCGGTTGCTCACGCTGGGCGTCACGCCGGTGGTCAATGCACAGCTCGACGACCCGTACTGCCTGGACGGCATGCATCACTGGCTGGCGAACTGGCGGCTGCGGGCCGCCGAGGCGGCCAGCGTGCGCTCGATTCCCAAGTCGAAGTCGGTCGGCTACCAATCCTGCACGCCAGAAGCATTGCGGGCGTTCGGGATTCGTGAACTCGCAGAGGCGGACCAGGCACTCGACGACTTCGCCACCCTGTGGCGGCACGGCGGCAGCCCACTACTGCGCAGCCTGATCGACGCCGGGACCGTGGAGTTGCTCGGCGGCCCGCTGGCCCATCCGTTCCAGCCGCTGCTCGCCCCCCGGTTGCGCGAATTCGCGCTGCGCGAAGGCCTGGCCGACGCACAGCACCGCCTAGGGACGCGGAAAGGGCAAAGTTCCGGCGGCATTTGGGCGCCCGAGTGCGCCTACGCCCCGGGCATGGAACACGACTATGCCGCCGCGGGGATCACCCATTTCATGGTCGACGGCCCCTCGCTGCACGGAGACACCGCGCTGGGCCGGCCCGTCGCCGACACCGACGTGGTGGCCTTCGGGCGCGATTTGCAGGTCAGTTACCGGGTGTGGTCGCCGAAATCCGGCTACCCCGGACACGCCGCCTACCGCGACTTCCACACCTACGATCACCTGACCGGGCTCAAGCCCGCGCGCGTCACCGGGCGCAACGTGTCCTCCGAGGCCAAGGCGCCGTATGACCCCGAGCGCGCCGACCGCGCCGTCGACGTCCATGTCGCCGACTTCGTCGACGTCGTGCGCAACCGGCTGACGAGCGAGTCCGAGCGCATCGGGCGCCCGGCGCACGTGGTCGCCGCGTTCGACACCGAGCTGTTCGGCCACTGGTGGTACGAGGGACCGACGTGGCTGGCGCGGGTGCTGCGGGCGTTGCCCGCCGCCGGGGTGCGGGTTGGCACCCTTAGCGATGCGCTGGCCGGCGGATTCGTCGGCGAGGCGGTCGCGCTGCCGCCCAGCTCGTGGGGCTCGGGCAAGGACTGGCAGGTGTGGGCCGGCGACAAGGTGTCCGACCTGGTCCAGCTCAACAACGAGGTCGTCGACACCGCGCTGAGCACCGTCGACAAGGCACTGTCCCAGCCCACCTCGTCGCTGGACGGGCCGGCCCCCCGCGATCGCGTCGCCGACCAGATCCTGCGCGAGACCCTGCTCACCGTGTCCAGCGACTGGCCGTTCATGGTCAGCAAGGACTCGGCCGCCGATTACGCCCGCTACCGCGCCCATCTGCACGCGCACGCCACCCGCGAGATCGCCGGGGCACTGGCCTCGGGCCGGAGGGACAGCGCCCAGCGGCTGGCCGACGGCTGGGGCCGCGCCGATGGCCTGTTCGGCGCCCTGGACGCCCGAAGGCTGCCGCGATGAAGATTTTGATGGTGTCGTGGGAGTACCCGCCGGTCGTGATCGGCGGCCTGGGCCGCCACGTGCACCACCTGTCGACCGCCCTGGCCGCGGCCGGTCACGACGTGGTCGTGCTGTCGCGCCGCCCGTCGGGCACCGACCCCAGCACGCACCCGTCGTCCGACGAGATCAGCGAGGGCGTGCGGGTGATCGCGGCGGCCCAGGATCCGCACGAATTCGGCTTCGGCACCGACATGATGGCCTGGACCCTGGCGATGGGTCACGCGATGATCCGCGCCGGGCTTAACCTGAAGAAGTCAGGCACTACCCGGCCGTGGCGTCCCGACATCGTGCACGCTCATGATTGGCTGGTCGCCCATCCCGCCGTTGCACTCGCCCAATTCTACGATGTGCCAATCGTTTCCACGATCCACGCGACCGAGGCGGGCAGGCATTCGGGCTGGGTTTCGGGTGCGATCAGCCGTCAGGTGCACGCGATCGAATCGTGGCTGGTGCGCGAATCCGATTCGCTGATCACCTGTTCGGCGTCGATGAGCGACGAGATCACCGAGTTGTTCGGTCCCGGTCTGGCCGAAACTACCGTGATCCGCAACGGGATCGACGCGGCACGCTGGCCGTTCGCGCCCCGTCGTCCCCGCACCTGGCCCGCCGAGCTGCTCTACGTCGGGCGCCTGGAATACGAGAAGGGTGTGCACGATCTCATCGCCGCGCTGCCGCGGATCAGGCGCACCAACCCGGGCACCACGTTGACCATCGCCGGCGACGGAACCCAGCAGGACTGGCTGGTCGAACAGGCGCGTAAACACCGGGTACTCAAGGCAACTCGGTTCGTCGGGCACCTGCATCACGACGAGCTGCTGGCCGCACTGCATCGAGCCGACGCCGCGGTATTCCCCAGCCACTACGAGCCGTTCGGGCTCGTCGCGCTGGAGGCCGCCGCGGCCGGTACTCCGCTGGTGACCTCCAACATCGGCGGCCTGGGTGAAGCCGTGATCGACGGGCAGACCGGGGTGTCGTGCCCGCCCCGCGACGTGGCCGCCCTCGCCGCGGCGGTGCGTACGGTGCTCGACGCGCCGGACGCCGCGCAGCAGCGGGCGTGCGCCGCCCGCGAACGGCTCACCTCAGATTTCGACTGGCAGACGGTGGCCGGCCAGACCGCGCAGGTGTACCTGGCGGCCAAGCGCGGCGAACCTCGGCAGCTGCCTCGCCTGCCCATCACCGAGCACGCGCTGCCCGATCGCTGAGCCTCAGGCGTCATCGATGCCGACCGCATAGGCGCAGTACCGCCAGAGCCGGTCCCGCTCGCCCTCGCCGTGCCGGGTCGACGGCAGATAGTGTTCCGGGCGCGGCCGCCGATCATGCCAGAAGCCGCCGGTGGGTGGCGCCGGTTCGGTCGCGGCCAGCCAGATGGCGGTGTCGGCACCCTGTTCGGGAGTGCGCAGCAGCGGGCCGGTGAGTGACCGGAAACCCGGAAGGGACGCGGCCACCCCGGGAGTATCGGCCCAGCCGGGGTGCATCGAGTAGACGCGGATGTTGTCGTCCGCCCAATGACGGGCCAGGATCGGGGTCAGCGCCACTTGCATGCGCTTGGTGCGCGCGTAGGCGGAGACGCCGCGGTAGGGCTCATCGACATATTCGGGGTCGTCGGCGGGCAGCGACTGGGTGTACATCCCGCCCGAAGACATCAGGATCACCCGCGGCTCCTCGGCGCCACGCAGGACCGGAAGCAGGCGCTCGGTCAACAGCACCGGACCCAGCACATGCGTGGCCAGGGTGACCTCGTGCCGGTCGGCGGTCTCGGTCCGCTCGGGCGGCAACACCCCGGCGTTGTGGATCAGCACGTCCAATTCCCACACCCTGGCCGACAAGTCGGCCGCGAAGGCACGGACCGCCGAGAGGTCGGAGATGTCGCATACCTCCACCTGCACGTCGGCCTCGGGGTTGGCGTCGACGATCTCCTTGCGAGCCTGCTCCCCGCTCGCCTCGTCGCGGACCGTCAACAGCACGGTCGCGCCCAACTGCGCCAGGCCCGTGGCGATCGCCTTGCCGATGCCCCGGTTCGCGCCGGTGACGAGCGCGGTTCGCCCTTTCAGCGCGTGCGGGTGTGGATCGTCAGGCCTTCCCCAGCGACGCAGTTCATAGCCGATGCGGCTGTAGCCTCCGACGATGGTCCGATCGAGGGCGGCGTCGAGCAGGGACCGCAGTCCGGCGTGAATACTCATGCAGTCTCTGGTACCCGCCGCGGCGCCAGGCATGCTCTGGTCGTGGCTGGGTATCTCTGAAGACCATGGGACTGGAATATTCGAGCGTCGTGGACGCGCCGCGCGACGATGTGTTCGCCTGGTACGCGCGACCGGGTGCCTTCGAGCGGCTCTCGCCGCCGTGGTCGCCGCTGCGGCTGGTCGCCGAGGCGTCGTCGCTCAAGGACGGGCGAGCCGAGCTCGCCCTGCCGGGCGGGCTGCGCTGGGTGGCCGAACACCAGGCCGACTGCTACGACCCACCTCGGCAGTTCGTCGACACGATCGGCAGTGACGGGCCGGCCTCGCTGCCGGCCCGCATCGCCGTACGGTGGCGACACACGCACGACTTCGAGGACCTCGGCGACAACCGAACGCGGGTGATCGACCGCGTCCAGTCGCCGGTGCCCGGCGCCGCATTGCGCCCGATGTTCGTCTATCGGCACCGCCAGTTGGCCGACGATCTGGCCGCCCACCAGTTGGCGGCCCAGCACGGTCTGACTCCGCTGACCGTGGCGGTCACCGGTTCGTCGGGACTGGTCGGTTCGGCGGTGTCCGCGTTTTTGCGAACCGGCGGACATCGCGTCATCGGACTCGTCCGCCATCCCGCACGCAACAGCGACGAACGCCAGTGGAACCCCGGCGACCCCGACTCGGATCTGCTGGCCGGGGTCGACGCGGTCATTCATCTGGCCGGCGCCTCGATTGCCGGACGGTTCACTGACGGACACCGGAAGGTGGTGCGTGACAGCCGGATTGATCCCACCCGCCGGCTCGCCGAACTGGTGGCCCGCACTGCCGATCGGCCCTCGATCCTGATATCGGCGTCGGCGATCGGCTATTACGGATACGACCGCGGCGACGAGGAGCTCACCGAGTCAAGCGAGCGCGGCGACGGGTTTCTCGCCGACGTGGTCGCCGACTGGGAAGACGCGAGCGCACCGGCCGCGCAGGCGGGCGGACGGGTGGTGCAGGTGCGCACCGGCATCGTGCAGTCCCCCCGCGGCGGCACGCTGAAGCTGATGCGTCCGCTATTCAGTGCCGGGGTGGGTGGCCGGCTCGGCGACGGCCGACAGTGGTTGTCCTGGATCGGGATTGACGATCTGGTCGACGTCTATCACCGGGCGCTCTGGGATAGCACCCTGTCCGGTCCGGTGAATGCCGTTGCCCCGCAACCGGTCCGCAACACCGAATACACTCGCACGCTGGCCCACGTGCTGCGGCGGCCCGCGGTGTTGCCGGTTCCGGCACTGGGGCCCCGGCTATTGCTCGGTGAGCAAGGTGCCCGCGAACTGGCCTTTGCGAGCCAGCGTGTCGTGGCCCAGCGGCTCAGCCAGGCCGGGCACCGGTTTCGCCAGCCCGACCTCGATGCGGCCTTGCGTCACCTGCTGGGGCGCGCCCCGCGGTAATGAGGGGAAAAGTTGCTGTCGTGATGTGGGAGGGTCTGGCCGCCGCAGTGACGGGACGGCGTTCGTGGCGGATCGGCTTGGCCGCGGTCCTGCTGGGTATCGGCTTCATGGTGTTGATCGGCCCAAACGCGGCGGCCGGCCAGGCGCCACTGTCGGTGCCCGTCGACTCCGACTCCGCGAAGGCCGACGCCTTGGCCCGCCAATTTCCCGGGGGTGATCAGGTTCCGGTGCTGCTGGTGGTGACCCGCGCCGACGGCGCGCCACTGGACTCCGCCGACGTGACCGCGGCCCGGGCGGCCCGCGACCGGATGCAGGCCGTCGTGGCGCCTTTCGGCACGACCAATCCGCAGGCGCCGACGGTGTCGGCGGACGGCAAGGCTGCTGTCGGCACGGTGCCCATCCGGGCCGATTTGTCCGGCATGGTTCTGAATGACGGCGTTGCCGCGCTGCGCACCGCCGCCGACGCCGGCCTGCCCGCGGGTCTGCGCGTGCATGTGACCGGCGGCCCGGCGTTCGGCGCCGATATCGCCAACGCGTTCACCGACGCCAACATCACGTTGCTGGCGGTGACGGGATCCGTGGTGGCGCTGTTGCTGATCGCCACCTACCGCTCGCCGGTGTTGTGGCTGGCACCGCTGCTGGTGATCGGACTCGCCGATCGGGTCGCGGCGGCGCTGGGTACCGCGGTGGCAGCGTTGACCGGGTTGAGCTTCGACGGCGCGACCTCCGGGATCACCAGCGTCCTGGTGTTCGGGGCGGGCACCAATTATGCGCTACTGCTGATTTCCCGCTACCGGCAAGAACTTCGGAGCCACACCAACCACCGCGACGCGTTGCGCCGCGCGGTGCGGATGGCCGGACCGGCCATCGTCGCCAGCAATGCCACCGTGGTGCTCGCGTTGCTCACTTTGCTCAACGCATCGACGCCCAGCACCCGCAGCCTGGGAGCACTGGCGGCCTGCGGACTCGTCGTAGCGGCGGTATTCGTCCTGGTGGTGCTGCCGCCTCTGCTCGCGCTGTGCGGCAGGCGACTGTTCTGGCCGCTGGTCCCCCAGCCCGACGGCGCCGCCACCCTCGACTCCGGAGCCTGGCACCGGGTCGCCGTAGGCGTGGCCCGCCGCCCCGCCGTGGTCGCGGTCGTCTCGATCGCGGTGCTGGCGGCGCTGGCCTGCGGCCTGCTGGAAACCCGAATCGGCTTGTCGCAGACCGAACAATTCCGGGTGCGAGCGGACTCGGCGTCGGGCTACGACGAGGTGGCCGCGCACTTCCCGGCCGGCGTGGCCAACCCCACGCTCGTCATCGCCCCCACGCCCCAGGCCTCGCGGGTAACGGCCGCGATCGCCGCCACCGTCGGCGTGGTGTCGGTGACCGAAGTGGGTCGGTCGACCTCCGGGCTGACCCAATGGTCGGTGGTGACCGACGCGGCACCGTCATCCAGCCGTGCATTCAATACCATTGCGGCGCTGCGATATTCGACGATGTCCGCCTCCCCTGGCGCGCTGGTCGGCGGACCCGACGCCGCGGCGTTCGACGTCCGGGACGCCGCCGTGCACGACCGGTCGATCCTGATCCCGGCGATCCTGGCCGTCATTCTCGTCGTCCTGTATGTACTGCTGCGATCGGTCGCCGCGCCGCCGATCCTGCTGACCGCAACGATCCTCGGCGCGTTTGCCGCACTCGGCCTCGGCGGCGCGGCGAGCATGCACGCCTTCGGGTTTCCGGCGCTGGACAACAGCACACCGCTGTTCGCGTTCCTGTTCCTGGCCGCCCTCGGCGTCGACTACACCATCTTTCTGGTCACCCGCGCCCGCGAAGAAGCCGCCCGCTACGGCGGCCGCGACGGCATGATCCGCGCGGTTTCGGCCACCGGTGGCGTGATCACCAGCGCAGGAATCGTTTTGGCGGCGGTCTTCTGCGTGCTGGGGGTTTTGCCACTGGTCGTGATGGCCCAGCTCGGCATCATCGTCGGCCTGGGGATCCTGCTCGACACCTTCGTGGTGCGCACCCTCGTCATCCCCGCACTGTTCGCCCTGATCGGCGATCGGATCTGGTGGCCAACCGATCCGATGAGCACCAAAACCGCTGATCTGCAGGATAATCCGGTACATCAGGAACGGAGCATGCTGTGAATAACTCGACGCTGGCCGCGACGACGCTGGCCGTTGCCGCGGCCGCAGGCACCGGAAGCATCGCCAGCCCACGACGTGTGCCCGCCTGGTACTCGCGGCTGCGCAAACCCGCGTATCAGCCTCCCGGCGCCGCCTTCCCCATCGTCTGGACCGCCCTGTACGGGGACATCGCAACCACCTCCGCGGTCACTCTCGACAAGTTCCGCGCGGCGGGGCAGCACGATAGGGCACGCGGCTATGCCGCGGCATTGAGCGTCAATTTGCTCCTCAACGCCGGATGGAGTTGGCTGTTCTTCCGCTTCCACAGACTCGGGGCATCCGTGCTGGGCGCGGCCGCACTCACGGTCAGCAGCGCCGACCTTGCCCGCCGGGCCGCCGCGGCGGATCCACGCGCCGCCGCGGCACTCTCGCCCTACCCGCTGTGGTGTGCCTTCGCTACCGTCCTGTCGAGCCATATCTGGCTCCTCAATCGAATCGTCCAATAATGCCTGCGCTCTTGTGGTTTCGCCGCGATCTGCGATTGCGGGATCATCCCGCGCTGCTCGCCGCGGCGCAAAGCCAGGACGTGCTCGCCTGCTTCGTGGTCGATCCGCGACTGGAGAAGTCGTCGGGCCAGCGTCGCCTTCAGTTTTTGGGTGACACGCTGCGCCAATTGCGCGACAACCTGGATGGCCGATTGTTGGTGACCCGCGGGCGCGCCGAAGACCAGATCCCCCGCATCGCGGAGAAGATCGACGCGACGGCGGTACACATCTCGCAGGATTTCGCGCCGTTCGGACGGCGGCGCGATGAAAAGGTACGTGCGGCACTGGGTTCGGTGCCCTTGGTCGCGACGGGATCGCCGTATCTGGTTTCACCCGGCCGCGTCACCAAGGACGACGGCGAACCCTACAAGGTATTCACACCGTTTCTGCGGAAGTGGCGTGCGCAAGGATGGCGCAAGCCGGCGCAATCGAGTGCCGATTCCGCGCGCTGGCTCGACCCGGCCGGCGTGATCAAACAATGCGAGATCCCCGACCCCGGCATCGAGCTTGGCCTGGATTCCGGTGAGAAGGCGGCACTTTCGCAATGGGAGGAATTCGTCGACGACGGGCTGCAGCGCTACGCGCAGGACCGCGACCGGCCGGACCTCGGAGGCACCAGCCGGATGTCGGCACACTTGAAGTTCGGCACCATCCACCCCCGGACCATGCTTGCGGCGATGAACCTGCATACGCCGGGGGCACAAACTTACCTGCGGGAGTTGGCTTTTCGTGACTTCTACGCCGGGGTGCTGCATTATTGGCCAGCCAGCGCGTGGCACAACTGGAACAGCGACTTCGACAGCATCTTGACCGATTCGGGTGCCGACGCCACACGTCGCTTCGAGGCATGGAAGGCCGGCCAAACGGGCTTCCCGATCGTCGATGCCGGCATGCGTCAACTCCGCGAGACCGGCTTCATGCACAACCGGGTGCGGATGATCGTCGCATCCTTTCTCGTCAAGGACCTTCATCTGCCGTGGCAATGGGGTGCGCAATGGTTTCTGGATCAACTCACCGACGGCGACATGGCCAACAACCAGCACGGCTGGCAGTGGTGCGCGGGGTGCGGTACCGACGCCGCGCCGTACTTCCGGGTGTTCAATCCGATCACGCAGGGCGCGAAGTTCGATCCCACGGGTGATTACATCCGCCGCTGGGTTCCCGAGCTGAGCGCGGCCGGCGACGTCCATCTACGCAAAGGTGAACGGCCACAAGGGTATCCGACACCGATCGTCGACCACGGCGCCGAGCGGGCCGAAGCGCTGCGTCGCTATCAGGGCATCAGTTCCTAACTCGGCGGCGGCCGGGCCCGGCGCCGGCCGCCGCCGAGGGGTTGCGGCTCGCCGAAAGGATCTTTGCGTGAACCGCTTACCCGACGATCCCGGGCATGTAATTATCAGCCGATTCACGTCGCGCCTGGGAGGCGATATGGCCCACTCGATCGTTCGGACGTTGCTGGTTTCCGGTGCCGCCGCGGGGCTGATGGCCGGCGCCGGCGCCTGTTCGTGTTCGATCGGGTCGTCGTCGCATTCGGTGGCGAAGAGCGACGTCGCCGGCCAGATCACCCAGAAGTTGACCGATGCCGCGGGCAACAAGCCCGATTCGGTCGACTGCCCAAGCGACCTGGAGGCGAAAGTCGGCGCGCAGCTGAACTGCTCGATGAAGGTCAAGGGCGCCACCTACCACGTCAATGTGACGGTGACCAGTGTCAACGGCAGCGACGTCAAGTTCGACATGGTGGAAACGGTCGACAAGAACCAGGTCGCGACCTCGATCAGCGACAACGTCACGCATCAGGTGGGGACCAAGCCCGAATCGGTGACCTGCCCCGACAACCTGAAGGGCGTGGCGGGCGCGACGCTGCGGTGCAAGCTCGTCACCGGCGGCCAGACCTACGGGGTGAATGTGTCCGTCACCGGCGTCGATGCCGGCACCGTCGACTATCACTTCGTCGTCGACGACCAGCCGTCGTCCTAGCACCGGCAATCAATGGCCAACCGCCGCACGGTAACCCACGACACCAAGCAGCTGCGTCAACGGCTGACGTCGCGATAGAGCACGGCCAGCGCGAGCGTCGGCGAACCAGCCGGACGATCGTCGCGACACGCCCGATGACCGAACATGCCAGCCGGGACGCTTCGGCTTGGGACCGTTCGGGCCCGGCGACGTCAGTGGGCCGCTTTCTTACGTTCGATATCGGCGAGGGCGGCGGCCAGTTCGGCCCGTTGCGCGGCCGAGCTCTCCCAGGACAACTGCCGGTTCTTGACCACCTTGGCCGGCGCACCGACCGCGATCGAATAATCGGGCACGACGCCGCGCACCACCGCATGGGAACCGAGCACACAGCCCCGACCGATCGACGTGCCCCGCAGCACCGTGCACTTCACCCCAACCCAGGTGTCGGGGCCGATCCGCACCGGCGACTTGACGATGCCCTGATCCTTGATCGGCAGGTTGATGTCGTCCATCCGGTGGTCGAAATCGCAGACGTAACACCAGTCGGCCATCAGCACCGAGTCGCCGAGTTCGATGTCCAGGTAGGCGTTGATCACGTTGTCGCGGCCCAGCACCACCTTGTCGCCGAACCGCAGCGAGCCCTCGTGCGCGCGGATCGTGTTCTTGTCGCCGATGTGCACCCAGCGGCCGATCTCCAGCTGCGCCAGCTCGGGGGTGGCATGGATCTCGACGCCCTTGCCGATGAACACCATTCCGCGGGTAATGATGTGCGGGTTGGCGAGCTTGAATTTCAGCAGCCGCCAGTACCGCACCAGGTACCACGGCGTATAGGCGCGGTTTTTCAGCACCCACCGCAGCGATGCCAGCGTCAGGAACTTGGCCTGCCGAGGGTCCCGCAGGTTCGATCCGCGCCACCGGCGATGAACCGGAGCACCCCACATGGACGTCATGGCCAAAAAGCCTAGCCAAGGCAATCAGCGGCCCGCGAGCCGCCACGGGTTACCCTCACGTGTACTCGATCACCGCACATTTCAGACGCCCGGCGAAAGGTTTTGGGAAACCGACGTGCTTGCCCGACACCTCGTCAGTGGGCTTCGGCGTTCGTCATCGGCAGTGCTCGCGGCGGTGCTCGCGGTGGGCCTCGGTGGTTGCGGAAACACCGATTCGTGGGTGGAGGCCGCACCCGCGCCGGGCTGGTCGGCGCCGTACGGCGACGCGGCCAACAGCGGCTACACGACGACGGGTGGTGCCACCAAGCTGTCGCTGCAGTGGACCCGATCGGTCAAGGGCAGCCTGGGCGCCGGACCCGCACTGAGCTCGAGCAACTATCTCGCCGTGAACGCGCAAACCCCGGCCGGATGTTCGCTGATGGAATGGGAGAACAACGACAACGGCCGGCAACGCTGGTGCGTGCGGCTGTTCCAGGGAGGCGGCTTCGCCGGCCCGCTGTTCGACGGCTTCGACAATCTTTATGTCGGCCAGCCGGGAGCTTTTCTGTCCTTCCCGGTGACCCAGTGGACGCGGTGGCGCCAGCCGGTGATCGGAATGCCTTCCACCCCAAGGTTTCTAGAGGGTGGTCAGCTGCTCGTCAGCACACACCTGGGTCAGGTGCTGGTCTTCGACGCACACCGCGGCGAGGTCGTCGGCTCTCCGCTGGACCTGGTGGACGGGATCGACCCGACGGACGCGACGCGCGGCCTGGCTGATTGCGCCCCGGCACTGCAGGGCTGCCCCGTCGCGGCCGCCCCCGCCTTTTCGACGGCCAGCGCCACGGCGGTGCTCGGCGTCTGGCAGCCAAGTACCCCGGCGGCGGGACTGGTCGGGCTTAAATACCATCGCGGTCAGACGCCCCTGCTGACCCGGGAGTGGACCAGCGACGCCGTCGGCGCCGGCGTCATCGCCAGCCCGGTGCTGTCTGCCAACGGATCGACCGTGTACGTCAACGGCCGCGACCAACGTTTGTGGGCACTGGACGCCGCCGACGGGAAACCGAAGTGGTCGGCACCGCTGGGATTCCTGGCCCAGACGCCGCCCGCGGTCACCCCGCAGGGCCTGATCGTGTCCGGCGGCGGACCGGACACCCGGCTGGTGGCCTTCAAGGACGCCGGCGACCACGGCGATCAGGTCTGGCGCCGCGACGACGTCACCCCGTTGTCGTCGTCGAGCCTGGCCGGCGCCGGCGTCGGCTACGCGGTGGTCGGCGGCCCCGATGCTTCCGGCATGTCGCTGCTGGTGTTCGATCCGGGCAACGGCCACACGATCAACAGCTACCCGCTTCCCGCGGCCACCGGATACCCGGTCGGTACCGCGGTCGGCAACGACCGCCGGGTGGTGGCCGCCACCAGCGACGGTCAGGTCTACGGCTTCGCCCCGGCCTGAGGCCGTTAGACAGCCAGCGGCGGGATGGCATTGCGCGGCACCTGGGCCTGGCAGGGGCCGGCGAACGCGGGCAGCATCTCCCCCGGAGCGAAATAGAAGATCAGCTGGTCCTCGGTGATGGCGAAGTTCTGATAGTGCGAGGGATCCCGGCCCGACGAGGGCAAGATGGCCGCGCCCAGCGCGTTCTGCCTTTCCAGGTCGCGCTGGACCAGCGGGAAGATCGCCTCCAGCGGCGACGTGTTGGGGACGAACAGGTTGTCGAAGGTGATGGGCTGCTTGGTCGCGAGGTTGTAGTTGAACGCCTTGTACCAGGTGGAGGTGTGCGATCCGCCGACGTCCTGAAAGAACTTGAGCACCACGCTGCGGGTGTTGTGCGGCGGCTGCCCGGCAAAGTGCTGCTCGGTGGTCGCCTCCATTTGGTAAGGCTGGTCGCGGGGTCCGGTGGTCTGCGCGACGGCCAAGAACCCGTCGCGGTTCTGCGTGATGTAGTCGGTCAGCTGCTGGTCGGGGTAGTCGGCCGGAAAGGTCATGTTCAGCGTGTACGTCGGACCGGTGGCACGCACCTGGCACAGCTGCCCGCCCTCGACGGCGCCGCCCAGGCTGGCACAGGTTGGCGGCCCGGCGGCTGCCGGCCGGGCCAGCAGCACCGCGGTAAGCAGTACCGCGGCCGCGATCAGATAGCGCATAGCTCGAATTGTCCTCGTCGACTTCAAAAGGCGAGGTCCCCCGGAAAGTGACCGCCGACAGCGTACAGGGCGTTACCGCGAGGGGCGGCAGACGTACGCCGTCGCACGAGCGGCGGGCCCGGCGCCGATACGCGTGATGACCACCGACAGCGATTGGCTGCCGCGAGGCCGCAGCCGTCGCCGCAACGCGTCGGGGTCGACCTGTAGACCGCGCACCAGGATCTCCAGCGCCCCACAATCCAGCGCCGTCAGAGCCCGGCGGAGCCGGCGCTCGTCGAACTCCAGCTGCTCGAGCACCTCGAAGCCCCGCACCTGCGGCGGCGCTCGGTCACCGGACAGGTAGGCGATGTCGGGATCGAGTTGCCACAGCCCGTGCCGCGCGCCGTAGTGGCGCACCAGGCCGGCCCGCACCACGGCGCCGTCCGGGTCGACGATCCAGCGCCCGGCCGGGCGCACCCCGCAGTCGTCGGGCTCGGTATCGGTGAGCTGTTCGCCGCGATCCAGCACGCTGGCCCGCCGCCGAACCCCCGGCGCGGCCAGCCGGCCCGACCACAGGCACGCTTCCCGCACCGAGCCGCGATACGACGTGACTTCGACTTCACCGTCGAAACCGAAGCGCCGTAGCTGATCGAAATCTATTCCCGGAGCGCACTTTACGACGAGATCACGACCGCGGTAGCAGTCGATCAACTCGGCCAGGCCCGGTTGGTAGTCGGCCGGATGGAACCGGCGCTGCCCGCCGCGGCGGCGGGCAGGATCGACGACGACCACCGCGTCGCGGGTCACCGGGTGCAGGGCGTCGGCGCGGCAGAGGCCGGCGTCGGGGCCTAGGTTGTGGGCCGCCATCGCCAACCGCACCGGGTCGATGTCGCTGCCCAACACTCGGGCGCCCGCGCCGCGCAGCGCGGCCACTTCGGTTCCGATCGAACAGGTCGCGTCGTGCACGAAAGCCCCGGCGAGCCGCTTCGCCCGGTGCAGGGCCACCGGCGCCGCTGTCGCCTGCTGCAGTGCCTCGTCGGTGAACAGCCAGTCCGACACGGCGCCCAGCTGTCCCAGCTTGTCGCTGGCGCGTCGGCGCAGCAGCGTGGTCTCCACCAGCACCGGCGCCCGGTCACCGAAACGGCCCCGCACCGCGGCGATATCGGCGATTCGGGTGGCGTCGGTCAACGCGAACTCGGCGACGGCGGCCAGCGCCTCGACACCCGAATCCGATCGCAGATAGCCGACGTCGTCGGTGGTGAAACGCAGGCCTTGACCGGACTGGTTCAGGAGGGTTTGACCCCGGTGACCATCACGTTGTAGAACCACCCCTTTGGCGCGAGGTGGCGCCAGATGTTGGCGTCGACCCAGCTCAGTGTCTTCCAGCCGTTGAAAGCGAATTTCGCCCAGCCCCAGCCCAGCCGCCCCGGCGGCACCGACGCCTCGAAGGTGCGGACCGGCCAGCCGAACATCGCGGCGGTGAACTCCTCACTGGCGGTCTCGACCCGTACGGCGCCGGCGTTGGCGGCCATCCGCTCCAGGTCCTCCGGCGCAAAGGTGTGCAGGTCGACGATGGCTTCCAGCGCCGCGACGCGGGAGGACTCGTCGAGCTCGACCTGCGGGCGCCGCCAGCCGCCCAGGCCGGGCAACTTGGTGACATTGGTGGCAACCCGCCAGGTCAGCGTGGACAACGAACGGGCGTAGACCTCGCCAACATTGGTCGGCTCGCCGGCGAACACGAATCGGCCGCCGGGCTTGAGCACCCGGATCACCTCACGCAGCGAGAGCTCGACGTCGGGAATGTGATGCAGCACGGCGTGGCCGACCACCAGGTCGAAGGTGTTGTCGTCGTACGGAATGCCCTCGGCGTCGGCGACCCGGCCGTCGATGTCCAAGCCCAGCGATTGCCCGTTGCGGGTGGCGACCTTGACCATGCCGGGTGACAGGTCGGTGACCGAACCCCGCCGGGCGACGCCCGCCTGGATCAGGTTGAGCAGGAAAAACCCTGTGCCACAACCTAATTCGAGGGCACGATCGTACGGCAGATCGCGTTGAACCTCGTCGGGCACGGCGGCGTCGAAGCGGCCACGGGCGTAGTCCACGCAGCGCTGGTCGTAGGAGATCGACCACTTCTCGTCGTAGGTCTCGGCCTCCCAGTCGTGGTAGAGCACCTGGGCGAGCTTGGTGTCGTGCCGGGCGGCTTCGACCTGATCGGCCGTGACATGGGCGGCCGGAGTTACTTCGGTCATGCAGGGCAGCCTAATCGCTGGCGGATTCGGGGTGTCTGGCGCCGGCAAGAGGCGAACCGCGATCAGGCAGAGTCGGCCTAACTCAACAATGTGGCCGATGTGCTTCGGGTCAGTGATGAAGGGCAGCAGGTGCTGGCTGCGATAGTGACCGGCACACACCTTGAACGTCGACGAATTTCCGAGACAGGCCGCTGATCGCGGGCCCGTGTGGGTATACGCGCGAATCGCCGCTAGCACCGCTGCCCAGGATTGAGGTCACAGCGGTCGACGGCGCACACATCAAGACCCTTGATGCCGTTTTCGCCGAGGCATGGGACTTCCCGCAGTGGTTCGGCCGCAATGCGAATGCCTTTGATGATTTGTGCGCGACTTGGACAGCATGGTGGGTGCCGGCACCGGAGCGGTCGAAGGCAATCTCTGGCTCAAATTAGTGCGCACGTCAACGGCACTCTTGATGAGGGCCCTGGGTGTCGGGTCGGCGACGGTGCGGGCCTGCGTGTCGGCGTTGCACAACAAGATCCGATGGTAGCGGGTAGCGCAAGCGAAATTCTGTATCTCCCAACCGTTTTCATCATCGATACGTTGCTTCTCACCAGCCTAGTTTTTTGTTGGTGGTGGTTGGGGTTGGAAGGGTTGGTACCACCACCAGTGGGCGCGTTCGCCGGTGGGTCCGGGCCATGGTGGGACCGCGGGCGGGGGACGGTTGGGTGGGCGCGCGAGTGATCCGGTGCTGAGCTGTCGGCCGGCGTTGTCGGTGACGATGAGATGGTCTGCGGGTCCGGTGATGGTGATGATGCCGCGGTGGTGCAGCCGGTGGTGATAGGGGCAGACGAGCACCAGGTTGGCCAACTCGGTGGGGCCGCCGTCTTCCCAGTGCCGGATGTGGTGGGCGTGCAGGCCGCGGGTCGCCCCACAGCCGGGGACCGCGCAGGTCGGGTGGCGGTGCTCCAGCGCACGACGAAGCCGCCGGTTGACGGTGCGGGTCGCCCGCCCGGCACCGATGACCTCGCCGTCACGTTCGAACCAGACTTCACAGGTGGCATCACAGGTCAGGTATCGGCGTTCGGCGTCGGTGAGCAGCGGCCCCAGATGCAACGCCGCAACGTGCTGGGCCACATCGACGTGCACCACCACAGTGGTGTGCTGCCCGTGCGGGCGGCGGGCCGCCTCGGCATCCCACCCCGCCTCCACCAGACGCATAAACGCGTCGGTGGCGTTCGGGAACGGGGGCCGCTGATCTGATTGGCGGTCGCCGTGGTCGCGCTTCCACTGGGCGATCAGCGCATCCCGATGCGACGCGAGTGCCGCGTCGAACTTCGCCGCATCCAGGTGCCCCAGTGTGATCCGCCAACAGCTGAACTCCTCGTCGGAGGTCTGGGTGATCGAGGGCTGCGGTTCGGGCCGAGGATCGGGTTGGGGTCGCGGTTCCAGCTTGACCGCGGTGCGCAGTTGGCTGACCGTCGCGACCTCGGCCAGCTGCGCATAGTGCGCATCGGATCCCTTGCCTGCGGCCCCCGCGACGACGCCGACCTGATCCAGCGACAGCCGCCCCTCCCGCAGGCCCGCCGCGCAGCGCGGAAACTCCGCCATCCGGCGCGCCACCGTGGCGATCGTGTGGGCGTTTGCCGATGACGAGCCGGTCTTCCACGCCATCAACGCCGCCACCGACCGCGCGCCCGTCGCGCCGCACAGCTCGTCGCGATCTATCTCGGCGGCAATCTCCACGATGCGCCCATCAATGGCGTTGCGCTGACCGGTCAGCTCAGCTAACTCCTCGAACAACACCTCAAGCCGCTCAGCAGGACTCACCACCACGGCGCCAGCGGATGCGATCGAAGACATAACCACATCATGACAGCCGGGTACGACAAATCTCGCCGCCCAAACCACGCCAGGTGTGGCCGACATCAACTGCCAAGAAGTGCTCGACCGCACGCGATCCACACCGCGAAAACCACACGATCGAAATCCAAATCGTGAAAATAGCGGCTAATCGGCTATGTGTGTCGGCGGGTGCACTCGACCATACGATTTGGTACTACCTGAACGAGCGTCCTCCTAAGAGATATCGACCAATGCTCGCCGCCGCAGCCCAGTTGCGTCTCAAACCAGACGAATTATGCGGGTCTCATATCCCGTCTTGGGTCGAATGGTCATCGTAGATCTTTCCGGGTGCGGTAATCGGTGGCGGCGGGAAGCCGATGTCGGATGGTGATGGGGCTGACGGCGGGCTTCATGCTGGCCAGTCGACACCGCGCGGCCCGGGGCGGCCGCGGGCTCATTGCCCGGCGGAGGTGAGCTGGTGATCCGCCTCGAGCAGCATCCACCCGCTCAGCTGTATCGAGAGATCGCGGCTCTGGTTCGGCGACGACGCGAGCGACGAGTCCCCGAGCTGGGGAACGGTTTCCAGACCTGCCGGCACGGTGACCGGGCGGGTCCAATCCGCACCGAACAGCGGCAGCCCGTCCACCTCGGCGCGGTTGGCCCAGGCGGCCCGCGCGGAGGCGTGCACGAGCTGCGCGGCGGTGGTATCACCCAGGGCCAGCGCGGTTTGAGCGAGATACCTGGCGAGGATGCCCATGAACAGCCCGGAGTCGTTCCCGGCGACCCCGGCGATCACGCCCCCGTGAGCGAGCCTGCCGGCGGTAGCGGCGACGAGCGCCGCAGCGCGGTCACCATGGCTCGAATCGTTTGTGCGCAGGGCCAATTCGGTCTCGAGCCCGATGGCCACGCCCTGACAGTAGGTCAGCAGCGAGTGGTCCACCCGCCCGCTGGGTTCGTGCACGCCGTCGAAGATGAGGCCGCTTTCGGTGTCGCGCAACCGGGTGTGCAGGAAATCGGCGAGTCGTTCGGCGCGGGACAGCTTGCCCAGGCGCGCCATCGCGATGCCGGTCGGACCGATCCCGGAGGTGCTGTAGTAATCGTGGCCGATCTTCCAGGGCACCGCACCGACGGCCGGGTTCCACCCGTCGAGCAGGGCGGCCTGCAGCTTCGGAACGGCATTGTCGAACCGGACGCCGAGTAGCCTGTCGGCGCGTTCGAGCGCCAGCACCAGCCACGACATGTCGTCGCAGTACCCGTTGGTCCAGCCGGTCAGATTGCGGGTGTGAATGCCGCGCGCGATGGCGAAGATCCGGTCGATGCGTTCGGGGGTGCGTGCGCGGTACGCGGCATCCACCGCGCAGTCCAGCAGATGGGCCTGCCACCAGTAACACCAGCGCGCCAACAACAATTGGTCGAACGCGGACGACGGCCAGTGCAGGGTGCCCAGGGCCGTCCCCGGCTGCCACCAGAGCGTGTGCACGTGCCGCTCCATGACCGCCCGCTCCGCCAGGTCCGCCCGCTCCCCGGACCCCACCGGGCTGCGGGACGACTTCGGCGCGAACGCCGCCGCATGCGTCGGCTGGTTCACCGCGGTAAGCGCGATGGCGCCCGCGACCGCGAATAACACTGCGCGGCGGCTGATCCCCTTGTTCGGGCGATCCATCCGCTCGAGCTCCCTTTGCTGGACAACGATCGCCGGCCGGAAACCGTGCAGCAGAATTTTATTCCGACATCGACGAAATCCTGAAGTATCAGAAACCGGGCGCATCCTGCCGGACGTCGAGTCTGCGAACGACGGCTCAGAGAGAGGGCTGTCGATCACTCCGAAACCTTCAGCCGATTACACCGAGACCGAGCAGATCGTCGCCATCAAGGGTGTCTTCACGGCCACGGCTTGGCAACGCGAACCTGAGTTAATTTGGGCATCCAGCCGGACCGCGAACCGATGCCCTTAATCTCAACCGCCCGCCGCCGTCACATCGGCAGCGAAGTCGACTCCGGTGAGGCCGCGCGCCCAGTCTGCTAGGAGTTCGGCGTTGAGTTGGGGTTGGATTCCGGCGGTTCCTGCCAGGCCTGGGGATGCGGCCAGCGGTGCGGCTGCCACCGCACCCGACGTACTCGCGGTAGGAGCTACTGGAACGACAGCCGCGCTGATTGTTACGGGCTGGTGAGTGATTGCGCCGAGAGCGCTGGCGGAGGCCACGCCGTTGATGATGCTCGCGCCCGGCACCTCAGCAACCATACCTCCGGTCGGGCCGATGGTGACCACGCTGTTAGAGACCGTCAGGGACCCCAGCGTGTATTCCCCGACCATAAGGTAACCGGTTGGGCTCACGGTCATGGTGCTGCCGGCATTGATAGTCAAGGTGGCGCCGTTGGCGAGGTACATGTATCCGTTGTCGATAAGGGTGCTGCCGGAATCGATGTAAATCGTGGTGCCGCTTGCGATGTGAAAAGTGGCGCCGTTGCCGATGGTGAGAGTGCTGCCGGGGCCGACGACAACGGTGCCTCCGTCCGCCGTGGTGTAGGTGCCCGGGGTGTAGGTACCGGGCCCGGTGATCCGCCCGGTGATTGTTTGGATGGTCTCTTGGGTCCGGGCGGTGGTGGTGTTGGCGATGGTCCGCGCGACGGTGTTGGCCTGATCGGCTTGCCCCGACTCGTTGGTGGTTGACTGGGGCTCTGGGAACGGTTGCAGGGTGCTCGCGGTCTGGGCTGCAGCGGCATAGCCGTACATCGCGGTGGCGTCCTGGATCCAGTATTCGGCGTATTGGGCTTCGGTGGCCGCGATTGCCGGGGTGTTCTGCCCGAAGAAGTTGGTTGCGATCAGCATCATCAGCTGCGCGCGGTTGGCCGCGATCACCGGCGGGGGCACCGTAGCGGCGAACGCCGCCTCGTAGGCGGCCGCCACGGTATAGGCCTGGGTGGCGGCCTGGGCGGCCTGGGCCGCACTGACCTGTAACCACGCCACATGGCGGGTCGCGGCAGCGGCCATCCGCATCGCCGATGGGCCCAACCACCGGCCGGACAGCCCGGTGATTTCCGAGGAGTAACCGCTGGCGGCGGTCTCCAACTCGGCGGCGGTCGCGTCCCAACTGGCCGCGGCCGCCAGCATCGGCCCCGACCCAGGGCCGGCGTACATCAGTCCGGAATTGACCTCAGGCGGCAACAACCCAAAATCCACGACAGTTCTCCTCGTGGTGAGAGTGTCAGCACGGTAAGCCGTACCTTGCGCACGCTAGCACACACCCCAAGTAATCACTTAGAATCCGCGAGCAACATCTTGGGAAGCACAAGTGATCACTTGGATAGCTGGGAAGTCCGCGGACCATTTCGCTCGGTCGCAGGGGCTCAGAAGGTCGGCTAAGGCATTCCGATTCCAGGTTCGAAAACGGCGTTGATGCCGGCCTTGGCGACGGCCAGCGCCTGCTGCGGGCCGTCGAGGAAGCGCCGCGCCCAATTCGCCGCCGCGTCATACACGTCGTCCGGGGCCACCATCTCGTCGATCAGGCCCAGCTCCAAGGCCTCCTCGGCATCGACGAAACGTCCGCTGAACACCAGTTCCTTGGCCTTGCTCGCCCCGGCCGCACGGGTCAGCCGCGCCATGCCGCCCCCACCGGGTGTCCGGCCGGCCAGAATCTCGGTCGCCCCGAATTTCACGTTGTCGCCGCTGATCCGCCAGTCCGCGGCCAGCGCCAGCGTCAGGCCCGCACCCAACGCGTATCCCGTGAGCGCGGCAACGGTCGGCTTCGGGATGGCAGCGACGGCGTCGACGGCCTCGGTGCGCACGCGGTCGGCGACGTCAGCCTCGGCCGCGGTCAGTTTCTGCAGCTCGGGCATGTCGTCGCCGGCGGAGAAGATCTCGTGACCGCCGAACAGGATCAGCGCGGCGACGTCGTCACGCCGGGCCAACTCGGTGGCGGCGGCCGTGATCTCTCGATACACCTGGCGGGTCATCGCGTTGGTCGGCGGCCGCGACAGCAGCAACGCGGCCAGCCCCGGGTCCTGCGAGCCGTCGCTGACGATGACGTGGACGAACTCGCTCAAAGCGGCCACTCCATGGATCCGCCGGCTTGACGCGCCTGGTGGTAACGGTCGGAGTCGAAGAACTCGAAGACCCAGTTGTCGCCGCGCTTCTCGAGCAGCGGCTGCACGGGCGCGATCTGGCGTTCGACGGCCAGCACATCGGCGACGCTGCGGCCGGCCAGCGAGTCCAGCTGGGTCCAGGTCGGTGGCAGCAAGATGTTGCGGCCGGCCTCGAAGTCGTCGATGGCATCCCGCGGCGAGGCCCAGCCGGACCGGTCGGATTCGGTGTTCTGCCCGTCGGCGCGCTGACCCTCGGGCAAGGCCGCCACGAAGAAGTAGGTGTCGTAGCGGCGGGTGCGCTCGGCTTCCGGGGTGACCCAGTTGGCCCACGGCCGCAACAGGTCTGAGCGCAGCACCAGGTTTTCGGTGCGCAGGAAGTCCGCGAACGACAGCGTCCGTTCGTCCAGGGCGCGGCGAGCGTCGGCGTAGACCGAGGCATCGCCGACGATTCCGTCCGGGTCGTCGGCGGGGCCGGCGAATAGCACGCCGGACTCCTCGAAGGTTTCCCGTGCCGCCGCGCATACCAGCGCCTCGGCCAGGTCGGTCTCGATGCCGAACCGCTGTGCCCACCAGTCCGGCGGCGGACCGGCCCACGCCCCCTTGCCGCCCAAGTCGGCGTCGCGGTCGCGGTCGTCGACGCCCCCACCGGGAAACACGATGACGCCCGGCGCGAACTCCATCTTCGAATGACGCCGCATCAGAAAGATTTTCAAGCCGCCGGGTGCGTCGCGGACCAGCATCACGGTGGCGGCCGGCCGGGTCGGCAGCGGCTCGGGAGTGGTGTTCATTCCAGCCTCCTCCGGTGAGCCGCACGGGTGCGGACGCGCCGCGCGAAGTACCGCCCGTCGATCACGTCCAGGGCGATCGACTGACCGAATGCCGCGGAGAGATTCTCGGCGGTCAGTACATCGGACAGCAATCCCGCGGCGACTACTTGCCCCTCCGACAGCAGCATGCAGTGGCTGAAGCCGGGTGGAACCTCCTCGACGTGGTGGGTGACCAGCACCAGGGCGGGCGCGTCGGGGTCGGCGGCCAGGTCGGTCAGCCGGGACACCAGTTCTTCGCGGCCGCCCAGATCCAGGCCGGCGGCGGGCTCGTCGAGCAGCAGCAGCTCGGGGTCGGTCATCAACGCCCGGGCGATCAGCACCCGTTTGCGCTCCCCTTCGGAAAGCGTCCCGTAGGTGCGGTCGGCGAGGTGCTCGGCACCCAGGCTCTCCAGCATGTCCACGGCCCGCTGATGGTCGACGTCCTCGTAGCGCTCCCGCCAGCGGCCCAGCACCGCGTAGCCGGCCGAGATGACCAAGTCGCGCACAACTTCATCGCTGGGGATCCGCTGCGCCAAAGCCGATGAGCTGAGCCCGATCCGGGCGCGCAACTCCGACACGTCAACCCGGCCCAGCCGCTCGCCGAGCACGAAGGCGATGCCGGACGACGGGTGCTCGACCGCCGCGGCCATGCGCAGCAGTGATGTCTTGCCCGCCCCGTTGGGACCGATGATCACCCAACGCTCGTCGAGTTCGACTGCCCAGTCCAGCGGTCCGACCAGGACGCGGTCGCCGCGTCGCAGGGAGACATTTCTGAGTTCGATCAGCAGATCGGGATCGGCCGCGGGGCTGTCTGTTTCAGATCCTGTCTCAGAGCCGGTTTCGGGCACCCGCCCATCGTGCCGCATGCCGTGCGAGTCCCCTACTCGGGGGGAATCTCGACGCGGCGCACTTCGCCGTCGACGGCATCGGCGGCCTCGATCTCGCCGCGAGTCACGCCGAGCAGAAACAGCACGGTGTCCAGGTACGGACTGCTCAACGAGGCGTCGGCGACCGCCCGCAACGCCGGCTTGGCGTTGAACGCCACGCCCAACCCGGCCGCGCTCAGCATGTCGATGTCGTTGGCGCCGTCACCGACGGCGACGGTCTGCGCCATCGGCACCCCGACCTGCTGGGCGAAGTCCCGAAGCGCCTTGGCCTTGCCGGGCCGGTCGATGATCTGGCCGACGACCCGGCCGGTGAGTTTGCCGTCGACGATCTCGAGCTCGTTGGCGGCAACGAAGTCCAGCATCAGTTCCTCGGCCAGCGGTTCGATGATCCGCCGGAAGCCACCGGAGACCACACCACAGTGATAACCCAGACGCCGCAATGTCCGTATCGTGGTCCGAGCGCCGGGCATCAGCTCCAGCTGATCGGCGACCTCGTCGATCACCGTGGCGGGTAGACCCGCCAGCGTCGCGACCCGCTGCTCGAGCGATTCCGCGAAATCCAGCTCGCCGCGCATCGCGGCCTCGGTGATCGCGGCGACCTTGCCCTCCGCGCCGGCCTTGGCCGCCAGCATCTCGATGACCTCGCCCTGCACCAGCGTCGAGTCGACGTCGAACACGATCAGCCGTTTGGCCCGCCGCTCCAGGCTGTAGTCCTCGACGGCCACGTCGACGCCCTCGTTGGAGGACACCTTGTTCAGCGCGGTCCGCAGCGTGCCGTCGGCTCCCGGCGGCACCGAGACCCGCAGTTCCAGGCCGGTCACCGGATAGTCGGAGACACCACGGATGAGGTCGATGTTGACGTCGAGCGCCGCCACTTCGCGGGCGACCGCGCCGAACGCCCCCGCCGTGATCGGCCGGCCGAGCACGAAGATGGTGTGCGTCGAGGGCTCGCGGATGATCGGCACGGCCTCGCTGCGCTCGATCGTGACGTCGAGACCCACCGCGTGGATGGCATCCTCGACATCGTCACCCAGCACGATGCTTTCGGCGACTTCCGGCGGGCAGCACAGCAGCACACCGAGCGTCAGGCGTCCCCGGATGACCACCTGCTCGACGTTGAGCAGGTCGATTCCGTGCCCGGACAGCGCGTCAAACAGTGCCGACGTCACACCCGGTTGATCCACGCCGGTGACGGTGATCAACACCGACACCTTGGGTGGTGTGTTCACTCGCGATTGCCCCCGCGATGGGCCATTAGCTGCGGACGTTTACGTCGTCGAGCTTGGTGACGTCGTGGCCCTCTTTGCCATGGGATCGACCGACGTGCGACTCGGCGCGCATGCGTTCCACCATGTGCGGGTAGTGCAGCTCGAACGCGGGACGCTCCGAACGGATGCGGGGCAGCTCGATGAAGTTGTGCCGCGGCGGCGGGCAACTGGTCGCCCACTCCAGCGAGTTGCCGTAACCCCACGGGTCGTCGACGGTGACCACTTCGCCGTAGCGCCAGCTCTTGAACACGTTCCACACGAACGGGAACATCGACGCGCCCAGAATGAATGCACCCGCCGTCGAGACGATGTTGAGGCCCTGGAAGCCGTCGGTGGGCAGGTAGTCCGCGTAACGGCGCGGCATACCTTCGTCGCCCAGCCAGTGCTGCACCAGGAACGTGGTGTGGAAACCGATGAACGTCAGCCAGAAGTGCAGCTTGCCCAACCGCTCGTCGAGCAGCCGCCCGGTCATCTTCGGGAACCAGAAGTAAATTCCGGCGTAGGTGGCGAACACGATGGTGCCGAACAGCACGTAGTGGAAGTGCGCGACCACGAAGTAGCTGTCGGTGACGTGGAAGTCCAGCGGCGGGCTGGCCAGCAGCACCCCGGTGAGACCGCCCAGCAGGAAGGTGACCATGAAGCCGACCGAGAACAGCATCGGCGTCTCAAAGGTCAACTGGCCCTTCCACATTGTGCCGACCCAGTTGAAGAATTTGATCCCCGTCGGCACCGCGATCAGATACGTCATGAACGAGAAGAACGGCAGCAGAACGGCTCCGGTGGCGAACATGTGGTGCGCCCACACCGCGACCGACAGGGCGGCGATCGACAGCGTGGCGTAGACCAGCGTGGTGTAACCGAAGATCGGCTTGCGCGCGAAGACCGGGAAGATCTCCGAGACGATACCGAAGAACGGCAACGCGATGATGTATACCTCGGGGTGCCCGAAGAACCAGAACAGGTGCTGCCACAACAGAACTCCGCCGTTGGCCGAGTCGTAGATGTGGGCGCCCAGGTGACGGTCGGCGGCCAGGCCGAACAGCGCCGCGGTGAGCAGCGGGAAGGCGATCAGCACCAGGATCGAGGTCACCAGGATGTTCCAGGTGAAGATCGGCATCCGGAACATCGTCATCCCTGGGGCGCGCATGCAGACCACGGTGGTGATCATGTTGACCGCGCCGAGGATGGTGCCCAGACCGGCAACGGCCAGGCCCATGATCCACAGGTCACCACCGGCGCCGGGCGAGTGGATCGCGTCGGTCAGCGGCGTATAGGCCGTCCAGCCGAAGTCGGCGGCGCCGCCCGGTGTGATGAAACCGGCCATCGCGATCGTGGCACCGAACAAAAACAACCAGAACGAGAAGGCGTTCAGCCGCGGGAAGGCCACGTCGGGTGCGCCAATCTGTATCGGCAGCACCAGATTGGCGAAACCGAACACGATCGGGGTGGCATAGAACAGCAGCATGATCGTGCCGTGCATGGTGAACAGCTGGTTGAACTGTTCATTCGACAGGAACTGCAGACCCGGCGCGGCAAGTTCGGTGCGCATCAACAGCGCCAGCAGGCCGCCGATGAAGAAAAAGATGAAGCAGGTGACGCAGTACATGATGCCGATCAGCTTGTGATCGGTCGTGGTGATCAGCTTGTAGATCAGGTTCCCTTTGGGACCGATCCGGGCCGGGTACGGCCGAACGGCCTCGAGTTCTCCCAACGGGGGCGCTTCGGCTGTCAACAGCTCCTCCAAACATCCATCCCAGACAGGGGTTCCCCCGAATCTTAGCCCCCGATCACGCCGCAGGCAGGCCTGGTCCTACAAACTGTCGTAATTGGCTCATCGCAGGCGTCGGGCCGCCGCGGTAGACCGGTTCTCAGCTGGCCAGATGTTAGCGTCGAACGCGTGCAATCCGGCGGTAGGCGACCCACCCTGAGGCCCATCGAGGGACGCCTGGTGGCCGCCGCCGCGATCGCGGCGGCGGCGGTCGTGGCATGCAGCGGTTGCGGATCCGGGCAGTCCGGTTCCGCAGGGCCGTCGACGCGGTCGCTGGTGACGCCCACCACGCAAATCGCGGGCGCCGGGGTGCTGGGCAACGACCGCAGGCCCGACGAGTCGTGCGCACGTGACGCGGCACCGGCCGATTCGGGGCCGACAACCCGGCAGGCCCACAACGCCGCCGGCGTCACACCGGACTCGGTCCAGGTGCCCGCGGAGGCGCAGCGCATCGTGGTCCTCGCTGGCGATCAGCTCGACGCCCTGTGCGCGCTGGGCCTGCAAGCGCGAGTGGTCGCCGCGGCCCTCCCGGATGACTCGTCGAGTCAGCCGTCCTATCTGGGCGGCGCCGTGCACGCACTGCCCGGTGTCGGCACCCGCGGCAATCCCGACGTGCGCGGGATCGCCGCGCTGCACCCGGATCTGATCCTGGGCTCGGTTGCGCTCACGCCGAATACGTATCCGAAGCTCGCGGCGATCGCCCCGACGGTGTTCGCGGGGGCACCCGGTGCGGCCTGGGAGGACAACCTGCGTGTGGTCGGCGCCGCGACGGCGCGCAGTGGTGCCGTCGACGGGCTGATCAACGGCTTCACCCAACGGGCCGGCCAGATCGGCGCCTCCCACGACGCCGCTCACTTCCAGGCGTCCGTTGTCCAGCTGACCACCGATAGCCTGCGAATCTACGGCGCCAACAACTTCCCGGCCAGTGTGCTCAGCGCGGTCGGGGTCGACCGGCCGGCTTCCCAGCGGTTCACCGACAAGCCGTACATCGAGATCGGCGCCACCGATGCCGACTTGGCGAAGGCGCCGGACTTCTCGGCGGCCGAGGCCGACGTCATCTACATGTCGTGCGCCACCCGGGCCGCCGCGGACCGCGCCGCGACGATCCTGGACAGCGCCCCGTGGCGCAAACTATCCGCCAATCGCGACAACCGCGTTTACATCGTCAACGACGAGGTATGGCAGTCCGGTGAGGGCGTGATCGCCGCCCGCGGCATCGTGGATGACCTGCGCTTGGTCAACGCCGCGATCAATTAGCGGCGGGCGGTCCGACACGCACACATGGTCATAAGCTCATGTGTGGATCGACTCGATTGGCCTAAAACCGTTACCTTAGCTAATCTTTTCTAGGACGCAACCGAATCGAAGAGGGATTGCTATGAGCACTGTTTCCGCGTATGTCGCCACTTCGGCGACGGAACCGCTGACCAAGACCACCATCACCCGCCGCGATCCGGGCCCGCACGACGTCGTGATCGACATCAAGTTCGCGGGGATCTGCCACTCGGACATCCACACCGCCAAATCCGAATGGGGCGTGCCGAATTACCCCGTCGTCGTCGGCCACGAGATCGCCGGCGTGGTGACCGAAGTCGGCACCGAGGTGACCAAACACAAGGTGGGCGACCACGTCGGCGTGGGGTGCATGGTGAACTCCTGTGGTCAGTGCAGCAGCTGCGAGGCCGGGATCGAGCAGTACTGCAAGCGGGGCGCGACCTTCACCTACAACTCCACCGACAAGGACGGCAGTCCGACGATGGGCGGCTACAGCCAGGCGATCGTCGTCGACGAGAACTTCGTCCTACGCATCCCGAGCTCGCTACCGCTGGACAAGGCGGCACCGCTGCTGTGCGCGGGCGTCACGCTGTTCTCACCCCTGCGCCACTGGAAGGCCGGCAAGGGCACCCGCCTGGCGATCATCGGCCTGGGCGGACTTGGCCACATGGGCGTCAAGCTGGGCGCGGCCCTTGGCGCCGACGTCAGTGTGCTGTCGCAGTCGCTGAAGAAGATGGAAGACGGGCTGCGGCTGGGCGCCAGCAACTACTACGCGACCTCCGACCCCGACACCTTCAAAAAGTTGCGCGGCAGCTTCGACCTGATCCTCAACACCGTCTCGGCGAACCTGAGCCTCAACGACTATGTGAACCTGCTCGATGTTGACGGCACGCTCGTCGAGCTGGGCATCCCCGAGCACCCCATGGAGGTGGGCGCGTTCCCGCTGGCGCTGATGCGGCGCAGCCTGTCGGGCTCGAACATCGGCGGCATCGCGGAGACCCAGGAGATGCTCGACTTCTGCGCCGAACACGACGTGACCCCCGAAATCGAGGTCATCGAAGCGGACTACGTCAACGAGGCCTACGAGCGGGTGCTGGCCAGCGACGTGCGCTACCGCTTCGTCATCGACATTTCAACCTTGTGAGACGCCCTCTGCCACGTCGTCGCGCCGCCACCCGATCTCCTCAGCCGCCGCGGCGTGCTCGTCGTCGGGAGCAACCGTGCTGACGCTGATACCGGCCAGCGGCCAGCCGGCGGAGGCCAGCGTGGCGGCCACCCGCTGAATGTCCTCTTTGCCGGGTTCGTGGTGGGTCACCTTGGTGATGAACTCCTCGATCTCCTGGCGGCTGACCACGCCGTCAGCGCCCGGCCGCGACTCCGCGACCGCGATCTTGTGAGCCACCTCTTCGAGCTGCTCTTGGGTCAGGGGTGTGCTCCGCAGCAGTGCGAACAACGCCACCTGGTCCGGGCCGGGAACGCCTTGCGGGTAGCCCACATCCAGCCACCGGATCACTGACTTGAGAAATTTCGCGTGCTTGTGAGAGTGATGTTCCGACACCCCCTCAGTCTCAGGGTAGGGGCGCCGCCGTGGTGTCGGACCATGGCGACAATTCACATGCCGTTCACGACCTGAACATCTGGTGCTAAGAAATCCGCGGCACCGGATGCCCACGGGCCATCCGCGCGAAATCCGCTGTCTTTGCTGCTCCAGCGAATTGCGATGAGCGCGCCGATAACGGCCGGGGCCCGGCACGGAAGACACGAGCAAACTCCTCGTCATCCCGGTTCTCGCCTTTGCCACCTCCGCGACCGCGGGATGCACGATCGACTGCCCGCCGGCTCGGGGTCTGCGGCATCACCTGAGAGCCCTTCGCTCCCATCAGCTGTTCTCGTCGCGGCCGGCATGCGATGACTTTGACTACTTGCAGAAGTCATAGTGCCGTCGGATCATGCGCGCCCCCGCTCAGCAAGGAGAACACCGGTGACCCTGTGGCCAATGGTCCACGCCGAACGTGCCGCGCTCGTCGAGGACCTCGAGGTCCTCGATGCGGCCCAATGGACCCAACAGTCGCTGTGCGGCCGATGGAACGTCGAAGAAGTCGTCGCGCACCTCACTGCGGCCGCGAGTATTGGCCGACTGCGTTGGCTCAGCAGTGTCTTGGGCGCCCGGTTCGACTTCGACCTGCACAACCAGCGTCGCTTGGCCGAACACCGAGGCACGAACCCCAGTCGAACGTTGGCGGCATTCCGCCGCATCGTTACGAGCACCACGGCGCCGTCCGGGCACACGGCGGCATTTCTCGGCGAGGTCATCGTGCACTCACAAGACATCCGCCGGCCCCTCGGAATCGGCCGCATGCCCCCGATCGACGCGGTCACCCGGGTCGCGGAGTTCTACGCCGGCCGCGACTTCGCCGTTCCGAGCCGCAGCGCCATCAAGCACCTTCGCCTGGAAGCCACCGACGGCACCTTTGCGACGGGGAACGGCCCGTTGGTCAGCGGCACGACGCTCGCGTTGACCATGGCCATGGCCGGTCGCGGTGCCTTCTGCGACGACCTCGACGGTGACGGCGTCGCGCTGTTGCGCAGCCGGTGTGCCGGCGAATCGCACCCCTAGCGGCGGAGCCCTGCCGTGGCCTCACAACGTTTGTCACGACCCGGAGGCACGAAGCCGGGTGGCCACGACGTTGCAGCGTCGTAATTGACGCACCTCAACACTGCGCCATTGAGATTGGCGGTCTTCAGATCGGCTCCGTATAACGCAGTTTGATCCAGGATCGACCCCGCAAGATTGGCGTGATCCAGGTTGGCGCGGCTCAGATCGGTGCCTTCCACCTGGGTTTCCGTGAGATCGACAGCAGAGAGATCCGCCTTGCTGAGACGGGCGTAATTGAGACTCGCGCGGTGCAGATTCGAGTTATTGAGTACTGCCCCCTCAAGGTCGGCGTCGTCGAAGTTCGCGTTGGCCAACTGAAGTCCGCGAAGGTGCTGCCCTCGAAGATCAAGACCTCCGAATGGTCGCGGCCGATTGGGGTCAACGGCGGAATGCTCGCGGACGAATCGAAGATTTTCCAGCCGCAATGCCCGGTCCTCGCGAGCGTCGTCCAGCAGGGCCTGTCCCTTGATGGTTCCAACCGCCACGATCGCGCCGGTGACGAGCGCGACAACGGTCGGAATGACGAGTTCGCTGAACCACCAAGGCATTTCGTGGCGCTTACGCGCGCCGGCCGGCGGCGGATTCGGGGAAGGCACCTGGATCGCCGGAGATCGCGCGCGGCCGGCCACCCCGGGTCGTTTGCGCCGTGGTCTAGCGCATTCGCGGCATTGACCGTTAGGCGGTGGCGCTTGCCCTTGGCGATGTCGTACGCCAGCAGCCTGCGCCATGGGCGAAGGTTATCGTCGTGCGCCTAAAACCGCGCGAAATGTGGGCAACCGGCTGGTTGCCGATCAGCCGTTCTCCTCGCGCAGCGCTTGCATCGCCAGGTTGTTGATCAGTTGGCGGCCAACATCGGTGCGTAGCTGAGGAAGCAGCGCGGAGACGACACCGGCGGCAGTGAGCGCGAGGCGGACCAGACCGTCAGGCGCCGTGGCTGCGTCGAGGAGCACCTCATCCTCGGCGTAGGGATCTCCCGAATGCTGCGCCATGGCCATCCGGGCCACCAGCCGGTTGTCGAGGTCAAGCTCAACCTCGTCGGCGGCACACGCCAAGGTCAGGGTTTCGCCGATCTCCGCGACTTCTTCCGGTTCGCACAGCTGAGCCACCAGCTGCCACAGGATCGACACGGCAGCGCGGATCAGCTGCGGAAGCCGGTCAGCTGGAATGACGTCGTCGTCGATGATGACGCGCATGGCCGATTCGTCGCCGCGCTCGCCGTGCTGAATAAGCGCCAATGCGCGACGGAAGTCCGCCGCGCCCACCCCGTTCTCACTGCCACCCATCCCATACATCCTGCCCCGTCGCCGTGTCGCAGGAAGTGTTCCGGTCGTGGCAGCGCCGGGACAGCGTCAATCTGATTGCAAGCACACAGGTTTCGCAAGCAGTCGCTGAGGTACCTTAGAAGTCCCAGTCCTCGTCTTCGGTGTTGACGGCCTTGCCGATCACGTACGACGAGCCGGAGCCGGAGAAGAAGTCGTGGTTCTCGTCGGCGTTGGGCGACAGTGCCGAGAGGATCGCCGGGTTCACGTCCGTCTCGTCGCGTGGGAACAGCGCCTCGTAACCGAGGTTCATCAGCGCCTTGTTTGCGTTGTAGCGCAAGAACTTCTTGACGTCCTCGGTCAGCCCGACTTCGTCGTAGAGGTCCTGGGTGTACTCCACCTCGTTGTCGTAGAGCTCGAAGAGCAGTTCGTAGGTGTAGTCCTTGAGTTCGTTCCGCTTGTCTTCGTCGACCATCGCCAGACCGCGCTGGAACTTGTAGCCGATGTAGTAGCCGTGCACGGCCTCGTCGCGGATGATCAGCCGGATCATGTCGGCGGTGTTGGTCAGCTTGGCCCGGCTCGACCAGTACATGGGCAGGTAGAAGCCGGAGTAGAACAGGAAGCTTTCCAGCAGCGTGGAGGCCACCTTGCGCTTGAGCGGCTCCTCCCCCTTGTAGTACTCCATGACGATCTCGGCCTTGCGCTGCAGGTTGGGGTTCTCCTCCGACCAGCGGAAGGCGTCGTCGATCTCGGCCGTGGAGCACAGCGTGGAGAAAATCGAGCTGTAACTCTTGGCGTGCACCGACTCCATGAACGCGATGTTGGTGTAGACGGCCTGCTCGTGCGGCGTCAGCGCGTCGGGAATCAGGCTGACCGCCCCGACCGTGCCCTGGATGGTGTCCAGCAACGTCAGCCCGGTGAACACGCGCATCGTGAGCTGCTTCTCGTTGGCGGTCAGCGTTCCCCAGGATGGGATGTCATTGGACACCGGCACCTTCTCGGGTAACCAGAAGTTTCCGGTCAGCCGGTCCCAGACCTCGGCGTCCTTGTCGTCTTGCAGCCGGTTCCAGTTGATTGCCGAAGCGCGGTCGATCAGCTTCATGTTTTCAGTCACCAGAACCCCACTTCACAGGCCAATTTGGGCTGACGGCGTAGTTGCCGCACTCAGGCTCCAGACACTACCCCTGGGGTGCGACATGCCGGGCCAACACAACACGTTGTGTCCACGTGTCGCGGCATTTAGTCCAATCCGGCGTGGCGCAGCGTATGGGTGAGGCCGTCTTCCAGCGCGCTCAGCGCGATGTTGGTGAGGCGGCTCAGTTCGTCGATGTCGTCTCCACCCTTGCCCATCCAGGCTTCCAGCGAGGCAAACACCGCCGTGGCCAAACTGTGTGCCGCGATCTCGGCGATCATTGCGCCGTCGGCGGTGGGCGCCGACCGTTCGTGGATGAAGCGGCTGATCTCGTCGGCAACCTGATCGCGCATCCGCCGGATGTGCGTCGTGATGATCTCCTGGTCGAGGTCGCGGGACCGGATGGTCGCGGCCTCGCGAACCATCGCGAAGTCGAAAGGGAAGGCGTCCACGGCTTTTCGTACCGAAGCGGTGATGGGTTCCCCGTGCGGACGCCGCGCCAGCGCGCGAGCGAACCATTCGAAGCCGATGTCGTAGTCGGCGAAGATCACCGCGTGCTTGGACGGGAAGTGCCGGTAGAAGGTTCGCTCGGTCACCCCGACGTCGGCGGCGATGTCGGCAACGCTCGTTTGGTGGACGCCGTCGGCGACGAAGCGCTTCATCGCGGCTTGCAAGAGTGCCTGACGCGTGCGCTGACTACGAGACTCCACGCTGCCAGCATCCATTAAATGTCACCATTGACGCAACAATGTCAGATGTGACATTGTGCCTGTGTCGAGCGCTCAGCACCGGAGGAGACAGCATGGCCGACTACGACGCGATCATCATCGGAGCAGGTCACAACGGTTTGGTGGCGGCGAATGTGCTGGCCAAGGGCGGCGCGAAGGTGCTCGTCCTGGAACGCGCGCATTTCCTCGGCGGGATGGCCGCGACCCGCGAACTCTTCGACGGCTACAAGCACAGCGTCGGCGCCTGGGCGGTGCTGATCTGGCGCCAGGAGATGACCGAACGGCTGGAGCTGACCAATTGGGGCTTCGAGCTGATGGGTCAGTGGACGTCGACGTGCACGTTCGGCGACGCCGAGGACACCCCGTTCGTGATGTACAACGACCTGGAACGGATGGGACGTCATCTCCTCGAGGATCACGGCGCCGAGGTCGCCACGGGCCTCGGCGGATTGTTCGCCCACATCGGGCGCTTCGCACCGTATTTCGTCGACTCGGCGTTCGGGCCGCCGCTGGACATCATCGAGGTGATCGCCGCCCAGCCCACGGCCGCTGATCGCCACGACTTCGCCCAGATGTGGTACGGCAGCACGATGGACACTGTCCGCCGCTTCTTGGCGCCCGACCAAGGCCGTTGCATCCAGGGCTCGCTGGCCGCGATGTCCATCGACGCGTTCGACGGCGGACCGTGGACCCCGGGCTCGAATGCGTCGACGCTGTACCACTACCTGATCGGCGGCGGCAACGTCGAATACATCATGCCGCGCGGCGGCATCGGCGCACTGAGTACGGCGCTGTGCCGGCGCGCCGAGTCGCTGGGCGCAGAGGTGCAGCTCAAGCAGCACGTCAAGGAAATCCTGGTTGAGAGCGGTCGCGCCACCGGCGTTCAGTTACGCGATGGCACAACGATTTCCGCGGACGCCGTGCTGTCGTCGCTCGACCCGTACACCACGTTCGTCAATCTGGCCGGCGCACAGAACTTTCCGCCCGACTACATCCGCAAGATCAAAGAGATCAATTTCAACCTCGGCTACATCCAGGCCCATCTCACCATCGACCAAGCGCCCCAATGGATCGATCGTCTGCAGCCCTACATGCAGGACAACGGGCAATGGTGTCCGACGGTCGCCTACGCGCCATCGCCGGAATACATCAGCGATGCGTGGGAGCAGTACCGCAAGGGGCAGCTGCCCGATGCGCCACCCACCTACCTGTACATCCCCAGCATGGTCGACTCTTCGCTGGCGCCCGAAGGCAAGCACAGCGCAACGATTTTCACGCCCTACTTCCCCACCGGTCTGGACGCCGACGAAAACCGGAGCTGGAAAGAGCAATACGCCGACACCTGTGTGAATATCTTCGACACGTACGCGCCCGGGTTCGCCGAGTCCGTCACTAATCGTGTGGTGTTCTCCAACCGCTACTTCGGCAGCACTTTCAGCGCACACGCCGGCGACTACTCGCACGGCCTGCTGCAGCCCAACCAACTGTGGACCGGCCGCGTGGTCGAGGGAGCCGACAAGTTCGCCACCCCGGTCGACGGGCTCTACCTCTGCGGACAGTGCACCCATCCGGGTCCGGGAGTGACCGGCATCCCCGGGTGGAACGGCGCCGAGGCCGCGCTCAAGCACCTCAACGCACGCGTCGCGCGGGCGTAGGGCTTCGCGCCGAGATCGACACTGGCGCGACGACGATCGGCGTGTCGCCACGCTGCCGTCGATGTCGGCGGCCTCGACCCTTTTCCACGCACACCCGCGCCATGTACCATTTGGTACATGTTTAATGAAGACAGCATCGAGATCAACGCGGCGCCGCAGCTGGTATGGGATGTCTTCACCGATGTCGAGCACTGGCCCGACTGGACCGCTTCGGTGACCTCACTGACCGGACTGGATGGGCCCGCGCTCGCCGTCGGCAAACGGTTCGCGATCAAGCAGCCCGGCATGGCGAAACTGGTCTGGCGGGTCACCGAGCTCGACGCGGGCTCATCCTGGACGTGGGTGCAACACTCGCCCGGCTCGCTGGTGACCGCCCGCCACGATGTGGTCGCTGCGCCCGGCGGCCGCACCCTGGTACACCAGCAACTCGACCAGAGCGGTCCACTCGGCGCGCTTGTCGGGCGACTGATGGCCAAGAAGACCAGGCGCTTTCTCGAGCTGGAAGCCCAAGGACTCAAGGCCCGATCGGAACAGCTCAGCCGCGCCAATGGTTCGCACGCCTGACCTTGCGCGGCGCCGGCAGCTCCTCGACGCGCTGATCGACGAGTTCGCCGACGGCGGCATCGGCGACCGCTCACTGCGCGAGGTGGCCGCCGCCGTCGGTACCAGCCATCGAATGTTGCTGCACCACTTCGGGTCTCGCGATGATCTGCTGCTGGCGGTCGTCGAGGAGGTCGAGCACCGTCAGATGGGCCTGCTTTCCGAATTGCCCACGGATCCGGCCGAAGGCTTCGCCGCGATGTGGGCCGATCTGCACCGACCTGAGCTGCGTCGACTGGAACGACTCTTCTTCGAGTGCTACGCCCGCGCCGCCCAAGGCGAAAAGCCTTTCGCCCGAATGGTTCCCGATGCGGTCAACGATTGGCTGAGCGCGGTGGATGCCACCGCGGAAGGGGCGGCAGACCCTGCGATGGTGCGACTCGGACTGGCCGTCACCCGGGGGCTGCTGCTGGACCTGGCGGCGACCAACGACGATGCCGGTGTGGATGCGGCCGCGAACGCGTTCGTGAGCCTGCTGCGCCGCTGAACGAGCTCCGCCCGGAGCTACTTCGCTTTCGGCAGCACCGAGATGAGGGTGTCGACCAGTTCCTCGGCATTGGTGTGCCACTTGTCCAGGTCCATGTGTCCGCTCAGGTCCAAACCGGTGATGCCGTGGGCGCTGGTCAAAATAAGCGCTCCGTAGCGTCGCGCGTGCTGCGGACCGGTGATGCGACCCACGATCTCGAGAAACAGGTCCTGGGCGCGTTCGGCGACCCGGATCGCTTCGGTCGGGTCCCCCGCCGGTGGGGTGAACATCAGCCGGTACAGGTGCGGGCGGGTGCGGCCGATGTCGATCAGCGAAAGCAGACCGGAGCGTAACGACTCCTCGGGCGAGTCTGCGCCGTTGGCCAAAACCTCTAGTGCGTCGCCCAATTCGCTCAACGCGTTCGTGGCCAGCACCGCGAGCAGGGACTCCTTGTCGGCGAAGTGGCGATACGCTGCCGAGCGCGACACGCCACTGCGAGCGCCCACCTCGCGCAGCGTCACCGCCCCGACTCCACCGAGGTCGAGCAACACCCCGGCCGCCTCGATCAGCGCGCTGCGGGTAGCCGCGGCGCTCTCGGCTCGTGTCGTCACCCGCCGAGCATAAGCCGGCGCTTGAGTTGACATTGTCAACTCAACTGTTATTTTGAGATGACAGCGTCAACTCAAGCACCGCCATCGGACGGAGACCCGCCATGAATTCCACGAATCGCCCCGACCGTCAGGAGCTGATCGTCGTGAGCGGTGCTTCGACCGGCATGGGCGCGGCCGCAGCTAAAGAACTGGCCCGCAAGGGGTTTCACGTGCTCGCCGGGGTACGCCGCGAGGTGGACGCCGAGGCGCTAGTGGCCGACGGCCTCGAGGGGCTAGAGCCGCACATCCTCGACATCACCGTGGAATCGGACGTGGCCGCGATCGCCGACCGTGTTGCCCGCGATCCCCTGCACCGTCCCCTGCGCGCGCTGGTCAACAATGCCGGGATCGCGATCAATGCGCCGGTCGAAACGCTGCCACTTACCCAATGGCGCCAGCAGTTCGAGGTCAACCTGTTCGGTCACATCGCGATGACGCAGGCGCTGCTGCCGTCCCTGCTGATCAGCTCGGGCACCGTGGTGAACATCAGTTCCGTCGGCGGGAAGGTGGTCTTGCCGACCTATGGCGCCTACGCCGGCTCGAAGTTCGCCCTCGAGGCCGTCAGTGACGCGTTGCGCCGTGAGGTCGCGGAGCTCGGCATCAAGGTGGTTGTCGTCGAGCCCGGCGCGGTCAAGACCGAGATGGCTGAGCGTGGAATCGCCACGGCGGAGGGCCTGATGGCGGACCTGACCGCGGCCCAACGCGCCCGTTACGGCGATCTCGCCGAGGCCGTCACGGCACAAGCGCGATCGTTCAGCGACATCGGCGTTTCGAGCGAACACGCGGCAAAAGTGATCGCCAAGGCCGCGACCGCGTCTCGTCCCCGAACTCGCTACACGATCGGACGCGACGCCGCGATCCTGGTGCGAGTCAGCCGCGTGGTCTCCGACCGGGTCCTGGACCGCATCGTGCGCCAGAACCTTCGGTCCTTCGCCAAAAGCGCGCAGCCCAGCGAGAAGCCAAGCGCTGCAACGACTTCGGCCGACGCCTAGGCGATCAGCCCGATGCTTCAGTCGGCGGTGTGGACGATCAGGACGTCGGTCTTGGCCCTTCGGGACACTTCGGATGGGACTGATCCCAGCAGGCGCCCGGCGACGCTGGCGAGCCCGACATTGCCGATGACCAGTAGGTCGGCACTGACCTCCTCGGCTAGGTGCACCAGCGCGGTGATGGGGGCACCGACGACCGACTTCTCCTCCACGTTCTTGGCCCCGGCTTTGCGCGCGCGGACCGCGGCGTCCCGCAGGATCGCGTAGAAGGGGGCTTCACCCACCAACCGGTAGTCCTCGCCGTGGGTGCTCCCCGGCGGGATGGCGTAGCGGCCCTTTTCCACGGGGACGGGGGGATGGGCGGTCGCGACGATCAATTTCGCGCCGTAATCAGCAGCGATCGCGCCCGCGCGGTCCACCGCACGCAGCGACGACTCCGAGCCATCGGTTCCCACCACGACGGTCTGATAGGCGCTCATTTCCCTCCCAGTGTCCCAGACGAACGCGAATTGGTGAATAGCCTGGGGTTATGCCTACCCGGCGGGGCTCAGCCCTGCGCGGCCACCGCCGTGCGGTTGGCACGTGAGCCGGTGCGTACCCCGAGGAACTCATACTCGTCGGGCTTGACCGAGCGGGTCGCCCGCCAGTACTGCCAGGTGTAGCCGCCCCACAGCACGGTGTTCTTGCCGTGCTCGTCGAGGTACCAGCTGCTGCAACCGCCGCTGTTCCACACCGAGTCCTTCAGCATCTCCTGCAGCTCATCGTTGAACTTGTCCTGCGCGGCGCGCGTCGGTGCCAGCGCCTGGGCGCCGAATTTGTCGCACTTCTTTATCGCGTCGGCGACGTAGCGAATCTGGGACTCGATCATGAACACCACGGAATTGTGCCCCAGTCCGGTGTTGGGGCCGAGCAGGAAGAACAGGTTCGGCATCTCGGCGACGGTGATACCGCGATGCGCGCCGAT
Source organism: Mycobacterium sp. Aquia_216 (assembly GCF_026723865.1). Taxonomy (NCBI): domain Bacteria; kingdom Bacillati; phylum Actinomycetota; class Actinomycetes; order Mycobacteriales; family Mycobacteriaceae; genus Mycobacterium; species Mycobacterium sp. Aquia_216. The sequence continues at coordinate 2,111,392 of NZ_CP113529.1, read as the reverse complement.
GCCCTCCCGGTTCCAGCGGTCGACGAGATCCTCACCGTGGCGTCCCTTGATCTGGACGTAGGTGTAGGAGTCGGTGACGTGGAAGCCGGTGCCGTAGACGATGACGTCCGCTTTCCTCAGGGTTTCACCGCCGGTGCCGTCGGCCGTCACGATGCCGTCAGGCGTGATCCGGGAGATGCCGGCGGTGACCAGTTCGGTCTTCGGGTCGGCGACCGCGCCGTAATATGTCGACGAGTTCAGGATTCGCTTGCACCCGATGCGGTAATTCGGGATCAGCTTGCGGCGTAGTTCGCGATCCTTCACTGAGCGGCGAATGTTGTATTTGCAGTACGCCTCAATGAATTTCAGCAGGTTCGGCCGTTTGGTCATGCCGATGGCCAGCGCCTCTTGCCCCCAGTAGATGGCCAGCCGCACCAGCGCCCGCAGCCCGGGAACGTTCTGCATCGCCCGGCGCAGCGCCGGCGGAAGATCGGGGTTGGAGCGCGGGACCACCCACGGCGGAGTGCGTTGGTAGAGCTGCAGTTCGCCGACCTGCCCGACGATCTCCGGCACGATCTGGATCGCGCTGGCGCCGGTGCCGATCATCGCCACCCGCTTGCCGGTCAGCTCGACGCTGTGGTCCCACTGGGCGGAATGGAAAGCCGGACCGCGGAATTCGTCACGGCCCTCGATTTCCGGGATGGAAGGGATGTGCAGCGCGCCGGCACCCGAGATCAGGAACTGGGCGACGTATTCGCGTCCGTCGGTGGTGAATACATGCCAGCGGTGCTCGTCGTCGTCCCAGTGGGCGCGGTCGACCAGTGAATTGAACTCGACGTGGCGGCGCAGGTCGTACTTCTCGGTCACTCCCTTGAGGTAGTCCCAGATCTCGGGCTGATAGGAGAACGGGTTCTTCCAGTCCGGCTTGGGCTCGAAGGAGAACGAGTACAGGTGCGACGGGATGTCGCAGGCACAGCCGGGATAGCTGTTGTCGCGCCAGGTGCCGCCGACGTCGTCCGCTTTCTCCAGGATGACGAAGTCCACCCCCTGCTGCTGCAGCTTGATCGCCATCCCCAGGCCGGAGAACCCGGTCCCGATGATCAGCGCCCGGGTGTGCACCGGTTCATGTGCCGACGATGTCGGTTCGGCTTGTGTCAATGCATCGGTCACAGTGGATCGGTCCTTCTATTGGCCTGTCAGCTCACGCGTTAGCTGGCGCACCTCATGCGTACTCCACCAAGTCAACGCGAATACCCAGTACCCACGGTATCGGATACGACGAGTGTTGCCGATGGCCGAGGCGATGTCAACGCCGTCGCCGCTGCTCAGCTGGCCGCCGAATTACTTCGCACGGCGCTGTGGACCGGCTGGTCGGGGTCCACCGCGATACCCAGCGCCTCAGCGGTGCCGACGATGACCCCCATCATGATCGTGGTCAGATGGGCGACGAACTGGTCGCGCGGCATGCGTCGTGGGCTGTCGGGTTCGGGACCCAACCACCACTCGGTGGACGAGGCGGCCGATCCGAAGGCCGCATGCGCGGCCAGTTCGAACGCCGCGTGGTCGAGCTCCATGTCCTTGAGTTCGTTGTCGAACATATCGGCCATGGTCAACGTGATCTGACGCCCCTCGTTGAGGGTGCGCACCGTCGACTCGGTGGTCGCCCCGGAGCGCGCCGAAATGAAGACGCGCAGCACGTTGGGATGCTTGTCGACGAGAGTGACGTACTCGTCGACACTGCGCCGGACGATCTCCCGGGCCGAGTCGGTGGCCAGGTTGATCGACGGGAAGATCGCCGCCCACAGCATGTCACGCAGCTGCACACCGATCGCCTGGAACAGGTCGGACTTGTCGTGGAAATGGCGATAGATCTTCGGCTTGGCGGTGCCGGCCTCTTCGGCGATCTCCCGCACGCTCAGCTCGGGCCCCAGGCGGTCGATCGCGCGGAATGCCGCCTCGACGATTTCGCCGCGAACCTTCTTGCGGTGTTCACGCCAGCGTTCGCTGCGCGCGTCGACCTTCGCCCCCGGCTTCACGCTCGGGTGGGGTCTAGACGGTCGGGGCATTCTCACCACCTAAAGCACCTTACCCGTTGTAGGCGCTGACCTGCGCAGACTCCTCGTCAGGCATTACAGCATGCAGCTGACACACCCCTCGACCTCGGTTCCTTCCAAAGCCATCTGGCGTAGTCGGATGTAGTACAGCGTCTTGATTCCCTTGCGCCAGGCGTAGATCTGCGCCTTGTTGACATCACGGGTAGTAGCGGTGTCCTTGAAGAACAGCGTCAGACTCAGACCCTGGTCCACGTGCTGGGTGGCCGCCGCGTAGGTGTCGATGATCTTCTCGTAGCCGATCTCGTACGCGTCCTGGTAGTACTCCAGGTTGTCGTTGGTCAGATACGGCGCCGGGTAATAGACGCGGCCGATCTTGCCTTCCTTGCGGATCTCGATCTTGCTCGCCACCGGGTGGATCGAGCTGGTCGAGTGGTTGATGTAGGAGATCGATCCCGTCGGCGGGACGGCCTGCAGGTTCTGGTTGTAGATGCCGTGCTGCTGCACCGACTCCTTGAGCCGCTTCCAGTCATCCTGTGTCGGGATGCGAATGTCCGCCTTGGAGAAGAGGTTGCGAACAACTTCCGTTTCCGGTTCCCACGCCTGCTCGGTGTACTTGTCGAAGAACTCTCCCGACTTGTACTTGGAGCGCTCGAACCCGCCGAACGCCGTACCCCGTTCGATCGCAATGCGATTCGATGCCCGCAGCGCGTGATAGAGCACGGTGTAGAAGTACATGTTGGTGAAGTCGATGCCCTCTTCGGAGCCGTAGCGGATGCGCTCGCGGGCCAGGTAGCCGTGCAAGTTCATCTGCCCCAGGCCGATGGCGTGAGAGGCGTTGTTGCCCTGCTCAATCGAGGGCACCGACCAGATGTGCGTCTGGTCGCTCACCGCGGTCAGCGCACGGATCGCCACCTCAATGGTCTGCGCGAAGTCCGGCGAGTCCATGGCCTTGGCGATGTTCAGCGAACCGAGGTTGCACGAAATGTCCTTGCCCACTTTGGCATACGACAGGTCCTCGTTGAACAGCGACGGCGTGGAGACCTGCAGGATCTCCGAGCACAGGTTGGAGTGGGTGATCTTGCCCTCGATCGGGTTGGCCCGATTCACCGTGTCCTCGTACATGATGTACGGATAGCCCGACTCGAACTGCAGCTCGGCCAGCGTCTGGAAGAATTCGCGCGCCTTGATCTTCGTCTTGCGGATGCGCGCGTCGTCGACCATCTCGTAGTACTTCTCGGTGACCGAGATGTCGGCGAACGGCACCCCGTAGACCCGCTCGACGTCGTACGGCGAGAACAGGTACATGTCCTCGTTCTTCTTGGCCAACTCGAAGGTGATGTCCGGAATCACCACGCCGAGGCTCAGCGTCTTGATCCGGATCTTCTCGTCGGCGTTCTCGCGCTTGGTGTCCAGGAACCGGTAGATGTCGGGGTGGTGCGCGTGCAGGTACACGGCGCCGGCACCCTGACGCGCACCGAGTTGGTTGGCGTAGGAGAACGAGTCCTCGAGCAGCTTCATGATCGGGATGACGCCCGAGCTCTGGTTCTCGATGTTCTTGATGGGCGCGCCGTGTTCACGAATGTTGCTCAGCAACAACGCAACTCCGCCGCCGCGCTTGGACAGCTGCAGTGCGGAGTTGATGGAGCGCCCGATGGACTCCATGTTGTCTTCGATACGCAGCAAAAAGCAGCTCACCGGCTCGCCGCGCTGCTTCTTGCCCGAGTTGAGGAACGTCGGGGTGGCCGGCTGGAATCGGCCGTCGATGATCTCGTCGACCAGCTTCTCGGCCAGCGTGGTGTCACCGGAGGCCAGCGTCAGCGCGACCATGACGACGCGGTCCTCGAAGCGCTCCAGGTAGCGCTTGCCGTCGAACGTCTTCAGTGTGTACGAGGTGTAGTACTTGAACGCACCGAGAAAGGTCGGGAACCGGAACTTCTTGGCGTACGCCCGGTCCAGCAGCGTCTTGACGAAGTTGCGCGAATACTGGTCGAGCACCTCGCGCTCGTAGTAGTTCTCCTTGATCAGGTAGTCGAGCTTCTCGTCCTGATTGTGGAAGAACACCGTGTTCTGGTTGACGTGCTGCAGGAAGTACTGATGTGCGGCCTCGCGGTCCTTGTCGAACTGAATCTTGCCGTCGGCGTCGTACAGATTCAGCATCGCGTTGAGCGCGTGGTAGTCCGTCTCCCCCGGCAACGCGTGGGCTCCGGTGGTTACAGGCTCTGCAGTGACGGTTGGTGGCACGTCTGGTCCTTCCAGAATTCTTCCAAGCCCGCGCGAACGGCTTCCACGTCGTCCGGGGTACCCATCAGTTCGAAGCGGTAGAGGTAGGGAACGCCACACTTACGGGAAATCACGTTGCCCGCGTAGGCGAATTCGGCACCGAAGTTGTTGTTGCCCGCGGCGATGACGCCGCGGATCAACGACCTGTTGTGCTCGTTGTTCAAAAAGGCGATGACTTGCTTGGGGACGTAGCCACCGTTGTCGATGTCCGGCGTCGCCCGGCCGCCGCCGTACGTGGGCAATATCAATACGTACGGTTGGTCGACCTCGATACGACCATGCAGCGGGATGCGGGTGGCGGGAGCACCCAGCTTCTGAACGAAGCGGTGGGTGTTCTCCGACACCGAAGAGAAATAGACCAGTGACGATCGCAAGCCCGGCGCCGCCGGGCGCTGCGGGTCGTCACTCATCCGTCCCCGGTTGCGCCGCGTGATGTCCATGGCACCGCAACCTTCCTACTTGCTCATCTACTGCATTACGCGCTGAGTGCGGCTCCGGCGAGCGCCTTGATGCGATCGGGCCGGAAGCCGGACCAGTGCTCGTTTTCAGTCACCACCACGGGGGCCTGTAGGTAACCCAATGCCATCACGTAATCACGCGCCTCGGTGTTCAGGCTGATGTCGACCGTGTCATAGGTGATGCCCTGCTTGTCCAACGCCTTGTAGGTGGCGGTGCACTGCACACACGCGGGCTTTGTGTACACGGTGATGGTCATATTGGCTAGCCCTCCTCAGCGAAAGTCTTGACGTAAGTGCGGACGAGACCAAAGCACTGCACTGCTCTGACTACAAACCGCGACCGTTGCTCCACAGAAGCTCCCCTTGTTAAACGCTCGACTCGCGACGTTCATGCCGTGAAACTAGCGGTTCGCGCCGGAAGTGATCTGTAGCACATCGGTCCAGCAGACACTACATGTTGTGGCTCGGTATCAACAGAGATACGACATATTCTAATCACAAAGTTGAAATTCGCAGGTAGGGAGCCCCCTAACTCATCCGCACGGCGTGTCGCGACACACGACAGGATTCGCTGTTCGGTGCCCATGACGACTGGTCTACCACGCAGCACTGACAAGTCGCGCCTTGTCGACCGGGCGTCGATGCCGACCCGCCTCCTAGCAAAGGCCAGCAAACCTCTGCGAGCCACCGAAATGCGCTGCTGGCATCGACAGAGAAAGACCATGGCCGCCAGCTACGACCGGCGGCCATGGTCTTTGGCCGAATTCAGCCGACTTCGGCCGCGAGCTTGCCGACCACGTCGCGGACATTCGCCACCAGCTCGGCATGCTCGGCGGGAGCCTTCCCCTCCAAGGTGCCGAACGGCACCGAGAGTTTGATCGACTCCACCACCCGGGCGCCGGCGATGCCGAACGACTTGCGGGTCTCGTCGTGCCCCCAGACTCCGCCGTACTGTCCGAAGGATCCCCCGACCACTGCCAACGGCTTGCCCTTCAGGGCGCCGTTGCCGAACGGTCGAGAGAGCCAGTCGATGGCGTTCTTGACGACGGCCGGAATGCTGCCGTTGTACTCCGGCGTGACCACCAGGGCCGCATCCGCCTCGCCCGCCGCGGCACGCAGTGCATCCACCGAAGCCAACGGTGGCGCGTCGGTGTTCATGACGTCGTCGATCTCCTCGTTGTAAAACGGCAGGTCCGCCAGCCCCTCGAACACGGTGACGCTGACATCGTCGGGAGCCACATCGACCGCCAACTCGGCTATCTTGCGATTTATCGACGCCGCACGCAGGCTTCCTACTAAGGCCAAGACTTTGATCTCTGCCACTGTTCCGTTCCCTTCGGTTGTTGGTCTACATCCTTCCACGACTTAAGCGGACTATAGTCCGTTTTATTCCGACCGCGTTAAAGTACCGCGTTAAAGTGCAGTGGTGAGCGGAGTAGAGCGATTGGGTGAGTTGACCGTGTCGGCTCCGCGCGACCTGCCCCACGAGCGGGGGGACGCCGCGCGCAACCGCGAACTGCTGCTGCAGGCGGCCCGCAGTCTGGTCGCCAAGCGCGGCGCGGACGCGGTCACGATGGACGACGTCGCGGCAGCCGCCGGTGTCGGCAAGGGCACGCTGTTCCGCCGGTTCGGCAGCCGCGCCGGCCTGATGATGGTGCTGCTCGACGAGGACGAACGCGCCAGCCAGCAGGCATTCCTGTTCGGCCCGCCGCCGCTGGGGCCCGACGCGCCACCGATGGATCGCCTGGCGGCTTTCGGCCGGGACCGCCTGTGCTTTGTGCACACCCACCACGCGCTGCTGTCGGCGGCCAAGGGCGATCCGCTGACCCGCCACGTGGGGGCGGCGGCGGTGCAGCGCACCCATGTGCGGGTGCTGTTGCAGACGGCCGACACCAGCGGCGATCTCGACGTACAGACCGACGCGCTGCTGGCCCTGCTCGACGTGGATTATGTTGAGCATCAACTGAATTACGGCGGGCATACTCTCGAGACCCTGGGCGACGCGTGGGAGAGCCTGGCCCGCAAGCTGTGCGGGCGGTGACCTGACCGACATGGTCGCACCGATGTCGACCTGGGTCCTGCATGTCGATCTTGACCAGTTTCTGGCCTCGGTCGAGCTGCGCCGCCATCCCGAACTCACCGGCCTGCCCGTCATCGTCGGTGGCAGCGGCGATCCCACCGAACCGCGCAAGGTCGTCACCTGCGCCTCCTACGAGGCGCGTGAATTCGGGGTACATGCGGGCATGCCGCTGCGCACCGCCGCCCGGCGCTGCCCCGACGCCACCTTCCTACCGTCGGATCCGGCCGCCTACGACGCGGCCTCCGACCAGGTGATGGGCTTGCTGCGAGACTTGGGGCACCCGGTCGAGGTATGGGGCTGGGACGAGGCCTATCTGGCGGTGGCGGCCGCAGATCCCGCCGAAGTCGCGGAACAGATTCGCGCCGTTGTCTTTTCGGAAACCGGACTGTCTTGTTCGGTCGGCATCAGCGACAACAAACAGCGCGCGAAGGTGGCCACCGGCTTCGCGAAACCGGGCGGCGTGTTTACGCTGACCGACGCGAACTGGATGGACGTGATGGCCGATCGCCCGGTCGACGCGCTGTGGGGCGTGGGTCCCAAAACCACCAAAAAGCTCGCGGCGCTGGACATCACCACGGTGCGGGAGCTGGCCCATAGCGACGCCGAGCTGCTGACGGCGACGTTCGGGCCACGGACCGGCCTGTGGCTACTGTTGCTCGCCAAGGGTGGTGGCGACGCGGAGGTCAGCGCCGCGCCATGGGTCCCGCGCTCGCGCAGTCATGTCGTCACATTTCCGCACGATCTCACTGATCGCGCCGAAATGGATTCGGCTGTAACGGAATTGGCGAGGCAAGCTTTGGATGAAGTCGTGGCCTCGACTCGCGTGGTCACTCGGGTGGCGGTTACCGTGCGCACCGCGACGTTCTACACCCGCACCAAGATTCGCAAGCTGCCGGCACCCACCACCGATCCCGACGTCATCGTCGAAGCGGCCCTGCGGGTGCTGGATTTATTCGAGCTCGACCGTCCGGTCCGGTTACTCGGGGTGCGGCTCGAGTTGGTCATGCCGGCCTAGCCGGGCCGGGCTGGGCCGAAGTGCCCGCGTGAAGATGACGTTCACCTGGCGCATCGCCACGCTGTAGGGCCACCACGCCAGCCGTTTGAAGGCATAGAGCGCCCGAATGTCCTGCGACGTGTAGATCAGGTACCTGTTTTTCGCCACTCCGGCCAAGATCTTCTCCGCGGCGGTTTCCGGCGATACCGCATGGCCGCTGAAGCGGTCGATCCACCGGCTGACCTTGGGGTCTTGCCGATCGACACCGGCGATTTCGACGGTGTCGACCAGCGGCGTCTTCACCGCCCCGGGCACCACGACCGAGACCCCGATGCGGTGCCGGGCCAGGTCGAAGCGCAGCACCTCGGACAGGCCGCGTAATCCGTACTTGCTGGCGCTATAGGCGGCGTGCCACGGCAGCGCGACCAGCCCGGCCGCCGACGACACGTTGACCACATGCCCACCGCGGCGGGCCGCCACCATCTCGGGCACGAACGTCTCGATGACGTGGATCGGGCCCATCAGGTTGATCGCGACCATCTTGGTCCACTGCTCGTGGCTCAGCCGATCGACGGTCCCCCAGGCCGACACTCCGGCGATGTTCATTACCACGTCCATGCCCGGATATTCGGCGTGGACGTCGGCAGCGAACGCCGCGACCTGGTCGTAGTCGGCGATATCCAGCACCCGGTGCACCGGCACCCGTGCGCCCAGCGCGCGGGCGTCGGCCACGGTCTGGGCCAGCCCTTCGGCGTTGCGATCCGTCAGGAACAACTCGGCGCCGTGCGCCGCCAGCAGCAACGCGGTGGCCCGGCCGATGCCGCTGGCCGCGCCGGTGATCAGACTGCGCTTCCCCGCGAAATACCGCGCGGATCCCCTCGGCGCCATGAGGTGACGATACCGCCGGTAACGGCTTAGCCGCGTTATCCGCGGTCGCCACCCCACAAGGAGTTCAGCCACAACTGCTCAAGGAGCCGGACGCGGCGATCGAGATCGTCGTCGCGGCCGACAAAGATCGGGTCGCCGGTCAGCATCAGGGAGGTGGTCCCGATCAGGGTGCGCACCAGCGTCGGGATGTCGTCACTGATGGGATTGGCGGTCCCGGCCTTCATCTCCGCCTCGATGATCGCGACGATATCGCGCAGCACCACCTCGAGCTGCTGCTCGAGCATGCTTTGGATCTCGACGTCGGTGTAGCGGGCGGCATTGCACGCGGTCATTACCGGGTCGTTGTGCGCATAGACCGCGGCGGCGCTGCCCACCATCCGCTTGGCGAACTGCTCCGGTGACTCGTCGGGCTGGCGAGGAGCGAAAAACTGGGTGAGTTCTTCAAGCTCTTGGGTGGCCTCGGCCACGATCTGGGCGAGCACCGCGTACTTGGAGTCGAAGTAGAAGTAGAAGCCGGATCGGCCCACCCCGGCCCGAAGACTGATGGTGCTGACAGACAGCTCCGCAAAAGGCCGCTCCTGCAGCAATTCACGCACTGCGGCCATGATCGCCTGCCGGTGTTTGTCGCCGCGTCGCCGCGTCGCCGGCTCGCCCGGCTCCGCGTGGCTGCTCATCCCCTGACCTTGCACCACACCACTCCAAAAGCAAACTTGACAGGCGTCAACTTTGTCCCCAAGGATAAGTGGCAAGTGACGGATGTCACCAGGCCCGGATCCGCAAAGGAGCGTCCATGCCCGCCACTATCAGCACCCCGCACTACCTGCTCGACCAGGCAAAGCGCCGGTTCACGCCGTCGATCAACAATTTTCCCGGGATGGGGATGGTCGAACGCAAGCTTCTGAACACCGAATTCCCAGCGCGCAAGCTCGCCGACCCGCCACCGGGCAGCGGGCTCAAGCCCGCCATGGGTGACGCGGGGCTGCCGATTTTCGGGCACATTGTCGAGATGATGCGCGGCGGTCCGGATTACCTGCTGCACCTCTACCAAACCAAGGGTCCGGTTATCTTTGGCGACTCGCCGGTGCTCCCGGGCGTCTCCGCGCTCGGCCCGGACGCCGCGCAGGTGGTCTACTCCAACCGCAACAAGGATTTCTCGCAGCAGGGGTGGGTGCCGGTGATCGGGCCGTTCTTTCACCGCGGGCTGATGCTGCTCGACTTCGAAGAGCACATGTTCCACCGGCGGATCATGCAGGAGGCCTTTGTGCGCTCCCGGCTGGTCGGCTACGTCGAGCAAATGGACCAGGTGGTTTCGCAGACGATCGCCAACGACTGGGTGGCCAACGACGCCCGCTTCCTGCTCTACCCGGCGATGAAGGAGCTGACCCTCGATATCGCGTCGATGGTGTTCATGGGCCACGAGCCAGGTACCGACCACGAACTGGTGACCAAGGTCAACAAGGCATTTGCGGTGACCACCCGCGCGGGCAATGCGATCATCCGGACTCCGGTGCCGCCGTTCACCTGGTGGCGGGGACTGAAGGCGCGCGAACTGCTGGAGAATTACTTCCGCGAGCGGGTCAAGGAACAGCGAGCCATCCAAGGCGACGACCTGCTGTCGGTGTTGTGCCGCACCGAAGACGAGGACGGCAACAAATTCTCTGACGAAGACATCGTCAACCACATGATCTTTTTGATGATGGCCGCGCATGACACGTCGACGTCGACGGTGACGACGATGGCCTACAACCTGGCCACCCACCCCGAGTGGCAGCAGCGCTGCCGGGAGGAATCCGACCGCCTCGGCGACGGACCGCTCGGCATCGATTCGCTGGAGAAGCTGGAGTCACTGGACCTGGTGATGAACGAGTCGATCCGGCTGGTGACCCCGGTGCAGTGGGCGATGCGGCGAACGGTGCGCGACACCGAGCTGTTGGGCTACTACATCCCCGAGGGCACCAACGTCATCGCGTACCCGGGAATGAATCACCGGCTGCCCGAATTGTGGACGGATCCAATGAAATTCGATCCGGAACGGTTCACCGAGCCGCGCAACGAGCACAAGCAGCACCGCTACGCGTTTAGCCCTTTCGGCGGCGGCGCCCACAAGTGCATCGGGATGGTGTTCGGGCAGTTGGAAATCAAGACGATCCTTCATCGCCTGCTGCGCAGATACCGGCTGGAGCCGCCCCGCCCGGGTTACAAGTGCGAGTGGGACTACGGCGGCATGCCGGTGCCGAAAGACGGCATGCCAATTCTGTTGCGGCCGCTGTGAACTCGAATACCGGCGAGCTCAGGCCAGCAGCCGATTCGCGCACGCGATCAGCGCGCGTAGCGCCGACTGCGTCGCATCCTCGCAGAGGCCCATCGCCCACTCGGTACGGATGCCGTCGCTACCGCAGATGAACGTGACGGTGCACTCATCCGAACTCATCTGATGAAACTTCACTGTCTCGATGGCGATCCCGCGCTCATGCAACATCGCGGTGAGTCCGGCGATCGGCCCGCTCGCGGCAGCGGTCGACCTGCTGAGGCAATCGCCGACGGCGAGCATCGCCCGGAAGTTGCGGGCTTGCGGACCGAGCCGCCCGCCGGACCGGCCGGTGTCGGTGCACGCCCAGTGCCCTAGCCGCAGCGGGCCGGCGGTGTGGCCGTAGGTCGCAACGAAGCTGTCCCAGGTCATCGCGACGGCCTGTTCGCGCAGGCCGCGTGGCAAGGCGACCCCGAAGTGATCGCCGAACCACGCGTTGGCGTCGCGCTGGGGCGCCGGGGGGCTCGGAGAATCCGGTGCCGGAAGGGAGAGCGGCTTAGTAAAAGGCTTCGCAAGAGGCTGTGTAACAGGCATTGTGTCGATCTTCTCTGGTCAGCAGGAGCGACCGACGGTATAGCTTCCGACCCACAGCGGGGGGTCGGTCTGGATCAGACCCCGCTGCGGGTGCTGGCTACTACGGCACTCTTCAGAAGACGCACGAGCGCGACACTAGACGCCGTTTGTCGATAGTGCAAATTCCTTCAGCGCCGGGCGGAAGTTGGACTCCATGGCGCCGAATAGGTATACAAGTGTCGAATAGCGGTTATCCGAACATCTCTCGAGCCGCATGCGGCTACCAATCCCTCAGACGAAAGTCCCTCAGACGAAAGGCGCGACAATGAAGTCGGCGACAGTCGAGAAAGCACTTGATGCGGCGGCAGCGGCCATTGGGCTGATCGAAGTGCTGCTGGTGCCGACGAGATTCTCCTCGGCCTGGCAACAGGTAGCGGCAACGGAGAACCGATAGCGCTCCGAGTACTAGGTATGCCGGCGGCCGATAGCGGGAACCCCTCTCGCCTCGGCCGCCTGCGGCTACGCAACTGGGTTAACTGCATCGATTAAGATCGTTCAGCCTTTCATGATGCTCAATTGCGTTGCGCCAGTGCAGATGTGACAAAACACAATTTTTTAACCAAATCGTGAAAAAGATCACGAAATCCGGTTTACGCGTGTGTAACAAGGGGGTATGACGGAGAGGTCATTGTCCGCAACGACTACTTGTCCCCTCTCGGAAAGGCTCGACGATGAAGTCGAAGTATGCCAAGAAGACCTTCAGAGCAGTCGCCGCAGCGACTGGTGCGGTCGCTTTGTTACTAGTACCGACGGGGTGCTCTACAGCCGCCGGTGGCACCGGCTGCTCCCTCGTTTGCGTCTAGCCAAATGAGCTAAGCGCATGCCCGCTGCGGGGTGATCCCCCCCGGGCATTACGTGTCACCCCAATTCGTACGTTCACTCAGATGTGCATCGGTGACACGTCTTCACTTATTCATTGTTTGACATGTGTGTAACAGTGCACGAAAGGAACGGTTATGAAGGGAAAGAGCACCAAGAAATCCGTTAAGGCCGTTGCGGCCGCCGCAGGCGTAGCCGCGGTGCTGCTCCTGCCGGGCTGCTCAACAGCCGCGGGCGGCACGGGTGCGCCCGTGGTCGGCGGCGGCAGTGGCACCTGCATTCTGATCATCTGCATCTAACCGTTCGGGCAAGCGGCCGGCCAGGGACCTCGGTTCCTGGCGGGCCGCCTCTCGTTCAGCTGATCGGCCGGGCCGAGGAATTCAACCGCAGGTACGCCTGAATCGTCGTCCCGGTGCTCGCGGTGTGCGTGCGCACCAGATCCGAGATGGCGTTAACCAGAAACAGACCGCGGCTGGCCGGGCCGGTCGGGCCCGGGTCCAGACGTCCCACCAGCGGATCGTCGAGCCGCCCACTGTCGCGCGCCTCGCACACCAGATGGTCGTCGTCGCGCCAAAAGGCCAGCCGGCAGGCGCCGTCGGTGTACATCAGGCTATTGGTGGCCAGCTCGGTGGCGACCAGTTGCAGATCTTCGATGCCGTCCTGGGACAGTCCGACCCAACCCGCGTAGTTGACGGCGAACGACCGCGCCGGCCGCAGGTCGGCGGATTTCCTGACCATGTATGTGACGGCACCCGGGTTAGCGGGCAGCGGCTGATTGCACTGTGCCAGCACGTCATCCGGCGCGTAGTCGGCGCTGTGTTGCAGCGAACCGCATTTCCACAGCAACGGATGAGTCGCACGGGCCCCGGCCAGCACGTCCCCGTCCAGTCGTTCCGCGTCGTAGAGACACAGCGCGGTCAGCTGGCGACCTTCAAACGCACTGTTGACCAGCGCCTCATGCTGCATGCAGGCCAAAAATTCGTCCGCACGACGACCGGGCCAGAAAATTTGGCTGACAATGCGCGCGCGCCGGTCGGCGTTCTCCTCGACAAAGGCGCCCTCCAGCGCCAGAAACCGACTCGGGTTGCGGGCCGCCTCGACGATGTCGACCAGCTGCAGTCCGGCGGTCGAGCCCTCGCCACCCAGCGCCTCGCGTAGCAAACTCAGATAGTCGCCGGGCACCGCGACGAGTACCGGCTCGTCCATCGCCAAACCCTCGAGCACGAAGGCCACCACGGCGTCCAGGTACTCCCGTTGCGAGTAATAGAGGAGCGCGGAGTGAACGAAGCCTTGACACCCGTCCTCCGTGCCCCTGATCATCTCGGCGCTCCCGCTTTCCATTACCAATGCCAACCCCCTGCTGGACCGGCCGTCCTGTCACGTACCCCCGCGCCCCATTACTCATCCCAGTACCCCGCGCGCGCGTTCCCTATGCAGGAAAGTGATCACGAACCGGCCTCGGATAGTCCAGACGCTCGTCACAGCCACCAGGAGGCGGCGGCGTCGAGATGACGCCGAACGCGGTAGCGCGCCAAGCTGTCGTCGCCGGCCACGATCGCGTCGAGAATCCGCAGATGCGCGTGCTCGACGGCAACGACGTCGTCCCGCGCCGGCGGCTCCTGCCCGGTGCTGGACCAGTGCCGACGAAACAACTCCACGATGATCCGGAGGAACAGGTCCAACAGCGCGTTGCCGGCCAGTTGCGCCAGTCCGTGGTGGAACCGCGATTCCTCGGATGCCGCCTGGCGCACATCGTCAGCGGTGTCCGAGGTGGCGTCGAGCGCGGACCGATGGGTGTGCAGGAAGGCCACCACCTCAGGCTCGGCGCGCCGTTTGACGACCTTGGCGACGTTGTCGATCTCGATGACGTCCCGAACGCAACGCAGGTCTTCGCGGCTCGGCTTTCGGAATTGCAGGTACAGCGCGATGGTGTCGATGCTGGCTTGCGCATGGGGCTTCGTGACGACCAGCCCGCCGCCGGGTCCACGGCGCATCTGCGCGACCGAGTGATATTCGAGCAGCCGCACCGCTTCGCGCAACACCGCGCGGCTCACCCGGTAGCGCTCCAGCAAGGCGGTCTCGGTGCCGAAGACCGAACCGGCCTGCCAGCCGCCGGAGCCGATCTCGTCGCCGATGGTGGCCGCCAGCCCCTCGGCCAACTTGCCGCGTGGGACGTCCCCGTCGACGGGGTCGCGTCTGCGGCCGGTTCGCACGTCGCCGCCCGTGCGCGGGTGATGCTCTTGCAGCCAGGCGTTCACCGCTTCGACGTGTCGCTCGCTCAGCGTCATGGCGCGAGCGGAATCGCCTGCGGTGACAGCGGCAACGATTTCGGAGTGGTCGTGGTGCATATAGTCGAGCGCCTCGATGGCCTCGGTTGCCGACTCGGTCCGCGACCGCAGCGCATACCGGGTGGTAAGCCTCATTAGTACGTCGATAAACAGTTGCAGGACAGGGTTTTTCGACTGCTCCGCCAGCGCGATGTGGAATTCGTCTCGCGGCGGCGGAAGACCTGGCCGCCACTGTTCCTCCGCACGCAGCACCCCGCGCAACCGCTCGATGCCGGCTTCGTCGATCCGCTCCGCCGCGAGCGAGGCGGCCAACGGTTCGAGCACCAGCCGCGCGTTGAGCAGATCAGGGAGGGTGGTGCCGAGGTATTCGAGATAAATCACCACGGCCCGAGTCGCGGGCCCCGCATCGGGTTCACTGATCAGCAGCCCGCCGCCCGGTCCGCGACGCATCCGGGCCACCTGATGGTGCTCGACCAGGCGAACGGCCTCCCGCAGCACCGACCGACTCACCCCGTAGCGCTGTTGCAGCGCGTGTTCGGAGCCCAGCGATTCTCCGACGGGCCAGCCGCGGCGCACGATGTCCGCCTCGATGCGCCGGGCAATTGTCGAAGCCAGCTTTTTTGTCCCGCCCGCGGGCGGGGTGGAGCTTACCTGAACCTCAATACTGCTCTCCCACAGTCCTTCTCAACAGCTGAGCAGCATGCAACCCGCGACCGGACCCCCACCCACGGTAACGACGGCGACCTCGGGGCGCTGCGACACCTGCCGCTCCCCCGCATCTCCGCGCAACTGCAGACATCCTTCGTGTAGCGCCCAGTAGCCGTGCATGCGCCCCGCCGAGAGTTGACCGCCGTAAGTGTTCAGCGGCAATTGCCCGTCGCGGGCGATCCGCGTACCGCCCTCGACGAATGGGCCGGCCTCGCCGTCACCGCAAATCCCCAGGGCTTCCAGCCAGGCGATGGTGAGATAGGTGAAGCCGTCGTACAGCTGGGCGAGCGCCAGGTCGGTGGGTTTCAGATCGGTACGCGACCACATCTGCGCGGTCGCATCCGACATCGCCATCTTCGGGTAGTCGTCGCGGTGGAACCACCCACCGGCACCGTCGGACCCACCGATCGCCTCCACCCGCACCGGCCGGTTCGGACAGTCGGGCCCGTACTCGGCGTTCGACACCACTACCGCGATCGAGCCGTCGATGGGCACATCGCAGTCCAGCAGCCCGAACGGCGTCGACACCGGCCGCGCCCCCAGGTAGTCGGCCATCGTCATCGGCTCGCGGTACACCGCAAGCGGATTCAGCGCGGCGTTGCGCCTGCCGTTCAACGCCAACCAACCCAGCTGCTCCTTGGTGGTTCCGTACAGCTCCATGTGGCGACGACAGTTCAACGCCAACCAGTTCGCGGCGGAATATGCTTGGGCCGCAACCAGATCGTTGATGTCGTCCATCGCGCCGACAGCGGGTCGCTCTGCGCCCTCGGCCGTTTCGAACATCCGCGCCAGCGGCGGAGCGGGCGCGTTCTCCTGCTGCTTGACCGGCACCGTGCCGCCGAGCATTTGGATGGTCCGGTACACCACCACATGCCGGGCGCGTTTTTCGGACACCGCGCGGCACGCCGACATCACCGGACTCAAGAGTCCGCCGGTGCCGAAGCCGCTGCCGCAGTCGGCCGCCTCGATCCGCAGTTCGACATTCACCTCTTCGGCAGGCGTGTCACCCAACGTCGCGATTCCGTCGATGTCTGCCGGGTCCAAGCCGGCGTCGGCGATAGCGCCGCGCACCGCCTCCATAGTCAGATCCCGCCCCGGGATGCCGGTCCGGCGGCCGATGCGGGAAATGCCGATACCGGACACGATCGCGTCTTTCTCGAAATACGTCATCTGCACCGCCCGTCAGACCGAACCCGTCGCACGCATTAGAACGAATTGAGTGTACTGTATTGCCCGTGTCAGCCGAGTCGACATCACAGCTGCTCATCGAGCATTGCGACGATTGCTCGCGCTGGGTGCACCCCGCGGCCGGAGCATGCCGCGACTGTGGCGGGGCGCTGGTCGCCCGACCGATTTCCGGACAGGGCACGGTGTTTACCTACACGGTCAACCATCATCCGTACAACCCGGAGATCCCGGTCCCCTACGTGATCGCCATCGTCGAGCTGGCCGAACAAGCCGGGCTCCGCGTAGCCGCCAATATCGTTGACTGCGAACCGGATTCGGTGGCATGCGGGATGCCGGTCAGTATCCGGTCCGAGAAGGGCGCCGGTGGGGCGCCGTTGTTCGCGCCGGCCGCCGGCCGACCAGCGCCCGCGCCGGTCCGTTAGTTGATCAGCGGGTCGCGTGGCATGCCGAGAATCCGCTCGGCGATCTGATTTCGGGTGACTTCCGAGGTACCGCCGGCGATCGCCATGCCGCGCGCACCCATAATCAGCCGACCCGGCGCCGCGCCGGCCCCGTCGACCAGTGCGACCTCGGGTCCGGTCAGGGCGGCCATGATCGCGGCGCCCTCCACCATGTGCTCGGCGAGCTTCAGTTTGGTGACGTTGCCTTCCGGGCCCGGGCCCGCGCCTTCGACACTGCGGGCCACCCGACGCAGGTTGAGCAGACGCAGTGCGGTCTCGTTGGCAAGGTAAGACCCGACCCGAATATTGCTGCCCGCCAGCCGATCTGCGTGCTGCTGGGCCAGCTCTACCAGCGCGGTCGCCAACCCTTCATAGAACGAGCCGCTGCCGCCGATGCTGACCCGCTCGTTGCCAAGCGTCGCCCGCGCGACGGTCCACCCCGAGTTGGGCGTCCCGACGACGTCTTCGTCGGGAACGAACAGGTCGTTGAAGAACACCTCGTTGAAGTCCGAGCCTCCGGTGATCTGCCGCAGCGGCCGCACCTCGACCTCGGGCGCCTTCATATCGACGATCACCGTGGTGATGCCGGCGTGCTTGCGCGCATCCGGGTCGGTGCGCACCGTGGCCAGGCCGCGTGCGCAGTAGTGGGCCCCGCTGGTCCACACCTTTTGGCCGTTGATCTTCCAGCCGCCCTCGACCCTGGTGGCCTTGGTCTTGATGGACGCCGCATCCGAGCCGGCCTCGGGTTCGGAGAACAATTGGCACCAGATCTCATCTTTGCGCAACGCCTTCTCGACGAATCTTTCGATTTGCCAGTCAGTTCCGTGCTGGATCAGGGTGAGGATCACCCATCCGGTGATGCCGTAGTCCGGGCGCTTGATGCCGGCCGCGCGGAACTCTTCCTCGATCACCAGCTGCTCCACCGCGTCGGCGGCCAGGCCCCACGGCTTGGGCCAGTGCGGCATCACATAGCCGGTCGCGATCAGCTTGTCGCGCTGGGCCTGCTTGTCCAGGGCGGCCAGCTCGGCGGCGTCAGCGTGAATCCGGGTGCGCAGTTCCTCGGCCTCGGGCGGCAGATCCAGGCTGTTTTCCCGGACGGCGCCCGCCGCGGTGCGTTCGAACACGTCGGCGGCCGGCGTGTCACCACCGAACAGCGCCGACGTCACGAGCGCCCGACGCAGATGCAAATGGGCGTCGTGCTCCCAGGTGAAGCCGATGCCGCCGTGCACCTGAATGTTGAGTTCGGCATTGCGGGCATACGCCGGAAATGCCAGTGCCGCAGCAACTGCGGCGATCAGACGGAACTGCGCTTCGTCCTCTGACGCCGCACGCGAGGCGTCCCAGACCGCGGCCGTTGCCGACTCGACGGCAACGAGCATGTTCGCGCAATGGTGCTTCACCGCCTGGAAGGTGGCGATGGTGCGGCCGAACTGCTGGCGGACCTTGGCGTAGTCGACGGCGGCATCGACGCAGTCGGATGCTCCACCCACCGCCTCGGCGGCCAGCAATGTCCGCGTCCGGGCCAGCGCCGATTCCCGCGCCCCCGCAACGATGTCGTCGGAACTGACGCTGACGTTGTCCAGGCGGACACGTCCGGAACGCCGAGTCGGGTCGAGATTCTCGGGCACGTCGACCGATACACCGGCCCGCCCGCGGTCTAACAGCAGAACGTCGTCGCCGGCCGTGATCAGCAGCAGCTCGGCGAGTCCGGCGCCCAACACGACACCGGCTTCGCCGTCGGCGATACCGTCTTTGACTTGTACCCGGCCGTCCAGGCCGATCCCCGCGGTGACGCTCCCATCGATCAGGGCGGGCAGGAACCGTGACTTTTGTTCGGCTGTACCGTCTTTGGCGATCACCGCCGATGCGATCACCGTCGGCACGAACGGCCCGGGGGCGACCGCGCGGCCGAGCTCTTCGATCACCACCACGAGTTCGGGTAACCCGTAGCCTGACCCGCCGTGCTCCTCCTCGACGTGCAGGCCGAGCCAGCCGAGTTCGGCGATGTCGGGCCAGAATGTGGGCCGGCTCTCATCGGGGCTGTCCAGCAGCGCGCGCGCCGCGGGGCGCGCCTTCTGCGAAGTCAAGAAAGCGCGAGCGACCTCGGCGAGCTCGCGATGGTCGTCGGTAAGTGCGATACCCATGGGGGACCTCCTCGCGCCAGCACCCGCCCCGCACCGTCGCCGGGTGGTTAGCCGCCCCGCTCCGAGGGAGAACGGGGCGGCTGACTAAAGAGTGTACTTATTGCGCGTGGACCGGTTGCGGGCCCCTGTCGTGGGTCTCTACTTGGGCGCGAACCGCTGTCCCGCGTCCAGCCGCAGGCATTGGCCGTTGAGCATCGGGTTGTCCACGATGGCCGCCACCAACTTGGCGTACTCCTCGGGCCGGCCGAGGCGCTTCGGGAAAGCCGCGTCCTTGGTCAGCGCCGAAGCGAATTCGTCCGGAATGCCCTTGGTCAACCCGGTGGCAAACAGGCTCGGGGCGATACCGAGCACTCGGATGCCGACCGAGCCCAGGTCACGGGCCATCGTCAGGCACATCCCGGCAATCCCCGCTTTGGCGGCGGTGTAGGCGACCTGCCCGATCTGGCCTTCGAAGGCCGCAATCGAAGCGGTGTTGATGATGACGCCGCGCTCGCCGGTATCGGGGTCTTCAGGCTCGTTCTTGGCCATGTGTGCGGCGGCCAGCCGGCTGATGTTGAAGGTGGCGATCAGGTTGAGGTCGATGACGGATTGGAAAGATTCGAGGTCATGGGGTCCCGACTTGGTCAGCGTCCGCTTTGCGATACCGCCACCGGCAGTGGTGATGATGACGTGAAGTCCGCCGAGCTTGTCCACCGCGGTCTGCAATGTTTGCTCGGTGCCGGCGAAGTCGGTGACGTCGACCGGGAGGAAGGTACCGCCGATGCCCTCGGCAACAGTCTTCCCGTCGGAGCCCTCGCGGTCGAGCACCGCGACATCCGCGCCCCGTTCGTGCAGCAGCTCGGCGCTGGCACGACCCATGCCCGACGCGCCGCCGATGACGACGACCTTCTTCCCGTTGATCTCCATCCGGACGTCTCCTTTTTGGGTTGTCAGATCCTGCGCAATCTGTAACGTTACGTAGGAACGCTAGCGTGTCCGCTCTGCAGCGTTGTCACCGAGCCATGCCAAGCTGGCGATCGTGCTCCTTCTCGAGGTGGTAGCCACATCGGCTGACGTCGGCGCCACGTCGTCACGGCTGACCAAGGTCGCGCGCATCGCCGACCTGCTGACCCGGGCCGCAGCCGACCCCGAACTGATCACGATCGTCGTGTCGTGGCTCTCCGGCGAGTTGCCGCAGCGTCAGATCGGCGTGGGCTGGGCGTCGTTGCGGTCGCGACCGCCGGCGGCGGCCCAGCCGGAGCTCACCGTCAGCGGCGTGCACACCACCTTCACCGCGATCGGCGCCGTCTCGGGCAAGGGATCGCAGGTGCGCCGGGCCGAACTCCTCACGACGCTGCTGGCTGCCGCGACCGAATCCGAGCAGACGTTTCTGGTGCGCCTGCTCAGCGGCGAACTACGCCAGGGTGCACTCGTCGGGATCATGGCCGACGCGGTAGCCAAGGCCGCCGATATCCCGGCCGCCGCGGTGCAGCGTGCGGCGATGCTGGGCGGAGAGCTGCCCGCGGTGGCGGCGGCCGCCCTGTCCGGTGGAGCAGTGGCGCTGCAGGCATTCACGCTGAAAGTCGGCCAACCGGTCGGGCCGATGCTGGCGCAGACCGCCTCCAGTGTGGCCGATGCACTCGAACGTCACGGCGGCACAACGATCTTCGAGGCAAAGCTGGATGGCGCACGAGTGCAGATTCACCGCGCCGGCGACACGGTCACGGTCTACACCCGTAGCCTCGACGACATCACGGCCCGACTGCCTGAGGTCGTGGCGGCAACGCTGGCGCTGCCCGTCACCGACCTCATCGCCGACGGCGAAGCGATCGCGTTGCGGCCCGACAACCGGCCACACCGCTTCCAGGTCACCGCCTCCCGGTTCGGGCGGTCGGTCGACGTGGCTGCAGCCCAAGCGGCGCAACCGCTTTCGGTTTTCTTCTTCGACATCCTGCACTGCGACGGCGTCGATCTGCTCGACGCACCGACCACCGAGCGGCTGGCCGCCCTGGACGCGCTGGTACCGCCCCGGCACCGCGTCGACCGGCTGGCCACCTCGGACCCGGACGCCGCCGCAGCCTTCCTGGAGGCGACGCTGGCCGCCGGCCACGAAGGCGTGATGGCAAAGGCGCCGGGCGCACCCTACCTGGCCGGACGGCGCGGCGCGGGCTGGCTCAAGGTCAAGCCCGTCCACACGCTCGACCTGGTGGTGCTCGCCGTCGAATGGGGCTCGGGACGGCGAAGCGGCAAACTGTCCAATATCCATCTGGGCGCGCGCGATTCGACAACCGGCGAATTCATCATGGTGGGAAAGACTTTCAAGGGCATGACCGATGCCATGCTGGACTGGCAGACGGCGCGGTTCACTGAGCTCGCCGTCGGTGGCACGGACGGTTACGTCGTGCAACTGCGCCCCGAGCAGGTCGTCGAAGTTGCGCTCGACGGCGTGCAGAAATCGACGCGCTACCCGGGCGGGCTGGCACTGCGGTTTGCCCGGGTGGTGCGCTACCGCGACGACAAGAGCCCGGCCGAAGCCGATACCATCGACAACGTTCGTGCGCTGTACTGATTCTCCCCAGGCGACGCTCTCCTCGTCGTCGTAGGGTTTGACCGTGACTGTGCACGACAAAGATGTCAGCTACATCCGCACCGACGACGACTTGCCACCCGTTGCAATCGTCGACCGCTCCCCCATCAGCCCCCGGCACAAGATCGTCTTCGGGATCATCGCGGTGGTCGGTGCCATCGCCTGGGCGATCATCGCGTTCGTTCGCGGCGAGGCGGTGAACGCGGTCTGGATCGTGGTCGCGGCGATCTGCACGTACATCATCGGATTCCGGTTCTATGCCCGGTTGATCGAAATGAAGGTCGTCCGCCCGCGTGACGACCACGCCACCCCCGCCGAAGTTTTCGACGACGGCTCCGACTACGTGCCGACCGATCGGCGGGTTCTGTTCGGTCACCACTTCGCCGCGATCGCCGGGGCGGGGCCGCTCGTGGGTCCGGTGCTGGCCACCCAGATGGGCTACCTGCCCTGCAGTATCTGGATCGTCCTCGGCGCGGTATTCGCCGGCGCCGTGCAGGACTACCTGGTGCTCTGGCTTTCGACCCGGCGCCGGGGACGGTCCCTGGGCCAAATGGCGCGCGACGAGCTCGGCGCGACCAGCGGTGCCGCCGCGATCGTCGGCGTCCTGGCGATCATGGTGATCATCATCGCGGTGTTGGCGCTGGTGGTGGTGCGTGGTCTGGCCCAAAGCCCGTGGGGCGTGTTCTCCATCGCGATGACCATCCCGATCGCGATCTTCATGGGCTGCTACCTGCGGTTCCTGCGACCGGGGCGGGTGGGGGAGGTATCACTGATCGGCTTCGCGCTGCTAATCGCCGCCGTCGCATCCGGTAGCTGGGTCAGCGAAACCTCTTGGGGCGCATCGTGGTTTACCCTGTCCGCGGTCACAGTCTCCTGGTTGATCATCATCTATGGCTTCGTGGCCTCTGTGCTGCCGGTGTGGTTACTGCTCGCGCCGCGCGACTACTTGTCGACGTTCATGAAGGTCGGCGCGATCGCCTTGCTGGCCGTAGGCATCTTTATCGCGCACCCGCTCATGCAGGCACCGGCGGTCTCGCGGTTCGCATCCAGCGGCGACGGCCCGGTGTTTCCCGGCTCGCTGTTCCCGTTCCTGTTCATCACGATCGCGTGCGGCGCGCTGTCCGGATTTCACGCGCTGATCTCCTCGGGGACGACACCCAAGCTGCTGGAGAAGGAAGGCCAGATGCGCTTCATCGGCTACGGCGGCATGCTGACCGAGTCGTTCGTCGCCGTCATGGCGCTGATCAGCGCGTCGATCCTCGACCAGCACGTGTACTTCGCCCTCAACGCGCCGGCCGCACAGACCGGCGGCACCGCGGCCACGGCAGCGCACTACGTCAATGGACTCCACTTGTCGGGTGCTCCGGCGACCGCGGACCAGCTCACTCAAGCCGCCGCCGGCGTCGGTGAGAAGTCGATCGTGTCGCGCACCGGCGGAGCACCGACACTGGCGGTCGGCATGTCGGAGATCCTGTACCGGGTGTTCGGCGGCGCGGGTCTCAAGTCGTTCTGGTACCACTTCGCGATCATGTTCGAGGCGCTGTTCATCCTGACCGCCGTCGACGCGGGCACCCGGGTCGCGCGTTTCATGATGTCGGACGCACTCGGCAACCTGGGCGGTCCGCTGGCGAAGCTGCAGAATCCGAGCTGGCGCCCGGGGGTATGGGGCTGCAGCCTGGCTGTGACCGCGGCGTGGGGCGGCATCCTGCTGATGGGTGTGACCGATCCGCTCGGCGGCATCAACACGCTGTTCCCGCTGTTCGGTATCGCCAACCAGTTGCTCGCGGCGATCGCACTGACCGTCATCACCGTGATCGTCGTCAAGAAGGGCCTGCTGATGTGGGCGTGGATTCCGGGCGCCCCGCTGCTGTGGGACTTGACGGTCACGCTGACCGCATCGTGGCAGAAGATCTTCTCCGCCGATCCAGCGATCGGCTACTGGTCACAACACTCCCAGTATTCGGCCGCCAGGGACGCGGGCAAGACCGCCTTCGGCTCGGCCAAGAATGTCCATCAGCTCGACGACGTCATCAGGAATACCTTCATCCAGGGCACCCTGTCGATTCTTTTCGCGATCGTGGTGGTCATCGTATTGGTCGCCGGAATTGTCGTGACGCTCAAGGTAATTCGTGGTGGTGGCCGGCCGCTGACCGAGGATGACCCGATACCGTCAAAAATATTCGCGCCCTCCGGCCTGATTCCGACCGCCGCGGAACGGGAAGTGCAACGGCAATGGGATGCGCCGCCGGCATCGATGTCGAGCGGGCGCCACGCCGGACAAATCTAAAGCCCCGAAGATCGCTGCACCGCCCTAAGATTGTGCGGAATGAGAGTCGGTATCGACTTCGGCACCACCCACACTGTCGTCGCGCTCGTCGACCGGGGTAACTACCCGGTCGTCTCGTTCGACGGCGTCGATGCCTGGCCTTCGCTCATCGCCGCCAATGCGGCCGGGGAGCTGCGATTCGGCGTGGACGCGGCCGCGCTCCGCCACGATCGCCAATGGTCGGTGCTTCGATCGATCAAACGTCTGCTCAACGACGCCGGGCCACAGACCGAGGTGACGCTGGCGGGTCGCAGCTACCGGCTGACCGACCTTCTCACCGGCTTCCTGGCCCAGCTGAAGAGCGACCTTCTGCAGCGCTCGAACGGCTGCCTGACTGCGAGCGACACCGTCGAGGCGGCCATCAGCGTTCCCGCCAACGCCTCCAGCGCCCAGCGCCTGCTGACGCTGGATGCCTTCGTGGCAGCGGGCTTTCACGTCGTCGCGTTGCTCAACGAGCCTTCCGCCGCGAGCCTCGAATACGCCCATCGATACCGCTCCACCATCACCGCCAAACGTGAATACGTCCTCATCTACGACCTCGGCGGCGGCACCTTCGACGCGTCGCTGCTCAAGATGACCGGCCATTCGAACGAAGTCGTGATCAGCGAAGGCATCCAGCGTCTGGGCGGTGACGATTTCGACGAGGCGATTCTGCGACTTGTGCTGGACGGCGCGAACCTGCGCGGCGTGGATGCCGCCGCGCTCGACGTTCTTCGGGAGGAGTGCGCGGTTCGCAAGGAGGCCGTCGGGCCACAGACGCGCCGCTTCCTGGTGGACCTGACGGGGATCGACGACAAGGTCGATCAGCCACCGTTTTCGTGCGCCGTCGACGACGTCTACTCGGCATGTACGCCACTGGTCACACCGACGATCGACCTGCTCAACCGCATCCTGCACGACGGTGACAGGGACGTGGCGTGGTCGGAGGTCGCGGGTATTTACGTGGTGGGCGGGGCGGGCGGCTTTCCCCTCATCTCCCGGATGCTGCGCACCACCTTCGGCGAGAAGCGTGTGAAACGCTCGCCGCACCCCTTCGCGGCCACGGCCATTGGTCTGGCCGCCTTCCTCGACAAAGAGGCCGGTTTCGCCTTATCCGAACGCTTTTCGCGACACTTCGGCGTCTTTCGCGAGGCCGAGGCCGGTGCCGGCGTCGTCTTCGATCCGATCGTGCGCAAAGACGTCTCGCTGCCCGCCGATCAGGATGCCCCACTCATCGTCAAGCGGACCTACCGAGCCGCGCACAACATCGGGCATTTCCGCTTCGTGGAGTGCAGCCGCCTGGTCAATGGCCGCCCCGACGGCGACGTGACCCCGTACGATCCGGTCCTTTTCCCTTTCGACCCCGCCCTCCACGACCGCGACGACCTCGGGCGCCAGGCGGTCGGTAGGTGGACGGACGGGCCCGACGTCGAAGAGTGCTACGTCGTCGCGCCCAGCGGTGCGGTGGAAGTGACCCTCACGACGCAACCGGGCGGCTTCATGCGCACCTTCCGCCTGGAGCGTTGCGCTTCTACGGGGTAGTGACACGGCTTCATGACATCGCGGCGGCCGCCGGCATACGTTCTCGAAGTCGATGGAATGAGCCAGTTCGCCAAGGTCTTTCGCGTACGCGCGGTAGCCGGCCTCGTCGCCCCCGGCGCGCGCCAACAGCGCGCGCAACCGCAGCACCGAAAGCTCATTGAACACGTAGCCCGGATCGGTGGGCACCGCGGTCAGCCTATCGATGGCGCGCCAACCCCATCGAGACCTTCAGCCTCGCCGCGTGCGCAGCAAAAGCTCCCCCAACACCTCGGCCGACATGCCCCGAGGTCGCGTACGAGTCATCGAACCCATTGCGGCACAACCCCATCGCTGCGTCAAGATGACCGGCATCTGCGTGCACGCGGGCAAGGTGAGTGTCGATCGATGGAAGCATCCTCATGCTGAGCCGTTCTTGTGCGCTCAACTCCCGAACCGCCCCGGTATCGCGTAGGGCATCGTCGCCAACCGTGATGGCCCCGTCTGCGTGTCCGGCGTGGACGGGGATAACGTCGGAATTATGGAAGAGATAGATCTCGAAGCCCTGTCGACTCCCGAACATGGCTACACCGTCATCGACGACGATGACGACGACCCGATCTTGCTCGACCGGGAGGGCAATCACGTCCAGACGTGGCGCGAGCGATATCCCTATGAGCACCGGATGCCGCGCGACGAATACGAGCACTTGAAGCGGCGACTGCAAATCGAGCTGCTGAAGCTTCAAAACCACAGCAAGCGCACCGGGACAAGGCATTTGATCCTGTTCGAAGGTCGTGACGCGGCCGGCAAGGGCGGCACCATTCAGCGATTCATGGAACACCTCAATCCGCGTGGCGCGCGGGTCGTGGCGCTCGAAAAGCCGACTGAGCGCGAGCAGACGCAGTGGTATTTCCAGCGCTATATCAAGCACCTGCCATCCGGCGGGGAGATGGTGCTGTTCGATCGGTCGTGGTACAACAGGGCCGGTGTCGAAAGGGTAATGGGTTTCTGTTCACCCGATGAATACTCCGAATTCATCCAGCAGGCACCGCTTTTCGAAGGGATGTTGGTCGCCAACGGGATCAGCCTGACCAAACTGTGGTTCTCCGTTTCTCCCGCCGAACAGCGCACCCGCTTCGCCATTCGGCTGGTCGATCCCGTCCGGAACTGGAAGTTTTCACCGATGGACATGGAGTCGATAGATCGGTGGGAGGACTACACCGCGGCGAAGGAAGAAATGTTCAAAGCGACCGATACCGATATCGCGCCGTGGATCGTGGTGCGCAGCAATGACAAAAAGCGGGCTCGTATCAACGCGATGCGCTTCGTCCTCGCCAAATCGGACTACGACGACAAGGACCATGAGGTGGTGGGTGAGCCGGATCCGTTGATTGTGGGCCGCGCGTTGACCGACTGAGCTAGAAACAATTCCGGGTGCTGATTGCGCCACGACTGGAAGAGGACCGCCCACGCCCACCTGGCTCATCACCGGCTGCTCAACCGGACTCGGCCGCGCGCTCGCCGAAGCCGTCATCGAAGCCGGCCACGACGTCGTCGTTACCGCGCGCGACGTCGCAAAGGTCGCGGATTTGGCCGGCACCGCACCCGATCGGGTGCTGCCCGCCGCTCTGGACGTCACCAAGCCCGACCAGGTCGGCTCGGCCGTACAGCGGGCCCAAGAGCGGTTCGGCGGCGTCGATGTGCTGGTCAACAACGCCGGTTACGGTTATCGCGCCGCGGTCGAGGAAGGCGACGACGCCGCAGTCCGCACCCTGTTCGAGACCCATTTCTTTGGCGCCGTCGCCATGATCAAAGCCGTCCTCCCCGGCATGCGGGCGCGTCGCAGCGGCGCGATCGTCAACATCTCCTCGATCGGCGCGCAGGTGACGCCGGTCGGCTCGGGCTACTACGCCGCCGCCAAGGCAGCGCTCGAGGGGATGAGTGGCGCGCTTCGCGGAGAACTGGCCCCGCTCGGCATCTCGGTGACGGTCGTCGAACCGGGCGCGTTTCGCACCGACTTCGCCGGACGCTCGCTCCTCCAGTCGGCCGCTGTCATCGACGACTACGCTGGTACGGCCGGACAGCGTCGCAAGGAAAACGACACCATGCACGGCAATCAGGCCGGCGATCCGGCCAAAGCCGGCGCGGCGATCGTCACCGCCGTCGACTCCAGCGAGCCGCCCGCGTTCCTGCTGCTGGGGCCGGACGCCCTGGCCCTGTACCGCTACACCGCGGACGCCCGGGCGAGCGAAATCGCGAAATGGGAACAGCTGACGAGCGGCACCAACTTCGACTGAGCGTCAGCGCCGGTCGTCACCGGCGATGCGCTTCGCCAGCGCCCGCGACTGTTTGGCCACGTAGCCGATCAACGCGGGCCGGGTCAAAAGCCCATGGAAGTACAGTCCGTCCGCGGCGGGCACCGGCGCCGCATGAACAGGTACGCCATTGGAGGCGAGCACGCCCAGGTGTCCGACCAACGGCTCCAGCGCGGTCCGGTAACCCGTGGCCGCGATGACGGCATCAGGGTTGATTCTGTTGCCGTCGCCGAGAACTACGTCGCTCCCGTCGAACGCGCTCAGCGCTGGCACCACCTCGACCGCGCCCGTGCGGATGGCGTCGATCACCTCGGGGTCGACGATCGTCGGCGCGACGTGCAGCCGGTGCGCTCTGGCGAACGGTCCTTCGGTCGGCACCGGCAGACCGAAATCGCTGATTTCCCCGAACGCCTTGAGGCGCGCGACGGTGGCAATCCGGTCGGATAGCCGTGCGGGCAGATGGTAGAACGGGATCGAGAGCACGTCGTTGGGAAGGCCGGCAGGACCGTTGCGGGGCATGATGTTCGGCGGTGTGCGCACCGATAGCCAAACTTTGACGGCAGCGCCCGCGCTCAGATCGTGGGCGATTTCCATGCCCGAGGACCCCGACCCGACGACGAGTACTCGCTTGCCGGCGTAGGGCCCAGGATTGCGGTAGGCACACGAGTGCGATAACTCACCGGCGAAGCTGCCCGGCCAGTTCGGCATGACCGGTGTGTGCAGATAACCGGTGGCAACGACGACGTGTCGAGCCTCGATCTCGCCGTCGGATGTGTTCACCGACCATCCCGACGGAAGCCGGTCGATCCGCTTGACCTCGGTATTGACCCGCAGCTCGACCCCCTCCTCGCGAGCGTGCCTCTCAAAGTGGTCGACGACTTGGTCGCGGCTCGGATAGACGGGAGTGCCATGGGGATAACGCCGGCCGGGCAGATGCGAGAACTGCCGGCCGGTGTTCAGTTTGAGCCGGTCGTACCGCCCGCGCCACGCCGCGGCCACTTCGCCGGCCCGCTCGACGACGAGCGACGGGACGCCCAGCTCGCTAAGGCTCAGTGCCGCGGAGATTCCCGCCGGTCCCGAACCGACGATCACGACGCCGCGGTCGCCCATGGTACGGATCCTTTCGTCCGCTCGTCATGATTGACGAGCGCGCAGATCTTTGCGCAGAATCTTGCCCGTCGGCGATTTCGGAATCTTGGTGACAAACTCGACCTGACGAATTTTCTTGTAGGGCGCAACTTTTCGGGCGACGAAGTCGATGATCTCGCCTTTCGACAGTGCGGCGCCGCCCTTCCTGACCACGAACGCCTTCGGGATCTCCTCACCCGAAACGTTATGGATGACACCGACAACCGCCACGTCGGCAATACCCGGGTGCGTCAACAGCAGCGCCTCGAGTTCGGCGGGTGCGACCTGGTAGCCCTTGTACTTGATGAGCTCCTTAAGCCGGTCCACGATGTAGACGCAGCCCGCGGCGTCCACCCGTGCCAGATCGCCGGTATGGAGGAAGCCGTCGGCGTCGATGATCTCCGCGGTCGCGGCAGCGTTGCCTAGATAGCCCGCCATCACGTTAGGCCCGCGAAAGCACAGCTCGCCCGGATTACTGAAGCCCGAAGAGGGAACGGGTATTTCGCCCCCCGTTTCGGGGTCGACGATCTTGCTCTCCGAGTTCGGCACGGTCCACCCACATGAACTCACGGGAGCCTCGATGCCTGCCGGATGCCGGCCTTCCAGCGGAATCACGTGGCTGGCGGGACTTAGTTCGGTCATCCCGTATGCCTGCACGATGCGGCACCCGATTCGCTGCGTCACCGCCTTGGCCAGTTCTTCGTCCAGCGGCGCGGCCGCCGATGTGAGGGTGTGCAGGGAGGATAGGTCAAAGGAGTCGACCATCGGGTCTTTGGCCAACGCGACGGCCACCGGCGGTACGATGTAAGCCTGTGTGCAGCGGTACTTCTCGATGGCGGCCAGAAACTCGGAAAGGTTGAAGGCCGGCATGACGATCAGCCGAGCCCGGTTCCGCAGTGCGGCACATAGGAGCCCGGTGAGTCCGTAGCTGTGAAAGAAAGGAACCACCGCGACCAGTGTCTCATCGGGACTCACTCCTGACACTGGGTGCAATTGGGCTACGTTGGCGACGAGGTTGCGATGGGTCAGCATCACACCCTTGGGTTTCCCGGTGGTCCCCGAACTGTAGGGAAGCACCGCCACGTGTGTCGCCGGATCGAATTCGACCTCCGGACCGCCGCTGCCCGTGGGAATTACGAGATCCTCACCATCCAGAAGCAGCACGTCGTCGCTGGATAAGCCCACCGCCTTCGCTGCCTCCTCGGCCTGCGCTTGCAATCGTGCGGCCACGATCAACAGTCGTGCGCCCGAATCCTCTAACTGACGGACGATCTCGTCCACGGTAGACAAGATATTGATCGGCGTGGCCGTTGCACCCGCCCGCAGGATTCCATGCAAAGCGACCGCGAACGCCGCACTGTTGGGCGACAGCAGAGCCACCACATCGCCGACGCCGATTCGTCGTTGAGCCAGCGCGCAGGCGAAGGATTCGATGCGGGCGACCAGCGTGCGGTAGCTGACTTCGGTTTGGGTTGCGGTCTCGACAAGAGCGACGCGATCACCGTCGGCCTCGCCGAGGTCGCCGAACACGTAGTCGTACACCGAAGTCTCGGGGATGACCACGTCAGGAAACGGACTGACGAAATTCATGATTCCTCCGCATCAAGGATGGATTAGTCGCGGCCCGCGTCGATAACCTTGTCGGCCAGACCAATTGGGTTGGAGAAGACGACCTCGTGGCTGCCCGGCATTTGGACGAGTCGGTGCAACCCGAGCCGGCTGGACATTCGGGGATGCCACGCCCACTCGCCGGGCGGCATCACTGTGTCCTCGGTGCACACCAGGTAGCTTTTCGGCGTGTTCAAGGAATAGAACTTCTTCAGGTCTAGCGGTTCGACAAGCTGCTGGAACGGTTCGGACGACCGTTGGTCGTAGGCCCAGCGTGCCGTTTCCAGGTCCGCGTCGTTGATGAAGTTCTCCCGCCACAACTCAAAGGGCAGCGTCACGGTGTCGTCGGAAGACTCAGCTGCCAACCGCGCGAGTACGCCGCGCTGGACCGGCGGAAAAGCGTTCAGCATGCATTCGCCGTCGTTGAGGACGAATCCGCTGTAGAACACCAGTCGCCGAATGTGTTCCGGAATCGACTCGGCCACCTTGCTGATGATTGTGCCGCCGTAGCTGTGACCGACCAGCACGATGTCGGTCAGCCCGTTATCGGCGATGAAATCCACGATGGACCGCGTCGACTCGGCATGGGTCACGGCTTTGCACACCCCTCGTCCGTGACCAGCCACCGTCGGACCGAATGCTTCGTGGCCCAAGCTATTCAGGCGTTCGATAACGCGGTTCCAGGCCGAGCCGTCACGACATGCTCCGTGAACCAAGACGAAAGTCGACATGCTTTCCCCTCACACCAGTGGGGCGATGCGCTCGGGCACGCCCAGCAGTGATTTGCCGTAGATCTCATAATCGACATAAACATTCAGCGCCGCGTGCCGTGCCGCGACGTTGGCGTCGCGCCAATATTGCTGCATTGCACTGGAATCAGCGAAGCTGGCCGCCCCGTGGACGTCGATCAGGATCTGTATCGCCTCGAGCACCTGCCGGGCGGCGTGGCCACACTGCGCTCGCGCCTGGGCACGCAGCGGGTATCCCGCCTCGCCATTGACGATCTCACCCGCGTCCAGCGCGTCGGCGACCTCGTAGGCGTGCAGTCTGGCGGTCCGCAGCTTTAGTTTCGCCTCGGCGACCTGTATCTGCACGCCGGACGAGTCGCTTTTATGGACAAAGAATGTGTGGGCCAACGGTTTTGACGGAGCTGCCGCAATCACCAGGTCCACGGCCGCTTGACCGATGCCGAGCAACGGACCAACCAGATGAAGAGCGGCCACCGGAGCCAACGGAAGCTGATGTTCGGACTCACATCCCGACATCCGCCCGTTCGCCAGTTTGTCGAATGCGACCGCCCGATGCTCCGGCACGAAAACCTCTTCGGCCAAAAATGTTTGGCTTGCGGTGCCGCGCATGCCGGTGGTGTGCCAGGTATCACGCAGCCGCACCTCCGACGCCGGCACGAAGCACAGAAAGGACTCCACGTCGCCCTCGCCGCGACCGGGCACCGCGACACCGATTAATGCCCAGTCGGCATCCGGGGCCCCGGATGCATATGGCCAGCTTCCGCTGATCGAGAAGCCGCCATCGACGCGACGCGCCTTGCCGGGGGCGAGTCCGCCGGCGATCCGGGAGTCGGGCGCGCCGAAGATCTCAGCTTGAGCGTGCTCGGACCCATACCTTGCCACGATCGCGCCGGTAGCTCCGATGCTCACCAGCCACGCCGCCGATGCGTTTGCCTGGCCGAGAGTTTCGGTGATCTCGAGTACCGTCCGTTGCCGGGCATGGTGACCGCCGAATCGACGCGGTTTGAGCAAGCGGAAGAAGCCGGCGTCGGTCAGGGCATCAATCGCCTCGTTCGGCAGCCTGCGCATGGCTTCGCTTGCCAATGTGCTTTCGCGAAGCAGCGGTTGCAATCGCACCGCGTTAGCCAACAGCTCCTCATGGGCTATGGGACACTGCGCTGACGTTGGTGTCATCTCACTCCGATCGAAGTTTACGAAATCGGTTGTCGGGTAACGCTTTCACAGCGAGGCTAAAGCCGCTAGGGCCCCGATACCTCTTATCAGTACAGTTCGCGCAACGTTTGAGACACTTTGCTACGCGTGCTGAGGTTCGGCCTCTCGCGGAGGCCGGAAATCCGGGAACTCCCGATTTGCGAGGCCCGCGATCGCGGATGTCGACGATGTGACGTCTGCCACATAAGCGATCCGTACAGGCGCCCGCCGCGAATGCCGAGTAGTCCGGTCAAGCGGACTACGAAGCAGGAGAAGCGGAGTTCGAAATGGGCGAGAAGAGCGGACCGTCAATCGTTGCGGAACTCAAGACAACCGACGCCTTCCGGCAGGTCGCGAAATTCTTTCCGTGTCTGAAAACACTTGGCCCCGTGGACCGCCGCAAGCCGTTTACGCTGACCCAACGGGCCGGCACCGTCGGACCCATTACCGTTATTGACCTGGCCTTTAACGTCGATGCCTGCATCCACTGCGACCAGGACCGGGCGTTTTATCAAGTCAATATTCTTGCCTCCGGACAAATGGAGCTATTCCAGCGCGGTTCTTCGATAACCTATGCGCCCGGTCTCGCCACTATTTGCCTCCCAGAGGGGGAACTCATCGTTCCCCGATGGCAAGCGGGCTGCCGAATGATTTCGTTGCGAGTGGGCCGCAATGCGCTCGAGAACGCGCTCAGTGAGGCGCTCGGGCGCCCGTTGACTACACAGATCGAATTCAAGCCGTCCATGGCCACCACCAAAGGGCCCGCACGCAGCTGGATGCACATGTTCACCGTGTTCGCTCAAGAGCTCTTTCGGACTGACAGCGCCCTGACGCAACCACTGGTGGCGACGCCATTCGTGGACAGCATGCTGCATGCACTCTTACTGGCCGCGGATCACCCTTACCGGGACGCACTTGGGGAGCGAACCAAACTTGTTGCACCCCATACTATTCGGCCCGCAGTCGACATCATCGAGTCGGAGCCCCATCTCCCCTTGACGGTTGCTTCCCTGGCCGCTGAATGTCACGTCAGCTCCCGCGCCCTGCAGCAGAGTTTCGTTCGCCACATGGGCATGTCGCCGATGACCTACCTGCGGCAGGTGCGGTTGCGGCACGCACACCGGGAACTGCTCGAGTCCGATCCCTCGGTCGAAACCGTGGCCTCCATCGCCAAGCGCTGGGGTTACTCGAACCCTGGACGGTTCGCCGCCGCGCACGCGACCCGGTACGGGGAAACGCCGGCGGCCACACTACGTCGGTCGAGAGGGGCAACCCCCGTCTCGCGGCTCAGGACAGCGGCACCCGCTGCCACGGCGTAGCCGACGGCGCGCGCCGCCACGGCATAACCCCGGGGCGGGTCGTCCCAACCTACCGAGAATGGCTTCGCCTTTTTGGAGAGGGTTGTTCTCCAACTCCGAGAGACATATTACGATCGGTACGAATCGGCCGTATCGAACCGTTCGAACAATGATCGGAGCCAACATCGACGCCTGGATACTCGATGCGGTACGAACGCCCCGTGGGCGGGGCCGCCCGGATGGCGGACTGCACAACGTACATCCGCAGACTTTGTTCGCCACCTGCCTCACGGCGCTGGCCAAACGCATCGGCTTCGACCCGGCCGACGTCGACGACGTGATCGCCGGCAACGGCATTCTGTCCGGTGACCACGGCGACGACATCGCGCGGCTGTCGGTTCTATTGGCCGGCTGGCCCGAGAGCGTGCCGGGAATGACACTGAACCGCTTCTGCGGATCGGGTCAGCAAGCCGTCACCGCCGCCGCGTCCGCGATCGCGGCGGGCAGTGAGGATCTGGTGATCGCCGGTGGAGTCGAATCGATGTCCCGGTGGGACGTCACGGCCGGAATACCGACGATCGACGGCAACAACGCGGCCTTCCGCGCGCTTTATCCGACGGTGCCACAGGGTATTTCGGCTGACCTCATCGCGACCCTCGAAGGTTTCACCCGCGAGATCGTCGACACGTACGCCGCGCAAAGCCAGAACCGGGCCGCCGCCGCCATCGAAGAGGGAAGATTCGATCGCTCCCTGATCGAGGTCGCCACCCCCGACGGCGCGTTCGCCCGCGACGAACATCCGCGTCCCGGGACGTCGGCCGACACGCTGGCGCGCCTGCGCCCGGCCTTTGCGGCGATGGGAGCCGCATGTGTCGACGGCGAGCGCCACACATTCGACGAAATATGCCGTGAACGCTATCCCGGGATCGACCACGTCGAGCATGTTCACC
This sequence comes from Mycobacterium sp. Aquia_216, assembly GCF_026723865.1. NCBI lineage: Bacteria > Bacillati > Actinomycetota > Actinomycetes > Mycobacteriales > Mycobacteriaceae > Mycobacterium > Mycobacterium sp. Aquia_216. The sequence continues at coordinate 2,076,560 of NZ_CP113529.1, read as the reverse complement.
ACGCCGGCAACTCCTCCGGAGTAGTCGACGGCGCGGCGGCCGTGTTACTCGCCTCCCCGAACTGGGCGCAGGTCAACGGTGTAAAACCGCGTGGACAGGTCCGGTCCGCCGCCGCGATCGGCAGCGAGCCGATCATCATGCTCACCGCACCCGGCCCAGCGGCGCAGCGTTGTCTGAAGCGCGCCGGCATAACCGTGGCGGACATCGACCTGTGGGAGATCAACGAGGCATTCGCCGCCGTCCCGCTCAAGACGATTCGCGACCTCGACATCGATCCCGACCGGGTCAACGTCAACGGGGGCGCGATCGCCCTGGGCCATCCGATCGGCGCCACCGGCGCGATCTTGATCGGCACCATCCTCGACGAGCTCGAGCGCCGCGACCTGACAATCGGACTGGTGACCATGTGTACCGGCGGCGGCATGGGCACCGCGACGATCATCGAGCGGGTGTGACGATGCCGAGCACGCTCGACCTCGACCGGCCGTCCGACGGGGTCGTCGTCCTGCGTCTGAATCGTCCCGAACGACTCAACGCGATCAACGAGGTCATGCAAGCCGACTTGATCCAGGTTCTAGGCGATTTGGCCGGCGACGACTCGGTGCGTGCCATCGTTCTCACGGGAGCCGGTCGGGGCTTCTGCGCGGGGATCGACATGCGTGACTTCGGGCCCGGCATGCTCGAGGCCACCGCACCCGCACTGGACCGGATGCACTTCCAAGAGCGGATGGCGGCGCTGGCCGAGGCCCTGCGGGCGTTGCCTGCTCCCGTGATCGCCGCGGTCAACGGCCCGTGCGTCGGCGCCGGATTCGCGTTATGCCTCGCCTCCGACATTCGGATCTGTTCGGTGGCAGCATCCTTCGGTAACGCCGCGATCCTGCTCGGCTTGTCGGGTGCCGAGATGGGCATGAGCTACCACCTGCCCCGCATCGTCGGGACCAGTGTCGCCGCCGACTGGATGCTCACCGGCCGTACGGTATCGGCGGCCGAGGCCGACCGCCGCGGTCTGATCAGCGAGCTCGTCGAACCAGATCAGCTGACCGACCGCGCGGTCGAGTTGGCGTCGCTGATCGCCGACCTGCCGCCGCTGGGCGTGCAGCTGACCAAACGTGCGTTACAAGTCAACACCGATGCGGCGAACCTGTCCTCGGCGCTGGAACTGGAGAACCGTAATCAGGTGATCGCGCACGCCACCGAAGAAGCGGCCGCCCGCCGCCGGAAGTGGTCTTCGGGACAGGGCCGGTGAGCGGTCTGCTGAACGAGGTCCGCATCGTAATGATGGGGACCCGGGGCTGGCACCGTTCTGCGGAATGTTGTTGGGAGACTTGGGTGCCGACCTCATCCGTGTCGATCCGCCGGTACGCGTGGACGGTCACTCCCGATTGATTGCGCGGTCCGCCGTACGTGGTGGCGCAACGCAACTCGCACTGAGGAACGAAGGGATGAGAGATGTCGTGGGATTTCTCCACCGATCCGGAGTGGGCGCAACAACTGAAATGGGTCGAGGAGTTTGTACGCACCGAGTGCGAGCCGATCGACCTGATCGTCAAGGAGTCACACGACCTCAACGATCCGGTGCGTCAGGCGCTGATCCCACCACTGCAGGAGATTGTCAAGGACCGCGGGCTGTGGGCCACTCACCTCGGTCCACATCTGGGCGGTCCGGGCTACGGTCAGGTGAAGTTGGCTCTACTCAATGAAATTCTAGGCCGCTCGGAGTGCGCGCCCATCGTGTTCGGTTCGCAGGCACCCGATTCCGGTAACAGCGAGATCCTCGCGCACTACGGCACGCCCGAGCTGAAGGCGCGTTACCTCGAGCCGTTGCTGGATAACCGCATCGTGTCCTGCTTCTCGATGACGGAACCGCAGGGCGGCGCGGATCCGAAGGTGTTCACCACATCCGCGGTCCAAGACGGCGATCACTGGATCATCAACGGGGAGAAGTGGTTCTCGTCGTTTGCCTCGATGGCCTCGTTCATCATCGTGATGGCGATGACCGACCCCGACGCGCCTCCCTATCAGCGTTACTCGATGTTCGTCGTGCCCGGCGATACGCCCGGCATCAACGTGATGCGCGACGTCGGACTGGGGTACCAGCCCCTCGGCGGCGGCCGCGAAGGCTACGTCCGCTACGAGAACGTGCGGGTGCCGGCCGATCACATGCTGGGCCCGCGGGGTGGGGCTTTCGTCGTGGCGCAGACTCGCCTCGGCGGCGGTCGCATCCATCACGCGATGCGCACGGTCGGCTTGGTTCGCCGGATCTTCGACATGATCTGTGAGCGGGCCGTATCGCGCTACACCCAGGGCGAGGTGCTCTCCAACAAACAACTCGTGCAGGAGATGATCGCCGACTCGTGGATGGAGATAGAGGCGTTCCGGCTGCTGACCCTGCAAACCGCTTGGAAGATCGACCAATTCAACGACTACAAGGCGGTTCGTGCCGACATCTCCGCGGTCAAGGCGATGATGCAGAAGGTGCTGCATGACGTGTCGGCGCGAGCGCTTCAGCTACACGGATCGTTGGGCACCACGCATGAGATGCCGTTCGTGCAATACCTGGTGGAGTCCTTCGTGCTCGGCCTGGCCGACGGCCCAACCGAGGTGCACAAAGTGACGCTGGCCCGCATCCTGCTCAAAGACCGGCAGCCCGCCCCCGATCTGTTTCCCTCCGAACACCTGCTGCGGCTGCGCGCGGCCGCCGAGGCCAAATTCGCCGACAAGCTTGCGGGCATCTCCCGCGGCTAGCCCTCACACGGCGGTGGTCACACCGACGTAGGACAACACCACGTCGGACAGGTCGGTCACCCGGGTCAGCGTCGCGTAGGAACGGATGAACGACTGGCCGACGCAACCATCGATCTTGACATGGAAGTTGCTGATCATCACCCACGGATTGGCGCCCCTGAACTGCTTTTTGGTTACCGGTACCACGATCACGAAACCGGGCTTGAGTCCCACGTTGATCGAGCCGCCCACCGGGGCGGAAATCACCGGCAGGAGGTTTCCCGGTATGGGAAACGCGCCCGTGAAGCCGAGCGACGGTGTGAGGCCGGCGTTACCGCCCAGCTCGACGCCATTGGACGTGCTCATGTCGATTCCACAACCGATCTCGTAACCCACTTCGAGGAGGCCCTGCGCCGGTTCGGGGCCCCTGAGCGAACCGACGAATATTCCGCTCGAAAGGTATTCGCGAGACGACACGGCGGTGGTCAACGACGCCACGGGGACTTGCATCTCGTCCTTCGCGCCGAGGCCAAGGATCCAGCCGTCGGGTGTATCGACGGTTGCGGGAGGATTCGACGGCACCCGTCCGTCGTTCGAGGCCGTGGCGGCAACGGGTTCAGCCTCCGGATCGCCACCCGCCGTCGGAGCCATGGTCACAGATAAAGCGACGCACACGGCAAGTGCACGACGTACGACCAGGGCAATCGGCCTCACGGCAATAAGGTATGCGCCGCGATATTCGAGCAGCACAATTTGCTGGCCGCCCCGGCAAAGTTGTTGTGCGTTCGTAACTCATACGCGACGTGTGTGCGGCAGGTATTTCCCCGGCTAGAATTACGGGAGTGCTGCACCGTGAACGATGGAGAGGGCGGGCGATGACAAAACCTTCGTACGCTCGCGGACTGATTGCCGGTGCGATCAGTGTCGCGACCCTCGGATTCGGAGGCGGCGTGGCGCAGGCTGCACCGGACCCGACTCCCCCGCCGCAGCCCCCCACGCTCAACCAGTTGGAGACGATCGACGCTCCATCCATTTATACGAATCCGGCCGACCGAGGCCGTCCGCTGGAGAAGAACTGGGACGGTTTCGGGATGTATTGCCAAAATCTTTTCGTCCGGTGCGGGTAATCGCCGGCCGACTTAGCCGACGATGGATTGGGCACGTTTCAGCAGCCTCGGGATGGTTGCTGCCATGGCCTCTAATTCGTGCCGCGGAGGACTTCTACGGCGGTTGTGTTTGACGATCAGCGACCAGGTCGCCGCCGACTTGAAGCATGCCAGCGCCCTGAACCAGGCCAGGTCGACGACCTCGTGTCCCAGCTCGTGTTGGTACATCTCGGCGAGTTCGGTGATCGGCGGTGCGATACCGGACGGCACCGGAACGCGTTGGTAGGTCTGCGGATCGCAGTTGATCAGAAACCAGCCCGCATCGATGCGCGGATCACCGATCGTCCAGATCTCCCAATCGATCACCGCGTTGATGCTCGCTCCGGCGGCCATCAAGTTGCCCAGCCGGAAGTCGCCATGCACCACACTGGGGCCGATAGCGGTTGGCGCACCACGTAACAATGCGTCGCGGATTTCCTGCCAGCCGGGAACGAGCCCCGGGTCGACGGTCTGCAGCGTCTGGCACCAGCGCTCGACCTCCGAGACCGGGTCGACCAGGGGTTCCCCGGCCAGCCCGAGGTCGCTCGGCGACAGACTGTGCAGCGCGGCCATGGCCCGGCATGCGTTGCGGTAGCGCTCGGCCACCTCGGGTGACGGCGCGCAACCGTCGAACACCGGCTCGACGCAGTCACCGTCGATGTGGGACATCACGAATAGCGGAGGCACAAGCGGTGGATCTCCCACGTTCTCCCACAGCACCTCGGGCACTGGAACCCCAGTTGCGGCAAGCGCTTTGAGAATGCGCGCCTGCCGCAGCACGTCCCGGTGCGCGATCGGTTCGACACCCGGAGGAGCGAGCTTGATCACCACTGGCCTGCCGGATCGCACGCCCCGAAACGTGAAGCTGGAGGCACCTCCGGCCAGTGCCGTTACGTCCGTGACGTCGGCAGCCGCGAGTCGTTGTCGCAGCTCGTCGAGATCGACCTCGACCATCAGCCGGCGGGTTGAAACCAGCCGACGTCCGCGAGGAAGGGCTGGGTATGCGCGATGCGGCCGGTCAGGGTTTTCGGGTCTCCCGTACACAGCCGGAACACCGTCTCGGTGATCAGTTCGATGTCCTCGGTGTCCGTCTTGGCCAGGTCGAGGGTGCCCGCCCCGGGGGTCGCCACGGGATTGGACGGAGCGGCGGCGTTGACCGCGATGCCGTCGTCGTACAGTTCTGCGGCAAGGCTTTTGGTCAGCCGGTTCAGCGCGGCCTTGACTGTCCCGTAAATGCCGAAGCCCGCGGTTCGGTCGAACTCGGAGAACGGCGGGCCGGGCGGTAGGTCGCCGCCGACCGAGGTCAGGTTCACGATCCAGCCTCGCCCCCGGTCGCGCATCGCGGGAATTGCTAACTGGCTCAGATGCAATGGCCCGAGCACGTGCATCTCCATCATCAGTCGGGCGCGCCGCTCAGGGAAGCCGTCGAGGGACCGCAGGAAAGTAACGGCGGCGTTGTTCACCAGGATGTCCGGGGCCCCGACGGTGTCCACCACTTCGCCGAACAGCCGTTCGCGTTCCTCGGCTTGCGATAGATCTGCTTGGACGGCGACGGCCCGGCCTCCCGCGGCGACTATCTCGTCAACAGTCTCGCGCAGCGACCCGCGGTATTTGGGATCCGGGTCCATCGTGCGGGCGGTCAGCGCGACCGTGGCGCCTTGTGCGGCAAACCGTGCGGCAATCGCTTTGCCCAGACCTCGGCTGCTTCCGGTGACCAAGGCCACCATCCCGTCGCATCGCTCGTGAGCGCTCATCGTCGACCTCCTTGGGACGGTCCGTAAACGGAAACGGCTTCTCCTAACTAGAGAATGTCATTATCACCGATCGATCCGGGCTATGGGCACGACCCCCGGCCGGTGGCTCAAATCGTGGGGTTCATGTCGTTTTAGCCACTCCCGAGAGGGCAGCCACGGCCCTAACGTTTTGGCCATGCAGGCTGTTTCAACTCTCCCCGACACCTCCGTCGCGAAGGCCGCCATCCGGTTGGCGCAGTCGACCGAGTCGCCCCCAGTGTTCAACCACAGCGTGCGCAGTTACCTGTTCGGTCAGCTGATTGCCGCTCAGGAAGGAATGCGGCCAAGCGCCGACTACGACGCAGAAGCCTTGTTTTTGGGATGCGTACTCCACGATCTCGGCGCCGGCTCCGCCGCACCCGGCAAGGAGAGGTTCGAAGTTGAAGGCGCCGACCTCGCGGCGGCACTGCTCACCGAACACGGCTGCGAACGCGCGCTCGTGGACGGTGTCTGGGAGGCCATTGCGTTGCACACATCGATGGGCATCGCCGACCGCCGCGGAGCGCTGTGTCACCTCGTGCGCAGTGGCGTGGGAGTGGACTTCGGCCGCAATGCCGAATTCATCGACGACGAAATTGCCACCGCGATCCACGCTCGCTACCCACGGCTATCCATGGCGCGCAGGCTGCTGGATGCGATCGCCGCGCAGGCACAGCGCAACCCCGATGCCGCGCCACCCTATACATTCCCCTATCAAGTGCTGCGGGAGCGCCAAACCGACGGTGTCACCCTGCTTGAACTCGCGGCCTCGCAGGGCCGGTGGGGCGACTAAGTCCGCTTGGCGTCGACCGAGTCCGATTTAACGTCGACGCCAAGCGTCGATCGAATAGCGGCCTCCGCCAACGAAGACCAACAGGAAAAAGCCAAAGCAGAACAGTATCGCCGGCGTCCCGCCGTTGCCGGCCGGCGGAGCACCAATGGGCCATAGCTCATTGGGCTGATGCATCCAGAAATAGGCGACCGCCATGTGACCGGAAGCGATGAATGCGGCTGGGCGAGTGAATAATCCGACACCGACCAGAAGGCCCGCGACGAGTTCGATGAGTCCGGCGTACCAACCCGGCCACGCCCCGACCTCGGCTGGCGATGCCGTGCGGACGGGCCAGCCGAACAACAGCATCGAGCCATACCCGGCGAACAGGAATCCGTAGACCAACCGAAACAGGCTCAGCACGGTCGGCGTGTAGCCGGCCAGGCGGTGGTTGAGTTTTGTCGTCACAGAGCAACGGTACGGCCACCGACAGACGGGTGGTGTAGACACATCCGTATGCAAGGAGGCGCATTGACGTACCTGCTCCTGTTCAGCGCGATCATCGCGGAGGTGGTGTCGACCAGCCTGCTCAAGAGCACCGAAGGCTTCACTCGCCTGTGGCCGACCGTGATCTGTCTGGTCGGCTACGGCGCCTCTTTCGCGCTGCTGGCGTGGTCGATCCAGCGCGGTATGCAGACAGACGTCGCCTATGCGTTGTGGTCGGCGATCGGCACGGCGGCCATCGTGTTGATCGCCGTGCTGTTCCTGGGCTCTCCGATTTCCGTGGCGAAGGTCGTCGGCGTCGGACTGATCATCCTCGGCGTGGTCACGTTGAACCTGTCCGGTGCCCATTGACCCCGAGGATCGCGATCGATGTGCCCAGGTAGCACAACACCGTCAAAGCCGCCGGTGCCCGAGCCCCGCGAAATTCGGCGCACCGGCTTTTCCGTCTGCCCGCCGCGGGACGCCGGTTAGCGCCGCTGCGATGAGCGCGATGACTGCGTATGCGATCCGGCGATGGCGCCCACGCGACTCCACCGGCTGTCTGGAACAGCTACCTCCGCGTAGCGGGCCCCGACTTGGCATGACACTAATCCGGGGCAAGGTCCCACCTGGCGGATTCGATTCCAGCGCCGTCACCTGCGCGTTCGACCGTCCGGACCAGGACTCCAAGAATCCGTAGAGGCCAGGAAGAGAACCTTCCGCTACTAGTCACCCCACATCGGGAAACTGTGGAACAGGACACCGGATGATCAGGATTGCGAGTGTGGCCCGCGCCGCTGCCGTTACGGTGCTGACCGGTGCGGCCGCACTGGGGTTGGCGGTGGGCACAGCGCAGGGCGCTCCCGGCGCCGCCGCCCCTTCCGGCATCGGGGGCGTCCTCTACGGCGATCCGACTGCGGCCGCCCCCTTCTGGCGTTACCAGCACTACGACGACGACTGCGTCGAGATGGCGGTCGCCGATGTGGTGGGTGAACTGACCGGCACACAGCCGACCGAGCAGGAAATCGTCAAGCTGGCCGAGGCGACTCCCAGCAGCGTCCACCGCGGACCGATCTACACGAAGGCGACAAAGCACGGCGGTGGCGAGGGCACCTCGTTCGACGATGAGCCGCGACTGCTGGCGCACTACGGAATCCACGCGATGAGCATCGATAAGGCAAGCGGCGCAACCACCCACGTCCCGGCCAGCATGAAGGCGCTGGAACAGGATCTGGCCGACGGCCGCAAGGTCATCGCCGGAGTCAACTCGGAAATCATCTGGGGCGAGCCCGTCGAAGACAAAACCTCGGCCGGAGAACCCGAGGCAAACCACGCCGTGGTGGTGACGGGCGTCGATACCGCGCGCGGCATCGTGCATCTCAACGACAGCGGCAGCGAGAAGGGCCGCGATGAGCAGGTCCCGATCGATGTCTTCGTCCGGGCGTGGGACACCGGCGACGACCAGATGACGGTCACGAGCTAGGCACGCGAGTCCGTCAACGGCGTGCTGAGCAAACCGATCACCGCAAGACGTTAGAGCGGCGCGGGTCCGACCAGGATTTGCCGGATGACCGGTGCTGCCCAGCGGCTGAGTTCTTCGCGGCTGAGGTTGGCCACCGGTGGATTCTTCAGAACGTATCTGGTTGTGGCCAACCCGATCACGAACGCACCCATCAACCCGATCCGTTGAACGGGATGGTCCGGGGTCGCGGTGATCAATTTGGGGGCGACCTGCGTCGCGAACACTCGCCGGAGCGCGTCCGCCGCGATTGGGCTCGTCATCGCCGCGCGCAACAGCGCCACAAACGTCTCGTCTTCCTCCCACACCGCAAAGAACCTCGGCAGCAGCAGGTCGGCAATCTCGTCGGGATCGACATTCGACAATTCGGGTAGTTCGATCGCAAACTCCGCTGCCTCCGCGAACAATTCCTGCTTGCTCCCGAAGTAGCGGATCACGAGCGCCGCATCGACACCGACCTCGGCGGCGACGGCCCGCAAGGTTGTCCGCTCGTACCCTTCAGCCGCGAAACGGCTGCGCGCCGCCGCGAGGATGTCGGCACGGGTTTGGCCGGCGTTGCGGGGCCGGGTCGCAGTCATTACGACGGCGCCGGCCCCACCAGCAGCTGGCGAAAGACCGGCCCCGCCCAGCGGCTGAGTTCTTCGCGGCTGAGGCTTGCCACCGGTGGATTGGCGAGCACCGATCGGGTCGCGGCAAGCCCGATGACGAACGCGTCTGTCAGGGCGATCCGCTGCAGGTGATGATCCGGCGTGGCGCCCATCAGCGTCGGCGCGACGTGTTTGGCCAGTGTTTCGTTCAGGATGTCCGCCGCGACCCGGCTCGTCATCGCCGCCCGCAACAGCGCGAGGAACGATTGGTCGTCCTCCCACACCGCGAAATACCTCGGTAGCAGCATGCCCGCAATGTCGTCCGGATCGGCGCCGGAGAGGTCGGGCAGCTTGATCGCGAATTCGGTAGCGGTCGCGAACAAGTCCTGCTTACTACCGAAGTAACGGATCACCAGCGCCGCGTCTACACCAACGTCGTTCGCGATCGCCCGCAAAGTGGTGCGGTCAAAACCTTCCGTGGCGAAACGCCGGCGTGCCGCCGCGAGAATGTCGGCGCGTGTCTGGGCGGCATTACGAGGTCTTTGGGCGCTCATCCTCAAACTCTATGTCAGCCGCTGTTGACTTTACGAAGCGACCACGCGTACTGTCCAAGTCACCGAATGTTGACAAAAGTCACCGATCGTTGATATCGGAGATTTTGAACGGTGGGTGGTCCCATGGCTGGTGGCATTGGGCGGTCAAGCACCGCGATTCCTCGGACTGAGTGCAGCGCAGTCACTCGCCGGCATCGGGGTGGCCTGCTGTATCGCGTCGCACGGCTCGCGATCGTCGCGCCGCGGCGAACGCTCACCATCGCGGTGCTGTTGCTGATGGCCGCGGGCATCTTCGGCATCCCGGTCGCCAAGAGCCTGTCGGCTGGCGGATTTCAAGACCCATCATCGGAATCAGCCAGGGCTGCAACAATTCTCACTGAGAAGTTCGGCCAGGGCGACGTGCAATTGCTGTTCGTCGTATCCGCTCCGGACGGTGTCGCCAGTGCGGCGGCCCGCGCGGTCGGCACCGAGATCTCCGACCAGCTGAGCCGGTCGGCCCACGTGACCAGCGTGACCTCAGCGTGGACCGCGCCGCCGGCCGCGGCCGCTTCGATGATCAGCAGGGACGGCAGAGCGGGGTTGATCGTCGCGGGTATCAGTGGCGGAGAAAGCAATTCGCAGCGCTACGCCACCGCGTTGTCGGAGCAGATCGCACACGACCGCAACGGAGTCAGCGTTCGGGCAGGCGGGATCGCGATGGTCAACGCGCAGATCACCGAGCAAGCACAGCGGGATGTGCTGGTGATGGAGGCGATCGCGATTCCACTCAGCTTCCTGGTGTTGGTCTGGGTGTTCGGCGGTTTGTTCACGGCCGCGTTGCCGGTCGCCATCGGCGGAATGTCGATTCTCGGCGCGCTGGCGGTGCTGCGTTTGATCGCGTTCACCACCGACGTATCGATCTTCGCGCTCAACCTCAGTACCGCGCTGGGTTTGGCCCTGGCCATCGACTACACCTTGCTGATCGTCAGCCGCTTCCGCGACGAGATGGCCGCTGGCGCCAGCCGCGACGATGCGCTGGTACACACCATGGCGACCGCGGGGCGCACGGTGTTGTTCTCGGCCACCACGGTCGCGCTGTCGATGGCCGCAATGATCTTGTTCCCGATGCATTTCCTGAAGTCGTTCGCCTACGCGGGCATCGCTACGGTTGCGTTCACCGCGATCGCGGCGGTGGTGATGACGCCCGCGGCCATCGTATTGCTCGGAGACCGGTTGAATGCGTTGGATGTCCGCCGGCTGGTGCGTCGCATGCGTGGCCGTCCCGGACCGGTCAGTATTCCAGGACATGATGAGTTCTGGTACCGCTCAACAAAATTCGTCATCCGACACGCCCTTCCCGTCGGAGTAGCGGTCGTGGTGTTGCTCCTGCTGGTGGGCACGCCGTTCCTCGGGGTCCGATGGGGTTTTCCCGATGACCGGGTACTGCCGAACACCGCTTCGGCCCGCCAGGTTGGCGACCAGATGCGACGTGACTTCGCCGACGACTCGGCGACGGCCGTCAGTGTCGTCATTCCAGATGTCGACGGCGTTCCGCGCGACGAAATCGCAAGATACGCAGCCGATCTCTCGCGGGTGCCCGATGTGTCGGCGGTGTCGGCCCCGGTGGGCACATTCGTAGCCGGGGCGCTGGTTGGGCCGCCCACGGCGCCAACCGGCCAGGCGAAGGGCAGTGCATTTCTCACCGTCCGGACCACGGCACCGCTGTTCTCCGACAGTTCCGAAACCCAGCTGCGACGCCTGCACCGGGTGGCTTCCCCTGCCGCTAGGACCGTCGAGTTCGCTGGGATCGCGCAGACCAATTCCGACAGCGTCAACGCGATCACGTCGCACCTGCCGCTGGTGCTGACCCTGATCGCTGCGGTGACTTTCGTCCTCCTGTTCTTGCTGACCGGCAGCGTGGTGTTGCCACTGAAAGCTCTTGTACTTAACGTTCTTTCGCTGACAACCGCATTCGGGGCGATGGTGTGGATCTTCCAGGACCACCATCTCGGCGGCCTGGGCACCACTTCCACAGGAACGCTGGTGGCCAACATGCCAGTGCTGCTGTTCTGCATCGCTTTCGGCCTCTCCATGGACTACGAAGTCTTCGTCGTTTCCCGAATCCGGGAGTTCTGGCTCGCATCCGGGCCAACTCGTGCCGACCACGACGAGAGCGTCGCACTGGGCATAGCCCGCACCGGTCGGGTGGTCACTGCGGCGGCGCTGGTGATGTCGATCTCGTTCGCCGCATTGGTCGCCGCGCACGTGTCGTTCATGCGGATGTTCGGAGTTGGCCTCACGTTGGCGGTGATCGCGGACTCCACGCTGGTGCGCATGGTGCTGTTGCCCGCGTTCATGCACGCCCTAGGCACGTGGTGCTGGTGGGCCCCCAGGTGGCTGGTACGGCTGCACGGGCGTTTCGGGATCAGCGAGGGTCACACCGCCCAAATTTCAGAAGCGGCAATGGCGCCTGCACCGCACGCAGTTCAAGAAAGGTGAGGGACATGAGGGGACCATTGAGCGGCAAGAGTTTTCGTGCTCAGAAACCCGGCGGGGTGATCGCGGGCGTGCAAGGCGTGCTCCCCGAGCATCGCTACGCCCAAGGTGAAATCACCGAATCGCTTGCCGCACTTCCGGCGTTCCGGGGTTGCGGGGACGCACTGCGGAAACTCCACGCAAGTTCCAAGGTGAACAGTCGCTATCTGGCACTGCCCCTCGAGCAGTACGCCACACTGACCGACTTCGGCGACGCGAACAACATCTTCATCGAAAGAGCCGTCGAACTCGGTTCTGCGGCGGTGACGGCCGCGCTCGAGGAGGCGGGATTGCGGCCGCACGACGTCGACGTGGTCATGTCGACGACCGTCACCGGTCTCGCGGTCCCCTCGCTGGAGGCGCGCATCGCGACACGCATCGGGCTGCGTCCGGACGTGCGTCGCGTGCCGATGTTCGGACTGGGTTGCGTCGCCGGCGCCGCCGGGGTGGGCCGGCTCAACGACTACCTGCGCGGCGCACCCGACGACGTCGCAGTGCTGCTGTCCGTCGAGTTGTGCACCCTCACCTTCCCCGCCGCCAAGCCGTCCTTGGCAACCCTGGTCGGCACCGCGCTGTTCGGTGACGGGGCCGCGGCCGTGGTCGCGGTCGGCAAACGCCGCGCGCAGAAGATCGGTGCGGCAGGGCCCGACATCCTCGGATCGCGCAGTCACCTCTACCCGGACTCGCAGGCGACGATGGGGTGGAACATCGGTTCCTCCGGATTTGGACTCGTCCTCTCTCCGGACGTGCCGACGATCGTCGAGCGGTACCTCGCCGACGACGTGACAGGGTTCCTGGCTACGTACGGCATCGACATCTCGGAAGTCAGCGCGTGGGTAAGCCACCCGGGCGGCCCGAAGGTCATCGAGTCGATCGTTGCCTCACTCGGTTTGCCCGACGACGCACTCGAACTGACGTGGCGCTCGCTGAGCGAGGTCGGCAATCTCTCGTCGTCGTCGGTGTTGCACGTATTGCGCGACACCATCGCCAAGCAACCCCGCAGCGGCAGCCCGGGAGTCATGCTGGCGATGGGCCCCGGCTTCTGCTCGGAGCTCGTGATGTTGCGGTGGAAGTGATCCGCAATGACTTGGTATGTGCTGTTGATCGGCGCGGTCGTCGTGGAGCGGCTGGCCGAACTTGCCGAAGCCAAACGCAACCGCTCGTGGAGCCTGGCCCACGGTGGCCTCGAGTTCGGGGCTAGGCACTATCCGGCGATGATCGCCCTGCACACCGGCCTGCTGGTGGGCTGTTTGGCGGAGCCAATCGCGTTGCATCGCCCGTTCATTCCGGCGCTGGGTTGGCCGATGTTCGCGCTCGTGCTGACCGCCCAGGCACTGCGCTGGTGGTGCATCACCACGTTGAACCGCCAGTGGAACACCCGGGTGATCATCATCCCGGGCGCGGACCGAATCACCGGAGGCCCGTATCGGTTTGTGCCTCATCCTAATTACCTCGCGGTGATCACCGAAGGGATTGCGCTGCCGCTGGTCCACACCGCGTGGATCACCGCGTGCGCGTTCACGATTCTCAACGCGATGCTGTTGCGCGCACGGATCAAGGTCGAAAACGTCGCCCTGGCGAGGCTGACATGATCGATCTTCTGGTCGTCGGCGGCGGCCCCGCCGGGCTGGCCACCGCCGTGTACGGCGCCAAAGCCGGCCTGGAGGTCGTCGTCGTGGAGCGACGCAGCGGACCGATCGACAAGGCCTGCGGCGAGGGGCTGATGCCGCACACCCTGCGGCATTTGGAAAGCCTTGGCGTTCATCCGCACGGCAAGCCGTTCCGCGGAATCAGCTACCGCGACGGCAACCGGCACGTTGCGGCGCCGTTCAAACACGGCGCCGGGCGCGGCGTGCGCAGAACGGTGCTACATGGCGCCCTTCTCGACGTGGCCGTGACTGCGGGCGTGCGGATCTGCCACGACGAGGTCGGCGAGATAGGCCAAGACGCCACCTCGGTTCAGGCAGGGCCGTGGCGGGCCCGCTATCTCGCCGCAGCGGACGGATTGCACTCGCCCATCCGCCGATCGCTCGGCCTGGAACAACCGAGCCCGGGCCCGCGCCGCTGGGGCATCCGCCGGCATGTGCGGATCGCACCATGGTCGGATTACGTCGAGGTGCACTGGGCGCCGGGCGCCGAGGCCTACGTGACGCCGGTCGCCGATGACTGCGTGGGGGTCGCGCTGTTGAAGTCTCGTCGCGGCGGATTCGACGACCACCTCGACGAGTTCCCCGCGCTGCGCGACCGGATAGCAGGCCGGCCGCACGAACCGGATCGGGCTGCCGGGCCACTGCGCCAACGGGTTTCGAGCCGGACGGCCGGGCGTATTCTGCTCGTCGGCGATGCCGCGGGTTACGTTGACGCGCTCACCGGCGAAGGCCTCGGCCTGGCATTCGGTGGCGCGGAACTGCTGGTGGACTGCGTGGTCGCCGACCGCGCGGACAGCTACGACCGCCGGTGGCGCCAGATGACGCGGCGCTACCGCATGCTGACCGCGGCATTACTTCAGGCGAGCTCACATCCAACCTTGCGCTCGAGCATCGTGCCGGCCGCAGCGGCGATGCCGGCCGTCTTCGCCGGGGTCGTCAACATGCTCGCGCACTGAACCTCACGCGTCCCTCATGCGCTGTCGCCAGTGCGATTGTTTGCTGGCATTCTCAGGATCACGTGCCGCACCGCCCGCACGACGCGGGGAATGATTTGCTAATGGGATTACTGTCGAAAGTATCTGTATCCCAATGCTTTCAAGTCTTCCCATATGCTTCGTCGCCGAGAAGGGGAAGGTCGTGACGATCCGGGCGGCTCGGATCCACGGATACAAGGACCCGTTGTGTCTCGAGGAGATCCACGCCGACGACGACCACGGCGACGGTGGTGAACGTCCAACCGCGAGAAGGAATTTCGATCAGCGCGTACACAGCCCCGGCCGAGCCGACTGCGCCACGACGCCGAGTCCACCAGCCAGCCGCCGATGAACGGCCCCAGTGCTGTCGTCACTGCGGACATGCCGGCCCGGGTTCCCACCGCACGGCCCCGGTCGTCATCGATGATTGCGGCGTCGATCAACGGGAACCATTGCGGTCGCCCCGACACCTTGCACGAGCCGGGCAGCCGCACCCGAGCCGAGTACGGCCGCCGTGATGAGCCGGCGCACCGGCCGACGCCAATGTCACTTGGCGTGGCTTGATGACTCCACCGCCCGTCGGGTGACCCACAGCAGAGAATTCCGCGCGTTCTTCGTCTCCGCGGGCAACGCCGTTTCGTCGCCAGTACGTGGGCTTGCGTTCACGCCGCGGTCGTCATTTTCGCGCCTGGTGTGCAATCACCGCTGCCAAACTGACGAACTGCGCGGCGCCGGGCACATCGGTGCGATACTGCCACCATTCTCTAGGGAGTAGGACTCACCATGACCGATCTCGATCAGACCCCCTCCGACGGATTGTCCGTCACCCCGTCGCGGCCCGCCGACCTGGCCGAGCACTCTCGCACCGGGATGGGCGCCCCCGCGCTGCAGCGTGCGATCACCGATCACCTGCGCTACTCGATCGGCCGCCCGGCCGCGGCCCTGCGGCCCGAGCACTACTACCGGGCGCTGGCACTGGCTGTGCGCGATCGCATGCAGGACCGCCGGGTGGTGTCGACGCAGACCTCACTGGATCTCGGCAGCAAGGTGACCTGCTATCTGTCGGCGGAATTCCTGATGGGCCCGCAGCTGGGCAACAACCTGTTGAACCTGGGCTTAGAGGGCGCGGCGAAGTCCGCACTGGCCGCCATGGGCCAGAAGCTCGACGAGGTGCTGGCCTGCGAGGAAGAGCCGGGACTGGGCAACGGCGGCCTCGGCCGGCTCGCCGCGTGCTACCTGGACTCGCTGGCTACCCTCGAGCGCCCGGCGATCGGCTATGGCATCCGTTATGAATTCGGCATTTTTGACCAGGAGATCCACGACGGCTGGCAGGTCGAGCAGACTGACAACTGGCTGGATCGCGGAAACCCTTGGGAGATCGCCAAACCCGACGTCAGCTATCTGGTCAAGTGGGGCGGGCACGTCGAGCGCTACACCGACGACGCGGGGCGCGAGCGCGCCCGATGGGTCCCCGGGTTGATGCTCAAAGGCGTCGCCTACGACACGCCCATTCAAGGCTATGGCGTCAATACCTGCAACGTGCTCACGCTGTGGAGCGCGCGAGCGGTCAAGTCGTTTGCGTTGGATGCCTTCAACACCGGCGATTACTACAAGGCCGTCGAGGACGAGGTCACCTCGGAGACGGTCACCAAGGTGCTCTACCCCAACGACGAGCCGGAGGCCGGCAAGCGGCTGCGTCTGCTGCAGCAGCACTTCTTCGTGTCCTGCTCGCTGCAGCACGTGCTGCACATCATGGATGATCTTGCCGACGCCGGCATCAGGGAGCTTCCCCAGCGGTTCGCCTTGCAGCTCAACGACACTCATCCGTCGATCGGGGTTGCCGAGTTGATGCGGTTGCTGCTCGACGAGCGGCTGCTGGAGTGGGAAGAGGCGTGGGACATCACGGTCGCGACCTTCGCCTACACCAACCACACCCTGTTGCCGGAAGCGCTCGAGACGTGGCCGCTGGACATGTTCGGCCAGTCACTCCCCCGCCACCTGGAGATCATCTACGAGATCAACCGCCGGTTCCTCAACGAGGTGCGGACCCGCTTCCTCGGCGACGCGGACCGCGTCCGCCGGATGTCGCTGATTGGTGAGGACGGCACCAAGAACGTCCGGATGGCGCATCTGGCCACCGTCGGCAGCCACGCCATCAACGGTGTCGCCGCCCTCCACAGTGAACTGCTGAAAGAAAGTGTGCTCAAAGATTTCTTCGAGATGTGGCCGGAGCGGTTCAGCAACAAGACCAACGGTGTGACGCCGCGACGCTTCCTCGCGCTGTCCAACCCCGGGCTGCGGGCGCTACTGGACCGCACCATCGGGGACGGTTGGCTGACCGATCTGGGCAGGCTGCGCGGGCTGGAGCCCTTCGTCGACGACTCCTCCTTCCGGGAGCAGTGGCGCGATATCAAGCGCAACAACAAAGCACGCCTGGCCTCTTTCATCCGCGAGGCGACCGGTGTGGAGCTCAACCCGCAATGGATTTTCGACATCCAGGTCAAGCGCATTCACGAGTACAAACGCCAGCATCTCAACGTGCTGCACATCATCGCGCTGTACTACCGGCTCAAGCAGAATCCCCAGCTCTCAATTCCTCCGCGGGCCTTCATCTTTGGCGGCAAGGCAGCTCCCGGCTACTTCTTGGCAAAGCGGATCATCAAGCTGATCAACGCCGTCGGCGAGACGATCAACAACGATCCGGAGGTCAACAAGTTCCTGAAAGTCGCGTTCATCCCGAACTTCAACGTGCAGAATGCGCACCTGATCTATCCGGCCGCCAACGTGTCCGAGCAGATCTCCACCGCCGGCAAGGAAGCGTCGGGCACCGGCAACATGAAGTTCATGATCAACGGCGCCCTGACGGTCGGCACCCTCGATGGCGCCAACGTCGAGATTCGCGAGGAGGCTGGAGCGGAGAACTTCTTCCTGTTCGGCCTGACCGTCGACGAGGTCGAGGCGCTCAAGGCGACCGGCTACCGTCCGGCGGACTACATCGACAGCAACGATGAGCTGGGCGCGGTGCTGAATCTGATTGCCGACGGGACGTTTTCGCACGGCGACACCGAAGTGTTCAAGCCGCTGGTGGACAACCTGCGCTACG
Organism: Mycobacterium sp. Aquia_216; assembly: GCF_026723865.1. NCBI lineage: Bacteria > Bacillati > Actinomycetota > Actinomycetes > Mycobacteriales > Mycobacteriaceae > Mycobacterium > Mycobacterium sp. Aquia_216. The sequence continues at coordinate 2,058,764 of NZ_CP113529.1, read as the reverse complement.
ACGACCCCTTCCTGGTGTGCGCCGACTATGCCTCCTACGTGGAATGCCAAGCGCGCGTCAGCGCCGCGTGGCAGGACGGGGAGTCGTGGACCAAGATGTCGATCCTGAACACCGCACGCAGCGGCAAGTTCTCATCGGATCGGGCCATCGCAGAGTACTGCGACGACATCTGGAAGGTCTGGCCGCTAACGGTCAAAATCTGAGTCGTTCGAGCTAGGGGCGCGGGCGTCTAAAGTTTCGGGAGGCCGATTCTTGGCGACGCAACTGCTGTCGCAGCGCGATTGACGAAGTCGACGTCGGCGGGTGCGCTCCTGAGACTCGGCGCGCCCGTCGCCCCAGAATGCGGACACGTCCCGGCCGCGGCGTGCGTTGACTGCTCGCTGATGCCCCGCGGGTACGTCGCGGCAGGCGCGACATGCCGTAGAGGGACTAGCCGGTCTCTTTCGTGACGTAGACGCTGATGTAGCCCATCGGAATGCCGGTGCGCGTGGCGATGCATTCTCGCGCCACCAACTCGATCGTCGAGCGGCGTCCGGTGCGGGCCATCGCAGCGATCTCGGGGATCCGGACGAGCCACCCGTCGGTCTCGCGGGTGACTTCGATGTCGAAGCACTGACCGATCTTAGGGAAGGTCACACGTTGAGCGCTGCGCGGCGATTGTGCCCGTCGCAGAGTGGGCTGAATAAGCATCTGCTTTTCCTGAGTCGACAATGAGCCGCGCGCAAGAATAATCCGTATTAGGGCAAAACACCTAATCGGCCGAGGCCGACGGTGTCACGGCGGTGACCTCACGGTTGTGTGACCGTAATCAGTGCCGGCCGGGCAGATCTGCTACGCCGTCGGCGAGTCGCTGCAGCCGGTGCGCGGCGTCGTCTTTTCCAAAGAACCGTGGGTCTCAAGCGCGGAGCTGCTCGCGTCGACACGCATCGCACCGTCGCCGTGATACGTCCTGACCAACTTGGCGCCACCTGGGCAGTCGACCGGGATTTGATGGTGGTTAACGCCCACCCGATAACGCGCCGCGTCGCCGTGGGACACACTCGATGGTTGTCATTGGTAGCCCGGCAAATCCGGCACGCCGCTGGACGTCAGCCAACCACCGCCGTCGACGACCAGTACCGCTCCCGTCACGTACGACGCCGCGTCGCTGGCCAGGAACAGCACCGTATCGGCAACCTCGGTGGTCGAGCCGGGGCGCCGTAGCGGGTTTTGGATGGCGCGGTGTTGGTCGTCGCCCGCGATTCTCCGGACCCCCTCGGTCCCCGACATCGCACCGGGAGCAACGACATTGACTCGGACCCCGTCGGGCCCCCATTCGATCGCACAGGCACGGGTGAACGCATCAACACCGGCCTTGGCCGAGACGACGTGCGCTTGCAGAGCCATGCCGCGGTACTGGATCGCCGCGCTGATATTCACCACGGCGCCGCCGTGATCGCGCAGCCAAAGGTCGTACGCCGCTTTGGATACGTTGAACGTTCCCACTAGGTCGATGTCGACCACCGCTTTGAATCCGTTCGGGCTGAGGTCGCTGATCGGGACCGGAAAGTTACCGGCGGCATTGTTGACGACAACGTCGAGTCGACCGAAGGTGGACAGCAGTTCCTCGACGATGGTAGTGACCTCGTCGTGCCGGCGGACGTCGCAGACTCCGTAAACGGCCTCAATCCCCTCTTGCCGCAACGTCATAACGGCAGCTTGAAGATTGGGTTCCTTTCGGCTGCAGATCGCCACGCGAGCGCCGTGATTGCCCAATACCCGCGCGATCTCGAGACCGAGCCCGGTAGCCCCACCGGTTACCAGCGCCACCTTCCCGTGCAGGAGATCCGCCCGGAATGGGCTCGGGCGGCCGGTCATTGGGATTCCAGTTCGGAAATGAGGTCAGCCAGGACAAGGATCCGCTGAGCGTCGCGCACGTGCAGGCTTTCGATCATGCGGCCATCGACGGTGATGACACTGTTCCCCGCGGCCTCGGCCTGCTCGTATGCCGAGACGATCTTGCGCGCGTCGGCCAACTCCTTTTCCGATGGGCCGAACAATTCATTCGCCGGGCCGACCTGGGACGGATGGATCAGCGTCTTGCCGTCAAAACCCATCTCGCGGCCTTGCCGGGCCTCGGCCCGGAAACCGGCCTCGTCGGCGATGGTGTTGAATACGCCGTCCAAGATGGCCTTGCCCGCCGCCCTCGCGCCCAACACTGCAAGCGACAGCGCGGGCGCAACCGGCGCACGCCCGGGGACGTGCAGGCCGTGCAGATCGTTCACCAGGTCGTTGGTGCCGACCACCAGCACCGTCAGCCGATCGCTGGCCGCAGCGATCTCCTCGGCCCGCAAGATGGCCCGCGGCGTCTCGATCATGACCCACAGTTGCAACGAGGGCGGCGCATCGAGCACGTCCAGCGCGTCCGCCAGCGCTTGGACCTCGTTACCCGTCTCGACTTTCGGCACGAGTACCCCATCGGCGGCCGAACCCGCCACGGCGGCCAGGTCGTCGTCGTGCCAGTCGGTGCCTGCGCCGTTGATGCGCACCACAACCTCACGGGGTCGATAGCCATCCAAAGAGACCGCGTCGCACACCCTCGCTCTGGACTCGGCTTTGGCGTCGGGACCAACCGCATCCTCGAGGTCGAATATCAGCACGTCGGCGGGTAGCGATTTCCCCTTCTCGAGTGCTCGATCTTTATTGCCGGGCAGGTAGAGAGCGGATCGGCGCGGGCGCGGCGGCGGTGCCATGGGGCCAGCGTAAAGCTTTCGCCTCGCCCGGCCAGAAAGTGGTGCCAACTTGAGTTGCGGAATCGCCACGGTTTTGTTGCGCAGTACGCATCATTTTCGGACGCGCGAAATAGGACGGTGAGAAACCGGGTTTACAGGTTTATGCTGATATTCGCGGCGCAGTGCCGACCGAAAAGGTAGGTCGAAGCATGAGCACGGAAAAAATTAATCGCGGCATCCTTCTCACCATGGTGGCGCTGGTGACGATCGCCTACATCGCGTTGTACGAGCACGCCTCCGCCAACTTCAGGCTGTACGTGCCTTTCTGCGTTGCGGCGCTGGTGGGCCTGCTGATCCACGACGCGGTAAGCAGCCACAGGCCCCGGAGGCACTGAGCCGATACTGTTGAATGTGCCTACGCCATAGGCATTCGGCGCGATGTTCTAAGCCGGGCCATTCGGGCGCGCCAAGTCACAGCGAAAGCACCGGGGAAGCCTGGGAACCCTGGCAGCGTTAATCCTTGCGTGACTATGACGGGTTTTCACGAAGGTGAAGTAGCTACCCAACGCCGAGCCGGTGTCGAAACTCACGCAAAACGGCTCGAAAAAATGCTCGATGCGACCGGGCTGTCCAAAGGTGCCACGCAATTTCTCGCATCCCAACGGTTTGCCGCGTTGACCGGACGCGATCGAGCGGGCGTCCTGTGGACCTCGCCGTTGTCGGCCGAGCCCGGGTTTCTGCGCGGCGCCGACGACACACTGCAGATTCTGGCGGTGCCTCGCGAGGGGGATCCCCTACAGCGGATGCCGCTCGGCCAGCAGGTCGGGATGATCGCGATTGACTTCCCCACCCGGCGCAGAATGCGGATCAACGGTGTTCTCACCGATGCCGACACCATGGGCATGAGCGTGCAGGTGGACCAGGCCTACGGGAATTGTCCCCAGTACATCCACCGGCACCAGGTGGATGCCGCGGCGATCACCGCCCCGTCGGACAACCCCCGGCGCACAACATCTTTGACCGCTGCAGATCAAGCGATGATCGTGGCAGCGGACACGTTTTTCCTCGGTACCACCCACCCCACCCGAGGCAGCGATGCGTCGCACCGTGGCGGCCCGGCGGGATTTGTCCGGGTCGACTCTCCCGGCCGGTTATGGTGGCCGGATTACCCGGGCAACAACATGTTCAACAGCTTCGGCAACCTGGCAGTCGACGATGAGGCGGCCCTGTTATTCATCGACTTCGCAACCGGCGCCACGTTGCACTTGTCCGGTACCGCACGAGTGCGGTGGACGAGCCCGGGCGCGGACGGCGACGACGGCGGCGGCGTGGGTCGTCGCGTTGAGTTCTCGGTCGGCTCCGTCGTTGCGGTGTGACTAGGCGCTGACTGGATGAGCCGCGAGGTGTCCGAGGCGAATGTGTAGAGACCGACGGTCAGCGAATATCAAACGCCCGCATCGGCTTTCGCCGGTGACGTGTCGTGTTTGACTCGAGAAGCTAGTCGCCTCACGCCCACGCGCGAAGGCACGCTCGGTCGCCTTTCACGCCTTGGCCTTTCGTGGCGGACGCGGCACGAACCGCGGCACCCGGTCGATGACGCTCTGATAGCACGGCCGGCGTTGCAGGCTGCGCTCCTCCATCATCGGAATGCTGGCGCCGAGCAGCATCGCCAGCATCGCGACCGCCCCGAGGATCAGCCACCACCAGTCACTGGGCGCCGCCGCAATACCGAAGAACGCGATCGCGACCCAGAAGCTGAACTCACCGAAATAGTTCGGGTGCCGCGACCAGCTCCACAGGCCTCGGTCCATCGCCTCATCACCGCGCCGCTGCGCCACAAATCGGTGCATCTGCAGATCGGCGACAAATTCCAGCGCCACCGCGGCCAGGCCGACGACGAAGCCGACCCAGCTGAGCCACACCCAGCCCGGGCCGGGCCGGCTCACCGCGACGTATGCCGGAACCATGCCCAGAAAGACCTGCAGTGTGGGGATCAGATGGATGGCCACCAGGTCCGTCAGAATCTCCCAGCGCCCGGCCCGCTGCTTGAACATCGGGTAGCGCCAATCCTCGTGGTGCAGACCCGGAAACGCGTACACCCAGTTCGCGGTCAACCGCACCGCCCACAGCACCACCACGATCGCCAAGAGCCAGCACCGCAATACGTCGACCGCCGGCGCGACCTGGCTCCACCAATAAATCAACAGCAGCGGCGGAACAACACTCCAGTAGGCGTCGTAGAAACTGGAGTTGCGGTAGGCCCGGCTGAACGCGAAAACGACGAGAGTCGCCAGCACGTCGGCGATCAGGGTGTCGAGCCAGAGCTGGCCGGTATGCGGGCCCCATGTCAGCCACACTGCCGCCAGCGCGATGGCGATGAGGTACGCGGCGGTGACAAGCCACAGGGACCGGGTCTTGCTGACCGTCGTCATCCTCGGAGCCTAGCGAGACGGTGAATGTGATTGTGCTGGGCCGTGATGCGTGTCGCGGCCGCCGCGCGCCTACCGACCGAGGGCCTTGACTTCCATCTTCCGCCGTACGGTCCGCTAGTGAAGAGGCGTTGGGTCGCTTGCGGCGCCGGCGTCGACGCACTTACTTAACCAGCAAACTGCCGTATGCCCTCTTCGCGCAGCGCGCGATGCTTCCCAGGACATCCTTCTGCCTCGTCGAAGAAGGAATTCATATGGATTCCATAGATTTTTAAATTGGATATGTGCGGAGTGTCGACAGCTTCCTGCACGCTCGACGTAGCGAGCTTTGATGGGACCGCTTATAGCGTCTAATCGCCACCAATACTTGCTGTCAAACTCAGCCGAAATGCAATCCAAAAGTCTAAATTCATAGAGCCCTCATATTTTATATGGGGGCTCTATGTGCGCCCTGATTTAGGAGTGGCTGAACGATCGCTTGCTCCGCACATCACGATCGTCGCTCAGCCCCCGATGGCCTGCAATCGGTCCCTGCACTACTGGAGCCCAGTTGGATCTATCGTTTCTCGCGAACCTCTACTAATACTTAGCTCTGCTTGATATAGCATTTGAACTGCTTATATGCCCAATACTCGCACTGCTAACGCCTGTCGGCCGGCGCTTAGTGCTCCTGCGACGAGTTGGATCCGGTCGTGCGGCGGCGCCCAAGTCTTATCCGCCCTCACGCAGCGCGTGGGGTGAGGACGTTTGATCGCGCGGGGTGGGGTCGTCGACCGGCGCGGTCCGATAGCCACGAGTTCATATTTTTGATCGCGAGATTTTTATTCGCCGACCGTCGACCATTGAGCCGAGTTTTAGTTCCTGCTCGGGATGTCTGATATTCGAGTTCGCACCAGGTAGAGAGTTTTTTGTCCTCCGGATTACCCAAAGCGCCAACTAACGGCGCTGTCCTCCGAGAGCGGCCACGGCGTGGCACCGGTGGACGTCGATCGAAATTTTTCCCGGCACGACCGGATAGTTTCTCCATGCGAGGAGATGAGCCTGGTTACCAGCAAACCATCTCTTCGGTGCTGGCGAACGCAGGGTCGCTCAATGTTGACGTTCAGCGCTATCGGCGAAGTTACGAGCGGGCCGGTGGTGATCGCAGGCTGGGGCGGAGGAAGCCAGTGGATTTCGGAGCGTTACCGCCGGAGATCAACTCCGGAAAGATTTATTCGGGCCCCGGGTCGGCGCCGTTGCTGTCCGCCGCCGCTGCCTGGGATGCGTTGGCAGCCGAATTACATTCGACGGCAGCGTCTTACGGTTCGGTAATCTCGGAGCTGATAACCACCTGGCACGGGTCCTCGTCGACGGCGATGGTCGCCGCGGCGGCACCCTACATCGCGTGGCTTGACCGTAGCGCCGTGCAGGCCGAGCAGACGTCGGTTCAAGCCAGGGCGGCGGCGACCGCCTACGAGGCCGTTTTTGCGGCGACTGTCCCGCCGCCGGTGATCGCGGCCAACCGAGCGTTGTTGGCGTCGCTGATTGCGACCAATGTTCTGGGTCAGAACACTCCGACGATCGCGGCCACGGAGGGCCAGTACGCCGAGATGTGGGCCCAAGACGCCGCCGCGATGTACGCCTATGCCGCCTCCTCGGCGACCGCGACCAGGCTGGCCCCGTTCACCGCGGCACCAACGACCGCCGACGCGGATGGGGAGACCGACCAGTCGGCCGCGGTCACCTCCGCGCTCCAGTCATCGGCTGCCTCTGACGTGGAATCTGCACTGTCAGAGGCGGTCTCGCAGGCTCCCCTCGGCGTCCAAGGTCTCGCCGTTAACGCGAACGCGGTGACGGCGGCGGCTCAGCTCCCGCTGAGCCTGACGGACATCACCGGGATTCTGAAGACTTTCAACAGTGTGATGGGCACTGTCTCCGGACCGTACACCCCGCTCGGGGTGGCGAACTTGATGAAGAACTGGTACCAGATTGCCGTCAGCATCCCGAACCTGGGTGTCGGGATCCAGGGTATTGGGCCCTTACTTCACCCGAAGCCACTCATCGGCGTTTTGGCGCCGCTGCTGCACAGCGATCTGCTGAGCGGCTCGACTGCGCTGTCGAGTGCGGGGACGGTTTCGGCGACGGCGGGCCGTGCCGGCTTGGTGGGGTCGTTGTCGGTGCCGGCGAACTGGGCATCAGCCGTTCCCGCGATCCGGATGGCCGCCTCCGAGCTGCCGGAGACGATGCTCGAGGCCGCTCCCGCGATGGCCGTGAACGGCCAACAAGGCATGTTCGCGCCGACGGCTCTGTCGAGTCTGGCCGGCCGTGCCGTTGGCGCATCCGCCACGCGTGCCGTCGCGAAATCCACCGTTCGGGTGCCCGGTGCCGTGGCTGCCGACAACATCGCGACAACGTCCACCGTCATCGTCATACCGCCGAACGCGAAATAAGGGAGAGTGCGGCAATGGTTTTCAGCGATTTCGCAGCGCTACCACCGGAGGTGATCTCCACCCAGATCTATACGGGCCCGGGCGCGGGTCCGTTGCTGGCCGCCGCCGCGGCCTGGGAAGGGCTGGCCGTCGAGTTGCACTCCACCGCGGCCTCCTACGGTTCGGTGATTTCGGAGCTGGTCGGCGAATCGTGGCAGGGTCAGTCATCGGAGTTCATGGCGGCCGCGGCGGAACCGTACGTGGCGTGGATGTCGGCCACGGCGGGCCAAGCCGAGACGACTGCCGCCCAGGCCCGGGCCGCGGCCAGCGCCTACGAGGCTGCCCTCGCGGCCGCCGTGCCACCCGCGCTGGTCGCGGCGAATCGTAGCCAGTTGGCAGCACTGCTGGAGACGAACATCTTGGGGCAAAACGACGAGGCGATCGCGGCGACCGAAGACGAGTACGGCCAGATGTGGGCTCAAGACGTCGCCGCCATGTTCAGCTACGCCAGCGCATCGGAATCCGCCGGTGAGTTGGCCGCCTTCGAGGAGGCACCCACGACCACCAATGACACCGGTCAGGTGACCCAGGCAGCCGCGGCGGCCACGGCGGAGTCGCAGTCGTTGTCGTCGTGGCTGAAACAGCTCGAGGACTACATCACCTCGCTCACCGGTCAATACACCCAGTTTTGGCAGAGCCTGATCGGGGGGGCCACGGGGAGTACGGAGATAGCTCCCTTCTGGGAGACGCTGTATTCGGCTATGAGCCAAGTCGGCACTCAGGCGACGTGGACCAACGTCGTCAACGCCAGTTCCAGCCTGGGCATCTCGCAGTGGAAAAACTTCTTCATCTATGCGCCGTGGAGCGCCGCGATGTCGAAAACATCGTTGGGCGCCGGCCTGGCGTCTCCAGGGCATATTGCCGCGGCAGTCCCGGTCAAGCCCGTTTCGGCGGTATTGGGCAACGCGCCGACGGTGGGCAAGTTGTCGGTGCCGCCTAGCTGGGCAACCGCCACCCCGGCGATCAGACTGGCCTCCACCGCGCTACCGACCACCAGCGTGGCTGCGGCTGCCGCGGCGGATATCTCCGCTGGCCTGGTCAACGAGGCGACCTTGGGCAGTCTGGCGGGCGGCGCGCTGGGCGGCCCGGCGTCGCGCGTCGTCAGCTCAACGGGCATCCAGGCCCGCGCGATCACCGGCGAGCGCCGCACGGGGCCGGTCAAGCTCGACCGCATCATCGCCCAACTGCAGGAGATGCCCGACCAAGTACAGCACTGGAATGTCGACGAGGCCGGCCTCGATGACCTGGTCGTCAAACTCAGAACAACACCCGGCGTGCACGCCGTGCACGTGACAGACGGTGAGGAGATCGCGGTCGGCCAATCCGGATCCACGCTGGGATAATGCGTTGCGGCACAGCATCTTACATGCTGCAACAAATATGAGACGCATCGAGGGAGGATTTGTGAAACCGCTTTTCGCACTTCTGGGCATATTGCTAGGCGGGATTGTTATCGCGGCGCCCGCGCACGCCATACCTGGCGAGGATGAGGAGGCCACCGATGAGAACAATGAAGTCTTCATCGCTGATCTATCAAAGGTGGGGATCAGCTTCAAGGACCCTGACCAAGCGGTCGCGGCCGGGAAGGCGGTATGCGGCTTACTTTCTCGAGGCGTATCCGGTCTTCAGCTCCTGAACGACTTGCGGGACAACAACCCCGCACTGACGACCAACGGCGCTGCCCAGTTCGCGACGATATCGGCAAAGTCCTATTGCCCAAGACAACTCGACGGTTCTGCGGGATCAAGTGTCAAAGGTAGTGGCGGCGGCTGATCTACCAAATACCATCCGCAGCCTTGAAGAAGGGCCCGACGTATCAGCACAACTGACCCAAGCTCGTGAACTGGACTAGCAATGGATTTCGGCACTCTTCCACCCGAAAGTAGTTCCGGGCAAATGCATTCCGGCCCCGGACCGGGATCACTGGCGCATGCCGCTAAGGCTTGGGCTGCGCTAGCCGCCCATCTCAATGACGTGGCAGCGGGCTACAGGTCGCTCATCTCCACGCTGGCTCTGGGATGGCAAGGCGTTTCGGCAAGAGTGACACTTCAAGCCGTGGCGCCCTACATAGCGTGGCTTGACGTTACTGCCGCGCAGGCCCGGCACACTGCTATCCAGGCCAACGCGGCTGCGAGCGCCTATGGTTCGGCGCTTGCTGCGATGGTGGCACCCAACGTGATCGTGGCCAATCGATTGCAGCGTATCTCGTTGGCCGAGATGAACGACCTCGGCCAAATCAGTGTGGCCATCGCGGACATCGACGCTGACTACGAACGGATGTGGGTTCAAGACGCCGTCGCCATGTACGCGTACGCCCGTGCCTCGGCCGATGCCACGAAGCTGACGCCGTTCGGTTCGCCTCCGCTCAGCAGCGATCCGATTCAGCCTGCGCGCCAAGGTGCGCTGGCTGTCCAAACACGCCGTAACTGGCCGCTGATGGCGGCTCCCGAAATCACATCGGCCGGCTACCGAGTGATGTCGACTATTCCCTCGGCCCTTGGTTCGCTATCGAACTCACCGTTGACGACCTTGGCTGCGTCCTTGTCGTCGGTAACGGCGCCGCTTTCCAAATTGACTTCACTCACGGCACCAGCCAACTTCGCACTCAGTCACCTGAATTCCCTCAATAAGGCTGCGGCGTTGAGTGAGGCGGCGGCCATGTGGTCGCTTTGCCCCGGTCTGGGTCGCACCAACGATGTGGCGCCCCATGTCAGCTTCGGTAGCGGCGCATCAATCGGAGCCTTGTCGGTGCCTCGGGCGTGGGGTCAGTCGACACCGCGCCCAGAGGGGCTGGATCCGAAACCGGGTCAGGTCGACCGAAGCCAGTGAGCCGCCCACGGCGTCGTCATCGCAAGTGAGCGCAGGCGGTGACAGGCACGTGGCCCGGGTGGTCATGGTTACCGGCGACGGCCACGAGCGGCGGGAGACCAGGCAAGCGTCGCCATGCGTTCTGTCGCTGGACCTTCTCATCGTGCCGATCGTGACCTCATCTCGGGCGATCTGGTTGCTGGACGATCGTGGCCAGCAACTTCCGCAGTGGCGCGGTGGCGATGCCGATGGCGCCGTCGGCGATCCCATAGGGGATCACCAAGGTGTCGGCGTGAACGAGCGCGCCGCAGGAGTAGACGACGTTGGGCACGTAGCCGTCCTGTTCGTCCTGAACGGGGCTGAGCAGCGGGCGTCGTAGCCGGCCAAGCACCCGGGCCGGATCGTCGAGGTCAAGCAGAATCGCGCCGATGCTGTAGGTGCGCATGGGGCCGACACCGTGGGTGAGCACCAGCCACCCTGCGTCGGTTTCGATTGGCGGGCCGCAATTCCCGAGTTGCAGCGCTTCCCATGGCTCGGCGGGCTGCTGGCAGGGTGACGCGCTCGTCCAGACCGCCAGATGGTCGGCGAAGGCGACGGTGTTGGTCTCGCGGTCCGATCGCGACATGGCGGCGTAGCGACCGCGTATTCGTCGGGGAAACAAGGCTAAACCCTTGTTTGCCGCGGCTTTCCCGACGAGCGGCCCGGACGTGAAGGACTGGAAATCCTTGGTCTTGAGCAGTTGTTGGCTGATATGGGATCCGCTGTAGGCCGTGTAGGTGGCGTAGAAGGTGACCGAGCCGTCGTCGTCGACGAAGCGAACGAAGCGGGCGTCCTCCATACCCGCCTGCTCTGCCTCCATCGACGGCCACAGCACGCGTTCGGAAACCGTTACGTCGCTCTGGAATTCGACGGCGTAGAACCGCGCGGCGATCGTGCGGATCAGGGCGACCGCGCGCTCACCGTGTCCGCGAGTGCTCAGGTTGGCCCGGAGACTGTCAAGCCGCTCGTCGAGGTCGGATCGCGTGAAGCGGTCGCCGAGCGCATCGAAGACGTAGTTCGCGGCCTCGCCGGCATTGCCAATGCGACCGAGTTCGCCACGGAACACCGCGGCGTCGAGCAATGCGCCCGAGATGCTTCCGGTGGTCGCGAAGGGGACCGGCTCGTCGATCGTGGCCCGGCCCGCGGCGTCGACGACACCGGTGCGGAATCCGATGGACGAGCGGTGCCCTTCCCCGATCCCGCGTACGCTCATCACGAATCGCAGGCTGCCTGCCGCGGTGCCGGTCTGATCGGGGTGGGCCACAATGCTGGGGTTGCACAGCGCCGCCCCCTCGATGGCGTACTCGCTGGTAAAGGTCGCTCCCAGCAACAGTATTCGCGCATCAGAGAGCTGGATGTCGGGATCCAGGCGGTCGGCGAGCTCGTGGGCGTGTCGACGGAACGTGCCCGCGAGGTCACGGTGGCGTCCGTCGAAGCGGACGATGACGTCGTCCAAGGCCGAACGGACGTCTTCGTCGGTCAGCGCGAGGATGCGCTTGAGCACCACTCCCGCTCGTGACTCCTGCAGCTCGAAGCCCTCCTGGCCGGGCACGAAGAGCCTGGTGATCACCCGTCCCGGATTGGCCGCGACCCGGTGAGGTTCGCGGCTGACGAGCCCGGTCCGCATCAAAGTCATTGCAGGACCGGCGAAAAGCGTTGCGCGTGCTGCAGAGTGGAGATCACCGCGAGGGTCGATTCGGCACCCTGGTTGAGGTTGACGCACTCGGCGAGCAAGCCATCGAAACCAGCACCGGTCTCCGTGTCCCACATGAGCAATCCGGAGTCATTGGCGCCCTGGAACCAGGCGACGGCCGACCGGATCCCTTCCGGCCAGAGCGCCCGCGGATCGGCGGCTGCGGCGCGTGCGCAGGCGTCGGCGAGGGTGGCCACCTCGATCGGCTGCTGATCGAAGCCGGGACGGTCATCCTGCGGTCCCCGGCCGCCCCCGGGGGTGGGCGACAGGTGGCCGTCCATCGTCTCGTGGTCCAGCAGCCACTCCAGCAGATCCAGGCCGCGCTGTTTCAGGTCCTGATCGTCCAGCGCGACACCGGCGGCGATCATCGCTTCGGGGAGAATCGCATTCGCGTAGGTGAGCCTCGGCTCGGGCCATGGCCAGCCGGACTTGGTCTCGGGTCTCGCGACCGTGGCGGCGTAGTCGGTGAGGAGTCGCAGGCCCGCGGAATTACCGGGCTCGAAGCGGAGTAGTTCGGCGGCGCCGACGGCGGCGAATGCCATCGCCCGGGGCCACGGTGACCTGGCTTTGGCAGCGCGCTGGAACTGGATCACGGCCAGTCGGCGTACCAGGCTGACGTCGCTGTGGGCGGCGGCGGTGCCGAGCCCCCAGAGGCAGCGGCCCCAATGGTCGTTTGTGGTGGGCTCGTCGGTCCAATGTCCAGCCTGGTCCATCCGGTTGCGGCAGGGGCCGTTGTACGACTGGGCGTCGTTCAAGAACTGCAGGGCCTTGCGGGCGAGGCCGTTCACGGCGCCGGGTGCGTCGGGCTCGCGGGTGGTGACGGCGAGCACCCTGGCCATGTCGTCGGTGCAGTACCCGTGTTCACGGCGCGGCTCGGTCATGCACGCGTGCTCGAAGGTGGCGCGATGGTCCGTCATTCGCAGCAGGTGCGCGAACACCGGGGTGGGCGCGGCGCCGGTCACGTCAGCGCTGACGGAGTAGCCAGCAGCCGTTGCGCCACACCGACGTAGGCGTTGGCGACGACGGGCCAGGCGATCGCCGGGGCCAGTCCGCGGGCTTCGGCAGCCATGGACTCGGCGACGTGCGGATCGGTCAACAGCCGGCGCAGCGCTGAGAGCAGTGCGTCGGGATCGTCGTGAGGGACGACGATGCCCGCGCCGCTGCCGAGGAGCTCGACCGCGTGTGGGAAAGCGGTGGCGACGATCGGGCGGCCACTCGCGACGGAGTCGACCAGCACACCGGAGGTGACCTGGTCTTCCGAGTCGTAGGGCAGGACGACGACGCTAGCCGTCTGGAGGAAAGCAGTGAGCTCTTCGGGGGTGCGGTACACCGCGTCGAAAGACACCGAATCGGCGACGCCGAGGCGTTTCGCCTGCGCGACAAGTGCTTCGCGATACCTTTCCCCCTGCGCGACGAGGATCTTGGGGTGGGTGCGGCCGGCGATGATGTACCGAGGCGGGTTGGGCAGGTTCTTGAGCGAAGTCATGGCGTCGATGACCCGCTCGATACCCTTGCCCGGCCCGAGCAGACCCCAGGTCAACATGGTCGGCCGGTCGGGATGCTGCACGCCGTTGGTGCTGGGGAGTGCCGCGCCGTGCGGGATCATGGCGATCTTGTGGCGGTCGACGGCGAAGCCTGCGCATAGGCGTTGGTGGGCCACCTCCGACATCACGATCACTTGATCGGCCAATACCATCACCGATTCGAGCACCGAAAGTTGGTGTGGTGTCGGGTATTTGAGCACCGTGTGGACGACGACGATCGACGGGACGCGCAATCGGGCCATGATCTGCACGACCTCGTCTCCGTCGGGACCGCCATAGATGCCGTACTCGTGCTGGATGATGGCGACGTCGCTCTGGTTGAGGAGCTCGGAGGTTGCCGCTACGGACGAAGCCGAGCCGTTGACGAGCTCGCCGGCGACGTTGGGCTCCTCGGAGATGTCACCGTCGGCGATGCGCACGACATTGACGTTGGCGCCTCTGGCTGTCAGTCCGCCTGCGAGGGCGGCGCTGAAGGTCGCCAGGCCGCATGGCGTCGGCGAGTAGGTGCTGAGGATGCCGAAGCTTGGTATGTACGAAAAGTGTTGCATCCCAAAGGGAGCAATCAACGGCTGAAACAACGATGGAACATTCAAAATTATCCCGACTGAACGGTTAAAAACGGTGTGTCCGGAGTGAGCGGATGCTCGGGCAGATCAGCGTCAGAAGCTGAGCCATTCCGGATGGACTGGGCGTACCAGCACTCCTAACGCTACACCCTCGCCGGCCGAAAGCCGTGGTCGTGGGTGCGCTGAGGTCGAAGAAGTGCCGGTGTCCAAAAAGTGGAGCTAAGGGGATTCGAACCCCTGACCCCCACACTGCCAGTGTGGTGCGCTACCAACTGCGCCATAGCCCCAAGTCGTGCCAATCGAAGCTACACCACTGGCCACTGTCGTTCAAAGTTGCTGGTCAGGCGGCATCCAGGTCCGGCTCAGACGGTACGAAATCCGGCGCCGGATCGATCATCGTCCTTGTTTCCGGCGATACCGCCCAGCCGACGGCAGCGATCAGCAGCACGATCCCGCTGATGGTGAAGCCCCAGCCGAAGTTCAGCTGCTCGGCGACCCAACCAACCGCCAGTGACCCGACGATGGCGCCCAGGTCCGTCACCATCTGCACCGCCGCGACCGGAAGGCCCGCCCGGGCCTCACTGCCCAGGATGTCGGCGACCGCGGCCTGCAGCGGCGACATGAAGATGCCCGTCGTCGCACCGCTCACAAACGCCGCGACCGTAAACGCCGGCAGCGACGACACGAGGCCAAGCCAGACGGTCGCCAGCCCGGACGCCGTCAGGCCGATGATCAACAGCGTGCGCCGTCCCATCCGGTCAGATAGGTAGCCGCTGGGGACGACAGCCAGCGCATTACCGCCCGCGAACGCCGCGAGCACCCAGCCGATGACGCCGACGCTGCCACCCATCACGTCGGAGACGAACAGCGGGACCAGCGCGATGCGCAGCCCAAAGGCCGCCCAGCCCGTCGCAAAATTGGACAGCAGCGCCGACCGATACGCGCGGACCCGCAGCGCCTCCCGCATTGTCACCGTTGACCGGGTCGGCGGCGGCGGCGCGGCCAGCACCGAATTCCGCAGGCTGTAGAACAACACCACCGCCACACCGAGCAGCGCGACGCCGTAGACGACGAAAGGAGCGGTCAGCCCCCAGCCCGCCGCCAGGCCGCCGACCGCCGGCCCACCGACCGCGCCCACCATGAATGAGGTGGTGAACAGGCCCGCGATCCGCCCACGCGCGTCGGGTGGGCTGATGTGGATCATCAGTCCCAGCGCCGAGACATAAAACATTGTCGATCCGATGCCGCTGAGAATCCGGAAGACGAGCAATTGCCAATAAGTCTGGGAAAACGCACACGCGGCGGTGGACAATGCCACGATCAGCAAACCGCCGATGTAGATACGCCGCTCACCCAACCGCTGGGCCAGTAACCCGCTTACCGGTGCAAAGCACAGCCGACTCAACGAAAAGACGGTGACCAAGAAAGTCACCGCCTTGATGCTGACCCCGAAAGTTCGCGCAAACGTCGGTAGCGCCGGCGATACGACGCCGTAGCCCAGCGCGACCATGATGTTCGCCCAGCTGAGGATCCAAACTTCGCGCGGCAACTGAACGGAATCGGACCCGCGCCCCCCTGCGCGGGCACGACAGAGGGTAAAGGTCACCCGATGACTTTATTGACTACCTCGCGCGCGCTTTCTTGTACCTCGGCCAAATGCTCGGGCCCGTTGAAGGATTCGGCATAGATCTTGTAGACATCCTCGGTGCCCGAAGGCCGCGCAGCAAACCACGCATTGGCCGTTGTCACCTTCAATCCGCCCAACGCTGCGCCGTTCCCGGGGGCGGCGGTCAGCTTGGCGGTGATCGGCTCTCCCGCCAACTCCGTCGCCGTCACCTGGTCGGCCGACAATTTGGACAGCCGCGCCTTCTGCTCGCGGTCAGCTGGCGCGTCGACCCGGGCGTAGTACGGCGTGCCGTACTTGCCGGCCAACGCTTGATACCGCTGCGACGGCGTGGCACCGGTGACGGCCAGGATTTCGGAGGCCAGCAGAGCCAGGGTGATGCCGTCCTTGTCGGTGGTCCACACCGATCCGTCGCGCCGCAGGAACGACGCCCCCGCCGACTCCTCGCCACCGAACCCGATGGTGCCGCCGATCAGGCCGTCGACGAACCACTTGAACCCGACCGGCACCTCGACGAGTTTGCGGTCGATGCCCGCGACCACCCGGTCGATGATCGACGAGCTAACCGCGGTCTTACCGACTGCGATGCCGGCCGGCCAGGACGGCCGATGGGTGTAGAGGTAGTCGATGGCCGCGGCCAGATAATGATTGGGATTCATCAACCCCGCGTCGGGAGTGACGATGCCGTGGCGATCCGAGTCCGCGTCATTGCCGGTGGCGATCTGGTAGCGATCCCGGTTGGCGATCAGCCCAGCCATCGCGTTCGGGGAGCTGCAGTCCATCCGGATCTTGCCGTCGTGGTCGAGCGTCATGAATCGCCATGTCGCGTCGACCAGCGGATTGACCACCGTCAAGTCGAGGTTGTGCCGTTCGGCGATTGCGCCCCAGTAATCGACGCTCGCCCCGCCGAGCGGATCAGCGCCGATCCGCACCCCGGCCTTGCGGATCACATCGAGATCGACGACGTTCGGCAGGTCCGCGACATAGGCGTCCATGTAGTCGTGGCGCCGAGCCGTCCGCAGCGCGCGGGCTAACGGCACCCGCTTGACCCCGGACCCGCCGGCTCGCAGTATCTCGTTGGAGCGCTTGGCGATTGCGTTCGTCGCGTCGGTGTCCGCCGGGCCACCGTTGGGCGGGTTGTACTTGAAGCCGCCGTCGGGCGGCGGGTTGTGTGACGGCGTCACCACGATCCCGTCGGCCAGTGCTTCGGTGCGGCCGCGGTTGTAGGTGAGGATGGCGTGGCTGACCGCCGGCGTCGGCGTATACCGGTCGGCCGAGTCGATCATTGCGACGACGTCGTTGGCGGCCAGCACCTCCAGCGCCGTGACCCATGCCGGCTCGGAGAGACCGTGCGTATCCCGGCCGATGAACAACGGACCGGTGGTGCGGTGCGCTGCTCGATACTCGACGATGGCCTGGGTGATCGCCAAGATGTGGGCTTCGTTGAACGCACCACCCAGGGCCGAGCCGCGGTGGCCCGAGGTTCCGAAGGCCACCTGCTGGGCGACGTCGTCGGGGTCGGGTTGGATGGAGTAGTACGCCGTGACTAAATGGGGTAGATCGACGAGGTCTTCGGGCTCGGCCGGCTGACCGGCTCGCGGGTTGGCCATGTCTACAGATTGTGCCTGTGTCGGACGCGCCCGTCGCTCTACGCTGCGTAGCGCATTGGCAAACGAAAGGGAACCAACGAGTGGCGCAACCCGACTATCGCGAGTTAGCCGCGGTTTTCGCCGGCGGAGCACTGGGCTCGCTGGCCCGTGCCGGGCTGAGCACCCTCTTGGTCCCCGACCCCGCCGCGTGGCCCTGGTCGACGTTCACCGTCAATATCGTGGGCGCCTTCCTGGTGGGCTACTTCACCACCCGCCTGCTGGAACGGTTGCCGTTGTCGAGCTACCGACGGCCGCTGCTGGGTACTGGACTGTGCGGCGGCTTGACAACTTTTTCCACGATGCAGGTCGAGACGGTGAAGATGCTCGAACACGGCCACTGGACGCTGGCGGCGGCCTACACCGTCACCAGCATCCTGCTGGGGTTGCTGGCCGTGCATCTGGCCACCGCGTTGGTGCGCCGAGCGCGGGTGCGCTCATGACCGCGACGACGGTGTTGGTCTGGGTGGGCGTCGCGCTGATCGGCGGCATCGGCTCGGTGCTGCGTTTTCTGGTGGATCGCACGGTCACCCGCCGGATAGCGCGGCCGTTTCCGGTCGGCACGCTGGCGGTGAACATCAGCGGCGCAGCGTTGCTCGGATTCCTCGGCGGCCTGGCGTTGAGCAAGGACGCCGCCCTACTGACCGGCACCGCGTTCGTCGGCGCTTACACCACGTTCTCCACCTGGATGCTGGAGACGCAGCGGCTCGGCGAGGAACGCCGGATGTGGGCGGGAATCGCCAACGTCGTGCTCAGCGTCGTGCTAGGCATTGGCGCGGTAGTGCTCGGACAATGGCTGGCGGATCAGCTATGAACCAGCCCTGCTTGAAGTTGACCGCGTACTTCGGTGAGCGCCAACGCGCCGTCGGTGACGACGGGCGCTTTCTGGCCGATGCGATGTTCGATGTGTTCGGCGCCAACGACGTCGCGACCAGCGTGATGCTGCGCGGTATCGCCAGTTTCGGGGCGAGCCAGGAGCTGCGCACCGATGTGTCGTTGAGCCTGTCCGAGGATCCAGCGATCGCGATCGCCGCGGTCGACGTGGAGCCAAAGATCCGCTCCCTGGTCGACGACGTCGCCGCGTTGACCGGCCGCGGGCTGCTGACGCTGGAGCGGGCTCGACTCTTCACCCGGCAACGGGGCGCGGACGCGCTCGGTGACCTCGACGCACACAACGGAGACGCCGCGAAACTGACCGTGTATGTCGGTCGCCAAGAGCGCATCGCCGGGAAGGCGGCGTACTACGCGGTCTGCGATCTGCTGTATCGGCACGGATTTGCCGGTGCCATAGCGCTTCTCGGCGTCGACGGCACGGCCCATGGACAGCGCTGCCGGGCGCGGTTCTTCAGCCGCAATGCCAACGTCCCGATGATGATCATCGGCATCGGGTCGACTGAGCAAATCACCGCTGCCACAACGGAACTAGCCGAGATATTGGCCGAGCCGCTGCTGACGGTCGAACGGGTGCGATTGTGCAAACGCGACGGCGAGATGTTCGCCCGCCCTCAACAGCTGCCGATGACGGACGGCCACGGGCGCACCTTGTGGCAAAAGCTGATGGTGTACACCGCCGAAACCACCCGGCACGATCAGCTGCCGATCCATCGTGCACTCGTGCAGCGACTGCTGCATTCGGGCACAGCCCGCGGGGCGACGGTGCTGCGCGGCATGTGGGGATTTCACGGTGACCATAAACCCCACGGGGACAAGCTGTTTCAGCTCGCGCGAGGAGTCCCGGTGACAACGATCATCGTCGACACGCCGGAGTCGATCGCGCGCAGTTTCGATGTCGTCGACGAGCTGACCGGTCGCCACGGGCTGGTCACCAGTGAAATGGTTCCGGCAGTCTTGTCGCTCGACGAAACGCGACACGTCGGGGACATCTCACTGGCAGAGCATGACTACTGAGCCGAACCTGTTGGCGTACAATCGCTTAGCGGCGTGGATGACACGGCGGAATGAGGGCCTTGTCCTCATCGATCAGCTGGCCGATGATTCCGTGGTAATCAGTTTGCCGGGCAAGTATTTCGTCGGTGGGCAGGGTTGCAAACGAGTCGCGTCGCGCGTCGGTCACCAGCGCTAGCGCACTTGCGGAGAGCCCGGCGATGCGGTGCAGGTGCGGCGCGAGATCGGGCCCCGACGCCTGACGCGAGTAGGCGCCGAGCTGATCTGACCAGTCCTGGTACTTGTCCAGACCTGGGCCGCCGGGAGTAATCAGCGTGGAATCGAGCATGTCGGGATGCGCGTGGATGAAGCCCACCACCGCGTCGGCGGTGCGGCAGTCCCGGCTGGGCCGTGCCCGCAGATACACCCCGACAATTCCGCCGGCGACGGCAACGGCGACGACTACCGCAACGGCCAGCCGAAACCGCAGGCTTGGCGGCGGGGCGGTGGAATCGTGCGCGTCGGCCAGCGCGCAGAGCGCCTGCGGGCTGGAGTCGGCCGCCGAACGGAGTAGCTCGAGGTGTCCCGGTAGCCGGCGTGCTTTGTGCGAGGCCCACGCCAGTCGAGCCGCGATCCACAGGGCCAGCACACCCCAGGTCAGCCCGCCTCGTGCGTTGTTGCCGACGAATGCCAGAACCCCTGCCATTACCCACAGAACCGGCACGCACCATGCGAGCCTTTTCTGCCACCGCGGCACCCGACGCCGGTAAGCCATCGTGAGGTTCCCAATGCGGATGGCGGCCGCCAAAACCGGCGGATCGGAGGGAACCTTACCGCGGCGCAGCGCGTTGATCGCTTGCGAGCGTTGCGGCAGGGTCAGTCCGTCGACCGTCCGCGCATAGCTTTGCTGCATGGGACGCCGGGCAATGGTCATCAGCGCGGTTATGACGAAGCTGAATCCCAGCACCGACAGCACAGGCCAGGTCCAGCCAGAGGCCGCAAAGCCGGGGAACCCCAACACACAAATCGCGAATACCGTGACCGTGAACGTCGTCGCATTCACCAGCCAGAGCACCCACCATGGCGCCACCACAAGCCGAGCCCACATGGCTACTTACTTTCGCAGAGACAGATCAGATCTCGCGGGGCCGGGGGACGTCGTCGGGCGTGCGGGGCAACACATACAGCGCCATCCGCCGGTTGGACATCTCGTGCTCGCCGAGGAATACGAGCCCGCCACGCTCACAGAACTTGCGCGCCAACACGTTGCGATGGTCGGGATCGAGCATGATCCGGCGACACTGCGGATCCAGCGTGAACACGCTGACCAATAGATGCGGCAGCAAGTAGCTGACATGCCCCTGACTCATGTACTCCACATCGGCTACCGCGACGTGCAGGCCCAAGTCGTGGGGGTGATAATCATATCTCGTCGCGATGGAATCCTTTGCCGCCCTATAGAGTTCGAGGTATCCGTGGTCGACCCCGTCCAAGCTGGCCACGAAGGGGCGGGAGAAGCTGCTCTCGAGTTGCGCACGCAGGTAGCGGCGCCAGCGCTCGGGCGGCCAGGGATACTCCCACGATTCGGCCAGGTGCGGCCGGTTCATCCACTCGGAGATCAGCTCGGCGTCAGTGTCCGGGTCAGCGAGACGCAACCCGTACGGCTCGGGCAGTTGCGGTATCGGCGGCGGCGCGACATCCTGGACCTCGGCGCTGATGTCGGCGAGTTGCCGGGGCAGGATCACTTCTGGGTCATTCATGTCAACCGGGGAGCCTACCCCCATCGTTCGATGCCCTAGCTGCGATGCGTGATCCACCGATCGGCGAGCGCCGACACCCAGTTGCCCGCGGCCTCCGGGCGGTCAGGCGGCGCGTCCACAAGCACCAATTCGTCGACGCCTGACTCGGCGAGCTCATCAAAATCCTCAACCTTTGGACTCCGCAATGCCACGGCCACCCGCAGCTCACTACGGTCACGATCCAAGCCGGCGCAGAGTTCATCCAGCTTGTCGACGCAATTGTGCACCGCTGCCACGTCGTCGAGGTTGAACCCGTACCAACCGTCGCCCCAGCTAGCCGCGCGCCGCAGTGCCGCTTCGCTATTGCCCCCCAACATAATTGGGATGCGGCGATCACGAACCGGCTTGGGATTCACCCGGATCGAGTCGAAGCCGACGAACTTCCCGTCGAACGAGGCGACGTCGTCGCGCCACAACGTGCGCATCGCGGCAACATATTCGGCTGTGCGCGCCGCGCGATGCTCGAATGGCACTCCAAGCGCGGCGAATTCCTCCTTCGACCAGCCGACGCCCACACCGAGCGTCAGCCGTCCGCCACACAACCGGTCTAGGCTGGCAGCCTGCTTGGCCACCACCACCGGATTGTGCTCGGGCAGCAGTAAGACACCTGTCGCGAGGGTGATCCGCGACGACGCGGCCGCGGCGAAGGCCAGCGCGATCATCGGGTCAAGCCAATCCGCTTGTGCCGGAACGGCGATGGCACCGTCGTCGGAGTACGGGTAGCGCGAGGCGGATCGGTCTACCATGACAACGTGCTCACCCGCCCACAGAGTGGCGAAACCGCATTCGTCCGCGGACGCTGCGACGGCGTCGATCACCGCCCGGTCGGCGCCGGCCCCGATTCCTAAAGCGTGCAATCCGAGCTGCATCGCACGATCGTCTCACGCAGGGATTCAGCGGCCGTTGAGCAACTTCGCCAAGACCGCGGCGTGGCTTATATCCAGGTCGTGGGTGGCGCTGACGAGGGTCACGACACCGCGTCTGGTCAGCTTGCGCAGTTCGTCCAGCGAAGCCGCGACGCGAAACCCGTGCTGATCAGGGCACTGGGCGTTTGCGTGCGCCGAGTCGGGGTACGTGAGACCGAACGGCGCACAGCTCCGCGCCAATACGCCTCAACGCCCCGATCCGGAGGTAACCCGTGGCCGAGATGATGATTGAATCGCCCGACGAAGTTGTCGCATTCCTCAAAGCGCAACACAACCTGATCGAGGACATGTTCGACGAAGTGCTGCTGGCGTCGGACCCCGAAGCACGTGAGAAACCATTCGCTGCGTTACGTCAATTACTAGCCGTCCACGAAACGGCCGAGGAAATGGTGGTGCATCCTCGCGTGCGACGCGAGGATGGCGGCGATGCGGTGGTCGACGCTCGACTCGAAGAAGAACACGACGCCAAGGAAGTGCTGTCACAGATCGAACAGCTGGACACCACTTCGCAGCAATTCATCGATGAGCTCACCAAGCTGCGGCAAGCGGTCCTGGACCACGCCGAACATGAAGAGCTCGACGAATTCCCATATCTGGAAAAGGGACTCGAAACCGACGACCTCAAGCGAATGGGCACAGCGGTGCGAGCGGCTCAGGCGATCGCCCCGACCCATCCGCATCCTGGTGTGGAATCAGCGAAGCTGAATTTTGCTGTCGGGCCATTCGCGTCGATGCTTGACCGCGCTCGCGATTTCATTCGGCACGCCACCGGCTAGGAGTCGAGCGTCCGTAGTCTGGACGACGTGAGTGTTGCCTCGGAGATAAGCGTCCCCCTGCAAGACCGGTTCGCCCGCGAGTTGCCCGAGATGGCGGTCCGCTGGCAGTCCGAGACGACCCCGGACCCGCGGCCGCTCGTCCTCAACGAGTCGCTGGCGACCGCGCTCGGCCTCGACGCGGCCTGGTTGCGGAGCCCCGAGGGGCTGCGATTTCTCGTTGGCAACCTGCTGCCCCCCGGTGCCGTTCCGGTGGCGCAGGCCTACGCCGGGCATCAGTTCGGCGGGCTCGTCCCGCAGTTGGGCGACGGACGCGCGCTACTGCTGGGCGAGCTGTCCGACAGGCACGGACGCGTTCGCGACATTCACCTCAAAGGGTCGGGGCCGACGCCGTTCGCCCGCGGCGGCGACGGCCTCGCGGCGGTGGGCCCGATGCTGCGCGAATACCTGGTCAGCGAAGCCATGTATGCCCTGAATGTACCGACGACACGCTCCTTGGCCGTGGTCGCTACCGGGCGGCCGGTGCGGCGCGAGACCCTCCTGCCGGGCGCCGTGCTCGTCCGCGTCGCCAGCAGTCACCTGCGCGTCGGGAGCTTCCAGTACGCTGCCCTCACCGGCGACGTCGACCTGCTGCGGCGGCTCGCCGACTACGCGATCGCCCGCCACCATCCCAGCGCGGCGGAGGCCGAGCATCCGTACCGCGCCTTGTTCGAAGCGGTGGTCGCCGTCCAGGCGGCATTGATCGCCCGATGGATGCTGATCGGATTCGTCCATGGGGTGATGAACACCGACAACACCACGATCTCCGGCGAGACGATCGATTACGGCCCATGCGCATTCATGGAGGCCTACGACCCCGACACGGTCTTCAGTTCGATCGACCAATGGGGGCGCTACGCCTACGGCAACCAGCCCGCGATCGCCGGGTGGAACCTGGCCCGATTCGCCGAGGCTCTGCTTCCGTTGCTTTCCGACCACGTCGAGGAGGGAATCGCGTTCGCCCAAGACGCGTTTGGGGCATTCCACACCGAATACGACGCCACGTGGTCGTCCGGCATGCGCGCCAAACTCGGTTTGCCCGCGGCTGTCGAAGCCGGGTTTGTCACGTCGTTGGTCGACGAGTTGCAGCGCCTGCTCAAGGAGAGCCACGTCGACCACACCTCGTTCTTCCGCCACCTCGGCCGGGCGGCGCGAGGCGATGCCGAACCCGCGCGCAGTCTGTTCATCGACCTCGCCGGCTTCGACGACTGGATGTCGCGCTGGCGCTCGTCGGGTCCCGACGCCGAATCGATGGATCGCGCCAACCCGATCTACATTCCGCGTAACCACCTCATCGAGGAAGCCCTGGCCGCGGCGACAGCAGGCGACCTCGCTCCGGTTGAGCAGCTCCTTGACGCCGTGACCGCTCCCTATGACGAACGGCCGGGCCTCGAGCGCTACGCCAGGCCGGCCCCGGAGGATTTCGGCGTCTACCAAACCTTCTGCGGTACTTAGCTTTACGCTACCTTCGCGAACTTGCCTGCAGCCCATCCAAGTGGCGAAGCCGATTCGCCTCGCGGCTCGGTCGGCAGCTCCACCAGGACGTGCTCGACACCGATATCGCGTTAGCCGTCAACGGCTTTCGCCGTCAATTCAAACCCCCGCACTGCTATTCGGCCCGCGGACCGGGTGCCGGGCCTCAGCCCGCCGGCGTCTCCGTCGCTTTAGGCGCGCGCCGTGCCGCGCCCCATAATCCAACGCCGATTCCGACGACGGCACCGCCCAGACCGATCAGTTGTTGCGATCGCTTGAGCTCGCTGTGGACACTCAGCCCGCCCAGCAGGTCCGCCGCGTCGGCCCCGCCGGATGCCAGGAACCAGCCGCGAGTGTTCTTGCCGCGCAGCGCCGCCGACGCGAGCAGGCCGCCGATCAAAGCGTCGCGGTAGCCCATTGATCGCAGCAGTAGCCGCGCCGTCGGGGTCGGCTCCCCGGGGTCTCCCCAGAGCCGGTTTGCACCGAGCGGATCGACGAGGAAATGGACGCCTGAGGCAAGTCGGATACTGCCCGCGACAAGCGCGGCACGATCGATCGGCATGGCCGCAGCCTAACCGCCCCTTACCGAGCCGCGGTAATTTCGTTGGCCCCTGCGGCGACGGCGTGTTCGGCAAGACGGGCCGCGCCGGGAGCGCAGCTTTCAACGACCGCCCGCAACTCCTCTCCGGACAACCGAGTAGAGGCGCCGCTGAACCTCGGGTCGATGACACCGATGCCGTAATCGAGCCACTTCGGATTCGCTTCGACATCCAGGAAGCTTGCCAGCCGCGCCAAGGATGATCGGGTGTCAGTGACCAGGTCCAGGTAGGACAGCGGAAGGTAGCGGTCTGCGGGTAGGTTGGCGAGTTCGGCTTCGCCCGTGACGATCAGCTCGCTCCACATGCGGGCGAATCGGGTAATGGGCAGGTTCTGGCTCATCAAGTAGTCGACGTCGCAGGTCTCACCGACCAGGGAAGCGAGCTCGATCGGTATAGCCGTGGGATCCAGCCGCAGACCAGGGTGTCGACGCTCCGGGTCGAGATCGAGCAACTCCAGCGCGTCTTGAATGAGCGCCATCAAGCGAAATCCGGTGTGTTCGCTCATCGAGACCGCCGTATCCGGGCCGTTCCGGAATAGGTGCACGAATTTCGCATCCGGGAAAGTCTCGCGTAGCCACGGGACGCTGCTCAGCGACATGGCCGACCGCTCGACTACTACAGTCCCACCGAAATGTGTTGCGAGCCAAGCGAAGAGGCGTTCGAAGTGCAACCTCGATGTTTGTCGTGGCCACGTCGGGACCTCGGCAGCCAGTGCGTCGAACACTCCGTCGGGGTCCGGCGACAGGTGCGGCAGCGTCATCATCGAGATGGCGGGGATCCCGGTCGTGTTCGCATCGAACCGGGATCCCTGCAATCGCGGATAGATGAACTCCGGCATGGCCGAACCACCCCGGACCATCGAGTCGAAGATTGGGTGGGGCTCGGCCAGCATCCGCCAGAACTGTTCGCCCGACAGCGCATGATCGGCCGCCGACGAAGCGCGCACCGAAAGGTAGAACTCGTTGAGGCTGAGCACATCTGGATGCGCACTGAGGATTCGCGACAGCGCGGTCGATCCGCTTCGTCCCACCGTGACGATGAATGTCAGGCCGCGCGTGGGACGAACCGCATCCGCGCTGTGGGCGGTGACGTCGAAGGGACCGTCGACAGATACCAGGGGGGCGACCAGCGGCGCCGACTCGCGAGGTTGGCGCTGTTCGGGTTTGAACGTCAGGTATCGCTTGTACCGCCCTACGCTTCCCAGCAGATAGTCGAAGTCGACCACGGTCCGGCGGTGCGGCTCGCCGATTACCGCTCGCGCATCGGTCGTGTCGTACGTTCGGCTGTGCTCCAGGTAGGGAAAAAATCCGCTGGCCCACCGCAGGCGCCGTTCCAGCAGATTGGGGTTCTCGATAGGGCCCTCGACCAGCGTCACGGGGATCGGCGACACCGCGTTGAAGAGCTCGACCAGAGTCTGCACTGCGACGTCGTGGTGGTGAACGACGTGGTAGGTGCTCAGGCCGTCGGGTGCAAGACGCATCAGACGGACCATCTCGTCGGCGGCCTCGTCGGCCGGCATGTAGTTCAAATGGCCGTTGAAGTCGCCTCGCAGGCGCATTGACAGGCTGGTGCGCAATGGCCGTCCGGAGACCGAGAACAGGCGCATCCCGCTATCTGCCGACGTCGACAGGAAGGAAAGCGGATGCAACGGGAAATCCGGATGCGGCGCCCGCTCGACGATCAGGGCGCTCGGCCGAAGCACCACGACCCGGCGTCCAGTACGCCGCGCCCAGTTCCGCACGATCGACTCGGCCTCGAATTTGGACTGCTCGTAGTTGTTCTCGAAGCCTTTGTCGCCCCCTAACTCGGTCTCGTAGATGAGACCCGTGCGGCGCTTCCCAGCGACGAAGGCGGTTGACACATGGAAAAGATCCGGCTCCCGGGCCCCGGCCTCGGCGAGTTCGAGGATCCGGGTGGTCCCGCCGACATTGGTACGGCGAAGTTCGTCGAGGTCGGCGTCCAGCTCGATGCTGCCGGCGCAATGCAGGATCGCATCGACGCTGTCTGCGAGCTCCCGGAATCGCTGATCGGACAACCCCAGTTTGGGCGCGGCGAGGTCCACGGGCACGACGGCGAGCCTTTCGCGCAACTCCGCTTCGGCCCACACCTGCCCGTCCATGACCGCCAGTGGGAGGGCCTTCTGGATGCGGGTGATCGGGTCGGACTGCGGCCGGGTCAGCAGGGTGAACGTTTCGTCCCCACGCAGGAGTTCACCGAGGATGTGAACCCCGAGAAACCCGGTTGCGCCGGTGATCGCCCAATGCATTGACACCCGTCCTCGCGCGAATCCCACGCCGAAACAGCCCCTGATAACCCCCACGCGAACTTACTTGCCCATCACCGGCACCGCCATCTGACACCCAAACTTCAACCCGTTACCGCAGGTCATCGCCTTGGCGATCGCTAGCGAGCGCCGTACGTTACCGTCGGCTGTAATAAGTTTCGTGTCGTCGCCGATTCATCAATGAGAGACTTTGGAAACGTTGCCTGGATTCACCTGCTCTCGCGGCGGGCTGACTGCATCACCGGAGGAGACGAGCGATAGTGACAGCGGCTGCTGGCGCACCGGGGTGGAAGGCGTGGTCACAGGGGATCACGGCTGACGTGAACGCCGACAAGTTCTGCTGGCTGAGGACCGCGTGAGCGATCAACGGGTAGACGGCGAACGTCGCACGCCCTTCGTCGCGCGGACAATCCATCGGTTGTCCGTGCCCATCATCCTGGCGTGGCTGGCCCTCACCGTCATCGTGACGATGGCCGTCCCCTCGCTGGAGAAAGTGGAGCACGAGCGGTCGGTATCGCTGAGTCCAAGAGATGCGCCGTCGATCCACGCCATGCAGCGTTTGGGACAAGACTTTAAGGAATCCAGTTCCGACGCCTTGGCGATGATCGTCTTGGAGAGCCAGCAGCCACTTCGCGACGATGCACACCACTACTACAACCAATTGCTCCGTCAATTGGAAAGTGATCCGGAACATATCCAGCACATCCAGGATTTATGGGGAAACCCGGTCACCGCGAGCGGCGCACAGAGCGAGGACGGTAAAGCCGCATACGTCCAGTTGAAGCTCGCCGGCAACCAAGGCACGAGTCGGGCGAACGAATCAGCCGACGCGGTCCGCGACATCGTGGAGCGGACGCCCGCGCCGGCAGGGCTCAACGTCTATGTCACCGGCCCCGCACCGCTCATCTCGGACCTGAATCACAGCGGTCAGAAGACAATCCTCAAGGTCACGCTGGTCAGCCTCGCGGTGATCTTCATCATGCTGCTGCTCGTCTACCGATCCATTGCCACGGTCATTCTTCTGCTGCTGATGGTCGGAATCGAACTGCAGGTGGCGCGCCAGATCGTCGCTTTCCTTGGGAACAACGGCGCAATAAGTCTGTCGACTTTCGCCGTGAATCTGCTGATCACTCTCGGGATCGCGGCGGGAACCGACTACGGGATATTTTTCGTCGGCCGCTATCAAGAGGCACGACAGGCCGGCGAAGATGTGGAAACGGCCTTCTACACCACCTACCGAGGGGTCGCCAAGGTGGTCTTGGCGTCCGGCTTGACGATCGCCGGGTCGGTCTTCTGCCTCAGCTTCACCCGGATGCCCTATTTCCAGACCATCGGAGTCCCCTGCGCGGTGGGCATGCTTGTTGCGGTGGCGATTGCGCTCACGCTGGTCCCCGCCGTCCTTGCCATCGGCGGCAGATTCGGGCTGTTGGAGCCCAAGCGAAGGCTCACCGTGCGGCGCTGGCGTCGGATCGGCACGGCGGTTGTCCGTTGGCCGGGGCCCATTTTTGCCGCAGCGTGCGCGGTCACTCTTGTCGGCCTGCTGGCACTGCCGGGATACACGACCAACTACCACGACCGGGTGTATCTCCCCGACGACCTGCCGACTAATCAGGGATATGCGGCGGCAAATCGACACTTCCCGCTGGGCCGGATGTTGCCCGAGTTCGTATTGGTCGAAGCCGATCACGATATGCGCAATCCGTCTGATTTTCTGATCTTGGAGCGACTGGCCAAGGGCGTCCTCGCGGTTCCCGGCGTGTCCCGTGTGCAATCAGTGACCCGACCCTCGGGGACCGCGATGGCGCACACGACGATTCCATTCAGGTTCGGCGTGATGAACGCGAGCCAGCTGATAAACATGGAATACCAGAAAGCGCGTATGAACGACATGCTCGTCCAGGCCGATGAGCTAGCCAAGACGATCCAAATTACGACAACTCTTTATCACCTGATATTGCAGCTCAACGCGCTGACTCATGACCTGGCCCGTAACACGCATGACGTTCAGGCAATCACGACCGATATCCGAGATCAAATTTCGAACTTCGAGGATTTCTTGCGGCCGCTCCGCAGTTACTTCTACTGGGAGAAGCACTGTTACGACATTCCCGTCTGCTTCGCGATCAGGTCGCTGTTCGATTCGTTCGACGGTATCGACGAGCTCGACGACAAGCTGGCCGAACTGGTCGTGAACATCGACAAAATCGACGTGTTGATGCCGAAGCTGGCCGCCGAGCTTCCGATTCAGATCGACACCATGAAGAGCATGCGGACCATGATGCTCACCATGCATTCCACCATGAGTGGAATCATTGGCCAGGCTGACTCGCAGGGTAATATCTCGACGGAGATGGGCGAAGCTTTCGACGCCGCGAAGAATGACGACTCTTTCTACCTGCCGCCGGAGGTTTTCCAGAACCCGACCTTCCAGCGGGTTATGGGCCTGTTCTTGTCGCCGGATGGCAAAGCGGCGCGGATGACCATTTCGGATAGGGGCGATCCCGCCACTCCCGAAGGCATCGCGCGGGTCGAGCAGATTAAAAACGCGGCCGAGGAATCACTCAAGTCCACCCCCCTGGAGAACACCAACGTTTATGTCGGCGGCGTCTCGGCGACGTATAAAGACCTGCACGATGGCTCCCGATACGATCTGATGATCGCGGGACTTGCTGCCCTCTGCCTCATTTTCGCGATCATGCTGATGATCACACGCAGTTTCGTGGCGGCGATGGTGATCGTGGGCACGGTAGTGATTTCGCTGGGAGCATCTATCGGACTGTCCGTGCTGCTCTGGCAGCACATTATCGGGCTAGGGCTGGAATGGCTCGTGTTGCCGATGTCGGTCATCATTCTGTTGGCAGTGGGATCCGACTACAACCTGCTGCTCGTTTCCCGGATGAAAGAAGAACTCGGCGCCGGCATAAATACGGGGATTATTCGGGCGATGGGCGGTACCGGCAAGGTCGTCACGGCCGCGGGCTTGGTATTCGCAATGACCATGGCCTCGATGGTGGTCAGTGACCTGCGGGTGATCGGCCAAATAGGAACGACAATCGGTCTGGGCCTGCTGTTCGACACCTTGATCGTCCGCGCGTTCATGACGCCGTCGATCGCCGCACTGCTCGGGCGCTGGTTCTGGTGGCCGCTGCGCGTGCGACGGCGGCCGGCCAGTTTCCTGCTTCGTTCCGAGGGGTCCCGCCCGATGGTCCGCGCTCTGCTTGGCACTCGGGCGGCCGACTAACGCCCCGACTCGTCGTTTGCGGCCGCTACCATGGCCGTCATGTCCGAGCCGGTACCAGCTACCGACAAGACTGTCGGGCTCAACGGCAGCGAGACCGTCGCAGCGCCCACTTCCGCCGCAGCAGAGGCGGCCACTGCGACGAACTCGGCGGGTCTCGCATGGTCGCGCGACGACGACGTCGACACCCCAAGCAACGCGGCGAACCAGCGCCAATCATGGCGTGCCACCTGGCGCACCGCTGCTGTCCTGCTCGCGGCCGGGCTCGCGATTGCCGGTGCGATTGTCCTTGGCCGTTCCCTCTTGAGCACGCCTCCCAAAGCACCAGCGCCCGCACCCACCGCAACCCCGACCTCTAAATCCGGCCCGCCTCCCGCCGCATCGGGGACGGCTTCAGCAGCTGCCCCATCCTCGATTGTGTCGACACCAGACCAGGACAATAGGTACGTTCAGGCCCTCAACGACCGGGGAATCTCCTTCGCCAATCCCGACGCCGCCATCTACAACGGCAAGATGGTGTGCGAGAACATCCGCCTGGGCATGACGGTGCAGCAGATCATCGTGGAATTCCGGGCGAGCAATCCGGCGCTCAGCAACGATGCCGATGCGTACGTAACCATCTCCGTTCGCACCTATTGCCCGCAGAACAGCAACCTGGTGGGAAACGGTCCCTAGCGAGGTCGTTGCGCCAGCGCCAGCAGTTGGATAACCGCGACGCCGGCGAATCCGACACCCACTCCGATCGCCGCGGAGACCCCGGCGTTGAGCTCATCGCGGTTGGTAACACCGGCCACGTGAGCACCAAAAGGGTTGGACTAGAACGCTTCTGAAATGCGATATCGCATGCGCTATCGTATTTCCCAACGAAGTGGCCCCACGTTTCGCGATGCTGATGTGGCGAGTGTGACTGCGCCGGATGTCGCGCCTGCGAATCGTTTATCGCAAACGATTGGGCCAGCAAACGCGGCCGCGGTGATCGCCGCGACCGCCGGCTCGGGGCGGCGCACAACGAGCTCCGGTGATATGTTCCGGCCACGAGTCTGACCACCGGACATGGGCGACGCCGAAGGAGGACCGCCATCCGGACGAGCATCTGGTTTCGCTGGATGGCGAGGTACGGTGCGCCGCGCGCCTTCTTGGCGGTGCAAGCTCGCCGCGGGCAACCCTTGGCCCGGATACTGCTGGGCCGTGCCCGTGGAGATGAGATGTATGGCCTGATCGAAGAGATCAGGCGACAAGGCCGGCTGGTGCGAAGGCCGTTCGTGTGGGTGAGCGCCGACCACGAAATCTGCCGGATGGTGTTGCGCGACGACCGATTCGGAGTCACCAACCTAGTGAATGCCCCTCTCCCGCAGCCATTTCCGGCTTTGCTGGAGCGGACAGATCCGGGACTGCCCAATCCGGTGGAGCGTCCGGCGATGGTGATGTCAAATCCTCCCGATCACACCCGTTATCGGCGCCTATTCGCGCAGAGCTTCACACCACGGGCCATCGAGAGGCTCAACGCTCGAGTCGCAGAGATCACGACGGAACTGCTCGATGCTTTAGAGCGCAACCCGCGGCCCGACCTGGTCACCGACTTCGCTACAGAGCTGCCGGTGGCTGTGATCGCCGAGATCCTTGGGTTGCCCACCGATGCACGCCCGCAGGTGCGCGAATGGGGCTACAGCTTGGCCCCGTTGCTGGATTTCGGTACTGGCTGGAAGACGTTTCGCCATGCGGTCGAGCAACTGCGGGAAGTCGACCGCTACGCCGCCCAATTCATCGAACGCGCGCGCAACGGTGAGTCCGGGGACGACCCGTTCGGCCGCGTGGCCGCCGGCGACGAGCTGACCCATCGCGAATTCGCGGCGAACGCCGCACTTCTGGTCGGCGCCGGGTTCGAGACCACGGTGAACCTGATCGGCAACGGAATCGTCCTGCTGCTTGAGCATCCCCAGCAGCTGGCCCTGTTACGCGATGATCCGGGTTTGTGGCCGGCGGCGGTCGAGGAGATTCTGCGATTCGAAAGCCCGGTGCAGATGCTGGTGCGCACCGCACGCCGCGACGCCGAAATAGCCGGGGAGCGCATCCCCGCCGGTGCGATGTTTGTGCTGTTGATGAACGGCGCCAACCGCGATCCGGGCGTATTCACCGATGCCGGCCGGTTTGACATCACCAGGCCCAATGCGCGAGACCACCTGGCGTTCGGTTCAGGCATACATGGCTGCCTAGGGGCGGCCTTGGCCCGCATCGAGGGCGTTATCGCCCTGCGCACGTTGTTCGAGCGATTCCCGACTCTGACCCTGCGCGAGCAACCTCAACCACTCGAGGTGGTCACCTTGCACGGGTTCAAGCGTCTACCGGCCGAATTGCGAACGCGGCCGACCGGAGAAGCGGAGTCCGTCAGGTAGCGCCGGCCACGGAATGCCGGACAGATCTACGATGACGACGACGGCTGGGTAGTCAGTTCCCCTGCGTGTTGGGGGCAGTAGGCGTTCACCGCGATCGTGGTGAACTGCACTGGGCTATCCCCCTTGAAGGCCGGATTGCTCTCCTCCAGGTCCTTGATGACCTCGGCCTCGGGCATGCCCTCATCCATCAGTTTGCATTCGCTCTTGCCAACGCCGATGGCTACGCCCGGCGTCTGATAGGTGATGCCGGCGTTCTTCAGCGCTGACAGAAAGTTCGCATCCGAACCCGGATCGGCATGTGCCGGTGCAGCAACGGCGATGACGGCAATAAAACTCGCAAGCACGATAACCCCTCGCATCGCTTCATCCTCCTACAAGCGGGCGCCGCTGTCCTGCCGACCGTATCGAACGGCGGTGAGGCTGCCGGCCCGGGGGCGCCGCCGGTTTTTGGGATCGGTAGTCGCGGCCGACCTAGGTACTCATCGCAATCGCAAGGCCACCCAGGTAGCAATGTGCAGACAAATCGGGACGATTTAAAAGGAGTCCAGCCATGACCAGCCTCACCCGCTCAAGCCGCGGTTCACCAAGCGGTTGACACCCATCGTCGACGCCAGTCGCGGCTCGGCAGTGGGCCCCGGACCTCTTTACCTCCGATCATCGACGCACTGTAGCCCTGGACAACCCCCGAGCCGGCTAATTGAGTGCTTTATACGTCGTAGTAGAGCTCGAACTCGTACGGGGTCGGTCGCAAGTTGAACGGCGCAAGCTCGTAATCGCGCTTGTAGTTGATCCACGTCTGGATTAGGTCGGGGGTGAAAACGCTTCCTTCAGTAAGGTATTCACTGTCTTCTTCCAACCGGTCTATCACCGCCGCCAACTGGGTGGGAGCCTGTGGGATCTCCGCGGCCTCTTCCGGCGGCAGCTCGTAGAGGTCCTTGTCGACTGGGGGTGGCGGCTCGATCTTGTGCTTGATCCCGTCCAGCCCGGCCATCAACTGGGCCGCGAACGAAAGGTATGGGTTCCCTGACGAGTCGGGGCAGCGGAACTCCAGCCGCTTGGTCTTCGGGTTGGTCCCAGTGATCGGGATCCGCACGCATGCCGAGCGATTGCGCTGGCTGTAAACCAAATTGATCGGGGCCTCATAGCCGGGAACCAGCCGCTTGTAGGAGTTGACGGTGGGATTGGTGAAGGCCAGCAGCGACGGCGCGTGGTAGAGCAGGCCGCCGATGTAGTGCCGCGCCGTGTCCGACAGGCCGGCGTAGCCCGTCTCGTCGTACATCAACGGACTGCCGTCCTTCCACAACGACTGGTGGCAGTGCATGCCGGAACCGTTATCGCCGAACAGCGGCTTGGGCATGAACGTCACGGATTTACCTGCTTGCCAAGCGGTTTGCTTGACGATGTATTTGAACATCTGATGGTCGTCTGCTGCGTGCAGCAACGTATTGAATTTGTAGTTGATCTCGGCCTGCCCACCGCTGCCCACCTCGTGGTGCCCCTTTTCCAGTAGAAAGCCGGCGTTGGTCAGATGGGTGAGAATCTCATCGCGTAGGTCGACGTAGTGGTCGGTGGGGGCCACCGGGAAGTAGCCGCCCTTGGGGCGGACCTTGTAACCAAGGTTCGGGCTGCCGTCCGATTCGTTCGCTTCTCCGGTGTTCCACCACCCGGATGTCGCGTCCACCTTGTAGAACGAGCCGTTGGTGCGCGAGTCGAAGCTCACCGAGTCGAAGATGTAGAACTCGGCCTCCGGGCCGAAGTACGCGGTGTCGGCGATGCCGGAGCTGATCAAGTAGTTCTCCGCCTTGCGGGCGACATTGCGTGGGTCGCGCGAGTACACCTCGAAAGTGAATGGATCGTGCACGAAGAAGTTCACGTTGAGCGTCTTGCGGGCACGGAACGGGTCGATGGTCGCGGTTTCCGGATCGGGAAGCAGCATCATGTCGGACTCGTGAATCGATTGGAACCCGCGAATCGAGGAGCCGTCGAACGCCAATCCCTCCTCGAATACGGTCTCGTCAAAGGCGTAGATCGGAATTGTGAAGTGCTGCATGGTGCCCGGCAGGTCACAGAAGCGGACATCGACATACTCAACGTGCTCATCGTTGGCGAGCTTGAAGATGTCGTCGGGCGTCTTTTCGAACAATGAGTGCTCCTTTGCTTGGTGGCGCGACAGCGCTTTCTACGCCTCAAGTATTTCGGCTGCGTGACGAGCCCAAGTCGAACCTGTTGCGCCTCAAAAAGAGTTGCGGGACACCGCTGTTGACCTCCCGGGGCAGGTTCGTTCCAGTGGCACGTTTCGGCATTGTGGCCGATAGTCATATGAGCCAGCGGACGCTGGTGTCAGCACAGGTCGGAGTGCTCATGGCGCAGAACAGTCGCGACCGAACCTGTCGACAAACGAACGAAACGACGGCGCGAGATGGGTGAGGTCTTTCAATTCCATCGCGAAATCATCGTCAGCGGCGACGATCCGCTGTCGAGGACGATCGCCGAGGAACTACGGGGCGCGGGCGCACGGATAATCAAGATCAACACTGCCGCCGATCTCCTGGGCGCCGGGGTACATCGCGCGCGCGCCGTCGTCTGCGCTGGGCCCAATGACGCCGTGAATCTCGAAATTGCTTTACTGGCAAGGGAATATAGCCAGAACGTCCGGGTGGTGGCGCGCCTGGCCAACGACGTGTTACGCGAGGCGGTGACCGTCGTCAATGGCCCCGGTGCGATCCTGGACGTCGCCGAGCTCGCGGCGCCATCCCTCGTCGAGGCAGTGCTGTCGCGCAACGCGCATCAGTTCGACACGGCCGGTATCGAATTCGTCGTCTGGGGATCCGAGGCGCCGTACGAGGCAACGCTGCGCGAGATCCACGCCGACCTGGCCCCGGTGGCAGTGGTCCACGGCAAGAACTCACCTACGCCGGGCGAGGTGGTCCCATGTCCGGGACGGGATCTGCAGGTCTACGCCGGCGACTGGACCTCGATGATCGGCGTCAAAGATGAATTGCAAGCCCGCGGGATCACGGTGCCTCCCGCGACTGCGACGCGCTCTCGCCACTCCAGGGTCCGGCGTTTCATCGATGCCGTTCGTGCCATGCGCGACGACGTGAATCCGATGCTTTTCCCCTCGTTGGCATTCGCGGTGCTTGTAACGCTCGGCTCAACTGCCGTGGTGCGGTTCAGCTACCAACACCCGAAGATGTCGTGGATCGACGCCCTGTACTTCGCTTCAGAGACCCTGACGACGGTCGGCTTCGGCGATTTCAGCTTCGCCCAGCAATCCCCGGTGCTGCGAATGTTCGCCGTCGGAGTGATGTTCGGCGGCGTGATCGTGACCGCCCTCCCCGTCGCATTCCTCGCGGACTTGCTGCTGTCGCGCCGCTTTGTCCAAACTGCCGGGCTCCGTCGGGCACGCCATATGCGCGATCACATCGTCGTGATCGGACTGGGGTCGATTGGCGTGCGCGTCGTCAGTGATCTGACCGCTGCCGGATACGACGTCCTCGTCATCGAGCCGGACGAGAACAACCGCTTCCTGTCGACCGTGGCCGAACTCGATGTGCCGGTGATCTTTGGGGATTCGGCGATGCGCCAGACGCTGGAATCGGCGCGTGTCGATCGCGCCCGCGGAGTGGCGGTGGTGACAAAGGACGACATGGAGAACATCGAGACCGGGATCGTCCTGCTGGAGATCTTGGGATCAGATACCAAGGTGCCGATCGTGATGCGCGTTCAAGGCCGGGCGCTGGGCACTGCGGTGAATCGGCGGTTCGGTTTCGAGAACGTGCGCTCGATCGTCGACCTGGCGGCCCCTTGGTTCATCGGCGCGGCGATGGGCCTGCAGGTGCTCGGTACATTCTGGGTCGGGCAACGCTCCTTTATGGTCGGCGGAATGCTCGTGGCGGCGGGCAGCGAGCTGGACGGACTGCGAATGGTGGAACTGTCGACGCAAACTCGGGTCATCGCGATCACTCGGCCGGAGGGACCAATCAGGTTGCGCCCCCGCCGCGACGCCCGGCTGAAAGCCGGCGACACCGTCTACCTCATCGGCCCTTACCGGGAGTTGATCGCGACGCTGCGGAAAGGCCAGCCTCCGCCGCTAACCGCGATCAACGGTGAGCGCGCTGCAACACTGGCCGCGGCGCGTTCGGTGGGTGCGGCGCGTTCGGCACACAGGCCGGACGTACGCCCGCCAAGATGGGCACCCGACCAGCAGGCTTGAGTCGCGGCGCAAATATAGTCGGACGGTCGACGGTGCCTGCGGAGGCGTGTGAACATGCCCTTTGACAATCCGGATGGGTCGCGCGTTTCGGCTGCCGAACACGCGCATTCGCTCGTCGCCGCCGCGCGGAACGATCCGGCGGCGCGGCTGGCGCTACTTCGTCGGCTATACGAGGTGCCGCGTGGCGTGGACCGGGGTTATTTGCCCTACCGGCGCGCGGCGTCGGCGTTCATGGGGTGGCAGCTGCGCCGCGGCCTGCTCAACCCCCACGAGCATTCCTGCCCGGGCATCCCATGGTGGCGGGCGGTGAACGAGACCCTGTTGCGCGACACAGCCGAGGCCCGGGCGATCGCGTTCGGGTATTCGGGCGTGCCGAGTTCACCCGCGTCAGCACATATCTCGAATTCATCCGGCAACCAACCGCACGCAACTGGTACCGCGCACATAACGCCTCAATCGCCGCGGCCTATTTGGCCAACCAAGAACTCGCCCGTAGGGAGGCGCGGGTGGAACGGTTCTTTATCAACGTCGTCCTGATCCGCGTGCTCTACGCCCACGCCCTCGTGGCCGCGCCGCGACTGGCGCTGAGCTGGCTCGCACCGTTCGGGCGACCCCTCGGTGACCCTCGCTTGGGCATGACCGGGATCTTCTTGTCGCTGTCGCGCATCCTTCCGGACCGCTATCCGCTGGGCGACGACGTGGAAACGTACATCGCACTCGAGTACGACTTCGGTCACATGCTCGACGTCGGAGTCATCCAGCCCAGATGGGTTCTGCTCTATGACTGGTCCTCGGATGAGCTGAGCCACCCGACGCTTCGCGACCTCTTGACCGATGGCACCCCCAGTTACGCGTGGGATATCGAGGATGCCGAAATCTGGCGGTTCGAACCTGCTCTACTGGCCCGTGCCGCGCGTCGAATCATCCGACCTTGAGCTTCCAGCCCTTTTAACCGCGGTAGCTGCCCACCTTCGCGGCGTAGTCATCGAGCAATCGAAGCGATTCGTCGAGCGGCTGGGTGGGCAAGAGCAGCGCGAGCCGCTCGAAACCCA
The DNA here is from genome assembly GCF_026723865.1 of Mycobacterium sp. Aquia_216. Classification (NCBI taxonomy): domain Bacteria; kingdom Bacillati; phylum Actinomycetota; class Actinomycetes; order Mycobacteriales; family Mycobacteriaceae; genus Mycobacterium; species Mycobacterium sp. Aquia_216. The sequence goes on along the minus strand of NZ_CP113529.1, from coordinate 2,020,560 downwards.
AACCCTCGGTGGCGCTCCAATAGTCGGGGTCGATCGGCGTGCCGAACATTGCGAGTGGAACGTCGCGCCCGCTGCCCTCACGCAGCTGATCAATGCGTTTAGTCAGAAGCTCCACAGGGAGCGCGTTGGATATCCAACCGGCGTCGTGGCGGATCACCCGCTTGACCGTGGCGTCAGAATTGCCGCCGATGAAGATCGGCGGGTGCGGTTTCTGAACCGGCTTGGGCCGCGCGTAAGAAGCATCGAAGTTGACGTACTTGCCGTGGTACTCAGCGGGTTCGGCCGTCCACAGCGCCTTGATGGCTTCGATGCGCTCATCGAGCAGAGCGCCGCGCGTCTTCGGGTCGGTGCCGTGATCGCGCAGCTCCTCGATGTTCCAGCCGGCGCCCACGCCAAACACGAAGCGGCCGCCGGAGATCAGATCGATACTGGCGGCTTCCTTGGCCGTGATGATCGGATCACGTTGTATCAGCAGGGCGATCCCGGTGAACAGCTCGATGGACGAGGTCACCGCTGCCGCCGCGGCCAGCGTCACAAACGGATCGAGGGTCCGGTAATAAATTGACGGCAGCTCGCCGCCCTGCGGGTAGGCGGACTCCCGGCTCGCCGGAATGTGTGTGTGTTCTGCAATGACCAGCGACGCGAAACCCCGCTCTTCGATCGCGCGTGCCAGCGAAATCGTGTCGATAGTGTCATCGTTAACGAACGTTGCGATCCCGAACTTCATGCTCACACCTTGCCTGCCGTCGTTGATCTACCGTCTCGCGGACTACTAACGTCTGCGGGCACGCCGCTAATTCCGGTGGGGCGTCGCCTCCTGCGGACGCGGCGCTGCCTGCGGTTGTCAAAGTAGCCACACTGGCGCGCTAGCGGAGAACGTGAACTTGTGCCCGCCTCCGAGCGACAGGCCTCGCGACGTGTCGGTTGTCGCTTGAGGCGGGGCAAATCGAACGCCCACCACGCAAGGGACTCAGGCGAGGATCACAGCGGTTCGCCAATGTCGGGGAGCAATGATATGTCCTCCGGCTGACCGTATCGGCAGAATAATGCCGCAGTCTCCCGAACATTTCTCTTAGCCCATTCAACATTGAAATCACTCAGCGCCTGGTACTCATACGCAAAGCGTTGTTCTCGGTCTCCTACCCGTTTGACCGCTTGGTTTGTGATCACGTCTTGGGTGTACCAGTAGAGAAGATCGTCGAGGCTGCCTACCCGGTCGAAACCCAACGTTCCTCGCTCGTAGAACGTGAAGTGATACGAGCCGTCATCGGCAATATAGATATTGAGGCCATCCTTTGTTAGGAGGCCGATAGGGATGGGTCGGACGCCGAGCCTTTCCGACAATCGGTTTATCGCAGCTTGCAGGTCCGCAGATTTATCTTCCAAGGGGCGGCCCATATTCGTCCAATATGCCCAACCTAACTAGCTCCCAAACGCTAGGTTTCACGCCGTCCGGCCCCAAGACCATGTATTGACGGGAGCCGGTCGACGGCGTCTGGCCGTAATACGGTTGCACTGGTCCTTCGACGACTTGCCAGCCCGGCGGAAGTGGCTTTCCGGTCACCATGTATCGGTTGTAGTCCCCGCCAACCGATTCTGGCGCCAGAGCGCGATCCGCGAAAGGGGTGCCATCGGGCGCAAGGTAGCGGCCGTGCGGGGATCCGAACCGGTCGATGATGGTGCCCTCGGGAAGGTGCGCGGGCTGCGGAACATAGCCTGATGGAAAACCATCATTCAAAGGGTAGCTGCGCAATTCTGGAGTCCCGAACTGAGATGCGAAGTCCTCCCACGGCATGCCGCCAGTGGGGTGCCAGCCGCGCACAACGGCCAAAGGCGCACCGCCCGCGGTGACAGTTTCTGCGGGAAGACCTGCTCTAACCGCTGCCCCTTCCCCACCGAAGAGCAGCCCGGGCAAGGCGATGGCGCCGTCGGCAGCTTTACCCCCCAAAAAGTAGGCCGGACTCGGCGAGTTCAACGCATTTTGCGCTTCCCCGATCGCTGCCCCCGCCGGGTTTAGGGCCGTCTCGACGGTGCCGCTGAGCATCTGCTGCCACGACTGGAATACGCCGGGTGCTCCCGGTCCTCCTACCCCAAGAAGGTTATGAATGCCCTGTTCGGTGGCAAACCAGCGGTCAGCGAAGCCTTCGCCGAATCCCGGCGGTGGCGGGGGCTTTGGCTCTGGCGCGATGTAAGGAGGAATTCCTCCCTCGTCGATCCACCGCTGAGCGCCGGCCACGAGGTCGTCTAGCTTTGCCTCGACCTGATCCGGCGGGACACCATCGGCAATCATGGCTCGGCGGGCTATCGCCCTAGCGTTCTCCATTTCTGCCGGGCTCGGCTGAGGCAGCGGGACGCCGCCGGCGGGCAAGAGCATGTCTCTCAACGTCCGCGGCTGGCCGCCAGCACCCGCAGGAGCCGACGGACCCTTCGGGGGAATCCCGCCCGGCCCGGCGGCCACGGGAGTCGGCGAACCCTTTGGCGGAACACCATCCTGCCCAGGATCGGCGGCGCCAGCCGGCAGCAGCATGTCTCGCCAAGTCTTTGGCTTGCCTCCTGGCACCGCGGGAGCCGATGGATCACTCGGAGGGACACCGGCCGGCGGAGCCTCTGCGGCGCCAGGTGGCATCAACATGTCTTTCCAGGTCTGCGGCTGCCCTTGCGGCGGTGCGGCACCGCCTGGGGATCCGGCGGCATCGAGCGGGACGGCACCGACGGCAGCGCCGATCGCGGTGGCAAGTTCGTGGTCGGCGGTGTGAGCGTGCACCTTGCAGGTGTTGAGCTCGCCCTGCAATATCTGCAGCTGGGTGGCGAGGTCGATTCGATTGGCGGGGATCCCGGCCGCACCGACGTCGATTCGCCAGTCGGGCGTGATGAACCACCCGTTAGCCTGGGCGGCTCGTTCGACGTCGTCCAGCTCACGCTTGCACGCGCTCACGTCGGCCTCGGCCCGCGACACCGCCGCCGCCACCTGCTTGGATTCCGCGCCGTCCGCCTCGATGTCGCGGCGGATCTTGCCCACGTCGCCGCGAAACGCGTCCCCGGCCTCACCTTGCCAGTCGGCGAGAACATTGTGGGCTTGTTGCAGGCTATCCCCCAAGTGCTGCAACGTATTAGCGCGTCCGCTGGCCGTCTCGAACACCGTGTGGATCGCGTTGAGATCCCAGCGCTTGACGTCCGCAGGAGTCAGCGACCCCACCCTTTACTCCTACTTCTGCACCGACTTGAGAGCGCGGGCCGAAGCGTCCTCGTTCTTGGCGTAACCGATCATCGCCTCGGCGACGTGCGTACCCAAACCGCCCACTACGAGCTTGTGTTGGCTGTGGCGGGCCTCCCACCGGGCCGCGACCTGAGCCAACGCCAGCTGCGAGGAGCCAATCCACCCCGGGGCAGCGTCGGCTAAGCCGTCCTCGTGGCCGACGAAGTCCACCGCGGCCTCACCGATCGCATTCAGCACCTGGTTGCTCGCCACGTGCAGCGCAACGAGATCGACATCCAATTCGTCAGCCACGATGCCCCCTCGGTCGCCGGTGCGGTGAAGCGTAGCTCGTTTTGTGGTGCCACGCCCTTCACCTCAGTCCGCCGTAGCCGCCACGACATTCGCCCGGCATTGCTTGTCGTTGCCCATCTCTATCATCGGCTCATGCATAGGGTGCCCTCGATCATCGCCGCCGCGGCCGGCTTGCGAGACCTCTCCACCCCATGAAAACGGCGTTCGCCTTTCTCCCGCTCTACTTCGGGCTGCTCCTTGGTTTCTTCGCGCATCGCGTCTCAGTGGGCCTAGCAGGAGCTGCTTGCGGCCTGCTTTTCGCGGCTTTGATACAACCGGCCTACCGTCGGTCGCGGCGGCGACTGCGGACGGATGCGGGCATCAGGGAGATTGACGCGATGGAGGGCGTGGAGTTTGAAGACTATGTCGCCACACGTATGCAGCGCGCAGGCTGGCGGGTCAGCTTCACCCCTGCCGTCGGCGACTACGGCGTCGACCTGATCGCGGAAAAGGACGGCCAGTATGCGGCGATCCAGTGCAAGCGGCACGGCAAAACGGTGGGTATCGCCGCCGTCCAGCAGGTGGTGGCGGGCGCGCGTCATCACGGGTGTACGCGAAGCATCGTGGTGAGCAATCAGGAGTTCACCGCTGCCGCAAAGCAATTGGCCTACACCCATGGTTGTCAATTGATTGGCCGCAAAGCTTTGCGAAGCTGGGTCCCCGCGCCCACGGGAAAGGCGGCGCTCCCGCAACGACGTTGGGGTAAACAAGTTCGGTCTCTGGCCGACCCGTGACCCTCGCACCTCCCGATACCGGCGGTAGCAGCACTATGATCCTAAGCGCCTGCGGGCGAGGACTGACTACGTCGGCGCGGGCCGAAAATAAGGAGAACGAACATAGTGACAGCCCTCGTCGCGGGCGCTGCCGGGTTCTTGGGTTCCCACCTGTGCGATCGTCTTCGTCGCGACGGCATCGAGGTTCTCGGGCTGGACAACCTCTACACCGGCAGGCACGAAAACATCGAGCACCTCGAGGAAGATCCGGGGTTCAACTTTGTCGAGCACGACATCATCCAGCCGATAGGCGTGGCCGCGACGGGCCCGCTGGACGTCATCTTCAACCTGGCTTGCCCGGGGTCCCCGCGCGCCTACCAGCGCGATCCCCTGTTCACCCTTGAGACGAACTTCGTCGGGACGAGAAACCTCCTCGAACTGGCGCGCGAGACGGGGGCCGTCATTCTGCAAGCTTCCACCAGCGAGATCTACGGGGATCCCACGATCCATCCCCAGGTCGAGAGTTACTGGGGCAACGCCAACTGCTTCGGCGTGCGGGGCTGCTACGAGGAGGGCAAACGAGTCGCGGAGACGCTGATGCTCGAGTATGCGCGTCGCTACGACGTCAGAATCAAGGTCGTCCGCATTTTCAATACGTACGGTCCGAGGATGGCACCGGAGGACGGCCGAATCATCTCCACATTTATCGTCCAGGCGCTGCGGGGAGAGTCGATCACCGTCTTCGGGGACGGCACCCAGACCCGTTCCTTTTGTTATGTAGACGATCTCGTTGACGGGCTCGTGAAGATGGCCGCGAGCGAACCCTCCTTCACAGGACCAGTTAACCTGGGCAGCCACGCCGAACATTCCGTCCTTGAGATCGCAAGAATTATCAAGGAGATGACCGGATCCTCCTCGTCGACCGTCTTCGAGGCCCTGCCGCCGGACGACCCGAGGAAGCGCAAGCCGGACATCGCACTCGCCGAGTCCAGGCTCGGCTGGCGTCCACGAATCCCTTTCGAAGTGGGGGCCGCCCGGACTATCGAGTACTTCCGAGCCTCACCAGCTGGCGCTTCTCACGGCACACTGTGAAGCCGCCGTTTGGCAATATGGCGTGTAGTCGCGGCTGAATCCGTTGAAGCTGCTCAGTCCCACGACGCCCGAACGGGAAGGCTTATGGCTCATCATCTCCATCACCGCGGCAGCCGATGAGATTTCTGCTGGCAAGTTTGGGAAGTCGGGGCGATATCGAGCCGTGCGCGACCATCGGTCGGGAGCTGCATCGTCGAGGTCATGACGTATGCATGGCGGTCCCGCCTAACTTTCTCGGCTTCGTCGAGTCGGTGGGGCTTACCGCGGTCGGCCACGGCCCGGACCAGGTCCTTCACAACGCGGAGATCGAGCGCAAATACGGCAAGACGCCGCATCCCACGACGGCGGCGTGGGAAGTCTTCACCCATCTCGCCCAACTCTGGCCGGAGTTGGGAGACTCACTGAAGTCGCTGGCAGACGGGGCCGACTTGCTCTTGACGGACGCCAGCGAACAAGGGCTGGCCGCAAACGTCGCGGAGTACTACGACATCCCGCAGGCCGCGCTGCACATCTTCCCACTAGAGCCGGAAAATGCGGGTCCGCTGGTCACCAACAACGCTGAAGCAGCCCAGCGCCGGGCGCTAGGTCTGCCCGAGTTAGCGGCCCCTCGGACGCGGCGCCCCCTGGAGATCCAGGCCTACGACGAACTATTCTTCCCCGGGCTGGCAGCGGAATGGAAGAAATACGACCTACGGCGGCCTTTCGTTGGTGGCTTGACGCTGGCGTTGCCGGCGGAGGCCGACGATGACGTCTCGTCGTGGATTGCCGCAGGGACGCCGCCGATCTACTTCGGCTTCGGCAGCAGCGTGCGACTTCCATCTGCTGCTGAGACCGTCGCGGTGATCGGCGCGGCGTGCGGGCAGTTAGGCGAGCGGGCCTTGATTTGCAGTGGTTCGAGTGATTTCACCAATGTCCCGCATTTCGACCACGTAAAGGTCGTGGGCACGGTGAATCACGCGGCCGTCTTCCCGGTTTGCCGCGCGGCCGTCCACCATGCCGGACCCGGCACCACGTTCGCAGGTATACGCGCCGGAATTCCTACGCTGGCCCTTTCGGTCTCGGTCGATCAGCCACTGTGGGCCAATGCGGTCACCCACCTTGGAGTCGGCTTTGGGCGGCCCTTCTTTGAGGCAACACTGGATACGCTGGTCGCCGACCTGCGCTCCATTCTTAATCCACAATGCGTCACTCGAACCCGTGAGGTCGCCGCCCAAATGGCCACTCCCGCCGAAAGTGCCACTGCTGCCGCCGATCTCCTCGAACATGCCGCCCGTCTCGGGCACGTTGACTGAACGGCGAAGGAGCGGGTCATGACCGATCCCTGGATCCTCTATACCGAGGAGATGGACCAGGTCGACGGCTGGTTCTATCAGGCCGACGTTGAGCTCTTCGGCAATTTGCTGGCTCTCCAGACAGCCGAGGACATCAGGGGCGACTTGCTGGAGATCGGCGCATACCAGGGCAAGTCCGCCATCTTGATGGGATACGGCCTCCGGGACGAGGAAGAACTGGTGATCTGCGATCTGTTCGGAGCCGTGATGGATCACGCCGACATCGCGCGGGCCCCGCGCCAGGAGTACTCGGGCCTGGAGCAGCAGCAATTCCTGACCAACTGGGATCGGTTCCATACTCGCCGGCCCACGCTGGAAGTCTGCGAATCATCAGAGCTCGATCTCAAAGACCGCATACTCCGCTTCAGCCACATCGACGGCTGTCACAGCTACCAGTGCGTTGCCAAGGACATCAGCCTCACCGTGACTCACACCGCCAAGCGGGGCGTGATCGCGCTGGACGACTATCGCGGCGTCCAAACCCCCGGCGTGGCCGCGGCCGTCTGGCAGGCAGTGGGCAATGGCTTGTTGTTTCCCTTCGCGGCGACGTACACGAAGATCTACGCCTGCACGTCGGCCGCTGATCAGAAGTACTGGTTGGAGCGGGTGCGCGATCAGCGCGACAACGTGTACTTTCCCGACTTCGAATTGCCGTCATACCGCAGCATCACGGCGGCGCAACTTCGCGACTCGACCGGTGAGCACTAACAGGCACACTGCCAGCATCAGAATGGGCCGGTCGAAGGCCTCGACCGTTTCTCCGACTACGTCCACGTCTTCATTGAGGGGCAACCGGCCTACCCTCGACCTCAGCGGGGTTGAATTTCTCTACGGCAGAGGGATTTCCATTCTTGCCACGCTCGACAGCGACTGCCGTATCACGAGAACTCGCTGGGCAACTGTAGCCAGCCCAGCTGTCAGAGGGCTCCTAGAATCCAGCGGCGAGCCGGTTTCGGCATTCGATCACGGTCGTGATTGTGACGCCATTGGGGCATTTATCCCTTGTTTAGCAACAGCTTTGAGAGCTGGGCGCTCGGATTCACCATAGGACACGGATCACCCAGGTCAGCTATGTGGGAGCCGACACCGATCACGAGTAGAGTGATCTCTGGTTGACAGTCCAGCCGGCCCGGAACACGTCGCCCCTTTAGCGCAGCGTGGGAGCTATCGCTCACAACCGGGGGATTCGGTATTTCCCTTTCGAAAGTTCACAATGCAAACGCGTCCGAAGCGGACTGTCAATCAACGCCCCATGGCTCGGGAGCCTGTCGGCCCGATGCCTTCGACAGCCTCGACGGTGGAACACCGGATGCCGCTGAACGGCGGTGCGATCTCATACACCCAGTCCGGAACCGGACCGGTGGTACTCCTCATCCATGGTTTGGGCGGCACCCGCCGCACCTGGCAGCCCTTGATCCCCGGCTTGGCGCGAACCCACACGGTGATCGCGCCCGATCTTCCTGGCCATGGCCTGTCCGACCCGCCAACTGGGGACTATTCGCTGGGCACGCATGCCTGCGCGATGCGCGACCTACTGCTCACGCTGGGCCATCCTCGGGCAGCCATCGTCGGCCATAGCCTAGGGGGCGGTGTCGCGCTTCAGGTCGCTTATCAATTTCCGCAACGCATCGAGCGCGTCGTCCTTATCAGCAGCGGTGGTCTTGGCGCCGAAGTCACACCCATGCTGCGGGCAGCTGCCCTACGCGGCGCGGACACCGTCATCGCTAGGCTCAGCACGATGCCGGCCCCGCTCGCCCAACGATTGTTCGGGTTCTTACCGACGTTGATCGGAAACTCGGACGCCCGCGTGCTCGCCGACGTGCTCCGCGGGTTGACGGACGACCAGCAACGACGAGCATTCCTGCACACGGCGCGCATCGTCATCCACCGGCGGGGGCTGGCGGTCGGAGCCGGCCACCAACTGGGTGTGCTGCGGGAGATCCCGCTGCTAGTCGCCTGGGGTATCAACGACAAAACCATCGCCCCGCGCCACCACCGTGCCTTCGCGAAACGTATCCCCCACGCCGTGACCGCGCAGATCTCAGACGCGGGGCACTATCCGCACGAGACCGCTCCGGCACAGCTGCTTTCTGCGATGCAAACCTTCCTGGCCGCGACCCAGCCGTCCCGTTGCGTCGAGAACAGGCGGGTACGGCTGCTTTCCTCCCCCGAGCCGGTTGACACCCGCCACCCTGCGAACCCGCCCAGGGATGCCCCTTCCTCCGACTATCGGGTGCGGCAGTGATGGCGATTGCAGACATCGCAGAGTACGCGCATCTGAGCGCCGCAGATGTCGAGGCCCTCGCCCTCCAACTGGACGGCATCCGCCTCGAGATCGAGGAATCGCGCGGCGCGAATGACAGGGCTTATATCCAGCGCACCATCGCTTTTCAGCGTTGTCTCGACCTCGCCGCCCGTATCGCGATCGGCACCAGCCCAACCAGGGCCGGGTGGATTTTGGGAACGGTCGCCCTGGCTGCGGCAAAGAGCATCGAGAACATGGAACTGGGCCACAATATCGGCCACGGCCAATGGGATTGGATGAACGACCCCGAAATCCACTCCACCACCTGGGAATGGGACATGGCGGGCCCGTCCTCACAATGGAGGTACTCCCACAACTACCGCCATCACATGTTCACAAACGTTGTCGGCGTCGACGACGATCTTGGGTACGGCGTTCTGCGGGTCACCCGCGACCAACAGTGGAAACCCAGCAATCTGATACAACCGCTGCGGCATCTGCTGCTGGCGATTGTTTTCGAATGGGGTATCGCGCTGCACGGCTTGTACTCTGAACGAGATCGCGCGCAGACTGACGCCGACAAATCCTCTTGTGCACGGGATTTGCGCAGGAAGATTGTGCGTCAGGCAGCCAAAGACTACGTGTTGTTCCCGGCATTCGGCGGCCGGCGCTGGCGGCGCGTGTTAGTCGGCAATATGCTGGCCAACCTGCTTCGCAACGTTTGGGCATATGCGGTGATCTGCTGCGGTCACTTCACCGACGGAGCCGAGACGTTCGCGCCTGAGACCCTGGAAGGTGAGACCAAGCCGCACTGGTATCTGCGACAAATGTTGGGCAGCGCCAATTTTCACGCTGGACCGGTGCTCGCGTTCATGAGTGGAAACCTCTGCTATCAGATCGAACACCATCTCTTCCCGGATCTGCCCAGCAATCGCTATGCGCAAATCGCAAGCCAGGTGCAGGCCGTCTGTGCCGCATACGACCTGCCCTACACCACCGGCTCGCTGCCCCGGCAATACCTGCAAGTCCTGCGCACGATCGTCAAACTGGCTGTCCCAGACTGGTTTTTACGCGCCACCTCCGATGAGGCTCCCGAGACCACGTCCGAGAAGCAATTTGGCCGCGAATTCTCGATGACCACCACCGCCTGAACTGTCGCGACCCAGCAGGACGCGTCCCGAGGCCCGCCCTTACAGCTGGTCGAGTCGAGGAAAAAGGGTTTCCTGCGCCAAGAGCTGGAGGGCGGCTGCGATCGGAATGGCGACAAGGGCTCCGACAATCCCGAGTAGCGAGCCACCGATCAAGGCGGCCACCACCGTCATGAGCGCCGATACCTTGACCGCTCGCCCGATGATCTTTGGCACCAACAGATAGTCCTCGGCGAGCCGGAACACCACGAAGAACACGGTGGTACCGATACACACCGGAAGCGACACGGTGAGCGCGACGGCGGCGACGACGACACCAGCGATGGTCGACCCGACGACCGGGATCAAGTCGAAGACCGCTACGAAGATACCCAGCAGCAGCGGGTAGGGAACCGAGAATGCCAACAGCCAGATGAAGGTGGCGACCCCGGCGATGATCGAGATCAACACGTTGCCAAGAACGTAGGCGCCCACCTTGGCGAAGACCTCGTCGCCGATGAGGATGGCGCGGGGTCGGCGGCTGTGCGGCACCAGCCGGTACAGGGTGGTTCGGATACGGGGCATGTCGACCAGGAAGTAGACCATCAGTACCGCGACGATGACGATGTCGGCAATTGCTTCGAATACGGCGGTTCCCGCCGTCACCACATCGTTGAGGATCGACCCACCCGAGCCGTTGACGGCGTCGGTGATCCGCTGCTGCAGATGGAAGCGGTCGTTGAGCCTGCCGACCGCCGAGGAGTGGTCTTGGGCCTGCTGAATGTATTGCGGCGCTTGGTGTATCAGCTCAGCCGCCTGTTGGGCGAGCGGCGGGATTGCGGCCCCGATGAAGGCACCCAACAGCACAAGAAAGATGATGAACACCAGCGTGGTCGCGGCCCACCGCGGCAGCTTGTGATTCACGAACCAGGAAGCGGCCGGTTCCAGACCGAGCGCGAGAAAGAATGCCACGCCGATGAGGATCAGTATCGAGGACATGGATTCCAGGACACGCACTGCCCCGTAGGTGACCGCGACCCCGGCGGCCGCTGCCATCCCGACGAAGAAGGGGGATCGCCGATCGAAGCGGCGCCCCGGCCGACCGAGGGGCTGCTCTTCGGAACTCATCTCGGCGGCCGTCGTCTCCGCCTGGGCGACGGGACCGTTTTGCTGGTGGGGTTGGGCGACCAGATCGCGATCTACCTCGGCGTCTCGCCCCTCGGTGATGAGGTCGTTGTCAACTCGAGCCATTTGACGCCTCCGCTAATCCGTCCGTGGAATAACTCCGCTTTCCCGTGTACCCGCTTCCCGAGCGGCGAACAGCTGAGTCTCGATCAGGTGCACATCCTCTGCTTGCGTTCCTTTTATCGGGGTATTCACCGACGGACGCAGGAAATTTCGGACGTCCGACAGCGTGGCTACCGAAACGTCTCCTTTTCAACGCCCACTTTCACCAGGAGAACGCATGCCCGCCCCCCGTAAACCCGACCAGTCCAGTCCAAAGCTGACCAGCCCGACCGGCGTCACCAACGGCCAGACGCCCGACGTCGATCCCCGCGCCCAGTCCGGTAAATACCTGACCACCGCGCAAGGCTTGCGGCTGCCCGACACCGATCACTCACTAAAGGGCGGGGACCGCGGTCCGACACTGCTGGAGGACTTTCACCTGCGGGAGAAGATCACCCACTTCGATCACGAGCGCATCCCGGAGCGCGTGGTGCACGCCCGCGGGGCCGCAGCGCACGGTGTGTTCGAGTCCTATGGCACCGCGAAGTCGGTCACCAAAGCGGGATTCCTCGGCAAGAAGGGCACGAAAACCGATGTCTTCACCCGGTTTTCCACCGTGCTGGGTTCGCGGGGTTCGGCCGACACGGTCCGTGACACCCGAGGGTTTGCCGTGAAGTTCTACACCGAGGAGGGCACCTTCGACCTGGTAGGCAACAACATGCCCGTTTTCTTCATTCAGGACGGCATCAAGTTCCCTGACATCATCCACGCCGCCAAGCCGCAACCGGATCGGGAAATCCCGCAGGCGCAGTCCGCGCATGACACGTTCTGGGACTTCGTGTCGCTGCATACCGAGGCTACTCACCACGTGTTGTGGAACATGAGCGATCGGGGCATCCCGCGGTCTTTCCGGACGATGGAGGGGTTCGGAGTGCACACCTTTCGCCTCGTCAACGCCACCGGAGAAACCAGCCTGGTGAAGTTCCACTGGAAACCGGTCGCCGGAGTGCATTCGTTGGTGTGGGAAGAAGCGCAGATCGCCGCCGGGTGCGACCCGGACTTTCACCGCCGCGACATGGCCGACGGCATCGAGGCGGGTGCATTCCTCGAATATGAGCTCGGCATCCAGGTGATGCCCGATGACGGCAGCGACAGCTTCGAAGGAATCGATCTGCTCGACCCGACGAAACTGGTACCCGAGGAACTCGCGCCGGTGCAGCTGATCGGGAAGATGACGTTAAATCGCAACCCCACCAACTACTTTGCCGAAACCGAGCAGGTCGCCTTCCACACCGGCAACCTGGTGCCAGGTATCGAACCGACCAACGACCCACTCATGCAGGCGAGGTTGTTCTCCTACCTGGACACCCAGATCACCCGGCTCGGCGGCCCGAACTTCGCGCAACTGCCGATCAACCGGCCGCACTGCCCGGTCAACGACATGCTGCGCGACGGGATGCACCAGAGCGCCATCCATACCGGGACGGCCGCCTATCACCCCAACAGCATCGACGGGGACGAGCCGCTGCTGGCCAGCGAGAAGGACGGCGGGTACGTGGCGACCCCCCGGGTTATCTACGGGGCAGCGGTGCGTTCGCAGCCGGCCTCCTTCGACGACCACTTCTCCCAGTCGACGATGTTCTACCGCAGTCTGAGCCCGATCGAACAAGCCCACGTGGTGGAGGCGTTCACCTTCGAATTGGGCAAGGTCTATGAGCAGGAGATCAAGGAACGCGAATTGCAGGTGCTGGCCAACGTGGACACCGATCTGTGCGAGCAGGTGGCCGAGGGCCTGGGTTTGCCGGCCCCGAAAGGCAAGCCCGCAAAGGACGTCATCGTTTCGCCGGCGTTGGTCCAAATACTTGCCGAGCCCGGACCGATCGATGGACGCAAGATTGGCGTCATCGCCGATGCAGGCTCCGATCTCGCCGGCGTGTCGAAGCTGGTGAAGGCGGCCGCCGGGCTCGGTGTCACCGCACTGGTGATCGCCCCCGTCGGTGGCGTCTTGAAGGCCGGTCGCCGTAACGTCACGGTGGACCGGACGCTGTTGACGACGCGGTCGATCGAGTACGACGCGCTCGTCGTAGCCGGCGGTACGACAGCGACCGCCGATATCAAGCTGGTTGTCCTGCTTCAGGAAGCGTTCCGGCACTGCAAGGTAATCGCGGCGTGGGGCGACGGCACCGCAGTCCTGCACGCGGCGGGGATCACTCCGGCGGACCCCGGGATAGAGATCGCCGACACAGTGGACACGGCCTTCACCGCCGCGCTGGCGGCCGGATTGGGACTACACCGCGCCTGGGACCGAGCCGGCCTGGTGATGGCCTCGGCCGCGCCCCCAGCCGGCTGAGCCAACCAGCGCGAACGCCCCCGCAGAATGCTTACACGACTTGATAATTCACTCCGGGTGCTTAGGAGGCACTAGACATGAAGGCAGTCACCTGGCACGGCAAGCGCGACGTTCGCGTAGAGACCGTGGCAGATCCGCTCATCGAAGAACCCACGGACGCGATCATCGAAATCACGTCCACTAACATCTGTGGCTCCGACCTGCACCTGTACGAAGTGCTCGGCGCCTTCATGAATCCCGGCGACATCCTGGGCCACGAACCGATGGGAATCGTGCGCGAAGTGGGTCGCGATGTGACGAACCTGGTGGCTGGCGACCGTGTCGTGATCCCGTTCCAGATCTCCTGCGGCAGTTGCTATATGTGCAACCAGCAGCTCTATACGCAGTGTGAGACCACGCAGGTCCGCGACCAAGGGATGGGTGCTGCTCTATTCGGATACTCCGAGCTCTACGGCGAGGTCCCCGGCGGACAGGCCGAACTGCTTCGGGTGCCGCAGGCTCAGTTCACCCACATCAAGGTGCCTGAGGGGCCGCCGGATTCGCGATACGTCTACCTTTCCGACGTCCTGCCGACCGCGTGGCAGGCCGTCGCCTACGCCGATATCCCTGACGGCGGGTCGGTCACCGTGCTCGGCCTCGGGCCGATCGGCGACATGGCTACACGCATCGCCGCGCACTTGGGTTACAACGTCATCGCGGTCGACCGAGTCACGGAACGATTGGCCCGAGCCGAGGCCCGCGGTTACCGGACCGTCAATCTGGAAGAGGCCGGCGACAAGCTCGGCGACCTGATCCGCGATCTCACCGACGGCCGCGGCACCGACTCGGTGATCGACGCCGTCGGGATGGAGGCGCACGGATCGCCGGTAGCCAAATTGGCCCAAGATGTCACGGGCCTGCTGCCCGACGCATTGGCAAAGCCGATGATGCAGAAGGCAGGCGTCGACCGCCTCGGTGCGTTGTACGCAGCGATCGACATCGTCCGCCGCGGCGGCACCATCTCCTTGAGCGGGGTGTACGGCGGAATGGCCGACCCGATGCCGATGCTCACCTTGTTCGACAAGCAGATTCAGTTGCGGATGGGTCAGGCCAACGTCAAGAAGTGGGTGGACGACATCATGCCGCTGCTGTCCGACGGTGACCCGCTGGGTGTCGACAGCTTCGCCAGCCACACCCTGCCCTTGGCCGAGGCGCCGCATGCCTACGACATCTTCCAGAAGAAGCAGGACGGCGCAGTCAAGATCATCCTCAAACCCTGAGGCGGGAAAAGCCTTCTGCTTTGGTCGAATACGCTCGCCCGGCGTTTGGCGGGAATAGATAAGGGGAAACCCAGATCGGGGCGCACAGTGCGTGACCGGCCAATACACAAACCGTAAGGGGTAGGCCAATGGGAGAGCACAACAGTGGACCAGAAGAAGGTATCAAGGGCGTCGTCGAGGGCGTCAAGGGCAAGGCCAAGGAAGTCGTCGGCTCGGTCACCGGTCGTGACGACATTCAGCGCGAGGGGCAGGCCCAGCAAGACAAGGCCGATGCACAGCGCGATGCCGCCAAGAAGGAAGCCGAAGCCGAGGGTGCCCGCGGTGCAGCCGAGGCCAGTGAGGCTCGCGAAAAGGCTGAGCAGAACTAGACGTTCACCAGATAAGGCCCAGCCCCTGCATAGGGGCTGGGCCTTATCTGTTTGCCTATTCTTGCTCGGGTACAAGCGCTCTGCGCGTTTCGCGGAGGAACCGCAGGGTATCAGGCAACGATGACTTCTCTATGGCTTACCGACCGAGTCGAACAACCTTGGGCTGTAAGCCAGCTCGACGACGGCCCCCGGTCCGCCGACGTCGTCGTCGTGGGCGCAGGCATTACTGGGCTGATGACTGCGGTTCTGTTAGCCCGCGCCGGCAAGGACGTGTTGGTGTTGGAGGCACGCACCGTGGGGGCATGCGCCACCGGAAACACCACCGCCAAGATCAGCCTGCTGCAGGGCAGCAACCTATCGAAGATCCTGGCCAAGCACGGTAAGGGCGTGGCCCGTGCTTACGTGGACGGCAATCGTGAAGGGCAGCAGTGGGTTCTCGACCACTGCGAGTCCCGGGGTGTGGCGGTGCAGCGCGAGGATGCCTACACCTACGCCCAGTCCGCGAAGGGCGTCGCGACCGCTCGGGCCGAACTGAAGGCATGCCAGACGGTCGGGCTGCCCGCGGTGTGGGAAGACGACGCCAAGGTGCCGTTTCCGTACTACGGCGGCGTGCGCCTGGCCGAGCAGGCGCAGTTCGATCCCATGTCATTCCTGGACACGTTGGTCGTCGAATTACTCAGTCGCGGCGGACGGTTGGTCGAGCACACCCGGGTGCGGCGGGTGTCCGGCCCCGGAAGCAGCCTCCGCGTACACGTCAACGACGCCGCGCAGCAGGAAGTCGAGATCAAAGCCCCGCAACTTGTGCTTGCCACCGGGATTCCAATCCTGGACCGTGGCGGTTATTTCGCGCGTGTGAAGCCAAGTCGCTCTTACTGCTTCGCTTTCAAGGTCCCGGGCGACATCACCCGGCCGATGATGATTTCCACCGACTCCCCCACGCGTTCAGTGCGCTACGCGCCAGTCGCGGACGGGGAGCGATTGATCGTGGGCGGCGCCGGCCACACCGTGGGGCGCGAAAAGAGCCCCTCCGACGCGCTGGCGGAATTGTTGTCGTGGGCGCGTGCACACTACCCGGGCGCGGTCCAGACCCATTTTTGGTCGGCGCAGGACTACACCCCCATCGATGATTTGCCCTATGTCGGCCCAATCTTGCCGAAAAACGAATCCATCTTCATCGCAACAGGTTTCAACAAATGGGGCATGACGAACGGCGCCGCGGCTGCGCTAGCGCTGTCGAGCCGGATACTGGGTGGTCGGATGGACTGGTCCAGCGCCTTTGCCAGCTGGAGCCCGCACGAACTGTCGGGCCTGCTGACCGCCGTCCAATCCAACCTCGAGGTCGGCTTCAACTTGACCAAGGGCTGGGTCACCCCGGCGGCACGCACGGGCCGGCGCGGACCCAATGAGGACGAGGGCGGCGTGGTGAGCGGACCACCATGGCATCTGGAAGCCAGATCCCAGGTCGATGGCACAGCGTATCGTGTTTCACCGGTATGCCCCCACCTTGGGGGAATCGTGAATTGGAACGACGCCGACATGTCGTGGGAATGCCCGCTGCACGGCTCGCGGTTCGCGCCCGATGGCACCCTGCTAGAAGGACCCGCCACCCGCGATTTGACCGCACACCCTGCTAAATAACGACGGGTCGATGTTGGTGCACGCGGGACATTTTCGAACGACGTAGGCGACCGAAGCCGCTAGCGTCGCCCCACCCGATTGGTGATGCGACGCCCGGTGACACCCAGGTAGATACCGATGAGGATGCACGCGAAAACGGTGCCGACCAGGAAGGGGATGATCTTGAACCCGCCATTTTGGTTGGAGTAGCCCAGTTTGTAGGACACCCAGGTTCCAAGAAAGGCCCCGAGCGCGCCCAGGATCACCGTTACGATGACGCCGATGTTCTGCTTGCCCGGCATGATGAGCCTGGCCAAGGCGCCGACGAGAAGTCCTAGGACGACGGCACCAACAATTGTCCCGATCATACTGAACTCCTCTGCTGGGTAGGTCGGCACTGAATAAGTAGGGGGATACCCGCTTTTGTCTTGCTAACCCTGGTGATTCGCGCTGAGGCGAGACTCAGGAAAAACTTGCCGAAATGCACGGACTAGCGCGTCCTTTTGCGCTTACGGGGTACCGCTACATCCATGACCGTAACTCGAGACATCGCCGCGAGCCGTCATCGCGTGTGGGACGTACTGGCCGACGGGTGGACGTACTCAGGCTGGGTCGTCGGCAATAGCCGAATCCGCGCCGTGGACTCGAACTGGCCCGCGCCCGGCACCCGCATTCTGCATTCCATCGGCACCTGGCCGGCGGTGATCGACGACGAGACGGTGGTAGAAGAGAGCATTCCCGGTGAAAAGCTGGTCCTGATAGCGAAGATCCGGCCGGCAGCGGAGGCCCGAATCACATTGCAACTCAGCGATCTTGCCGATGGTGGGTGCCGCGTCGCAATGAGCGAGATCGTGGTGAGTCGCCCACTGCGCTGGATCCCCGACAGCGTGCAGCTGCTCGGAGTGGCTCCCCGCAACCGGGAATGTACCTGGCGGTTGGCCAATATCGCCGAACAGCAGGTCCCCGAGGTCCTCGAATAGCGGTCGAATAGCGGTCCCGCTCACGGTGCTCGCGGAGTACGGGTTGCCACCGGTTAGCCCGACAAGACCACCAACCGGATGGCGATGTAGCGCAAAACCGCCGCGTCCGCGGTGCGGCGTGGAATATCTCGTGGTAGCCGACAGCGCATAGAACACCGCACGAATGCTTAACAGCACGCCGCTGACGGCGAGTAGTACGGTCGCCACTCAGCAATCCACACTCCAACCGACATCGTTGCGCCACGGGCTGAGGAATCGCCGGGTCAGGCCTATGAATTACTGCGCCGCAGCGTCGAGCTGGCCCTGGGTCGCCTGCAGCAACTCCTCCCAGGACTTCTCGAATTTCTCGACCCCTTCGTTCTCCAGCACCAGGAACACATCACGCAGGTCGATACCGACGGCCTCGAGATTGTCGAATACCGCTTGGGCGCGCTCGGATGTCCCGGTGACGCTATCGGTGGTGATGACTCCGTGATCGGCGACCGCGTCGATCGTCTTCTCCGGCATAGTGTTCACGGTGTTCGGGGCGATGAGTTCGGTGACGTAGAGAGTGTCGGAGTAGTCGGGGTTCTTCACCCCGGTCGACGCCCACAGCGGGCGCTGCACCCGGGCCCCATCGCCCTTGAGAGTTTCGTAGCGGTCGCCACCTTCAAACACCTCTTGGTACGCGGCATAGGCCAGTCGGGCGTTGGCCACCCCGGCTTGGCCGCGCAGAGCCGCAGCCTCATCGGTGCCGAGAGCTTCCAGACGACTGTCGATTTCGGTGTCCACCCGGGAGACGAAGAACGACGCGACGGAGTGGATGGTGGACAGGTCGTGTCCGACCGCCTTGGCGGCTTCCAAACCGGCTAGGTAGGCATCCATCACGAGCTTGTGCCGCTCGACCGAGAAGATCAGCGTGACGTTGACCGAGATGCCTTGGCCGATCACGGCGGTGATCGCGGATAGACCGTCTTCCATCGCGGGAATTTTGATGAAGAGGTTGGGCCTGTCGACGATCTTCCATAGCTCGACGGCTTGCGCGATCGTTTTGTCGGCGTCATGCGCGAGGCGCGGATCGACTTCGATTGATACTCGGCCGTCGGCACCGTCTGAGGCCTTCCACTGCGGCGTGAGCAGATCGCACGCGGCGCGCACGTCATCGGTGGTTACCGCGCGAATTGTGGCCTCGACGTCGGTGCCGCGCTTCGCCAGTTCAGCGACTTGAGCGTCATAGGCGTTGCCCTGGGACAGGGCTGCCTGGAAAATCGACGGATTGGTGGTAACGCCGACGACGCATTTCGTGTCGATCAACTCGCCGAGACTGCCGGACGACAATCGCTCTCGGGACAGGTCGTCCAGCCATACCGACACCCCGGCCGCGGATAGCGCGGCGAGGTTGGGGTTCTGAGTCATCTTCGTTGCGTGCCTTCCTGACGGCGAGAATTGTTGTGTCGCAGTTATTTCCGCTTCGACGAGCTATTGCACGCCACGGACTTCGGGACTAGTCGCGCACTCGGCGGGCCAACGTATTGGCGACTCCAGACAAAACCTGTCCAGGACGTTGTTGCTCGCCCTGTTGGGCACCGAGAACCACGATGGCGCCGGTCAGCGCCGGCAGCGCCCACTGCAGGTAACGCAGTTGATGTTGCGCCTTGGCGACATCGTCTGGGGTCGACGGCGACGGCTCGGTAGCACCTTCCGCAAAGTGTCCGTCGCCCTGGGCGGTCTTCGCTCCCAGAATGCCGCTGTACACCGTGGCGCCCAGCGCAGCACCGGTGAGCAGGATCTTGGCGACAGTGTTGGCGGTGACGCCGGACTGGTTCTTGGCGCGATGCCGGTTGGCGTACAGCACACCGCTGCCGCCAATCAGATGCGCGCCGATGGCAAGCGCGCTGACGGGCGCCCATTTCGCCCAGCCCACTGCAGCAACCCGGGCTCGATCCTTCGAATCACGAACCTCGCCCGCGGCGCCGTTCACACCGACGGCGCCCATAAGCGAGCCGCCGAACCAGGCGGCGGAGCCGAGATCGTGAAGAGACCGCACAACGGTATTACGTGATGACATCTGAAGTTCCTTTTGACTAGACAGGCTTCGGGAGCCGGATCGACTATCCCGTCGGGACACGGAGATTCCCGGACCAGCAGCGCTACTCGTTCGAACGAACTGCTACCAGGCAGGGATACACCACATCGGGAACCTTGAAACGCAGGATTCGGTGATACTTTTCCACCTCTGGGCCGGTCCCATCGCAACCCGCCGGCGGCTCGCCAAATATTCTAGCGCAGGCCAATGTTCAAAGCGTGGAGTGTTGCCAGGCCAGCGCCAAACCAAATCAGGCCGGCACCGGGTGCCGGGAAGGTGAAAAAGTCTAAGCACCAATGTTTCTCGATGGGGTTACTGCATGTGATCGGTGTCAGGACGGCGGATTGCTAACCGCCGAAAGGGCCTTCAGGAGCTGCTCACGCGCATTGGGTCACTGACAAGACGCGCGACGCGACCGATCATGCAGCACAAGCAGATTCGTTGATACGCGGCGATCGGGTTCCCCCGCCGACCACCGCACGTTGATCGACAACCTCGAGTCGTGCAACCGGATCGAGGTGGCAATAGGGGTGCTCATGGGTCTGCGCGGATGCCCGCAGACCGAAGCGCTCAGTGGATTCGCCACCGCGATCCACGAAACCGGGCTTAGCCCAGCCGAGCTCGCCAGCGCTCTGATCGATGTGGCCAGCGGTAATGACACCTCGCCGCACCGCGCACAGGTACAGCATCGGTGGCGCCATCTACTTGCGCTGAGAGGGTTTCCCGGCGGCTCGAACGTCCTCGCCACGGTAAACCATTCCGTCCGCGTGCGATACGGCCCGGAAAACGACGCCACAATCTGCTGAGACTTCACCGCCCGACGGGGCCTCGCGTCGACAGCAGTAAACCCGCACCCCCATGGGTAAGCGTCGCATGCGACGCGCCAGCCATCGCCTTCGCATCGCTTTCGCCGCTCGAATGAACTGCAGCCCTTGGTTCGCCGATTCTCGCCGGTCCCAGTCTTCTTCAGTTCGGTGTCCGAGGCACCCAGCCCGCTCCACGTTTCGCTTCACTCATGGTGGAGCCGCGGCGCCGTGGCGGGCCGTTTGCGTTGAGGTGCAACGCATTGCGTCACATGGCTCAGCGATCGATTCCTCCGTGCCCGGAACGGGCCAGCGCATTGCGGGGAAGGAGGAAACCCGGCAGCTGGAGCTTGCGGACGGCCCGGAGCGTCCCTGAAGGGATCACCCGTTTGAAAAAGACGCTGGCGTCGAAAGCGCCGCGGACTTCCTCGACATAGGAACTGGGAATCCCGAATCGGATCCGGCCCTGGCTGACGTCGACGAGGTCGGCCCGCCGAAAGGCCTCCACCAGCGGCGCGTAGGCCCGGCCTGGGCCGTAACGGAAAAGCCGATGATGCTGCGCAACCATCAGCGCCAGCTCGTCGGACCAATTCTGCCGGCCGGTCACTTCTAGCCATGCGTCCTGCGCCTCGATCGACGGCACTAAGTAGTCGAGTGTGTCGAACGCGGCCAGGTCATGAAACGCTGCGGCGACCGCAAGCTTATCGTCACGGTCGGGTGCGGAGGGAGCGAGCGCGCGGGCGAAGTTCACGACGCGGTACACGTGCGCTTTGTAGGCGTCATAACCCGCGTCGTCGCCCTGGGAGTACTGGCGGTGAGATTCTAGGATCTCATCGACCAGGGGCAGGCTGCGGAGTATCTCCGGCGGGATCACAGCACGAGCGTACGTCCGGAGCCGCTTCACATCCCGGGACCGGTGGTGATAGGACCGGGGTGTGACCCAACCACGACCGCTCACCATTCCGGCACTCCTGGCGCGGAGCGCCCGCCTGTTCGGCCAGGAAACCTATGCGGTCACACCAACCGAGCGGCTCACATACGAGCAGGCGGAGCAGCGCTCGGCGCACATCGCGCGCTGGTTACTCCGCGAAGGCATCGGCAAGGGCAGCCGCGTGGGACTGTTCTTCACCAATGGCGTGGAATGGATCAACTGGTGGCTTGCTGTGTCGCGGATCGGCGCTCTGGCTGTCCCCTTGAGCACGCTGTATACGCCCGCAGAGATCGCAAAAGTATTGAGACTGGCTGACATTGGGGTGTTGGTTGCCCCCGGCCAGGTACTCAAGATAGACGTCGCCGAACTATTCGAAGCCGCACTGCCGCAGCTATCCGATCAGCGAGCCGACTGCCTAGCCCTGCCCGCCGTACCGTATCTGCGCCGTATCGTCCTCACCGGCGATGCGGACCGGCGGTGGGCGACACGCTGGGATGCGGATACTGCCGCAGGTGTCACCAACGATGTGCTGGCCGCGGTAGAGGATGAGGTGTCCCCCGCCGATCTGGCCATCATGGTGCACACCTCGGGATCCACCGCGGACCCTAAGGGTGTCCTGCACACCCACGGGACGGTGGTCCGGCAGACCTCGACGTGGCCAAGCGCCGTACGAGCGATCACCGGGCCGGCATCCCCCACCAAAATCTTGTGCGCGATGCCGTTCTTCTGGATCGGCGGATTGCTCGCCGTCACTGGGGCGCTACATGAACCCCTCACGCTACTGGTTATGCCGCGGCTCGACGCCGCCACGGCGCTGGACCTGGTCGAGCGGGAACGGGGTACCGGGATCGTCGGATGGCCCGCTTTCACCCAGCGCTTGCGGGAGCACCCGACCTTCGCGAGCCGCGACCTCAGCAGCGCGCCGATGCTGCGCGACGGTCCGCTAGACCTCGCGATGATCAACGTGCCCGACGGATTCCCGGTGCACCGCACCATGTCTGAGACCGCAGGCGGTTTCGCCTTTACCGATATGAGCATCGTGGACGAACAGGGCGCACCGGTCCCCGATGGGGCCACCGGCGAGCTACTCGTCCGCGGAATCGGAGCAATGGTCGGCTACAACAAGCGCGAGCAGTGGGAAACCTTCGACGCTGACGGCTGGTACCACACCGGCGACCGCGTCTATCGCCGAGAAAATGACCCACGAGTGTTTTACGTCGGACGGACCAGCGAACTCATCAAATCGGCGGGCGCGAATGTCTCCCCGCTTGAGGTCGAGGCGGTCATCGAGAAATTCGACGACGTCGCACAGTGCGTTGTCGTCGGGATCGACGATCCCGAGCGAGGCGAGCAGGTGTGCGCCGTCGTCGTTGCCGCGAAAGCGACGATTGACATTTCTTCCCTGGCTGCGCGGGCGCAAAATGAGTTGTCTGCCTACAAGGTTCCCACGCGCTGGGCGATCACGACCAGTGACCAGATACCCACTTTGCCCAGCGGCAAGCTCAACCGAAAAGCATTGCGAGCAAAGCTGATCGACGGGTCACTGGACTGACTGCCCGCCTCCTGCCGACTTTCCTGGTCGCACACGCGGGGCGGAAAACCCCTATTGCAATTGTTGTCTAATCCCGTTCCGAAAGTTTGCTGAAGGTGCTATCTTGCTAACCGATAGAGTGCCCGACTGGCCTTCGCGAGGGAACATGCTCAACTCTCGGGTCCCATCCGGGGTACTCATCGCACTGGTCGGCTTTTGCATTGGTGTGACCAGTATTTCGCCGATATCGGCGTGTAGCGCGGGACCGGCGACGATGCGTGCGGCGACGTCGGCCACCACCGCCACTGGCGGCGTCCAAGGCAACCCGCCGGCATCGCCACCAACGATGAGAAAGTTCACCTCAATGACCCGTACGCAGACAACGGCGACACGAAGGTCAGCGTCGCCACGTTCATGACGGCGTGGAAGACCGGGCAGGAAACGATCATCGTTACCGAGCCGGCCGGCTGGCGCCCGCTGCATCGACCGTCCCCGGCGGCTACCAATTGCTCGGCGAGTAATCCTTGAGGAAGCGGCCATACAGATCTTCGCCGGACTCCCCGCGCACGATTGGGTCATACACCCGAGAGGCACCGTCAACGAGGTCGAGCGGGGCATGGAAACCCTCGTCGGCGAGTCGCAGCTTGGTCGGGTGTGGACGCTCGTCCGTGATCCAACCCGTATCGACAGCGGTCATGAGAATGCCGTCCTGCTCTAGCATTTCGGCGGCGCTGGTGCGGGTGAGCATGTTCAGTGCGGCCTTCGCCATGTTGGTGTGCGGATGCCCCGGGCCTTTATAGGCACGGCTGAACTGCCCCTCCATTGCCGACACATTCACGACGTATTTCCGGCGCGAGGGTGAAGCGGCCATCGCCGGGCGCAGGCGACTCACCAAAATAAATGGCGCGGTCTGGTTGCACAGCTGAACCTCGAGCAGTTCCATCGGATCCACCTCGTGCACGCGTTGGGTCCAACTGTTGATAGGCGCGGTATCAGGCAGCAGACCACCCGCGTCAATGGCGGTGCCCGCGGCGATGCGCTCCGGGGACGCGCTTCGGGCGACGAGGGCTAATTCAGATAGGGCGTGCGGAGTTTGGTGCTCTGCGAGGCTGCCGGCAAGTGCCGCGGGATGGGCGTCGCTGACGCGGTCAAACGTGATCACGTCGGCCAGTCCCGGCGCCGGGGTCCGCTCCGCCTCGACGAGCGCCGCGTAGGAGCCGGGGGCTCGGCGCACGGTCTGGGCGGCGTTATTGATCAGGATGTCCAGCGGGCCCTGCGCGGCCACGGTGTCCGCAAGCGCGACGACCTGAGCCGGGTCTCGCAGGTCGATGCCCACAACGCGCAGCCGGTGCAGCCAGTCGGCACTATCGGGCATCGTGGCGAAGCGCCGCACGGCGTCGTTCGGGAAACGGGTGGTGACGGTCGTGTGGGCACCGTCGCGGAGCAGTCGCAGCGCGATGTACATGCCGATCTTGGCGCGGCCACCGGTGAGCAGGGCGCTTCGACCGGTGAGGTCGGTGCGAGCGCCGCGCTTGGCGCGGTTGAGCGCGGCGCACTCCGGACAGAGTTGGTGGTAGAAGGCGTCGACCACGGTGTAATGGTTCTTGCAGATGTAGCAGGCGCGGGACCGGAGCAAGGTGCCTGCGGAGGCTCCCAGCGCGGTGGACACGAGGGGCAGTCCCTGGGTCTCGTCATCGATGCGACCGGGCGCGCCGGTCGCGGTAGCGGCGACAACGGCGCGGTCGGCGGCCGCGATTTCGTCGCGCTTGGCGTGGCGGCGGGCTTTCTTCACCGACTTGAATATGCCCGCGGTGGCCCGACGCACCGTGACGGCATCGGGATGGTCGGGCGGCAGCGACTCGATGTCTGCCAGCACCTGTAGGCATATGTCGAGCTTGTCTGGGTCGATCGCATTCACGTGGGAAGACTACGGCCTTACATCACACCGTCCGACGCGAACAGGCCAGGCCTTCCGGCGTGGCCTGTGACTCTGGGTGGAGCTGCCGGGAATCGAAGTCGACGCTCTACCCAGCAAAAGGTGTTCTGAACTGCCGGTTCGCTTTATTTCGGTCCCGTTCACTCCCACCCGTAACCTGCCGTTTTGCTTTGGGGACTTGCCAGCGTCAATTGCGCATTAGCGCTGCTGAGGCAGACGGTAGCGAGCGCGACGTGGTTAGCCAAGGAGGTCCGTGTTGGAGGTTGTCAGCGATCCAGTCGTGGAAGCGCTTCAACGACCACCCACGGGTGATGACGGAGGCTGTGGTGTCGGCCAATCACAAAGTCGAAGATCACACGACGACGTCACACACCACGTCCCCGGAATCGACTGCTTCGCTCTCCCCGCACACGGAAGCCCCATCGGAGTCGAGTACACCAGTCAGATACCGCGCCAACGCTATTGGTGTCGGATGATCGAAGACAATGCTGGTCGGTAGCTTCAGGCCGCTGATCGATTTAAGCCGGTTCCGGAATTCGACAGCGCCCAGCGAATCGAAGCCCAAATCCTTGAACTCCTGATCGGCACCAACCGCGTCCGCGGAGGTGTACCCCAGCACGGCGGCCGCGTGCGAACGCACGATGTCGAGCAGTTCGCGTTCCTGTTCGGGTGTGCTCATCGACGCGAGCCGCTGTCGAAGATTGGAAACGGATTCGACTGCGGCAGCGGTGCGCCGGGTGGCACGGATGAGACCGCGGAACATCGGTGGCAGTCCCGTGCCCGCCGGATCGGACCGGATGGCGGCGCGGCTGATCTGGGCCGACATCACGAACGAGCGTGCCTGCCAGAGCGCTGCATCGAACAGCGCGAGGCCGTCCTCAGAAGACATCGGGATAAATCCCATGCGAGACAGGCGGGCCCGATCGCGCTCGTAGAGATGCCCTGTCATCCCGGTGGCTTGTGCCCACCATCCCCATGCCAAAGAAACACCCGGCAGTCCCCGGTGTCGGCGATGCTGCGCGAGCCCATCGAGAAACGCGTTCGCTGCCGCGTAATTGGCCTGACCGAGGGAACCGAACAAGCTGGCAACCGAAGAAAACAAAATGAACGCCGAAAGGTCCTCGCCCGCGGTGAGTTCGTGCAGGTTCCACGCAGCATCGATCTTCGGCCGCAGCACCGCTTCCAGGTGGCGTTGTGTCTGAGCCCCGAACACCGCGTCATCGAGCACCCCGGCGGCGTGAATAACCGCGGTCAATGGATGTGCGGCAGGTAACCCGGCCAGGAGCGCCTGTAACGCATCCCGGTCTGCCGCGTCGCACGCCGTGATCTGTACCGATGCGCCGAGCTCAGTTAGTTCGGATTCGATCGCGGCAGCACCGTCGGCCGCCGGGCCGCGCCGGCTGATGAGCAATAGGTTGCGCACGCCATGGCGAGTCACCAAATGCCTCGCCAGCAGCGCACCAAGCACACCTGTGCCACCGGTAATCAACACCGTGCCTTCGGATTTCAGCGGCGTGGGCACGCTGAGGACCAGCTTGCCGACGTGACGCGCACGACTCAAGAATCGATAGGCATCCAATGCGTGTCGGATGTCCCACGAATGCGCCGGAAGGGGGTGCAGCTCGCCGCTCTCGAAAAGCTGCACGAGCTCGCCGAATATCTCCTGAGCGCGGTCGGGGCCGGCCTCGAAGACATCGAAAGCTCGATATTGGACGCCCGGATGCCGTGCGGCGATCTCGCCGGATGCTCGGATGTCGGCCTTGCCCATCTCGATAAATCGCCCGCCGCGCTGCAGAAGTCGCAGCCCTGCGTCGATAAATTCGCCTGTCAGCGAATTGAGTACGATGTCAAAGCCCACCCCGCCTGTCACCTCGGAAAATTTCTGCTCGAACTCAACCGTGCGCGAATTCGCGATGTGGTCATCGTCGAATCCCATGCTGCGCAGGCGTTCCCATTTGGCCGGGCTGGCCGTCGCGTACACCTCGAGGCCCCAACGCCGGGCCAGTTGCACCGCCGCCATACCAACCCCACCGGTCGCGGCGTGCACCAACACCCGCTGGCCCGCGCTGGCATGCGCGAGATCTGCCAATCCGTAGTACGCGGTGAGGAACACCGCCGGCACCGCCGCTGCTTGCGCGTAGGACCAGCCCGACGGGATCGGCGCGATCATCCGATGATCAGCGACGACAGCAGATCCCGCGCCGTAGAACATACCCATCACCCGATCGCCAGGGACGAATCGGACCACATCCTCGGCGACCTCGAGCACCACGCCGGAGCCTTCGCCGCCGACGTCGGCATCAGGGTCCGGGTATACACCCAGCGCAGTCAGGACATCCCGGAAGTTCACTCCAGTGCACCGCAGGCCGATGCGTATTTCGCCGGACTCCAGCCGGCGATCGGACTCGGGCCACGGGCGAATGAAGAGGTTCCGCGAATCCAGCGTGCCGTTGCCGAGGGTGCTGAGTCGCCAGGTGGCGTCCGCCTCAACGAGTTGCGCGCTCCCGACGCGCTCGTCGCAGAGCCGCGCCAGCCGCGGCGCAAAGCAGACGCCATCGCGGAGGGCGAGTTGTGACTCATCACGACTCATGGCTTCGCCGACCGCAACATCGGCGTGGGACCAGTCGTCGATATCGACCAACCATATTTGGTTGGGATTCTCGGCCTGTGCGGTCCGCAACAAGCCCCATACAGCGGCCTGGGCGAGATCGGCGACGTCTTCGGATGAGTCGATCGCGATCGCCCCGCAGGTGAGCACCACCAGTCGCGCGTCGTCGCCGCGGTTTTCGTTTGACAGCCAATTCTTAACTCGATGCAGCGCATGTGTCAGCGTCTGTCGCGCCCCCTCGGGCAGCGCTAGATCGGTTGCAAACGTTGCCAGGCAACGCAATACGGTTACGTTATCCGTAGCGATCTCTTCCGTGCCAGCCTTGGGCGTTGCGAGCGCGACCCAGTCAAGTGCATACAGTGCGTCATCGGCCGCAGTGCTCACGCGAAACTGACTGGGAGAAACACCTTTCAGGGCGAGCGAATCGATACGGCCGATCGAACCCCCCCGTGTGTCCATCACCGTCATTGAAATCCGGTCGTCTTGATCAAACGCGATCCGTGCCCGCACCTGCGTTGCTCCGATCACATCCAGTGAGACACCGCGCCATTCGAACGGCAGCTTCGCGACCTCCGGTGCCGCGAGGAGGCCGCCAACAAATGTTCCGTGCAGGACGGAATCGAGTAGTGCCGGATGCAAACCGAACCGGCTCGCGTCTGACCTCTGCTGCATCTGCTCCGGCAGCATCGCCTCGACGAAAACTTCGCCATTATGACGCCACGCCGCGCGTAAGCCGCGGAAAGTCGGTCCGTATTCGTATCCCCGGCCGGCCAGCGTTTGATACAGCTGGGAAATATCGATACGTTCCGCGCCGGCAGGCGGCCATTGTTCGATCTCCGCCTGGACGGTCGGCGCGGCGTCCGGGCCGAGCGCACCCTCGGCGTGGCGCGTCCACCGCCGGTCCACACCATCGTCGATTCGCGAGTAGATTCCGATCGGACGTTCGCCGGACTCAGTCCACTCACCGACGACCACTTGCACTGCTACACCGCCGTGTTCGCTGACGACCAACGGAGCCAGCAGAATGAGCTCATCCACCCGCGGGCTCCCCGCGCATTCGCCCGCCTGTAGGGCCATCTCGACCATGGCTGCACCCGGCACTAGCACCGTCCCGAACACCTTGTGGTCGGCGAGCCACGGGTGAGTCGCGAGCGACAGTCGACCGGTGAGAATAATTTCGTCTGAATCTGCCCGCGCCACAACGGCACCGAGTAGGGGGTGCTCCGCACCGGTGATGCCGAGACCGCTCACGTTGACGATTCCAGGCCCGGTGTCCATCCAGTAGCGCTTGTGTTCGAACGCATAAGTAGGCAGGTCGATGTGACCCGCACCAGTGTTTTGGAACATGCTCGCCCAGTTGGGCGATTTCCCGTTCACGTGGGCCTCGGCAGCGGAAAGTAAAACCCTCCGCATGCTGCCTTCATTGCGTCGAAGTGTCCCAACGACGGCGTGGTCGTCGTTGAAATCCTCCAATGATTCCTGGATCCCGATGGTCAGCACTGGATGCGGACTGCATTCAATGAAGGTGTCGAAGCCGTGCTTGTACGCCCACCGGACGGCTTGGTCGAATAACACCGGTTGGCGCAAATTAGTAAACCAATAGTCGCCATCGAGGCTTGACGTGTCCACCTCGGTGCCGCTGACCGACGAGATCAACGCGATATCGCAGCTTCGCGGCCGCAACCCTGAAAGCGCCTCGCTCAGGGTCTCCCGCAACTGATCGACCTGAGCCGAATGGGAGGCGTAATCGACGGGAATCCGCTTGGCCTGCACCTCGTCTCGTTCGCATGCGGCAATGAGCTCGTCCAACGCCGCTGCATCCCCGGCGACGACGGTCGAACACGGACCATTATGCGCGGCAACGGAAATCGATCCAGCCCAAGGTTCGACGAGCGTTAGAACCCGTTCAATCGGTTGTGCGATCGAGACCATGCCACCGGACCCCGCCATTACGGTGAGAGCCCTGCTACGCAATGTGACTACCTGCGCCGCGTCTCGCAACGAAAGGGCGCCTGCGACGTAGGCCGCCGCTATCTCACCCTGCGAATGGCCGATCACCGCATCCGGTTCGATCCCCTGCGCTCGCCATTGGGCCGCCAGCGACACCATCACCGCAAAGAGGACCGGCTGCACCACATCGACCCTGTCGAGGTCCGGAGCACCGGCGCCCTTGCACACAACCTCAAGCAGCGACCAATCGACAAACTCAGCGAAAACCTTGTCGCAGAGGCGCATCTGGTCGCCGAACGCTGGTGCGGAGTCCAAGAGTTCGACCGCCATGTCCGCCCATTGCGATCCCTGACCGGGGAAGACGAAGACGGTTCGGCCCGCGGCAGTGGCGTTTCCGGTTACCACGTTGGGCGCAGGCACGCTGCCGGCGATCGCCGTCAACCCACTCAACAACTCGTCACGGCCGGCTCCAACCGCAACCGCGCGGTGGCCGAATAATGCCCGGGTGGTAATCAGTGAGTACGCCACATCGACCGGATCCAGGTCGGGGTGCTGCTCGACGAAGGACCGTAACCGAGCCGCTTGATCAGCCAGTGCGGGCGCCGACTTCGCGGATAATATCCAGGGGACGATGACTGGACGCGGGGCCGAATTCTCGGTCGCGAACTCCGCTGGCGCCTGTTCGAGTATCACGTGAGCATTCGTTCCACTGATGCCGTACGACGACACACCGGCGCGCCGCGGCTCGTACGGCTGGTCTGGCCACGCGCGCGCGCTACCGACCACCTCGATCGTTCCAGACGACCAATCCACTTGGGGTGTAGGCGAATCCAAATTCAGCGTCGCAGGCACCACCCCGTGCCGAATCGACTCTATCGCCTTGATCATCCCGGCGATGCCTGACGCCTGCTGCGAATGACCGATGTTCGATTTGACCGAGCCGATCAGCAGTGGCCGCGCAGCCGAGTGCGCATTGCCGTATGTCGCCTGCAGGGCTCTGGCTTCGATCGGGTCGCCCACCTTGGTTCCTGTGCCATGCGCCTCGACCACGGCGACATCGCCGGCACCCAGGCCTGCGTCCGCCAGAGCTCGCCAGATCACCCTTTGCTGTGCCGAACCACTCGGGGCGGACAGCCCGTCGGAGGCTCCGTCCTGGCCGACGGCGCTACCCCGGATCAGCGCTATCACTGGGTAACCGAGGCTGCGCGCCCACGACAGCGTGGCCAACACCAGCACGCCGGCACCCTCGGCGACGCCGAACCCGTCCGCCGCCGCCGCGAATGGCTTGCATCGGCCGTCTTCGGCCAGCGCGCCATGCCGTCCAAGGCCGACGAGGATGCTCGGTGAGCACACCACGGTGGCCCCACCCGCCACCGCTAAGCGACATTCGGCCGACCGCAACGATTGCATCGCGAGGTGTACCGCGACCAGAGATGACGAGCAGGAGGTGTCGACCGTCACTGCTGGCCCCTCGAGCCCGAGCGTATACGCCACTCGACCCGATGCCACGCCGGTCGTGGTGCCTGTCGCGAGATAGCCGGCGAATCCCTCGGTTTCGTCGCAGATACGCGGGCCGTACTCCTGTCCGCCCACGCCGAAGAAAACCCCGGTATCGCTGCCGTGCAGTGAATTCGGGTCGATTCTAGACCGCTCCAGAGCCTCCCAGCTCGCCTCGAGCAGCAGTCGCTGCTGGGGGTCAATGGCTTCGGCTTCGCGCGGACCGATCCCGAAGAACGCCGGGTCGAAGTCACCTGCATCTGTGAGGAACGACCCTGCCCGGACATAGGTGGCGCGTGGTGCGTCGGGGTCCGGGCCAAACAGCGCGTCGAGATCCCATCCGCGGTCGGTCGGAAACTCCGAGTGCGCCTCGTGCTCCTCAATTAACAGCTGCCACAGATCGTCCGGCGAGTTGACGCCGCCCGGAAAGCGACAGCCCATCCCGAGAATCGCGATCGGTTCGGCGCCGTGCTCATGCCCATCGGTAAGGGGGTGGTTTGGCATGTCGCTCCGTTCGGTTCGGGATCGCTTCCATGACGCAGTGGGCCTGATTTTTCACAGCAGATTCGTCGGCGCCGGGCGCCTGATCGCCGTTCGGAATCACAGACTTCCGCGCGACGGGGATGAAGAAAGTCTGGCGCTTTCTCCGTTTAGGTTCTCTGGAAGTCGCCATACGTGCACACCTGCGCGAAGCTACTTGACGCAGCTTGCCGGGCCATGCCCTCGACTCGAGTTTCCCCGCCGTGAACTCGCGCCTAGTCTCGCAGCTCCGCGAAACTAAGCCAGATGCCCTGACAGTACCGTGCTCTGTTGACGTAAAGGTGGTTTCGGCGAACTCAACGCTATGACCAGCGAATACTTGGTGGAGCTGCTGGAAGTCGAACTCGGCCGAGGAACCACTTTGAACAGCGAAACTACCGACATCGAGTATGCGAAGCCCCCGGCACTACCTGGCCGCGACCTGCGGATACGTGAACGGCCGATGCTGACTGGCCAACGTTTCGTCATAGGATTGAAGAGAACAGCAAGTCGAGCCTGCGAATGACCGCATTCCCGGCGACCGATCACTCGACGAGCGCCGCTGGATCGGCTGCACGATAGACGGCCTGGCTCCTGCCTCGCCACTGAAACCCACGAACCAGCCAATTACCTCGGCTTGGTCGCCTCCCAGACGAAGCTCTCGTCCGACCGCATTCTTCGGTCCAACCCCCATTGCCGGCCTAAAGCTGTTTACGAAGATCTGAGACGGCCAGAGATGTTGATGAAAAGAAGACTGGCCAGAGCTTGTGGCTATGACCAGCACTATCTCAGCGGAGCTGCCGGGAATCGAAATCGATGCTCTGCCAGTCATTTTGGCCATTTGACTGCCGATTCTTTCCACCCCGGTCCGATTCGGTCCCGCTCGTTACCTGCGGCTTCGTTTTCGAGTTTTGACGGCGCCAAGACCGGGTTAGTGGCCGGCCTCGATGGCGGCGACGGTTGTGGCCGCATCGGTCCCACAGACGCTCCGGAGGTTCACTGTTCCCGCAGCGAGCACGTCTTGGATGCGACGCTTGAGGTCGCCGGAGGAGATGCGGGCGTAGAGGTTTGCACCCGGGCATGAGGTCGGGGCTAGGTCGCGGTGGCCGGCCAGAGTGTCGGTGGCGATGTGAAAGGTTTGGGTTGCCCACGCGAACGCGAGAGCGGCCGCATGGAGTTGGGCCTCCGAGACGACTTCCTGGTCGAAGTCTCCCTCGCAGAGAACCAGGAAGTGGCCCGTCGTGTCGTAGTCCGTCGCGGTGTCACCCGCGATCTGTGGCGTACGCAGTTCGTAGATGTTGCCGTCGCGGTCGATGCCGACGTGATACGCGATGTCGACCCATCCCTTTTGGTCTTGGTGGTAGCGCTGATCTTGGCGGAGACGACCCGGGGCGTTGCGGTTGTCGCTGAGGACGACGGCCTCGTGGTGCAGGGTCATGCGAGTAATGGTGTGAGGCCTGCCGCCGGGTCGGGCGGGACGAGCGCCCCAGGCATCTCGACACAACATGTCGGCCGACGCTGCGCCCACTGTGAGCGCGGGTGTGCGCGTTGGCGCAGGAGACGGAAGTGCGGTTGCGGTCCCCGGAGACGAGGGGCTTGCCCGGCTAGGGCCAGGGGCGGACTCGGTCGCAGATTCCGAGCACGCACTCACGATCGCTGCGGCCCCCGCGCCACCGGCCAGGCGGAGCAGCCTTCGACGGCTGATCGGCTCGGGGCCGGCGCTGCACCGGCCACGCGTGTCTGCATCCATGTGG
Source organism: Mycobacterium sp. Aquia_216 (assembly GCF_026723865.1). Lineage (NCBI taxonomy): Bacteria > Bacillati > Actinomycetota > Actinomycetes > Mycobacteriales > Mycobacteriaceae > Mycobacterium > Mycobacterium sp. Aquia_216. Next base: position 1,987,110 of record NZ_CP113529.1, on the reverse strand, counting down.
AACACCATACGAAGCGCTGTGGCGGCTGGACGTGCTACAGCGAAACACAACTACCCAGCTAGCGACCTCGTCGATGTCAGCCCTGCCCCCGCTACCGTGCGCCTGGGCGTCGCGGCGCGACGCGTCAGCTCTCGCGGTCAGAGCAACCCCGGTGCCAGCGCATGTGAATCACTCGGTCAGGAGCGTCGTGAGCGGCCCAACTGGCGTACGGGGTGGGTCAGGGTGGTCGCGACGGTCTGCGCGAGAAAACCTGTGGCATCGAAGTATTCACGCCAGTGCGTGATCTTCCCGGCGCCGAAGGTCAGCATGCCGGCCACCGGAGCCGCGGCAATAAGCGTACCGTCGGCTCGTCGAAGGCGATCAACGCGCGCGGTGTGCACAACGTCGTTCTTACTGGCGATGCCGAGGATCTCGACGTCGATCGTCGCAAGCCCCAGGACCCGATGTGCGATGCGGAGAAAACGCACCGCCTGACCCGGTCCGGTGAGCTTTGGGATGGGACGTTGATCCCAGACACATTCAGCCGCAAGCAAATCGAATGACGCGCACATCGCGTCGAACGACTCCCCCCATGCGGCGAAGAACCCCAGTACCCGCAGCTCGTGCTGATCGGGTCGCGCATCAATCGTCGTGTTGGTGGACACGTGGCTATCTCCTGTCCGGTTTCCGGCAACCGTTTGCCGATGGTTGTGATCACCCCGTCGAGAACCCCGCGGACTCGGTCCTGACGATTTGGTCCTTGACGACGCGAAGGGCGCACGCATCCTCATCCTTCCTCAGCCGCAGAGGTGGTGGCCAACAGGGCGGGGAATCCAACGTCACGACTATTTAGTGCAGATTCAACGCGTGGGTGGCGCGGACGGCTGAACTCATCCCCAACCGGCTTCCTTACCCAGGATCGCTGGCGATCCGCCCGCTGTGGCTGAACCGGGCGGCGCGGCGCTGGATGCGGTGCATCTGTCCCCGGGTGCGGTGTGGCCGCCCGGCCAGGTGCATCGGGTCGGCGTAGAAGACCGTCTTCGTTATCTCGACGACTACCAGGTAGACGATCGTGAACAGGACCAGCGCGGCGAAGAACAGCCACGGCAGCGGAGTGAACCCGAGTTGGTGGGCCACAGGTGAGACAGTGAGTGCAACGCCGATGACGACGACCGCCAACGCGGCCAGTGTTAGCACCAGACCGGGTCTGCTGCGGACGAACGGCACCCGCCGGGTGCGGATCGCGAAGATGATCAGCGTCTGGGTGGCCAGCGACTCCACGAACCAGCCGGTGCGGAACTCCACCGGCCCGGCATGCAGCACGCCCAGCATCAATCCGAACGTCAGGAAGTCGAACAGCGAGCTGATCGGGCCGAACGTCAGCATGAACCGGCGGATGAACGCGATGTTCCAGTGCGACGGTGCGAGCAACTGCTCCTTGTCCACGCGGTCGGTGGGTATCGCCAACTGGGAGCTGTCATAGAGCAGGTTGTTCAGGAGGATCTGGCTGGGCAGCATCGGCAGAAACGTCAGCACGGCAGAGGCGGCGGCTGCGCTGAACATGTTTCCGAAATTGCTTGAGGTGCCCATTAGTACGTACTTGATCGTGTTGGCGAAGATGCGCCGACCCTCGGCCACACCCATCGCCAGCACACTCAGATCCTTCTCCAGCAGCACCACGTCAGCGGCGTCTTTGGCGACATCGGCGGCGGTGTCCACCGAGATCCCGACGTCGGCAGCGTGCAGGGCTAGCGCGTCGTTGACGCCGTCGCCCAGGAAGGCGACCGACCGTCCGGTGCGGCGCAACGAGACGATCAGCCGTGCCTTCTGTTCGGGCGAGATCCGGGCGAAGATGGTGTTGTCGCGCGCCGCTTCGTCGAATCTGGCGTCGTCGAGGGTGTCCATCGCGGTGCCGGTGATCGTGCCCTTGGAGGGCAAACCCAAATCGGCGCATACCTTTTCGGCGACCTTAGGATTGTCCCCGGTAGCCACCTTGAGTTCGATGCCCAGCGCCGCCAGTTGTGCCAGCGAATCGCGCGCCGCGGCCTTCGGCTCGTCTGCGAACACCAAGAAGCCATCCAGCATAAGGCCGCATTCGTCTTCGGCAGTGAGGGCGGTCAGCTCCGGCGCGGGCTTGCTGGCCACCGCCACCACACGGCGGCCGCTGGTGAACAGTGCGGCCAGCGTGCCCTGCGCCGCGTCGGGTAGCCCCTCGCATTTTTGCAGGACTTGCTCGGGTGCGCCCTTGACCACTAGCACGCGGCGGCCGGCGTCGTCGAGGAGTGCTGAGGTCGCGCGGCGGGCATGGTCGAACGGCAGTGTGGCGACTCGGCGGACGCTTGCTGTCAGCAGGCCCTCAGCGGCTGGAGACTCCCAGAGTGCGGTGTCCATCGCGTTGGCGCTGACACCGCCCGATGCCGCGTCGACGTCGGTGGCCAGCAGACCCGCGCGCAGCACCGCGTCATCCCGCGTACCGCCCGGGTCGACGGCGTCGACCAGGCTGATGCGGCCCTCGGTCAGGGTCCCCGTCTTGTCGGTGATCAATATGTCGATGTCGCCGAGATCCTCGATGCAGACCAGCCGTTTGACCAGGACCTTGAGCCGCGCCAGCCGCCGCGACCCGGTGGCCAGGCTGGTGCTCACCACCGCCGGCAGCAGCTGCGGCGTGATACCCACCGCGATCGCGAGCGCGAACAACACCGAGTCGATAACCGGCCGACGCAGCAAGAGGTTGGTGACCAGGATGAGTACGGTCAGTGCCAGCGCCACCCACAGCAGCAGGTAGGAGAAACGGCGCAGACCGGCCTGGAACTCTGTTTCGGGTTGCCGTTCGCCCAAGCCGGCGGCGATACGGCCGAACTCGGTGTTCGCACCGGTCGCGTACACAACACCCAGGCCCTCGCCGGCACTGACGATCGTGCCCATGAATGCCAGATCGGTCGAATCAGCCAGGCCCACATCGGCGTTGACCGGCGGTACCGACTTCTCCGAGGCCGATGACTCGCCGGACAGGATGCTTTCGTTGCATTCCAGGCCATTGACCTCGATGAGCCGCACGTCGGCGGGGACCGCTTCCCCCAAGGCGAGCCGGATCACATCGCCGGGCACCAAGGCAGTCACATCGACCTTCATGAAGTGCCCGTCGCGGCACACCACGGCCGTGTGGTGTACTCCCGAATGTAGTGCAGCAGAGGCGCGTTCGGCGCGGTACTCGTTGACGAAACCCAAGCCGATGCTGGCAGCCAGGATGATTCCGATGATGATCGCCTGTTTGCTGTCTCCGAGGAAGAACGACAACACGGCGGTGACCGCCAGAAGGCCCAACACCGCGCTGCGCAACTGGCGTCCCAGCACCGCAATCGCGCTCACCTGATGGGTGCGAACAGCATTAGGGCCGTCGCGCAGCAATCGGGCCGATGCCTCCGCGCGGGAAAGCCCGCCTTCCGACGTATCGAGCCACCGCAGCACCACAGCGACCGGTGCGGAGCCCACCCGGCCGGTGGTCAGCGCCGCGTGTTTGTCCTCAGTCGTTGTCACCGCGTGTCCTTGCTAGCGCTGATTCGATGCGCAGCGTGCTCTCGGCAGACGCTTCTGCCTCGACGCCCTCATTGCAGCCACCGCCTAATGGTGTCAGAGGACTCCGCTGATGCCCACGCCGGTCGAGTTCAGGGATCGGGTCAGCAAGACCTATGGCCGCAGGGCAGTTGGACTCACTGCTCGCTCAGATGCCACATCGCTGCGGCAAACCAGGCCGTCCCCGGTCTCGTCAGCGATGAGCACGCAGCTGTCGCGGAGATCGCATCCTTCGGCGACTGACGCGCGCTTACTTGCCGGTGAAACGGGGTTCGCGCTTAGCCGCGAAGGCGGCCAGCCCTTCCTTGGCGTCGTCGGAACGCATCACCTCGACGACCAAGCGCTGCTCGATCCTGCGGGCTTCCTCCTCGTCGATCCAGCCGCTGTTGATCACCGAGGCCTTGGCGTTGCGGATCGCCAGCGGGCCGTTGGCCGCAACGCGGGCCGCGAGTTGACGTGCCTTGTCCAACGATTGACCTGTCGGCACCACATGCCCTACCAAGCCGAAGTGGTAGGCCTCCGCGGCGGTGAGCGGTTCGCCGGTCAGAATCATCTCCATCGCCTTGGTATACGGGATCTGCCGCTTGAGCCGCACGGTCGAACCCGCCCCGGCGATCAACCCGAGCTTGGCCTCGGGCAGGCCGAAAACCGCGTGCTCTTCCGCGATTCGGATGTCGGTCTGCTGCAACATTTCACAGCCACCGCCCAGACATGGCCCGTTGACAGCGGCAATCAGCGGCTTGGCCAGCGAGCGGCTCAGCAGTAGACCCTCACTGATGATGCTGCCAACGGATTTGCCCTCCGGAACGAGCGCAGAGCCCTTGCCGCCCTTGGCTCCCCGGACCATCCACCCGTCGGCGAGGTCGCCCCCGACACAATAGGACGATCCCTCACCCGTGAGGATGGCGACGCGGATGCCATCGTCGGCGTCGATCTCGTCCCAGGCCTGCGCCATCAAAGTGATCATCTCCGGCGTCAGGGCGTTCTTGCGACGCGGGTTGTTCATCGTGAGCACGACGACGTCGCCGTCACGCTCCACCTTCAATTGCGGTTCGTACGCCTGCGATTCGTCGGCCACGTTAGCTCCTCCACCTTCCGGTCGACACCCATAACCAGGACGCCATCAGCCTTCACTATCTATCAAGGCTTCACAGGAAGGGGCGGGGCCTGCGGCCGCCTGGACGACAGCGCTGCAAGTGGCTGCGATCGGCGTGTTCCGGCGGCAGCGATGCACAGGCCGGCAACAAGGAAACATCCGATCGTGTACCAGAGGCTGCCGGTGGGATCACCGCTTGGTGTAACGCCATTGACGGCCCGGAAGTACTCCGGGAGCGACATCGTCCACAGAATGCTCATAACCGCGAGGTAGGCGGTGGCGTAGCCGAGGATCGCCGGGTTGGAATAGCGCGTAGCCTCTGAGTCGTCGTCGCGGCGCGACCGGAGCCACTGCTTGATCAGGATCACGGTGGCAACGACGGCGAGGGCGGCCAGTTCAATGCTGTAGGTGATCACCACCACGATCGTGCTGTGCGATAGCGCACCCGCGATTGTGGCGGGCAGCGGTAGCACCGCAGTGCCGATGGACGCCAGGACACCGATCGTGATGGTGCGCCACAGCAGCTGCGACCCGGAAAATGTTCTGCCGTCTTCAACTTGACGGCCGACGAAAAGTTGGACGAAAAGCGCCAGCGACATCGGCCACAGCGCGGCGAACACCACGACACTGGGGAGGGGCACCGAATCGAAGAACGGCTTGTTCATCGGGTTGTCCAGAGTCCATTCCCACCACCGCAGTTGTGGCCCAAGTTGGTCGAAGATCTCGTAGAACACATGGTGGACAAAGCCGACGCAGACCGCGCCGATCAATACGCCGTAGTGGCGGAAAACCCCGAGCATACGGACGATCTCGTAGGCCACGGTCGCCATCATCGGGTAGACGGCGACGATGTAGAGGGGCAGCCGACCCCACAGGAAATCGACGGTGAATACGTTGTGGGCAAACATTGTGTCGACGTGGCTGCTGATCCCGAAGTCAGCCGGGAAGTACAAGGGCGGTTCAATGATGAGCAGGTACGCGATCGCCCCGAACCACAGCACCAGATTTGTCGGATCGTGATGACGACGCAGCCGCACGATGGCGTAGACCAGCGCCAGCAACGCTCCGGCGATCACCGTGACTTCCAGCACCGGCAGAGTCCAGTTCTGCAACCCAAATGGATTGCGGAACTCGAGGAGGCCACCCGCGGTTTGACACGAAAAGCCAAGTCTTGCAGCAAGGTCGACGAACGTCGGTGCACATGGGTCGGACATAGCAATCCTCACGCGTTCTGTTTATCGGCTGCGGTATACCAGTGAGTGACGTCGTAGCCAGCGTCATAACGCCTGAACCATTCTTCGGCCAGGGCGGGTAGTTTCTCGTGTGCAGGTTTGTGACCAGGGATCTGGCTGCGCACGATGCCCGACATGGCGACAAGCTGTTTGCGCAGCGGCAGATGCTTGAAGGCGTTTTCGAACGGGCCGTCGTCGGGGACATCGACGAACGGCAGTCGTTGCATCAGTGCCTTTTTGCGGCGCTGCATCCCGAACATCGATAAGGCGTCGATCTTGCGCTCCTCGACCGGAATGTGCTTGTTGAACCCTTCGCAGGCTATGCGTAGGACCGACCAGACGTGTTTGAAGATCGACGGCGCCGCGCGCATCCGGTACCAGGGGTCGTCGACGATCGAGTCGTAGATGATTAGTGCCGAGCTGCGGTGCTCGACCTCCTCGACGAAGTGCCACAAGAACAGTGATGCGACTCGATCGTCCCCGACGGCGAACAGCGTGTCGTCATGATCGAGCATCAGTTTGAACGCTGGCGTGAATGTCGCCTCAAGGTCAGCGGTGTACGCGAGCCGGTATTGCAACGGCGTGTTGGCAGTCAGATCGTCGAACGCCGCGATCACCTCATCGAGCGTCTCTTTGAGCGCCGGATAGCTTTTGATCAATCCCTTCGCGTGTTGGCGGTGAGCCATCGAATGCTGACCCTCTTGCCGGACAAACGCTTGCGCTTCCTCTGCCACCGTCGGATCAGTGATCAACGGCATGGCCTCGGTGATCATGTGGCCGATCATCTTCTCAAAAGCGATCGCCAGGAACGAAACCGCGTTAGCCATGCTGGAAAAGGCCGGATTGTGCTCGTTCCACAGGAAAGGAACGTGATGGTCGGCGAACGCGAACCGCATCTTGCGCACGACGAGATCCGTCATCAGGTGCTCCTCACTGGTTTCCTGCCCGCCGCCCACAGCAGCAGCAGCAGCTGGAAATAGTTATCATACATCGATGGCATACGTTGTATGATTACTTCAATGTCGAGCCTTAGTCAATGGCGCAGGCGAACCGCCGCTTCTGTAGCGGTTATGCGGAGCCGATATCCTGCGGGAATGTTGGTGCTTGGAGTTGTCGACCGTGGCGCGTAGGCGCGGCTGGGACGGGCATCCTCCGCTCACCGATGAGGAAGCCTCTCAACGCATTGTGGCCACGGCGGTCAAGTTGATCGCCGAGACCGGCTCCGATGTCAGCCTCGCTGAGGTAGCCGAGTCCTTGGGGGTCATCCGGCAGACGGTGTACCGCTACTTTCCGACCGCCGAAGCGCTGATGCACGCAGCGGCGGTGGCCTCAGTCGACGGCTTTCTCGATCGGCTCACCGAAGCCGTGCGCGGTATCGGCGATCCAGCCGAGGCGATGACGGAAGGCGTGTTGTACGCGCTCGAACAGGTAACGCGCACACCGCATTTGGGTATCCTGCTGTCCGAACAGTACCGCAACTCCCATACGCCGAACCTGGCATCCGATGAAGCCCAGACTTTTGGGATGCGGATGATTACCCGCTTCGACGTCGACTGGGCGCGATACGGCTACGACCAGGCGGCACTGCGCGAACTGGTGGAATTTACCTTACGCACGATGCTCTCGTTCTTCGTCGCGCCCAACGACCCCCATCGGAGCCGAGAAGAACTGCGGCGCTTCATCAAACGGTGGCTGGGGGGCGCTATCTTGGCCCAGCAGCACGGCGGCGCCGCTCCTGTCGCCAACAAGCACTAGCGGCGTTGGCAGTTTCGAACGGTACCGTCGAGATTGCTCTCGCTCAACGCGAACCGCACCAGAGGACTTCGTGTCACACCTTGCCTTTGAGGAGCTCACCGACAACGAGCTGGGTGTAATACCAGGCAGTCTTGCCGATCGTCGGCGCGTCGATGGTACTGAAGATGGCATCGGCGATACCGAAGGGCATCATGCCCGGTATCGGCCCGCGCGCGTACTCGAGCATGAACGCCGCGTCTGGCACGGCATAACCCTTTGCTCTGCCTCCCGCCAAATAGGCCACATCCCCAGGCCCGTACACGCTTCGCTCGAATTGACCCTCCTCGTAGCACCACACCTCGCCGTCGATGATGAAGTCCCACACCTCACTGGCGTAGCGGCCTGAGTGGCCTTCGGTGCCGATCGGCGTGCCGAAAAAAATGAGGTATTCCGACAGTGAGGCGTGCAGCAGCTTCATCTGCCCCATCGCGCCGCCGGCATTGTTGAACACCCAGGGGATGTCGTCACGGATGTGACCGGGATACTCGCCTTTCAGCTCGGCGATGATCTGCGAAAAGGCCGCATCCTTGGTGTCCAGACCCGTTGCGTTCTTTGCGATCGCGTGCAGAGTCCCGGAATCAAATATCGCTCCCATGGTCAATGACGCTATCCTATCATACACATTCTGTCTATCGTGTATGATGACTCTCGCGGTGCTGATTGCTGGGCACCGGCCCTGCTGCCGCGCGGCATTGGATAAATAAACCTGGCCAGAACTTGTGCTCTTGCCTGTTGATCCTCTGTAGAGCTGCCGGGAGTCGAAACCGACGCTCTACCAGTCAATTTTGCGCCTGAAATGCAGTTTCGCTTTATTTCGATCAACCTCAGAAACTCTCGTCACCCCCGTTTGGCTTTCGAGTCTTGACGGCGTCAATACCAAGACCTTGGGAAGATCGCCCGTCATCGCCGGAGCGGCAGGCTGAGCTTCGATATCTTCTAACGATGGACGTGGGGCACGACAAAAACCCCGCACGCCCGGCGGCTGAGCCGCAGACTCCCGTGAAACCAGAGGGCCCGGGACGTCCCCGCGACCTCCGCCGCCGGGCAGCGGTGATCAGCGCGACGCGTGCGCAACTGACATCTCGGGGCTACGACGACGTCACGCTGTCGGGGATCGCCCGTCAAGCCGGTGTGTCGCGCCCTTTCGTCTATCAACATTGGGGAAGCAAGGTCGCGCTCGTTGAAGAAGCCATCTTCACGACACCCGACGAATACGTTCCCGTCGACGACGATGCGCCGTTCGCCGAGGCGCTCACCAAGCTCGTCACCGCAATGGTTCAAGTGCAATCCGACTCTGCTTACCTGGCAGGCCTGCCCGGTGTCGCTGCAGAACTTTACAACCGTGCTGATCTGGTCGAACAAATTGAATCCCGCTATATCGCGCCCATCCGCGCGGTGTATGTCCGACTCATCGAACGCGGGAAGGCCGAGGGCCTGGTCCGACCCGATGTCGACGGAAGTGCGCTGCTTGACACAGTCCGAGGCGCGGTCATGCTCCACACATTGATCAATACGGCGCTGAAGCCGAAGGATCTAGTCGAGCACTTGTGCTCGCTGATCCTGCACGGGATTACGGTGACGTCGTGATCCTTGCCGCCGCGTCCCAGCCCGGGGTAAATGGTGGGACTCAGCGGGCGTTGAACCGCACCGGCATTGCGGTGATTCCGTTGATCCAGCCGTGCCGCATCCGCCGAGGTGCTGCCGTCACCTCGATGTCGGGCAGGTGATCGGCGACAGCGTTGAGCATAATGCCGAGCTCTTTACGGGCAAGATTGGCACCAATGCAGTAGTGCGGACCAGTGCCACCAAAGCCCAGATGGGGGTTGGGATTTCGCAGTATGTCGAAGGTGAAGGCATCGCTGAACACGTCCTCGTCGTAGTTTGCCGAACCATAGAAAAGGCCGACTCGCTGGCCTTTCTTGACGGCAACCTCGCCTACGGTGGTGTCGCGTCGGGCGGTGCGCTGGAAAGCGTTGACGGGACTGGTCCAACGGATGATTTCGTCGACTGCGGTAGTCGGCCGGTCGCGTTTGTACAGCTCCCATTGGGCCGGATGGTTGAGCAACGCCAGCATGCCAGCTGAGGTGGCATTGCGCGTTGTCTCGTTGCCGGCAACGACGAGTAACAGCATGAAATAACCGAATTCGAGCTCCGTGAGTTGATCGCCCTCATCGTCGACTGACACCAACCGGCTGATGATGTCATCGGCGGGCTCGCGCTTTCGTCGCGCCGCGATTTCGTAGGAGTACCCCATCAGATCGACCATCGCGAGCTTGGCGTCATCCTCGCAGTCGGGGTCCTCCGCGGCCATGATCGTGTTCGACCAATGAAATAGCTTGGCATGATCGTCTTCGGGAAAACCAACGAGGTCGGCAATGGCCCTGAGGGGAAGTTTGTGCGCGATGTCCTCGACGAAATCGCCCTCCACTTTGACCGCGGCCGCGCTGACGATCTGTCGTGCCGATGCGGTCAGGCCGTCCTCGAGAGCCGCAACATTGCGAGGGGTGAATATGCGGGAGATCAGCTTACGCAGCCTGGTGTGTACCGGCGGATCGGAGTTGTGCATCATCACCTTCGCCGCTTCGATTTCTTCGATCGGAACGTCATTGGCATAGCGCATGATGCAGCCGTTGTCGTGTGAAGACCAGGTATCCGGATCACGCGAAATCTCGCGTATGTGAACGTGTTTGGAGATCACCCAAAACCCTCCATCGTGGAAGCCGCCACCCCTGTTCGCATCCTGCTCGTTCCACCACACCGGAGCGGTGCGCCTGAGAGTGGCGAACTCGCGGACCGGCAACCCTTGGGCCAACAATCCGGGATCGGTGAAGTCGAAGCCTTCTCCAAAGCCGGGGTCGGCTCCCAGCGTCGGTGACGTCATCATGTTTTCCCGCTCCTTTGACGGATGTGGGCGCCGCGATCAAATCGGGTCCCGTCCGAACGCACGTGTATTACCTTACAATGTGTAAGATAATACGGAGAGGCCTGTAGGGCCACGCCAGACGGGACACCATCACGTGAGCAAGGACGCACTGCAGGCGCTCTTTGACCTCAGCGGCCGCACGGCCATCATCACCGGCGGTACTCGCGGGATCGGATATGTCCTCGCTGAGGCGCTGGTAGCAGCCGGCGCCAATGTTGTTGTGGCCAGCCGTAAACCCGACGCCTGCACCGCGGCGGCTGACAAGCCGCGATCCTTTGGCGGCAGAGCACTCGGAGTCCCGACCCATCTCGGTGACATTGAGGCGATCAACCGGCTGGTCGTTGCCACCGTCGACGAATTCGGCGGTGTAGACATCGTCGTCAACAACGCCGCCAACCCGTTGGCATTGCCGCTGGGCGAGATCACTGCCGAAGCGTGGTCGAAATCCTTCTCGGTCAACCTTCAGGGCCCGGTTTTCCTGGTCCAGGCGGCGTTGCCTTACCTGCGCGAAAGTAAGTATCCCGCGATCCTCAACATGGTGTCCGCCGGCGCGTTCATTTTTTCGCCGGTGGTGTCGATGTACTCCGCGGCCAAGGCCGCCATGGTGTCGTTCACCCGCTCGATGGCCGCCGAGTTTGCGTCGCAAGGTATCCGTGTCAATGCGCTCGCTCCCGGATCCGTCGACACGGACATGGTGCGCGGCAATCCTCCCGAGTTCATCGACGCGATGAAAGCCTCGACGATTATGGGCCGGATCGCCGATCCAACCGAAATGATCGGCCCCGCACTGCTTCTGGTGTCAGATGCCGGCAGCTTTATAACCGGGCAGACCATCATCGCCGATGGCGGCATGGTCGCGCGCTAGAACCCCCGACAACCCGTGCCCGGACTGAACTTCGTGGAGACCAGCCTGTAACAGGAGGACCGCAATGCCGCCAATCATCAACTATGAGAACAAGACTGTTGTCGTCACCGGCGCGGCGACCGGAGTCGGTGCCGCCTTGGTGGACAAGCTTCGCTCCGCCGGCGCGGCGCACATCGTCGCCCTTGACGTAAAGACGTGCGGCGACGGCGTCGATCAAACCATCGCTGTCGACTTGTCCGATCCGACGGCTGTCGACGGGGCCATCGCCCGTCTTCCCGACACCGTCGATGTCTTATTCAACAACGCGGGGGTCGCTGCGACTCAACCGTTGCCGGTCGTGATGGGCGTCAATGTCTTCGCGCCGCGCCGCCTGATTTCCTCGGTGCAGCATCGGATGCCCCCGGGCAGCGCGGTGGTCAATACCGCGTCGACCGCCGGGGGCGGATACCTCGAACGGCTAACCCCGATTCTCGAACTGCTGGCACTCGAGGACTGGGACGATTCCTTGAACTGGGTCTCGGCACATCCCGAACTCACCCAGAATGCCTATGGCTTTTCCAAGGAGTGTGCCCAAGTAATCACACTGCTGTGGGCGACCCCGCTATCCGGCCGAGGCATCCGCGTTAACAGCGTGTGCCCCGGTCTGATCGACACACCGCTAATGGTCGATTTCAAAGCATCCATGGGCGCACCGATCCTGGACTGGATGATCAGCCAAAGCGGTCAACGTAAAGCAGCGCCAAGCGAAGTCGCCGATGCCCTGGTCTTTTTGGGCTCCGATGCGGCCACCTACATCAACGGGACCAATCTGCTCGTCGACAACGGATTTTCCGCGGCAATACTGACGAATCAGATCGACTACACGAGTATGCCCACTGTCGACGGGCTGATGAACGCAACGGCATGACTGCCGGCGCGTTGGTGCGGCCACCCGCCGCCGATGATGTCGATGTCCCCGGAACTCGGCCCCCGCAATCCAACTGTCCGCCAGACAACTCACGCCGTCGCGCCCATCGTGGCAGGGGGCGGCGAGGAAGGCACACCGCGCTATGAACGAGCCCGGCTCCTCCGAACAGGCTAGGCCCCGCGCGTCTCAGCGTGACCCCGACCAGCTGGCCGAAGACTTCCAGCGATGGCTGCGCACCCACCAGCCCGACGCAACGGTCACCGAGGCAACGGCGCCGTCGTCGAATGGGATGTTTAGTGAGACATTGATAGTCAGGGCGCGCTGGTGTGACCAGCAGCATCTGTTGGTGCCCCACTGCATTTCGGCGATCGGTTCACCCATCTCGCGTTTCACGAACACGAAGACGGCCGCCGTTGGCTACAGACCGCACAGATCCTCGAGCCCATTCCTTCCGAAGCGTCGCCATGCAGCACCGTAGGTGTGCGCGAATGCCGCGACATCAGTTACGAACTCCTGTGGGAACCGGGACGACGCGAGATCCGGGCTGCACACTTGTGGTTTCAGGATCCCATTGACGGCGAAACGCATATCGAGGTGGAAAAACTCTTCACCTTTCGCATGCGTGGTATCGGCTACTGGCATCCTTACTGGGGGCACGGGTCGAACCACGGACAACTCGAGACAGGCCGAGAATCAATACATCTTGACGATTTCGACCCAACTGACTTCGCCTCCATACACATACAGAATGGGGTCCGGGCCACAATGGGTGACCGCCGCGGCATCGGAGTGGTCGAACAAATCGCACTCGGTCCTCACCGTCCCACCGGGCTTACCGGCTTCCTCGACGGGTATGGGCGATGACATAGTCCGGCAGCGGCTGCAATGCGCGCGGCGCGGAGCGGCCAGGAGTCGCCACAGTTCGCCGAGTTGAACCGGTTTGGTCGGGGCAACCCCGGCAGACCACCGAGGCCCGGCGACAACGAAGCCTCACGATGAGTTGGATCGGAACATTGTCCGCACCGCGGACCCCGCATCGTTTATCTCGGGGACGCGCGGCGTTGGATGATGTTCGTCCAAAGGCGTCGAAGGCTGTCCAGACCCCCGGCAGTTGAACTCCATAAGGTGGCGTCGCCGACGAGGACATCGCCTGCGAAAACCCCTATCCCGGAGTGCAGCAGGGCATCGAAGGTAGACCGCCCGCCGTGGAGGAAGGGATGCGCTGGTGCCGTCGGGTCGATGCGCTGACGAGCGAGCACGTTCATTTTCAGGACGGCATCGCCGAGCCTCTCGAAGTGCGGCAGATGGGGATGGACATTGAAAGTGCTTACCCCGTCGAGAAACTTCAACCGGTCGAGCCCACTTTCGATTTCGATCGGCATCGGCGAACCATCCGGTCCCGCGGCGGGGCGCAGCCCGAATCGGTTCTCCACCGGGACACCGAGTCCGGCCAGCAGCGAGCGTCCGAAACCGCCAAAGCCCTGCTGCGGCGGGATGGTCTTGTCGCCGTGATGAAAGAACTCGGCCTCCTGGCGCTGCAACCGGTCAAGACCCGAAAGCCCTTCCGCGCGACCGATATCGTGATGCGGGGAAACGACCAACAGGTTGCCGGGTGTCGCCAGGAAAGCCCGCACGGCGCTCAACTCGGATTCCGCTGCTTCCTGGTCGGTACGCAGCGAATCGAAACTAATAATGATGAGTGTGTCGACAGTGTCGAGCAGGTCGTCGCCGAGCAGAACCAGCGTGCCGTCGTCCTCGACGCGCTCTGACTCACTTACCGACCGCCCGGTCTGGGCGCGGGCCTGCTCGACGAAGACGGCGAAGTTCTTCTTCAGGATATGGTCGAGGAATCCGGCCACGGTCTGGTCGAACCGACTCGGATCCGAGAGCTCTTCCAAGCGCGGATAAAGCATCCGCCGACTTTCGAACAACGCCGGAAACCGATTTTCGATAACGGTAAGCGGAGCACCGGTTTCTGCTGGGCGGCTCCACGCGTAGTAGACAGCGACTCGACGACCGGTCATATCAGAGAGCCCAGCATCTGTCTGCGTACTGCGTCTAGGGTCGGTGTCGGTACCACTAGGAGGATTCGCCGATGAAGTGCCGGTGCAATTCCTCTGTGAGGATTTGGATTTGGCGGGTCAATTCGGTGTTGGCTTTGAGCTCCAGTTCCTGAGCTTCAAAGTCGTGGTCGGCTTGGGCCTGTTGGAAGGCGGCTTGGCGATTCTGGCCGATCATGACAAACGTCGACAAGAAGATCGCTTCAAGCGATACCACCAGAGCCAGTATCGGCCACGAGTACTTTTCCAATATGAATATCCACACGGCGAAAATGACCGCGTGAATCCAGACGAAGTTCATCGAGCCGGCGAAAGCGGTGATGCGATCGGCCATCCGCAAGTGCAGTCTCTCGCTTCGTCTCTTCGCCTCTGCCAGCACGGCCGGATGGTGGATTTGACTATCGCGCGGCAACCGGTGCGGGACGAGTTGAGGGATGTGCCGATCGGCGTTGAAGCTCCGGGTTGTCATGTTCCGTCCTTCCGAGTCCACAGGGCTCATTCTGACCTCGCTTCGCGGCATCGGCATAGCCAAATTGCCCCGGTCGCCCGAGATGTGAGCGATCGCGAAACCAAGCAGTCTGTTACACAGCGCCATTCACTGAGAGTTAGCAAATCCGACGCCCAACACCAGCCGGCCGCAACCGGGACCTTGCGGCAGCGGTTCTCAGTCCCGGCCCCTGCCTCCAAACAGCTGCAAGAAGAACGAGAACACATTGAGCGCATCCAGGAAGATCGATGCGGCGATAAGCGGTGCCGAGTCCATATCCGTAGATCGCCGGAGCCTCTGGAAGTCGACCATGGTGAGACCCGCAAAAACGACGAGCCCGAGAATCGAATAGATCACCGCACCGCCGGGAATGTGGACGAAGATCAACACGACCCCGAACCCGATGAGGGCAAGTAACGCCCAGAAGCCGACACGGGCGATCCCAGACAGGTCGGTGCGAGTGGCGTAACCGAAGGCGCCGCAGCCGGCAACGAACAGGGCCGTCGCACCGCCTGCCTCCCACAGTGCCTGGGGGTCCGCCTCTGCGTAGTAGACCAGCGTCGGCGACATCCCGAGCCCCATCAGTAGTCCCACACCCAACAGCAGTGCCATGCTTAGACCCGCCGAGCTGCGGACGGCGAACCGCATGCCGATCAGGCAGATGAACGCCAGAATGAAGAACACGAACGCCAGGCCGTTACCGAGGTTTCGGCCCAGGTAGGCGCCGAGCGCGAAAAGTCCCGCGGTGGCAGCCACCAACCACATGACCTGACCGAAGAGAGTACGAGTGCGATTCTGCGCCCCGACCGCGCTGAATTCGGCTGTGCTCATGACATGTCCTTGCCAAGTCGGGAGAAAGGATTCGGTGCTGCGGTGTCTAGCATGCGCGAAGTCTTTCACCGCGGCGAGCCGACGTCGATGGCATAGGAGACAACGTCGGCACCTGATCGGTGGGCCTCCGAACATTGCCTAGTGTGATTCGAAACGCGCCTGTCGGCGCGGGCGATGACGTCCGGCCCGACGACGCGTCCCACACCGTCAATCGCGGGTCCATCAAAGGACTTTTAACACGCCGATCGCCGTCACGACATCCCTTTCGCCGCGTCATTCGCGAAGACGATATCGCCAACCCGACCTGGCCAACGTCGGAAGGCGGATTGTTCCGATCAAGCCGATCGTGATCCTTCTGCACAAATAGCCCGGCCGCATACCGTTCCGGGATGACGTCGAACGCGGGCAGCATCCTGACCCAGGTGCCGCGAGCCACACCTGCGACTTTCAAACAGGCCCTTTTCGTCGCAGTGACGGCCGGACTGGGCTACGGCTTCGACTCCTACGCGGTGAACATCTACGGCCTGGTGCTGCCGGACATCAAAAAGACGTTGCACATCACCGACGCCGAAGCCGGATATATAGGTTCGATCTTTCTGCTCGGCTACACGATCGGCACGATCGGGTTCGGATACGCCGCTGACAGGTGGGGGCGTAAAGCCACGCTCGGGGCGTCGATCCTGCTCTACGGCGTAACTACCGCACTAGCAGGACTCACGACGAACATCGCCGCCTTCACGGGCCTTCGCTTCCTCACCGGCGTGGGCGGTGCAGGGGAACTCGCGGTCGGCGCCCCATACACTGCTGAAGTTTGGCCGACGAAGACCCGCGCCCTCGGCGTCGGTGGTGTGATCTTCTCCTTCTTCTCGTTGGGTTACGTTCTCGCCGCAGCCGTTGCGCTGGCCCTGGTCCCCCATTTCGGTTGGCAATCGGCGTTCATCGTGGCGATTGTCCCGGCCATCGTGTTGTTCCTTGTCCGACGAGGCATCACAGAGTCGCACCGCTATGCCGACGTGCAGGCCAAAATCGTGAGCGGCGTTGCGAAGCCGCGGCTTTGGCAACTTCCCGGGGTGCGGCGACGCCTCATCTCCGGCTGGCTCATCTACACCGCCAACGCGGTTGGCTTCTGGGGCGTGTCGATTTTCTTGACGACCTACATTGTGAAGAGATTTCATGCATCGCCCATCGAGGCAATCCGCTACGCGCTGGTCTTCTTCCTGTTGCAGGTCGTTTTCGTCTACCTCGGGACCGCGCTCGCCGATTGGGTAGGTCGTCGGCCCTCGGCGATCCTTGCCGCGCTTATTGAGATTGCCTCAACGGTCCTGGCTGCCACCTCTTACTCGCTAAACAGGTATCTGATCTTCGGCGCGATTGCCATCGCCACGATCGGCTGGCTTTGGGGCGTTGGCGACGCCTACATCTCGGAGCTTTTCCCAACGGTCTTGCGCGGCACCGGTTTCGGAATCGCTGTTGGCGGCGGTCGTGTCGTCTCCATCGCCGCGCCGACCATCGTCGGCTGGGCGATTACGCGGTATGGGCTAGAGACCCCATACCTGGCACTGGCCGGCCTCTGGGCCTTGACGCTGGTCGGCTACCTGCTGGGCCCAGAGACGAAAGGCAGAGAACTTGAAGACCTAGCCGACGAGGCCCTCACGGAAGACCTCGTACCCGTCGAGACGAAGAGATAGCTGAGCTTCCTGCCGCTGAGCTGGCGGGAATCGAGACCGGCGGTCTACCAGACGTTTTGGCGTCTGAACTGCCGGTTCGTTACTTCTCGTTCCCATTCACCAGTCGTTACCCCAAAGTTTCGCTTCGAGTCTTGACGGCGCCAAGTCGGCACGCACATCAGGGACCTTCGACCTTCGATCCCGCGGCGGCGGTTGTCGCCGCGTTAGAGACTTATTTCCCTGGGGTAAGTGACATAAGCCACTACCCCTAGGGGGTATCACTGGACCATGCTGAATCGGATATGTAGCCATCTGCGCTGCAGTAGCGAAGAGGTAGGCATCGTCATGGCGGCGTCCGGGCAGATCACAAGTCTTACAGGGCCACGCTGGTGATCGTTGTGCTACTGATGGTTACCTTCGTCGCGAGCGCCTGGATCGCGCGCATCTGCCGGGCGGATCGCAACGAAACGGGCCACCGGTGGGCTATCCGATCTAGTGCCGTTGGCTACGGGCACGAGCCTGCGGCGGTGTCGGGCCCTCATCGTCGAGGCGGTTATCGCCCGGCAGCGGCTGACTGGGGAGATCGATGCCGAGACGTATCAGACCCGGATGAACGAACTGGTACGGCAAGGCATTTCGGGGCGCCGTCCAGAGCACGACGTCTAATTCGTGTCTGCTGTTGAGGAGTTCATGATGTCCGGTGTTGATGCTGGCGTTCTGGTGGGCGCGGCGTTGGCGATCGCTGGGTTGGCGTGGTATTTCTTTGCCCCGCGACGCCCCCAGGCCGCCGTGGTCAGCGACGGGGTGCAGCGCATCGAGGTGACGGTGCGTGGTGGGTATAGCCCCAACGTCATAGAGGTGCGCCGCGGCATTCCCGTGGAGGTCGAATTCGACCGGCAGGAAGCCGGCGATTGCAGCTCGCGGGTGGTCTTTCCCGACCTCAATTTGTCGGCGACCCTACCTGCGCACGAGCGCACCATCGTCAGGTTCACCCCAGAACAGCCGGGGTCATTCGGGTTTAGCTGCGGGATGAATATGATTCACGGCACTGTGGTCGTAAACCCCAATGGAACGGCCGCTGCATCTCTCGGAGCCGAAAGACCTGACACTGCAATTGGTTACACCCCTTCTGCGGGTGCTAGTGGGCCGACTGCCGCCGAGGTCGAAGCTCCGCAGGCAGCAGAAAGACACACGGAAATCGCCGACCTGACCCGCCGGGTCGTGATCGGCGCGGTACTCACCGTCCCGGTGCTGTATGCGGTGATGGCTCAACCGTTGGGCGCCCACTGGGTGCCGTCGGTCTTGCTCAACCATTGGCTGCAGCTGACGGTGATCACCCCGGTGATGTTTTACGTGGGCTGGCCGATCCACCGCACCGGTTGGCTGGCGCTGGCGCACCGCAGCGCCGACATGAACAGCCTCATCACGTTAGGCACGCTGGCGGCCTACACCTATAGCCTGCTGGTCACGGTCGCTTCCTGGGCCTTGCCGGCCGGACTGCGCGATGTGTATTTCGAGGCAGTCGGAGTGATCCTGACCCTAATTATGCTGGGCCGGCTACTAGAAGCCCGCGCGAAGGCCGGGACCGGCGAAGCCATCCGTGCCCTGCTTGGCTTGCGCGCCCGTACCGCCCGTGTCCTGCGCGACAATGCCCAAACCGAGATCCCCGTCGATGAGGTTATCGTCGGTGACGAAATCCTGATCCGTCCCGGGGAGAAAATCCCGGTCGACGCTACCGTGTTGTCCGGGCATTCCGCCGTTGACGAGTCGATGGTGACCGGGGAATCCATGCCGGTGGTCAAGCACGCCGGCGACGTGGTCATCGGCGCGACGGTCAACACCACCGGCTCGTTGCGGGTGCGTGCGGCTAAAGTCGGCGCGGACACCATGCTGGCGCAGATCATCCGTATGGTGCAGCAGGCACAGGCGTCGCGAGCTCCGATCCAGCGGTTGGCCGACGCGATCTCGGCCTACTTCGTGCCGGTCGTGATCGCCACTGCCATCGCCACTTTCGCGATCTGGTTCGTCGTCGGGCCGGCACCCACATTGACCCAGGCGTTGGTATCGGCGGTAGCGGTTCTTATCATCGCCTGCCCCTGCGCACTCGGTCTGGCGACCCCCCTGTCGATCATGGTCGGCACCGGCAAGGGTGCCCGCGCGGGCATTCTGATCCGTTCGGCCGAAGCGCTCGAGACCGCGCATAAGCTCGACACCATCGTGATGGACAAGACCGGCACTATCACCGCCGGTAAACCGGCTCTTACCGATGTCCGCGTGACCGGAGCGGTCACGGAGAGCGAACTGCTCATGCTGGTTGCGGCCGCCGAAGCCGACAGCGAACACCCCATCGCCAGTGCGGTGGTTACCGGCGCCCGCGATCGAAGCATCAACCTTCCCGCCGTGTCGGCGTTTGAGTCAGTTACCGGCAAGGGCGTCCGGGCCACCGTCGCGGGGCTTAGCGTACTTGTTGGCACCGCAACGTTGCTGGCCGAAAATGGTATCGACACAGCTGAACTCGAGCACATCGGCGCAGAATTAGCCGCCGCAGGAAAGACCCCGATTCTCGCCGCCGTCGACAGCCACCCGGCAGGGGTCTTCGCGGTCGCTGACACCGTCAAGGAGGAGTCCGCGGCGGCTATCGCCGCCCTGCACAAGTTGGGCCTGCAAGTCGTGATGATCACCGGAGACAACGCGCGCACCGCCGCCGCGATCGCTCGCCAGGTCGGGGTCGAACGGGTATTGGCCGAAGTCCTACCCCAGCACAAGGCCAGCGAGATCCGCCGGCTGCAAAGCGAGGGCCGAAGGGTCGGGATGGTCGGTGACGGCATCAACGACGCTCCCGCCCTCGCCCAAGCCGACGTCGGCCTGGCTATCGGCACCGGTACCGATGTCGCGATCGAAGCCGCCGATATCACGCTGATTTCGGGATCACTCGCCGGTGTGGTCACATCGATCCGGCTCTCGCGCGCCACCATGCGCAACATCCGGCAGAATCTCTTCTTTGCTCTGATTTACAACGCCATCGGCATCCCGCTCGCCGCGGGGGTCCTCTATCCGCTGCTCGGGCTGCGGCTCTCGCCGATGATCGCCGCCGGCGCCATGGCCCTGTCCTCACTCTCGGTCGTCGGCAACGCCAACCGCCTACGCCGCTACCGGATCCAGCCAACGCGCGGTGCCGAACCATCAACGATTGAAGCTCGGGCGGAAACCGTTGCCGCCCAACACCAACCCATCACTGACCAAACCCGAGGATGACAGCACATCGGTCGGCGCTCCCGATCAATGCGATCTAGGTGGACGACCACGAGTCTCAATCGAATTATCGATACGCAAGCATGCGGTTTGACCGCGCGACGCGACCGACGGTCCTTGGAACGCTAGCGATCACATACCCGCTTTGCACGCAGGTTAATTACTGATGCCACCCGCGAGTGTCGAAATACTCAGGCCCCCAACGCCATTGCCGGCCCGGGGGTAACCCACATTTTGTTGCCGTCAACCTGCGTTTCTCAGCGGAGCTGCCAGGAATCGAAACCGGCTCTCTACCAGGCAATGTGCCTTTCGAACTACCGGTTCGTTCTATTTCGTTCGAGTCCAGTACCTCCTCGATACCTGCGGTTTGTTTCGAGTCTTGACGGCATCAATTCTCACGATCAACTGCCCGGACTGGTAGAGCTGGTCGGGCTCGTCGCGCTGGTCGTGCTCGTAGCGCTGGTCGGGCTCGTAGGACTGGGCGCGCTCGTAGGAGTCGTCGGGGTCGCGGGACTTGTCGAAGCCGTCCGGCTTGTAGGAGTCGTCGGGGTCGGGGGACTTGTCGGAGTCGTCGGACTTGTAGGAGTCGCCGGCGTGGGACTCGCAAGGCCTGGGCCTTCGCCACACCAGTCCGCCACATCTTTCGGGTACTGCTCGAGCGGTGGAGGACAACGCTGCCCCGGCGGGAAATTGGCGCCGGCGTTGAGCAGATCACAGGGCACGTAGACCTGCTTGCCTTTCGGGGTGTTGGTCAAACACTTCGTCGGCGGATCGGCATGGCCGTCGGCAGGGACGATGACTACCACCGCCAATGCGGCGAGCACCCCGATAGCAAGGCGATAGATCATGAGCACTCCTTGATGCAGAGCCCCTGTCAGGATTGAACTCTCCTGACGGCCCAGCGGGGAGGGCGAAACCCACCCTAGCAGCGAAAATTCATACCAAACATCACTCTAGATGCCTGTGACCGTAAGCCGATGGTGGCCAGTGTGGGGACGTCCACGCGCGTCGCAATTAACGAGACCCTAGAAGACGTTATCGTCGTCGAGCTGCCGCACGTTGAGCTACGTGTGGAGGTCCAGTCGCAACTTTGCATCGGTGAAATAGCTACATGGCCGTCGCTCCACAGCACATCTTGACGAGAAAGAAAACCGGCCAGAGCCTGGGCTCTGGCCAGCCGGTTTTCGGTGGAGCTGCCGGGAATCGAACCCGCCTCAAAAAATCCCCTTGAGCTGCGGAAACATGGAATTTGTTTACGCGAAAGTACGCGCAGTGACGCCAAAATGACCTGTGGAAACGCGGAAGGTGTTGATGGCATCAACACCTTCCGCGCAATAGTTCCCGTTGGTCGACAAGGTGGCGGTGCGGGTATACGTGCGTTTGTCACTCCTCATTGGCCGGGCGCGTGCTGGTCTTCCACGACGGTTAGCTTGATCTGCGCGTCCATCTGAACCCTCGTCCCTGCCGATGGCGACTGAGTCGCGATCTTCCACCACGCGAACGGGATAGGGGCTTTGATGGTGTCGTTCATTACGTCGTGGCCATCAGGCGCAATGGCCGAGATATCAGTAAAGCAGGAGCTAGTCGAGTCGGTCATGGTGTACTCCATTGACCAGCCGGTCAATGGAGGCATCGGGATGGGCCAGTTGTACGTCTTCCTGCACGCCTCCTCGGCGGTAATGCCATTCGCCAGGGGCGCACATCCAAACGTCGTGGCCACCATCGCCGCCGCAATAACCACGATTTTCATCTCTCTCCTTGCCCGGCTCCTGCAATACGGCGATTCCAACAGTCATCATCATCGCCCTGTTCTTACCGCACCTCGCAAAACCGGGAGTTCCCATGGCGCAAGCGGCCGTCAACGACGGGCCTCACCGACTCCGGGCAGACGCGTTCGTCTTCGTGCTCGCTCGAAGTCAGTCTGCTCCGATGGAGAACATGGCCTCTAGATCCAGTCGTGAGTAAGCTTGGAACGCAACATGAGTTCGTGTCGTGACCACTCCGGGTAATTTAGCGATGCCATTGGGAATCACTTCGGCCACCTCGTCGAATTCTGCGACACGGACGATTGCTACCAGATCGAATTCCCCAGTCACCGAATAGACCTCGCTAACCCCTTTGAGGTCGCAGAGTTGTCGAGCTACTTCCGGGATCGCCTCTTGCCCACAGTCGATCAATACGAAGGCCGTGACCATTGCCATCACCTTTATTTCCTTTATTTCCTACCCGTGGACATGACCGGACAGGCCTGATCTATACATAGCCCGCATCGCGCGTGATCGCAGCAAGCAAACCCGTTGAACTGCTGACATCCGGAACGACAGGTCGGCCCACGACTGAGCTGGATGTCCACCCGTGGCCCCGGACAGCACCGAGCCAGCTGGGCCGTGAAAACATGGTCTGACTTTACTTCAATCGCCGAGGACAGGCGGCCGCCAATGCAACCGGATTCGTCTAACCGTTAGGTGTGCTTACGTTCTAGGTGTCGGCGCCAGTTGCCCGGTGGCTGCGAGGGCTGTGGTTACCAGAATCGGGCCCAATCTTGCGTCCATTGCCGTCGTAGACGTACCAGCCGCGCCCCGTCTTGCGCCCGAGTTGGCCGAGCGCAACGAGCTCAATCACGCTCTTTGATGGTGCGTCGCGAGGATTTCCGGATTCGGCGAATCGTGCACGCTTGGTGGAGTACCCGATGTCAATCCCCGTGAGATCCATGAGTTCGAAAGGCCCCATTGGGTAGCCGAGCGCCGTTCGGCATGCGGTGTCAATAGCTTCCACGGACGCGATGCCGCTCTCGTAGAGGAAGATCGCTTCGTCGCGGACGGCGCCAAGAATTCGGTTAGCAATAAAGCCGGGAATCTCCTTATGGAGGACGATGGGTGTTCTGCCTAAGCGGCGTACCAACGCCACCGCAGTTGCCGTGGTCCTGTGTGCTGTCTCAGGCCCTGTCACGATCTCGACGCCCTTCATCACCAACGCAGGATTGAAGAAGTGGACGTTACAGACAAGCTCGACACGCTCGGTGGCATCAGCGATCCTCGAGGGCACGAAGCCGGACGAATTACTGGCCAGGATCGCATGTTTGGGCGTTACTCGATCAAGCCGGGCGAATAGCGCTCGTTTGACATCGAGATCTTCTACCGCGGCTTCGATGACGAAGTCAGCGTCCGTGGCCAACCTGGCGAGATCGGTGCCGAAAGTTAGTCGTTGAAGGGCAGCATCTTCATCACTCTGATTGCGCGAGCCCTTGGCGACATCACGCGCACTGCGGTCGGTCAGCTCACGATATGCCGCCTCGAGCCGATGTTGGTCGATGTCATGGCATGCCACCGTGAACCCTGCGCGTGAACACAGCAGTGCGATCTGTGATCCCATTGCACCGGCACCGACAACAAGTACACGCTCAATATCCAAGTCCCGCTCTACTTTCCGGTGAAGCTAGGGGGCCGCTTTGCGAAAAAGGCCTCGACCCCCTCGCGTTTGTCGTCGCTGTTGTAAAGCAGTGCTTGCGCAAGTCTTTCCATCATGAGGCCACTGCGCGGATCAACGTCAATACTGGCGCGCACTACCAACTTGGCCAGACGTATGGCAAGCGGGCCTTTGGCCATGATGGTTGCTGCCGTCTCCTTGGCCGTTACCAGTAGGTCGGCATCAGGGACTACTCGCGAAACCAGACCTGTTCCCAATGCTTCGCCTGCGGATATGTTCCGGCCAGTAAGGATCATGTCCAGGGCCCGTCCGGGCCCGATGAGCCGGGCCAGCCTTTGTGTGCCACCAGCGCCGGGAAGGATCGCGAGGTTGGTTTCGGGGAGGCCGAAACGAGCAGTCTGCGCGGCGATCCTGATATCGCATGCCATTGCTAGCTCGCAGCCCCCACCGAGGGCATGGCCATTGATCGCCGCGATGGTCGGCTTGTTTAACGCCTCGATGTCATCAAACAATCGCTGCATGCGCGACTGCATCGCGGTCTCGCTGGTGTAGTCGCGCAGGCTCTCGATGTCAGCTCCGGCGGCAAAGGCACGGTCTCCTGCGCCAGTGAAGATTACCGCCCGGACCCGGTCATCCTCCCCGGCTAAAGTAACCACCGAACGCAGCTCGGCCTGCATGTTCGAGTTGATCGCGTTTCGAACATCGGGTCGGTTCATCATGACCACAGCGACGCCGTCGCAGTCTTTGACAATCAGATTTTCGTACATCGGTCTGGTCACCGCCCTATGCGGCCGCAAGGAGCACCGCGATGCCCTGGCCCACGCCTACACACATGGTGACCAGCGCGCGACGGAGTTGCCGGTCGCTCATCTCGGTCGCCGCGGTCAGCGCCAAGCGTGCGCCGCTGGCCCCAAGAGGTGCCCGAGTGCGATTGCCCCCCATTAGGATTAACGTGCTCGGCGTCGTCTGGGAGTCCAAGGCCACGCAGCACTGCTAGCGCCTGGGCGGCAAAGGCCTCATTTAGTTCGACGAAGTCGATGTCACCGATCTTTAGTCCAGAGCGGTCGAGCAATCTGAGTGTGGCGGGAATAGGGCCGATTCCCATCGTGCGTGGGGCCACGCCGCTGGCCGCCCCCGACGTAAGACGCGCCAAGGGATTCAAACCATACTTCGCGACACCGTCTTCGGAGGCAACCAGCATTACGGCAGCGCCGTCGTTGATCCCCGACGAGTTGGCCGCAGTGACGCTTCCTCCCGGGATGATGCTTGGCAGCTTGGCCAGCTTGCTCAGCGTAGTTTCACGTGGATGTTCGTCGGCTGCGACTCGCTGGGCATCGGCACCTTGTCGCGGAACCTCGATCGGCGCGATCTCTCGGTCGAGTCGTTTCGAGGCGACCGCATACGCGGTCCGCTGTTGGGACCGAAATGCGAAGGCATCTTGGTCTTCTCGTGAGATTCCGTATTCATCGGCGACAATCTGGGCCGTCTCAGGCATCGAGTCGACGCCGAACCGCTCTCGCATACGCGGATTGACGAATCTCCAACCGATGGTTGTGTCGTACTGCTCGGGGGCGCGCGCCCAGGCGATGCCGGCCTTCGGGGAGACAAACGGCGCCCGCGTCATGCTCTCCACGCCTCCCGCAATTACAAGATCAGCGTCTCCCGCGCGAATGCTGCGCGCGGCCTGGGTGATGGCGTCGAGCCCTGACCCGCATAGCCGATTAACTGTTGTACCGGGAACTTCTATAGGTAGATCGGCGAGCAGCACCGCCATGCGTGCGATATTGCGATTGTCTTCGCCTGCCTGATTTGCGCAGCCCAAGATGACCTCGTCCACGGCGCTCCAGTCGACGCCGGGCTCTAGTCGTACCAGCTCTGCCACTACGTGCGCGGCCAAGTCGTCGGGGCGAGTGCCTGCCAACGCCCCTCCGTATCGACCGAATGCGGTACGCACGCCGCGCACTAAGAACGCTTCAGGCATATTTCCGGGCCACCTGCAAATATATCGTCATATTGACGATCGTAACGTATCCGTGGCATTGTCGGGAAGGTGTCAAACGAAGGATCGGTGTCCCTGGTGACCGGTGCTGGTCGTGGAATCGGTCGCGCGGTAGCGATACGACTCAGTTCGCACGGCTGCCGCGTCGCGCTGACCTCGCGGACGAAGGAAGAACTGAAAGAGACGGCGCGTCTGTGTGCGGGCGAGGTGCTGGTACTACCAGCGGACATCACGTCGAACGCCGCCATCGATAAGGTATTCAGCGCAGTTGAAAGTTATTGGGGGGCAGTGGAAATCCTCATTGCAGCCGCAGGGGTGTCGGCAGCGGCACCACTTGTGAAGACCACCGACACACAATGGGATCAGATGCTGGACGTGAATCTCACGGCACCGTTTCGCTGCATCCGACGGGCTGCGCCAGCGATGATCGATCGTGGCTACGGACGGATCGTGGTGATCGCTTCCGTCGCCGCCAAGAAAGGTGATTCCTACGTCAGTGCTTATACCGCCAGCAAACACGGTCTGCTTGGAGTAGTGCGTACTGCCGCCGCCGAACTGGCTACCAAAGGAGTCACCGTCAACGCAGTGTGTCCTGGATACGTCGACACCCCCATGACTGAGCGCACCATCGCCAATATCGCACAGACAACCGGCCGCACAGTCGAGGACGCACGGGCGGCACTGCAAATGAAGCAACCCAATCGACGATTGGTGACGGTGGACGAGGTAGCCGACGCGGTGTGGCTGTGCGTTACCAACGCTGCCATCAACGGGCAGGGCATCACGGTCGACGGCGGAGGAGTTCAATCGTGACTGCGCACAACAGCTCCGGGAGTGCCGCATGAGTCTTGAGTTCATCAATCCACCCGAACTCGGCACACCGAAAGGTTTCTCGCACGCCGCGGTAGGTTCTGGGACGATCGTTTTTCTAGCGGGCCAGACCGCACTGGATGCATCCGGGCGCATCGTTGGTACGACCGTGGCAGAGCAGTTCGAGCGGGCCCTCGGCAACTTGCTCACGGCCCTTGCCGCTGCCGGAGGCACCCCCACCGATCTCGCGAGCTTGACTATCTACATCGTCAATATTGACGACTATCGGGCCAGTTCGCATGCAATCGGAGCCGTGTGGAAACAACTCGTTGGCCGCAGCTACCCACCGACAGCCGGTATTGGGGTGGCTCGTTTGTGGGACGCCGAAGCTCTTGTTGAGGTCCAAGGCATTGCCGTACTGCTTGATTAGCCGCCGGACCAAGGGGCGAAGTTCGCAGAAATATTGCGTAGTAGTGATTACCGCTCTTTATACGAAATATCAGCTTCAGCCCCAGAAGGGACGCGATGAGACCGTCGTTTACTGCCCACATCGACACCTTCTGTCGGGACAACATGCCGGCAAAGGAGCTGTGGCCCGAGCTGCTGTTCAACCTGCCGGGACTCCAATACCCTGCGCGATTGAATTGTGCCGTCGAGTTGCTGGACAAGGTCGCTGACCGTATCGGCGTTGACCACCCGTGTCTGCTGACGCCCGACGCGCCCCCGTGGACATACGGCGACTTGCGTCGCGTCTCGAACCAGGTCGCCGCGGTGTTGGTCGAGGACTACGGAATTGTCCCCGGTAATCGTGTTTTACTCCGCGGTCCCAACAACCCGTGGCTGGTGGCCTGCTGGTTCGCGATCATCAAGGCCGGGGCCGTCGCAGTCACCACGATGCCGATGCTGCGCGAAGTCGAACTAACTAAGATCGCCAATGCGGCCAGCGTCGATTTGGCGTTGTGCGACGCACGCTTCACTGAGGCCCTCACTGCGTCGGATGTCGCAGGCCTGCGAGTCGCCGAGTTCGGCGGCGACGCCGGCCTCACCACTGCGATCGAGAGCAAGGCCGCCGACTTCACGGCAGTCGACACCGCCGCGGACGATGTTGCGCTACTTGCGTTTACGTCAGGAACCACCGGTCGCCCAAAAGCCACGATGCACTTCCACCGCGACGTGTTAGCCGTCGCCGATACATTCTCAGCACACGTGCTCAAACCCGTCACTACTGACATCTTCACGGGTACTCCACCGGTGGCGTTTACCTTTGGTCTCGGCGGTCTCGTCGTTTTTCCGCTGCGCGTTGGCGCCGCAACGCTGCTTCTCGAAAAGGCAACACCAGACGAGCTCGCTGACCACATCGCCCAGCATGAGGTCACTATTTGCTTCACCGCGCCAACGGCGTACCGCGCAATGGTCGCCTCGGGCAACGCGCACAAGATATCGACGTTGCGCCGCGCGGTCGCCGCAGGCGAGCATCTTCCTGCCTCCACCTGGCACGCGGTCTTCGACGCGACCGGCGTTAAGCTCATTAATGGCATCGGAGCCACCGAGATGTTGCACATCTTCGTTGCCTCCCCCACTGACGAGATAAAGGTCGGCTCCACCGGCCGCGCTGTACCGGGCTACGTCGTCGCGGTCCTTGACGATCAAGGCAAACCACAGCCTCCGGGAACGCCCGGACAGCTCGCAGTCAAAGGGCCAACGGGATGTCGTTACCTCGCCGATGATCGACAAGGCGAATACGTTAAAAAGGGCTGGAACGTCACCGGCGACACTTTTATTCAGGACGCGGACGGCTACTTGTGGTATCAGGCACGCAGCGACGACATGATCGTCTCGTCCGGCTACAACATTGCCGCTCCCGAGGTCGAAGAAGCTTTGCTGACCCATCCTGATGTCAGCGAGTGCGCCGTGGCAGGCGTGCCTGATATCGACCGAGGGCAGCTCGTGACGGCGTTCGTTGTACTGCGTGAGGGGGTCGACCGCGGCGCGCGAGTCGCAACCGGACTGCAGGATTTTGTTAAGCAACGAATCGCACCATACAAATACCCACGTCGCGTCGTCTTCGTAGACGAATTGCCCAAAACGTCAAGCGGAAAGTTGCAGCGCTCCCGGTTACCGGGCGTCGCACGGGATGGCGCGAAGCCGATCTAGCTGCAGGTAGTGCTCGCCAGGTACCCACCCACGGGCAGCGGCGGGCGCACCTCCCACGAGGATATGCTGTTTTCTTGACGGCCGTTGTTTTTTAAGAATATGATTCAAGTGTAGGCGGTACTGAGTGGGAGCGAATGTGCGTATTGCGGTTATCGGCGGCGGTCCGGGCGGCCTGTACTTCTCGGCACTAGCCAAACAGCTAGGCCCCGACAACGAGATCACCGTGTGGGAACGCAACGCGCCCGACGACACTTTCGGGTTCGGGGTTGTTTTCTCCGACGAGACTCTCGGCGGAATCGAGCACGCAGACATCGAGATCTATCGGCGGATGGAGCAAGAATTCGCCCGCTGGGACGACATCGACGTGCACTTCAGGGGTGAAACGATCACCAGCGGGGGCCACCGCTTCGCGGCCATGAGCCGCAAGCGGCTCCTCCAGGTTCTACAGGAACGATGCGCCAGCCTCGGCGTCAGCGTGCATTTCTGCAGGGAAGCCCCGAGCGTGAGAATCCTTGCCGCGACGAGTGATTTAGTCGTAGCGTCCGATGGCGTCAACTCGACGGTGCGTTCGACATACGCTTCGTCGTTCGAGCCACGGCTGGACCGCGGTGCCTGCAAGTACATGTGGCTGGGGACAGACAAGGTATTCGACGCGTTCAAGTTCTACATTCGCGAAACGCCCTACGGCGTGATGCAGGCACACGGTTACCCATTCGATGCCACGGGCAGCACCTTCATCATCGAGATGAAAGAAGGCGTCTGGCGCGCAGCAGGATTCGACGTCTTCGCGACACACGATTTCGCGCCCGGCCAATCCGACGAGAAGTCCATCGACGTGATCAAGGACCTGTTCGCAGACGTTCTCGACGGCCACGAGGTGATGGCGAACAACTCCAAGTGGTTGAACTTCACGACCGTGCACACTGAGCACTGGCGCCACGACAACGTTGTCCTCCTCGGCGACGCCGCACACACCGCACACTTCTCCATCGGATCAGGCACCAAGCTCGCGATGGAGGATGCGCTGTCCCTGGCGGCCTGCGTGCACGAACACGACGACATTCCGGTGGCACTGGACGAGTACGAAACCGAGCGCAAGGCGGTTGTTCTGTCCACACAGCGCGCTGCCCGGGCAAGCCTCGAATGGTTTGAAAATCTCGGCCAGTACGTCGAGCAGCATCCTCAACAGTTCGCCTTCAACATCATGACCCGCAGTCGCCGGGTGACCTACGAGAATCTCCAGCTGCGTGATCCCGAATTCGTTGAACACGTGAATGATTGGTTTACTGCTCAGCACCTCTCCCATCAGGCCGACACGCCGCCCATGTTTCAGCCGTTCCAACTCGGTGATCTGCAGCTGGCCAACCGGGTGGTGGTGTCCCCGATGGATATGTACCGTGCCGAGGGCGGCATGCCTAACAAATTCCATCTGGTCCATCTCGGCGGCAAGGCGCTGGGCGGTGCCGGACTGGTCATGACGGAGATGGTCTGCGTGAGCGAAGCGGGCCGGATCACCCTCGGCTGCACTGGCATCTGGTCCGACGAACAAGCTTGGGCCTGGCGACAAATCACGGACTTCGTCCATGAGGATTCATTCTCGAAAGTCGGTATCCAACTTGGCCATTCCGGCCGCAAGGGCTCCACAAAGCTCATGTGGGATGGCATCGACCAGCCGCTCGACGAGGGCAACTGGGAGATCGTCGCCCCTTCGCCACTGCCATACAAGGCGGACGTGAATCAGGTGCCCCGGGAGCTGACCGAAGCGGACCTCGCCCAAATCACACAGGAATTCGTCGACGCGGCAAGGCGGTCCGACGAGGCTGGCTTCGATCTGCTCGAGCTGCACTGCGCGCACGGCTACCTGCTCTCGTCGTTCATTTCGCCGGTCACCAACCGCCGCACCGACCAGTACGGCGGCGACCTAGCCGGTCGGCTGCGCTACCCGCTCGACGTGTTCCGGGCGGTACGAAAGGTGTGGCCAGAGAACAAGCCGATGACCGTGCGCATTTCGGCAACTGACTGGGTCGACGGCGGAATCACGGGCGATGATGCAGTCCTCATCGCCCAAGCCTTCAAGGACGTCGGCGCCGCCGCCATCGACGTCTCGTCGGGCCAAGTAACACCCGACGAGACGCCAGCCTTCGGCCGCTCCTATCAGACCCCCTTCGCGGACAAGATCCGCAACAACGTGGACATACCCACGATCGCGGTCGGTGTGATCTCGTCGCACGACGATGTGAATTCCATCGTCCTCGCCGGGCGAGCCGACCTGTGTGCCCTTGGGCGAGTTCATCTTTACGACTCGAACTGGACACTGCACGCCGCGGCCGAACAAGGCTACAGAGGCTCTGGCGCCGAATGGCCCAACGCCTGGAAAGCCGGTCGACGCAGACCCCAGGCCGGCCGCACCGACGGCCCCAAGCCGCGCTTGGAACTGATCCGCGAGGGCGTGGCCGGCACCCGACATGAGCGGTGGCGGCCAGCCGAACAGGAAGGTCGATAACCGTGCTCAGCGCTGAGGAAAGCGCATACGCAGAGCGGGTACGTGAGTTGGCACAGCGGGAGTTGCTGCCACTGGTCGACAAGCGCGACGAAGGCAACGTGAATCGCGCGCTCCTCGCGAAGATGGGTAGCCGCGGGCTGCTTCGCGACTTGTTCGGCGGATTGGCCGAGGAGCCCCCGACCGTTGCGGCGGCGATGCGGCTGTGCCTGCTCCGCGAGACCATTGCCGGTGTCTCCACCGGGGCGGAGACCGCGCTTGCCCTCCAAGGTCTCGGTTCCTACCCGATCCTGCAGTCCGGCCGACGCGAGACGGTCGAACGGTGGATTCCCGGGGTGGTGCGCGGCACCACGGTCGCGGCGTTCGCACTAACCGAGCCCGAGGCTGGTTCTGACGCAGCCGCTCTCGCGCTGACCGCGGCCCCCGACGGCGATGGCTGGCGATTGCGCGGGGAGAAGATGTGGATCTCCAACGCGCCGGAAGCCGACGTCTACACCGTGTTCGCCCGAACAACGCCGGACGCGGGCGCCCGCGGCGTCACGGCGTTCGCCGTCGCCGGCAATGCTGACGGCCTGTCCGGCGAGCACCTCGACTTGCTTTCACCGCACCCAATCGGCCAGCTTCATTTCGACGATGTCCGCGTCGAACCAACCGACGTCCTCGGCGAGGTCGACGCAGGGTTCAAGGTGGCGATGCGCACCCTCGACCTGTTTCGCCCCAGCGTGGGTGCCTTCGCCGTAGGGATGGCACAGGCGGCTCTCGACGTCACCCTCGAACACGTCGCCAACCGACATGCGTACGGCGCACCACTGGCGGCTCAGCAGTCGATCGCGCACCGACTCGCTGACCTGGCCACCCAGCTGGAGGCCGCTCGGCTGCTCGTCTATACCGCCGCACGCGCCTATGACGCCGGTGCCTCCCGCAGCGAAATTACCCGGCGCGCAGCGATGGCCAAGCTATTCGCCACCGAGGCCGCGCAGATCATCGTCGACGAGTGCGTCCAACTCCACGGTGCGTACGCCCTGCGGCGTGGTCACCTACTGGAGCACCTCTATCGCGATGTCCGCGCTCCCCGCATCTACGAAGGCGCATCAGAAGTGCAGCGCTCCATCATCTCCCGCGAGTTGTTCAGAGAAAGGGCGACACCGTGACCCGGTTCAGAGCATCCGTCCCGCTGACGACAACCTGGAAACACTTCGACTTCGCAATCGAGGGCCCCGTTGCCACCGTGACGCTGCGTCGTCCCGAGAAGTTGAATCCACTCACGTTTGAGAGCTACGCAGACCTACGCGACCTTATCGCGGAACTACCGCACCATAGCGGCGTCAAGGTTCTGGTAATGCAGGGCAAGGGGCGCGCGTTCTGCGGTGGAGGCGACGTCAACGAAATCATCGGCGAGCTGATCACGATGAAGGCCGCCGAACTGATGCAGTTCACGAAAATGACCGGCGACGTCATCCGCGCCATGCGCGAATGTCCGATCTCCATCATCGTCAAAATTCAGGGCATCGCGGCAGGAGCGGGCGCGGTCATCTCACTGGCAGCGGACTTTCGGATCGTGGGCCGGTCGGGACGTTTTGCTTTCCTCTTCACCAAGGTCGGGCTCTCCGGAGGTGACATGGGCGCGGCCTACCTACTCCCCCGTGTCGTCGGCTTCGGCCGTGCCACCCAGCTTTTGATGCTGGGCGACACAATCGATGCTGAGACCGCCGACCGCTACGGGCTTGTCTCACAGCTTGTCGACGACGATCGGCTCGACGATACGGTGACCGCTCTGGCCCACAGGCTGGCCAGCGGCCCGAGTCTGGCGCTGTCGCAGACCAAGTCGTTGTTGACGCGCGAGCTGGAAATGTCGCTCTCGTCTTCGATGGAACTTGACGCGATGACCCAAGCACTGTTGATGACCACGGACGACCACGCCGAGTTCCACGCGGCATTCAACGCCCGCCGCCCACCAGCGTGGAAAGGACAGTGATGGACCCCCTCGATTTCCTGCAAAGCGACCACCTGCTCTCCGACGACGAGCGAACCATTGGCCAGACCGTAAGCGACTATGCGAAAGCCGAACTCGCGCCGTATATCTCGGACTGGTACGAGGCGGGCAAGATCCCGACCGAAATCGTTCCGGCCCTCGGAAAGCTTGGGCTGCTCGGCATGCATCTCACGGGCTACGGTTGCGCGAACACAACGGCCACCGCCTACGGCGTCGCATGCCGGGAACTCGAGGCAATCGACTCGGGACTGCGCAGTCTGGTTTCGGTCCAAGGTTCACTCGCCATGTTCGCTATCCACCGTTGGGGCACCGAGGATCACCGCCAAGAGTGGCTCCCGCGGATGGCGGCCGGCGAGGCTATCGGCTGCTTTGGACTGACTGAAGCCGGCGCGGGCAGCGACCCTAGCTCTATGCGCACCAACGCGAGGCTTGACGGTGACGATTGGATACTCAACGGCTCGAAGATGTGGATCACGAGCGGCACGATTGCGGATGTCGCGGTCGTGTGGGCGCAAACCAATCAGGGTATCCGTGGCTTCGTCGTACCAACCGATACGCCCGGCTTCGCAGCGCATGAGATCGGCCGCAAGCTGTCCCTGCGGGCATCCGTTACGGCCGAGCTTGCCCTTAGCGACGTCCGGCTGCCCTCCACGGCGGTCTTTCCGGAAGTCCGCGGCCTGAAGGGACCACTATCCTGCCTGAACGAGGCGCGGTACGGCATCCTGTGGGGTGCGGTCGGAGCCGCCAGGGCCTGTTATTGCGAGGCCCTCGAATACAGCCTCCTCCGAACACAATTCGGCAAATCGCTGGCCGGGTTCCAACTCACTCAACGCAAACTCGTCGACATGTCGATCGCAGTTTCCAACGCCGCTCTGACCGCCGTCCAACTTGGCCGGCTCAAGGACACGCACTGCATCACCCCTGAGCAGATCAGCCACGGCAAGCTCGCCAACGTTCGCTCCGCACTCGAAGTCGCCCGCACCGCACGCGCCGTGCTCGGTGCAGCCGGCATCACTCTCGACCACTCGGTGATGCGGCACATGAACAACCTGGAGACCGTCTCGACCTACGAGGGCACCGAGGAGATGCACACTCTCAGTATCGGGCGAGCGCTGACCGGCATCGCGGCATTCCGCTGACCGGCCTCAACTCAGGCAGGAGACGACTTGCGGTGACGAGGTTGCGGCGCATCGGTTCTGACACGTCTTCCGTGGATGACCTCCAGGGCGCGCTTCTGCGCCAAGGGGCGCAGTATTTTGTTCAACTCGCCGAACAACTCACCGGCCGCCTCACCATTCCATGCCGGTGGCAACAGCGATAGCGGCAGGCCAGGATCGCGGTACGGAAGCTGACGCCACTGCGTCAGCATCTGCACGTACGTTTGAAACGCTTCCTCTGAGCTGAACCCTTCGGCCGACGACCGATATAGTGCCGAGCGATAGCGCTGCAGGAACTCTGCGTACAACTCGGCGAGTTCTTCCAGGTTCCACCAAACGTGGACCTTTGATCGAAGGTCGCTGAACGCGAGGTATTCACCGCGGAAAATGTCGACGTACTCAAACAACCCTCTGCGTTGCAGGGCATGCCGCGTCTCGTCCGCAAGGTTTCCCGGCGCCAGCCACACGCCCGGCGCCACGGTGCCGAAGCCGAGTCGGGTGAGGCTCGATCGAAGAGAATGTCGTTTGTCGCGCTCGGATTCAGGCACGGAGAACACCACCACCACCCATCCGTCCTCGACGGTTGCTCTCCGGCGCTCGAAGATCCGCACGTCTCCCTCGGCGAGCACTTCCAACGTCGACGCGGAAACCGAGTAGCCCGCGACACCCCCATGGCGTTCGCTGAGAAGGACGCCGCGCCGCTTCAATCGGGAGACTGCCGATCGCGCGGCCTGACCATCACCGCCCAGATCACCGATGAGGGCGACCACAGAAGCCACCGACAGCCAGTTCCCCTCGGCGCGGGCGTAGAGGCCAAAAAGTGTGATGATCAACTGGGCGACGCGACCATCCCGGCCGCCACCGGTACGAGTCGATTGATCTCCTGCCGTCATATAAGCACCATACCGATACAGGCGACGTCACTTGCCGACGGATAGCAGACGGACTGGATCCGTAGAGCGCAGCCGTGGCACCCACCCTCTCAGCTCGTTGCTACGCGCGAACCCACTTAACCCATGAGCTAGAGCTGATACAGCAGCCCTTGCATGCATGTCACGGTGTGCATCGTCGTTGCCGCCTGGACGCAAGAAGACCATTGAGTCGCCCAGAGTGAGTGCGTCACAACAGGTCACGGGAGAGTCGGAGCCGCGCGCACCGCCTTGGCGAATCCATCGGGATTCTCCACGTGCGTAAGATGCCCGGCATCGGGGATGTCCACGAGACGAAGGTCGGGCCGACGGCGAGCGACATGATTCCGCAGATTTGCGAACCACGGAAAGCTTTCCGCACCAATCAACCACGTCAGCGGCACCGGTAAGTCAACAACAGCCCGGGCCGGCAAATATTCGGCAAAGGTGCTATACGGGTTGCCCCATTCGGCGAAAACTGGCCCGGAGTTTTTCAGAAGATACTCGCGTAGCTCGTCACCTGCTGCGTCATAGCCGTTTCCGCCGGAACGCAGGGATGTCGCAAACCTGTAAAATGCCTCTAAACCGACGACTCGACGACCCAGCACTTGACCTATCTTGAGGCGCAACGCGGTCCGCAAAGCCGGCATATTAGCGTAGCGAAGTCCATGAAAAGGTGGCTCGACAACGCACACGGCAGAGAACAGTTCTGGGTTGTCTACTGCCGCCACAAGCGTTATGTTGCCGCCCGCGCTCCAACCGACAACCTTCGCTGGCTGCTGCGCAACTTGTTTGAGCAAAACCGCGAGATCGCGAGCATGGATTCTGCTATCCCGAACCGGCCGATGGTGCGACCGTCCGTAGCCACGACGGTCGTAAGTGATCACCCTGTGGTCGCTCGCCAAGTCATCGACGACGCAGTCCCACGTGGAGTGATCCGTCGATGCGCCGTGGACGAGAACCAGTGGAGGCCCCTCGCCCGCGACTTGGTAGTGCAACGTAGCTCCCTGCGTGGCTAGATCAGGCATTCCGTCTCCTCGGTGCGGTTTGGGCGGGCGTGAGTCGTAGCTCAAAAGACGAAGCCGCGCGTCTTACCGGACCGACGCATGGCCCAATCCCTGACCGAGCCACCCGAACGAGCAGGTCGCCGCCGTCATCTCCTCCGCGGTTCAAATCATCGTCCACGACACCGCAGAGCGCGCTACACAGCAAGATGATTGCTCTCAATTGGACCGTTCCGTCGCGACGTAGGACGTGGCGTATCGGCCCCCCG
Organism: Mycobacterium sp. Aquia_216; assembly: GCF_026723865.1. NCBI lineage: Bacteria > Bacillati > Actinomycetota > Actinomycetes > Mycobacteriales > Mycobacteriaceae > Mycobacterium > Mycobacterium sp. Aquia_216. Next base: position 1,950,224 of record NZ_CP113529.1, on the reverse strand, counting down.
AGGCTCGGGGAAGCGGAGAAACGCCGGAACCGACGAATGTCTGACCACGAGTTGAAGTATGCCACGTTTACGTTACGATCGTCAATATGACAGCATATTGCATGCCTGCCAAACCCTGGTACCCACACCCAGCGCGCCGCCGCATAGGTGTTCGTTCAGTCCAGCGCCTTAGCACGCAGATGAGCGCACCGCGGGTGGTGCATATCTTCCGAAGAAGTGGCGTCGCAGCTTTCATCTGCGATCAGAGGCGCCGTCCAAATCTGGTTCCGTTCAAGCGATGTTGTCGCGATCGGGGATTCGACGCACGTCGCTCGAGTAGACCCGAGGGACAACCGTGAGCACAGAAGAGTGCTCGGTGCGGTCGATCATCACCACCTCGTGGCGGCGCGTCGCGATGACCGGACTGCGTCCATCGGCGTCTGTCGCTGATACCGAAATCGAGGCGGTGGACCTGGGCAGCAGATTCATACTCGCCTCCCGACCAGTAGTCGATGAGATAGCTGCTGAGCTCGTGGGAAGCCCCTATGCGGTCCTGCTCGCGGACCGCAAGGGGACCTTGACCGACCTTCGGTATGGCCAAAAGCCCATCCAAACCTTGCTAGAAGCCGGGGGCGCTATAGCGGGCCGTATTTTTCGTGAGGAGGTTACGGGAACGAATTCCATTGCAACGGCCCTTGAGATACGAAAAGGCTTGGCGGTGCGCGGCGAGGAGCACTATATCGAGTCGCTGAAGAGATTCAGCTGTTACGGCGAACCGATTATTCACCCGGTAACTCAGCGCATCGAGGGTGTCTTGGACATCACGTGCCTGGAGGAACACGACAATCCGCTCATAGCATCGCTCGTCCGGCGTTCTGCCCGGCAGATTGGTGAGCGTCTACTGGATCAGACGTGTGAAGCCGAAAAGTGCGTATTTAGCACCTTTAGACAAACAACAGCACACGAGAGATCACGTCCAGTGATCGCGGTTGGCGAAGACATCTTCTTGGCCAACGCCGCTGCGATGCAGATAGTTGAAGCGACTGATCACGCGACGTTACGTGCTATATCTCTCGATTTCGTCGACAACACGGAATTGATCAGGCATATCCAGTTGTGTTCGGGCCAGAGGGTAATCGCTTCGATCAACCCGATTCCGGGCACCGACGCCGCGGTCTTCTCGCTCAGCCCGGAGCGGTCTGAGCCGGCCCAGTGGCCCCCGAACGGCCGACGCCTCGACCCGGCGTGGACACTTATCTCCGGGGAGCCTGGGTCCGGCAGGACCACCACGGCGCACCAGGTCGCCGATGCATCCGCATGCTGGTTCGAAGCGGGAGACATCTTCGACATCGGTGAGCATGAGTGGGCGCGCCGACTCTCTGAAGCAGTCCACGAAACCTATCGCTCAGTCGTGATAGAAGCGATTGACGTGCTTCCAGAACGGTTAATCGCCCGAGTGTCCGAGCGGCTGCGGTCCACCCCCACCCGTGTCATATTCACGAGCAGCCCACCGGCTGGCCTTGGCCCAGCGCATGCGGCATTAGCCGCCCAAAGCCACGACACGATCGAATTGGTTCCCCTCCGGCAACGGCGTGCGGAGATTCCTGCGTTGGCCCACAACATTCTGAAGGGCTTCCACAACGGCGCTCAGATGCGTTTCACACCAAAGGCTTTAGAGGCTTTGGCGGCTCACCACTGGCCGGGCAACTTTCACGAACTCAATGCAGTTATCACCAGGGTGGCACACGCGCGCCGCGCGGGCGACATTACCGTCGATGACTTGCCCGCGGCTTATCGCTGCGGACTTCGACGTCGGCTTAGCCCCATCGAGCAGGCCGAGCGCGACGCGATCGTACATGCTCTCCGCACGTCCTCCGGGAATAAGAAAGCTGCTGCACAGACCTTGGGTATCAGCCGCACAACACTTTACAAAGCAATTCGGTCATACGGAATCCTCACTCCCTCAATGTAAACCGGTACCCGCCCGGATGACGACAGCGCGGACCGCAAAGGCTCAAAGAACGACACGCTTCTTGTTGCGCGAAGTCTCAGGCAGCGTCTTGCTCGGCTGCTCGACAACCCATCGGCCCCATATCTCACGCGGGTCGGGTATTTGCCTGTCGAAGGGATGGGTCAATCGCGTTTAACCGCCGCGCGCTCTTGAAACCGGGGTGGTCAGTTCAGACCTAGCATCCCAATCGCAATATCCCGCATCTCAGCTTTGCGGATCTTCCCACTGACAGTCATCGGGAAGTCCTCGACGACGTGGACGTAACGGGGAATTTTATAGTGCGCTAGCTTGTCAGCGCAGAAGGCGCGCATGTCCTCAACCGTGAGGGGCGCGGCACCGTCTCTCATACGGATCCAAACCATTAGCTCCTCACCGTACTTTTTATCCGGGACACCGATCACCTGTGCGTCGAGGATGTCTGGATGGCTGTAGAGAAACTCCTCGATCTCACGCGGATAGATGTTCTCCCCACCGCGAATCACCATGTCCTTGATCCGGCCGATGATGCTGACGTAGCCATCGGCGTCCATGATCGCCAAATCGCCCGTATGCATCCACCGCGCCGAGTCGATCGCCTCCTCCGACCAATCCGGCCGCTCCCAATAACCGATCATCACGGAGTAACCGCGCGTACACAGTTCGCCCGGTCTACCGCGGAGCACTGGAAGATTTGTTTCTGGATCGACGATCTTGATCTCAAGGTGTGGATGCACTGTACCCACAGTGGAGACCCGGCGCTCGATGGAATCGAGCGCTCTAGTTTGCGTGGACACTGGCGAAGTCTCGGTCATCCCATAGCAAATGGTGATCTCGGCTATTCCCATCCGTTCGATGACTTGCCTCATCACCTCTGCGGGGCACGGTGACCCGGCCATGATGCCGGTCCGCAGGCTGGTCAGGTCCAGGTCGTGGCATGCTGGTTCGGCCAGCTCGGCGATAAACATCGTCGGTACTCCGTAAAGCGAAGTGCACCGCTCTAAGGACACGGCCTCCAGCGTGGCTCGGGGTTCGAAGGATGGGGCTGGCATTACCATGCACGCACCGTGGCTCGTAGCTGCGAGATTTCCCATCACCATACCGAAGCAGTGATAAAACGGAACCGGTATACAAATTCGGTCGGCCTCGGAATAGCCGCAGATCTCGCCCACAAAAAATCCGTTATTCAGGATGTTATGGTGAGTCAGCGTGGCACCCTTCGGGAATCCGGTTGTCCCCGATGTGTACTGAATGTTTATGGGATCGTCGGCGCATAAGGTATCCATTACCGCCGCCAACCGAAGCGAGTCGGATCGCTGACCCGTCTCAAGCAACTCATGCCAGTCATCAGTTTGCAAGAGCACAACACGCTTAAGGGCCTCGCATCGTGGACGAACCTCATTGATCATGGCAGCGTAGTTCGAGCTCTTAAACGCCTCGGCGGCGATCAGCATGGTGATACCGGCCTGGTTGAGTACGTACTCCAGCTCGCGTGGGCGATATGCAGGATTGATGTTGACCAGGATCGCTCCGATCTTTGCCGTGGCGTACTGGATCAGAGGCCACTCCGCGCAGTTGGGTGCCCAGATGCCCACCCGGTCGCCCTTAGCGATTTCCCATTGCAATAGACCCATCGCAAGTGTGTCGACGCTTGAAACGAACTCACGATAAGTCCAGCGGCGGCCGCTCCAGCACTCAACGAGAGCCTCGCGATCGGGGAATAGTCGGGCCGCTCGATCTAGATTCTGTCCGATCGTTTCATACAGAAGTGGGACGTTGGCCACGCCCGAGGCATAACTTAGCTCAGTTGTCACGGGTGATGACGCCCCGGATGTTCTTATCGTCTCGCGGGTCCTGGTAGCCGTCGAGGTCGAGTTGGACATTCTCGAAGGGCTTACGTGATTCGAAGAACACTGCCGCTTTCGTCTTCATTGTCTTGCTCCTTATCCTTCGCCGAGTCAGTGCGAACCCGGGGCCGGTACTGCGTGGCGAAAATGCAAGCCTGTCTGCGCGTGGCGTCAGCGATATGATGCTGGAGAATCAGTCAAGTCGGGTGTCTAATATCCGAACATTGACTCACCTGCCCGCGTAGGTACGCACTGTGGAGCGCAGTCCGATACGCACGTCGAGGCGAACACGCGAAGAAATTACTCATGCTGGTCAGGGCCGAACTAGCCCGGTATCGGTATGCCGTTGGCTCCCGGGGGGATGTCTTCGCCGGCTGCGGAGATGAAGATGTTCAGCAGCTCGGTGGCCCCACCCCGTCTACAACGCTGAGTCCTAAGGTGTCTCGCAGTTTTTGGCCACGTTTCCTACCCACGCCGACCCTCGGCTGTAATGTACATTCTGCCTCCGACGGTGCCGCTGGTCGGCCGCCACCTCGGCGTAATCGGATCGCGCTCGCGCGTCGTTCCGCTGTGAGAAGTTGGGCGTCGAGGGCGGTCTGGGTTATTGCGGCGGGTTAGCCGGTGGTGGGTAGACGCCGCGCAGGATCCAGGGCAACCAGCGGATGCCAAACTCGAGTTCGTCGCTGGCGTCGTAGTCGGGGCTGGGATCGGGCGCCACATTTTGGCCTGTCGTGTTGATTGCGTGCTGCGGCTGCCCGTAGACGGCCACCACGACCGTGCGGTCGGGGCTATTTTCTGACCACACCCCCATCTGGCTATTCGCACAGGTGGACATGATGGCGAAATCAGCTGGGTTGGAATACCACTGCTTGATTAGCTCGACGCCACTGATGGCCAATGCGGGATTGATCGCCACCGTTTCAGCGACCTTACCCGGGTAGCCGGCCGCATTGGCGCGGTCTTGCGGGTTGGAGCCGTCGGAGCCGACGTCACCGTCAAGGGCGCGGTTGTTCAACACATCTCTGCTGTGCCGCTGCGCAGCGAGTTGCAACTGGGGGTTGGGGCTAATGTCGTTAGTGCAACCTGCCTGGTGCTGCACAGTGAAGACGTTGGCGATCACACCGTCGTTGAGTCGCTTGTTGTTGAGTACGAGCGTGTTGATGTCACCGTCGGCGTGCGCGACTGGGGCGCTCAGCAGGGTCCCGGCGGCGACAATTAGCGCAGACAAGCCCACTAGGCGATACTGCATCTCATCTTCCTCCTTCTCAGCCGCCGGTTGTCGGCGGGCGATAGTGCGCCGCGGAGTTGCGGAGTTGCCAAATCAGCGCGGGGCAAAGCAGATTGACCGCATAGGAAACGAGATAGTTCGCCGCGAACTCGTCGCTGGGACCGACGTCGCGTTTCGTGGCATCCAGTATCTGGGCGTAGCTGTCGCCTCGACTGACCTCGTCGCAGATGCCGTGGCCATAGCCGAGCGCGTCGTTGTCGGGAAAGCTGTAGTGGCGTCGCACGGTGACGTCATAGAGGTATTCGACCTCTGGTGCCGGCGCGCCGTAGGCGCGTGGAGTAGCGCAGAAAGTAAGGGCCAGCGCGGCTGTGGCCACCGCGCAGGCAGTCGCTCTTACTCTGAAGTCGGGCGTCGGCCGTTCCACTTTCGGCCTCACACGGGGGTGAAATCTGAGATGAGCCATCGTTGGCCAATCTTGTCCAGGATTACTCGCACGCTGGATGCGGTGCTAGTCGGGGGATCCTCGCCGACGGCGACGGTCTGATTGACGAACGCGAGGACCACGGCATGGTTTTCGGTCGCTGATACCGACGCCGCGGCCGGGACCGTGGCTACCGCTGAAATGTGCTTTTGTTTTGCACCAGGGATCACGACTTGGTTGACCAATGATGTGTAGGAATCGCGGAATCGGCCGGTCAAATGGTCCCCGGCCAGTCCGAGATCCTTGTCGATGGTGTCGGCCTTGTAGGAGAGCATCGCAATCGTGCTGTCGGTGGCTGCTCGCACGGATTCGCTGCGGGCGAGCGTGCTGTCACGGGCCGAGCCGTCCTGCCATTTCAAGTAGCCGGCGGTCACGGCCCCCACCAACGCCAACGCGGGCAGTATTCCGTAGGCGAGCGTCCGCCACCAGCGACCACCTCGCCGCACTTGCACAGGTGGGATGTCTGGCTCCTGGACCTGACTCGCGGCCTCGGTGCTCTCGCTGTTGTGCTGCACGTCGAGTGTTATTACCGGCTCAGCAGTGAATTCCGGCGCCGAGTCATTGTCGATGACGTCGTTCGCACGACGCGGATTGGGCCACCTCATGGCACGAACTCGACGTTACAGACCTTGGCGACGTCGCCGACCTTCTGCACCGAGACACGCATCCGCCACAACCGCACCGGCTGCTCGGCCGCAGCCGCACTCGAGGTATGCACCGATACTGCTACCAACACCTGCGCCTGATCGCCTTGCTGGGATTCCAAGCCTGCTTCGGTGATTGTGCCGACCGTCTTGGACTGTGTCTTGTTGACAACGTCGATGAACGGTTGGGAACGTTTTTGGAATTCTTCGTAGAAAGCGCCCGTCGAGGAATCCAGGATGCGCTTGATGTCGGCGTCGACCTCGGTGTAGCTGATAGTGGTCAAATTCAGTGCGCCTTGGCGACCGACCTCAAGAAGCAGGCTGCGCTGCTGCTGGCTTTGATGGTCTTGATGTAGTCGAAATCCAAGCCAGCCGATCAGCCCCGCAACCAACACGACAGCCGTCGTCGAGAGCGTAAGCGCCAGGCGGAGTTTCGATCCAGACTTCTCGGCAGAGGCGGGAGATGTCGTGGCCGCGTCGTGTTCGTCGTCGAAGGCCTCATCGCCGTCGAGCTCGGTTCCCTCGAGATCTACGCCACTACCGTCTGGGTCGATCCGATCGGCCGGCGCCGACTCGGTCACCTCCGCGGCGGCGGTGTCAACATTGACTGCCATGTCTTCTCCTTCGGTGCCGTTTGAGCCAGATCCGATTGGGTGTATTGATGTCCATCCGGTCCGAGATAGGTGCCGGTCGCCGGGTCATACCCGGCAGCCGGTATCGCGGCCGGCGGCGGGCTGGGTCCGAGTACACCAGCCGGTGGTGGTGTGCCCGGCGGCGGCTGCGGGATGTCCTGGCCTGTGTAGGTGGCGTTGGGATCGCCCTTCCAGTTGTAACCGTCATTGAGTGGCACGTATGGCTCGTCGCTTTCACACAACTTCACGGTCGGGGCACGCTTACCGCGGCGGGTTTCGCAAGGCAGGTTCCGCGCGCCGCGAACATTGAAAATGGAGTCTTGGGGAACGCGGCAGTAGATCTGACCGGGCGGACGAGCGGGAGAATCGACCTCACTTGGCGACCGCATCTGTTGGGCCGGCAGATATCCCGTGGTGCACGGGGGCGGTAAGTTCAGATTCAAATTGAATGACAGGTACAGGCCGCGGTAGGCCTGCTTCGTGTCACGGTTGGCGAGTCCAGCGCCCTGCATCATCTGCACCCCTGCGGGGAAGAGCACCAGGACCTCCTCGAGGTTGGGTTGGTAGACGAGTGCCACGTCGGCGAGACTGACCAAGTTGGCCATGATGATCGGCAGGGTTGGCCGCAGTCGGTCGAGTAATTGGCGCAGTTGGTCCGCGGCGGCGGGCCCATCTTTCACAATGCCTCTCACGGAGTCATTTTGGGCTTGCAGCTGGCCAGTGATCTGAGCGAGATTGGAAGCCCATGCCTGGATCGAATCCGAGGTGTCGACTTGGGTATCGAGGATTGGCTTGGAGTGGTCGACAACTGTGGTGAGCGCGTCCAGGTTCTTGCGGGCATCGATGGCCAAGGCGGTGCTCGATTTCACAATGCGCGACAATTCAGGGCCGAGACCACCGAAGGCGGTAAAGGATTCATCGATGGCGGTTTTGAGGTTGGCGTGCGGAATTGCCAGTAGACCGGTATTCGTCGCGCGAAGCAAGTTATTGATATCGGGGGGAACCGTCGTTCGGTCAGCGGGTATCACGCTGCCGTCCTTGAGGTTTGGACCGCCGGCACGCCTTGGTATGAGTTCGACGAAGTTTTCGCCTGCCGCGGTTTGGCTGTGCACCTCGGCATCGAGGTCGGCGGGAATTTTAACGGCCGACCGCAGTGACAAGACGGCATCGACACCGTTTGGGGTGAGTTGAACTGCGTCGACACGGCCGACTTCGGTGCCGCGGTAAGTGACGTTGCTGTTGGGGTAGAGTCCAGCAGAAGTGTTGAGAGCCAGCGTAACTCGGTATTGCCCAATACCAAACAGCTGACCGGGCAGTCGGAGGTATCCGAACATGACGATGCCTCCAGCCAGCAATGTGATCACTGAGAAGAAGGCCAGTTGCACCTGGACTCGCTTATTGAGATGCACGTTAGGGCCCCTGGTCCCGGTGATATGGAACGGTCAGCGGGTTGGCTGCGGTGTAAGGGCTGGGCAATTGGCCGATGGTGCGGCCCCACTGCAGCTCCAGCTCGGTCAAGTTGCCTTCCCAGCGTGTCCCGGTGAATAACGCCGAATCGATGCGGCTGAGCGTTAAGTCAGCGATGACGGTGAGGTTGCCGTAGTCACCACGCATCCACTTGGTCAGAGTGTCCTTGGGGAAGGGGAATGTTGTGAGCAGCCCCAGCGAACGGGTGAGGGCGGGTCCGGCATTGGCCAGCGATTCAAGCACCGGGCCGAGATCCTTGAGTTCTGAAACCAGTGCTTCTTTGGTCTGGCGGATGGAATCCGCGGCGATCGCGTTGAACTTCCCTAATTGGTCGACGGCTTCGATGAGGTCGTCCCTGTCTTTGTTCAACACCGCTAGTGCTTCGGGCAGGGTGTCAAGCGCCTTGTCCACCACAGGTTTTTGTGCGCCGAACTGTCCGACTAGCCGATTGAGACTGTCGGTGGCGGCGATGATGTCAGTCGTTTGATGATTGGTGCGGCCGATGAACGTCTCAAGCTGGTCCATCAAACTTCGCAGGTTGTCCTCGCGGCCACCGAATGCGGTACTGAGCGCTTTGGTGATGTCTTGGACCTGACCCAGCCCACCGCCGTTGAGCAGCAGCGAGACCGCCGCCAGGGTCTGCTCGGTGGAAGGATAGGCGCCACCCTGAGATAACGGTATTAACGAACCCTGGTGCAGCCTACCTTCGGGTGGTGCGTTCGTCGGCCGTCCCAGTTCGATGTGCAGTGACCCAAGCAAGCCGGTTTGACCGACCGAGATCGTGGAATTTGCGGGCATGTTCACGCCACCGTTGAGCCTGATCGTCAGCAACGCGTGCCAGGCTTGCCGTTCGATTCGGGTGACTGTACCGACGTTGACGTCACCGACACGGACACGTGAGTTCTCTTGAATATTGTTCACGTCCGGCATCTGGGCCTGGATGGTGAAGGAGTCGGGCCCGCGGCCCTGGGTGCCAGGTAGGGGAAGTGAGTTCAGGCCGTGCCAGTCGCATGCCGACGCCAGTGGCATCAGGAGAGAAGCGGTCACGAATGCAACGACACGGTGTGCGCGGGAGGTCATCATGATCCGCTCCCGGCGGGCACCATCATGCCCGATAGACCTGCAGCCGGATCGGTCTGCCTGGGTGAATTGACGGGCAAAACCGGTCCGTTGGTTGTCGCGTCGGTGGCAGGTGGCTGCGGGCCATCCGCCGGCGGAGTTGCTGACCCGGCCGAACCGGGCAAAGCGTCTGGCTTTGCCTGTGGCGGAACATAATCCGGTCGCATCCAGTCTTCGCTGTAGGTCATTTCATTTGGTCGCGCGGCGGCGCCGACGAAGGGATTGAGACCTAGAGGCAGGAAGTTGTACTGGCGGTTCTTGACGATCGGTGCCAGATACTGCACGCACAGCTTCGACGATTGCTCGGCGTTCAATCGCGATGCGGCTTGTATTGCGCCGCATAGGAAGCTAATCGGGTCGCTGAAGTTGTTCAACGCAAGTAGCCCGCTGAGAGTGCCTTGGGCAGGTTGATAGACGTTGATGAGGTTACCCAGGTTGGTCGGCGCGATGTGGAGCGCTTGTTTGATGTCGTCGAGACTGTCGGTCAAGGCCCGCGATATCGAGGCGAGTTTCTCCGAGGTTGTGCCCAAACTGTTGCGGTTATCGGCAACGAATGAAGTCACCTGGTTCACAGCGGAGTTGAAGTCCTTGACGGCGTTGGCGACTTCGTTGGGGTCGTTGGCCAGGAGTGCGGTGACCGACGCTAGGTTGTCGTTCAGTTGACGCATCAGGGTGGTGCTGTCTTGGAGAGCCGAGACCAGTGTGGACAGGTTCCTGACGCTGGTGAACGTGTCATCGCTGTGGTCCCCGAGCGACGAAAGCGCCTCGGAGAGTTTGATGATGGCATCGCGGATTGCCGGACCTTGCCCGCGCAAATTGTCGGCGGTGGTGTTGATGAAGGCGCCTAATGTACTGACTCCGCCAGGCTCTGTGGGCTGGAGGGTTTTGGTGAGGCGTTCCAATTGTGCGCGAAAGTCGTCCCATTCCACGGGAACGGCAGTGCGGTCTTCGTTAATGACCGCGTGGTCTGCCAGGGTGGGGCCAGTGCGGTAGGGAGGGGTCAGCTGGATGGCACGGGCGGTCACCAGGGTTGGTGAGAGGATCACGGCCTTGGCGTCGGCCGGTACTTTGTACTTGTCATCGACCCAGAACGTGATTTTCACTTGTATGGGTTGCGGTTCGATTGCCTCAATCTTGCCCACGTTGACACCGCGGATCCGGACATCGTCGCCGACGAACAGGCCGTTGCTATTGACGAAATAGGCAACGATGTTAGTTCGCGTCTTCGTCACCTCACGTAACGAAATAAAGCCTCCGCCAACGACTATCGCCACGAGTATGACAGCGAGAGCCACTCGAATCATGGATTGCCGCCGTATCATCGGCCCGCCTCCCTAGACGAGACGGCGAATGGTGGGTCATTTGGACCGAGGACGTCCATCGGGAAAGGGTTCGGTACATCGAAGGATGCCTGCCCAGGTATGGGTGGCGCGGGTGGACCAGGTGGCGGGCCTCCCGGCGGCGGGACCGGCGGCGGTTGACGGTAGGGGTAGCAAGAAGGGCCGGGTAGCGGTACGCCGGGCAGACCACATAGCTGATCGCCAGGGTTGCCTGTAATGGCGTCAGGCAGTGTCCGATTCGGCTCCCCGCCTTGGCCGGTGCGCGGGTAGGGCATCGGCAGCGGTGGCGTGCCGGGCTGACCTGTTTGGGGATCGTGGCGCTGGGAGGGTGCGAGCACGTGAGGGTCCAAGCCGAGATCTGAGAACGCGGCATCCACGAAAGGCTGAATGAACTGACCAGGGAACAGGTTCGCGAGATAGGCTTTGAAGAACGGGCCGGACGACACCGATTCGCCCAGCGCCATAACGTAGTCGTTGAATCCCTTGATGGATTTTTGCACCTGAACCTTGCGGTCATCGATGATCGCCAGAACGCTATTTAGCTTGTCCAATGCTGGTTTCAACGAGTCGCGGTTTTCCGCAATGAGGCCTCGGATCTGCTGGGCCAGAGCAGAGATATTTCCCGAGAGGCGATCCAATGCCGCGCTTTGCGTACGCAGTTGTGCGAGAAGGGCATTGGTGTCATGGACGAGTCGCACAATTTGATCGGCGCGCTCGGCTAACACACCTGTGGCCTTCCGCGCGTTGGTGAGCAACGTGCGCAGCTGCGCATCGCGCTCATTGAGTGTCTGTGAGAAGCGCGCAACGCCGTCAACGGCGACTTTGAGCTGAGGCGGGGTGTCGTGCAGCGTGTCGCTCAATGTTTGCAACGACTTTGACAGCTGCTCGGTATTAAGGCCGCTGATGGTTGCGGTGAGATCGCCGAGCGCGTCAGGCAGCTGATACGGGGAGGTGGTGCGCTCGATCGGGATGACGCCGGACAGGCGGCCCTTTCCGCGCGGTGTAACGGTCAAGATCTTATTGCCCAGCACGCCGATGGTCTTGATCGCTGCTTCTGTCTGCTCACCAAGGCGGATGTCTTCGGCCACTGTAAATGCGACCAGCACTCCGTGGGCTTCGAGGCTGATGCTTTTCACCTGTCCAGCCCGAAAGCCCGACACTTGCACTGGAGAGCCGGTCGTCAATCCACCGAGTTCGTCGAAGTATGCCGAATAGGTTGTGCCTGAGGAGAAGAAGGGCAGCTTGCTGTAATTGAAGGCGCCGACGATCGCGGTGATCAGTAGCGTCACACCGATGACGCCGATGACAATGAGGTTGCGTTCCCGGAATGGTTTCATCGAGGGGTACACCTGCCCGTGTCCTGGCCGGCGACCTTTACGTAGACCGGTTGGCCACCTTTGCCATTGACCTTCAGCACCAGGTCGCATAGATAGAAGCTGAAGAAGTCGCCGCTGATTGCCTGGCGGCCTAGGACCTGGTAGGCGTCGGGCAACGTGTTAAGCAGGTTGTCGAAGTAGTCGCGATCGGCAAGCACGGTTCCGGCTGCGCGGTCGGTTTCGCCGACCACTTTCTGTAACGGCGGTCGTGCCTGGCTCAATAGACCCGCGAGGGAGGCCGCGCCCTCGTTGGAGTAGGCCAGCGCGGTACTGAGGTCTTGCTTGCGGCCCTCGAGTGCATGCACGAGTTCTGAAAGGGACTGCACCGCCTTACCGAACTTGTCGCTGCGGTCGCCGAACGAGCCGAGCACCGTATTGAGGTTGACAACAACCTGGCCAATCAGGGCGTCTCGATCGGCCAATGTGTTTGTCAGACTTGCGGTCTGGACCAGGATCGATCCGATCGTGGCGCCCTGGCCTTGGAATGCGGCGATGAGCTGACTCGTCAGCGCATTGACTTGAGCTGGGTCCAAGGCCCGAAATAGTGGCCGGAATCCGCCAATTAGGGCATCGAGATCTAGGGCAGGCGCCGTTCGATCCAGCGGAATCGTGGCGCCCGGGGGCATCTTCTTGGTTCCACCTGCCCCTTCCTCTAGCGCCAGGTATCGACCGCCAATGAGGTTGTCATATCGAATCACCGCTTTAGTGCCTTCGGTTAGCACCACGGACTCGTCGGCGGTGAATTCGACCAGTGCCGTAGCGTCGTCTCTGATGCTGATGTGCTTGACTTTGCCGACCTCGACGCCGGCGATGCGGACGAAGTTGCCGCCCGCCAGGCCTGACACTGAAGTAAAGACGGCGTTGTAACTCTTTTCGTCCTGGAGTCGCAGTTGCGCAAAGATCGCGAGAAGCCCAAATGCACCCAAGACGCACACGATCACGAAGATCGACAGACGCACCACCAAGCCTGACAGGTTACGTCGCATGGTAATTCACCTCCTTCGTTGATCGTTCGACGTGGACATGTGGCCTGGCCTGGATCAGGGCGGTGGTCGTTGATCGGGTGGTGCGGTCGGGATTTCCGACGACGCTGAAGGTGGAGGCGGCGGCGGCTCGAACGCGTAGGTCGGTTGGGCCTGTGCCGGGAACGGAGGGCTGAACGGCTCCGCCCCGGGAGGTGGCGGCCCGGGTTCGTGCGGGCTGCCGGGTGGGGGTGCTGGCGGCAAACCGGGATAGAGCGGGGTTCCGTCCGGGCCGTAGAGCGAGGCCCCGTAGGGAGGCGCCCCGGGGTAGGGGATGGGTCCCGGCGCCGGCCCACCTGGGTGACGGATGCTGGGTGGTTCGGGAATCCCTCGGGTGACCGGGAAATAGTTGGCCCAACCGGGGAATCCGATTCCAGGGTTCGGGCGGATATCTACGCCACTGCCATAGCCGGTGTTGGTGACGAGATAACGCACCGGCCAGTTCTTGGCGACGTCGGGCAACGAGCCACAGCCCGGCTTACCGCCGGGTCCGCCCTTGGCGGCTGTGATCGGCAGATTCTGCGGGTATCGGTACGGGTCGTCGCCGAGGAGCAATGCTGCATCCATGATGACCGACTTGCCGTTATACCCTCCCGCATAATCCAACAGGCCCTTGTCCAGGGTGGTCTGGGCGCCTACGAGTAGGCAGGTCAGTTCGGGGTTGTAATTCATCAAGAGGTCGGCCGTTGGCCGCAGGGAGTTGAACCCCTTGATGAAGTTGTCTTTGCTTGGGCCCAATACGTTGATGCCGCTTTCGGAAAAGCCCGCGACTCCAAGCAGTAACGCGTCGAGTTGGCTGGCCTGGTTGGTGATGGTCACGCTGGTGGTGCTGACCGCAGACAATGTCTTGAGGATGTCCTGAGCGGCTGCGCCGTAGGTGTCGCTGACAGCCCTAACAGCGCGCCAATCGTCGCGGATGGCGTCGGTGCGTGGATTTAACGCCAAGAGAACCTCGTTGGCATCGGTCGTGGCTTCTCCGATGCGCTCGCTCTGGCCTCGTACACCTTCAGCCAGCGCGGAAAGTACTGCGTTCAGTTTGGCCGGATCGATCTGCTTGATGAGATTGACGAGGTTCTCGAATGCCGTGTTCACCTCGACGGCAACGTTTTGGGCCTTTAGTACCGCCCCGGCCGACAGCCGTTGCACACTAGCCTGTTTGGGGTAGACGAGGTCAACGAACTTCGCGCCGAACAGCGACGTGGAGTCGATGCGTGCCTCGACGTTGGCTGGAATGTAATTGATTTGGTCGGGATCGATATCCAATCGAAGACTTACCTGATTCAAGCCCCCTGTGACGGTGGCTACCCTTCCCACCTCGACGCCGCGCATCTTCACCTTGGCGTACGGTTCCATGACAAGCCCGGAGCGGTCCGAAGTCAGAGTCACCGGTACCGATGGCGTGAAGGATTGGTTGAATGCCGCGAGGCACACCCCCACGGCGACCATCACCGCGACAACCAGCAAGGCTGCCAACGCCTCCGAGGGAATCCGGGGTCTGTCCCTGCGCTTCGCCACCGCGTCACCCCGAGAAGTGGAAAAGACCGGTCTGGCCATATATCGCCAGAGAAGCGAACAGAATCAACAACGCCGAGGCAACCAGAGACGTACGGGTAGCACGTCCGACGGCCTCGCCGACGCCGGCCGGTCCGCCGCTGGCGGTGAACCCATAATAGGTGTGTACCAACATGATTATTGCCGCTGCCACGATCGTGACGGCGAATGAACGAATTACATCACCGGGCACCAAGAACGTGTTGAAATAGTGGTTGTAGACACCGGCCGACTGGCCATATATGGCTGTGGTGCCCAATCTTGCTGCGCTGTAGGACATTATGAGCGCCACACTGTACAGCGGGACAACGACGATTACCCCAGCCGCCAACCGCGTCGATGCCAGGTAGGCGATCGGGCGGACACCCATGACTTCGATAGCGTCGATCTCTTCGTTGATGCGCATGGCGCCAAGTTGCGCGGTGGCACCGGCGCCGATCGTTGCAGCCAGCCCGATCGCTGCGGTGACGGGCGTAATCACCCGACTGTTCAGAAAGGCCGATGCAAAGCCGACCAGGGCTTCGAATCCGATCTGCGAGAACTGGTTGTAGCCTTGTGCGGCAACCAGTCCGCCAGTTGACATCGTGAGAAAGGCAACGACTGCAACCGTACCCCCGATCACGGCAAGTGCGCCCGTTCCCAGGCTCATCGCCGCAACCTGCCGTAGCAGTTCAGCTCTGTACTTCACGACGACGTCGGCGAGCGACGCGATGGTTTTCCCGTAGAACCTCGTCTGCTCGCCAAGTTGACACCAACGAGACCTCGCCCTGCTCAATCCGCGCTTTGCGCTCGGAAACAGCTGCGCGCCAATGACTTCAACGCTCATTTGACGACCTCGTATCCGATGGCAGTAGCCACAAGGTTGATAATGAACAACAGGACGAACGAAAACACCACGGTTTCATTGACCGCGTTGCCCACCCCCGCAGGCCCGTTGTGAACCGTCGTGCCCTGGTAACAGGCAACTAGGCCCGCTGTTAGTCCGAACAGCGTGGCCTTGATCATGGAGACCAATACATCGCTTATTCCGGTGATCCAGGTCATGCCAGCGACAAAGGCGCCGGGCGTAACGTGCTGGAAGAACACTGAAAAGAGGAACCCTCCTGTGAGCCCGGTCAGCGTCACCAGCGAGGACAGCAGCAACGACACGACGGTCGCGGCTAGCACCCGGGGAACCAGTAACGCCCTGACCGGGTCAATGCCCATGACACTCAGGGCATCGAGTTCTTCGCGGATTGTGCGTGCTCCCAGATCAGCGCACATCGCGGCGGCGCCGGCGCCCGCGATTACCAAAACCGTTACTAAGGGCCCAATCTGATTGACTGCGGCGGTTGCCGCACCACTGCCGCAATAATCGGCAGCGCCAACCTCTATCAGCAATACATTGAAGGCGAATACCGTGATGACGACGTAGGGAATCGACAGCATCAGTGCTGGGACCAACGACACCCGCGCCACAAACCACGTCTGGTCAAGGAATTCGCGCCAGGCGAACGGGGGACTGAGCATCCCGACGAAGATATCGAGACTGAAGGCGAAGAAGCCGCCGATGTTGCGTAGCGGGGTCAAAGCGACGGCGACGGTAGCGCCAGGTCGCCAGCCTGTTGATTCACGGAGTTGATTGAGGGACATCGGATTACGTGTCTTCTCGTAGGACTGGCGGGCCGCTGAGTCTGTATCCGGGCGAGGCGCCGTATTTGACGATGGCGGTCGTCACGAGCTGGCCATGTCAGCGTGCATCAAGCGGAATTCCCCTTCAGGATCTCCAGCAGGGGCTTTTCGGCACCGCCGCGGCGAGAACTAAGAATTTGGGGCGCTTGTGATCCGATTGCGTTGAGCACCAATGCATCCAAGTCACTACCCTGATTGCTGATCGTCGCGGTGATAGTGTCCGTGGCGTGAAGCGTTGACGGAACGTTCTGCGCTGCAATGCTGTACGCGGTGTGGATCCCATCGACGACTGGAAGTCCTGCCGAAGTCTCGACGTCTGGGGAGTGAGCGCAGCTCACACCTCGTTGGTTGAGGTAGTCGCGTGCCAAAACCACTACAGCGTCACCCGCCCGGGCCCCGCGGCCCGCATGACGGACGCCTGGGTCGTCATCTCGTCCCACCCTTCACTCATCCGCGCCGAACTACCGCGACATAAGGGTCGCATGGGCGGAGCCGACGCGTTTGTTCAACTTCTGGACACAGGTTGTGTCACTTGGCAGTCGACGCGGTCGCTGCGTGAATCACTACCCGGAGTGGATGTCATTGTGCGCGAGGAGATGTCGGCGCTAGCGCAGCCCGACGTACTACCGACAGGTGACGTTGATCTGGCGGAACTACCGCCGGTCGAACACGCTCCACTGAACGTGCAGGCGGTGCATCGGAACTGGCTGTTTGTCGCGTTACCCAAAAGAACATCGGTCGGCTGACACAAGCTCGAGGAAGCCTCGACGTTGGTGACATCGGTCGCCGCGCGGCTTAGCGTCACGGCGGCGCCAGGCCGACAGCGGCGCTCAGCATCGCCGGCACCGGCCACTGCCCGCGCAAGGCCAAAGGGTTGGGTTTCGATTTAGTTGCCGCCCACCTCGATGATCCGCCGCTTATCAGGCCATGTTGGTGCTGTTGCAGCTGCCCGACCGGAAGAGCTCCGCGGTGTGATGTGTCCAGAAGTTAGACATCTGCGCCTAGTTTAAGGGCGGTACTTTCGGATTTGCTGCAAGCCTGGTCGCGCGTTACAAGGGCATTTCGGTGGGAGGTGAACCTGCCAGTGGGGTCGGCGGGTCGACGAGACCGGTCGTCTTTTCGTTCTCGGCTTTGTTTGTTATCACTCATTTGTGACCGCATCCTGCGCCAAAGTCACCGAATGAGACTTGTTGTAGCTTAACACTTCCCGCGGATTTACATCATGTCCGGCCCGCCGCCTTGTCGACGGATGGAACCGGACTATGCCTGTATGACGCGCCCCGCCTTTACGGCGACCGTGGAGGTCCGGCATTACTGTGAAGGAAACGACATGAAGACGCAAGCTGCCATCTTGTGGGAGCGCGGGGGCCCGTGGAGCGTCGAGGAGATCGACCTGGATTCCCCGCGGCATGGCGAGGTGCTCGTCGAGTTGGGCGGCAGCGGGTTATGCCACTCCGACGAACATGTACGCACGGCCGACCTACCCTGGCCGTTGCCGATGATCGGCGGTCATGAAGGGGCTGGGACAGTCGTCCAGACCGGAACCGGTGTGGACAACCTGAAGGCCGGCGATCGTGTGATCTTCGGTTTCATCCCCGCCTGTGGCAGGTGTTCAGCTTGTTCGGCGGGGATGCAAAACCTCTGCGAGCTGGGCCAATTTCTGGGTACTGGAACGCAGATCAGCGATCACTCCAGCCGCCACCACGCGCGAGGAACCGACCTGGGGTTGATGTGTTTACTGGGAACATTCGCTCAGCACACCGTGGTCAGCGAAGCCAACTGCATCAAGATCGATGACGACATTGCCCTCGACGTGGCATGTCTGCTCGGCTGCGGCGTGGTGACCGGTTGGGGGTCGGCGGTATTTGCCGGTGGCGTACGGGCCGGTGACACCGCAGTCGTTATCGGTGTGGGTGGGATCGGCATCAATGCGGTCCAAGGGGCTGTATTCGCCGGAGCCCAGCACGTGATCGCTGTCGATCCTGTCGCGTTTAAGCGTGATAAGGCACTCGAATTCGGTGCGACACACGCAGTGAGCTCGAGCGACGAAGCGGCACTACTGGTCCAAGACCTCACCCACGGACTCGGCGCCAACGTGGTGGTGAATGCGACCGGGGTGGGCGAGGGCCAGCAAATCGGGCACAGTCTCGCGATGACCGCCAAACGGGGTACCGTCGTCGTCACCAATCTGCATCGCGCCACCGAGGAGGTCGTGTCCCTCAACGCATTGGATCTGGTGTTAGCCGAAAAGCGGCTTGTCGGTTCACTTTTCGGGAGCGCAAACCCACGCCTTCACATACCCAAGATGCTCAGCCTCTACCGCAGCGGCCACCTCAAGCTTAACGAATTGGCTACTCGCACTTACAAACTCGACGACATCAATACCGGCTACCAGGACATGCGTGCCGGTCGTAACCTGCGCGGCGTAATCAGCTTCTGACCATCGGCGGCCGGCTCCTTCGCCCGGCAGTGCCGCTTATGCAAGTCTCACAATGAAGGTGGCTTTTGTGGTTATTGAGTACGACTCGATGTTCATCGGCGGCCAGTGGCGGGCGCCGACATCAGATCGGCGGATCACTGTCATCGGCGCCAATGACGAATTGGTCTGTGGCTCTGTACCCGAAGCCCACGAGGAAGATGTCGACGCCGCAGTAAGTGCTGCCCGCGAGGCGGTGCACGATCGGGCAGGACGGGCGCACTGGCCGGGAGCAAAGCGCCACAAAGCGATCAGAGATGAAGAGCAGATATGACGACATTTCGGCAACGGTCAGCGTTACTTGGGGCGTTCTGCGTTGCCGCGCTAGCATTCGGATTCGGCGGGGTGGCGCTGGGCGCGGGAGCCGTCGGTAAGGCCGCCGCGGCGGGATACGAGACGTTGATGGTGCCCTCGGGTGCCATGGGCCGGTCGGTCCCGGTGGCCTTCCTGGGCGGTGGTCCGCACGCGGTGTACCTGCTGGACGCCTTCAACGCGGCCCCGGACGTGAGCAACTGGGTGACCGCGGGCGACGCGATGAACACACTGGGGGGCAAGGGCATCTCGGTGGTCGCCCCGGCCGGGGGCGCCTTCAGCATGTACACCAACTGGGAGCAGGACGGCAGCAAGCAGTGGGACACCTTCCTGTCCAGCGAGCTGCCGGACTGGCTGGCCGCCAATAAGGGCCTGGCCCCCGGCGGCCACGCCGCGGTGGGCGCCTCGCAGGGCGGCTACGCGGCGATGGCGCTGGCCGCCTTCCACCCGGACCGCTTTGGCTTCGCCGGTTCGCTGTCGGGCTTCCTGTACCCGTCGAGCACCAACTACAACGGCGCGATCCTGGCCGGGCTGCAGCAGTCCGGCGGCGTAGACGGCAACGGCATGTGGGGTGCTCCGCAGCTGGGCCGGTGGAAGTGGCACGACCCATACGTGCACGCCTCGCTGCTGGCGCAGAACAACACCCGGGTGTGGGTGTGGAGCCCGACGACGATGGATGCCAGTGATCCGGCCGCGATGATCGGCCAGGCCGGCGCGGCGATGGGCAGCTCGCGAGAGTTTTACGCGCAGTACCGCAGCGTCGGCGGGCACAATGGGCACTTCGACTTCCCCGGCGGCGGCGACAACGGTTGGGGCTCGTGGTCGGGACAGCTGAGCGCCATGTCGGGCGACATCGTCGGCGCCCTCCGCTAACCACGCGACACCGCTAGCAGACCCGACGGCGCAGCCGAACACCTATTAGATCGCCTTTGTCGGCGCTACGCTACCCAATGTCATTGTGGCCAAGGCAGTTTCGGATGGCAAAGTACTTGACACATCGCGGTCCGTCCCGGCGAGGCGGAACTGAGCATCGATCGATTGATTGTGGGGCGTCGCTATATCGTGCATGGCGCCACCCCGGAAGTCGTCGCCGACCTGGCGGGCACGACTCCGATAGCCGCGAACATCGACGCACGAACCGCGATTGCTCTACGCCTTGCGCGTAAATTCATTGCGCACCGCGACCGTCGAGCAGTCCAACCGGTGATGGTCGCAACCCTGGTCACCTCGTTTGGAGCGATGACCAACAAGGCCTCCCCTAGCCAGGATGTCTGCCCGTGGGGTGTGTCCGCTTTCCGAACACCACTACCGTCGAACACCAACCAGAATCGTCAGTGTCCGGGTGTAGAAATCAGGAGCCGACGATGAGCGTTGAGATGCGGTCGATCCGAGTTGACGTGACGGCGGATTTTGTGATGACCATCGACGGGCGCCCTGTGGTTTCGCACAACACCGAACCGGTGTTCAACCCCGCGACTCGCCAAGTGCTGACTACGGTTCCGTCGGCGACACGAGAGCAGTTGGATGAAGCCGTTGCCGCCGCAAAGAGAGCGTTTCCTTCGTGGGCCGCCACCGATCTGGCACATAGACAGGCGGCTGTATCAACGATTGGCGACCGGCTCGCCGAACACGCGAACGAATTCATGGCACTGCTTACCTTCGAACAGGGAAAGCCACGCCCGATGGCCGAGTGGGAGGTCTACGGGTCCATCGCGTGGTTCCGCGAAATCGCCAAGCAGTCGCTCCCCGAAGAAGTTATCGATGACACCGGCCAGCGACGAGTGATCAGCAGGCACACGCCGCTGGGGGTCGTCGCGGCGATTGTGCCGTGGAACTTCCCTATTTTGTTGGCCGTGTGGAAAATCGCGCCAGCCCTGGTCGCGGGCAACACCGTTATCGTCAAACCGTCACCGTTTACCCCGTTGTGCGACTTGAAGCTGGTCGAGATCGTTCAGGACCTGCTGCCGCCCGGCGTGCTCAGCGCGGTGTCCGGAGGCGATGAACTGGGTAAGTGGATGACGGCTCACGACGAAATCGCCAAGGTCGCGTTCACCGGCAGCACCGAGACGGGCAAGCAAGTCATGCGTTCGGCGGCGGGAACACTCAAGCGAATCACCCTGGAGTTGGGGGGCAACGACCCTGCAATTGTCCTTGGCGACGTGAACCCCGAAAAAATGGCGCCGCAACTGTTTTGGGCCGCGTTCCAGAACAATGCTCAGTTCTGCAATGCCGCCAAACGGATCTACATCCACGACAGCGTTTATGACGAGGTGCGTGATGCACTGGTCTCATACGCACAGACCGTGGTTGTCGGCGACGGCTCACGAGCCGAGACCCAACTCGGCCCGATACAAAACGAGCCGCAATACCGGAAGGTCGCCGAGTACTTCGAAGATTGCCGAGCCCATGGCTACACCTTTGCGCTCGGCGGCCACATCGATACCGCAGCTGCGGGATGGTTTGTCCCGGTCACGCTAGTCGACAACCCTCCGGAAGATTCGCGACTGGTTGCCGAGGAACCGTTCGGACCGATCGCGCCGCTGCTGAGATGGTCGGACGAGGCCGACGTGATACGCCGCGCCAACGACACGCCGTGGGGACTCGGTGCGAGCGTGTGGGGTAAGGACCTGGATGCCATCCAGCGGATTGCGCGGCAACTCGAGTCGGGAACAGTTTGGCTCAACGAAGTTCACCAGTACTCCCCCCATCAGGTCTTCGGAGGCCACAAGCAGTCTGGGATCGGCGCGGAGAATTCCCTACATGGGCTCGCCGAATACGCCAACCATCAAACGATCACGCTCAACAAAGTACCCGGGACGGTGTCGTAAAGGCCCCAGCGAGTCGGGCTCGTTACGCGCCGCGGGCAAGTGAATTTTGGAGCCTACTTACCAAAAGCCCTGGGAACAACGAACGGGTCTGCTGCACGAATAGGTGACAGCTTGACCTGACCTACCTGTTGGGTTCCAGTGGTGGTGGCTAACTGACGGCGGTGAGGGTGTCGTTGGCAAAGGATAGTTCGTACTCGATCGGGGTGCGATAGCCCAGCGCTGAATGGCGCCGGCGGCGGTTGTGGAAGATCTCGAGGTAATCGAAGATCGCGTTGGCCAGCTCGACGTGGGTCCTCCACTTCCGGCGGTCGAGCAGTTCGATCTGCATGGAGGACCAGAAGCTTTCCATCATGGCGTTGTCGAGTCCGTCGCCGACTGTGCCGAAGGATGGGACGAGTCCAGCGGCGCGGATCTTTTCACCGAAGACCCATGAGGTGAACTGGGTTCCATGATCGGCATGGACAATTCCACCAGCCGGTGGGCGGCGGTTGCGGATCGCCATGTCCAACGCGTTGACCACCAGCGTGGAATTAGCCCGCGAATCGATCGACCAGCCAACGATTCGCCGGCTGAACGCATCGAGGACCGCGCAGCAGTACAGCCATCCTTCCCGGGTGCGGTGTTGGGTGATGTCGGTGACGCACAACTCATTTGGGCGCAGACGGTGGAATTTGCGATTGACCAGATCATCAGCGGTGACCACCCCGCGCAACCGTTTGAGGCGTGTCGGTCCGGGCAGCCCGTAGATACCGGCCTGAGTCATCAGGACCGACACCGTGCGCGGGCACACCGTGATACCCATGCCCAGGGTGAGCTCGGCGTGGATACGGCGATACCCGTAGGTGCCCCGCGAGGCGACGTGGACTTCGCGGATCAGTCCGGTCAGCCATTGGCGGCGCAGCTGGGCCGGGGTGGTCGGTGTGCGCTTGTGCTTGTAGTAGTTCTGCCGTGTGATGCCAAGGACTTTGCAGCAGCGGTCCAACGGTGCCCCGGCGTCGACGAGTCGGTCGATCACCGGGTAGAGCCTTTTGGGCGGGGCTTGTCCTCACCCAAGAACTTGGCCGCCTGTCGCACGATGGACAGCTCGCTCTCCAATTCGTGGATCCGACGCCGAGCGGCCTGTAGCTCGGCCGATTCGCCCGTTGGGACGCCGGGGCGGACGCCGTGGTCGATGTCGTCTTGTTTGAGCCACTTCGACAGCGTGACGGATGGATACCCAGATCATGGGCGGTCTGGTTCTGTGGCTTGCCGGCCCGCACGAGCGCGCAATTCAGCTGGATAGGGACGAGGCACGTCTTTCAGCCTTTCGCAGAGGCTGTCAGTTAGTCACCAAATCTGGAACCCAATCCATGGGGCAGGTCAAAGCTGTCACCTATTCGTACAGCAGACCCATGCCATAGTGGGAGCACAAACGATGAATGTTGATGGAAAAGAAAACTGGCCAGAGCTTGTGACTCTGACCCGCAAACGAAAAAGGGCCGCATCTCTGCGGCCCCTTTCTGTGGAGCTGCCGGGAATCGAACCCGGGTCCTACGGCATTCCCTCAAGGCTTCTCCGTGCGCAGTCCGCTATGTCTCTACTCGGATCTCCTAGTCACGCGAACTAGCCAGGATGACGATCCCAGTCGCTGTGAGTGTCCCGATGAGTCCCGCGACCGAACTCATCGGTGGATCCCTCTAGCTGATGCCAGGGTCCGGGTCGAGGGAACTCCCGGTCTGACAGACACGCAGTCGCTTAGGCAGCGAGTGCGTAGTCGCGCTGATGTGAATCGGCGCTTATATGGTTGCAACGACGCTTACGGTGGTCTCTTGCCTGCACCGGCACGCTTCCCTTGATTCGATGCGCGAAGTCGAAACCGTTCAGCCCCTTGTCTGTGCTTCTTCGTGCATCCCCACCGATTATCGGCAGGACACTCCATTGTACGGCTCTGCCAACCAGCGGCAACGGAATTATCTTCCCGCGTCCAGGCTGCGGTCAGATCACGAAGTTCAGCCGCTCGACGATCCGGGCGGCGACATCCGTGTCACCACCGAATTCGACGGCCTGCGGCCGCGCCGGGCACATCGGACGCCCCCCGGCGAGCCTGGTGAACTGAAGTGCGTCCACTCGGACCGTCGCCGTCGGCTCCAACTCGCCGAAGTCCTCCACCACCTGAGCGCGCCCTTCGACGTTGACGCGGATGCTGCGGTCCAGCGGCCCGGTCAGGTCGAATTGGATGCGTGAACCGTCGGGCGCTTTGGCGAGTTTGCCGACAACGAAGCCCAATGTGGCCGCGATCTCGTCGAGCGACAGTCGCGTCGCAGCCCCCTCCAGCTCGGCATCGGATGAGGGCCGCCGCAGCGCCAGGCGGATGTCTTGCTCGTGCATCCAGCAGTCGAAGACCCGGATCCGCATGAAGCGTCCATAACTCTCTGGGCCTGCGGGTGTCAGAGTTTCGGCGTTCCAGTCTTGGATCGACATGTCCTGCAGGACCTTGCGCCGACGGTCCGTCACCGCGCGGTATCGCTCCAGAACATTGCTGCAAGATTGTCCGCCGAGGTGGCGCACCCAGCACTCGTTCATCGCCCCGATGTCGTTGTGCACATGGTCGAGCGCCTTGACGTCGATGTCCGGTTCGGGCGCGGCGATGCCCTCGAGGAACGACTCAGTGCCGATGATGTGCGACACCACACCCTGCACGTTCCATCCCGGCAGCGGCGTCGCCGCGCGCCACTGGTCCTCGGGCAACCCGGCGAGCAGCCCGTCAATGGAGTCCCACACCGCGAACAGGCCGTTCAGCACATCCGGTTTGTCGAGCGTGGTGACAGAACGCGCGGCCATGGTCGGATGCTAGGCCGATTATCGGCCCAGCGTTAGCCCCACTCGCGTCAGAATCAGGCCGGCGATCGTCAACATCACGGCTACCGCGGTCGACCAAGTCAATCCGCCGAACGCGGCAACGCAAACTCCAAGGCCGATCACTAGCAGCGCATGGACGAGGCGAGCAACGACGAAGCACCGCTCGCGTAACACGGACACCAGCACGGAGCGAGGTATGGCGTGCAGGACCCGACCGAGAATGAAGATCAGCGCCGCCGTGAGCAATCCGGTGGCCACCTGCAGCGTCACTGTCGGATGACCGTCGTCGTGGGTAAACCCGACGATTTGGATCAGGACCGCCAGCACCGTGGCGACGACCGTCAGCCGCCTCAGCATTTTCGCCAGCACCGCGCCGATATTCCTGCGGACCAGATCACCTAGCGCCGGGTCACTGCCCGCGGCACCGAGAAACCCGCGCAGAGCATGGCCAAATTTGCCGCGCTGCAGCCGATTAACGGCCATATTGTTCAGCGCCGCGGCATGGTTTGCGTCCAACGCCAGCGCCTGCCGGTAGGAGTCAGTCGATTCCCGGATGCGGCCCATGTCATGCAGGATCGAGCCCCGCAGGACGAGCCCGTCAGGACTCGCGGGGTCGAGCCGTAACGCCTCGTCGACGACCATCAGCGCCGAATGTAACTGCCTGGACTTTTGCAGCAATCGAGCGTAAACCCGATGTTGCAGAGGCTCATTCGGATGGGTTCGCACTCCCTGCCAGGCCATCCACAGCGCGTCACCGCAGCGATCTAGACCATCGAGCGACAACGCATATATCCGCATGGCCAACTCATGCTGCGGCGCGGCGGCCAATGCGGCGTAGGCGCTGCGGGAGGCGCCGTCGTAATTTTCAAGCAGGTATTCAGCGCGCGCATGTTGCGCCAATAAGCCTGGATCGCTTGGGTATTGCGCCAGGGAACGGCGCAAAACCTCACGACCGCGCTCGTAATTCTCGGTGTCGAAGTACGCCTCGGCGATGTGGATGGCTTGGTCGACACCGGACTCCGATGTCATCGTTGGTTACCGAATTTTCCTGCGCCGCAAATATTTTGCTAGATCGTCGTAGGTTCCGTCGTTGTTGCCGAATTCTACGATGTTGCGCGCGACCTCGAACCACGGCCCAGTGCTGGGACGGATCTGCGCCGTCGCTTCGTCGACATCGGCCATCGTCACTGGACGAACCTGCCCGCTGCGCATCGACGCCGCCATGGCCAGTTGCGTTGCACTGTCACACACATGGGCAAGGTCGGCGCCCGAGAAGCCGTCGGTACGCTTCGCGATCGATTTAGGGTCAATGCCCGCCACTGGGCGATCTTTGAGGTGCGAGCGCAGAATTCCTGCCCTAGCTTCGGCGTCGGGCAATCCCACGAAGATCATCCGGTCGAACCGGCCGGGCCGACGCAACGCCGGGTCGACATCCCAGGGTGCGTTCGTGGCACCGAGGACATACACCCCGTCATTGGTCGAAGTCGCCGAGTCCATTTCTTCCAGCAAGGTATTGACGACGGGACGCATCCCGGAGCTTCCACTCAACGCCGAGCGCCGGTGCCCCAGGGCATCCAGCTCGTCGAAGAACAGCACGCAGGGCGCATTACGGCGCGCACTGTCGAAAACCGAACGGATGCTGCGTTCGCTTTCTCCAAACCAATGGTGCAGAACGTCGGCGATTCCAACCTGATAGAAATTCGCCCCGAGTTCACCCGAAATGGCCTTGGCAATATACGTTTTGCCACACCCCGGCGGCCCGTACAGCAACAGACCACCGCGTGCCGAGACCTTATACGCCTTCATCAGCTCTGGATTGCGGATCGGGCCGAGCAGCGAAAGTTCAATCTGCCGTTTGACATCGGCCATACCCGCGACATCGTTAAGCCGTATCCCGCTGCGCGCCACGACGTCGAAGTCGCCTTCGTTGACGACATCGGCGGACGGTTCGACGAACGCGGGCTCGATGATGTCGGCGACTTGTCGTTCCGCGCTGGACCAGTCGAATTGCTCGTCGCCGGCGGCCCGCCCCGCCACCGGCGCTGCCCCGGCTGCCGCCTGCGAGGTCGCCGCAAGCGCCGTGCTGCAGCGCTGCACCAGACTCAGCGCGCTGGCGTTGCCGGCGTCTTGGCTCAACGCCGCACTGCAATGGCCCAGCGCTTCCGCGTAGCGCCCGCGGTCCGCCAGCAAGCCGGCCAGATGCAACCGCAACTCGACCACATCGGGGCTGCGTTCCACGGCAGCGGATAGCTCCCGAATAACCGGGTCTTCACCCAACGTCTTCTCCCGACCTTGTCCCGCCGGGACCATAGTAGGTCGCGTCGGAGATGTTAGTTGGCGGCGATCATCGCCACGGATCCCATGGCCATCACCATGCCGATCCCCTGCCAACGAGTGACTCGCTCGCGCAACACCATCATCGCCAGCACGACGGTCGCGGCCGGATACAGCGAAATCATGATGCTAGCCAACGACAGCAGCCAGGACTGCAGCGCAATCAACTGCGTCACCAGGGCACAGATGTCCAGTAGCGCGATGGCCAGCGCCAGCTTCATCGACTGCCCCCGTGGCAGCCGCAAGGTACGTCTGGACGCGGCCAGCACAGTGATAACCACTGAGGCCGACAGCCGCGCGAACATCAGTGGCCACAGCTTGGAGTCGTGTGGCGACTGATGCAGGAACACCAAGTCGAGCCCGAAGGCACACCCGGCCAAAATTGTGAGCCAGGCCACTTTTGGGGTGAAACGGAACTGCGTCTTGCCCTCGACCGAGGCCTCACGGCTGACCAGCATCACCGCGACGATCGCCAGCACGACGCCCGCCGACGCGGCTGGACCGGGTCTCTCTCCCAGGGCGACGCCGACTGCTACGGGTACGGCGGCGTTGAGCACGCCCGCCAATGGCGCGACCACCGAGATCGGGCCGGAGCCGAGCGCGGCATAGAACGCCCACATGCCGAACGCCTGACCGACGCCGTACAGGCAGCCCCAGAAGATGGCGCCGGAATGAATCGGGCCGCCCACAGCCAGCGCCAGCAGGCCCAGCGCCACCGCCTCGACTGGGTATGCGGCCAGCATCACGCGGAGCGCCGCCACCCGGCGGGCTGCCACGCCGCCCATAAAATCGCTGACCCCGTACGAGACGGCGGACAGCTGGGCGTAAGCGGCTCCGATCAGTTCATACCCTTTGCTCGGCGACCCAGTTCACGCAGTACTTCACGCTGGGCGTCTCGGCGCGCCATGTCCTGGCGCTTGTCATGTGCCTGCTTGCCTCGCGCTAGCGCGAGCTCGACCTTGACCTTGCCCTCGGAGAAATACAATGACAGTGGCATTAGCGTGAGGTTACCATCCTGTATCTTCCCGACCAGTCTGTCGATTTGTGCCCTATGTAACAACAGTTTTCGGTTTCGACGCGGCTCATGGTTTGTCCAGCTACCGTGGGCGTACTCGGGAATGTGCAGATTACGCAACCACACTTCGCCGTCGTCGACGGTTGCGAAAGCATCGGCCAAAGACGCATGTCCCTGCCGCAGGCTTTTCACCTCGGTACCCTGCAGGGCCACCCCGGCCTCGAAGACCTCTAGGACCGTATAGTTGTGCCGGGCCTTGCGGTTGGTGGCCACAATGTGTTTGCTGCCGCCCTTGCCGCCGCCGGCCTTGCCGCCACGGGACTTGTCCGCCACAGCTAACGCCGTACGTACAGGCGCAGTGTCGCGTATGCCGTCAGCCCGGCCATCGACACGCCGAGCAGGAACAGAATCGGCGAGATGTAGAGAATGTCGGCGTAGTCAACCCGCGCGATAAGATTGGCTTGGTAGAACTGGTTTAACGCGTTGTCCAGGAACAGCGCCCGCACCACGATCAAGCCGCCGATCGCGATCGCCACACCAAGCGCCGCCGCGAGCATGGCCTCCACCAGGAACGGCAGCTGGGTGTACCAGCGACTGGCCCCCACAAGCCGCATGATCCCGATCTCCGTACGCCGGGTATACGCCGCCACCTGAACCATGTTGGCAATCAACAGGATCGCACCGACAGCCTGCACCAATGCGACAGCGAACGCGACATTACTCAGGCCGTCCAGGACCGCGAAGAGCCGGTCGATCAGGTCTTTCTGATTGAGCACGGAGAGCACCCCGGGCTGGCCCTGCATCGCCAGGTCAAAGTCCTTGTGCTGCTCGGGATTGTTCAGCTTGACGATGAACGACGCGGGAAAAGAATCCTTGCCGGCAACATCCTTGTACTGCGGGAACTTTCGGATGGCGTCGTCGTAAGCGTCTTGACGATTAAGGAACCGAACCGATTTGACGTCCTCGCGGCCCTCGATCTTCGTCCGCAACGCCTTACACGGATTGGTGCTGCAGGCCGGATCGTTGGCGGAGACGTCTTCGGTGAGAAACACCTGCGTCTCGACGCGATCGAGGTAGATGGCGCGGGAGTGCTCCGCCAACCGAACCACCAGTAGACCGCCGCCGAACAGGCCGACCGAGATCGCCGTCGTCAGGATCATCGCGACCGTCATCGTGACATTGCGGCGAAGCCCGGTCAGGACTTCGTTGAGTAGGAAGCCGAAGCGCACTAGCGGTCCATCCCGTAGACGCCGCGCTGCTCGTCGCGAACGAGCCGGCCCAGCGACAGCTCTACGACGCGCTGCCGCATCGAGTCGACGATGTGGTGGTCGTGCGTCGCCATCAGCACCGTCGTCCCCGTGCGGTTGATCCGCTCCAACAGGTCCATGATGTCGTTGCTGGTGTCGGGGTCGAGGTTGCCGGTGGGCTCGTCGGCCAGCAGCACCAGCGGCCGGTTGACGAACGCACGCGCGATCGCAACCCGCTGCTGCTCACCACCCGACAACTCGGTCGGCAGGCGGTTGGCTTTGCCGGACAGGCCGACCGTCTCGAGCACGTCGGGCACGACCCGGTTGATCTGATCGGCGCGCTTGCCGATGACTTCCAGCGCGAAGGCGACGTTTTCGTACACGGTCTTTTGTTGCAGCAGACGAAAGTCCTGGAAGACGCAGCCGATCACCTGTCGCAACTTGGGCACATGCCGGCCGGGCAGCTTGTTGACGTGAAACTTCGAGACGCGCACGTCACCTGTCGTCGGCGACTCCGCTGCCAGCAGCAACCGCATGAACGTCGACTTACCCGAACCCGACGGGCCGATCAGGAAGACGAATTCACCCTTGTCGATTTTGACGTTCACGTCGTCCAACGCCGGACGCGCCGACGCTTTGTACTTCTTACTGACATGGTCAAGGGTGATCATCACGGCACGCCAGTGTAGCGGTGAATTTCGCTGAACCGCGAAGATCAGCGCGCCGGTGGCGCCGATGTGGGCAACGGACCCGGCCCCGGGATCGGTTGCTGAGGGGGTGGCGAAGTCGGGCTGGCGCTGGGCGGACAGAAGGGCGGCGGCAGCAGGCAGGGCAGCTGGAAAGGCGGCGGCGCAGTGGTCGTCGGAGGCGGTGGCGGCGCCGTGGTGGTCGGGATCGTCGGCGTTGTGCTGGTCGGGGTCGGGGTCGGGACGTAAGTGTTGGTCGGTGCCGGCGGCGCCACCCTGGTGCGCGGCACCCAGGTGTAGTTCGGGTCGGGCACGAAACCCGGCGGAACTACCTGCGGCGCGGACGGCTTCGGAGCCGGCTCCGGGCGGTTGGCGTCATAGACCCACCAGATGGCAAGGAAGGCGACGATCAACGCCACCGTCGAGGTGCGCATCCGGCCGCCGAATATATAGCTCGGCCAGCGACGGTCCTCGTCGCGGTGCTTCTCGAGGACGTTGAGTGTCAGCTTCACCGCTGCACCGACCCGTGCGCGATCTCCCGAGCCGCCTCGGCGGCCTGCGCGGCCGGGACCCCAGGGTCATCCTCGACGACGCTCACCGTCGCGTCGGCCGTCGTGACGATGCCGGCCCGGGCGAGTGCTCGCATCACCAACACCCGCAACTGCCGGCCCGCCTCGAACTGTTTGCCGGGCAGGGTGCGGGCCACCATGCGCAGCGTGACAGTGTCGACTTCGATGCTTTCCAAGCCCATCAGGGTGGGTGCGTCCAGCAACAGCTCACCCAGCAACGGGTTGTCCATGGCGTGGTCGCAGACCTCGTGCAAGACCTCGTTGACCCGGTTGAGGTCGGCGCTGGTCGGCACGGGGATGTCCACCACCGCCCGCGCCCAATCCTTGGAGAGGTTAATCGTCTTGACGATCTGCCCGTTGGGGATGGTGTACAACTCGCCGTCTGACGAACGCAGCCGGGTCACCCGCAATGTCACGTTCTCGACCGTGCCGCGCGCCTCGGCGTTAATCCCCGCGACGGTCAACGAGACTAGGTCACCGAAGCCGTACTGCTTCTCGACGATGATGAAAAATCCCGAGAGTAGATCTTTGACCAGCTGCTGAGCACCGAAACCCAGCGCCGCACCGACCACGGTGGCAGGCGCGACCAGACCGCCGACGGAGAAGTTCAGTACGTCGCTGATCTGGACGACGCCCCAGATCGCGATCAGCACGATCGACACCCACTGGATCACCGACGCCACCGCCTGCCGGTGCTTGGTTGCCTCCGAGCGGACCAGGGCATCGCTTTCGGCGAAGCCGACGTCAAGGTGCCGAGTGACCTGCTGGGCCACCCAGGTCACGAAACGAACCGCCAGCACCGACGCGATCAGCAACATGACGATGCGCAGACCCTGGTCGAGGATCCAGCCGCCGATCTGGCCATGCCAAAATCCGTGCCAGCGCTGTGTCGCCGACATTGCAATAAACGTTGTGTTAGTCGTCATCTTTTCGATTGCGCCACCGGATCCCCGCTTCCAGGAACCCGTCGATGTCTCCGTCCAGAACCGCGGCGGGGTTGCCCACCTCGTACTCGGTTCGCAGATCCTTGACCATCTGGTATGGGTGTAATACGTAGGAGCGCATCTGGTTACCCCAGGAGCTGCCGCCCTCGCCTTTCAAGGCGTCAAGCTCAGCACGCTCTTCTAAACGCTTGCGCTCCAATAACTTTGCCTGGAGCACTCGCATCGCCGAAACTTTGTTCTGCAATTGCGACTTCTCGTTCTGGCAAGTCACGACGATACCGGTTGGGATGTGGGTTAGACGAACCGCGGAGTCAGTGGTGTTCACCGACTGGCCGCCTGGACCGCTCGATCGGTAGACGTCCACGCGCACATCGCCTTCTGGGATATCGATGTGATCGGTGGTGGCCACCACCGGCAGCACCTCGACTTCGGCGAACGACGTCTGACGCCGGCTTTGGTTGTCGAACGGGCTGATCCGGACCAGCCGATGCGTGCCCTGTTCCACCGACAACGTGCCGTAGGCGAACGGTGCGTGCACGGCGAACGTGGCGCTCTTGATCCCCGCTTCCTCGGCGTAGGAGGTGTCGAATACCTCGACACCGTAATTGTGTTGCTCGGCCCACCGGATATACATGCGCATCAGCATCTCGGCCCAGTCCGCGGCGTCCACCCCGCCGGCGCCGGAGCGGATGGTGACGAGAGCCTCGCGCTCGTCGTACTCGCCCGACAGCAGGGTGCGCACCTCGGCGGCTTCGATGTCGGCTCGCAAGGCTTTCAGCTCGGTGTCCGCCTCGGCCAGCTCGTCAGCGCCGCCCTCCTCTGCAGCCAGCTCGTAGAGCACCGGTAGGTCGTCGACCCGCTGCCGCAACTGTTCGATGCGGCGCAGCTCGCCCTGGGTGTGCGACAACTCACTGGTCACCCGTTGCGCGTTGGCCTGGTCGTCCCACAGTTTGGGATCGGACGCCTCGTGTTCCAGCTTCTCGATGCGGCCGCGCAGACCGTCCACATCGAGCACCCTCTCCACCGTGGTCAGGGCGGAGTCGAGGGCGGCGATATCGGCTTGACGGTCGGGTTCCACAGCCGACAACGTTACCGGCGCGCTGATCGGCGACGAATGCTCAGGTCGCGACGTGCAGCACTTTAGCCATCTGCGGGCGTTCAGCGTCTAGCATCGAATCACCATCATGTGCGCCCGCGACTGCGAAGCCCAGCCCATTCTCAGCCTCTTGCGTCGCAGCAGGGCATGAACAGAAGGCTTGGGTATGCGTCCATTTCATGTCGCCATCGTCGGCTCCGGACCGTCGGGTTTTTTCGCCGCTGCGTCTTTGCTGAAGGCCGCCGATACCTCCGATGAGATCGACGTCAACGTCGACATGCTCGAGATGTTGCCGACGCCGTGGGGGCTGGTGCGCTCCGGCGTCGCGCCGGATCACCCCAAGATCAAGTCGATCAGCAAACAGTTCGAGAAAACCGCCGGCGATCCCCGCTTCCGGTTCTTCGGCAACGTGGTGGTCGGCGAGCACGTCGAGGCCGCCGAACTCGCTGAGCAGTACGACGCCGTGGTCTACGCGGTCGGGGCGCAATCCGATCGTTCCCTCAACATCGCGGGCGAGGAGCTGCCCGGCAGTGTCGCGGCCGTCGATTTCGTCGGCTGGTACAACGCGCACCCGAACTTCGAGCAGATCTCGCCCGACCTCTCGGGCGCCCGGGCCGTGGTCATCGGCAACGGCAACGTAGCACTCGACGTCGCACGCATTCTGATCACCGACCCAGACGCATTGGCAGCCACCGATATCGCCGACCACGCGCTGGAATCGCTGCGCCCACGCGGCGTGGAAGAAGTGGTGATCGTCGGCCGGCGCGGGCCCCTGCAGACCGCGTTCACCACGCTGGAGTTGCGTGAGCTCGCCGACCTGGAAGGGGTCGACATCATCGTCGATCCCGCACAGCTCGAGGGCATCAGCGACGAGGATGCGGAGGCCGCCGGCAAAACCACCAAGCAGAACATCAAGGTGCTGCGCGACTACGCCAACCGCGAACCCCGCCCGGGACACCGTCGGATGGTCTTCCGCTTCCTCACATCTCCGATCGAGATCAAAGGCGACGAGAGGGTCGAGTCAATCGTGCTCGGTCGCAACGAATTGGTCGCCGACGAGAGCGGGCGGGTGTCGGCCAAGGACACCGGGGAACGCGAGGAGCTACCGGTACAACTGGTCGTGCGCTCGGTCGGCTATCGCGGCCTGCCCACGCCGGGGCTGCCGTTCGACGAAAAGAGCGCGACCATCCCCAACACCGGCGGCCGGGTGCAAGGCCGCCGCAACGAATACGTGGTCGGATGGATCAAGCGGGGGCCGACCGGAGTCATCGGCACCAACAAAAAGGACTCCCAGGAAACCGTCGACACCCTGATCAACGATCTGACCGGCGCCGCGGAGCTGTCCGACTTCCCCGACGACCATGCCGACAAGTTGGCCGACTGGCTGGCCTCGCGTCAGCCGAAGCTGGTCACCTCGGCGCACTGGGACACCATCGATCGCCATGAGCGCACGGCCGGCGAGCCGCACGGACGTCCCCGCGTCAAACTGCCGAGCCTGGAGGAACTGCTCCGGATCAGCCACGGCTGACCGCGGGCCGGCCAGCCAATCGTGTTGGGGTCGAGCGGGACTCAGCTCCGGAAGACGATGAACCCCGCGCTGGCGAGCAGCAGGGCGATTCCCGCGGCGATCGCCCAGCCGGCGCCAGCAAGCCACCAAATGACGCCCAGCACCGCGAGCGCGGGCGACACTGCGAAGAGCACCAGGACCGGGTGCTGCCTGATCACTTCGAGCGCGCTTTTGGCCCGGATCCGCCCGACGTCCTTGCCCGCCATGAGTTCATGGTGCCACCTGCCGCTCACAATGCAAGCAGGGTCGCGATCTCCACTCGAGCGGGCGGGTTTCACGCAGGTGATTCGGGCGGGGCGAACTTCCAATTGTCGGGATTTTTCGGGGAATAGACCACTTGATGCAGCTGGCCCATGGTCGGCCACTGGTCGACGTCGACTGCCATTCGACAGTAGACGGGGTGCTCGTTGACGGTGGGCCCGTTGATGACGCCGGCGATGGTGACGTACTGTTCGCCGCTGGTGTCCGGTCGCGGACTCACCCCGGTCACCAACAACGTGCCGTCGAGAATCTCACCGCGCAGGCCGCGCGTGATGAACCGCTGGGCAAGAAATCCCCCCAGCACCGCGACGAGCAGTAGCAGCAGACCGAATTCCCACACGCCGCCATGGTAGGACGGTCGGAGCTACCGCGGTCTGGCGCCACTGGCGACAGCTGCCTGAGTGGACCTACGGCCCTACTCTCCCAGCCGGATTCGCCGTAGCGTCGACAACAACTGATACGCCAAGGATAAGGTGAGGTCGATGACTGACGAGCCCTCGGTAGTTTTGTCGGAAGACGAGAGTTGGCGCAGGTTGGGCGGCGTCGCCCTGGGCCGACTGGTGACCAGCTTCGCCGGTGAGCCCGAAATCTTCCCGGTGAACTATGCGGTGCAAGATCGAACGGTGCTATTTCGCACTGCCGAGGGCACCAAATTGTTTTCCGCCGTCGCGAACAGCGTTGTGGTGTTCGAGGCCGACGACCACGACGTCGCCCAAGGCTGGAGTGTCATCGTCCGGGGCCGCGCACGCCTGCTGCGTACCGCGGCGGAGATCGAGGAAGCCGAACGCGTCGAGCTGATGCCGTGGACCGCAACCGTCAAGAAGCATTTTGTCCGGGTGACCCCGACCGACATCACCGGACGCCACTTCACCTTTGGTCCGGAACCCGACCCGAACGCATCCTTTGCGTGACGGGCTCAGCCCGCGAGCAGCGCGTCGAGGTCCTGTGCGTCAGCGCCGGTCAGCCGCCGGTGCATCGCCTCCGTCGACATCGTTGCGCCAGGCGGTCAGCCAACGCACGAAATGCTTGGCGGACAGCGGATTACGCTGGTGCACGACCCCGCGAGCGATCAGCACCCTGCCGTAGAAACGCCGCAACAGTGCCTCGACGTCGACGCGATCTGCGTGCGCGTCGCAGGGCGGCGGGCGAGGGCCAAGAGTCCTTGCGCGCCCGTCGTGGTAGGACTGCTGGCATGAGTCAGAACGATCTCGCGTTGGCGATGACGCTCGCCGACCGCGCGGACATGCTGACTCGCGACCGGTTCGGTGCGCTGGACCTGCGGGTCGACACCAAACCGGACCTCACTCCGGTCACCGACGCCGACCGGGCGGTCGAAGCCGACCTGCGCGACGTCCTCGGGCGCGAGCGACCGAACGACAGCGTCGTCGGCGAGGAATTCGGCGGGACCACCACGTTCACCGGACGGCAATGGATCATCGACCCGATCGACGGCACCAAGAACTTCGTGCGCGGTGTACCGGTGTGGGCCAGCTTGATCGCATTGCTCGACGACGGCGTCCCCTCGGTCGGCGTCGTGACTGCACCGGCGCTGCAGCGCCGATGGTGGGCGTCGCGCGGCCAGGGCGCCTTCGTCTCGGTCGACGGCCGCCCACCGCGAATGCTGTCGGTTTCCTCAGTGGCACAACTAGATTCGGCTAGCCTTTCGTTTTCCAGCCTGTCCGGCTGGGCGCAGCGCGGTCTGCGCGACCGCTTCATCGACTTGACCGACGCGGTATGGCGGGTACGCGCCTACGGCGACTTCTTGTCGTACTGCCTCGTCGCCGAGGGAGCCGTCGATATCGCGGCCGAACCAGAGGTTTCGGCGTGGGACCTGGCCGCACTCGACATCCTGGTGCGCGAGGCGGGCGGGACGTTCACCGGCCTGGACGGCGTCGCGGGACCGCACCGCGGCGACGCCGTCGCGACAAACGGCCTGCTCCATGCGCGCGTGCTCGCAGCCTTGGTGTGAATTAGTTAACAGGCCCTCTTTATCTTACTCCGGAGTAAGATAGGCTTTCAGTCGCATCGCCCCAACTACCGAGGCTGCTGAAATGACGGACACTTTCTCCGGCTCAAATACTCCAAACCCGCGCGCCAAACGGCGCGGCCGCAAAACCGGCGTCGGGATGCAACCGCACAAACGCACCGGAATCGACATCACCCTGGCGCTCCTCACCCCGATCGTCGGCCAGGACTTCCTGGACAAATACCACCTGCGCGACCCGCTGAACCGGGGCCTGCGCTACGGGACCAAAACGATCTTCTCCACCGCCGGTGCCGCTTCCCGGCAGTTCAAGCGGGTCCAGAACCTGCGCAGCGGACCGACCCGGCTCAAGTCCAGCGGCAAGGACTTCTACGACCTGCGGCCCGACGACGAACAGAAGATGATCGTCGAGACCCTCGAGGACTTCGCCGAAGAGGTGCTGCGGCCCGCCGCGCACGATGCGGACGAGGCGGCGAGCTACCCGCCCGACCTGATCGCGAAGGCCGCGGAACTGGGCATCACCGCGATCAACATCCCCGAAGATTTCGAGGGCATCGCCGCGCATCGCTCGAGCGTGACCAACGTGCTGGTGGCCGAGGCGCTGGCCTACGGCGACATGGGTTTAGCGCTGCCCATCCTGGCCCCGGGCGGCGTGGCCTCCGCACTGACCCACTGGGGCAGCGCCGACCAGCAGGCCACCTATCTGCCCGAGTTCGCCGGCGAGAATGTCCCACAGGCCTGTGTGGCCATCGCCGAACCGCAACCGCTGTTCGACCCGACCCGGCTGAAGACCACCGCGGTACGCACGCCGAGCGGATACCGACTCGACGGCGTGAAGTCATTGGTCCCGGCCGCGGCCGACGCCGAGCTGTTCATCGTCGGCGCGCAACTCAACGGCAAGCCGGCATTGTTCATCGTTGAGTCGGATGCCAAAGGCCTTACCGTCAAAGCAGATCCGAGCATGGGTATCCGCGCCGCGGCCCTGGGTCAGCTCGAGCTGTCCGGGGTTTCGGTGCCGCCGAACGCCCGGCTGGGTGAGGACGACGCCACCGACGGCGACTACTCCGAAGCGATCGCGCTGTCCCGGCTGGGCTGGGCGGCGCTGGCGGTGGGCACCTCACACGCGGTCCTCGACTACGTCATCCCGTACGTAAAGGAACGCGAGGCATTCGGTGAGCCCGTCGCCCGCCGTCAAGCCGTGGCGTTCATGTGCGCCAACATCGCCATCGAGTTGGACGGGTTGCGGCTGATCACCTGGCGCGGTGCCGCACGGGCCGAACAGGGGCTTCCGTTCGTCCGCGAAGCGGCGCTGGCCAAGCGACTCGGCACCGACAAGGGCATGCAAATCGGACTGGACGGCGTGCAGCTGCTCGGCGGTCACGGCTACACGAAAGAACACCCCGTCGAGCGCTGGTACCGCGACCTGCGCGCCATCGGCGTCGCCGAGGGCGTCGTAGTCATCTAGCTCCGCACTAGCGAAAGATCAATCATGGCAATCAATCTGGAACTGCCCCGCAAGATGCAAGCGGTGATCGACAAGGCGCACCAGGGCGCCGCCGAAATGATGCGCCCGATCGCCCGCAAGTACGATGTCCACGAGCACGCCTACCCGGTGGAGCTGGACACCTTGGCCAGTCTGTTCTCCGGAGCCGCTGAATCCAACGCCGTGGGGCTCGCGGGAGCCGAGGCGTTCCGTAGCAGCGAGAGCAAGGAAGAAAATCGCAACGGCTCCAACATGGCGGCGGTGCTGCAGACGCTGGAGGCCAGCTGGGGCGACGCGGCGATGATGCTGTCGATACCCTATCAGGGCCTGGGCAACGCGGCGATCAGCGGCGTGGCCACCGACGAGCAGTTGAACCGGCTGGGCCGGGTCTGGGCCGCAATGGCCATCACCGAGCCGAGCTTCGGATCCGACTCGGCGGCCGTGTCCACAACTGCCAAGCTGGACGGCGACGAATACGTCATCAACGGCGAAAAGATCTTCGTCACAGCGGGTTCGCGGGCCACACACATCGTGGTGTGGGCAACGCTGGACAAGTCGCAAGGCCGCCCGGCGATCAAGTCGTTCATCGTGCCGCGCGAGCATCCCGGTGTCAGCGTCGAGCGGCTGGAGAACAAGCTCGGCATCAAAGGATCCGACACCGCGGTGATCCGGTTCGACAACGTGCGGATACCCAAGGACAACCTACTGGGAAATCCCGAAATCGAATCGGGCAAAGGATTTTCCGGCGTCATGGAGACGTTCGACAACACCCGGCCGGTGGTTGCGGGCATGGCCATCGGTATCGCCCGGGCCGCCTTGGAAGAGTTGCGCAAGATCTTGACCGCGGCCGGAGTGGAGATCGACTACGACAGGCCCGCGCACGCCCAATCCGCCGCCGCGGCCGAGTTCCTGCGGATGGAGGCGGACTGGGAGGCCAGCTACCAGCTGACCCTGCGCGCCGCGTGGCAGGCCGACAACAAAATCCCCAACTCCAAAGAGGCGTCGATGGCCAAGGCCAAGGCCGGCCGGGTGGGCACTGACATCACTCTGAAGGCAGTCGAATTAGCCGGCACCACAGGCTATTCGGAGCAGACGCTGTTGGAGAAGTGGGCGCGTGATTCGAAGATCATGGACATCTTCGAGGGCACCCAGCAGATTCAACAGCTGGTAGTCGCCCGGCGCCTGCTCGGCCTGTCGTCCGCCGAGCTCAAGTAGCGACTGGGGCCGGGGGGTCGACCTCGTCGTCGGGCCCGAGCAGATCGAGCTGCCACCACTGGACGTCGTGCCACGCGCCGAGTTTCCATCCGACGCGCCGGTAGTGACCCGCCGGCCGGAAGCCGAATGCCGCGTGCAGGGCATTGCTGGCCTCGTTGGGTTGCGCGATACCCGCGAATGCCCGCCGGAAGCCGCGCTCGGCCAGACGTTCTAGCAATTCGGCGTAGAGCATCCGGCCACCACCAGCGCGTCGCCGATCCTGCGCGAGGTAGACACTCGTCTCGACCGCCCACCGATAGGCCGCGCGCGGATTGAACTGGTGCGCATAGGCATAGCCGATGATGTCTCCGTCCGCCTCGAGCACCAACCATTCGTGCGTCGCGAGTGTTTCGACGATGCGCTCGGCCATGTCCCGCACCGTCGGCACGTCGGTCTCGAACGTGATTGCGGTGTCCAGCACGTACGGCCGGTAGATGTCGACACAAGCCGCGGCATCGGCCGCGGTCGCGCGTCGAACACCTGGCGGCATCAGGCAGCGATTGCGTTCAGCTGCTCGCGGGCGTCATCGAGCTCGATCGAGGCGACGTCCAGATTGTCCTCGAGATGCCCCAGCGAGGACGTGCCCGGGATCAGTAGCACATTGGGCGCCACGCTCAGGGTCCATGCCAACGCGACCTGCGCGGGCGTGCGCCCGAGTCGCTTGGCAAGTTCGCTTCGATGTCGCGGCGCAGGTCGGCCGGTTCGCTGACCGACAGCCAGGCACCGTCGTCATCGCGACGGCCGCCGACCTTGCTCACCAAAGCCAAGTTCTCCGGGTAGGGGTGCAGCGCCTCACGGATGAGCTCGTTGGCGACGTCGGGGCCGTAGAACTGGGCGGTGTCGATGTGGTCCACGCCGCGTTCGACGGCCCTGCGCAATACCGCGAGCGCCTCGTCCCGATCGCGCGGCGGCCCCATCACACCGGGACCAGGCAGTTGCATAGCCCCGAAGCCGATCCGGGCTACCGAAAAGCGACCGAGTGGAAAGGGATCCATACGGTGAGGTTAGCGTCGTTGTATGGACTCTTTTCACGCGCTGGTAGCCCGTCAAGACGGTGACGGGATCACCGCGTCTGTCGAGACGCTCGGCCCGTCCGACTTGCCGCCCGGTGACGTGACGATTCGGGTGCTGTTTTCCAGCGTCAACTACAAGGACGCGCTGGCGCTGACGCCGAAGGGCGGCGTCGTGCGCGACTACCCGATCGTCCCGGGGATCGACCTGACCGGCGAAGTCGTCGAGTCGCAGTCACCGGATTTCAGCGTCGGAGCCTTGGTGCTGGCCCACGGGTATCAGATCGGCACCGGCCACCACGGCGGCTACGCCGAATACGCACGGCTGCCGGCTGACCAGGTGGTGGCGCTCGGCGCGTTGAGTCCACACGAGGGTGCGGCGATCGGAACCGCCGGCTTCACCGCCGCGATGAGTGTGCAAGCGCTGATCGACTGGGGCATCACGTCCGACGCCGGACCCATCGTCGTCACCGGCGCCTCCGGCGGTGTCGGCTCGGTCAGCGTGGACCTGCTCGCGGCCGCTGGCTACCAGGTGGTCGCCTCCAGCGGCAAGGAGCAGGCCGCCG
Organism: Mycobacterium sp. Aquia_216; assembly: GCF_026723865.1. Classification (NCBI taxonomy): domain Bacteria; kingdom Bacillati; phylum Actinomycetota; class Actinomycetes; order Mycobacteriales; family Mycobacteriaceae; genus Mycobacterium; species Mycobacterium sp. Aquia_216. The sequence goes on along the minus strand of NZ_CP113529.1, from coordinate 1,909,410 downwards.
GGCTACTGAAAGAGCTTGGCGCCACTGAAGTTATCGGCCGGCTGCCCGCCGATCCCGACGCCAAGCCGCGGCCACTGAACAAGGCGCGTTGGGCAGGCGCGGTGGACTGCGTCGGGGGCGCGACGCTGGCCGACGTGCTCAGCACCGTCGACTACGGCGGGGCTGTGGCGGCCAGCGGCCTCACCGGCGGGCCCGCATTGCACACCACGGTGATGCCGTTCATCCTGCGCGGCGTCTCGCTGCTGGGCATGGACTCGGTGCTGATGCCGATCGACCGGCGCCGCAAGCTCTGGGCGTTGCTGGGCGACTCGTTGCGGCCGCGGCATCTGGACGCGGTCACCAGCGATGTCGACGTCAAAGACGTCGTCGGGGTATTGGACCAACTGCGCGCGGGCACATTCTCCGGCCGGGCAGTGGTACGCGTCGCCGGCGGATTCTGAGCTGGCAGTACGCTATTCGAGCGCCGGCCGGAGGATTCCGGCCCGATCAATGACGGAGGCAACATGCGCGCAGCACGGGTGACTCGCCTTGATGGCCCAGACGCCATCGAAGTGGGCGAGGTCGACGAACCCACCGGCGATGGGATCGTTGTGGAGGTGCACGCCGCCGGTGCCGCGTTCCCGGACGCGTTGCTGACCCGCGGCCTCTATCAATACCGGCCCGAGCCGCCGTTCGTGCTGGGAGCCGAGATCGCCGGGGTCGTCCGATCGGCGCCGGACGGCGCGCATGTGCAGCCCGGCGATCGGGTGGTCGGTCTGACGATGCTCAACGGGGGCATGGCCGAAGTTGCCGTGCTCTCACCCGACCGGGCGTTCAAGCTGCCGGACAACGTGAGCTTCGAGTCGGGCGCCGGCCTGTTGTTCAACGGCCTGACGATGTACTTCGCGCTGACGGTGCGCGGCCGACTGCAAAAGGGTGAAACCGTGCTGGTGCACGGCGCCGCCGGCGGGATCGGAACCTCGACGCTGCGGCTGGCGCCGGCGCTCGGGGCGTCCCGCACCATCGCGGTGGTCAGTACCGAGCAGAAGGCCCAGATCGCTACGGCGGCAGGCGCCACCGATGTGGTGCTGGCCGACGGCTTCAAGGACGCGGTGAAGGAATTGACCAACGGCCGCGGCGTCGACATGGTCGTGGACCCGGTCGGCGGTGATCGCTTCACCGACTCGCTGCGCTCACTGGTTCCGGGGGGACGGCTGCTCGTCGTCGGGTTCACCGGCGGTGAGATTCCCACCGTGAAGGTAAATCGACTGCTGCTCAACAACATTGACGTTGTCGGTGTCGGCTGGGGCGCCTGGACGGCAACACACCCCGGGGCGCTCGACGAACAGTGGGCCGGACTCGAGCGCCTGCTCAGCTCGGGCCAGCTGGCTGCGCCGCAGCCGGAGGTCTACCCGCTGGAGCAGGCCGCCGCCGCGGTCGCATCCATGGAGAATCGCACCGCCAAAGGAAAAGTCGTCCTGCGCGTCCGCGGTTAGCTTCCGGCGCGAGCGCACCGGACGCATGGGCTCTTGTATACGCCCAAAAGAAAAAGTAATGTCACTTTCGGTTTTGTAGCCAATTCCCGGGAGTAAACCCATGGAATCGTTCGTTCACCTGCGCAAAGGCAAGACACCGCATCGCCTGCACGCCGACCTCGACGGCCTCAAGGACGACGAGTTAGGCCGCGGCGGATTCGCCGGACGGACGGCCAACATCTACCGCCGCCACGACCCCACCGCTTACCGGGCGGCCGGACCGCTGCGCCCCGTCGACGTGTTGTCCGGCGAACTCAAACCCAGCGATGCCACCGACGCCAGCGGTGGTCCCTTGCTGATGTTCAGCAACGACGACTGTCGCATTCTGCTGAGCCGTCGCCACGAGCCGATGCCCTACTTCGCCCGCCACGTCGACGGCGATCTGCTCTGCTTCGTCCACCTAGGCACCGGGCTGCTGGAGACCGAGTTCGGCCCGTTGCGCTACCGGGACGGCGACTGGGTCTACATCCCGAAGGCGTGCACGTGGCGCCAGGTGCCGGATCGCGAGACCACGCTGCTGATGATCGAGGCCACCGACGAATTCCGGGTGCCGCCGCCCGGCCCGCTGGGCCGGCACTTCCCGTTCGACCCATCGCAGGCCACCATCCCCGAGCCGGCGCCGGTCGACGACGACGGCCGCGACGAGTACGAAGTGCGGCTCGTCCATGATGGCGGGCCGACAACGCTTATCTACCAACATAATCCGCTCGACGTCGAAGGGTGGCGCGGTGACAACTTCGCCTTCACCTTCAACATCGACGATTACAACGTCATCACCTCCGACAGTGTCCACTTGCCGCCGACGGTGCATCTGTTCATGCAGGCCACCGGCGTCTACGTAATGAACTTCCTGCCCAAGCCCGCCGAGGGCGTCGCCGGCACCGAACGCACACCCTGGTATCACCGCAACGTCGACTTCGACGAAATCGCGTTCTTCCACGGCGGCTCGCTCTACGGCATCCCGATGCCCCCGGGCCTGATTTCCCATGCGCCGCAAGGAGTTCACCACGGCGCACCGGAGAAGGCGCGCGAACGGGCGCGCCGCAAATTCGCCGAGCACTCGCGCGTCGACTGGCAGGTCATCGCCGTCGACACCCGCCGGAGACTGACCCCGTCACCCGAAGTACTGGCACACGACCTGGGACAACACTGAGATGCGGAGCACGCCAACTGTGAAACGAGCCGTCAAGCACGACTACGAACGGATCCCGTATCTGGTTGCCTTCCAGAACAATTCCGGCGTCCGCGACGTCTACGGCGGCTTGGCCGAGATCACCGTGCTGGAGAGCTATTTGCTCAAGCCGAAAGACAGGCCGTCGGACACCGTGCTGGTGTTCATGCACCCGATCGGCGGCGGCGCATACCTGCCGATGATCAACGCGTTGGCCCGGGCCGGCCACCACGTCATCTACTGCAACAGCCGGTTCCGCGGCACCGATTCGGCGCTGCTGATGGAGAAGGTGGTCGAAGATCTCGGCGAGTGCATCAAGGACGCCAAGAACCGGCTGGGCTACACCAAGGTCGTGCTGGCCGGATGGAGTGGCGGCGGCTCGTTGTCGCTGCTCTACCAGCAGCAGGCCCAGCACGCGACGATCACGTCGAGCCCCACCGGCGACGGCCCGGACCTGACCGCGCTGGAACTGCCCGCCGCCGACGGAATCACGCTGCTGGCCGCGCACATCAGCCGGCACGGCACGCTGACCGAATGGCTCGACGCGTCCATCCTCGACGAATCCGATCCCAGCAAGCGCGATCCCGAGCTGGATCTGTACAACCCCGACAACCCCAACCAACCGCCCTACACCGAGGAATTCCTGGCCCGGTACCGTCAAGCTCAAATCGACCGCAACCGCCGCATCACCGCATGGGCCAAAGAGAAGCTGGCTGAATTGACCGCCCAAGGCCGCCCTGACGACGAGTTCGGATTCGTCGTGCACGGCACCATGGCCGATCCCCGATGGCTGGATCCCACGGTGGATCCCAATGAGCGCACACCGGGAACCTGCTATCTGGGTGACCCTCAAGTGGTCAACATGAGCCCGGTCGGGCTGGCCCGCTTCTCGACGCTGCGCGGCTGGTTGTCGCAATGGAGCTATGACGAGGCCCGCGGCGACGGGGTGGACTGCGGGCGTGACATCGCGATTCCTGCGCTGGTGATCGGGAACCTGGCCGACGACGCCTGCACACCCAGCCACACCCGGCGGCTGTTCGAGGCGATCGGTCACCCCGACAAAGAGATACATGAAATCCCTGGTGCCACACACTATTACGCTGGCCCGGACCAGCGCGACAAGTTACGCAGAGCCGTCGACATCGTCACCGACTGGCTGATCCGGCACGATTTCGCGAGCGGCGTATGACCCCGCCGGCCGGACCACTGGACGGCATCCGGGTGCTCGAACTGGGCACCTTGATCGCGGGTCCGTTCGCCGGCCGCTTACTCGGTGACATGGGCGCGGAGGTCATCAAAGTGGAACCGCCGGGTGCCCCGGATCCGCTGCGCACGTGGGGCCAGGCTGAACACGACGGGCACCGCGTGTTCTGGACCGTGGCCGCGCGCAACAAGAAAGCCGTCACGCTGGACCTGCGGCGGCCGCAGGGCCGAGAGCTGTTCCTCGAGCTCGTCGAGAAGTCCGACATCGTCGTGGAGAACTTCCGTCCGGGCACGCTGGAGAAGTGGAACCTGGGCTACGACGTGCTCAGCGCGCGCAACGCGGGCATCATCCTGGTCCGGGTGTCCGGCTACGGGCAGACCGGGCCCGACGCGCACAACGCGGGCTACGCCTCGGTGGCCGAAGCCGCCAGTGGATTGCGGCACCTCAACGGTTTCCCCGGCGGACCGCCACCCCGGCTTGCGCTCTCGCTTGGCGACAGCCTGGCCGGCATGTTCGGCGCCCAGGGCGCGATGGCCGCACTGTACCGCCGCACCGTGACCGGGCGGGGGCAGGTGGTTGACGTGGCACTGACCGAATCATGTTTAGCCATCCAGGAATCCACAATTCCCGACTACGATGTCGGCGGCGTGGTGCGCGGACCGTCGGGTACCCGGCTGGAAGGCATCGCGCCGTCCAACATCTACCGCAGCGCCGACAATTCGTGGGTGGTGATTGCCGCCAACCAGGACACCGTGTTCGCCCGCCTGTGCACCGCGATGAGGCGCCCCGAGCTGGCCGGCGACGACCGGTTCGCCACCCACACCGCCCGCGGCCGCAACCAGGACGAACTCGACAAGATCATCGGTGCCTGGGCCGCGGACCGACAACCTGCGGACATCGTCGAAACCCTCAGCGCCGCAGGCGTGATCGCGGGCCCCATCAACACCGTCGCGGAGGTGGTCGATGACCCTCAACTGCGGGCGCGCGGGATGCTGGTCGAGCACTACGACGAACGCATCGAACGTAATGTCTTGGGGCCCGGCGTCGTTCCGGTGCTGTCGGAATCGCCGGGCAGCGTTCGTCACGCCGGACCGGCCTGCCCGGGACGACACAACAACGACGTGTACGCGGGGCTGCTCGGTAAGACCACCGCAGAGCTCGAGGCGTTGCGCAGCGAGGGAGTGCTATGACTCAGCACGTCGATATTCGTGAGGTGGCGCTGCGCGACGGGCTGCAGATCGAAAAGCCAATCCCGTTGTCGGCCAAGTTGGAACTGCTTGCGGCCGTGGCTGCCACCGGTGTGCGCGAGGTGGAGGCCACGGCGTTTGTGTCCCCGACGAAGGTGCCGTCGATGGCCGACGCCGCGGAACTCGCCGCTCAGCTGCATAACTACCCCGACATCGAGTTCTCCGCCCTGGTCGCCAGCCCCAACGGGGCCAGGCGCGCCGTTGCCGCGGGGCTGCGGTCGATCGAATACGTGGTGGCCGCCGACGACACGTTCAGCCAGGCCAACGTCGGGCGCACCAGCACCGAGGCCACCGACCAGATCGACGAGATCGTCGCCATCGCGCATGGCAGCGACGTCACCGTCGAGGTCGTCATCGCCACTGCATGGGACTCACCGTTCGAAGGCCCGACCCCGCCACAGCGGGTACTCGAGATCGCCGCGGCCGCCCGCGAACGCGGAGCCGACCGCCTGTCGATCGCCGACACCATCGGCACCACCACCCCGGGCCGGGTGAGTTCGCTGATCGCCCAACTGCGTCCGGTGATCGGCGACTTGCCGTTGGGCGCGCATTTCCACAACACCCGCGGCGCCGGGCTGGCCAGTGCGTATGCGGCGGTCAGCGCTGGAGTCACCCGGTTGGACGCCTCGGTCGGCGGACTGGGCGGTTGCCCGTTCGCGCCGGGCGCCACTGGCAACATCGCTACCGAGGATCTCGTCTACCTGCTGACCGACAGCGATATCGATGTCGATGTCGACCTGCAGGCCGCGATCGCCGCAGCCGGTGTCGCGAAATCAGCTGTCCGACATGATCTGCCGGGCGCACTGATGCGCGCCGGCGACCGGATCCGGAACTGATGGCAATGTCCGCCCCCGAATCGTCGCGGGCGCTGACATCCAAAGGCCGCCAGACCAGGGAGGCCATCGAGCAGGCGGCGCGAAAACTGTTTGCCGAACGTGGCTTTCACGGCGCCACACTGGCCGACATCACGTCCGCCGCGGGAAAATCGCCAGCGGTTTTCTACCGGTATTTCGCCGACAAGGAGGACCTGCTGGCCGCCCTGGCGGAGTCGTTCCTGCATGAGGTCGTGGCCCCGTACGGCCTGAGCCTGCACCTGCCGGACTCCCCCCCGCAGGCGGGTGTGGGTACCTCCCGCTCGCGGGCGAGTACCCCCACCCAGGACGACGCCTTCTTCACCTCGGTGGTCACCGGATATTGGAACATCTTCAAGCAGAACATCGGCATCATGATCGCTGTCGCCCAACTGGCCACCACCCAGCAGCGTTTCGCGGCCGTACAGAACGAGTTTCGGCGTTTCGGCATGGACATCGTGGCCGCGTCGGTCCGACGCGCACAGGAGCAGGGTTACGGCAGCGAGCTCAACCCACAACACACCGCGGCGGCCATCGCGCTGCTGTTCGAGAACTTCACCACCGTCTTCGTCGGGGAGTCGGGTCTGGGAATGGAGATCAGCGACGAGGACGCCATCGCGATCCTGTCTACGGTTTGGAAGAAGACCCTCTACGGCGCGTAACGAGAGATCATGAGGAAATAGCTGTGGATTTTACCCTCCCAGAACATCTTCCGGGCCTGCTGGCGGAGATGGATGCGTTCATCGAGGCCGACATCAAACCGTTGGAACGCGAGCACATCCAGTATTTCGACCAGCGTCGAGAGCACGCCCGCACCGATTGGGACAACGACGGCATCCCGACCGAAGAGTGGGAGGAGCTGCTCGCCGAGATGCGCCGGCGCGCCGACAAGGCGGGCTGGCTGCGCTACGGGTTGCCGGCCGCGCTGGGCGGACGCGACGGCAGCAACATCGACATGGCCGTGATCCGGGAACACCTGGCGCACAAGGGCATCGGCCTACACAACGACCTGCAGAATGAGTCATCGATCGTCGGGAACTTTCCCCAGGTGATCATGATGGAGCGCTTCGGCACCGATGAGCAGCGGCGCCTGTGGTCGGAGGCGCTGATCACCGGGGAGCGGTCCATGGCTTTCGGACTCACCGAGCCACAGCACGGCTCCGACGCGACCTGGCTGGAGACGCACGCCCAACGTGACGGCGACAGCTGGGTGATCAACGGTTCCAAGCGGTTCAACACCGGGGTGCACCGAGCCACCCACGATCTGATCTTCGCCCGCACCTCGGGCGAACCGGGCCAAGCCCGCGGTATCACCGCGTTTCTGGTCCCGACCGACACGCCCGGATTCACGGTCCCCTACTACTGGTGGACGTTCAACATGCCCACCGATCATGGTGAAGTCGAGTTGACCGATGTGCGAATCCCCGCCGACGCGGTGCTCGGTGAGGTCGGCCGCGGCCTGGAGGTTGCGCAAACGTTCTTGCACGAGAACCGGATCCGCCAAGCCGCGAGCAGCCTGGGCGCGGCGCAATACTGCATCGACCGGGCCGCCGAATATGCCGGCAAGCGCACGGTGTTCGGCAAGCCACTCTCAGTCAACCAGGCCGTGCAGTGGCCGCTGGCCGAGCTGCAGACCGAAGCGCAGATGGTGCGGCTGCTGGTGCAATACGCCGCCTGGCATTTGGATCGCAACCACCACATGGAGGTGTCGGACAAAGTGTCGATGGCGAACTATCGCGCCAACCGACTGGTCTGCGACGCCGCCGACCGCGCGATGCAAATCTACGGCGGCCTCGGCTACAGCCGTCATGAGCAGTTCGAGCACATCTACCGCCATCACCGCCGCTACCGGATCACCGAGGGCGCCGAGGAAATCCAGATTCGCCGAGTGGCGCAGCGGCTGTTCAAGTTCGGCAAGCAATGACCGACGCGAAAGAGCTGGCCCCCAAATTGGCCACGGTGCTGGCGCCGACTCTCGGCCCCGGCACCACGATCGAGAACCTGCGTGCCCTCACCGGTGGGGCCAGCCGCACCACCTGGGCGTTCGATGCGGTCGCCGGCGCCCAACGCCTCGCACTGATCCTGCGCACCGGGCCGCCCGACGACATCCACGCCAGCATGGAACTCGAAGCCCGGTCGCAGGCCGCCGCTGGGGCCGCCGGGGCACCGGTCCCCCATATCCTGGTCGCCGACGATTCGCCTGCCGTACTGGGCAATCCGTTTCTGGTCTGCGATGAGATCAAGGGCGAGACCATCGTCCGGCGCATTGCGCGCCAGCTCGACACCGCCGACGGGTACGCACGTCGAACCGAATTGCTCCGGCAATGCGCGCAGGCACTGGCCGCCATTCACCATGCCGACTCCGACATTCCGGGCCTGGCCTACCAGGACCAGCTCGTGGAATGGCGCGAGCGGCTGGACGCGATGAATGACACCACCGCCACCTTCGAATGGGCGTTTCGCTGGTTGGCCGCGCACCGGCCGCAATCGTCGACAAGGGTGCTGGTGCACGGGGACTACCGGATGGGGAACCTCATCGTCGATGGATCCGATCTGGCCGCCGTCCTCGACTGGGAGCTGGTACATCTGGGTGAGGCGTACGAAGACCTGGCCTGGTTCTGTATCCGCGCGTGGCGGTTCGGCGCTCCGGCCAGCCTCGACGCCGGTGGCCTCGGCAGCATCGAGGGCTTCGTGCGCGACTACGAGCAGGCCAGCGCCACGACCGTCGACCGGGTGACACTGCACTGGTGGCTGGTGCTGGCCACGCTGCGCTGGGGCGTCATCTGCCGCTATCAGGCGGAGCGGCATTTGAGTGGTCAATCGCGCTCGGTCGAACTGGCCACGATCGGTCGCCGCGTGAGTGAGACGGAGTGGGACATCCTCAACCTGCTCGAGGAAGCGCCCGGCGACGGTGCGCGCCGCGCGGCGGCGCGAGAAGAAGCCGGGCAATCGGAGCTGGGTTCATGATCGGCGCCTACGGCCGCCCGCTGGCAGCCGAACTCGTGGCCGCAGTCGCCGAATTCCTCGAAACCGACGTCCGGGAGGCGACCAGCGGCCAGGTCAATTTCCACTCCCGGGTGGCCGCCAACGCTTTACGGATCGTGGAGCGCGAACTGCTCGACGAGAGCGAGGCGGAATCGCGAGCCGCACTGGCCGGCTTGGGTTTCGCCGACGAGGAACAACTCGCCGCCGCCATCCGGGCCGGCAAACTCGACGAGCGCGCCGGGGACGTCCTCGCCGGCCTGCGGACGTTGGTACGCAATCGGTTGGCGGTTGCCCACCCCGGATACGACAACGAATAGGAGCCCTGCCATGCCCGCTGCTAGCGCTCAGCTCGTCGTCGACACGGCCGACCGGCTGTTCATGTCGATCGTCAACGGTGACAAGGCCGCGGTTGATCAGCTGTGGAGCGAGGACATCGCGGTGTGGCGGGTGGGCGCCGGCCGGGACGACGCCAAGGCCCGCGCGCTGCGAGTCGTCCACTGGTTCATCGATGTGACCACCGAGCGTCGTTATGAGATCCTCGATCGTCGGCTCTTCGACGACGGATCGATCAGCGGCTTCGTCCAGCAGCACGTCCTGTACGCCACCGGCCATACCGGCCAATCGATCTCTATGCGCGTTTGCATCGTGATCAGGGTGGGCACAAACGGCCTGATCGACCGGATCGACGAGTACTTCGACCCCGCCGAGATAGCGCCACTGATGAGGTGAGACGGACAATGACAACGCTGGAAACACTGCTGAACGATCCCGACCTGGCCGGGGTGTGGAACATCGTCCCCGACCGGTCGACCGTCAGCTTCAAGATCAAAAACATGTGGGGCCTGGTGAACGTCAAGGGCCGCTTCACCGAGTTCTCCGGCGACGGACAACTCACCGGGACGGGCGCCGTCTTCGGCCGCCTCGACATCCGCACGGCCTCGTTGAACACCGGCATCGGCCGTCGCGACGAGCATCTGCGCTCGGCGGACTTCTTCGATGTCGAGCGGTTTCCCGAGATCAGCGTCGTCGTCACCGCGGTGCAGCCGACCGAAGGCAAGGCGGCGGAGCTGCGCGCCGACTTCACCATCAAGGGCGTGACCGCGCCGCTACTGCTGCCCATCACGGTCACCGAGGCCGGCGACGGCTCGATCCAGATCTCGGGCGAAACCAAGATCGATCGATCCCAGTTCGACATCGGCTGGAACAAGTTCGGCGTGATCGCGCCGACGGCCACGGCGGCGGCGCAGGCCGTTTTCGTGCGGTCTGCCCGATAAAGTCGGTCGGGCCGCAGTAGCATCTGCACCGTGCCCGACGCCACGATCGCTCTGCGGATACTCGTCTACAGCGACAACCCCAACACCCGCGAAAAAGTGAAGCGGGCACTGGGCAAACGCCTGCACCCGGATCTGCCCGAGTTCAACTACGTCGAAGTGGCGACCGGCCCGATGGTGATCCGCACCATGGACGAGGGCGGCATCGACCTGGCCATCCTCGACGGCGAAGCGACGCCGACCGGCGGCATGGGAATCGCCAAACAGCTCAAAGACGAACTCGAGACTTGCCCACCGATCCTGGTGCTCACCGGCCGCCCCGACGACGCATGGCTGGCGAGCTGGTCGCGCGCCGAAGCCGCGGTGCCGCACCCGATCGATCCCATCGTGTTGGGTCGCACCGTGCTCGGGTTGCTCCGAGCCCCCGCCGCCTAGCCCGCTGTCGCCGCGCCCGGACGAATGTCGTGCCGGCGCCGCCCGAAATCCACCGGATGCCGATGCCACAGCAGCCGGGCATTCCCGGCTGCCCGCCAATCAGTCGTTGTCTGAGCTCGGCGAAGACCACAGCCGAGTGATTAGCATCACCCCGACCACCTGCCCCAGCCACCTCAACGCTATGTTGAAGATCACTGCGACGGGCTACAGACCCAGCCCGTCACAGCAGCCCGGTCGCCGCCTGGTCGCTATATAGGCGGCCCCACGACGGATCTTGGAGCGAGTTGAACGTCTACATACCCATCCTGGTGCTCGGCGCAATTGCCACCGCCTTTGCTGTCGGCTCGGTCGGGATCGCGAGCCTGGCCGGCCCGTCGCGCTACAACAAGTCGAAGATGGCGGCCTACGAATGCGGAATCGAGCCGACCGAAACGTCGGTGAGCGGTCCGCATGCGACGCCCGGGCAGCGGTTTCCGGTGAAGTATTACCTGACCGCAATGCTATTTATCGTCTTCGACATCGAAATCGTGTTCTTGTATCCCTGGGCAGTCAGCTACGACGCGCTGGGATTATTTGCTCTGGTCGAGATGGTGGTGTTCATGCTCACCGTCTTCGTGGCCTACGCCTACGTGTGGCGCCGCGGCGGCCTGACATGGGATTGAGGTAACTCGTGGGCCTGGAAGAACAGCTACCCGCCGGCATCCTGCTGGGGACTGTGGAAAAGATCGCCGGCTACGTCCGCAAGAACTCGCTGTGGCCGGCGACGTTCGGATTGGCGTGTTGCGCCATCGAGATGATGGCAACGGCCGGGCCACGGTTCGACATCGCCCGCTTTGGGATGGAGCGGTTCTCGGCGACGCCCCGCCAGGCCGACCTGATGATCGTGGCCGGGCGGGTCAGCCAGAAGATGGCCCCGGTGCTGCGCCAGATCTACGACCAAATGGCAGAACCGAAATGGGTGCTGGCCATGGGCGTCTGCGCATCGTCCGGCGGGATGTTCAACAACTATGCGATCGTTCAGGGCGTGGACCACGTGGTCCCGGTGGACATCTACCTCCCCGGCTGCCCGCCCCGTCCGGAGATGCTCTTGTACGCAATCCTCAAGCTGCACGAGAAGATTCAGGAAATGCCGCTGGGCGTCAACCGCGAGCACGCCGTCGCCGAAGCCGAGCAGGCGGCGCTGGGCGCGCGGCCCACCATCGAAATGCGTGGACTGCTGCGATGAGCTCGCCGGAGCAGGACCCGAAAGTTGCCGCCAGCGAAGTGGGCGGCGCCCTTCCATCGCCCGACCAAGAAGTGATCAACGTGCGCCGCGGCATGTTCGGCATTTCGGGGTCGGGTGACACCTCCGGCTACGGACGTCTGGTGCGCGAGGTCACGCTCCCGGGCAGCAGCCCCCGGCCGTACGGCGGTTACTTCGACGACGTGGTCGGCCGGCTGGCCGAGTCACTGAAGGCCGGCGACATCGAATTCGAAAACGCCATAGAGAAAGTCGTCGTCGACCGCAACGAACTGACGCTGCACGTGCGCCGCGAGGCGCTGGCCCAGGTGGCCCAACGCCTCCGCGACGAACCCGAACTGCGCTTCGAGATGTGCCTGGGTGTCAACGGCGTGCACTACCCGCACGAGACCGGCCGCGAATTGCACGCCGTCTACCCGTTGCAGTCGATCACGCACAATCGCCGCGTCCGGCTGGAAGTGTCTGCACCGGATGGAGATCCGCACATCCCGTCGTTGTTTGGGATCTACCCGACCAACGACTGGCACGAGCGCGAGACATATGACTTCTTCGGCATCATCTTCGACGGGCACCCGTCGCTGACCCGCATCGAGATGCCGGACGACTGGCATGGCCATCCGCAACGCAAGGATTACCCGCTCGGCGGCATTCCCGTCGAGTACAAGGGAGCACAGATACCCCCGCCCGACGAGCGGAGAGCGTACAACTGATGAGCACAATCACTGACTCGACGCACGAGGGCGGCGCCGAAACTGTCGTCGTCGCCGGTGGACAGGACTGGGGGCAGGTCGTCGAGGCCGCCCGCGCCGCGGATCCCGGTGAACGCATCGTCGTCAACATGGGACCCCAGCACCCGTCCACGCACGGAGTGTTGCGGCTGATCCTCGAGATCGAAGGCGAAACCGTCACCGAGGTCCGGTGCGGAATCGGCTACCTGCACACCGGAATCGAGAAGAACCTCGAATACCGCTACTGGACGCAGGGCGTCACCTTCGTAACCCGGATGGATTACCTCTCACCGTTTTTCAACGAGACCGCCTACTGCCTCGGAGTCGAGAAGCTGCTCGGCATCACCGATGAGATCCCGGAACGGGTCAACGTCATCCGGGTCATGATGATGGAGCTCAACCGGATCTCCTCGCATCTCGTCGCGCTGGCCACCGGCGGTATGGAACTGGGGGCCATGACGCCGATGTTCGTCGGCTTCCGGGGACGCGAGATCGTCCTCACCCTGTTCGAAAAGATCAGCGGTCTGCGAATGAACAGCGCCTATATTCGCCCGGGCGGGGTGGCGCAGGACCTACCCCCCAACGCCGAGGCCGACATTGTCGAAGGCCTCAAGGGGCTCCGGCAAGTGCTGCGCGAGATGGGCGATCTACTCAATGAAAACGCCATCTGGAAGGCGCGCACCGAGGACGTGGGCTACCTCGACTTGGCCGGATGCATGGCGCTGGGCATCACCGGCCCGATCCTGCGAGCCACCGGTCTACCGCACGACCTGCGCAAGAGTGAACCCTACTGCGGATACGAGAACTACGAATTCGACGTGATCACCGCTGACACCTGTGATGCGTACGGGCGCTACATCATTCGCGTCAAAGAAATGTGGGAGTCGATCAAGATCGTCGAGCAGTGTCTGGACAAGCTGAGGCCCGGACCGACCATGGTCGAGGACCGCAAGATCGCGTGGCCCGCCGATCTGAAAGTCGGCCCCGACGGCATGGGCAATTCGCCCGAGCACATCGCCAAGATCATGGGCGGCTCGATGGAAGCGTTGATCCACCACTTCAAGTTGGTCACCGAGGGTATCCGGGTCCCGGCCGGTCAGGTCTACAGCGCGGTGGAATCACCCCGCGGAGAACTTGGCGTGCACATGGTCAGCGACGGCGGAACCCGTCCTTACCGAGTGCATTATCGGGATCCGTCCTTCACCAATCTGCAGTCGGTCGCCGCGATGTGCGAAGGCGGAATGGTCGCGGATTTGATCACCGCGGTCGCCAGCATCGATCCGGTCATGGGCGGAGTCGACCGATGACCGCGGCGGTGGGAGGCTCGAATTCAAACAGCGGCGAGCGGGTGTTCATCCGGCTGGGACCGCCGCCCGAGGAACCCAACCAGTTCGTCGTTGAGGGTGCGCCACAGTCGTATTCACCGGAGGTCCGGGCCCGGCTGGAGGTCGACGCCAAGGAGATCATCGGCCGCTACCCCAACAAGCGTTCGGCGCTGTTGCCGTTGCTGCACTTGGTCCAATCGGAGGACTCCTACCTGACACCGGCGGGCCTGGAATTCTGTGGCGAGCAGCTCGGACTGACCGGCGCCGAGGTATCGGCGGTGGGCAGCTTCTACACGATGTACCGCCGCGGCCCCACCGGCGAGTATCTGGTCGGCGTCTGCACCAACACGCTGTGCGCGGTGATGGGCGGCGACGCGATATTCGACTCACTCAAAGAGCATCTCGGCATCGGCAACGACCAGACCGCCTCCGATGGGTCGGTCACCCTGCAGCACATCGAATGCAACGCCGCGTGCGACTTCGCGCCGGTGGTGATGGTCAACTGGGAGTTCTACGACAACCAGACGGTCGAATCGGCGCGCGACCTTGTCGACTCGCTGCGGTCCGGAAAACCCAACGCGCCCACCCGCGGTGCGCCACTGTGCAAGTTCCGCGAAACGTCACGCATCCTGGCCGGTCTCGCGGACGAGCGTCCCGACCAAGGTCAGGGCGGCGCCGGCGCGGCCACGCTGGCCGGACTTGAGGTGGCCAAGGAGCACGGCATGCAGGCGCCCGATCCGGGCGCCACGCCCACCGGGGAGACCGAGTAATGGCCGCCCCCACCGCCCCCGGCGAACAGGCGACGCCGTTGACCCCGGTGATCAGCCGGTACTGGGACGACCCCGAGTCGTACACCCTGGCCACTTATCGCCGCCACGACGGCTACCAGGCCTTGCAGAAGGCGCTGGCGATGGAGCCCGACGCGGTGATCGGCACCGTCAAAGACTCCGGGTTGCGCGGCCGCGGCGGCGCCGGCTTCTCGACCGGCACCAAGTGGTCGTTCATTCCGCAGGGCGACAGTGGTGCGGCCGCCAAACCGCACTACCTGGTGGTCAACGCCGACGAGTCCGAACCCGGTACGTGTAAAGACATTCCGCTGATGTTGGCGACGCCGCACGTGCTCGTCGAAGGCGTCATCATCGCCGCGTACGCGATTCGGGCCAGCCATGCGTTCATCTACGTGCGCGGTGAAGTCGTACCTGTGTTGCGCCGCTTGCAGAACGCGGTGGCCGAGGCCTACGCCGCCGGCTACCTGGGTCGCGACATCAACGGATCAGGCTTCGACCTCGAGCTGGTGGTGCACGCCGGCGCCGGCGCCTACATCTGCGGCGAGGAGACCGCACTGCTCGATTCCCTCGAGGGCCGGCGCGGCCAGCCCCGGCTGCGGCCGCCGTTCCCCGCCGTGGCCGGGCTTTACGGCTGCCCGACGGTGATCAACAATGTCGAGACCATCGCCAGTGTGCCGTCGATCATTCTCAACGGCGTCGACTGGTTCCGGTCGATGGGCACCGAGAAATCGCCTGGCTTCACGCTGTATTCGCTGTCCGGGCACGTGACCCGCCCCGGCCAATACGAAGCCCCGCTGGGCATCACGCTGCGCGAGTTACTCAATTACGCCGGTGGGGTGCGCGCCGGGCACCGCCTCAAGTTCTGGACGCCCGGCGGGTCGTCGACACCGCTGCTCACCGACGAACACCTCGACGTGCCATTGGATTACGAGGGCGTCGGCGCGGCCGGTTCGATGCTGGGCACCAAGGCGCTGGAGATCTTCGATGAGACCACCTGCGTGGTCCGCGCGGTTCAGCGGTGGACCGACTTCTACCGACACGAGTCGTGCGGCAAGTGCACGCCCTGCCGGGAAGGCACCTTCTGGCTCAGCCAGATCTACGAGCGTCTGGAAACCGGCAAAGGTACTACCGAAGATCTCGACAAGCTGTTGGACATCTCTGACGCGATACTCGGAAAGTCGTTCTGCGCGTTGGGCGATGGTGCGGCCAGCCCGGTGATGTCCTCGATCAAGCACTTCCGCGACGAGTACATCGCCCACGTCGAAGGAGGCGGCTGCCCGTTCGACCCACGAGACTCCATGCTTACGGCGAACGGAAAGGCGTGAACGCGCTCATGACACGCGCCGGTGACGATGCAGAGCAACAGAGCGATGTGGGGGCACCTCCCGCTCGCGGGGGAGAGGAGCGGCGCTCATGACAAGTGCGGCCAAGACCCAGACGGGTGACGAGACGACTCCGCCCGACATGGTCAAGCTGACCATCGACGGCACTGAAATCAGTGTTCCGAAGGGAACTCTGGTGATCCGCGCGGCGGAGTTGATGGGCATCCAAATCCCGCGGTTCTGTGATCACCCGCTGCTCGACCCGGTCGGCGCCTGCCGGCAGTGCATGGTCGAGGTCGAGGGTCAGCGCAAGCCGATGGCGTCGTGCACCATTGTCTGCACCGACGACATGGTGGTGCGCACCCAGCTCACCTCCGAGGCCGCCGACAAGGCCCAGCACGGCGTGATGGAACTGCTGCTGATCAATCATCCGCTGGACTGCCCGATGTGCGACAAGGGCGGTGAATGCCCGCTACAGAACCAGGCAATGTCCAACGGCCGCAGTGACTCTCGTTTCACTGACGACAAGCGGACGTTCGCCAAGCCGATCAACATCTCCTCGCAGGTGTTGCTGGACCGCGAGCGGTGCATCCTGTGTGCGCGCTGCACACGGTTCTCCGAGCAGATCGCCGGCGATCCGTTCATCGACATGCAGGAGCGCGGCGCCCTGCAGCAGGTCGGCATCTACGCCAACGAGCCGTTCGACTCGTACTTCTCGGGCAACACCGTGCAGATCTGCCCGGTCGGTGCCTTGACCGGCACCGCCTACCGATTCCGGGCCCGCCCCTTCGACCTGGTCTCCAGCCCCAGCGTGTGCGAGCACTGCGCCGGCGGCTGCGCCGAGCGCACCGACCACCGCCGCGGCAAGGTGCTGCGCCGCCTTGCCGGTGACGACCCCGAGGTCAACGAGGAGTGGAACTGCGACAAGGGCCGGTGGGCGTTCCGGTACGACACCCAGCCCGACGTGCTCACCACTCCCCTGGTCCGCGACCCCGACGGCACGTTGCAGCCGGCGTCCTGGGCGCACGCGATCGTGGCGGCCACCCGGGGATTCGAAGCCGCTCGCGGCAACGCCGGCGTCCTCGTCGGCGGCCGAGGCACCTGGGAAGACGCCTACGCCTACTCGAAGTTCGCGCGAATCGTGTTGGACACCAACGACATCGATTTTCGCGCCCGTCCCTACTCGGCCGAAGAGGCGGAGTTCCTGGCGGCGCGCGTCGCGGGCCTGCCGCTCACCGTCAGCTACTCGGATCTGGAGTCGGCGCCGGTGGTCGTGCTGGTCGGGTTCGAGCCCGAGGACGAGGCACCGATCGTGTTCCTGCGGCTGCGCAAGGCCGCTCGCAAGCACGGCGTGCCGATCTACGCGGTCGCCCCGTTCGCCACTCGCGCACTGAACAAGATGTCGGGCCGGTTGATCCAAACGGTTCCCGGCGCGGAACCGTCGACGCTGGACGGTCTGGCCACCGGGGAGGTGGGCGACCTGTTGTCCACCCCCGGAGCGGTCATCATGGTCGGCGAACGTCTGGCCACGGTGCCGGGTGGCTTGTCCGCGGCGGCCCGGCTCGCCGATGCCACCGGGGCCCGGTTGGCCTGGGTGCCGCGGCGCGCCGGGGAGCGTGGCGCGCTCGAGGCCGGCGCACTGCCCGGACTGCTGCCCGGCGGGCGTCTTGTCGCCGATGACACCGCCCGCGCAGAGGTCGCAGCGGCGTGGAATGTCGATGAATTGCCTTCTGCCGCTGGGCGTGACGTCGACGGCATTCTGGCCGCCGCGAAGGACGGCACCCTGGGTGCGCTGCTGGTCGGCGGCATCGAACCCGCCGACTTCGCCGATCCGGATGCCGTGCTGGCCGCGCTGGACGCCGCCCGTTTCGTGGTCAGCCTGGAGCTGCGGCGCAGCGAGGTCACCGAACGCGCCGACGTGGTGTTCCCCGTCGCGCCCACGACGCAGAAGGCCGGCGCATTCGTCAACTGGGAGGGCCGATTCCGCCCGTTCGAGCCCGCACTGCACGGCAGCACTCAACAGGCCGCTCAATCCGATCACCGGGTCCTCGACACGCTGGCCGACGAGATGGGTGTGTACCTCGGCATGACCAGCGTCTCAACAGCCCGCGAAGAAGCGTCGGCGCTAGGAAACTGGGACGGCGAGCGCGCAAGCGGCACAACCGTGCAAGCCCCGGAGCCCCAGCAGCCCGGCCAGGGCGAAGCCGTGCTCACCGGCTGGCGGATGATGCTCGACAGCGGCCGCGCGCAAGACGGCGAGCCGTATCTGGCGGGGACGGCACGCAAACCCGTGGTGCGGCTGTCGGCCGACACCGCGACCGAAATCGGCGCAGCGGAGGGCGACACGGTCACGGTCAGCACGTCGCGCGGATCAATCAGCCTGCCGCTGGCCATCACTGACATGCCCGACCGCGTGGTGTGGCTGCCGCTGAACTCGCCGGGCTCGGCGGTGCAGCGTGACCTCGGCGTCACCATCGGCAGCGTCGTGAAGATCGGAGTGGGCGAATGAGCGGCTTCGGGCATGACCCCTGGTGGCTGGTGCTCGGCAAGGCGCTGGCCATCTTCGTGTTCCTGATGCTGAACGTGCTGTTGGCGATCCTGCTCGAACGCAAGATCCTCGGCTGGATGCAGTTGCGGCCCGGCCCGAACCGGGCCGGCCCGTGGGGCGCCCTGCAGAGCCTGGCGGACGGGATCAAGCTAGCCCTCAAGGAAAGCATCACCCCGGTCGGCGTCGACAAGTTCGTTTACTTTGCGGCGCCGGTCTTTTCGACGATTCCAGCCTTCACCGCATTCGCGTTCATCCCGTTCGGTCCCGAGGTGTCGGTGTTCGGCCACCGCACGCCGTTGCAGCTGACCGATGTGCCGGTGGCGGTCCTCTTCATCCTCGGTCTCTCGGCGATCGGCGTGTACGGCATCGTGCTGGGCGGCTGGGCGTCAGGGTCCACCTATCCGCTGCTGGGCGGGGTGCGTTCCACTGCCCAAGTCATCTCCTACGAAGTGGCGATGGGCCTGTCGTTCGCGGCCGTCTTCCTGTTCGCCGGCACCATGTCGACGTCCGGAATCGTCGAGGCACAGAACGGCGTCTGGTACATATTCCTGCTGCTGCCGTCGTTCGTGATTTACCTGATCTCGATGGTGGGCGAAACCAACCGGGCTCCGTTCGATCTGCCGGAGGCCGAGGGCGAACTCGTCGCCGGCTTCCACACCGAGTACTCGTCGCTGAAGTTCGCGATGTTCATGCTCGCCGAATACGTCAACATGATGACGGTTTCGTCGCTTGCCTCGGTCATGTTCCTCGGCGGCTGGCACGCCCCGTGGCCGCTGAACATGTGGGATGGCGCCAACACCGGCTGGTGGCCGGTGCTCTGGTTCACCGCCAAGATGTGGACCTTCCTGTTCATCTACATGTGGCTGCGCGCCTCGTTGCCGCGGTTGCGTTACGACCAATTCATGGGCCTGGGCTGGAAATTACTGATCCCCGTGTCGCTGGTGTGGGTGATGATCGCCGCCGTCATCCGCTCGCTGCGCAATCAGGGCTACGCGCATTGGACTCCGCTCCTGGTCGGCTGCAGCGTCGTTGTCACGATCGCACTGGTGCTGACGCTGCGAAAACCATTCAGCCCCCCAAACAATCGCGCACTGGCGCGCGAGCTTCGCAAGCGTCGCGACGCCATACCGCCACCACCGGCATTCCCGACACCACCGGTGCCGAGCCGGGCCCTGACGTCATCAGTCGGTGCGAGCAAGGAGAAAGCACGTGGCTAAATTCCTCGACGCCGTGGCCGGATTCGGCGTGACCTTCGCGGCGATGTTCAAAAAGACTGTCACCGAGGAGTATCCGGAGAAACCGGGTCCGGTCGCCCCGCGTTACCACGGCCGTCATCAACTCAACCGATACCCCGACGGCCTGGAGAAGTGCATCGGCTGCGAGCTGTGCGCCTGGGCTTGCCCCGCCGACGCGATCTACGTCGAGGGCGCCGACAACACCGACGAGGCAAGGTTCTCACCGGGAGAGCGCTACGGCCGGGTCTATCAGATCAACTATCTGCGGTGCATCGGCTGCGGACTGTGCATCGAGGCCTGCCCCACCCGCGCATTGACGATGACCAACGACTACGAGATGGCCGACGACAACCGCGCGGACCTGATCTACGAAAAGAACCGGCTGCTGGCCCCGCTGCTGCAAGACATGCTCGCGCCGCCGCACCCGCGGGCGGAAGGCGCCACCGACAAGGACTACTACCAAGGCAACGTCACCGCGGATGGCTTGCGCGAGAACCAGCAGGCGGGAGATGCCCGGTGAGCACCGTGCTTGCCACCACATTGGCGACCGACGCCATCGTTCGCACCTCCACCGGCGAAGCGGTGGCCTTCTGGGTGCTGGGCGCCCTGGCCGTGATCGGCGCGATCGGGGTGGTCACGGCCGTCAACGCCGTGTACTCGGCGATGTTCCTGGCGATGACGATGATCATCCTGGCGATCTTCTACATGATCCAGGACGCAGTGTTCCTGGGCGTGGTTCAAGTCGTGGTCTATACCGGCGCGGTGATGATGCTGTTCCTATTCGTACTGATGCTGATCGGCGTGGACTCCGCGGAATCACTGAAGGAAACGCTGCGCGGACAGCGCGTCGCCGCGGTGATCACCGGAGTCGGGTTCGGCATTCTTCTGGTCGCAGCCATCGGCCATGTGACGACCGGGGGTTTCGTCGGACTGACCACCGCCAATGCCAACGGCAACGTCGAAGGCCTGGCGGCACTGATCTTTTCGCGTTACCTCTGGGCGTTCGAGCTGACCAGCGCGTTGCTGATCACGGCGGCGGTCGGGGCGATGGTGCTAGCGCACCGCGAGCGTTTCGAACGTCGCAAGACTCAGCGCGAACTTTCCGAGGAGCGGTTCCGAACCGGCGCGCGCGCGACGCCGCTGCCCAACCCGGGCGTCTACGCACGCCACAACGCGGTGGACGTGGCCGCGTTGCTGCCCGACGGCTCGTACTCGGACCTGTCGGTGTCGAGCATGTTGCGAACCCGCGGTGCGGACGGCAAGTCGACCCCCACCCCGCAAGCCATCAAAGGCGGAGCGTCATGAATCCGGCTAACTACCTTTACCTTTCGGCACTGCTGTTCACCATCGGGGCCGCGGGTGTGCTGCTGCGCCGCAACGCCATCGTGATGTTCATGTGCGTCGAGCTGATGCTCAACGCGGTCAACCTGGCGTTCGTCACCTTCGCGCGCATGCACGGCCACCTGGACGGACAGATGATCGCGTTCTTCACGATGGTGGTGGCCGCATGCGAGGTCGTCATCGGCCTGGCCATCATCATGACGATTTTCCGTGCCCGCAAATCAGCGTCGGTCGACGACGCGAACCTACTCAAAGGGTAGAAGAACGCCGCCGTGACAAACATCGCACACTTCACCTGGCTGCTCGTGGCACTACCGCTGGCGGGCGCCACAGTCTTGCTGTTCGGCGGCAGACGCACCGACGCGTGGGGACATTGGCTGGGCGTCGTCGCAGCACTGGGGGCATTCGGGGTGGGCACCGCGCTGCTGTCGGAGTTGCTGAGCCGAGACAGTGAGCACCGCGCCATCCACCAGACAGTGTTCACCTGGATTCCGGTCAACCAATTCCAGGTCGACTTCGGGCTGCAGATCGACCAGTTATCCGTGTGCTTCGTGCTGCTGAT
This sequence comes from Mycobacterium sp. Aquia_216, assembly GCF_026723865.1. Taxonomy (NCBI): domain Bacteria; kingdom Bacillati; phylum Actinomycetota; class Actinomycetes; order Mycobacteriales; family Mycobacteriaceae; genus Mycobacterium; species Mycobacterium sp. Aquia_216. Next base: position 1,887,643 of record NZ_CP113529.1, on the reverse strand, counting down.
CTCCGGCGTTGGATCGCTCATCCACATCTACTCGGTCGCCTACATGGCCGAAGATCCGGACCGCCGAAGGTTTTTCGGATATCTCAACCTGTTCCTCGCTTCGATGCTGCTGCTCGTCGTCGCCGACAACTACCTGGTGCTCTACGTCGGTTGGGAAGGCGTCGGTCTGGCGTCCTACCTGCTGATCGGTTTCTGGTACCACAAGCCGTCGGCGGCCACGGCCGCCAAGAAGGCGTTCGTGATGAACCGGGTCGGCGACGCCGGCCTGGCCCTGGGCATGTTCTTGATGTTCAGCACGTTCGGGACCCTTTCGTATGCCGGAGTTTTCGCCGCCGCGCCGGCCGCCAGTCGCGGCGTACTGACGGCGATGGGGTTACTGCTGCTGCTGGGCGCCTGCGCCAAGTCCGCCCAGGTCCCGCTGCAAGCCTGGTTGGGTGACGCGATGGAAGGCCCGACCCCGGTGTCCGCTCTGATCCACGCCGCCACCATGGTGACCGCCGGTGTGTACCTGATCGTGCGGTCCAACCCGCTCTATAACCTCGCTCCCGGTGCCCAGCTCGGCGTGGTCCTCGTCGGCGCGGTCACGCTGCTGTTCGGGGCGTTCATCGGTTGCGCCAAGGACGACATCAAGCGTGCGCTAGCGGCGTCGACGATGAGCCAGATCGGCTACATGGTGCTGGCCGCGGGCCTCGGACCGGCCGGTTACGCGTTCGCGATCATGCACCTGCTCACGCACGGCTTCTTCAAGGCCGGACTGTTCCTCGGGTCGGGCTCGATCATTCACGCGATGCACGAAGAGCAGGACATGCGCCGTTACGGTGGGCTGCGCGCCGCCCTGCCCGTCACGTTCATCACCTTCGGGCTGGGTTATCTGGCAATCATCGGTGTGCCGCCGTTCGCGGGCTTCTATTCCAAGGACGCCATCATCGAGGCGGCGCTGGGCGTCGGCGGCGTGCGCGGCTACACGCTGGGCGGAGCCGCGCTGCTGGGCGCGGGCATCACCGCGTTCTACATGACCCGGGTGATGCTGATGACCTTCTTCGGCGAAAAGCGTTGGGCGCCAGGTAGTCACCCGCACGAAGCACCGGCCCTGATGTCCGGCCCGATGATTCTGCTCGCTTTTGGCTCGGTGTTCTCCGGCGGCCTATTCGCCATCGGGGGCACCCTGCCGCACTGGCTGGAACCGGTCGTCGGTGCGCACGAGGAAAGCACACACATCCTGCCGGCCTGGGTCAGCACCACGCTGGCACTGGCGGTGGTGGCGGTCGGAATCCTGGTGGCTTATCAGAAGTACGGCAGGTCGGAGATTCCGAGAGTGGCTCCCGTTCAGGTGTCGGCACTCACCACGGCCGCACGTAGAGACCTATACGGCGATGCCTTCAACGAGGAGGTATTCATGCGCCCTGGCGCGCAGTTGACCGACGCGCTGGTCGAAGTCGACAACGAGGGTGTGGACGGTTCGGTCAACGCCCTGGCCGCACTGGTGGGCCGAACCTCGAATCGCTTGCGGGGGCTGCAAACCGGCTTCGCCCGCTCCTACGCATTAGAGATGTTGGCGGGCGCCACCCTGCTGGTCGCGGCGATCCTGGCGGTACAACTGTGGTGAACGTTCCGTGGCTGAGCGTGCTGTGGCTGGTCCCGCTGGCGGGTTCCGTGCTCATCATCCTGTTGCCGCCGGGGATGCGGCAGTTCGCCAAGTGGACCGGCGTGGTGGTCAGCGTCCTGACGCTTGCGGTCGCGCTCGTCGTCGCGCTCGGATTCAAGACCGGCGGCGCCCCTTACCAATTCCTGGAGAAGCACCCCTGGATACCCGCGTTCGGCGCCGGCTACAACCTTGGCGTGGACGGGATCGCGGTGGTCCTGGTGCTGTTGACCGCCATTCTGATTCCGCTGTTATTGGTGGCGGGCTGGAACGACGGCGGTGAGGGCACCCGAGGTGTGCACGCCTACGTCGCCTTGACGCTGGCCATCGAGTCGATGGTGCTGATCTCGGTGATCGCACTCGACGTCTTGCTGTTCTATGTGTTCTTCGAGGCGATGCTGATCCCGATGTACTTCCTGATCGGTGGCTTCGGTAAGGGAACCGGGCGGTCGCGCGCCGCGGTGAAGTTCTTGCTGTACAACCTGTTCGGCGGCCTGATCATGCTGGCGGCGGTGATCGGGCTGTATGTCGTGACCGCGCAGCACGGTTCGGGTACCTTCGACTTCCGCGAAATCGTGACCGGCATCTCCTCGGGCCGATTCGCCGGCGTGGACCCGGCCGTGTTCAAGGCGCTGTTCCTGGGTTTCATGTTCGCGTTCGCCGTCAAGGCCCCGCTGTGGCCGTTCCATCGTTGGTTGCCCGACGCCGCCGTCGAGGCGACTCCCGCGACCGCGGTGTTGATCACCGCGGTGATGGACAAGGTAGGCACGTTCGGGATGCTGCGCTACTGCCTGCAGCTGTTCCCTGATGCGTCAACATTTTTCCGGCCGCTCATCGTGACGTTAGCCATCATCGGGGTGATCTACGGTGCGGTCGTCGCGATCGGGCAAACCGACATGATGCGCCTGATCGCCTATACCTCCATCTCACACTTCGGGTTCATCATCGCCGGCATTTTCGTGATGACGACCCAGGGGCAGAGCGGTTCGACGCTGTACATGCTCAACCATGGGCTGTCCACGGCGGCGGTGTTCCTGATCGCGGGATTCCTGGTGACACGACGCGGCAGCAGGTTGATCGCGGATTACGGCGGCGTCCAGAAGGTCGCGCCGATTCTGGCCGGCACCTTCCTGGTCTCGGCCATGGCCACCCTGTCACTGCCCGGCCTGGCACCGTTCATCAGTGAATTCCTGGTCCTGCTGGGCACTTTCAACCGGTACTGGCTGGCCGGTGCGTTCGGGGTGACCGCGTTGGTCCTGGCGGCGATCTACATGCTGTGGCTCTACCAGCGGGTGATGACCGGGCCGGTGGCCGAAGGCAACGAGAAGATCACTGATCTGCGGGCCCGGGAGCTGCTCGTCGTCGCACCGTTGATGGCGTTGCTATTCGTTCTCGGCGTCTATCCCAAGCCGGTGCTCGACATCATCAATCCCGCCGTGGACCACACCATGGTCACCATCGGCCAGCATGATCCCGCGCCGAGGGTGACCCATCCGGTTTTGGGGGCGACCCCCCGTACAGCCGAAGGACCGCACCAATGACCCTTCCCACCCCCAGCATCGAGTACTTCCTGCTGTGCCCGATGTTGATCGTCTTCGGCATCGCAGTGGTCGGCGTGCTGGCTGAAGCGTTCCTGCCCAGAAACATTCGCTACCTCTCGCAGGTAACGCTGGCCCTCGCTGGTTTGATCGCGGCATTCGTCGCCGACATCGCGGTCAGCCGTTCTCTTCCGGCATCAGGTCGCAGCGCGGTGCTGGGCGCGGTGGCCATCGACCGGCCGACGCTGTATCTGCAAGGCACCGTGGTGCTGGTGGCCGTCATGGCCGTCATCTTCATCGCCGAACGCAGCAACATCGCCCAGACCGCCAACAAGGTCGCCGTCGCGACGGGAGTACCCGGGCATTCTTCGGGATTGGATTCCTTTACCCCGCAGGCATCCGCGGTCCCCGGCAGTGACGCCGAGCGCGAGGCCGAGCGCGCCGGAGCCGCGCAGACCGAGCTCTTCCCGCTGCTGATGCTGTCCGTCGGCGGCATGATGGTGTTCCCGGCGGCCAACGACTTGCTGACGATGTTCGTCGCACTGGAAGTGCTGTCGCTGCCGCTGTATCTGATGTGTGGGCTGGCACGTCACCGCCGACTGCTCTCGCAGGAAGCGGCGATGAAGTACTTTCTGCTGGGCGCGTTCTCGTCGGCGTTCTTCCTCTACGGGGTGGCGTTGATCTACGGTGCGACCGGCACGCTGCTTCTGCCCGGTATCCGGGATGCGTTTGCGGCCCATGGCGATAGCTCGATGGCGTTGGTCGGCGTCGCGCTGTTGTCGGTCGGCCTGTTGTTCAAAGTGGGCGCGGTGCCGTTCCATTCGTGGATTCCCGACGTGTACCAGGGCGCGCCCACGCCGATCACCGGGTTCATGGCCGCGGCCACCAAGGTCGCGGCATTCGGCGCGCTACTGCGAGTCGTGTACGTCGCGTTGCCACCGCTGCACGAGCAGTGGCGTCCTGTGCTGTGGGCGATTTCAATCCTGACCATGGCCGTCGGTACCCTCACCGCCGTCAACCAGGTCGATGTCAAACGGATGCTGGCCTATTCGTCGGTCGCCCACGTCGGTTTCATCCTCACCGGTGTGATCGCCGACAACCAGGCGGGTCTTGCGGCGACATTGTTCTACCTCGTCGCCTACAGCTTCAGCACGGTCGGCGCGTTCGCCATCGTCGGTCTGATTCGCAACTCCGACGGCGTCGAGGACGCCACCCTGTCGCACTGGGCCGGGCTCGGGCAGCGTTCCCCCATTGTGGGCGTGATGCTTTCGATGTTTTTGCTGGCCTTCGCCGGTATCCCACTGACCAGTGGATTCATCAGCAAGCTCACGGTGTTCAAGGCCGCCGCCCAGGGCGGTGCGGTGCCGTTGATCATCGTCGGTGTGATCGCCAGCGGGGTCGCCGCCTACTTCTATGTACGCGTGATCGTGCTGATGTTCTTCACCGAACCGACCGATGACACGCCGCAGGTTGTGGCGCCGGGCATCCTGAGCAAGATCGCGATCGCGCTGTGCGCCGCGATCACCGTCGGCCTGGGAATCTTCCCGCAACCGCTGCTCGACCTCGCCGATCACGCCGCACAGTTCCTGCAGTAACGCCGTTACGTTTCCGACTCGCGGGTGCTCCCGCGATCAGGTCGGATGCCTTCTCACCAATCATGATCGCCGGCGCGTTGGTGTTGCCACCCGTGATGGACGGCATGACCGACGCGTCGGCGACTCGCAGTCCATCGATCCCACGCACCTTGAGATCTGGTGCTACCACGGCGTCATCGTCGACGCCCATACGGCAGGTTCCGACTTGATTATGGTAAGTGCCGACGGCGCGTCGCACGTATTCGCGGAGGTCGTCACGCGTACGCGCTGCCGGCCCCGGTGCAACCTCCGCAGACCGCCAGTCGCTGAACGCGGGACCGGCCCCGATCTCGCGGCAGAGCTCCACCGCATCGACCAGCGCCTCGAGGTCGTATGGTTCGGCCAGGACATTGGGATCACACCACGGTGCGGCCGCCGGATCGGTCGACGCCAGCCGAAGTGTGCCCCGCGATCGGGGACGAATGATGCCGGGCGCAATCGTGTATCCGTTGCGGGGCACGGGATAGCCCTCGGCCGGGTACACCGTGTGGATGAACAGCGGCTGCAGATCGGGACCCGGGCCCCGCCAATATGCGCTGCAGGTGAACAGTTGACACTCGAGCAGGTTGTGATGTGCTGGCTCCATCGGCCGAGACGCCTCGTAGACATTGCTCACCAGAAGATGGTCGTGCAGGTTCTCCCCCACCCCGGGAAGATCGACGGAGACCCGCACGCCCATTTCAGCGAGATGCTCGGCAGGTCCAATGCCACTGAGCAACAACAGCTTTGGCGATCCCAGCGTGCCCGCACTCAGTACCACTTCGCACTCAGCCGAGGCCTGAAGAATCTGCCCGTCCACGCAGTATTGCACTCCGACCGCGCGACCGCCGCGGATCATGACCTGGTGCACAAGTGCGCCCGTGGTGACGGTCAGTCGCGGATTCTCCAGCACCGGGCCCATGAAGCTCTGCCATGCGCTGGCCCGGCGTCCGTTGCGGGTGGTCACTTGGGTGAAACCGACGCCGACCTGGTTCGGGCCATTGAAATCGTCGACGACCCGGTGGCCCAAGGCCTTCGCGCCCTCGATGAAGGCAATCGACGTCGGATTCGGTCGAGTGATGCGCTCCACCGGTAACGGTCCGCCCGAACCGTGCCAGGGATTCGCGCCGTCCACGTAGTCCTCCGAACGCAGAAACAGACCGAATACGCTGTTGAAATCCCAACCCGTACAGCCGAGTTGAGCCCACTCGTTGTAGTCGCTACTGTGACCCCGGACGTAGATCTGGCCGTTGAGCGAGCTGCTGCCACCCAACACCTTCCCTCGCGGCCAATACAGGCGCCGATTGTTGGCGTGCCGTTGCGGGGCAGTCATGAACGCCCAGTCCGCAGCGCCGTGCAGGAGCGCGGGCCATCCGGAACTGGAATGGATATCGGGGTTGATGTCGGCAGCACCGGCCTCCAGCACATGCACCGAGTAGCCGCGGTCCAGCAACCGGCGCGCAACGACACTGCCCGACGCGCCCGCGCCCACCACGATGAAATCGGTCCTCTGTGGCCGGTGACTCACTGTGACATTCCCCCTGTACTACGACGTCGCGTTGCCTACATCGCGTGCCACCACATATTGCGCATACGCGGAGCGGGCGGCCAGGACAAAAATCCTTCCAGGTACGTAGAACGACCTACCCAACCAAGCAAAGCCAGCGGGAACTCACGATGACTCGTGGGGTTGTCACGCCGAATTGATGATCAGCCCAAAAACGGCCGGGTCGCCAACACATAGATCGCCAGCACCGCCAGCGGCGCCGCTAATGGTATCCACGGCAAGTGCAAAGGAAACGACATCGCCACCACGCCCACAAAAGTAAATCCCACGGCGCCAACGATTGTGGGCCAACTCACCATAGCGAGCGCGTCCGGCAACGCCGCCGCGTGGCGGGAGATCAGGTAGGCAGCCGCACATAGCCCTGAGAGCCCCACGTACACATGGGGCGGATCGATCATCACGATCATGGTCACGGACAGCAACACGGCGAGCGTTGCGGCCGGCCGCAACACGACCCCAACCCCTACCGCAACCAGCGCTCCGATCCCAAGGCCCACCGCCGGTCCGTGGGCGTCCACTGCGGCCAAGCCGACCATCAGCAGGCCGAATACCGTTGCCAGAGCATGGACCCCGAATCGCGCACCGGATGACATCGCTACCCCCGCAGCCTTCCCCGCACCCGGTGGCGGCGATCCGGGAGTACGCCCATCGACTGCTCCAGGGGTTGATCCTCCTGCCAGGAGACGATGTCAACACCGATGGTCGCCATATCTCGATACATTGCGGAGCGCTGCAACGCCCACAGCCGATCCACCAGCGGGTCCTGTTCACCTTCGAACGGTGAAACATCAAGGGTGTCAACGGCGATCACGACGTGACCGCGTCTGCGCAAATCGATCAGCGCCAGTGCGAATTCCGTGTCGAGCAGCGTGGAGAAAGCGACGACGATCGCCCCGGCTGGAACGGCTGCACGCGGTGCCAGTGTCCCGGTGTTGTTTTCGAATCGATCACCCGCGCCGAGTACGGTGTCGAGCACACGATAGAATTGACGCTGGCCGATGTCGGCGCCGAGCCACCGCGGGCGATTACCGCCGAGCGCGACGATCCCGGCGCGATCGCCGTAGCGCAGCGCCGTCTGCACCACCTGAGCCGCACCGCGCACCACCCGTTCGGCGGCATCGGTCGCCGGGCCCGCCGGCTGCCGATACCCGTCGATCAGTACCACCACGTCGGCGGCACGGTCGGTCAGCCGCTCCGTCACATGCAGCTGGCCGCGACGCGCGCTCACCGGCCAATTCACCGTCCGCAGTTGGTCACCCGGAACGTAGGAACGAATATCGGCGTATTCGACTCCCGGACCGATATGCCGGGTTAGGTGGGCTCCGAGGCGGTCGAGCAACTCGGTTCGCGGGATCGGCGTCGACTGCGGCGGCGTCAGCGGAAACACGATCACATCGGCGGCATCGACGATCGCCGTGCCGGTGAGCAGCCCACCGCGCGCGACGGCGTCGACTCGGGCCCGGACCGGGTATCGACCCCAGCGTTGCGCCATTCCAACAACGGTTTTCGTGTGCCGCGAATCCGGATCGAGATAGTCGAGCTGCATGCCCTCGACCGCGGGTACGGTGAGTTCGACTGCCCAGGCGCCAGGCACCCCGGCTTCCTTCGTCACCGAGAGCGTCACTCGCGCGTGCTCTCCTTCGAAGCAACGCTGCGACGCCGGTTCCCCATGCACTCCGATCTTCGGCACACGGTGTTGCCAGCTGATCGAACACAGCACGCCGAGCAATGGCGCCGCGAACGCAACGAGCTGCCAATGCGCGCCGATCACGGCCGCAACCAGCGCAATACCCGCGCAGGTCGCGATCGACCGCGTCAGTGGCGATGCGCGCCAGCGGAACTCGACTTCGCGGCCGTTCACGGCAAGCTCATCCGGCGCCTTCGCTGGTACGGGGTACCGGCAAGCGCCGCAACAGTTCTCCGACCACGTCGGCGCCCTGGATCTTGCGCACCCACATCTCCGGGCGCAGGGTGATCCGGTGTGCGACCGCCGCGATGGCGAGAGCCTTGACGTCCTCGGGGATCACATAGTCGCGACCAAGCAGCAATGCACGAGCACGAGCGAGTTGAACCAAATCGAGTTCGGCCCGCGGGCTGGCGCCGACGGAGACCTGTGGATGATGCCGGGTAGCGGTGGCCAGCGAGACCACGTAGTGCAAGACATCCTCGTGCACCGACACCTGCTCGACCGATTCACGCATCGCCAGCAGGTCGTCGCCGTGCACCACCTGATTCACCGTCGGTTCGGCCGAACCACGTTCGAGACGGCGCCGTAGCATCGAGGTCTCGTCGCGCTCGGAGAGGTATCGCAGTTCCAGCCGCATCGCGAATCGGTCCAGTTGCGCCTCCGGCAGCGGGTAGGTGCCCTCGTACTCGATAGGGTTGTCGGTCGCCAGAACGATGAAAGGCGTGGGCAGCTTGTGGGTTTCGCCGTCGATGCTGACCTGGCCTTCAGCCATCGCTTCGAGCAGCGCCGCCTGCGTCTTTGGCGGAGTGCGGTTGATCTCGTCGGCAAGCAGCAGGTTGGTGAAGATGGGGCCGGCGCGGAACGCGAAGCGGCCCGACTGCATGTCGTAGATCGTCGAACCGAGCAGGTCGGCCGGCAGCAGGTCGGGGGTGAACTGCACCCGGGTGAATCGCAGACCCAGTGCCGCGGCAAAAGATCTCGCGATCAATGTCTTGCCCAGCCCCGGTAGATCTTCGATGAGGACATGGCCACGCGCGAGAACGGCGGTGAGGATGAGGGTCAGCGCGGAACGCTTGCCTACCACCACGCGTTCGATTTCGTCGAGCACGGCCTCACACTGTGCGGTGGTCGTACCGGCTGGCATAGCGACCGGCATCGTGGCGCCTCCTGTCATACCTGCTCCAACTTCTGCAGGATCTCTTCGAATGCGGTCCGGCCTGGACCCGGCTGGTGATCATCGCTGCGCCTGATGTTGTTGGGATTGACCCATTCCCACAGCTCGGCGCCGAATAGCATCCGGCCGGTCGACTGGAATGCCGCCGGGTCCTTGGCTTGTCGTTGGCCAGTGGCGATTTCGTACCGGCGGGCGAGCATAGGACGCAGATGCCGATCCCAGTCCGCTCGGGTGGACTCGGACCAGCGAATCGTCGTCTCGGTGGTGGCTAGCCACCGGCGCAACGTAGCACCGAGATCGTCGGGATCCTGGTCCGACGCGGGTTCGATCCTGTGCCCCAGCAGCCGACGAACGTCGAGCAGCACCAGGGCCAGGGCAACGCCCGACGCCGCCAACACAAACGGGCGATCCTGCACGATCAGCCCCAAAAGCTCCGCCCCGACGATGAAGCAAATACCCAGGGATATCAGCCTTTTCATACCGGGCTCCGAAGTTCCGCGAGAACCAACCGCAGTACCTCCACCGCGACGTCACGATGCCCCTCATTCATCACGTGCGCGCTGAACCGCGCCTCTTCGAACAGATTCACCAGGCGCACGGCGTTATCAATATGCAACGCACGGAGTTCGACGGCACGGGCCAACACCTCGGTCGGGGTGTCGAAGTCCTGGGGAGCCGCTCCGGGAACATTCGCGAGCTCACGTTCCATCGCGGCATAGCAAGCGATGATGGCCTCTCGTGGTTCGCGCCTGCGGTCCGCCATCTCGGCCAACCCGAGTTCGGCGGCACGCACCAGGGATTGCGAACGCCGCGCCGGCGGCCGGTATTTAACCTCATCATCGGCAAAGGGGTGCAGGCTCGTCGCGCGCGATCGCCGCCGCGACATGATGAGGGTTCCGACGACGATGATCAGCATCATCGGAACCGTGGCGGCCAGCAGGATTCCCAGCATGTCGCCGCTCTCCTGGTGCGGGGGCCGGTGCTGGGGTGGCTGCGCGGCGGTCGGTGGCTGCGCGCCGGCATCCGGTGCGTGCTCGGCGGGAGCAATACCGTGCGGCAGCGATAACCGGGCCAGCAGCATCGCAATCAACAGCCACGCGGCGATCACCGCGAGCCCGATCAACAACACCCGCCAACTCGGTCGCCCGATGCCGGTGCCGAGCATTTCGGACAGGTCCCCCGTCTTCGGCGCCGCCGCACGCGGATCTCGTAGTCGCGCGATAACCGCGACCGCCAGCAACGCGAGAGCCGCACTGAGCAGGACGACGACGAAGACCAGCGCCGCCCGCCCACTGCCGGATTCGGCGTGCGCCGCGCGATCGCGAGCCGGAAGATAGCCGTGCAGGGCACCGGCAGCGACGATCAACAGCACGATGAGGGCTACGACGCGCCCCGTCGGCTTATCGGGCATATGGCACACCACTCGCCGGTCTTCCTTGCCGTTGCGGCACAGGCTTGATTCATACTTGCACGTCAGGCGGGAAAATCGCTAGGCAGGCGTAAACGGCCGGAAGCTGCCGTAGCGAACCTCGCGGTGGCCGAGGGTGCGGCTCGTGACGGTGACCGGTTCCACGAACGTCAATTGCACTGCCGCCCGCGCGAATTCATCTTCCGACGCGGCCAGTCCCCACCCCCACCTCGATGGCGCCGACGGTCTCACCGATGGTTCCCGGCAGGCGGTCATCCCACACTTGTTCGGTGCCGATCGCCGCGCGCCCAGCAAGTCGCTGCGTCATCGCGTTACCCCATGCACGACGATGGCGGTGGTCTGCTCCACCCACGCGTCATCCAGCTTCTCGTCCGGGCGCAGCAACATCCGAAGCATCGTCGCACCCCCGATCAACTCGATCAAGCGGTCTGGATCCACGTCGGGATGCGCTTCACCTCGGTCGACGGCCTCGCCCAGCCGTGACCGCACCGCGGCGAACAGCCCGGTGAAGCGCGACATCACCCGCGCGTTGAGTTCGGGGTCGGCCGTCATGTCCGCCACCAGACCCGGCAGCGCGGCCCGCACCACCGGAGTGGTGAACACATCCCGTGTCGCCTCGATCATCATCCGCAGATCGGCGGCAAAGTCGCCGGCCGGGGCCTCGAGCGCGCTGGGCGCGGTCGGAAACGCCGCTTCATGCACCAATTCCGCCTTGCTCGACCACCGGCGATACAGCGCCGATTTCGTGGTGTCGGCCCGCTCGGCGACGGCGGCCAGGGTGAGGTTCGAATAGCCGATTTCCACAAGCAGTTCCGCGGTCGCCGCAAGGATGGCAGAGTCAATACGCGGATCCCGGGGGCGCCCGGCACCTGGGGCCTTGTCAAGGCCGGACGGGTCTGCTTTCATAACGCTACCTACCGTATCGTAATTGCCGCGAAAGGTCTCAACGAAGGAGGCACCCCGTGGCCAATGAACCCGTGCTCGACAACGTCGACCGACTTCAGCGCTCCAGCCGCGACGTCACGACGTTGCCGGCGGTGATGTCGAAATGGCTGTCCACAGTCCTGCCCGACGGAGCGTCGCCCGACGTCACCGTCGAGAGCGGCATCGACTCGACGGGCATGTCCTCGGAAACCATCATCCTGACCGCCCGCTGGCGCGACGGCGGTCAGTCGATCGAGCAGAAGCTGGTGACGCGGGTCGCGCCCAGCGTTGACGACGTGCAGGTCTTTCCCACCTATCGGCTTGACCACCAATTCGAAGTGATCCGGAAGGTGGGCGAGCTCACCGAGGTCCCCGTGCCGCCGGTGCGCTGGCTCGAGCCCACCGGCGAGGTCTTGGGTACGCCCTTCTTCGTGATGGACTACGTCGCGGGTGAGGTACCGCCCGACGTGATGCCCTACACGTTCGGCAACAACTGGTTCGCCGACGCGCCCGTCGAGCGGCAGCGCGAACTCCAGGATGCCACCACTGGGGTGCTGGCGAAGCTGCACTCAATCCCTAACGCGGAGAACACGTTCGGGTTCCTTTCCGAGGGCGAGGGTGATACTGCGCTGCGCCGGCACTACAACTGGGTGCGGGGCTGGTACGACTTCGCGGTGCCGGACATCGGCCCATCGCCGCTGCTGGAACGAACATTCGTGTGGCTAGAAGACAACTGGCCGACGGAAGTGGCCGCGCGTGAGCCCGTGCTGCTATGGGGCGACGCCCGAGTGGGCAACGTCTTGTACCGCGACTTCCAACCGGTGGCGGTACTGGACTGGGAGATGGTGACCCTAGGTCCGCGCGAGCTCGACGTCGCGTGGATGATCTACGCGCACATGGTTTTTCAAGAGCTCACCGGACTCGCAGGACTTCCGGGATTGCCCGATGTGATGCGCGAGGAAGACGTCCGCGCCACCTACCAGCGCCTGTCCGGCGTCGAAGTGGGTGACCTGCGCTGGTTCTACGTGTACTCGGGTGTGATGTGGGCTTGCGTGTTCATGCGCACCGGTGCGCGACGAGTGCACTTCGGCGAAACCGAAAAGCCCGACGACGTGGAGTCGCTGTTCTACCACGCCGGATTGATGAAACGTCTCATCGGAGAGGACCAGTAATGCTCGGACCGCTCGACGAGTACCCGGTACACCAGATTCCCCAGCCGATCGCCTGGCCCGGCTCCTCGGACCGCAACTTCTACGATCGGTCCTACTACAACGCCCACGACCGCACCGGAAACATCTTCTTGATCAGCGGCATTGGCTACTACCCCAACCTCGGTGTGAAGGACGCGTTCGTGCTCATCCGACGCGGGGACATTCAGACCGCGGTACACGTTTCGGACGCCATCGATCAGGATCGGCTCAACCAGCACGTCAACGGCTACCGGCTCGAGGTCATCGAACCGCTGCGCAAGCTGCGGATTGTCCTCGACGAAACCGAGGGCATCGCAGTCGATCTCACCTGGGAAGGCCTGTTCGACGTCGTCCAGGAACAGCCGCACGTCCTACGGTCCGGCAACCGGGTCACGCTGGACGCACAGCGGTTCGCCCAGCTCGGCAGCTGGAGCGGGAACCTCGTGATCGACGGCGAAGAGATCGCAGTCGACCCGGCGACCTGGATCGGCAGCCGCGACCGATCATGGGGCATCCGGCCGATCGGTGAGGCCGAGCCGGCGGGTCGGCCAGCCGACCCGCCCTTCGAAGGCATGTGGTGGCTTTACGTGCCAATGGCTTTCGACGACTTCGCCATCGTGCTGATCATTCAGGAGGAGCCCGACGGTTTCCGCTCGCTCAACGACTGCACCCGCATCTGGCGCGACGGCCGGGTCGAGCAAATGGGCTGGCCCCGGGTCAAGATCCACTACCGATCCGGCACCCGCATTCCGACGGGCGCCACGATCGACGCCATCACTCCCGACGGCGCCCCCGTCCGCTTCGACGTCGAGTCCAAACTGCCGGTGCCAATTCACGTCGGTGGCGGCTACGGCGGCGACTCGGACTGGATACACGGCATGTGGAAGGGCGAGAAGTTCGCCGAACGCCTGACGTACAACATGACCGACCCGGCGATCATCGGGCGGTCCGGCTTCGGGGTGATCGACCATGTCGGCCGCGCGGTCTGCCGCGAGGGCGACAAGGCTCCGGTCGAGGGCTGGGGCCTCTACGAGCACGGCGCGCTGGGCCGCCACGACCCGTCCGGATTCGCCGACTGGTTAACGGTGGCGCCCTAGCCTTTTCGGCGCCGATTTCGATTCGTCGCAGAAGTTCCAGTCACGCCGTCGTGGGGCGCGGTTGGACTTCCGTGGCAGTACGACATCACATGCTCGCGCAGTAATGCGTCGACGTTCGGATCTTGCCTCGCGAAGGCGTCGACGATCGCCGTGTGGTCGTCGGCGTTAGCGTGCAACTCGGTGCGCAGCAGGCGAATCGACAGGTTGGTCCACACCTCGATTCCGAGTGATTCCCATACAGCCAGCAGAACTCGGTTACCGGCGCTGGCGACTATCTCGCGGTGGAAGGCGACACCGGCGCGGACCTGCATGCCGATGTCGCCCAACTCCGCGGCCGTGCGAATCTCGTCGGCATGCCGCTGCAACGCGGTCACGTCTCCGCGGAGCCTGTCCACCGCAATCGAGGCGGCCAAACCCTCCAGGGCCGCCCGCACCGGATACATCTCCAACAGGTCATCCGGGCCGATGTCGCGCACCCGCGCGCCTTTGTTCGGCACCGAGCTGACGAGTCGCAGCGTCTCCAGATCTCGCAGCGCCTCCCGGACTGGGGCCTGGCTGACGTCCAATTCGGCGGCGACCTGCCGTTCAACGATCCGGTCACCTGGCTGCCAACGGCCGCTGATCAGCCCGTCGAGAAGCACACCCAGAATCTGTTCTCGAAGCGGCATGCCGCGGACTTCGGTCCGAGCGTCGGGAGTGTTGGACACTGCTTAACTTTAGGGTGCTACGCGCTGCGCACCACAGCTGCCGGGTCTAACGCCAAACCCTGTTCCGAACGTCCTGCAGAGTCGGACCCGGCTCTCGGTTGATCTGCATAACGCGGCACTTTATGCCTCCGCACGCCTTGCGGATCTCCGTGCCGGTCACCTCGATCACCTCCACGCCCGCGGCGCGGATTTTCTCGTTGGTGGTGTGGCAGTCCGCATGTGCGATCACCTTGCCGGGCTCGAGCAACAGCACGTTGCATGGCGCCAGAAAGTCGCGCTGCTCCTGCGGGTCGGCTTCGATCAGCTCGAAGTTATTGTCGTGCAACCAGGTACGCGCCTCCCAATCCAGCGCCGCCGGAGAGACGACCAGTTTCCCGACATCGATTGCGTTGATGTTGATGTCTGGGTGGGCGCAGGCGCCAGTAGCCTGATTGAAGAAGCCTTCTACGGCGGGCCGGAGTTGGAGGTTGTAAAACTCGGCCGTACCACTGGTCTTGGAGATCGCGTTGACGAACTGGTCGGTTCCTCGCTGATCGTAGGAGGCCGATAGGCAGGTGACCAAAACCTCCTCGGCGATCATGTTGCACGCCCCCGGCTCCATGGCGCCTTCGGTGATGGCGACAAGCGGAGGAATATTGAGCGTGTTCCATGCCCACTTAGCGAGGTACTCGCTGACCCCGACCATGCCGGGTAGGAACCCGAAACGCGAGATGACGGAGCCCCCGCGCCAGATCGAGCCCCAGGACAGGAATACGTGGCCCATCAGCGGTCCGTACGGATTGGTCGGCTCTTCCGGGTAATCGATCCAGTGCACGATGATGCCGTTATTCTCGAAAGCGGTTGCCAGTTCTTCGGTTTCTCGCCGGAACGCCGCGAGGTCGACGGGACCACGATCCGGCACC
The DNA here is from genome assembly GCF_026723865.1 of Mycobacterium sp. Aquia_216. Lineage (NCBI taxonomy): Bacteria > Bacillati > Actinomycetota > Actinomycetes > Mycobacteriales > Mycobacteriaceae > Mycobacterium > Mycobacterium sp. Aquia_216. The sequence continues at coordinate 1,872,173 of NZ_CP113529.1, read as the reverse complement.
CCCATCAGTCGCTGGAAAAACGCTGGATTTTCCTTGTACTGGGAGCTCTGGTCGTGGAGCGTGTGCTCGGTCGGCATGTGCAGGGCAACCTCGGTCAGCCGACCGATTCCGTTGAAGCCGAACGACCGCCCGGCCACGGCCTCGGCCTGATACGTCCGGTAGTCCGCCTCATGCGTGGCGCGCACGAACTCGTAGGTGCTGATCCCCTCCCGGTAGTGCGGGATATCCGCGAGACGCCAATCGTCATAGGCACGCGTGGAATTGGGCGTGGTTATTGCTGTCATCGGTTCCTCGGCTCGAGTAGAGCGGATGTTGTTGCCTTCGGCTCGAGAGGCCGACCATCGGCCTCGCGCTGCCTACTTTGCGCAATGATCGATCATTTGTCAACCACCTTGGCGTGGGCCCGGACGAGTTGCGCCGTAGCTTTTTCGCGCCGAACGTCTTCAGCGCCGGTACCCCGCGCCGGGATGATCGTCCGGCAATAGCGGCCCCCTACCGCCGAGCCGTTCGCGCAACGTGGCGCGTGCGACGTGCTCTGGTACCCGCCCGCGCCGACGCAGTTCGGGCACAACCAGTCTCGCGAAGTCGACGAACGTCCCGGGGGTCGTCACGTAGGCGAGATTGAATCCGTCGACGTCGGCCTCGTCGACCCAACGCTCGAGTTCGTCGGCGACTTCGGTGGGCGAACCCACCAGCACCGGGCCACGACCGCCGATGCCGATCTCTTCGGCGAGTTCCCGCGCCGTCCATGTTCGCTCGTCGGTGGTGAAGGAGGCCAGCGCGGACCGGTTGGCATCGGTCTCGCTGTAGCGCAATGGATCGTCGTCACCAAGCTCGGCCAGGTCGACCCCGGTCCAGCCGCCGAACAAAGCCAATGCACCTGTGGTGCTGACGAATTGGCGGTATTCGGCCAGCTTCGCCAGCGCTTGCTCGTGCGTCTCGGCGACCACCGGGGTCACCATGGTGAACACCTTGATGGAGCGGGGGTCCCGGCCCAACGCGGCAGCGGCCTCCCGCAGCGCGCGCACGGGGCCGCGCACGATCTGCGGAGTCGGGCCGGAGATGAACGCGGCTTCCGCATTGGCGGCGGCGAATTTGACACCGCGCGGCGAGGCGCCGGCCTGGAACAGCACCGGTGTGCGCTGTGGCGACGGTTCACACAAGAACGGACCCGGAACCGAGAAGTAGCGTCCCTTGTGCTCGATGTCGTGCACCTTGGCCGGGTCGGTGAACACTCCGCGCGCGGGATCGCGCACCACCGCGTCGGATTCCCACGACGCTTCCCACAGCTTGTAGCAGACCTCGAGGTATTCGTCGGCGATCTCGTAGCGCTGGTCGTGCGGGATCTGGGCGTCCAGGCCGAGGTTGCGCGCCGCACTGTCCAGATACGAGGTGACGATGTTCCACGCCACGCGCCCGTCGGTGAGGTGATCCAGCGTCGACAACCTGCGTGCCAGCGCGTAGGGCTGCTCGTAGGTCAGCGACAGCGTGATCCCGAAGCCCAGCGTCTCGGTCACCGCCGCCATCGCCGAGACGGCGGCAGTCGGGTCGTTGACCGGGAACTGCGCAGCGTCGAGGACTGCCGCATCGCGAGACGCGCCGTAGACGTCGTAGACGCCGAGCACGTCGGCGAGAAATAGCGCATCGAAGCCACCGGCTTCCAGGATTCGGGCCAGGTCGGTCCAATAGCCGAGTTCGCGATATCGGTAACCCTGATCCTCAGGGTGACGCCACAGCCCCGCCGACTGGTGCCCGACACACGCCATGTCGAAGGCATTCAGGTAGATCCTGCTCATCGCGCTCACTCGATCTGATCCGCATACGTTTCCCGTGCCGCATAAGCCGCGGCGACTGTGATTGCCGCCAGTACCGCGAAATACCCCACGATCAACCACGGCCTACCGCCACCGGCGACCAGCAGAGCCGCCGCGATCAGCGGCGCGAACCCGCCCGAGAGCACGGCCCCGATCTGGTAACCCAGCGACGATCCACTGTAACGCACCCTGGTGTCGAAGAGTTCGGCGAACCACGCGGCCTGCGGCCCGTACATCGCGTCATGAACGACGTTGACGCCGAACACAATCGCGAACACCACAGCGATTGCCGACCCGCTTGCCGCGGCCACGAAGAACAACACCAGGGCCACCACCCCGGCCACCGCGCCGAACAAATAGGGCGGCCGCCGACCGAAGCGATCGGACAACACTGCCCAGCCTGGCGTGCTGACCAAACCGAGCGCCGACGATATCAGCACCGCGATCAAACCGACCCCACTGCCCTTGCCGAACGAATCTTGCAGGTAGGTCAGCGAATACGTGGTGAGCAATACGAACAGCGCGATCTGAGACATTCGCAACCCGGTAGTAATCAACACATTACGAGGCTGGCTGCGCAGCACATCCAGCACCGGAAGCGCCGAGAGCTCATCGCGCTTTTTGACGCGGTCGAACACCGCGGCGTCGGTGAGCCGCAGCCTGATGAACAACCCGAGCCCCACCAGAACGGCACTGAACAGAAAAGGAATCCGCCACCCGAACGCCAGGAACGCCGCGCTACCGGCGATCTTGCGGGTCAGATAGAAGACGGACGTCGCCAGCAACATGCCGGCGGGCGAACCCAGCTGGGTGAAGCTGCCGAACAGTCCACGGCGCCCGGGGGGCGCATGTTCGACCGATAGCACGGCGGCACCGCCCCATTCTGCACCCACCGCAAGCCCCTGCAGCACCCGCAGCGCCGCGAGCAGTGCCGGGGCAAGCAGCCCCGCCTGAGCGTAGGTGGGCAGCAGCCCGATCGCGGTCGTGACGAGACCCATCGTGAGCAGGGCGACGACGAGAACGGCCTTGCGCCCCAACCGGTCCCCGAAGTGGCCGGAGATGACGGCGCCGATCGGCCGGGCCCCGAAGCCTGCCGCATAGGTGGCAAAGGAGGCCAATGTTCCCGCCGTCGACGAGACATGAGGAAAGAACAGCGGTTTGAACACGAGCGCCGACGCTGTCGCGTACAAATAGAAGTCGTACCACTCGATCGTGGTGCCGATCATGCTGCCCAGAGCTACAGTTCGTAGCTGCGTTCTCGTGTCGGCAGTAGCGGCCGCCTCAGTGGTGATCACGTAATCGCAGATTAGCCGCGACATCGACGGCGGCATACGGTTGCTATCGCCGTGAGGCGAACGTCCGCGCCGACCGCGCTACCGCCGGCGCCTGATGATGCGGTTGACTAGAGGACGTGACAAGGCCGTCCTGGAGCATCGATGTTGTGGTGGTCGGCGCTGGCTTTGCCGGCCTCACCGCGGCGCGAGAGCTGGCGCGACAGGGTCATGACGTCGTTGTCCTCGAGGGCCGAGACCGCGTCGGCGGGCGTTCGTTCACCGGTAGCGTCGCCGGATTGCCGGTGGATATGGGCGGCGCGTTCGTGGGTCCGACCCAGGACGCTGTGCTGGCGCTGGCGGCCGAGCTGCAGATCCCGACCATACCTACTCACCACGCGGGCAAAAACGTCATCCACTGGCGCGGCTGGACCCGGTCATACCAGGGCACCATCCCCAAGCTTTCGCTGACCGGTTTGCTCGATATCGGCAGGCTGCGTTGGCAATTCGAAAGAATCGCCCGCAGCATTGCGGTGGACACGCCGTGGGATGCGCGCCGCGCCCCCGAGCTTGACGGCCTGTCGTTCGGACAGTGGTTGCGCTCGGTGCGCGCTACCGCTTCGTCTCGCGACCTGATGGCCATCATGGCCCGGGTGACCTGGGGATGCGAACTCGACGACGTGTCGATGCTGCACGCGGTGCGCTACATACGCGCCGCGGGTGGTCTGGACCGGATGCTCGACGTCGAGGACGGCGCCCAGCAGGATCATTTCCCGGGTGGTACCCAGCAGATCGCCCGGGCCGCGGCCGACGAACTGGGCGCGCGTGTGGTGCTGAACGCGCCGGTCCGCCGCATCGAGAGGCACGGTTCGGGCGTCACGGTCACTTCCGACCGCGGTGCGGCCGACGCCGGGTTCGTCATCGTCGCGATCCCGCCGGCTCATCGGGCATCCATCGAGTTCGCTCCCCCGCTACCCGCGCAGTACCAACAACTGGCCGGGCAATGGCCGCAGGGCCGGCTCAGCAAGGCTTTCGCCGCGTATTCGACGCCGTTCTGGCGGGCCAACGGGTTCTCGGGGCAAGCGCTCTCCGACAAGGGCCCGGTGTTCATCACCTTCGACGTAACCCCGCACGCCGACGGGCCGGGCATCCTGTTGGGCTTTGTCGACGCCCGGGCGTTCGACTCACTGCCCACCGATCAGCGCCGCCGCGACGCGTTGCGTTGCTTCGCGTCCCTGTTCGGCGACGAGGCGCTCAAGCCTCTCGACTATGTAGATCATCGTTGGGGCACCGAGGATTTCGCTCCGGGCGGCCCGACCGCGGCGGTACCGCCGGGATCATGGACGCGGTTCGGGCCGTGGCTGCGCGAACCGGTCGGGCCGATTCACTGGGCCGGTACCGAGACCGCCGACGAATGGACCGGCTTTTTCGACGGAGCCGTCAGGTCCGGCCAGCGAGCGGCCGCCGAGGTCACCGCCCTGCTATGAGCTGATCTGCGCGACCGGCAGGGTCACGGATTCGGCCAGCAACCGCAGCTGGCCGGTGACCTCACGATGGTGTTCCAACATCGAGCAGTGGCCGCCCGGCAGCTCGATAAGGCCGACGACGTTGGGCGCGGTCCGGGCGATCTCGCGGGACGCGCCGATAGGCGTCAGCCGATCGTGTTCGCTGCCGATGATCAGCGTCGGCACCGTCAACCCGGACAGGTCCAGGTGGCGCGAGCCGAGCGCTTCGACGAGCGTCCTCGCACAACCACCGCGCCCGGCGGGCGATGTCTGCGCGAACAACTCGTGGATGAGTTTCGCCGCGCTCGGGTCGGCACCCTTTCCGACCGCCAGCATCGCGACAAACGAGCGACTGGCGTACAGCGCCGCACTCGGAATCGGTAAGCCACCGAACGTGTTGATGACGTGCCGGGCGGCCATCGCTCTCGCCGGTGACAACTGGCCCGGCACCGACAACAGCTTCACCTGGCGGACCAGGTCGCCGGTGGTCGTGTTGATCAATGCGACGGCGTCGGCGCGCCGGTGGACCTTGTGGCGGTAACGCGCCGACCACGCGGCGATAGTGATGCCGCCCATCGAGTGCCCGGCCAGCACGGCGCGCTCATGCGGCGCCACCGTCGCCTCCAACACGCAATCCAGGTCGGACGCAAGGTGTTTGAGGCTGTAGTCGCGGCGCCGCGGAACGCCACTGCGGCCATGCCCGCGGTGGTCGAAAGCGATAACCCGATAATCGGCGGCCAAGTCCGCGATCTGGTACGCCCACGCTCGGATCGCGCAGGTGATGCCGTGGGTCAGCACAATCGGATAGCCGTCGGCCGGCCCGAAGATTTCCGTGTGCAGCGGGGTGCCGTCGACCGCGCGGACGGTCAGAGCGCGGCTCGGCGGCAATACCTCGGGCAGTGGGTCTAACACAGGTGTCGATCGCCGAGCACTCATCGCCAGCTCCCCCCTCGAACACGGCTCCGTCGCCGCACTCTGGATGCAGCGATCCTATATCGGCACGGGCGTCCAACAATGCAATTTCACCAAAGCCCGCGCGCCGAATCGCAGCACACAATTCTTCGGTAACGTGCAAACCGCGGCACGGCACCGGTTACCGTGTGAGAGGCTGATTGTCATGTCCCCGATGTCGCGTCGGGCGTTGCTCACAGCAACGATGAGCGCGGTCACTGGTGGCCTGGTGGCCGCCTGCCCATCGGGTCATCATTCGGCGCCGCCACCACCGCCGCCGGAGCTCAAGCCGGACACTCAGTCGGTCCTCATCGTCGGTGCCGGCATGGCGGGGCTTGCCGCGGCGCGCAGTCTGGTCGACGCGGGATGGCCGGTGCGCCTGATCGAGGCCCGCGATCGTATCGGCGGCCGCGTCTATACCAACCGCGACTGGGGCGTGCCGATCGAGATGGGCGCGTCCTGGATCCATGGCACGGCCAACGGGCCGATGATGAACCTGGCCCGCAAGGCGCGGGCCCAGGTCATCCCGACCGACTACAACGGATGGGCGAAGCTGGCGGTGGATCCCCGGCTCGCGCCGATGGACTACGACCCCGACCCCTGGCGCACCTTCGTCGAGCGGGCTTGTGACCGGGTCAACGGCGGGAGTGTCGGTGCCGCCGTCGACGCCGCGGCCAAACGCGAACAGCTTTCCACCTCGGACCGCGCCCAGCTGGCGTTCTTCGTCGCCACCGAGATCGAGGACGAATACGCGGCCGGCGCAGACCAGCTCTCCGCCACGACATTTGACGCCGGTGATTACGCGGACGGGGACCAAGCCGTCATCACCAACGGGTACGACGCCCTGCCGAAGTTACTCGCCGATGGCCTTCAGATCGTCCTCAATACGGCGGTGACTGCGATCACCCGACGAGACGACGCCGTCGTCGTGCACGCCGGAAACCAATCGTTCGAAGGGCCCGCCGCGATTGTCACCGTTCCCCTCGGGGTGCTCAAGGCCGGTTCGATAGCCTTCGACCCGCCGCTGCCCGAGGGACATGCCCGCGCGGTGAACGCGCTGGGATTCGGCGTGCTGTCCAAAAGCTTCTTCCGATTCGACCAGCGAACGTGGAAGACGGACAACGCCTTTTATCTCTTCATGGGTACCGACCCGGGCGCGTGGGCACAGTGGTTCACGTTGTCGAGCGCCGCCGGGCCGATCGTGGTGGCATTCAATGCCGGCGACCGCGGCCGGGGGGTGGAGACGTCGTCGGTCGCTGATGTGACGGCCCGGGCGCTGCCCATCGCTCGCCAGCTGTTCGGCGGCATCACCCCGGTGGAAGTCCGCACATCGAGTTGGAGCACCGACCCGTATGCGTGGGGCAGCTACTCATTCCACGCACCCGGTTCCGGTCTCGAAGACCGCCGGCGCCTGCAGGAACCGATCGGCGACCGGCTCTACCTGGCGGGCGAGGCGGTCGATGTCAAGAATCCGTCCACCGTGATCGGGGCCGTGCTCAGCGGCCGCAACGTCGCCGACCAATTGATCCAGCGACTCAAAGGTTAGTGGCGCCGCGAAACACGAAGACTTTCAATAGTTTTCCAGCGCGGTCACGTTGCGCCAGCTTGGCCAGGTCGTCTCCCAGACTCGGTGGATCCGGCCGTCGCGGAACGCGGCGATAAGCACGACCTCGATTCGGGTCGGCTCCTCCTCCGGGCGTGACGTGGTGATCCACACCCGGCCGGCGACCTTGTCTTCGGCCTGGACCCACGCCTGCTCGTCGTATTCGATCGCGTAGCTGATTCCGGTGGTGTAGATCTCGCGATGGCTGTCCCGAAATTCGGCGAAAGTCTGCGTCAACCCGTCCGAGGTCATCACGAAGTCGGGATGGTAATAGCGCTCGATGAGTTCGGCATTCTTTGCGACGACCATCCGATCGAACATCTCACGAAGCAACGCAATCGACACCCGGCGATCTTAGCTGCGCGATCGTTGCTTTGACGCGGTCCAGCTGGCCAGCAGCCGCAGTGCTTCGTCGGATGGTGACCGCGATTCGGCGCTATGGCCGATCAACGACAGCCCGCCGACGCCGGTGATATCGAAGACGTTGTAGGTCAGCGACAGTTCCCCGACGACGGAATGCCGGAATCGCTTGACGCCGTGGCGATGTGCCTTGACATTGTGGGCCGCCCAGCTGGTGCGGAATCGCTCACTGCGGGTAGCGAGCTCACCGACAAGGACGGAGACGGCCGGCGAGTCGGGCGAGCGTGCCGCTTCGGCGCGGAGCAGCGCGACCACATCGTCTGCTTCGCGGGTCCAGTCGGGAAAGAACTGATCGGCGGTGGCGTCGAGAAACATGAACCGGGCCAGGTTCGGCATCGCCTTCGCTCCGGCCAAGACGGGTGCGTACAGCGCACGCCCGAGCGCGTTGGCGGCTATCAGGTCGAGGTGGCCGTTGATCACGATCGCCGGCGCGGTGACCATGCTGTCCAGCAATTCCTGCACCCCGTCCGGCATGGTCGCCCCCGCGGTGCGCGCCGAAGGGGTCCGATCGCCCTTGCCGGTGGCTGCGCGAACAAGATCGAACAGATGGGTCTCCTCCGCCTCGCCGAGTCGGAGGGCGCGGGCGATGGCGCGCAGCACGTCGGCGGAGACGCCGGCTACATTTCCCCGCTCGACCTGCGTGTAGTAGTCGATGCTCACGCCGGCCAGTTGAGCGACTTCTGCACGCCGCAATCCGGGCACGCGGCGACGCCGGCCCGGGGGCAAGCCCACTTGTTCGGGTGTGATTCGCGCGCGCCGGGTCATCAAGAAGTCCTTGATGTCCTGGGCGAAGTTCACTCCGTCGGGATACCCCGACAGCGGCCAAACACGCGTGCGCCGCCAACCGACCACCGGTCTTGCATACCGACCACTGGTCGGTTACTGTACCGGCGTTCACCTTTTGGAGGTAGCAATGAGCCAGCCAGACCCCTCGCAGATTCGTACCCGAATGTTCGCGCGCGCGTTCGGGCCGTTCTTCTTGATCGTGCCGTCCATCATCGCCGTCCGAGCGGCATCGCAGATGCCGGTGCTGCTGGACGAATTCAGTCGTGATCCCATGTGGCAGTGGGAGCTTGGGGCGATTCTGCTGATGTGGGGCAGCGTCATCATCGCGTTTCACCAGTCTTGGCGAAGTGTCGCAGCGGTTCTGGTGTCGCTGCTGGGGTGGTTCCTCGCCGTCCGCGGAATCCTCATCCTGGCCATTCCGGACGTCTACGACTCGGCCGGCAAGTCTCTCGAGCACACCGCCTTGCCAATGGTGCGCGTCATCTTCGGCGTGCTGGCATTGGTCGGCGCGTACCTGACCTACGTGGGCTGGATCGCGAAGCCCGCCGAGCAGGATCGCGCGAATGCCGCGAGTAGTTAAGCATCCCGACATTCGCCGTGCCGAGATTCTGGACCGCGCGGCGGCGCTGTTCGTTGCGCGCGGCTACGACAATGTCAGCCTCAACGATCTGATCGCGGATGCCGGCGTCTCCAAAGGGGCCTTCTACCACTGGTTTCCGTCGAAGGAAGCGCTGATCACGATGCTGGCCGAACGCAGCGCCCGCCTTCAACTCGCGGCCATCGAAGAAGCGACTGCCCGGTGCCGCGGCAACGCCCTGGATCGACTGAACACCCTGCTGCAAGCCGGTTTTGATGTCAAGATGCAGACGGGGACACCCGAGCAATTGGCGGCGATGATCTCGCTGCTACGACCCGAAAACGCACATCTGTACGGACGCATCGTCGCGGCGGGCGAAGAGCTGAGCCGACCGTTCCTGACGCGAGTGATCGCCGACGGAGTAGCCGAGGGCGTCTTCCACACCTTCGATCCTGAAGGTGTCGCCGACATCATTCAGGGCCTGGCCGCACGCACCAGCTCCAATGTGGTCCAGATCGTCGACGCCACCGACGCCCCTGGCAGGGAGCATGCCATCGATGTGTTGACCGCCAGGTTCAAGCTGCACGGGCTGGCCGTCGACCGCGTTCTCGGTCTACCCGACGGCAGTATCACCGTGCTCAGCCGGGCCCAGGTCGAGATGATGGTCGCGCCTTTACCGCGTGATTACTGAGGCGCCGATTGGGCATAGCTGATACATGACGGCACCACAGACAAACCAGCGCTCGAAGGCCGACACCGTCGCCACAATCATCCTGTTCGTGCTCGCGGCGATCGCCGGGGTTCTCTCCGTTTCGTATTCCTTCTTTTTCGTGATGGCCACCGATTCGTGCACCGGCAAGAACTGCGACACGTCGGCCCTCGACTGGGCCTACGCGGTGACGTGGGGTGGCGTCGGGATCGCGGCGATCGTCGCCGTCGGCGGCATCATCATCGCGGCGGCGCGCAAGCGGATCATGTGGGTGTGGCCAACCATCGCACTGCTATTGATCATCGTCGCGGTCGCGATCGGCGCACAGCTGGCCAACTCCGTTGTTCCGCATCATTGATAAGCCCCGACCGCACCGCAGCGCGCGCCAGCTGGCAACGACGGATATCTTTGCCGTGAGGTATTCCGGGGTAATCGATGCCCATTTGGAACCGTAAGGGGATTTTGCTGGTACCCGCCTCAGCTGGTCACGATTAGGTCACGACGTGGCAGTGTTTACTGTATGGACGCGATAGCGACGAGACCTGCCGTCGATCCGGCCGTTAGCTACTGGCGCCGGCCCAGCATTGCCGGCGTGTAACTCAGCTACCTTGGATTCAGGGGAATCGGGAGTCCCCGCGAATCCACTGGGACCGATTCGAAGGACAACACTGATCATGAATTCCAGCAGTATCGTCGCGCGGCGGCGAGTCGCCGGCATCAGCGCCGGCTGCCTGCTCGGGGGAATGGCCATCGGCATCGTCGCCGCACCCGCGGCGGTTGCGGCACCCGACTGCAGCCCCGCAGGCGTCAACGCCACGGTTTCCTCGGTGCAGGGCGCGGCAGAGCAGTACCTCGCCGCTCACCCGGGAGCCAACCAGGTGGTCAGTGCCGCTTACGGACAGCCACGGGCGGAGGCCGCGTCGAACCTGCGCGGCTACTTCACCGCGCATCCGCAGGAGTACTACGACCTGCGCGGGATCCTGTCGCCGATCGGGGACACCGAGCGTCAGTGCAACGTATCGGCGCTGCCGGGCAATCTGGAATCGGCCTACCACGAGTTCATGGCCGGCTGATTGCGCCAGCAACGACCCGCCACCAAGCCGTGGCGGGTCGTTTTGCATTTGCGAGCAGCTGGTGTGAATCATCTCGGGGGCGGGTAATTCCCAGTCAGCCAATAGGACTGGGAGGCGAGGATGCGGCTGCGTCGAAGCGCGCTCGGCGGGCCCGGGATCGCGCGCAAACGCCGGGGCACGGGTTTCACCTATTACGGCCCCGACGGCAACCTGTTGGCCGACGATGCCGCCCGGCAGCGGATCAAGGAGCTGGTCATTCCACCGGCATGGCAGAAGGTGTGGATCTCGCCGCACCCCAACGACCACATCCAGGCCGTCGGCACCGACGCCGCCGGACGACGCCAGTATCTCTACCATTCCGCGTGGCAGCAGGAACGCGCCGAGGAGAAGTTCGACCGCGTCCTCGACCTGTCGACCCGGTTGCCGGATTTCCGCGTTCGCATCGTGGATGACCTCAGCCGCCGTGGTGCGTCGCGGGAGCGCGTGCTGGCGCTGGGGCTGCGCTTGCTGGACCGAGGCTACTTCCGCTCAGGAGGCGAGCAATACGCCGAGGAACACGAGTCCTACGGAATTGCCACCCTGCTGTGTGACCACGTGACCGTGCATCGTGATGCGGTTGAATTCGACTACCCCGCCAAGAGCGGCGTGCAGCGCACCGTGGCGGTCGAGGACGCCGGAGTGGTCCGCGCGGTGCGTTCGCTGATGCGGCGCGGCGAACGCGGTGAGCGATTGCTGGTGTACCGCAATGCATCCGGATGGATGGACGTGCGGGCCGAGGACCTCAATACCCGATTCAAGGAAATCGTCGGCGACGAATTCACGGTCAAGGACCTGCGGACGTGGCACGGGACGGTGCTGGCGGCCGCCGCATTCACCGACGCGGATCCCCCTGTCTCCCAACGCGTGGTCAAACGCGTCGAGGCGGCGGTGATGAAGGAGGTCGCACAGGAGCTCGGCAACACTCCCGCGGTGGCTCGCGGTTCGTACGTGGATCCGCGTGTCGTCACCGGCTATGAGCAGGGACTGACCATCGCCGCGGCCACCCAGCGAGCTGAGCGAGCGCGCCGTCCCGATGCCGCCCAGGAGATCCTGGAGAAAGCGACTCGCCTACTGATCCGCCGGGTGGCCAAGGCTGGCGGTGCATCCCAATTATCCGGCCTGGCCAAAAGCGCCTAACTGCGCCGCACTGAAATCCCGGCCGGTCCAGATGCTCGGGGTTTCACCACCCCCAGGTGGGGCATCCTCAGACAAGGCATCCAAAACGACTGGAGGGTGAATATCGTGCCGAACCCGTCGATCAAAAACGAAAAGCTCTATCGCGACCTGCGCAAGCAGGGCAATTCCGAGGAAAAATCGGCCCGGATTTCCAACGCTGCCGCGGCACGCGGCACGTCCGCGGTCGGCCGCAAGGGTGGCAAGGCCGGGTCCTACGACGACTGGACAGTTCCGCAATTGAAGAAGCGCGCTAAAGAGCTTGGCATGTCCGGATATTCCGGCCTGACTAAGGACAAGCTGGTTTCCAAACTGCGCAACCACTGAATCGGTGGCGGTCAGCCGGTGAGGCCAAGCCGTTCGGCGAGCACCAAAAAGGCGGCCGCGTAGTCGTTGGCATCGGTGTCTTTGATGATCCGATCCCAGTCCAAGTGTTCGCGGATGGCTCGAACGCCGGGCAGCAGTTTCGCGAAATCGCAGTGATGCTGGTTGAGGGCGCGCAGTTTCTGGGTGAGCACCATGGTGGGCGGCAGCACCGGCATCGAGATTGCCAGCACCTCGCGCTGCTCGGCGCGATCCAAGGTGCCCGCGTCCACCGCAACACCGTTGATGCGGTGCAACACGTCCACCAATGTGTCTGCCCGGCGAGCCTTGAACAGCCAATCCTCGGGCGGATGCTCGATGTCGAACCCGGCGTCCCGCAGGGTGGCGGTTGCCGTCGCCACATCGGATTCGGCAACCACCAGATCGACGTCATGACTGGGTTCAGGTGCGCCGTAAGCCCATAACGCGTAACTCCCGGCCAAAGCGAAGCGTGGCCCATTCTCCTTGAGCGCCGACGCGGCACGTCGCAGCGCCTCGCGCAGTTGCGCCGGGCAGTTCTGCGAATCTGGTGGGGTCTGCGTGAACGCCATCGTGACTTGGTCATACCCTGCCGACAGGGTGCGCAACCCGGAATGCACCTCGTTCGTCATCTGTTTAAAGAGCGGCGAATCGGGCAATCGCCAGGTATGTCTGCGTCAGCACTTCGCATCTACGACCGGGCTGTCGTGGTGATTCCCGCGCATAACGAGAAAGCGCATCTCCCAGCGTGTTTACGCGCGCTGCTGACCAGCGCATTGTGCTTGCCGATTCCGGTATCGATAATCGTCGTGCTGGACGCAACCGACGACGACAGCGCCAGACTGGCCGGCCAGTACGGGCCAGATGTGCACTTCATCAGCGTCGATGCCCACAATGTGGGCGCCGCGCGGGCGGCCGGGTTCGGCTATGGCCGCTCGCTGTGTCGCGATGACGACGAGTGCTGGTACGCCACCACCGATGCCGACAGCCGGGTGGACCCGGGCTGGCTGATCCACCAGCTCGGCCTCGGAGCGGACATGGTCCTGGGCGTAGTGCGCGTCACTAACTGGTGCCAGCACTCCCGAGACGTCGCTGAACGCTATCTGCAAGCCTACGAGTCGTACTCCGCGAATCGGGATGGGCAGCACGACCACGTGCACGGCGCCAACATGGGCTTCAGCGCCCGCGCCTACTGGCGGGTCGGTGGCTTTGACGCGCTTGCCTCCGGAGAGGATGTCGATCTGGTCGAGCGCTTCGAGGCCGCCGGCTATCGCATTCACCGCGACACCGACTTATCGGTCATCACCTCGGCACGAATCCAGGCTCGCGCCCCGCACGGATTCGCGCACTATTTAAGGCGACTGGGGAGATCGGCGGCGGGTGATCGCGCGTGACGGCGGGATTGATCAAGCACTGGCTGGATTCGGGACGACTCGACCTGCCACAACCCGCGTCGGGGCGCACGCTGGAACGCTGGCGACGCCTGGCCGTGCTTGCCGAAGAAGACATCGTCGCGGCCCGCATCGCCGAGGCTCACGTCGACGCCGTCGCGATCCTCGATGAATTGGGTGGCAAACCACCCGAACTCGGACAGCTGTGGGGTGTGTGGGCGGCCGAATCATCCGATGCGGTGGTGACGGCCACCAATGTCAAGGGTGCGTTCACCCTCGAGGGCACCAAGGCGTGGTGCTCAGGAGCCGGATTCTGCAGTCACGCACTCGTCACCGCACGACTGGACGACGGAAGCCGGGGCTTGTTCGCGGTAGCGGTCGTCGACCCCGCGGTCAAGGCATTGCCATCCACGTGGTGGAACGCCGGGATGGCCGGAAGCGATACCCGGCCGGTGCAGCTGACCCATGCCCACGCTGTCGCCGTCGGCGAGCCCGGTGAGTACTTGAGCCGGCCAGGCTTCTGGCACGGTGCGATCGGTGTTGCCGCTTGTTGGCTCGGCGGTGCGCGCAAGGTTGCCGAGCCGCTATATCGCCACGCCGCAAGCGAATCAGCGGATGCACACTCGTTGGCACATCTTGGCGCGGTCGATGCCGCGCTTGCGGCAGGCGACGCAATACTGGCCACCGCGGCAGCCCAGGTCGATGCCGATCCGTTCGACCGGTCCGACAGCGCCGAACTGATCGCACGCCAGGTTCGCGCGATCGTGGAACACGCTGCCGATGAGGCGATCACCCGCACCGGCCGCGCGCTGGGCCCCGGCCCCCTGTGCCAAGACAGCCGGCATGCCCAGCGGGTGGCCGACCTGAGCATCTACATACGCCAGAGCCACGCCGAGCGGGATCTGGCCGCGCTCGGGCGGCTGGCGGGAAACCATGCGCTGAGAGCGACGTGAGCACCGTATCGACTGGCAACTGTGCACGGTTTGCGGCCAAGCCACTGACCCACGGTGGCACACCGGCGCCGGTGTGGCTCGCTGCCCTCAACCGGGAACCCCTGGCGCCACTGGATTTCACCGAGTGTCCGGGCCTGGTCGTCGTCGCGCCCCACCCCGATGACGAAACTCTCGGCCTGGGAGCCACCATCGCCCGACTGGTCGAATCGGCAGTCGATGTGCAGGTGGTGTCGGTCAGCGATGGCGGAGCCGCGCAGCCCGGTGCGTCTCCGTCGGACCGGGGCCGTATGGCGGCCACGCGGCAGCACGAACTACGCAGAGCGACAGGTGTTTTAGGGGCTCCCTCAGTCGTGTCGCTGGGCCTGCCGGACGGTCAGCTGGCCGACCACGAGGGTAAGCTCGCCGATTCGCTCGTCGAGATCCTGGCCGCCTCCGCCTCGCGGCCCTGGTGCGCGGCTACGTGGCGCGGCGACGGACATCCCGATCACGAGGCCGTCGGACGCGCCGCGGCCGCCGCCTGCACACGCACGGACGCCGTGCTGCTGGAATATCCAATCTGGATGTGGCACTGGGCGTCTCCGAACGATCCCGCGGTTCCATGGGACCGTGCACGCTCGTTGCCCGCGCCCGACTGGGCGGTTCTTCGCAAACGCCGTGCCGCGCAATGCTTTCGCAGCCAGTTCGAGTCGAGCACCGGCTCGCCGCCCGTGCTGCCGTCGTTCGTGCTGCCGCGTCTGATGGCGTTGGGTGAGGTGGTGTTCCGATGAGCAGGCGCCTTCCCGACGTCTATTTCGACCAGATGTATGCCGACGCCGACGATCCGTGGCATCTGTCGACGCGGTGGTACGAGCAGCGCAAGTACGCGATGACCCTGGCTATGCTGCCCAATCGCCGGTACCGGCACGCTTTCGAGCCCGGCTGCTCGATCGGCACCCTGACCGCGCAGCTGACACTGCGCTGCGACCACGTGACCGCGGTGGACGTGGCCGAGGCGGCGGTGCGCAGCGCCGACGTGCGACTCCAGCACGCAGGCTGCCGGGACCGCGTAACGCTGGACCGCTCGTCCCTGGACGCGGCGTGGCCACCCGGCCCCTTCGATTTACTGGTGCTCAGCGAAGTCGCCTACTACCTCGAGGCCGACGCACTGGCCGGCGTATTGGAACGCGAATGCGCTCGGTTGCAGCCCGGCACGAACGTGGTTGCCGCACATTGGCGTCACCCCGTGGCCGACTATCCGCTGACCGGAGACGCGGCCCACACCGTCATCGCGAGAACACCGGGACTGATATCGCTGGGCCGCTATCAGGACCGCGACGTCGTCATCGAGGTGTTCGACATGGGTGATGGCCGGTCGGTGGCAACGCGCGACAAGGTGCCAGGAGCCCACTAGCCCAAAAGTGGGTATCGGGACCCTATGCGCGTAGCGACCTTCAACATCCTGCACGGCCGCACCGTGGGCGACGGGGTGGATCCGCAGCGGTTGCGGGACTGTGTCCGCCAGCTGGATCCGGACATACTCGCCTTGCAAGAAGTCGACTGTGACCAAGCCCGCTCCTCTCGCGCCGACCTCACCGCATTGGCCGCCGAAGCGATGGGAGCGATCGAACACCGATTTGTGGCCGCGATCTCCGGCACTCCCGGCGCGACGTGGATGGCCGCGACCGGCGACGAACAACCCGGGACTGCGGGATACGGGATCGCGCTGCTGTCCCGATTCCCCGTGGCCAGTTGGCAAGTGGTGCGACTGCCCCGGATTCCGATCCGATTCCCCATGTATCTGCCCGGCCCCAACCGGCTGATGATCGTCGACGAAGAGCCACGGGCGGCGGTCATCGCCCGGCTGGACACACCGCTGGGTCCGCTCACCGTGGCCAACACGCATCTGTCCTTTGTGCCCGGGTGGAATCGGCGCCAGCTGCTTCACCTGATTCACGACCTGCGCGGCTTCCCGGGGCCCCGGTTGCTGATCGGGGACCTCAACATGACTCCCCCGGCAGTGCACCGCTGGTCGGGCATGCGGCCGCTCGCGACAGCCGCGACATTCCCGGCGGCGGCTCCCGACCGCCAGCTCGACCACATCCTGACCGACGACCGCAGCCTGCGCGGCGGCGTCACCGAGGCTGAGCTGATGCCGATCTCCGACCACCGGCCGCTGGTGGTCGACCTCGACCACGGGTGAATGCCGTTTCACGGCCTGGTGAGCGGGTAGAGCCCCGCTATGTCACCGACACCGCTGCGAGCGCTGGCCCTGGTGTGCAGCCTCAAACCCAGCCCGGCGCCGTCGAGCAGCGAGCTGATCGCCGAGCATGTCTTCGCGACGTTGCGGGACCAGGGTGTCGCGTGCGCTGCGATCCGGTGTGTGGATTACGACATCGCCCCTGGTGTCGAGTCCGATATGGGCGACGGCGACCAGTGGCCGGAAATCCGCAGCCAGATCCTCGAATCCGACATCTTGCTGGTCAGCACCCCGGTGTGGCTCGGCCACCCCTCAAGCGTGACGCAGCGAGTGTTGGAGCGCTTGGACGCCGAACTATCCAACAGCGATGAGCAGGGCCGTCCTTCGTTGGCCGGCAAGGTCGCGATCGTCAGCGTGGTCGGAAACGAGGACGGGGCGCACAAAACCGTCGCCGACTTGTTCCAAGCCCTCAACGACGTCGGTTACAGCATCCCCGCCCAGGGTTGTACCTACTGGAACGGCGCGGCCATGGAGTCGACCGATTACAACGATCTCGACGAGGTCCCCGAGGCGGTGGCTTCGGCGACGGCTGCGGCCGCGCGCAATGCCGCGCATCTGGCCCGCGCCCTGAAGTCCACACAATATCCGCCCTACGAATGACGTTGGCACGCAAGCAGACCGGAAATTGCGAGGGATGCGCGAGCCGGAGAGAACGGCTACTTGCCGCACGGATCCGAGTGACTGCCCGGCTGTTCGCTCGCGGCCAGCCGGTGTTGGACGCGCTCGATGTCATCCAAGGAGGGCATCTCGTGAGTCAGCCGAGCGATCTCCACACCGATGTCGGCGTTGTCGATCGGATGACTCTGACGAAGCCTGAACCGGCGCACGATCGCTCTGATCTCTTCATCGGTAACTCGACGCGGCAACAGCGCTAACAGCGGGATATAGCTCAGCGCGGGTGCCCAGGTGGGATAGCCGGCGCGCAAGAACGCCACGACCCGCGAAGCCCGATCGCCCAGGCCCATCACTACCTCGCTAATTCCGCCGGTGCTGTACGTCGACAGTTCCTACTGGGAATAGCCCGGCGTCGGCATCTGAAACCTGGAGCACGGAAAGGCCGGCACCACATCGGACCGGCCCGTCCGCGCCTAGGGAGTTATTGGTGCTGCTTCTGGCGCTCTTCGGCGGCCCTAGCGCCACCACGTGCGGCCTCGGCTTCGGCTTCCTTCTTGGCTGCATCGCGCTCGGCATCGGCCTTATCCTGCTGGGCTTTGCCCTCTTCGACCAAGTCGTCGCGACCAGCCAGCGTTCCGCCAACCTCTTTGGCTTTGCCCTTGATGCCCTCGACGGCTCCCGAAACCGCTTCTTCCGCGCCGCTCTTGTTCTCGCCCATTACTCGATCCTCCCTCTCGGTGTTGTTGAGCTTGCACCCTTGATTGCGAGTCGAATTGGCCCCAACAGGCTTGAGTTCGACAGATCGCCTGCCGCGTGGACCAAGCCGTCCGCAATTCATCGGCTTCCCACCGTGCGCGCGGTCAAACTTCCGCTGCACCATCCGATCCCTTCCGCCTGGTCAACGGAGCTAATCTTTCGCATCACCACGATCCGGGCGCAATGCGCCCTGAACTCACGCGGACGCGTGTGTACCTTGCCGGTTTGCAATGGCTGTTCCTGGGTACCTATTTTTCCCGGCGAGCGTTTCGGGCCGGTAAGCAGCAGGAAGCAGGTGCGATCACGACCAGGATCGCTGTCATGGGGGCCACCGGCACGGCCGGGTATCGCGTCACCGCCAGCTCGCGGGGCCGCGGTGTCGCGAGGGCGGAGAACTCGCGTGCCGACGGCACCGACCTGATCGCCGGGCAGGGAGTTCCCCGGGCAATGGAAAGCGCCGACGTCGTCGTCGATGTGGCTAACACGGCCGACGCGGGTTCAGCGACGCGTACCCGCCGACCATCAGCTTGCCGAGCAAGCAGTCTCGGCCCCGATGTCGCGACGTGGCTGGAATCTTCGACATCCGATAACGCCGGCAACGCTGCGACGGTGGGTGGCACCACACACTGAACGGAGCCAACGCGCGGATCACTTACCGGCGTGAAAGTTCTTGCGCGGAAACGATTCGCGGTATCACAACATCTGGGCAACCGGAAACATCGAACTGTTCGGCTAGGGAGGGAATTCAGTGTCGAAGAACGAGGTCGGCGATTACCTGCTGGAGCGTCTGCGGGCCTGGGACGTTCGCTATGTTTTCGGGTATCCAGGGGACGGCATCAACGGGATCCTCGCCGCATGGGGTCGTGCGGACAACCAGCCCAGATTCATTCAGGCACGCCATGAGGAGATGAGCGCCTTCCAGGCAGTCGGTTATGCGAAGTTCACCGGTCGCGTCGGAGTATGTATAGGCACATCGGGGCCTGGCGCGATCCACCTGCTCAACGGCCTCTATGACGCGAAACTCGATCACGTACCGGTTGTGGCAATCGTCGGGCAGACCAACCGCAGCGCCATGGGTGGGTCCTACCAGCAGGAGGTGGACCTCCTGAGTCTGTTCAAAGACGTCGCCAGCGATTACATCCAAATGGTCTCCGTCCCAGAGCAATTACCCAATGTGCTCGATCGCGCCATCCGGGTGGCGATGACCCAGCGCACCCCGACCGCATTGATCATTCCGGCCGACGTGCAAGAGCTGCCATATTCCGCGCCTACGCACGCCTTCAAGATGGTGCCGTCGAGTTTGGGCATCGAGTGGCCGACCATCGCCCCCGACGATGCGGCGATCGCCCGTGCGGCCGAAATTCTCAATGACGGCAAAAAGGTTGCCCTGCTGGTGGGTACCGGCGCACGCGGGGCACGTGCTGAGGTGACCGAAGTCGCCGACCTGCTCGGCGCCGGAGCCGCCAAGGCGCTGCTGGGCAAGGACGTGCTGTCTGACGAATTACCCTGGGTCACAGGGTCTATCGGATTGCTGGGGACACGGCCGAGCTATGAGTTGATGCGCGACTGCGACACGCTGCTGACCGTCGGGTCCAGCTTCCCTTATAGCCAGTTCCTGCCGGAGTTCGGGCAGTGTCGAGCGGTCCAGATTGACATCGACGGCAAGCTGATCGGGATGCGCTACCCGTATGAGGTCAACGTGGTCGCCGACGCCAAAGCCGCACTGCAAGCACTGATTCCCCTCCTGCGCCGAAAGCAGGACAGGTCGTGGCGGGAGCGCATCGAGAAGAACGTCGCGCGTTGGTGGGAAACGATGGACAAGGAGGCGATGGTCAGCGCCCACCCGATCAATCCGCTGCGCCTGTTCTCCGAGCTCTCCCAGCAACTGCCCGAGAACGCGATCGTGACGGCGGATTCCGGCTCTGCGGCCAACTGGTACGCGCGGAATCTCAAGTTCCACGGCAACATTCGCGGGTCGCTGTCGGGAACCCTGGCGACAATGGGTCCGGCCGTTCCCTACGCGATCGGCGCCAAATTCGCCCATCCGCAACGGCCGGTCATCGCCTTCGCCGGTGACGGTGCCATGCAGATGAACGGCATGGCCGAACTGATCACGATCAAACGATACTGGCAGGAATGGGACGATCCGCGCCTCATTGTGGCCATCTTGCACAACAACGACCTGAACCAGGTGACTTGGGAAATGCGAGCCATGGGAGGGGCGCCGAAATTTGAGGAATCCCAGTCACTTCCCGATGTCGATTACGCCGGGTTCGCCTCGGCCCTGGGGCTCAAGGCGTTGGCCGTCCAGGATCCCGAGGAACTCGCGCAAGCCTGGCGCGAGGCTTTGTCCTCCGACCGTCCCACCGTGTTGGATGTCTACACCGACCCCGACATGCCGCCCATACCGCCGCACGCCACGTGGGAGCAGTTCAAGGCCACCACCGCCGCCGTGTTAGCCGGCGACGAAGACCGCGCTGGATTCATCAAGGCGGGCCTGAAGGCCAAAGCCCAGGAGTTCTTGCCGCACAAGAACAATTGATCGCCGCCGTTACTACCCCGGCCTAGCGGGCGGAAGCCGCACGAACAGACCGGGCGGTGTGCAGATCGGCGACGAACGCCGTGTAGGCGTCGTCGTGCCGGTCACTGCGATCACGCAGCACCGCCGACGGGTGAACGGTCGCCACCACGACAGGCTCAGGCGTCACGTGCACGCCCATCTCCGAGGGTAGCCGGAGAGTCTTGCCACGCTGGCTGGACACCCGAAATGCCACCCCCAGAAGCGATTGCGCTGCGGTCGCACCGAGGCACACGATCACCTGCGGCCGTACCGCCTCGATCTCGGCGATGAGCCAGGGCCGGCATGCGACGACTTCGGTGCGGCCCGGCTTCTGGTGTATCCGCCGTTTGCCACCCTTACGGGTGAACTTGAAGTGCTTGACGGCGTTGGTCTGATACGTCGACGCCGGATCGATCTCGGCGTCCTCCAATGCCCGGGCGAGCAATCTGCCGGCCGGGCCGACAAACGGCAGACCGGCCCGATCCTCTTGGTCCCCCGGCTGCTCACCCACCAGCATGATCGGCGCTTTCGCCCGACCATGACCAAAGACTGTTTGAGTCGCGTCCGCAAAAAGCAAGCAGCCTCGACACTTACCGGCCGCCGCTGCCAGCGAATCAAGCGATCGGTCTTCGGGTAGGTAGCGCGCTGCGCTGGTCTTGGTGGCGGTCATGGTCTCATCCGGCAAGCTCCCCAATGCGAGAGGTCACCCAGGGACATCATGCCCCCGGGCGTACCCCTGCGGACGCGCTAGCCTTTGCCGACGATGGCATCGCGAGCCCGGTCCAGCATCGCGGCGAACGGGCCGGCAACCAGATTCGCCACCTGCGACTCAACTCCCGCGTGTGGGCGAGTGGGCGCGATCGCCTCGGCGAGCTTGGCGGCGCGACCCATGCTTTCGAGCTCGTGGTTGCTCAATTCCTGACCCAGCCTGGCGAATTCGTCCTTCTCCTCTTTTGCGGCGTGCTCAAGTACGGCATCGCGGAGCTCGGTCAGCAGCCGGGTGAACTCGGCGCTGTCGACGTCGAGTTTCTCCAGCTTCTGCAGAACCGTCTTGGCTTCGTGCTCTTCCTCAAGACGTTGGCCCACCACGGCGGTGCCGTTAGCGATCTTGCGCTTGGCTCGTGGGTGAACGATTTCCTCTTCGACGGTTTCGTGCACGGCGAGCAGTCGACGCAGGTCGACGAAAGCCGTTTCGCGCGAGTCGCCGGATGACGCAAGCGTTTTCGCGAACAGCGACTCGATCTGCTCGTGCTGGTTGGAAAGAAAGTCGACCACATCGGTGGGCGACGTGATGGCGGCCTGAGCCATGGAGTCCTCCCCAATTCGTTCGATGGAAGCGCGCGGGCTGGTTTGCGCGCTCCCACTCGGCTACCCATCGACATGCTCACCAAACATGGTGCGGCTTCAGACGACCACCCCTGCGGTCTCACGTGCAGGTTCAACGAGCGCCCCGGCTTTCGCCAGAGTCTCGATCTCGTCGGCGGTCAGGCCGATCTCTTTGAGAATCTCGTCGTTGTGCTCGCCCTGGTGTGCGGGCACCTGGGTGGCCAGAGGGCCGGCGTGCCCGCTGAAGTGCCAGGGTGGCGCGGGAATCGTGATGCTGCCGCCGTGACGGTCGGAGACCTCGCGGGTGACGCCCCAGCTGTTGGCCCACTCGGTTTCGCTGAACTCGGCGATGCCGCGCAGTTGACCGGTGGCGATCTTGGCCTCATCGAACTGCGCGTCGAGCGAGTCCATGGAATCGAAAGTGTAGATCCAGGTCTGCACAATCGCGTGCAACGCCTGGAGGTGGAGGCGGCGCAGCTCGGGGGTGCGGAACCGCGGGTCGTCGGCGAGGTCGGGGCGCCGCATCGCGTGCAGGTAGAACGGGAAGCTCATGCTCCCTACCAGACTCATCGGGGTAACGAATTGGTGTCCTTCAGGACTGGTGAAGAACCCGCAATCGGTGGCACCCAGGATCGGCGTCTCGGCGCCGAGATCGACGTCCGAGAGGTCGTAATGCACACGCTCGTTGAGCGACGTCAGCACCGCGGCCATCGCCACGTCGATGTATCGGCCCTCGCCGGTGACCCGGCGGTGTTGCAGGGCCGCCAATACCGCGATCGTGGCGTGTAACCCGGCGTACACGTCGCCGTGCGACAGCGAATCCGACCGGCGATCAGCACCCTCAACACCGAACTGCTGCAATGTGTTCTGAGTGAAGCCGACTTCGGCTTGTACGGTGGGCGCATACGCCATGCGCGTTCGCCACGGTCCGCTCTGCCCGTATCCGCTGATGGACGCGTAGACGACTGCGGGATTGCGCGCGGCCACCGACTGATAGTCCAAGCCGAATGACGCCAGCGCGCCGGGGCGGAAGTTCTCGACGATGACGTCGGCGGTATCGCACAGCCGCAACACCGCGTCACGGGCCTCGGGCACGTTGAGGTCGATGCTCAGGTTGCGTTTGCCCGCGTTCTGTTGAGCGTAGTAACCGCTGATCCCGTCGCGACGAGGAAACGCGAAGCGACTGATATCCCCGCGGGGCGGTTCGATTTTGATCACTTCGGCACCCAAGTCGAGCAGGTGCTTGGTGCAGTGCGGACCAGCCAGCACCCGCGTGAAATCGATGACCCGGACGCCTTCGAGTGGCTCCCCTTGCTTCGAAGTCATGATCACCGTCCCACGAATCGCGCCGCGCCGGGACCTTCGGTGGCTAGCGACGCCAGCCCGATCTTCAAGTCTTCGGATTTCCAAATGCCGGATTGCAATTCCCGCATCGCTTCATCGGTCGCCGATACCCCATGCGAAACCGTGTGAGAGACAATAGCTTTGGTGGACGTATGCGCGATCGTCGGCCCGTTGGCAAGCTCATGGGCGAGCGTACTGGTGACCGCGGCAAGTTGATCGTCGGCGACGACGCGGTTGATGACGTTCCATCGTTCCAGCGTGCGGGCGTCATAGCGGCGGGCGAGCAGCGCCATCTCCTTGGCGCGCGCCGCGCCCGCGCGCTCGGTGACGCGTTGAATGCCCCCCATCAATGGGTTCAGCCCTATCGAAGCCTCGACGCTGCCGATCTTGGCCGACTCGCCGGCGACGATCAGGTCGCAAGCCAGCGCCAGTTCCAGGCCACCGCCGAGGCATACGCCGTGGACGGCGGCGACGATCGGAATGGGTAGCGCGTCGAATTCCCGCAGCAGCGCCACGACGTCCAGGCCGGGGGCCTCGCCGCTCTCGGCGCTCTCGAACAACGCGACGTCGGCCCCGGCGCAGAAATTGCGCAGGCTACTGCGCAGCAGCACCGCACGTGCTCGTCGTTCGGCCGCCCAGCGGACTCCATCGAGCAACGCATCGAACAGGGCGGTACTCAAAAAGTTGTGCGGGGCGTGCTGCATCGTGAGCACGGCGACGCGGCCGTCCATCTCGCGCGCGACCGGCGACGAATCCCGGTCCGGCGCGCTCACCGGCGGTATCGCGCCGACCGGCTGATCCAGGGTCTGCTCGGTCATCGAAATCCCCATAACTATATCGGTCGTCATACTTATTGATGGGCACTAAGCTAGAACTTCTTCGAATACTTAGTCAAGGACTATGTATGATGGGCGACATGCCAAAGCGAAGTGACAGCAAGGACCGGATGATCGCGGCAGCCCGCCGGCTCTTCCGCGAGCACGGATACTTCGGCACCGCGCTGTCCGACGTCGTCGCGGAGAGCTCGGCGCCCCGGGGGTCGCTGTACTTCCACTTCCCCCGCGGTAAAGAAGAACTCGCCACCGAGGTAGCGCTGATACATGCCGCGGACGCCATCGCCCACATCAACCGGGCCGCGGGCACCACCGGTACCGCGGCCGAACTGATCGCGGCGTTCATCGGCCGTTCTCGCGACGAACTCATCGCCAGCGGCTACCGCGCAGGCTGCGCCGTCGCCCCCATCGTCATCGAAGCCACCCCGGCTTCAGCTCAGCTCAGCGACACCGCCCGGCGCGGCTTCCAGGACATCATCGCGACGCTGGCCGCTCGTCTTGCCGAAAAGGGCATACCCGAAAGCCGGGCCGGGCGGCTCGCCCTCAATGCCGTCACCGCGATGGAAGGCGCGCTCATCCTCAGTCGGGTGCTGCGCAGCCCCGAGCCATTCGATGCGGCCACCGCCGAACTCACCGCCAGCGCCGCCGCCGCAGAAGGGACACCCGTCCAATGACATCGACAACAGTAAATGAATTGCGCACCAACCTGATTGGCGCGTGGACCCTGCAATCGTACGAAAGCACTGCCCTGGACGGGTCCGATGTGACCTACCCGCTGGGTGTTGATGCCCGCGGCATCATCATGTACACCCAGGACGGTTACATGTCGGCCCAGCTGATGCGCGCCGACCGAACACCGTTCGACCGCGATGATCCGCACCACGCCCACGACAACGAACTCGCCGCGGCAGCCGGTGGATATCTTAGCTATAGCGGCCCATTCTCCGTCGTTGACGACGGCCTGATCGCCCACCACGTCGAAGTCAGCTTGCTGCCCAACTGGATCGGTGGCATCCAATACCGCACCGCCCATTTGCAGGACTCGTGCCTGGTACTCGGCCCTCCCGAACCGATGATGATCAATGGCGTGCCCCGTTACGCCAAACTGGTGTGGCGGCGCACCTGACGGCGAAACTACCGATCGCGGAGGTGCCGGTACTACAGTCTGGGCAGGATCCCAGACCAAGGAGGCCGAGACGAACCCTCAGGATCCGTTCGGACACGGTCCCTTTAGCCCCCAGCCATTGAGCTACGATCCGCTTGGCCGCGTCCCCTACGCCGGCCCGCCGGCGGGACCGCCCGCGGGGCCGGCTGTTTTTCCACCCGCACCACCGCCGCCGCATCGCCCGCCCGTCAACAGCTTCGCGACGTTGTCGCTGGTGTTCGCGTTCGTGTGCGCCCCCGTCGGTGCGGTTCTCGGACATCTCGGCCTCGCGCAGATTCGCCGCACCGGTGAGCTCGGACGTGACCGCGCGCTCATTGGGTTGTCGATGTCGTATGCGTTCATCACGCTCACCGTCGTCGCGCTGACCGGGTGGACCACGCTGAACATGCTGGGTGCGGTCTCTCGGACCAACCAAGCCGCGGCGCCGGCGACCACCGCCGCACCCGTCACCACCAGCGAGTCACCGCCGGCACCCGCGGTGGCGCCGGACGACGTGATCAAGCTGCTGCCGACGCTGGATGCCCTCAAAAGCATTACCAACGACCAGAACCTGGAGGCCGGCGAGAGCTGGGACCGTCCCGCCAAAAGCGATCAGGTCGCGACCATCGACCGTCCGCAGTGCTGGGGCAGCATGACCCCGGGGGCTCCCGAGGCCTACACCCTCGACGCCATCCTCCGGTACCGCTCGGAGGAATTCTCCGATACGCAAACCTTCCTGAAGTCGATTCAGATCATCCAAGCGGTCATGGCGTTTCGCGATCCGCCCACCGCGCAATCACAAGTCGCGAAGCTGATCGACGGATGGCGCGACTGCGGCGGGGCACCCGTGACACTGACCGGCCGGGGCGGCCCGACGTACACGTTGTCGCTTAGCCCTCCCGCCGACGCCGGCAACGGCATCACCACGATGGATCTGGCGCCCAAGGGCCTGAAAGTGAGGTTTGTTCGGGCGGCGGCGGCCAAGGCCAACATCGTGGTCGACCTGTACGTCGTCAGCCTCGGCACGACCGATGCCAGCGGCCCTCGGCAAACGGCGGTGAGCATCGCGAATTACATCCTCAACAAGATCCCCGCCTGACCGTCACGCGTGATCGCCCGGCCCAGTACCGTGAGCTCATGAAATACCTCGATGTCGACGGAGTGGGACAGGTCAGCCGGATCGGCTTGGGCACCTGGCAGTTCGGCTCACGCGAATGGGGCTACGGCGACGAGTACGCCGCCGGCGCCGCCCGTGACATCGTGCAACGCGCTCGCGCTCTGGGCGTGACGTTGTTCGATACCGCCGAGGTGTACGGGCTGGGCAAAAGCGAGCGTATCCTCGGCGAGGCACTCGGCGACGAGCGCGCCAAGGTTGCGGTGGCCAGCAAGATCATGCCGGTCGCACCCTTTCCTGCGGTGATCAAGCAGCGCGAACGCGCCAGTGCGCGGCGGCTGCAGCTGGATCGCATCCCGCTCTACCAAATCCACCAGTCCAACCCGCTGGTTCCCGATTCGGTGATCATGCCGGGAATGCGTGACCTCCTCGACAGCGGCGACATCGGCGCGGCCGGCGTCTCGAACTATTCACTTGAGCGGTGGCAGAAAGCCGATGCCGCGCTGGGGCGTCCGGTCATCAGCAATCAGGTCCACTTCTCGCTCGCCTTTCCGAAAGCGCTCAAGAACCTGGTCCCATTCGCCGAACGAGAGAACCGCGTCGTGATCGCCTACAGCCCACTGGAACAGGGACTGCTGGGCGGCAAGTACAGCGTCGACAATCGTCCCGGCGGCGTCCGCGCGATAAATTCACTGTTCGGTACCGAGAACCTGCGCCGTCTCGAGCCATTGCTGCAGCTGTTGCGCGACGTCGCCAAGGAAGTCGACGCCAAGCCGGCGCAGGTGGCGCTGGCGTGGCTGATCAGCTATCCGGGCGTGGTCGCCATCCCCGGCGCGTCCAGCGTCGAACAGCTCGAGTTCAACGTGGCCGCGGGCGACCTCGAGTTGCCCACCGCTTCCCGTGACGCGCTCACCGAGGCGGCGCTGGCGTTCCGGCCGGTGTCACCCGTTCGCTTCCTCACCGACCTGGCGCGGGAGAAGCTAGGGCGTCGCTGATGCGGGGGCCAGTGCCGGGGTGCCGGCGGGGGCGCCCCTGGCGATGACGATCGGCATCGAGGTCGATGCGTTAGTGCTCAGGATCGTGTGCACGACTCCGATCAGGTCCTCGATGGGCATCAGCTTGCCGGGCATGCAGCGATCCGACACCCACACCGGGACCGCCTGCATGGCCAGGTCCATATCCCACCCGGCGTTCATGCCGGTTGCTGCCTCGCCCTCGCCGCCGGCGCACTCCCCCACGATGAGGTTGGTGAAGCCGACGTCGGGGTGTTCGGCGCGCCACGCGTCGACCAGTCGCTCGAGGGCGGCCTTGCTGACGCCGTAAGCGCCCAGCCCCTGCCAAGACGGCCCGTAGGGACCCGCGTCGGAGGACAGGTAGACCGCCTTGCCCGCGGACGCGGTCAAGTGCGGTATCGCTGCCGACGTCACCAGCGACGCCCCGATGACATTGGTGTCGAAGATCCGGCGCCACGTTGCGGCATCGGTGTCGACCAAGCGAACCAGCGGGCTGATCGCGGGCGTAAAGACCAGGTTGTCGATGCCACCGAGCGCGTCAGCGGTCTTCTCGATGGCCGATCGACACGAGGCCTCGTCGGTGATGTCGCACTCGACGGCGACCGCGCCGGGCCCGGCCTCCTTCGCGGCGGTCTCGAGGCGCTCGCGCCGGCGGGCCAGCAGCGCCACCTGATCGCCGCGCTGCGCCAGCCCGATTCCAATGCAGCGCCCGAGCCCGCTCGATGCACCAACCACCACTGTCCTTGACATATTTGCCCTCTCCTGTAACGAGCCCGCTGCAGGAACAGCGTATCCATCAAGTGCGGGGCATGTAACCGAAGGGCGGATTTTCGGTTGGGCGTGACGCCAAACATGATGGGCGCCTTAGGAAGTGAACCACGATCACGCTCCGCGTGACCGCCGCAGGATCGCTCGGCCGCAAATCGGGCGACGGTACGAACAGCGAGACCCACGCAACCTGCTCCCCGGAGCTTGTCGACCGCGGGAGACGCCCAACCGTCCCACCGGGTCGAACAAATTAGGCCGCGAAGGCCACCAGCGGCTTGGCCGCACTAGCCGGGTGTCACCCGAGCGTCAACCGTCGCGCGTCAGGCCTCGGTGGCGGGCAAAGCCTGCAACACCACGGCCGTATGTGCTTCCACGGTGAGCGTGCCGCCGCCGGGCACTTCATCCGCCGGCGTCGTCTCCTCCGGTCCGGTGTACACCACGAGGTTCCATGCAGCACCGAATTCTTTTGGGGGAAGCGTGAATTCAATCGGTTCATGGTGGGCGTTGAAACAGAGCAGGAAGGAGTCGTCGAGAAGCCGTTGACCCCGGGCATCGCGGTGGGAGATGCCGTGCCCGTTGAGGAACACCGCGACGGACTTGGCGAAGCTCGCGCCCCAGTCCTCGTCGGTCATCTCATCCCCGTCCGGGGCGAACCATGCGATATCGGGTAGGCCGTCCTGGCCGCGGCGGCCTACCGGCTTGCCGGAAAAGAATCGCCGCCTGCGGAACACCGGGTGATTGGCGCGCAGCGCCGACACCGCGCGGGTGAATTCCAGCAGGCCGGTGTCGGCAGCCGACCAGTCGATCCAGGTGAGCTCGCTGTCCTGGCAGTACCCGTTGTTATTGCCTTGCTGGGTGCGGCCGAGTTCGTCGCCGTGGCAGATCATCGGGACGCCCTGCGAGAGCAACAGCGTGGTGAGGAAATTGCGCTCCTGACGGGCGCGCAATTCGTTGATGCCTGCGTCATCGGTCGGGCCTTCGGCGCCGCAGTTCCAGGATCGGTTGTGGCTCTCGCCGTCGTTGTTGTCCTCGCCGTTGGCCTCGTTGTGTTTCTCGTTGTAGGACACCAGATCACGCAGGGTGAACCCGTCGTGAGCGATGACGAAGTTGATCGATGCCACCGGCCGGCGCCCGGTGTGCTCGTACAGGTCGGCCGATCCGGACAGCCGGTAGGCGAACTCGTCGAGAGTAGCCGGCTCGCCCCGCCAGAAGTCCCGGACGGTGTCGCGGTATTTGCCGTTCCACTCGGTCCACTGCGGCGGGAAATTGCCCACCTGGTAGCCGCCCGGTCCGACGTCCCACGGTTCGGCAATGAGCTTGACCTGGCTGACAGTCGGATCTTGTTGCACGAGTTCGAAGAATGTCGACAGTTTGTCGACGTCGTAGAACTCGCGGGCAAGCGTGGAAGCCAGGTCGAAGCGGAAGCCGTCGACGTGCATTTCGGTCACCCAGTAGCGCAGCGAGTCCATGATGAGCTGCAGCGAGTGCGGATGGCCGACGTTGAGGCTGTTCCCGGTGCCCGTGTAGTCCATGTAGTACTGCTTGTCGTCGTCGACCAGCCGGTAGTACGCGGCGTTGTCGATGCCACGCATCGACAACGTGGGGCCCAGGTGGTTGCCCTCGGCGGTGTGGTTGTAGACGACATCGAGAATCACCTCGATGTCCGCTTCGTGCAGGGCGCGCACCATCGCCTTGAACTCCTGCACCTGCCCGCCCGGGGAGGCGCCACCGTAGTACTTGAAGTCGGGCGCAAAAAACCCAATCGTGTTGTAGCCCCAGTAATTCGACAGACCCCGCTCGATCAGGGTGGCGTCATTGGCGAAGTGGTGCACCGGCATCAGCTCGATCGCGGTGACGCCCAGGCTCTTGAGGTGGTCGATGATCGCCGGGTGCGCCACGGCGCCGTAGGTACCGCGGATCTGCTCGGGGATGTCGGGATGGGTCTGGGTCAGACCCTTGACGTGCGCCTCGTAGATGACCGTGTCGGCATATTCGTGACTAGGCGGGCGGTCGTTGCCCCAGTCGAAGTACGGGTTGATCACCACGGACTTGGGCATGCTCGCCGCGGAGTCGTCGTCATTGCGGCTATCGGGTTCGCCGAAGTTGTAGCTGAACAGCGACTGGTTCCAGTCGAACGTGCCGTCGATGGCCTTCGAATACGGGTCCAGCAGCAGCTTGCTCGGGTTGCAGCGCAGCCCCTCGGCGGGCTCGTACGGGCCGTGGACGCGATACCCGTAACGCTGACCGGGTTCGATCGCCGGAATATAGCCATGCCAGACGTAGTAGTCGACCTCGGGCAGAGTGATCCGCGTCTCGGCGCCGTCGGCGTCGAACAGGCACAGCTCCACCCACTCGGCTACCTCGCTGAACAGCGCGAAATTGGTGCCCGCACCGTCGTAGGTGGCGCCGAGCGGGTACGGCTTGCCCGGCCACAGTTCACCGGTGGGTGTCGGAGCAGGCGCGTCTGCTCTGGCCACATCTGCTCTGGTCATGGCGCACTTGATACCCGAGCGAAACGACGTCCAAACAACAGTTCGAAATGCACTGACGCACTTGCCATTTCGGGACCAATCGAAGCCGGCAAGATCTCGCAGCCGTATGCGGCCCGGTCGAGCGGCAACGCACGAGGATGGAGGGCAGTTACCCGACTCGCCGTCGTCGAAACGACGCGGCCGCGGTTTAGTCCGCCGACCGCGGGTATCACGCCGTAGTGACCGAGTCGGGATTGATCGTGGTGGGTAGCGGCCCGGCCGGGATGGCCGCGGCGGAGTCTTTTCGCGAACACAACGCCCACCTACCGGTGCGGATCCTCACAGCCGACGTCGACCTTCCTTACGCACGACCACCGTTGAGCAAGGAGTATCTGCGCGGCCAGACCGATGACGTCGCGTTGCACGACGCGCAGTGGTTTGACGACCGGAATGTCGAACTCAGTCGCGGCGCGACAGTCGACCGGTTGGATCTGCGCGAACACGCCCTTTACGTCGGCGATGAGCGCCATTCGTTCGACACACTGATCTTGGCGTGCGGCGCGGCGCCGACGGCCCCATCGATTCCCGGTGGGCACCGGGCCCTGCTGCTGCGCTCCTTTGCCGAGGCCACCGCGCTGCGCCACGCCGCGGGCAGAGCGACTTCCGCGGTGGTGATCGGCTCGGGCTTCATCGGCTGCGAGGCGGCCGCTTCGCTGGCAATACGCGGCATACCGGTGACTTTGGTTGCCCCCGAAGAGCTTCCGCAGGAGAAGCGGCTCGGAACCGAGGCCGCCGCCCGTCTGCGTGATCTGGTGACCGACGCGGGAGCTCGCCACGTCGGCGGGGTGGCGGTGGAAGAGATCACCGATGCCGGGGTGCGACTGGACAACGGTGTCACCATCGACTGCGATCTTGTGCTCGCCGCGACGGGTGTCGCGCCGCGGAGTCGCCTCGCTTCCGAGGCGGGTCTGCAGATTCGTGACTCCCGCATCGTCGTCGGCTCCGATATGGGTACCTCGGCACCCGACGTCTACGCCGCTGGTGATGTCGCGCTGGCGCGGCACGAGGTCGCGGAACGCCACCTGGCGACCGAACACTGGCAGGACGCGACCGACCAGGGAGCGATCGCAGGCGCATGCGCGGCGCAGTCACCCGCCAGATGGGTTGGTGTGCCGGGATTTTGGACTTCGGTGGGCGATGCCACCCTGAAATACCATGCTTGGGGAGACGGCTACGAACGTAGCCGGCTACGCGACCATGCCGACGGGTTCACGGTCTGGTATGCGTCGGGCGATGCGGTTGTCGGGGTCCTCACCTACAACGCGGATGACGACTACGAACTCGGTGAGCGGCTCATCGCCGAACGCCGGCCGCCGCCCTTTCCGATCGACGGCTAGCGACCGAAGACCGGCCCGGCTCGTCCGACACTCGGGTTGATGACCTCGATCGTCATCGTCGAAAGCGGGTTCACCGGATTCCGCCGCGCTCATATCCTTCGCCGAAAGCACACGGCCGATCATGTTGTGCTCAGCGATGATTCGCACACCGACACGCACATGATCGCCTGGGTAACAGGTGTAACCGGTGCACCGCCGATCCAACAGCTGGGTCTGCCCACCAAAAGGGCCGGCTCAAAGTGCGGACCGACCTGCAGGTGCCCGCGCACTTCGGCGTCTCGCGGCAGGCGATGCGGCCCCGGCCCCCGACCAACCAGTAAAGATCACGCCGCCCACCGCACAACACGCGACCCGTCGGGGGAACTGCTGGCGCACAATGTGGCTGCGAGCCCCGGCCACGATCGGATCGTCCCCGCAGGAGGACGGCCAGTTCCCGCCCGCCCAGCGACGACAACCCGAAGATCAACTGAGGCGCTGTTTAGCGCCGCGCGATGAGGGGCAATCGGCCGTCGTGGAAAGCGACATCAACGACGACAACATGCTGGACCAGTCCGAAAGTCTGGACTCCGACGAGGTTCGCAACGACGACGGCGACGAGGTGGTAGATCCGCCCGACCGCTGGATCGAGGCGGAGGACCACGAGTCCCTCGACGAGAAGCTGGCGGCGGAGACGCCCGACAACTCACGCAACGACGAACCGTCCAGGCAGGCGCACGACTCCGACGAGGGGGGCGCACTCGAGGTTGTCGACGAAGACGACCTGGACCGCATCGATCCGAGCGAGCACGGTCGGGTGCGCGGCCAAATCGACGGCACACCGGAAGACGGTGACTCGTTCTTCGACGTCGAGCGGTGAACCGATCGCCGATTGACACTGGCAGCCGGGGGTAACCGATCACTTATGGATCAGTCGCAGGCACCCTTGCTCGACGCGCTGGCCGACTATCACCGCAGCAACCGCTACGGCTTCACCCCGCCGGGACACCGGCAGGGCAATGGCGCCGACGAGCGCGTGCTGGCGGTGTTGGGCAAGGAGCCGTTTCGCGCCGACGTGCTGGCCACCGGCGGCCTCGACGACCGAAGGACACGCGGGAAGCTTCTGGAGCGGGCCGAGGAGTTGATGGCCGACGCCGTGGGCGCCGAGACCGCCTTCTTTTCCACCTGCGGCAGCTCGCTATCGGTGAAGGCCGCGATGATGGCCGTCGCCGGCGGGACGGACGGCGGGCTGCTGGTCGCCCGCGACAGCCACAAATCCATCGTCGCGGGCTTGATCTTCTCGGGGGTGCGGCCCAGATGGATTGTTCCGCGATGGGACAGCGAACACCACTTCTCCCATCCGCCGTCGCCGGAACAGGTGCGCGCCGCATGGGAGAAACACCCCGACGCGGCCGGGGCCCTGATCGTGAGCCCCAGCCCGTACGGCACCTGTGCCGATATCGCGGCCATCGCCGACGTCTGCCATGAGCGCAACAAACCGCTGATCGTCGACGAGGCGTGGGGCGCCCATCTTCCGTTCCACGAAGACTTGCCGACGTGGGCGATGGATGCCGGCGCTGACATCTGCGTGGTCAGCGTCCACAAGATGGGCGCGGGGTTCGAGCAGGGGTCCGTTTTTCACCTGCGGGGCGGCCTTGTCGACCCGACGCGGTTGTCGGCGTGCGCCGACCTGCTGATGACAACCAGCCCGAACGTGATGCTCTATGCGGCCCTTGATGGTTGGCGACGCCAGATGGTCGAGCGCGGACACGACCTGCTCAGCGCCGAACTCGATCTCGCCCGCGATCTGCGGGGTCGCCTCGCGGAGATTCCGGACTTGAGGGTGCTCGAGGACGAATTGCTCGGCGCCGAGGCGTCGTGCGACCTCGATACGACGCAAATCCTGATGGATGTCTCGGGCACCGCAACATCGGGGTACCAGACCGCGGACTGGCTGCGCGAGAACTGCCACCTCGATCTGGGTCTCAGCGACCACCGACGGGTGCTGGCTACCATGTCGTTCGCCGACACCGAGTACACCGCGGACCGGTTGGTGGATGCGATGACGCAATGGCGCAAAGCCGCAACGACTTTCGAGGAGCAGCCGGCTATCCGGTTGCCCGCGCCGGAGGAGTTGCAACTAGAGACCGTCTGCCTGCCGCGTGACGCGTTCTTCGGGCCGACCGAGATGGTGCCCGCAGCCCAGGCCGCCGGCCGGATCGCGGCCGAGCAGATCACCCCCTATCCACCGGGCATCCCGGCCGTCGTACCGGGCGAGCGTCTCAACGACGGCGTGATCGACTACCTACGCTCGGGCGTCGAAGCGGGCATGACGCTTCCCGATCCAGCGGATAAGACCGCGCAACAGTTCCGGGTGGTCGCCTAGGTCGCACCGTCGCGTTTGGATTTCGCGGCGTTGCGCAACGTGCGGTTCGTGGAGCGAAGATCGGTGTTCGCAGCGAACAGTTCCGCATTGTCGTCTTCGAGGTCGAGGATGCGGGCGATACCGGCCAGGTTGACCCCGGCAGCAACGAGCGCGCTGATGCGGCGCAGCCGGGCCAAGTCGTCGGCACTGTAGCGACGGGTTCCCCCATCGCTGCGCGACGGCGTGAGCAGGCCGTAGCGCTCGTAGAGGCGCAGCGACTGCACAGCCACGCCGGAAAGTTCCGCAGCGACCGAGATGCCGTACACGCCATGGTCGGATGCTGGCGTACTGGACCCGTCCGGAAGGTCGACCATCGAGCACCTCCTCGCTTTGCTCGCACAGAAAACTTATTTATCATACTTGCACTGCTGTGTCGACCGTGATATATAAAACCTATGCCACACGGCATAGATAAATCAGGTCTTGCGGCGACAGATTGGAGTGAGAGATGACCGCAATGCTGATGCGTACCGACCCTTTCCGTGACCTGGACCGTTTCGCACAACAGGTACTGGGCACGGCCGCCCGCCCGGCCGTGATGCCGATGGACGCATGGCGCGAGGGCGAAGAATTCGTCGTCGAGTTCGACCTTCCCGGCATCAACGCCGACTCGTTGGACATCGACATCGAACGCAATGTGGTGACCGTGCGGGCCGAACGTCCGGCCGTCGACCCCGACCGGGAGATGTTAGCCACCGAACGTCCGCGCGGGGTGTTCAGTCGACAACTAGTGCTGGGCGAGAACCTCGACACCGAGAAAATCGAGGCTTCCTATACCGAAGGAGTTCTGCGCCTTCGCATCCCGGTTGCCGAGAGAGCCAAGCCGCGCAAGATTACGATCGGCCGCAGCGACGGACGCACGGCCGTCCACGACAACGCAGCAGCGCGGGAGGTGATAGACGCCTGATCGAACGATGGGGCGCAGGCGGCGGCGGTAATCGGCATCCGAACGTTCACAACCGCCGCCGCGCTCCGCCAGTCGCATACCGGCGCCTACTGTTATGACATATTTGAAACCGTCCTCGGCGTTGAACAGTCAGCGCCACCAAGGTCGACCGCCGCCCTTTCCGAGTCTTCGCGTCCGCAGTTTCGATGTGGGGCTCGCGACGGTCGTCGGTCACGTCCGGTGAACTGAACCCGAGGAGACGAAGTCCGCTATGAATTGGGACCTCAACGGCCAATCGGCCGATGTCGAACAAGCTCTGGCCGGCGGTGCGCCGCATCGGGCGGGTTGGTTCCGGTTCTACTTTGCCGACCAGCGCTGGGAGTGGTCCGAACAGGTGCAACGGCTGCACGGATATGAGCCCGGCAGCGTAACCCCGACGACCGAACTGGTCCTCTCACACAAACACCCCGAGGATCGCGGGCAGGTCGCCGCCACCATCGA
Organism: Mycobacterium sp. Aquia_216; assembly: GCF_026723865.1. NCBI lineage: Bacteria > Bacillati > Actinomycetota > Actinomycetes > Mycobacteriales > Mycobacteriaceae > Mycobacterium > Mycobacterium sp. Aquia_216. Next base: position 1,836,201 of record NZ_CP113529.1, on the reverse strand, counting down.
TCAGATCCTCAATACCCACGAGGCGTTCAGTACCCGCCACCGGATCATCGATACCGGCGAACAGGTGCGTCATGTGGTCGTGGTCGGTGACCAGCTGCATGACGACCGGGGCGCCGTGATCGGAACGCACGGGTTCTACGTCGACGTGACTCCACTGTCCAACCAGGAGCGCGAAGACCTCGTCACGGCGAAGCTGGCCGAGATCACCGAACAGCGAGCCAGCATCGAGCAGGCCAAGGGCATGTTGATGGTGGTCTATGGCATCGACGACGACGCGGCATTCGACCTGCTCAAGTGGCTGTCCCAGGAGGCCAACGTGAAGTTGCGGCTGCTGGCAGAACAGATCTGCGACGACTTCCGCGCCGACGGTCCACGGCTCATTGCGCAATCGGAGTTTGACCACCTTCTGCTCACCGCGCGCCAACGCGTCCGCTCGAATATTGCGCAAGAAGCGTAAGCGGACAGCGTCGCCTTTCAGGGCATGCGAAGTCGACTACGCATTACTTTTTGCTCGGAATGACGATAACGACGATCAGAGTGAGGATGGAGAAGAACAATCCGAGAATTCCCCATCCTAGCGGGTTGCGGCCTTTTGTTGCGGCAATCAGACCACAGATAATCGCCGCGATCACGCTGCCGATGGCGACAAAAATTCCCTTGATCCCACGCAGAATGAATCCCGCCGCAACTGGATCCGAACTAGCCAAAATCACCGAGTGCAACATGTCAGGTCCTTTCCTCGCGAGAAGTCGTTACCGAATACCCTCGCGAGGGCGCGCCAAACCGGAATTCGCAATCCGAGAATGGCGACTTTTACACCCGCAACCGTCGGCGAAACACCGTCTAATCGCGCCTAGAGTTCCCCGGAGAAATCAGCGGTGATCCAGCGGTCGGGCCGGATGGTGAAAAGCACGCTTTCTTGCCCCTCAAGGCTGCGGACGAAGGCGCGTCCGCCTTCTTCACCGAGGTAGCGGATGGCGATCTCCTCCCGCACCTCGATCGGGGCGGGCTTGGTGGTCTCGACGACCGTGCCCTCGACGACCACATATTGGTACGGCGGCTCCTCGCGCTGGACGACGAGCGTCACCACGCCGGCCCGCTCGATGAGTTTGGCCTTGCGAGACGACGCGCCGGTGTTAATTCGCACGTTTCCGCCAGGAACGTAGTCGTACCAAATCGGGACACTTGCCGGCGGCCGACCGTCCTCGGCAGCCACGGACAACACACCGACATGCAGTGCTGCGAGGAACTCTTCACGCTGGGGCACGCTGAAAGCAGTCATGGCCGGGTGAACGCGCCGGCCACACCGGCTATTCCCGTGCGCTCCGTTTGCCCGTCCGGTCAGCCTCCGCTGCCGGCGATCCAGGCCTGTTCCCGGCCGGATTCGGGCGGGACACGCCCGCCGTCGACGGCGAAACTGGCTGGGCTGCTTCGAAAAACACCAGAACCTGCTCGGCGGCCACAGCCGCGATGGAGGTCGTCACCGATAAGTATGCGGCCTCGCTGCTGGCTCAGCGCCTGCACGACAGCATCGATACCCGCTATGCGCCTGGCGACCGCAAGCCCTCACGCGTTAAGTCGTAAACAGCGCGGGAATCTTCACGACCAGCTCATAGAGGCCGTAGACGAAGGGCACTCCGACCCACACCCAGCTGACGATGCCCAGCGGCCAGACCCGTCGCGAGGTCGCCTCGATCGATCGTTCGGTCATTGTCCCTCCTCGCCAAAACTCACGGCCGCCGGCTTTCGCGTATCTACCGATGTGACAATGAAACTGGGCGGCCGCGGAGTACGAATCAGCTCATTACAGAGCACGCCGATCAGCAACAGGATCACCATGATCACGAATGACCATCGGTAACGCTCCGGGCCCACCACATGGGCGGCGATGCGATTGTCGGCGATCGCATTGACAATGACCGGTCCGAGCACACCCGCGGTCGACCACGCCGTGAGCAACCTGCCGTGGATGGCCCCGACTTCGAGGTAGCCGAACAGGTCGCGCAGGTAGGCCGGCGCAGTCGCGAATCCCGCTCCGTAGAAGGACAACAGCAGGATGCACACCACCAGGAACAGCGGCTTGCTCGCGTTTTGCGCGACGATCAAGACGACGTAGAGCACCGACCCTAAGCCTAGATAGAGCCGGTACATGTTCTTGCGGCCGGCCGCATCCGAGGCTGTGGACCACAGTATGCGCCCCAACGAGTTTGCCAACGATAACATTGCGACGAATCCCGCCGCGGCCGCCGTCAACGCCGCGGGAGAAGCCGCGCGGGGAAAGTAATCGCGGTAGATGGGTGCGGCCCGTTCCAGGATGCCTATTCCCGCAGTGACGTTGAAGCACAGCACTATCCACAGCAACCAGAACTGCGGCGTCTTGATCGCCTCATTGGCGGTGCGGTCGGGCCCCGCGGCGTGCGGCACCTTCGACGCGGCCACCCTGACGACGGGTGGCTCCCACCCCGGCGGCGGCAGCCGAACAAGGAAGACTCCCATCGACATGAAGACGGCGTAGACCGCCCCCATGACCAGGAAGGTCGCGGCCAGCCCGTGCCGGTCGGTGCCGAACCATTTCATCAGCTGCGACGACCACGGAGAGGCGATCAGCGCGCCACCGCCAAAGCCCATGATCGCGAAGCCGGTCGCCATGCCCGGCCGGTCGGGAAACCATTTCATCAAGGTGGAAACCGGTGAGATGTAACCGATTCCGAGGCCGATACCGCCGAGGACGCCGTAACCGAGGATGATCAGCCACATCTGGCCGATCTCGGCCGCCACGGCAGCGACGAGCAAACCTCCGCAAAAGCACGACGTCGCCACGAACATCGCCCAACGAGGCCCCCGTCGTTCGACCGCCGTGCCGAAGACAGCGGCCGACAGGCCCAGCATGACGATGCCTAACGTGAACGGAATGGCACTCAAAAGCCCTGATGCCTTTAATGTTTCGTGCAATGGGAGCTTGAACACGCTCCAGGAATAGACGCTACCGATCGCAAGGTGTATCGAGAGCGCCGCAGGGGGGACAAGCCATCTGCTCCACCCAGGGCTAGCAACGATTCGATCACGTGACAGCACTCCAGCAGACAACATTGTCCTCTTTTCACAGCGGGCTCCTGACGCATCAGAACGCTCGTCGGTGTCTCATCCGTGACCAATTGGCAAGCACGGTAAGAACATACGGCAGCGATATCATGATGTTTTACGGAGCAACTGCCGACGATTGTCGGCAGGTTCACTTGATGGTAGCGAGTTCACTTGATCGTAGCGAGCCAAATCAGGCGGCGAAGTCAAGGGAATGCTGTGAAAACGCGGATAGTCAAAGCGACTACCGAGTTGCCCGCCCCACGATGAGCGGACGGACGATGGGCGGCATGCCTCGCCACACGACATCGTCGGCCGTGACAGCAAATCCGCAGGCGCGGATCAACTCCCCGGTCGGGCGGTTGCAGCAGCACCCTCCGGCGAAGCCGCGCCATGGGCGGAAGAGGTAGTCCTGCCACAGCCTACGACGGCGTGTGTGGCCAGCGGAAGGACCGCGAGACGCCGGTTCTCGAATGGCTAGAGCAGTCCGATCAGCTGTAGGTCGGTGACGTATTTGAGGATGATCGGCGCCGAGATGTGTGGGATGTCGTTGTCGGGCCCGATTTTCGCTCCCTGGACAGCAACGCGGAATCGGTCGGTCGGCCCGTAGGACCCGTGCGTCGGTTCGAAAGGTTCCACGTGCGTTGGGCTGTGCAGCCGCAACTGCAATATCTGCAGTACCGTGTGCTGGCGCTGGCGATCGGGCAGGGCAGCTAGGGCGGTCTCAAACCGTTCCAACCACTCCCCGAAATCATCGATGCGCCGAATCGGGTAGCCGGCTTCGATCACCCAGTCGACGAATTCGTCGAACCCGATGCCATCGTCATGGGGGTTCATCACGTGGTAGGTGGCAAACCCGTCGACCACCTCGGCGCCCAGCGTGGCGATCGCCTCCGCGACGAACTCGACGGGCAGTGCGTCAAAGTGCGCACGCTGCCGGTTTCCCTCTGCGTCGAGCCGGTAGAACGAACTTGGCGCAACACCACTGGTCAGCAGGCTAAGCACCATCCGGGTGAACATGTCGGATAGGTTCAGCTGACCCCGAAAGCTGGTGTCCGCCAGGATCATGTCGCAGCGAAACACTCCAACCGGCAGACCGCACAAGTCGTTTGCTTCGCGCAGCAATACTTCGCCGGCCCACTTGCTATTGCCGTAGCCGTTGACGTAACTGCCATCGTTGACACGACTCGGACTGGCTACGCGGATGTCGGCATCCTCGGTGAACGCCGACGGCTCGACCTGATCACCTACGTTGGCAGTCGACACGTACGCATAGGATTTCAGCTTGGTGGTCAGCGCGATCCGGATCAGCTCAGCGGTGCCCGCGACGTTGGGCACGAACAGCTCGCTATAGGGCAAGACGCTGTTGACCAGGGCTGCCGAATCGACGATCAGATCGACGGTGTCGGCCAGTGTCTGCCAGCGTTGCTGGTCCAGGCCCAGATTCGCTTCACCCTTGTCGCCGGCGATGACCTGCAGATGGTCCGCGGCCAGTTCCCCATAGTGGCGCAACAGTTCTGGGTCGCCGCTGTCGAAGATCCTATCCAAACGCGCCCGCGCGTCCTCGTCGGAATTGGCCCGTACCAAACAGATCAACGTGCCGTCTGTGAGCTCCATGCGGCGCAGCCACTCCAGGACCAGGTAACGCCCGAGGAAGCCGGTCGCCCCGGTCAGCAGGACGGTGCGTGTCTCGGCGCTGGGACCGGGCAGCGTCGGTGCCGCGGTCAGCGTCGCAGCGTCGAGGAACTTGTCCAACGTGAGGTCACTGGCACGCACCGTGTTCGCGTCATGCCCGTGCACGGCGACAAAGCGCGGGTCGCCGGTATGTCTGTCCACCTGCTCACTCAGGCTGGTGACCGTGGGTGCGTCGAATAGGGCACGCACCGTCAGTTGGGTGTTCAGCGATTTGTTGATCGCCGCGATCAGGCGCATCGCCGACAGCGAATTCCCGCCCAGGTCGAAGAAGGAGTCATCGACTCCGACCCGTTCCAGCCCGAGCACTTGGGCATAGCTAGCGGCCAGGATTTCTTCGATGGCGTTGCCCGCAGCGCGATACTCACTCCCGGTGTATTCGGGCACCGGCAGGGCGCGGGTGTCGAGTTTGCCGTTGATCGTCAACGGCAACGCCTCGACCACCATGACCGCGGCCGGAACCATATACGCGGGCAGGCGCTCGGCCAGCTCGGCGCGTGACGTTGCGGGGTCGGCGGTGCCGGTGATGTAACCCACCAGGCGCTTGTCCCCGGGGCGGTCCTCACGGGCGATCACCGCCGCGGCGTCAACCCCGTCGAGTGCGGCCAACGCCGTGCGGATTTCACCGAGTTCGATGCGATACCCGCGGATCTTGACCTGCTCGTCGGCACGGCCGAAGTACTGCAGTTGCCCATCAGCACCCCAACACACCAAATCCCCGGTGCGATACATCCGCACCCCAGAAGCGAACGGACACGCCACAAACCGCGACGCCGTCAAACCCGAACGACCCAGATACCCCGCCCCCACGCCATGACCGGCCACATACAACTCCCCGACCACCCCCGCCGGCACCGGCCGCAACCACCCATCGAGCACAAACAACGCCGCACCACTGATCGGCACACCGATGGGCACCACATCGGCGCCGGCTTCCAGTGGCACGCTGACCGTCACACACAACGTGGTCTCCGTGGGCCCGTAGGCGTTGGTCATCACCCGCCCCGGCGCCCACCGATCGACCAACTCCACCGCGCACGGCTCAGCGGCCACCACCAACGCCGCCGACTCCAAACCCTCAAAAGACAGCGCCGCCAACGCCGACGGGGTCTGGTGCAGCACGCTGACCCGCTCGGCAACGAGCAGCGCCTGAAAGGCCTCGGGCAACGCCGCCACCGACTCGGGCACGATCACCAACCGCGACCCGTGCAGCAGCGCACCCCAGATCTCTTCTACCGAGGCGTCAAAGGCATAGGAATACCACTGCGACCACACCTGTCCAGGTCCGGAAGGCAACCCCAAATGCAGCGGCCCCAGCAGCTGGGTCACATTGTGATGGCTGGTGGCAACGCCTTTGGGCAGGCCGGTCGTGCCCGAGGTGTACACGATGTGGGCGATGTCGTCGCCGGCGGGCGCGGGCGGCGCGGCGCTGGATTGGGCCCCTACAACCGGATCACCGACATCGATGACCACCAACGCGTACCCGTCGAGCCGGCCCGACAGCTCGGCGTTGCTCACCGCGGCGATCGGCGCGGCATCGCCGATCATGAACTCGATCCTTGAGTCGGGCACCGCCGGATCGATCGGCAGGTAGGCCGCCCCGCTCTTGAGCACCCCCAAAATCGCGATGATCGCTTCAGCCGACCGGGTAAAGAGTACCGCCACGCACTGGCCCGGGCCCGCACCATAACCAATCAGCAACTGCGCCAACCGATTAGCGGCGAGATCCAGCTCGCGATAGGTCATCGTGTGGCCCGCGCAGCTGATGGCCGCCGCCTCCGGCGTACGCGCCACCTGCGCAGCGAACAGTTCCGGTATTGACGCTCCAATCACGCTCTGGGCCAACACCGCCCGATTACCGAGTTGGTCGAGCCGCACGTGTTCGACCTCGTCGAGCACGTCGATCGACGACACTCGCCGACTCGGATCGGAGGTCATCGCTACCAATACCCGCTCGAGTCGGTCGATCAGCGCCTCGACGCTTTCGGGGTCGAACAGGGCGGTGCGGAATTCCACCGCCCCGCCGATTCCGGCGGGCTCTCCGGCCTGAGTCCAGCGTTCTGCCAGGGCGAATGTCAAATCCATTTTCGCAGTGGGGTTGTCGAGCGGCATCTGCGTGATCTGCAGATCACCCAACGCCAGTTCGACGGCGGGATCGCCGTGCTGCCCGGGAAGGTTTTGCCAGGCCAGCGCCACCTGGACCAGCGGGTGGTGGCTCAGGGTCCGGATGGGGTTGAGCCGCTCCACCAGCACCTCAAAGGGTACGTCTTGGTGTTCGAAAGCCTCGAGACTGCGCGCCCGGACTTGGGCCAGCAGCTCGGTGACGGTGGCATCGCCGTCGACCGCCACCCGCAGTACCAAGGTGTTGATGAAGAAACCCACCAATTCGTCAAGCGTGGGGTCACCGCGCCCGGCGACCGCGAATCCCATTGGTACGTCCGGGCTGGCGCTCATCTTCGACAGCAGCACCGCAAGGGCAGCCTGCATCACCATGAAGCTGGTCACGCCGTGCTCACGTGCGACCGCCCGCACCCGCTGCTGCAACTCCGGCGGCCATTCGACAACCACACTGGCGCCGCGGTAATCAACCACCTGCGGGGAGGGCCGATCCGTCGGCAGCGCCAGCCGCTCGGGCATCCCGGCCAGCGCCTGCTGCCAATAGTCCAGCTGGACCGCGATGGGACTGTGACTGTCCTCGAGATCCCCGAACTGGGCGCGCTGCCACAAGGTGTAGTCGGCATACTGCACCGCCAACGGCGCCCAGCCCGGTGTCTGCCCAACACAGCGGCTGCCGTAGGCCACCCCCAGATCACGCATCAGCGGGGTGATCGACCAGCCATCGGCGGCGATATGGTGCACGGCCGCCACCAACACATGCTCGTCGTCGGCGACAGTGAAAAGCCTTGCCCGCAAGGGTATTTCTGCCGCCAGGTCGAATGTGTGACGCGCGGTGGCGTCGATGGCCTCGTCCAGCCGGGCCGCCGGCCATTGCGTCGCGTCGACCACATCCCAACCGAAACTTGCCTGTTCGGGCGCCATCACCTGCTGGTACGGCACACCGTCGACGTGAGGAAATATGGTGCGCAGCGATTCGTGGCGGCCCACCAGATCGGTGAGCGCGGCACCCAGCGCGTCGGCATCCAGCCGTCCGCGCAGCCGCAACGCCACCGCCATGTTGTAAACCGGTGAGGGCCCCTGGAATTGGTCAAGAAACCACAACCGGTTCTGAGCGAACGACAACGGCACCATCGCGGGCCGCGGCCCGGCCACCAATGGCTCCAGGCGAGCCTCATCCGCATGGAGGCGGGGCGCTAGTTGGGCAATCGTGGGTGCGTCGAAAAGAGCGCGCACCGTCCGATGTGTATCCAGCGATTTGTTGATCGCCGCGATCAGGCGCATCGCCGACAGCGAATCCCCACCCAAGTCGAAGAAGGAGTCATCGACTCCGACCCGTTCGACTCCGAGGATCTGTGCGTAGATGCCGGCCAGAATTTCTTCGACCGCGGTAGCCGGGGCGCGATACTCACTCCCGGTGTATTCGGGCACCGGCAGGGCGCGGGTGTCGAGTTTGCCGTTGACCGTCAACGGCAACGCCTCGACCACCATGACCGCGGCCGGAACCATATACGCCGGCAAGCGCTCGGCCAGCTCGGCGCGTGACGTTGCGGGGTCGGCGGTGCCGGTGATGTAACCCACCAGGCGCTTGTCGCCGGGGCGGTCCTCACGGGCGATCACCGCCGCGGCCTCGACACCCTCCAAACCGGCTAGCGCCGTGCGGATTTCACCGAGTTCGATGCGATACCCGTGGATCTTGACCTGCTCGTCGGCACGGCCGAAGTACTGCAGTTGCCCATCAGCACCCCAACACACCAAATCCCCGGTGCGATACATCCGCACCCCAGAAGCGAACGGACACGCCACAAACCGCGACGCCGTCAAACCGGACCGGCGCACGTAACCGACACCGAGGCCACGGCCGGCGACATACAACTCCCCGACCACCCCCGTCGGCACCGGCCGCAACCACCCATCGAGCACAAACAACGCCGACCCCGGCAACGGAGAACCGATCGGCACCACACCTGACCCCGCCTTGAGCGGCAGACTAGTCGCCACCCACATCGTGGTCTCGGTCGGACCGTATTCGTTGATCATCACCCGCCCGGGCGCCCACCGATCCACTAACTCGGCCGGGCAAGCCTCGCCGCCCACCAGCAAGGCCACCGACTCCAAACCCTCGGGCGAGAGCATCCCCGCCCCAGAAGGAGTTTGGCTGAGGACACTGACTTTTTCGGAGATCAGTAACGCGTGGAAATCCGAGGCCGAGCCAGCTACCGACTCGGGCACCACCACCAACCGGCCGCCATGCAGCAGGGCACCGAAGATCTCCCACCCCGAGATGTCAAAACTGTACGAATGCCACTGTGACCACACCTGCGTCGGTGCTGCCAAACCCGGCTCCAACGACGCCATCAGTTGAGTGACGTTGTGGTGGGTGACGGCCACCCCCTTCGGGATACCCGTGGTCCCCGAGGTGTAGATGACGTAGGCGATATCGCCTGGTCCGGGCACCGGCGGCGCGACGCCGAGCTGAGCATCGATACCCGGATCATCGACGTCGATGACCACCAGCTCGTGCCCGTCCAGCCGCGATCGCCACTCGGCGGTGGTGATCGCGGCGATCGGCGCGGCATCGCTGAGCATGAATCCGATCCGGGCGTCGGGCACCGCCGGATCGATCGGCAGGTAAGCCGCCCCGCTCTTGAGCACACCCAAAATCGCGATGATTGCCTCAGCCGAGCGCGAAAACAGCAGTGCTACAGATTGGCCCGCGCCCGCGCCGTGCCCAATGAGGATCCGCGCCAACCGGTTCGCGGCGAGATCGACCTCGCGGTAGGTCATCGAGCGGCCCGCACAACTGATCGCCACCGCCTCAGGCGCACGCGCCACCTGCGCGGCAAACAGTTCCGGAATTGACACCCCGACGACGGGCCGCGCCAACACCGCTCGATTACCGATCTCATCCAGGCGCGCGTGCTCGGGCTCGTCGAGCACATCGATCGACGACACCCGCCGCGTGGGATCGGCCGTCACGGCCGCCAATACCCGCTCGAACCGCGCGATCAGTGTCTCGATGCTCGCGGTGTCGAACACGTCGGTGCGGAATTCCACCGTCCCGGAAATCCCGGCCGGTTCACCGACCTCGGTCCAACGTTCGGCCAGCGAAAAGGTCAGGTCCAATCGCGCGGTGTGGGTATCTAGCGGCATTTGCGTGATCTGCAGATCACCCAGGGACATGTCGGCGGCGGGGTCGTTGTGCTGCCCGGGAACGTTCTGCCAGGCCAGCATCACCTGGATCAACGGGTGATGAGCCAGCGATCGGGCGGGATTGAGCCGCTCCACCAACACCTCGAAAGGCACATCCTGGTGCTCGTAGGCGGCCAGGCTGCGCTGACGCACCTGCGCCAACAGCTGCGCCACGGTGGGGTCATCGGCCAACTCAACCCGCAATACCAGCGTGTTGACAAAAAAGCCCACCAATTCGTCCAGCGCGGCATCACGCCGTCCGGCGATCGGGAACCCAACTGCCACATCGCTATTGGCGCTGAGCTTCGATAACAGCACCGCCAGCGCGGCCTGCATCACCATGAAAGTGGTCGCGTCGTTGTCCCGAGCTGCACCGCGCACCCGCTGCTGCAACTCGGCCGGCCATTGCACGGCCACACTGGCGCCGCGGTAATCGGCCACTGGCGGATAAGGACGATCCGTCGGCAGCGCCAGCCGCTCGGGCATCCCGGTCAGTGCCCGCTGCCAATAGGCCAGCTGGATAGCGATGGGGCTCTGACTGTCTTCGAGATCACCGAACTGGGCCCGCTGCCACAGTGTGTAATCGGCGTACTGCACCGCCAGTTCGGGCCAGCCGGGGGCCTCGCCCGCACACCGGCTGGCATAGGCCACCCCCAGATCCCGCACCAGCGGAGTGATCGACCAGCCATCGGCGGCGATATGATGCAGCGCCGCCACCAACACATGCTCGTCATCAGCGATGGTGAAAAGCTTTGCACGCAATGGGATCTCCGTGGACAGGTTGAACGCGTGGCGTGCCGCGGCGCCGATCTCCTCACCCAACCGGGCCGTCGACCATGCCGTCGCGTCGACCACATCCCAGCCGAAGTCGGCCCGCTCGGAGGCGACCACTTGCTGGAAGGGCACACCGTCAACGTCAAGAAATATCGTGCGCAGCGATTCATGACGGCTCACCACATCGCCCAGCGCCGCACCCAGTGCGGCGGTATCCAGCCGCCCACCCAGCCGCAACGCCACCGCCATGTTGTAAATCGGTGAGGGACCTTGCAATTGGCCCAAGAACCACAACCGGCTTTGCGCAAACGACAACGGCACCATCGCCGGCCGCGGCCCGGGCACCAATCGCTGCAGCCCGGGCCCATCCCCATCGGCACCGATGCGGGGCGCCAACCGGGCCACCGTGGGCGCTTCGAACACCGCACGCACTCCCAGGTCGGCGGCCAGGCCCGCGTTAATCGCGGCGATCAGGCGCATCGCCGACAACGAATCCCCACCCAGGTCGAAGAAGGAGTCGTCGACCCCGACTCGTTCCAGCCCGAGCACTTGCGCATAGATCCCGGCCACGATTTCCTCGATGGCGTTGGCCGGTGCGCGGTAGCGATCGGCATCTTGGAAGTCCGGCGCCGGCAGGGCGCGGGTGTCGAGTTTGCCGCTGAACGTCAACGGCAGCGCGTCGACCACCACGATCGCGGCGGGCACCATGTAGTCGGGCAAATGCGCGGCCAGTTCAGCGCGTGCCGTCGCGGGCTCCGCGGTGCCGCTGATGTAGCCGACCAGGCGCTTCTCGCCGGGGCGATCCTCGCGGGCGATTACCGCCGCGGTCTCAACCCCGTCTATATCGCTCAGTGCGGTGCGGATTTCGCCCAGTTCGATGCGATACCCGCGGATCTTCACCTGCTCGTCGGCACGGCCCACGTAGTGCAGCTGCCCGTCAGCTCCCCAGCGGACCAGATCCCCGGTTCGATACATCCGCACCCCAGAAGCGAACGGACACGCCACAAACCGCGACGCCGTCAACGGAGACCGGCGCAGATACCCGACCCCGAGCCCGCGACCGGCGACATACAACTCCCCGACCACTCCGACCGGCACCGGCCGCAGCCAGCCATCGAGCACAAACAACGCCGCCCCGGCCACCGGCGCACCGATCGGCACCACACCGGTCCCCGCCTGCAGTGGCGCGCTGATCGTTACGTCAATCGTGGTCTCGGTCGGGCCGTAAGCGTTGGTCATCACGCGCCCCAGCGCCCACCGATCCACCAGCTCGACCGAGCAAGCCTCACCGCCCACCACCAGCGCCACCGACTCCAGGCCTTCCGGAGGCAATAACGCTGCCGCAGAAGGGGTCTGGCTTAAGACGTTGACTTGTTCGGCAATCACCAAGGCATGCAAGTCTTCTGGAGAGCGGGCTATCGACTCGGGGACCACCACCAGCCGACCGCCATGCAACAACGCACCCCAGATCTCACGGACCGAGGCGTCGAAGGCATAGGAATGCCATTGCATCGACACCTTCGTCGGTCCCGGTGCCGTCAGGCCGGCATCGAGTCCCGCCATCAGCTGGGTGACGTTGTGGTGAGTGACCGCAACGCCTTTAGGCACGCCGGTGGTACCCGAGGTGTAAATGATGTGCGCGATCTCCTCGGCTGCCGGCGCAGGTAGCCCGACACTGGGCTGAGCATCGACGACGGGATCGTCGACGTCGACAACCCGTATCCCATACCCATCCAGGCGCCCAGCCAGCTCAGCGGTGGTGACCGCGGCGATAGGCGCTGCATCGTTGAACATGAACTCAATCCGGGCATCCGGCACCGCCGGGTCGATCGGCAGGTACGCCGCCCCGGTCTTCAAAACTGCCGAAATCGCTACGATCGCCTTCGCCGAGCGCGAAAACAGCACTGCCACAGACTGACCCGGGCCCACTCCGATACCGACCAACTGGTGCGCCAGCCTATTGGCGGCCTCCTCCAGCTCCCGATACGTCATCGCTTGGCCCGCGGAGCTGATCGCCACCGCCTCGGGTGTGCGAACCACTTGTGCGGCAAACAGTTCCGGTATCGACACGCCGTCGACGGGCTGGCTCAACACGGTCCGGTTGCCCATCTCATCCAACCGGTCGCGTTCATCGACATCGAGGACATCCACCGACGACAGCCGGCGGGTCGGGTCAGCGGTCATCGCCACCACCACTCGTTCTAGCCGCTCGACCAGTGTCGCAATGCTTTCCGCGTCGAAGACGTCGGTACGGAATTCCACCTCACCGGAGATTCCGGCGGGCTCTCCGGCCTGCCCCCAGCGTTCGGCCAGGGAAATGGTCAGGTCCATTCGTGCGGTGTGGGTGTCCAGGGGCATCTGGCTGATCTGCAGATCAGCCAACGCCAGCCCGGCCGCGGGGTCGGTGTGCTGCCCCGGAAGGTTCTGCCACGCCAGCGAGACCTGCACGAGCGGATGATGACTCAACGATCGGGTGGGGTTGAGCCGCTCCACCAACGCATCGAAGGACACATCCTGGTGTTCGAACGCGGCCAGGCTGCGCTGACGCACCTGGGCCAATACCTGCGCCACGGTGGGATCGCCGGCCAGCTCGACCCGCAACACCAACGTGTTGACGAAAAAGCCCACCAGCTCATCCAGCGCGGCATCACGCCGTCCCGCGACCGGGAACCCCACCGCCACATCACTGCTCGCGCACAGCTTTGACAGCAGCACCGCGAGGGCCGCCTGCATCACCATGAAGCTGGTCGCGTCATGCTCCCGCGCCACCGCGCGCACCCGTTGCTGCAACTCGGCCGGCCATTGCACGGCCACACTGGCGCCGCGATGATCGGCCACCGGAGGGTAGGGCCGATCGGTGGGCAGCGCCAGCCGCTCGGGCATCCCGGCCAGCGCCCGCTGCCAATAGGCCAGCTGGATTGCGATGGGGCTCTGGCTGTCTTCGAAATCACCGAATTGGGCGCGCTGCCACAGCGAGTAATCGGCATATTGCACCGCTAACGGCGCCCACCCGGGTGCCTGCCCGCCACACCGGCTGGCATAGGCCACCGCAAGATCACGCACCAGCGGGGTGATCGACCAGCCGTCGGCGGCGATATGGTGCACGACGGCCACCAAGACGTGCTCATCCTCGGATACGGCGAAAAGCCATGCCCGCAAAGGTATTTGGGTGGTCAGGTCGAACGGGTAGCGTGCCGCGGCGCCGATCGCTTCGACCAGCTGGGACGCCGGCCAAGCGGTCGCGTCGACCACATCCCAACCGAAGTCGGCCCGCTCGGGCGCCACCACCTGTTGGAAGGGCACACCGTCATTGTGGGGAAACACGGTGCGCAACGATTCGTGGCGGCCCACCACATCGGCCAGCGCTGCACCCAGCGCGGTAGCGTCCAGTCGCCCGCCCAGCCGCAACGCCACCGCCATGTTGTAAATCGGTGACGGGCCCTGTAATTGGGCCAAAAACCACAACCGGTTCTGGGCAAACGACAACGGGACCACCGCAGGCCGCGGAACGGCCACCAACGGCTCCCGCCCACCCCCACCTACTCCGATACGAGGCGCCAACCGCGCCACCGTGGGTGCCTCGAACACGGTGCGTACCCGAAGATCAGCACCAAGGCCCGCATTGATCGCGGCGATCAGGCGCATCGCCGACAACGAATCCCCACCCAGGTCGAAGAAGGAGTCATCGACCCCGACTCGTTCCAGCCCGAGCACTTGCGCATAGATACCGGCCAGGATCTCTTCCACGGCGTCGGCCGGGGCGCGGTACTGCGTACCGGCATATTCGGGAGCGGGCAGGGCGCGGGTGTCCAGTTTGCCGTTGACCGTCAACGGCAACGCCTGCACCACCACCACTGCTGCCGGCACCATATAGGCGGGCAACCGCTCGGCCAGCCTCGCGCGCGCGGTCACCGGCTCGATCGCCCCGGTCACCGATTCGGTGACGTAGCCCACCAGACGCTTGTCGCCGGGACGATCCACGCGGACGATCACCACCGCCTGATCCACGCCATCCAAACTGGCTAGTGCGGCTTGGATTTCGCCGAGTTCGATGCGATATCCGCGGATCTTGACCTGCTCATCCGCTCGGCCCAAGTACTGCAGCTGCCCATCGGAAAGCCAACGCACCAGATCCCCGGTGCGATACATCCGCACCCCAGAAGCGAACGGACACGCCACAAACCGCGACGCGGTCAATCCCGCCCGCCGCACATAACCGACCCCGACGCCGTGGCCCGCCACGTACAACTCACCAGCCACGCCCTGCGGTACCGGCCGCAACCACGTATCGAGCACAAAAAACGCCGCGCCGGGCACCGGCGCACCGATCGGCGGTGTCCCCGACCCCGCGGTCAGCGGCGGACTGACCGCCACACACATCGTCGTCTCGGTCGGGCCATAAGCGTTGGTCATCACCCGCCCGGGCGCCCACCGATCCACCAGCTCGGCCGAGCAGGCCTCAGCGGCGACCACCAACGCCGCCGATCCCAAAACGTCAGGAGATAACGCCGACACCGCGGAGGGCGTCTGATGGAGGACGCTGACCTGTTCGGTAACCAGCAAGGCCTGGAAGTCTTCCGGCACGGCGGCCACCGACTCGGGCACCACCACCAGCCGGGCCCCGTGCAACAACGCACCCCAGATTTCTTCCACCGAGGCGTCGAAGGCATAGGAATACCACTGCGACCACGCATGTCCGGGTCCCGACGGCAGGCCGACGTGCAGTGACCCCAACAGCTGGGTCACGTTGTGGTGGGTCGTGGCAACGCCTTTGGGCACACCGGTGGTGCCCGAGGTGTAGATGATGTGGGCGATGTCCTCTGCACCCGGCATCGCTAATGCGGTGCTGGGCTGGGCCTGCACCGCGGGGTCACTCACATCGACGACCCGTAGCCCGTGCCCATCAAAGCGGGAAGCCAGCCCCGCGGTGGTGACGGCCGCGACCGGGCGAGCGTCCCCGATCATGAACTCAATCCGGGCATCCGGCACCGCCGGGTCCATCGGCAGATACGCGGCCCCCGTCTTCAGCACCGCCAAAATCGCGATGATCGCCTCCGCCGACCGCCCAAACAGCACCGCCACACACTGCCCCGGGCCAGCGCCCGCACCGATCAGCAAGTGCGCCAACCGGTTAGCGGCCGCCTCCAGCTCACGGTAGGTGCACGACACCTCCCCGCAGCTGATTGCCACCGCCTGCGGGGTGCGAGCCACCTGAGCCGCGAACAACTCGGGAATCGACACCCCACTCATCGGCTGGGCCAGCATCGCCCGGTTACCGATCTCATCGAGGCGGGCGTGCTCACCGTCGTCGAGCACATCCATCGATGACAACCGCCGGGTGGGATCGGCAGTCATCGCCACCAATAGCCGGCGCAACCGCTCGATCAACGACTCGATACTTCGCGCATTGAAGACGTCGGAGTCGTATTCGATGCGCAGCCCGAGTGCGGCGCCCGGGACGGCCTGAATGGTCAACGGGTAGTGGGTGCATTCCCGGCTGGTGAAATCGGTGATGGCCAACTCGCCGAGGAACGCCGATGCCGCGCTGTCGATCGGGTAGTTCTCGTAGACGAACAAGGTGTCGAACAGCTGGTCATGACCCGTGAGGTGGTGGATCTCGGTCAGCGCCAGGTTTTGGTGTTCCATCGTGAGCTTGTAGGCACTGTGCAACTGGTCGAGCAGGTCCGCGGTGGTGGTTGTCGCGGTGATGCGCGCCCGCACCGGCACCGTGTTGATCAACAGGCCCACCATCGATTCGGCCCCGGCCAGCTCGGCGGGCCGTCCGGAGACCGCGGCGCCGAAGACCACATCACGCTGGCCGGTCAGCCACATCAGCAGCTGCGCCCAGCCGGCCTGCAACACGGTATTGACCGTGGTCTGGTGGGCACGGGCCAGCTGGTCCAGGGCACGCGTGGTCTCCTGAGGCAGCCGAAGCGATTCCACACTTTGCTGCCCCAGCCCCAGCCGCTGCGGGGAGCCCACCAGCGTGGGCGTGTCGAAGCCGGCCAGCACCTCCCGCCAGGCCGCCTGGGCGGCATCGAGGTCCTGGGCGGCCAGCCAGCTCACAAACCGGCGATACGGCACCGCGGGGGGTAGCCGCTGCCCGCCATAGCCGGCAAATATCTCCTGCAGCAGGATCGGCAGTGACGAACCATCGAGCACGATGTGGTGATTGGTGAGCACGAACCGGTAGTGGTTGTGCGCGGTGCGGATCAACGCCGCCCGAAAGAGCGGCGGGTTGGCCAGGTCGCAGACCGCGGCTCGTTCGGCCGCACACAATCGCCGGACCTGCTCATCGGCATCGCCGGCGTCGAGTTCGACATATTGCCACGGCACCGCGGGATCGGCGGGGACGATCTGCACCGGCTCGGCGAACTGATCTGCAAATCGCGCGGCCAGGTTGGGATGCCGCGTGACCACGGTACGCACGGCCTCGCGCAGCCGATGTGGGTCGAGCGGCCCGGTGACAGTGATGTCCAGCTGAATCGCGTACAGATCGACATCGCTGCTCCGCGCGGTGGCGGCGTGGAAGAGCAGCCCCTGCTGCAGCGGGGTCAACGGCAAGACGTCTGCAATGCGGTGGCGCTGCTCGAGGTCGTCGATCTGCTGCTGGGTCAGACGGGCGGGAACGATATCCGACGGGGTCAGGCCGCCTCCGCCGCGGCGCACGTGGGCGCAGATACCGGCCAGGGCCTGGAACCACAACTGGCTGAGCCGGTTGACTTGGGCGTGATCCATCGCCGAGGGTGCCCATGTCCAGTTGGCGTGCAGGTGCGGTCCGGCCTCGGTGTCGAGGGTGCCGGCGTTGAGCGCCACGGTGTGGGACAGCGGCATCGGCACCGCGGTCGTCACGGCGGTGGCCGACAAGCCCTCGGTGCTGGGTCGCCACACCTGATCGGACAGGTCGGCGGTGCCGCCCACCCGCCCTAGGTAGTTGAACCCGAGTACCGGGTCCGCTCCGCCCAGGTTGCGCTCACCGTTCGAATATCGCAACAACCCATAGGTCAGGCCGTCGGGCAGGGCGCGAAGCTGTTCCTTGGCGTCTTTGATCACCGCGCCCAGCGCGACATCGCCGGCTACCACCTGCGACCAGTCCAACCCGCCGACGCTCAACGCCACCGGATACTTGGCGGTAAACCACCCGACCGTGCGCGAGAGGTCCACGTGGGCGCCCAGCTCCTCTTGGCGCCCATGGCCTTCCACGTCGATGCCGATCGGCGCCCCGGCGTTGTCCAACAACTGCGCGACGGCCAATCCGAACGCGATCAGCAGAATGTCGCCCACCCCGGCGTGGAACGCCGCGGGCACCTCGCCCAGCAGCGTCCGGGTGGTCTCGACGTCCAACGACGCCGACATGTTTCCGGCGCTGGCGAAGGTGTCCTCGGCGGCGCGCACCGCCGGCAGCAAGGCCGGCGTCGCCAGCACCTGCCGCCACGCCTCGGCGTGCTCGGCCACCGCCGCGGTACGTGCCTGCTCGGCCAGTAGCGTCGCCCAGCGGGCAAACGAGGTCCCGCCGACGGGCAGCGCCACCGGCTGCCCGTTGTGATGCTGGGCCCAGGCGATGTTGAGGTCCTCGATCAACACCCGCCACGACACCCCGTCGACGGCCAGATGATGAACGATCAACACCAGCTGGCCGGTCGTGGCAGCCCAAAGCGCACTGAGCATCACTCCGGCGGCCGGGTTCAGCCGTGAACGTGCCTCGATCAGCGCCGCGTCGGACAGCGCGTTCACCGACTGCAGGCACCCACGCGCGTCCGCTGCACCGGGCTCGGGCACCTGCAGCGACCAGCCCCCGGCCCCGTCGTCATCCACGCACAGGCGCAACATGGCATGCCGATCCAGCAATGCCTGCAACACCACCACCACGTCGGCCTCGGTCACGCCCGCCGGAGCGTCCACCACCACTGTCTGGTTGAACTCATCGACGGGGCCATTGACGCTGTGCAGCCACCGCATGATCGGGGTCGCGACCACCGGCCCGGTGCCCTCGTCGACAAGGTCGTCAACGCCGGTGGTAATGGTCGCCACTCCGGCCAGCCGGGCCACGGTCTGCTCGACGAAGATGTCGCGTGGGCGACACAGCACACCAGCCGCCCGTGCCCGGGCCACCACCTGCATCGACATAATGCTGTCGCCGCCCAGCTCAAAGAATGAGTCGTCGACCCCGACCCGCTCCAACCCCAAAACCTGGGCATAAATCCCGGCCAGCATCTCTTCGACGAGGCTGGATGGCGCGCGGTAGCGATCGGCATCCCGGTATTCGGGCGCGGGCAGGGCGTTGATGTCGAGTTTGCCGTTCGCCGTTAACGGCAGGGCATCGATGACCACCACCGCGGACGGGACCATGTAGGCCGGCAGTCGATCACCGAGCTGGGTGCGGGTCTGGGCGGGATCAGCGGTGCCGGTGATATAGCCCACCAGACGTTTGTCGCCGGGGCGGTCCTCGCGGGTGGTCACCACCGCTGCGTTGACGCCCTCGAGCGCGGCCAGGGCGGCTTGTACCTCACCGGGTTCGATGCGATGGCCGCGGATTTTGACCTGTCCGTCGGCCCGCCCGAGGTAGCGCAGTTGCCCATCAGCGCCCCAGCACACCAGGTCTCCGGTGCGGTACATCCGTGCCCCCGCGCCGCCGTAGGGGTTGGCCACGAACCGTTCCGCAGTCAAGTCGGCCCGGCCCACGTAGCCGCGCGCCAGTGCGAGCCCGGCCAGATACAGCTCGCCCACCACTCCGACGGGCGCCGGGTCCAGCCGCGCGTCGAGCACCAACGCACACAGCCCAGGGATCGGTGAGCCGATGCTGACCGGCTGTCCCGCCGACAGCGGCGCGCTGCACGTGGCCCAGATGGTGGTCTCGGTGGGGCCGTAGGCGTTGAACATCCGCCGGCCCGGCGCCCACGCGGATGCCAACTCCGCCGGGCAGGCCTCCCCGGTGGTGATCAGGGCGCGTAACCCGTCCAGCCGGGTCCGATCCAGCGACGAGAGCACCGCAGGGGTCAACACCGCCGCGTTGACCCGCTGCTCCTGCAGCAAGGCGGTCAATGCCTCCCCGGCATAGGCGTCCGGCGGCACGACGACCAGCGCCGCCCGCGAACCGACCGCCAGCAACCACTCGCCGACGGAGACATCGAAGGTGGGCGAGGCTTCCATCAGCAGCCGCGTTTGTTCGCCCAACCCCAAGACGTTGTGCAGCGCGGCGACGCTCAGCAGGCCGGCGTGGTCGACCGCCACCCCTTTGGGGGCGCCGGTGGACCCCGACGTGAAGATCACATGGGCGGTGTTGCCCACCCCCAGCGGAGCCACCCGGTCGGCATCGGTAATCGGCTCCGCGCTCCGCCCGGACAGATCCAGACCGTCGACGTCCACCACCGGGCGCGCCCCGACCCCGGCCACGGTGTCGCGCCCACTGGTCAACACGCAGACCGCTCCCACGGTGTCCAACATCGTGGCGATCCGCTCAACCGGATGAGCTCGATCCAGCGGTACGTACACCCCGCCGGCCTTGAGCACCGCCCACCACGCCACCACCAATTCGGCAGATCGGTCCATCGCGACGCCCACCGCGCGCTCCGGGCCCACACCGGCTTCGATCAGCAGCCGAGCCAACCGCGTCGACGACTCATCAATCTCGCGATACGACAGGCTTCGGGCACCGTCGACGACCGCAGTCCTGTCGGGGTCGGCGGCCACCGCCGCGGCCAACAACTGAGGCGCCACCCCCACCGGTGCGCCCACACCGGCGCCGGCCCACCTGGACAACACCAGATCACGCTCGCCGTGGTCCAGCAGCGACACGTCGTCAACCACCGCCGACGCATCCGCCACCAAAAGGCGGTCGAACAGCAATTCCAGACGGGTGATGTGCCTGGCGATCTCGTCGACGGTGTAGCGATCCGGATTCCACCCGAACTGAATTCGCGGTGAGGTGTCACCCAGCCGCGGATAGATATTGATGGTGATGTCTTGAATGGGGAAGGTGGTCAAGACATTGCAGATTGCCTCCGAAGGCCCGAACCGAAGCGGGGCCACGAAGGCGAAAATGTTGATGGTCTGGCCGAACTCGACGTTCATGTCTGGCCGGTTCGCGTCGGCTACCAGGTCCGGCCAGCGCCGGAATTGTTGGTGCCGCAACGCACCGACCACGGCCTGGGCGACCCGATCGGTCACGGCGCCGATGGTGTCCCCGTCTTCGACACGGATCAGGAGTGGCACGAGATTCGACACCATGCCCGCGGATCGCTTCAGCGCCGCGGTGGTGCGCGCCGAAACCGGTAGCGACAACGAGACATCCTGGCGTCCAGTTGTTTTCGAAATGAAGACCGCCAGGGTTGCGATGACCCTGGCGATGTCGAACAAGTCGTGCCCGTCCTCCGCCAATAGCTGCGGGCACACCACTTCGCGCACCAGCGGATGGCGCGGCGCCACCCATCGCTGCGTGCCCGCCAGGTCGGTCAGTTCCAGTGGCCCGCGCACGACGGTCTTCCAGTACTCGGCGTCGGCAGCGCTGCGGGACGACTGCAGATACTTCTGATCCGCGTCACGGATCGCCGCGAACCCGGAGAAGTCGATTTCACCCGTGTCGGCGGGCGATCCGGAATAGACGTCCGCAACGTGCTGGAGGAAACTGTTGGTCGCGTACCCGTCTAGAAGAACATGGTGCGTCCGCAAGTAGAAGTACGACAAAACGTCGGTAATCCGTAGCAGCGCAATGTTTATCAGACGGTCGTGGAGCAGATCAACGGGTTGCCGGTAGTCATTGTCCATCCAGCTGCGCGCGGCGGCCACCGGGTCAGCCTCGGCACGCAGGTCGACACACTCCAGGGTTTGCGGGAGCGCACGATCGACCACGTAGACCGGTTCGCCATCATCGATGGATATCCGTGCGCACGGTGAGCCGAACCGGGTGGCCGCCGATTCGCATGCGGCGAAGAGCTTCTCGGCGTCGACATCGTGATCGAGTGCGAGAAAGCCGGCAAAGTTGTACGGCACGTCGGGCAGGAGTTGCTGCGCCGCCCATATCGACCACTGCGCGGCCGTCAACGGCCCCAGCTTGTCTGGTTGCGTACCGTAGTTGAGCATGACGACGACGAACTCTCTGGTTAGGCCGGGATGCTGGCGCCCGGAACGTTGGCATCGTTGAGTTGGCTTGTGTCACAGGCGAGCCCGACCAAATCCGCCAGTGCTGCGCGCGTTAGCGGAAGTGCCCAGGCAACGCTTTGCATCCGACTCCCAGCGCCAGTTCGCTACCCGGCAGCACGGCCCGCTGCCAGCCTCTCCTCAGCCATCCTGTTGGCCGAAATATGGGTGAGTGTCCAAGTAGCCCCCGCGCCGAAAGTACTTGTCCCCACTGCACTCGACTCCGTCCGAGGAGCGAACGCGAGTGATCAACAGGCCGTGGTTGCAGCCTCGATACGCATTGGGGCCGCAGACCACGGCGCCGCCTTCCTCCTGCACCATGACCCGGCCCTGCGTACCGCCGTAACGGGCGTCGGAAACGCGCGCCTCAAGGATCTCGATCCGTTCACCGCGGTAATAGGCGAACGCCCGGGGGTAGGGGTCGGAGAGTGCGCGGACGAATCGCTCGAGATCATCGGCCGGCCAGCTCCAGTCGATCAAACTGTCGCGCTCCGCACGTTTGTGGAAGTACGTCCGTTCGGCCTTGTTCTGCGGGCGCCAGACCGCGGTGCCGGACTCCAGCGCGCTCAGCGCTTCGGCCAGCGCACCTGGAATCAGCTCCATGCCTCGCATGACCAACTCGGTGCCGGTATCGGTGGGACCGATCGGCAGCGAATGCTGTACCAGGATGTCCCCGGTGTCCAGACCCTCGTCCATCCGATGGATGGTCAACCCGACCTCAGACTCGCCGCTGATCAACGCCCACAGGACAGGGGAAAACCCGGTGAGCTTTGGAAGCAGCGAATCGTGCAAGTTCAGGGTGCCGTGCGGCGGAATCTCATAGAGCTCTTCCGGCATCCGGTAGTACCAGCTATTGACGACGATGACATCGGGTTCAGCGCGCTTGACCAAATCGATGGTCTCGGCGTCAACCCGCCCAGTGAAATGGACTGGGATGTCGTGCTGGCGTGCGAGTTCTTCGACCGGCGCAGACCAGATCGCCTTGTAACATTCCTCGCTCGCAGGGTGGGTCACGGCAAGCACCACTTCGTGATCCAGGTTGATCAACGCCTGCAGGGTCTTGTACCCCCAGGTTTGGAACCCGAACGACACGATGCGCATTGAGGAAACCCCCTAACTGTTCGCGGCTGGCCGGCGGGCTATGCACTTTGCTCCGAGCGCCGCCTTGAGGAGCTTACGTTAGCCTCCCCTAAGTTGTGGAACCGGGGCGGTTGCTGGACTACTCCGCCAGGTCAGACGCCGGTCGGACCCGGTGCCGATGATCCGGCGACGAGATGCCGGCGTCTTCTTCTCCGCGCTGGGCGAATGCCGGCCGACCAGATCGCGCAGGCCAGGGGCGGCCGTGGCCAACCGCAATCGGCCGGCACCTCGTCCGGACGGGGCAAACGCTTGTCGGCCAGCTACCCGCCGAGCCGTCCGGCTTCGCCGCGGGCGTCACGGACTGAGGACTCGTCAGCCCGGACAATCGCCTGAGCCGGCCCGTCTCTGCGTGTTGCTAGGCGTTATCCGACTTATCGGATTTGTCAGATTCGTCGGACTTTTTGGATTTTTCGTCGGAGTCGTCTGATTCGTCGTCGGAGTCGTCTGATTTTTCGTCGGAGTCGTCTGATTCATCGTCGGAGCTATCGGAGCCCTCGGACTCGTCGAGCTTGTCGGCGAATTTCGTCAAAAGCCCCGCTAGGTTGCGGGCCTCCTCGGATGACAAAAAATCTTCGAATACCTGCTCGTCGCTGTCAGAGATGCGCTCAACATGCACCGCGTTGTTCTCAATTTCGATGTCCCACCGGCCACCTTCGTGACTACCCATGCGATCCGCCTTCCGACTAGCGACCTGTTGACAAAGTTGACGCTCCGCGCGCTACCGGGTCGTTTACCCACTTCTGACTGGCGGCGAACGGCCGCATTCCTTGGTCGTCGCCCCACAGCAGGCTGCCGACGGCCTGTTAGCGTCATCGCGTGACCCTCAAAGACATCGCCCTGATCACCCTCGACGGCAAATCGACCACGCTGGCCGAATTGTCAGACGGCGCAACGCTAGTCGTCAACGTAGCTTCCAAATGCGGGCTGACGCCGCAGTACACGGCGCTGGAGAAACTGGCCAAGGACTATGGCGACCGTGGCCTGACGGTCGTCGGCGTCCCGTGCAACCAGTTCATGGGCCAGGAGCCGGGCACGGCCGACGAGATCCAGGAGTTCTGCTCGACGACCTACGGAGTGACGTTCCCGCTGCTGGCGAAGACCGACGTCAACGGCGATGACCGCCACCCGCTGTACAGCGAGTTGACCAAGGCCGCCGATGCCGAGGGCGGAGCGGGCGACATCCAATGGAACTTCGAGAAATTCCTGCTCTCCCCCGACGGCGAGGTAGTCAACCGATTCCGGCCCCGCACCGCGCCCGACGCCCCGGAAGTCATCACCGCCATTGAGGCCGTACTGCCGCGATAGGCGGCACGAAAATGGCCCCCGGAAAGTTCTCGAGGGCCATTCGATTCATCACTGGATGATTGGCGCGCCTTTCCGATAGTCGTATGCGATGGATAATCGTCCTTATCGATAGCCAGCCACCGAATAGCGCATTAGGCGAATCACCGCGCGCTCGCGTCCCGGCCGTGTTCACTGACTCATATTCGCGCCGAATCCTATTGCGCTCGGGTGCAGGCGTTGACGCGGGTACACCGACTGCTCGACGCCGTATGGTGCTGTGATGGCCGAACCGACCAGCCGCCGAGAGCGCAAGAAGGCGCAGACGCGTCGCGCGCTGACCAAGGCCGCGCTCGACCTGTTCCTCGAGCGGGGGTTCGAAGCCACCACCGTCGAGGAGATCGCCGAGGCCGCAGATTTCCACCGGGCGACGTTTCATCGCATCTTCGCCAGCAAAGAGGACGTCGCGATGGGCGACATCCTCGAGCTCTTCGGGCTCGCGCGCGAGCGATTCCGCCAGGCGCTCCCGACGGAGGACCCGTGGTCGGTCGCGCGGGACGTACTGACCGGCACGATGGCCAGCTTCGAGGAGTCAGATGACGAACTCGTGGCCGCTCACGTTCAGGTATGGACCAGTGACCCCGCGCTGCAGGCTCGGTTCACGGCGATGATGCTCGACTGGGAGCACGAGATCGCACGATTCTTCGCCGAGGCTTGGGGGTTCGATCCGGAGTCCGACATCCGCTGCTACGTAATCGCGACGGCGATGATCGGGGTCACGCGCTCCGCGCTGCTCATGCGGCGCGCCAGTGGCCTGACCGTCCGCGAGACGATCGACACCGGGTTCGACTTCCTGGCAGCTGCCGGGCTGGGAAAACGTGCGACATATGATGCAGATTCGACACAAGGCGCATAATCGCCTATAGTCTCATGCCGTGAGCTCGAACGCGACGGTTGCGATGGGACGCAGGATTCAGCTGGTGTGCGTGGCAACCGGGCCAGCCCTGGCCGCGCTCTACGGCTTCGGCGTGATCCTCTTCGCACGCATGATCCCGGTGAACAGTCCCGAGAAGAGCGTCGCGGCGGTCGTCGCGTCGTACCAGGCACACGCCACCGGCATCCGCATCGGGATGGCCATGGTGGTGTTCGGCGCCGCCTTGATGATCACCTGGGGGGCCGCCGTGGCGACGCAGACGCGTCGGGCTTCGCCGGAGCACCCGATCCTGTTCCACATCCAGATGGCGTGCGCCGTGACGGCGTGCATCAACGGCGTGATGCTCTGTCTGGCGGGCGGACTCGCCGCGTTCCGCCCGGACACGGTGTCGGGCGAGAGCATTCGACTGCTCAACGACCTGTTCTGGCTGCTCTGGACGATTCCGGGCACCAGCTTCGAGGTCTGGTGCTTTGCCGCAGCGGCGGCGATCCTGACCGACAGACGTGCCAATCCCGTATTTCCGCGCTGGACCGGCTATTTCAGCGTCTTCGTCGGCTGCTCCTTCCTCCCCGGCGTCCTGGCGTTCTTCGCCAAGCACGGGCTGATCGCATACAACGGCCTGATCCCCTGGTGGATCCCCACGGTCACCTTCTTCTCCTGGGTGATCGTGATGACACCGCTGACGTGGAAGGCGATCGTCCGGGAGGCCGCCGAGCCCC
The DNA here is from genome assembly GCF_026723865.1 of Mycobacterium sp. Aquia_216. Lineage (NCBI taxonomy): Bacteria > Bacillati > Actinomycetota > Actinomycetes > Mycobacteriales > Mycobacteriaceae > Mycobacterium > Mycobacterium sp. Aquia_216. The sequence continues at coordinate 1,810,137 of NZ_CP113529.1, read as the reverse complement.
CGGCCGAGCAAATCACCGACCCGGCGGTGATCGCTGAGTTCGCTCGGCTGCGCGCCGAGATCGCGGCCCGCGACTCGGGGACCCGCGAGCCGGTCGGTGTTCCCTCGCGCGGGTGATTACGTACAAGGCCGGGAGCGACTGATGCCGAGCGCCGCACTGCCGCTGCAGGTCGAGCAGATCACGCCGGAATGGCTCGGGGCGAGCATGTCGACCCCGGGCCGCGAGGTACGGGTCCGGGCCGCCTCGACGACGGGCGTCGTATGGGGTACCGCGACGAAGGTGATGCTCGACGTCGTCTACGCGTCCGGTGGCGACGAGTTGCCGTCGCGTCTGTGCGTCAAGGGTGGGTTCGTGCCCGAGATGCTCGCCTTCATGGCGCCCGGGTACCAGGCCGAGGCACGCTTCTACCGCGACGTCGCGCCGCTGCTGGGTGAGGGCCTGAGCGCCTGTCACTTCGCCGGGGTCGACGACGACTCGGGCCAGGGGATCGTGATCCTCGACGACCTCGCCACCCAGGGAGCGGCCTTCTGCGATGCGCGCCAGCCGCTTTCGGTGGACCAGGTGGGCGCGGCCCTCGAGCTGCTCGCCCGCTGGCACGCGCGGACCGATCTCGATGTGGACTGGCTCGACGCCCCGCCTCACTACCGGCCGATGGCGTATGCACTGGCCGCGGAGCAGCGCGACGGGCGCACCGACAATCTGCATGGCGCGGTCGGCCGAGTGCTGACGAGCCGCGAGCGCCTCCTCGCAGGGTTCCAGGCCATGTGGGCCGACGAGGACCGCAGGCCGCGCCGTTTCATCCACGGCGACGCGAACCTCACGAACGTCTACCTCGACGCGGCCGGCGAGCCACGCTTTCTCGACTGGCAGTTCGCCGGACGCGGTGACGCCTACCACGACGTCGCATTCTTCCTGATCGGGGCGCTCAGCAGCGAGGACCGGCGCAGCGCCGAGGAGCGCCTGCTCCGCTCCTACCTTGCGGCGCGCGGGTCTGCCGCGGAGACGTTCGACGTCGCGTGGGACGCCTATCGTCGCCACGCCCTGTACGGAATCATCTACGCCCTGACACCCGAGGCGATGCAGCCGGCCGAGATCCGCGATGCGATGAGCATCCGATTTGCCCAGGCTGTGCTCGACCACAACGTGCTCTCGCTGCTCGGCGTCTGACCGCGGAGTCTTCAACCGGCCCGGAAAGAGCGTCTCGATCGTCTCCGCAGCTGCGGGGACGGCGCGCAGCCAGAAGGGTCTACCGGGCTGTCCTCTCCGAACGTTGCGATCCCAGGTTGCGTGTGGATCTATTAGCTGGCGGGAACCGATGGATATGGCCACCGGCGAAACGGAAGATGCACTCACCGAGCGCAGGAAGCGAGCGCCCGACCCTGACGACCCGAGCAAGCCGGAGTCCCCGGACGACTTGACCAGGGCTTCATGGTTCTACGTGCTGCGAAAGACCGCCCGCGAAGTCACCAATGATCAATGCACCGATCTGGCCGCCGCGCTGACGTACTACGGGGTGTTGTCCGTATTTCCGGCGCTGCTCGTGATGGTGTCGCTGCTCGGTGTGTTCGGCGAAGGCCGGCGCACCACCAACGCCTTGCTGGACGCGGCGGGCGTTGTCGTCCCCGCCTCGGCAGTCGACATGCTCCGCCAGCCCATCGAGCAGATCGTGGACAGCCGTTCGGCAGGTTTCGCGCTGGTCTTCAGCATTCTGGGGGCGCTGTGGTCGGCGTCGGGATATATCGGCGCGTTTGGACGGGCAATGAATCGTGTCTACGGGATTGCCGAGGGCCGGCCCTTCTGGAAGCTGCGCCCGATGCAACTGGCGCTCACCGTGGCAGCCTTGATCCTGGCAGCGGCGGTGGCGTTCATGCTCGCGATCAGTGGCTCGCTCACTCAGGCCGTCGGAAGTGCGATCGGGCTCGGTCATGCCGCTCAGATGACCTGGTCCATTGCCAAATGGCCCATGATCCTGGTCCTGGTCACGCTGGTGGTGGCGATCCTGTACTACGTCACCCCGAACGTGCGCCAGCCGAAGTTTCGCTGGCTCAGCGTCGGTTCGACGATCGCCATTATGATATGGACGCTCGCCTCAGTCGGATTCGGCTTCTACGTCAGCGATTTCGGCAGCTACAACAAGACTTACGGCGCACTCGCCGGCATCATCGTGTTCTTGCTGTGGCTCTGGATAACCAATCTGGCTCTGTTGTTCGGCGCTGAACTCGACGCAGAACTCGAACGGGGGCGACAGCTGCAGGCAGGGATTGGCGCCGAACGAGAATTGCAGCTTCCTCCAAAAGACACGCGCGTCGTCGAGAAGAACGAGGCCGCTGAAAAGAAGGACATCAGACGCGGACGATACCTGCGCCGCACGCGAGGACGTCACGAGTAGCACCCGGCGGCCCCGACGCGTCGTGGCCTAACAGATGGGGCGGCGACCATCGTCACGTTGGCCCCTTCCGCAATCAGCCCGACTCGGCAGGCCGCTCAATTGGGGATTCGTGAGTGAGAGCTTGATAACTGCGAGCTCCGATCCGATCCACGGCGCCGCGGACTACGCCAAACAGCAAGCCTTGCAAGCCAGCAGCGACCAGCGCCGTCCTGGTCGAGCGACTCAGATCCTTGGGATCCGGTGGGGGCTGGTCAGCGTCACCAAACCGCTTCCAGAGCCGGTTGAACAGCGCGCCGGCCAACAGTCCGCCCGCCACGCTAGCGGCAGTTGATAGGGGAAGGTACAACGCCTTAGAACCTGCGCTCATGAACACCTCTCGAAGTCCGGGGTCTGCTCGGCCCTAGTACCCGGTAGCACGGTCATCAAATCGCGACAGTGACTGTCGAGCAGCCCACCCTTCGGGGCCAGCATGATTTGCCGCGCGGCTGCGGTCGGACGGCAAGAATCCGACGTTGACCTTTGCAGGAGGGCGGCTGGATCATTCGCAACGAAATCGTCTGGGCCAAGCCAAGTCCGGTGCCCAGCAGCGTGCCCGACCGCCTCAACTGCCCCTACGAAGTCGCCTACGCGCTCGCCGAGCAGCGAAAGCCCCACACGGAAAAGCCCCGAACCTAACGTAGGTTCGGGGCTATTCCGATGTCTTGCGACACCACATTGGTAGCGGGGACAGGATTCGAACCTGCGACCTCTGGGTTATGAGCCCAGCGAGCTACCGAGCTGCTCCACCCCGCGTCGGTAAATGCAAGGTTACCGGCCTGGTGTCGAGCCGACCAAATCGCGCGCTCAGCGGGGGTAACGGCCCCGGTCAGTGCTCACCTCAATGGGAAGGCGGGGTTCAGCCCGTATCGCTGCGCGATGTCGTCCATCCAAGCCGGCGACCCGTAGGTCAGCCCGTACTTGTCGGCGAGTTCGCCGAACTCGGGCAACTCGTGCGGCGGCTTGGCTTGGGGCCGCTATTCGGGCCAGGTGTTGCTGAGGATGATGTCGACGAAGTTCTCGCGGGTGAACGCCGGGTTGAAGTGCGCGAGCACGTCGTCGTTGACGGTGCCGAAGGTGCTGTGCGGGCGGTGCTTCATGCCGTCGTTGAACGCGGTCAGGATGCGCTGCTTGAAATTCGGGCGCGGATGAGCCGCGGTGACGGCGGCAAGAGCCTCCGGCGAAAGCTCGTCGCGGTCGATACCCAGCACGTCGGTTTCGACACCGGCTGTCACCAAGGCGACTTCAGGTTCCAGGAACTCGGGGATGCCAGGCGTGGTGTGCAAGGCGATGCTCAGCCACACCTTGTCGGCGTCGGCCTGATCAACGTCGTGCTCCAGCAGGAACTTCCGCGCCGCGTTGGCGCTGTCAACCTCGAAGCGCAGCGTCGAGGTGCGATAGCGCTCGGTGAGGCCCAGATCGTGGAACATCGCCCCGGCGTAGAGCAGCTCCAGGTTCGGTTCCAGCCCGCGGCGGCGGCCCTGCAGTGCCCCGAACAAGAACACCCGGCGGGAGTGATCGAAAAGTAGGTCGTCTTCGGCATCGCGGATGTGGGCAGTGATCTCGCGCACCAGCGGGGTGTCGGGTATCGCGATGCCGGCAATGGTCTCGATGGACTGAGTCATGGTCACGCCTTCTCGTTGGTCTTGGTAACCAGTGTGCGCGGGCCCGAGTGAACCGACCCTCGTCGTTCCGGACGTGTTTTCCACAGAAAGCGACACAATGGATGGGTGGCTGACGCCGGGACACGTTCGCGGGTGGTGGTCATCGTCGTCTTCGACGGGGTGACGCTGTTGGATGTCGCGGGAGCGGGTGAGGTCTTCGTCGAAGCCAACCGGTTCGGCGCCGACTACCGACTCAGAATCGCGTCGCTGGACGGGTCCGATGTGATCACCTCGTTCGGGACCCGATTGGGTGTCACCGACCGCATTTCGGCGATCGATTCCGCCGATACCGTGATGGTCGCCGGCAGCGACGACCTGCCGGGGCGAGCCGTCGATCCCGCACTCGTGGAGGCCATCAGAGCGGTGTCGGCCCGCACCCGGCGTCTGGCCTCCATTTGCACGGGCTCGTTCATCCTCGCGCAGGCCGGTTTGCTCAGTGGCCGGCGCGCCACCACCCACTGGCACGATGCACGCCGACTGGCCCGGTCCTTTCCGGATATCACCGTCGATCCCGACGCGATCTTCGTCCGCGACGGCGAGGTCTTCACCTCGGCCGGAATCTCGTCGGGCATCGACCTGGCGCTGGCGCTGGTCGAGATGGACTACGGGACCGAGCTGGTCCGTGACGTGGCCCGGTGGTTGGTCGTCTATCTCAAACGCGCGGGCGGCCAATCGCAGTTCTCGGTGTTGGTCGAGGCCGACCCGCCGCCGAGATCGCCGCTACGCGCGGTCACCGAGGCGATCGCGGCCGATCCTGCTCGTGACCACAGCGTGAAGAAGCTCGCGGACAAGGCGTCGTTGAGTACCCGTCAGCTCACCCGGCTGTTTCAGTCCGAGCTGGGGATGACACCGGCGCGCTACGTCGAGCTGGTTCGGATCGATTTCGCGCGGGCCGGGCTGGAAGCCGGCCGAAGCGTCACGGAGACGGCGCACCTCGCGGGCTTCGGCAGCAGCGAAACGCTGCGACGGGTATTCGTCAGCCATCTGGGCATCAGCCCGAAAGCCTATCGGGATGGGTTCCGCACCGCGTGTGCATGAAAACCGCTGTACTATAACGGATTAGCTAAAATCGCCGGCGTCAAGAGATCCGACAGGCCGACCCGATGCAGCATCTCGGCCTTGAGCCGATCGAGCACCGCGAAGCCGACATCGGCACCGTCCTGGGACGGGTCGATGGTAATCCGAAACGGCCGCTTGCCAAATGGAGTGTCGACCACCGCGACGAGCGCGGCGGCTACCTCGGCCACATCGGCGTCCGCGGGCACGATGGCGTTGAAGGCTTCCTGAACCCGGGCCCCGAAATCCGGGTAGGGACCCGCGTCGTATTCGTCGACGACCGACTGGTCAGCGGGCGAGCCGGCATTGGCAAAGTGGTTGGTACCACTGGTGAATGCACCCGGCACGATGATCGACGTCTCGATGCCCCAGCGGGCCACCTCGCGTGCATACGACACGGCCAGTGAGTCCATCGCGGCCTTGGCTGCGAAGTACGGCGCCAGATACGGCGGCGTGCCCCCGGCCGAGCTGCTGCTGGATACCCACACCAGCAGGCCCCGCTGCTGGCGCCGCAGGTGCGGCAGCACAGCCCTGTTGACCCGCTGCGTGCTCAGCACGTTGACGTCGTAGAGCTGCGCCAACTGTTCGGGCGTAAACGCTTCGGCCGGGCCGAACACCATGTGCCCCGCGTTGTGGACCAGCACATCGATGCGACCAGTCGCGTTGACGACCTCTGCAACCGCGGCATCCACCGACGCCTGCGACTGCACGTCCATTTCCACGGTCCGCAGGTCGACGCCATTCGCCCTGGCGAAGTCATTCGCGGATTCGACCTGAGCTGCGTTGCGGCCCTTGATGTCACGCATCGACGCGTAGACGGTGTGGCCAGCACGTGCCAGTGCTTCGGCGCTCAGCCTGCCGAACCCGCTCGATGCGCCGGTAACCACAATGACATGACCCATAGCGGCCTACTTCGTGTTGTTGTATTTGGTGATGGCGTCGTCGAGCCGCTGCAGCGCCGCTCCGTAGCCGGCGAAATCACCCTTCTTCTGCGCATCACGCGCCGCGCCGATCGCCGTCTGAATCTCCTGCAGGGCAGCAGCTTTGGCAGGCGACAAGGTCGTCGACCCGTCCGGAGCCGGGGGCACTGCCGCGGGGGGTGCCGGAGAGCCCGGTGCCGCGGCCGGCGTTGGCGGACTCGCGGGCGGGGTCTGGGGCCCACCGGCATCGGTGGGCACGATCCCGGTCGCGGCCGCGGCCGCACCGGGCCCGAACAACCCGGTGAGCGCGTCCCCGACGGTGGGGCCATAGCCGATCTTGTCGTTGTACATCATCGCGACCCGGATCAACCGCGGGTAGGACGAGGCGGCGTCGCTGGCCCCCGGCGAGGCGTAGACGGGTTCGACGTAAAGCAGCCCACCCTGAGCAACCGGCAGCGTCAGCAAGTTGCCCCAACGTATTCGGTTTTGGTTGTCTCGCCCGATAACCCCGAGGTCTTGGGATACCGCCGGGTCGGTGGTGATCGCGTTGTTCGCCAGCTTCGGACCGTTGACCTGACCCGGGATCGTCAGCACGGTGATCTTGCCGTACGTCGCGGGATCGGAGCTGGCGCTGATATAGGCGGCCAGATAGTCCCGCTTGAACCTGTTCATCGCGCTCGTCAACTGATACGAGGATGAGTTATCTTGCTTAGCAATGTTTTTCGCGACGATGTAATACGGCGGCTGATAGCTGCTAGCCGTCGGATTCGGGTCCAGCGGCACATCCCAGAAATCAGAAGTGGAGAAGAACGTCACGGGGTCGTTGACGTGATACTTCGCCAGCAGCATCCGCTGCACCTTGAACAAATCCTCGGGATAGCGCAGATGCTCGGCAAGCTCCGGGCTGATGTCACTCTTGGGCTTCACCGTCCCGGGGAACACCTGCATCCAGGCCTTCAGCACCGGATCCTGCTCGTCTTGCTGGTAGAGCGTCACGGTCCCGTCGTAGGCGTCCACCGTGGCCTTCACCGAGTTGCGGATGTAGGAGACCTGCTTGTCGGGACCGAGCTTGTTGAACGCCACCTCGGTGGAGTCGGCAGTCGCGGACTCCAGCGACGTGAGTTCGGAGTACGGGTAGTTGTCCAAAGTGGTGTAGCCGTCGATGATCCACACCAGGCGCTTGTTGACGATCGCCGGGTACACCGCGCTGTCGGTGGTCAGCCACGGCGCCACCGCCTCCACCCGGTCGGCCGGATCCCGGTTGAATAGGATTTTGCTGTTGGAGCCGATCACATTGGAAAACAAGAAGTTTCGCTCGGCGAACTTGGCCGCGAACACGCTGCGGGACAGCCAGTCGCCGATCGGGACTCCGCCGAGGCCGGTGTAGGTGTAGTTCTTCGTCTCCGTGTTGGTCTCGTAGTCGTATTCGCGGTCCGTACCGTTGCGTCCGACGATCGCGTAGTCGGCCGATGCATTGGCGATGACGGGCCCGAAGTAGACGCGCGGCTGGTCCAGCGGCGCGGGCCCGTCGGAGACGACGCTGCCATTGGCGCCGACGACGTTGACCAGGAACTCTGGATAGCCACCGTTCTGGGTGGGGTCGTTGGCGATGCCCCGCACGGTATTGGCCGGCGACGCGATGAATCCGTTGCCGTGGGTGTAGACGGTGTGCCGGTTGATCCAGTCGCGCTGGTTGTCGATCAGCCGGTCCGGGTTGAGTTCTCGGGCCGCGACCACGTAGTCACGCAGCGCGCCGTTGCGGTCCAGGTAGCGGTCGATCGACAGCTGGTCGGGAAAGTAGTAAAAGTTCTTGCCCTGCTCGAACTGAGTGAACGCCGGGCTGACGATCGTCGGGTCAAGCAACCGGATGTTCGACGTGGTCGCGCGGTCGGCGGCGACCTGCTGCGCGGTGGCCTGGCTGTCGCCGCTGTAATTGCGATACGTCACCTGATCGGCCGTCAGCCCATAGGCTTGCCGCGTCGCGGCGATGCTTCGGCCGATGTATTCGCTTTCCTTCTGCGCGGCATTGGGTCGCACGCTGATCTGCTCGACGATCAACGGCCACCCGGCGCCTACGATCAGCGACGAGAGCAACAACAGAACCAGGCCGATTGCCGGAATACGCAAGTCCTTCAGGACGACCGCGGAAAATACCGCGGCGGCGCAGATCAGCGCGATCGCCATCAGGATCAACTTGGCCGGCAGCACCGCGTTGATGTCGGTGTACCCGGCACCGGTGAACGGCTTGCCGCCGCGGGTATGTGACAGCAGCTCGTAGCGGTCCAGCCAATAGGCAAAAGCCTTGAGCACTACCAGCGTGCCGATCAGGCTGACCAACTGAATCCGCGCCGAACGGCTCACGGCGCCGGTGCGGCCGGACAGCCGAATGCCACCAAAGATGTAGTGCGACAGCAGGTTCGCGATGAAGGCTAAAAACACCGTCACGAACAGGTAGCTGAGCGCCAGCCGGTAGAACGGCAACTCGAACGCGTAGAAGCCGAGATCCTTACCGAACTGCGGATCCCTGATCCCAAAGTCTTGGCCGTGCAAGAACAGCTGGATACGCACCCAGTAGCTCTGCGCGATGATGCCGGCCAGCAGCCCGATTGCCGCCGGGATACCGATGGCCACCAACCGCACCCGTGACATGACCGCGGCGCGATACCGCGCCACCGGGTCGTTGTCGTTGCTCGGAACGAAGACCGGACGAGTGCGGTAGGCCACCGCGAGACCGGCGAACACGATGCCGCTGACCAGCAGGCCGGCGATCAGGAACACCACGATGCGGGTCACCAGCACGGTGGTGAACACCGAGCGGTAGCCGAGCTCACCGAACCACAGCCAGTCGACGTAGGCGTCGACGAGTCGCGGGCCGGCCAGGAGCAACGCGATCACACCAAGCGCGATCAAAATCAGAATCCGGCTGCGCCGAGTCAGCTTCGGCATCCTTGCGGTGGGACGCATCCCCACTAGCTACGCTCCCTGATCAATGTGACCTGGACGTCACAACTGTACGCAGAGTTGCGGGCTAGCAACTCGGCGCCTGAGCTCCTTGTTGGATCGCGTGCAGCGCGTCCACCGCTTGGCCGAGCGTCTCGACCTTGACCAAGCGCAACCCGTGCGGATTGTCCGAGGTCGCCTCGTAGCAATTCTTTGCCGGCACCAGGAACACCGTGGCGCCCGCCTCCTGAGCGGCAACCATCTTGTGCGTGATGCCGCCGATCTGGCCGACCTTTCCGTCGGACGAAATCGTGCCGGTCCCCGCGATGAACGTCGAGCCGGCCAGATCGCCGGTGGTGAGCTTGTCGACGACCGCCAGGCTGAACATCAGGCCCGCCGAGGGTCCGCCCACGTTGGCGAGGTTGAAGTCCACCGAGAACGGCGCCCAGGGTGCATCGAGCACCGCGACACCCATGAAGCCGTAGTCGCGGTCTTTGTTGGTGCCCAGCGTGATTTGCGCGACGCCGGCCGGCTCGTTCTTGCGGCGGAAGTCGATCGTCACCACCTGACCGGGCTTGGTGTTCTTCAGCAGTCCGGTGAACTGTTCGACATTGACCACGGGAGTGCCGTTGACCGCGTCGATCGCGTCGCCGGCCTTCAGCTTGTCCAGGGAAGGACCGGGGTCGGTGACGGTCGCGACGGTGACGGCCGGCGCGTATTTCAGATAGCCCAGGGCGGCATACGCGGCACTGTCCTCGGAATCTTTGAAGTCGGCGTCGTTGGCCTTGTCGACATCCTCGCGAGACTTGCCGGGCGGGTAGACGAGATCACGCGGGACGAGCTGTTCCTGTCCGGAGAACCACAGCGTGAGGGCTTCGCCGAGGGACAGATCGTCGCGCTGGGACACCGTCGTCATGTTGAGGTGACCGGTCGTCGGGTGGGTCTGCGTGCCTTCGATCGCGACCACTTGCTTGCCGTCGACCTCACCGAGCGTGTCGAAAGTCGGGCCGGGGCCCAGCGAGACAAACGGCACCGTCACCACCGCGAGCAACACGCCGAAGACCAGGATCGGCACCAGCGCGACCATCAAGGTCAGAATCCGCCTGTTCACGCCGATAACCCTAACGGGACACCCCGTTGGCTTGTTCAGCTACAAGCGTGACGGCGGATGGGGCCTTCTGTTCCGGCGTGAGTACCGTTGGTGTCATGGCTGACCTGCCTTTCGGCTTCTCTCATGGAGACGACCCCGAGCGCGACAAGCACGGGAAGAAAGATCCCGAGTCCGGCTCGGGCGCGTCCGATCCGTTCGGCGGGTTCGGCATGGGCGGGGATTTCAACGTGGGTGACCTCGGGCAAATCTTCACGCAGCTGGGTCAGATGTTCAGCAATGCGGGCACGATGGCGGCCGGGGGCACCGCGTCGGGACCCGTCAACTACGAGCTGGCTCGGCAGGTCGCGTCCAGCTCGATCGGATTCGTCGCACCGATCCCGGCCCCGACGAACTCCGCGATCGCCGATGCGGTACACCTCGCCGATACCTGGCTCGACGGTGTCACCGCGCTACCCGCCGGCGCCAGTAAGGCGGTCGGCTGGAGCCCCAACGACTGGGTGGACAACACCCTGGCGACCTGGAAGCGACTGTGCGACCCGATGGCCCAACAGATCTCGACGGTGTGGGCGTCTTCGCTGCCCGAGGAGGCCAAGGGCATGGCCGGTCCGCTCATGGCGATGATGTCGCAGATGGGCGGTATGGCGTTCGGCTCGCAGCTGGGCCAGGCCCTGGGCCGGTTGTCCCGCGAGGTGCTGACGTCGACCGACATCGGTCTGCCGCTGGGCCCTAAGGGCGTGGCGGCGATCATGCCCGACGCGGTGGAAGCGTTCGCCGCCGGGCTCGAGCTGCCCCGCAGCGAGATCATGACGTTCCTGGCCGCCCGGGAGGCGGCCCACCACCGGCTGTTCAGCCACGTGCCCTGGTTGGCCAGCCAGCTGCTGGGCGCCGTCGAGGCCTACGCCGCGGGCATGAAGATCGACATGAGCGGGATCGAGGAGCTGGCGCGCGACTTCAACCCCGCCTCGCTGTCCGATCCGGCCGCAATCGAGAACCTGCTCGGCCAGGGCGTTTTCGAGCCCAAGGCAACGCCGGCGCAGACCCAGGCGCTGGAACGTCTGGAGACGCTGTTGGCACTGATCGAGGGCTGGGTCCAGGTCGTCGTGACCGCGGCACTGGGCGACCGGATTCCGGGTGCGGCCGCGCTGAGCGAGACGCTGCGCCGGCGCCGGGCGAGCGGGGGCCCCGCCGAACAGACATTTGCCACATTGGTCGGCCTGGAGTTGCGGCCACGCAAGCTGCGGGAAGCCGCCGCGCTGTGGGAGAGCCTGACGGAGGCCGCCGGCGTGGACGCCCGTGACGGCGTCTGGCAACACCCCGATCTGTTGCCGGGTGCCGAAGACCTCGACGAGCCCGCCGGCTTCATCGACCGCATCATCGGTGGAGATACCAGCGGAATCGATGAGGCTATCGCACAACTCGAGCAAGACGACCCCGGCGCCCAGGGCGATTCTGCCGAGAGCTGAACGGGGCGTCCGGCCGGCGTAGCAAAAGGGCTCGCGCAGGGGCGCTGCCGGTTCTGTGGATAACTGAACGGGCCTGCGCCGGGCGCCTGGCACAGTCTGGTTTCATGCCACGGACCGCCATGTATGCGCTGGATCCGGCAATGCCGGTGCTGCTGCGCCCCGACGGTGCGGTGCAGGTGGGCTGGGATCCCCGCCGGGCGGTGCTGGTCCGTCCGCCGCGCGGGCTGGCCGCGGCGGCGCTGGCCGGACTACTGCACTCGATGCGATCACCCCAGTCGATCACCGAGTTGCAGCGCCAAGCCGTCGAGCGCGGATTGACCGACACCGAAGGCCTGGCACATCTCGTCGCGCAGCTGGTGAGCGCCCGGGTGGTGACCCGCGGTTGCCGGCAGACCGGCGGCCGGGCGGCCTCGATCCGGGTGCACGGCCGCGGGCCCCTGTCGGACCTGCTGATGGACTCGCTGCGTTGCTCGGGCGCGCGGATCGCGCACAGTAGCCAGCCGCATGCCGCGGTATCGCGTGCGGCGGTGGATCTGGTGATACTGGCCGACTATCTGGTCGCCGACCCGCGCATGGTGCGCGATCTGCACAGCCAGCGAGTCGCGCACCTGGCGGTTCGAGTGCGCGACGGCACCGGCCTGGTGGGGCCACTGGTCATCCCCGGCGTGACCAGCTGCCTGGGCTGCGCGGACCTACATCGCAGCGACCGTGACGCCGCGTGGCCGGCGGTCGCGGCCCAGCTGCGCGAGACCGTCGGCGTTGCCGATCGGGCCACCCTGCTGGCCACCGCGGCGCTGGCGCTCAGCCAGGTAAATCGCGTGATCGCCGCGGTGCGCGGCGACGATGCGGGACCCGACCCCGGGCCGCCGCAGGCGCTGAACACCACCCTCGAGTTCGACCTGCACGCCGGCGCCATCGTCACCCGGCAGTGGACCAGGCATCCGCTGTGTTCGTGCTGACGCCAGGTGTTAGGTAGATCAATCCCGAGACTGACCACCGGTCGTGGATGATGGGGATTGTGTCTGAGATCAAACGGGGGCGTGCCGCACGCAACGCGAAGCTGGCCAGCATTCCGGTCGGCTTTGCCGCGCGTTCCGCATTGGGCTTCGGCAAGCGGCTGACCGGTAAGTCGAAGGACGAAGTTCAGGCCGAATTGCTGGAGAAGGCCGCCAACCAGCTGTTTCAGGTGCTGGGCGAGCTCAAGGGCGGAGCGATGAAGGTCGGCCAGGCCCTGTCAGTGCTGGAAGCCGCGATTCCGGAGGAGTACGGCGAGCCGTACCGCGAAGCGTTGACGAAGCTGCAGAAGGACGCCCCACCGCTGGCCGCCGAGAAGGTGCACCGAGTGCTCGACGCGCAGCTGGGCACCAAGTGGCGAGACCGGTTCAGTTCTTTCGACGACACCCCGGTGGCCTCGGCCAGCATCGGCCAGGTACACAAAGCCGTGTGGTCCGATGGCCGCGACGTGGCCGTCAAAATCCAGTACCCGGGTGCCGACGAGGCACTGCGGGCCGACCTCAAGACCATGCAGCGGATGGTCGGGGTGGCCAAACAGCTCGCGCCCGGCGCCGACGTCCAGGGCGTCGTCGACGAGCTGATCGAGCGCACCGAGATGGAACTCGACTACCGGCTGGAGGCCGACAACCAGCGTGCCTTCGCCAAGGCTTACCACGACCACCCGCACTTCGCGGTGCCGCGCGTGGTGGCCAGCGCGCCCAAGGTGGTGGTCCAGGAGTGGATCCAGGGCGTGCCGATGGCCGACATCATCCGCGACGGGACGCGCGAACAGCGCGACCAGATCGGCACCCGGCTCCTGGAGCTCACCTTCGACGCGCCGCGCCGCGTGCAGCTGCTGCACGGCGACGCGCACCCGGGCAACTTCATGCTCCTGCCCGACGGACGGATGGCCGTCATCGACTTCGGCGCCGTCGCGCCCATGCCCGGTGGTTTTCCGGTCGAGCTGGGGATGACCATTCGGTTGGCCCGCGAGAAGAATTACGACCTGCTATTGCCGACGATGGAGAAGGCCGGCTTCATCCAGAAAGGCCAGCAGGTGTCGGTGCGCGACATCGACGACATGCTGCGCCAGTACGTCGAACCGGTCGAGGTCGAGGTTTTCCACTACACCCGTAAATGGCTGCAGAAGATGTCGGCCGTCGAGATCGACCGGTCGGTGTCGCAGATCCGCACCGCCCGGCAGATGGACCTCCCGCCCAAGCTGGTCATCCCGATGCGGGTGATCATGTCGGTGGCCGCGATTCTCTGCCAGCTGGACGCCCACGTGCCGATCAAGGCGCTGTCCGAAGAGCTGATCCCCGGGTTCGCCGAACCCGGCAGCGCGGCGACCTAAGCAGCGACCGCACCTTTTCGGGGCCGTCCGCGCGGACGTTTGTAGCTCACGATCGAGCCCCGCTCGAATATCTCACCGCCCCAGACCCCCCACGGTTCGGCACGGTCCAGCGCCGCGGCCAGGCACTGCCGTCGAACCGGGCAGTCCGTGCAGAGCGTCTTGGCGCGCTCCAGGTCCGCCGGGGTCTCGGCGAACCAAAGGTCGGGGTCGCCGGCGTGACATGGCAACACCGGCGGCGGTTGTCTGGGGACTGTCAGTGCCGACATGTCCTGCTCACCTGCTTCCTGGTTGGGTGTCCTTCTTCGGTGATCCGGACCAGGTTGCGGGCTTGCCGACCCAAAACTATGGCCACGGATCCTGGTGACTTCGGGTCCGTGGCCATGTGGTGTAGACGGGGTAGTTAGGTGAGACCCCAATCCACGGACGCGTCAGTCGCGGCGGCGGCGCGATGCTTGAGCGCGGCCGCCGGCGTAGCGGCGGCGGGGGTGGCGTGGGAGGTCCACGCGGTCAGCACCGCGCCGGCCACGGTTACCTCGAACGTGTCGTTGATCATCGTGGCCACCTCCCCTCAGCTAGACGTGCGCCGGCCGTGCGCCGACAGCAAAATGTGTTTCCGAGAGTAAATGGTAGCCGACCGTACTGACAACCGATTTTCTGACCTGCGCGTTTACCTTCAGCGGCCGCGAACCATACCCAGGACATCGGGCCCGTACTGCTCGAGTTTGCGTGCGCCGATACCCGGGATCGCGATCAGGGCCGCTTCGTCGTCGGGCAGCAGTTCGGCGATCGCGATCAGCGTGTTGTCGGTGAAGACGACATAAGCGGGCACCTTCTGCTCCTTGGCGACGTCCAACCGCCACTCCTTGAGCCGCAACAACAACTCCTCGTCGATGTCGGCGGCGCACGTCTCGCAACGCCGCAGCATGACCGCCGCCGGAGTGGTCAGGTTGTTATTGCATATCCGGCACCGCGAAGCGCCTTGTTTGCGCCGGGATTTGCCCGGCGCCGGTTCGGCACGGGTCTGGGGCGCGATACCGTTCAGAAAACGCGACGGCTTACGACTCTGCCGACCGCCCGGACTGCGCGATAGCGCCCAGGACAGCGCCAAATGCACTCGGGCCCTGGTGATTCCGACATAGAGCAGGCGACGCTCTTCCTCCACCGGCTCGCTCTCGGCACCGTGGGCCAATGCGTGCGAGATGGGGAGGGTGCCGTCGGCCAATCCGACCAGGAACACCGCGTCCCATTCCAGCCCCTTGGCGGCGTGCAACGACGCCAAGGTGACACCCTGCACCACCGGTGGGTGTCGCGAATCGGCCCGGATCCGCAGCTCGGCCACCAAGCCCGGCAGTTCCAGCTGCGGACGCTGCGCCACCTCGTCGTCCACCAACTCGGCCAACGCGGTCAGCGCCTCCCAGCGCTCCCGGGCCCGGGTGCCGACGGGTTCCTCGGCCGTCAGGCCCAGCGGTTCCAGCACCGCGCGAACCACCTCGGGCAACGGCCCCTCCAGGCCCTTTTCGGAGCTGCGCTCCGCACGGCGGTGCAGCGCCACCATCGCCTGCTTGATCTCCTGACGGTTGAAGAAGCCTTCGCCGCCGCGAACCTGGTAGGCGATGCCCGCCTCGGTCAAGGCTTCCTCGTAGATCTCGGACTGAGCGTTGACGCGATAGAGCACCGCGATCTCGGACGCCGGGGTGCCGGATTCGATCAGGGTGGCGATCGACCTGGCCACCGCGGCGGCCTCGGCGGTTTCGTCGGTGTGCTCGTGAAACGACGGCACCGGACCCGGTGCCCGCTGACCGGACAGTTGCAGCTTGCTGCCGGCGACCCGGCCGCGTGCCGCGGCGATCACCTGGTTGGCCAGCGATACGACCTGCGGGGTGGAGCGGTAGTCGCGCTCCAGGCGCACCACCGTGGCGTCCGGAAACTGCCGTGAGAAGTCGAGCAGGAAGCGCGGCGAGGCCCCGGTGAACGAGTAGATGGTCTGGTTGGCGTCGCCAACGACCGTCAGGTCGTCCCGGTCGCCCAGCCAGGCCGAAAGCACCCGCTGCTGCAGCGGGGTGACGTCCTGGTACTCGTCGACGACAAAGCAGCGGTAGCGATCGCGGAACTCCTCGGCGACCGCGGCGTCGTTTTCGATCGCGGCCGCGGTGTGCAACAGCAGGTCGTCGAAGTCGAGCAGCGTCACCGCTTCGTCGCGAACCTTGAGGGCCTCGTAGGCGGCGTAGACGTCGGCGACCTTCTTGGCGTCCAGCGGAATGTCGCGGCCCACGGCGGCGACCTCGTTCGGGTACGCCTCGGGACCGATCAGCGACGCCTTGGCCCACTCGATCTCACCGGCCAGGTCACGCACGTCGTCGGTGCTGACATTGAGCCTGATTCGGCTGGCCGCCCTGGCCACGACGGCGAACTTGGTGTCCAGCAGTTGCCAGCCGGTGTCACCCACCACCCGCGGCCAGAAATACCGCAATTGGCGGTGCGCGGCCGAGTGAAAAGTCAGGGCCTGCACCGCGCCGACGCTCGATCCGGTCTGCGCTGTCGCGGCGTCCAGCATCCGCAACCGGGATCGCATCTCCCCCGCCGCACGCTGGGTGAACGTAACCGCCAGCACCTGTCCGGCGGCGACGTGGCCGCTCGCCACGAGCTGGGCGATGCGGTGCGTGATGGTGCGGGTCTTGCCCGTTCCGGCGCCCGCGAGTACGCAAACCGGTCCGCGCGGTGCCAGCACGGCCTCGCGCTGTTCGTCGTCGAGTCCGGCGGTCAGGGGGTCGGCGACCATCGGCATGCCGTCCATCTTGGCAGCGGTCGCCGACAAACCGGGTGTTTCGCCACGCCGAACACGTGCCGTCCACCTACGTGCCCCCGGCGCGAGTGCCCCCGGCGCGGAACGCATCGTCGCCGGGTTACGTTATCGAGCTATGAGCAACGCTCCGATTATCGTTTACACGACCTCATGGTGTGGTTATTGCCACCGGCTCATGACCGTGCTCAAGTCCAACGGAATCCCCTACGAAACGGTCGACATCGAACACGACTCGGCGGCCGCGGAATTCGTTGGTTCGGTCAACGGTGGCAACCGAACCGTGCCGACGGTGAAGTTTGCCGACGGGTCGACGCTGACCAACCCGAGTGCCGCCGAGGTGAAAGCGAAGCTGGCCCAGGTCGCCGGCTGAGCCGCAGCAAACTTGACGCTGCTCAACAAGTCTCAAGCGCTTTACGATACGGACTATGGCGACGAATTCGCGGCGGCGAAAGAATCGCGCAATTAATAAAGCAGCGTTGCGGTCCGCCGGCCTCGCCTGCTGCGCGGTGATGCTGATGGCGGGCTGCTCGCATTCGAGCACTCCGGCCAAGTCGCACCCCACCGCCACCCATGTCGACGACATGATCGTCGGCCTCGACGACGTCCGGCGCATCGCCAAAGCCGACGATCTCGACCGCGCCGAGGCCGACCTCAATAAGCCGGCGCCTTCGGACGCCAATGCCCCGGGCCCGTGTCGGGTGGTGGGTCACAACGACCTCACGTTCGGCGCCAACTGGACGGAATTTCGCGCGGCGGGTTATCACGGGGTCACCGACGATATACAGCCGCTGGGCAGGGCCATGATCAATGGCGTCACCCAGGCGGCGGCGCGCTATGTGAACCCCGGCGCGGCGCAAGGCGCATTCCATCAGCTGGAATCGTCGCTGCAAGCGTGTATGGATCTGCACGATCCCAACTACAGCTTCACCCTCGACAGACCGGATCCGTCGACGCTGCGGCTCAGCGCCCACCAGTGGAGCCATCTGTACCGCACCGAGTCTGCTTATCTGGTGTCGGTCGGCGTGGTGGGTCTCGAATCGGCGGATCAGATCGCGAACTCGGTTCTGCAGATCATCGCCGACCGCATCCGTTAGCGCCTCAGTCGAGTGCGGCCCAGGATTCGATGATGACCCGTGCGATCGAAATCGAGCCGGGCAGAAGAAGTTTCGATTCCGAAGCACTGCTCCAATCACCGACGGCAAGCGCCGCGCGCACCTCGTCGCGAGTGAACCACGCCGCCTCGGCGATCTCACCGTCGTTGAACGAGAACTCCTGGTCGGGGTCGCCCAGTGCATGGAAACCGACCATCAGCGAACGCGGAAAAGGCCACGGCTGGCTGCCCAGGTAACGAACATCGCGCACGTTCAGGCCGATTTCCTCACGGATCTCCCGGACCACGCAGACCTCGAAAGACTCTCCGGCTTCGACGAATCCGGCCAGCAGGGAAAACATTCGCTCGGGCCACACGGCCTGGCGGGCCAGCACCGCGCGGTCACCGCCGTCGTGCACCAGGCAGATGACCGCCGGGTCGATGCGCGGAAACTCCTCGTGCCCCGTGACCGGGTTGACTCGCGACCACCCCGCCCTGGCCGGTTTCGTCAAGGAGCCGTCCACCGCGCTGAATCGGGCCTTGTCATGCCAATTCAGCAGCGCGATTGCCGACGACACCAGTTGGCTGCTGGTGTCGTCGAAGATCGGGCCGAGACTGCGCAGGTTCACGACTTCGGTTTGGACGTCAGGGTCCTCGGGCGCTTGCAGCGCTCCCCGGATGGCCCAGACGTGCTGGCCGTTCTCGATGCGGCCGAGGAACACCGCGTCAAGCGGCGGCTTGTCGCCCAGCTGGGACGCCGCACCGAGTACCACGCGGCCGTTGGCGACCAGCACCTGATTGCGCGAATCCACCCGCAGCAGCGCGGCTTCCGCCCATCCGACGGTGGCTGCTTCGACGTCGGTCCGCAATTGATCGGCCCGGTCGGCGCCGACGCGCGACAGTAACGGGACACTGCTCAGTTGAAAGTCCACTAGTACCCCGCGTCTCGGATGTAGAGCAGCCGGTCGGTGGCCTCGATGGCGTCCACTTCGGGTGCACCGATGCGAATCAGGTGTCCGTCACGCACCACGCCGAGCACGATGTCGCGCAGGTGTCGCGGTGATCCGCCGACCTCGCTCTGCTCGACTTCGCGTTCCGCGATGGCCAGGCCGGCATCCGGAGTCAGCAGGTCTTCGATCATCTCCACGACGGTGGGTGTGGTGGTGGCAAGACCGAGTAGCCGGCCCGCGGTCTCGGAGGAAACCACCACCGAGTCCGCGCCCGATTGCTGCAGCAGATGCGAATTCTCGGCCTCCCGGATGGCGGCCACAATTTTGGCCTTAGGCGCGATCTCGCGCGCCGTCAGCGTCACCAGCACGGCGGTGTCGTCACGGTTGGCGGCGACGATGATCGACGACGCGTGCTGAGCCCCGGCCAGCCGCAGTACGTCGGATTTGGTGGCGTCGCCGTGCACGGTGACCAGACCGGCGGTCGCGGCGTGCTCGAGAGCGCCGCGATCGGTGTCGACGACGACGACCTCACCCCCGGCGGCCTCATCGCTGACAATGGTTGCCACCGCCCGTTTCCCCTTGGTGCCGTAGCCGATCACGATGGTGTGGTTACGCACTCTGTTCCTCCAACGCTGAATCTTCCACCCTTGCCGCGACCGCTCGGAGAGCACTTCGAGCGTCGTGCCGACCAACACGACCAGGAACGCAATCCGCAACGGGGTGAAGACGACCGTGTTGACCAGGCGCGCGGCCTCGGCATACGGCGTAATGTCGCCGTACCCGGTGGTCGACAGCGACACCGCCGAGAAGTAGAGGCAGTCCAGGAACGTCAGCTGCTTGCCCCGCACATCGCGATAGCCGTTGCGGTCGAGGTAGACGACGACGGCGGCGCCGAACAATAGCAGCAGCGCGATGATCAGCCTGCGGGTGATGACTCGGGCCGGGCTGCCGTGGTCTTCGGGGATGCGCAGCACGCCGACCAGCAAGTGACCGGGCTGAGCGGTCAGTCTCTCGTCGAGACCCCGCAGCCGTCGCAACCTACCCGTGGGCACAGTGGTCCGTCATCGGCCGGACAACACCGCACGCCACACGCACGACTCAAATGTAACCACGATCGCCGGGCGGCAGACACTTGATCGCCTCAGACGGCGACATCGCGCCGGCCCGCGGAGTCGCTCTCGGGGTACCACCCGCTTGCCGGCGCCAGCCCGGCCAGCTCGGTGAGATCGGGCAATTCGTCGGGGACGACGGTGACGCCCGTGCGCACGTAATGGAACGCGGTCCGCACCGAGGATTCCGGGCATCCAGACAACGCCGCCCACGCCAAGCGGTAGACGGCGAGCTGGACGGCGGCCTGTCGCATCGCCTCGGGTCCGCGCGGGGGCTCGCCCGTCTTCCAGTCCACTACCGTGGCGCCGCCGTCGGGCTCGGCGAAGACCGCGTCGATGCGGCCGCGCACCACGGTGTCACCGATCGGCATCTCGAAGGGGACTTCGACGGCAACGGGACTGCGGGCCGCCCATCGCGATCGGGTGAATGCCGCCTGCAGCGCGGCCAATTCTTCGGTGTGGCCGAGATCGGGGTCCGCCGCACCCGGCAGGTCGCCAAGCTCGAACAACCACTCGGTTCCGTAGAACTGTTGCACCCAGGAGTGGAAGGCATTGCCCAGCAACGCATGTGGGTCCGGTCGCGTCGGCAGTCGATGCACCAGGCGCTGCACCGCCCCCTCCGGGTCGCGGGCCAGGTCCACCAGACCGCTGACCGACAACTGACTGGGCAGCTCGCGCGCGACCCGTCGTTCGCAGCGGGCGCGCTCGGCCAGTAGTGCGTCGACGTCGGCAGCCCAGCCGTCCACGTCGACACAGTCTTGCGTTGTGTTCGCGGCCATCGCCGTGGCCACCAGCTCGGCCCCGCGTTCGACGTCGGCACGGCGCCCGGAGAGCGGATCGGCGGGCCAAACGGCCTCGATGATATTGTCGCGCAGTGGATTTCGATCTCCGTCGGCCGGCGCCGGAGCCCACTGTTCCACCACCCCGCAGGGGTCACCAGCGGCGGTCGACCGGTCGATGACGTCCTTGAGTTCGCAGAGGAATTCCGACGGTCCCCGCGGTTTGATCCCGGTGGGACCCCAGTGATGCCCGGACACGAGAAGCGTGTCCTCGGCCCGGGTGATCCCGACATACAACAGTCGTCGCTCTTCGTCGATGCGCCGCTGATCCAGCTGCCGACGATGATCGGAGATCTTGTCCGACAGCTGCTTTCGATTGGTGACGTCCGATAGATCCAGAACCGGGATGCCCAGTGCGCCCGCCGAGGCGCGATCACCGCGCAGCAGCGGCGGCAGCTCGGCGGCATCGGTGAGCCAACTGCTGCGCGACGCGGTCGACGGAAACGTTCCGCCGGACAGGTGGGCCACCGCGACTACTTGCCACTCCAGACCCTTCGCGGAGTGCACGGTTAGCACCTGAACCCGATCGCGCGCGACCGTCAACGGCGCTGGCGCCAAGCCGTTTTCGACGGCCTCGGCCGCATCCAAGTAGGCCAGCAGACCCATGACCGGTCCCGCCGCCGACACGTCAGTCGCGCTTGCTCGTTCCGCGTAGCCGGCGACCACATCGGCGAAGGCGTCGAGGTGCTCGGCGCAGGCCCAGCCGTCGTGACCCGCCGCGGCGCGGACTTCGCAGTCGACGCCCAGCACGCGTCGCGTCTCGGCGACCAGGTCGGGCAGTGCATGACCGAGATGTCCGCGCAGGGTGCTCAGCTCGGTGGCCAGCGCGGTGATGCGTTGATATCCCGCAGGCGAATACGCGGCGGGCGGCCCGGGATCGCCGATCGCGTCGGCCAGGCACGCCGTGTCGGCTTCTACGTTGGAGGGGCCGGCTGCCATCGCGATCGACTGGGCCGAGGATGCCACGGTGGACCGTCCGGAGCCGAGGGCCGCCGCGCGCCGCCAGAGCGCGGCGATATCCCGGCCACCGAGTCGCCAGCGCGGACCGGTCAGTACCCGCATTGCCGCCGCACCGGCCGTGGGATCGGCGACCAGGCGCAGCATGGCCACCAGTTCGGCCACCTCCGGGATGGAAAGCAGCCCGGCCAGCCCGACGACCTCGACGGGGATCCCGCGCGCGCGAAGCGCGTCGGCGATGGGTGCGGCATCGGCGTTGCGGCGCACCAGCACCGCCGCGGTCGGCGGGCTGACGCCGTCGGCGTGTGCCCGCTGGTAGTGGGAGGACAGGTGGTCAGCGATCCACTCGCGTTCGGTCTGCGCGTCGGCAAGCAGGGCGGCGCGGACGGTGCCGAGCGGGGCGTCCGGGCGGGGCCGCAACGCGTGCACGGCCACCGATCGGCGTCGCGCCTCCGCCGAAATCGCGTTGGCGACGTGCAACGTGCTGGGCGGATTGCGCCAGCTGGTGCGCAGCTCCAGCACCGGCGCGGGAGTGCCGTCGGATCGAGGGAAGTCGGTGGTGAACCGGGGCAGGTTGGTCGCCGAGGCGCCGCGCCAACCGTAGATCGACTGAATCGGATCACCGACGGCCGTCAGCGCCAACCCGTCGTCGATGCCACCGCCGAACAGGGCCGACAGGGCGACGCGCTGAGCGTGGCCGGTGTCCTGATACTCGTCGAGCAGGACCACCCGGTAGCGGCTGCGTAGGTCGGCGCCGACCTGCGGGAAGTCCGCGGCAAGCCGTGCCGCCGAAGCCATTTGCACACCGAAGTCCATGACCTTCGCGGTGCGCATCCGTTCTTGCAACGCGTCGAGCAGCGGTACCAGTTCGGTGCGCTCGGTCTGCACGGTCAGCAGCCGAAGCAGCCATTGGCTCGGCCCACGGTCGCGTTGATAGGGCCCGGCGGGCAGGGCGTGAATCAACCTTTCCAGCTCCAGGTGGGTGTCGCGGAGCTGGTCGGTGTCGACCAGGTGCTCGGTGAGCTGGCCCCACAGCCGCAACACCATCGAGGTGACGGCGGCCGGCGTCTTGTCGGTGCGCAGCTGCCCGGCATGTCGGTTGACCACATCGAAGGCCAGCTGCCACAGCTCAGTCTCGCCGAGTAAGCGGGTGTCGGGTTCGACGGGCAGCAGCAGCCCGTGATCGCGCAGCAGCGAACCGGCGAATGCGTGATACGTGCTGACCGCCGGGGTTCCCGTGGAGTCGAGGGCGCCGGGGCTGGCCGCGCCCAAGCCGACACCGGCCAACCGGGCCAGTCGGGAGCGGACCCGGCGCAGTAGCTGTCCGGCGGCCTTGCGGGTGAACGTCAGTCCCAGTACCTGGCCGGGCTCGGCGTACCCGTTGGCGATCAGCCACACCACCCGCGCCGCCATCGTCTCGGTTTTGCCCGCACCCGCCCCCGCAATCACGACCAGAGGGCCCGGCGGCGCCGCAATGACGGCGGCCTGCTCGGCGGTGGGCGGGAAAAGCCCCAGCGCACAGGCCAATTCATCCGGACTGTAGCGCGGTGTCATGGTGTGGACCCTTCGGTGTGGGCGGGGCACGACGGCCGTATCGGGCAGTGCGAGCAGCCGTCGTTGCGCCGGGCGACGAACTGCGGACCGGCGGTCGCGTCGGCCGCCCGCATGACGAGGTCGCGCCATTCGTCGCGCGCGGCCGGTGTCAAGGGATCCTGCTCCCGGACGGTGGCGCCGCCCGCCCCGCTCTTGCCGATGTAGATCAGCCGCCCGCCACCGGGCTCCACGCCGGGCGCACCCTGCTGGACAAGGCCTTCGGCGACCGCGAGCTGGTACATCGCCAGCTGAGCGTGCTGTTGGGCATCGTCCTTGCTGACCGGTGTCTTGCCGGTTTTGATGTCGACGATCACCAGCCGCCCGGACCCGTCGCGTTCCAGCCGATCGACCCGGCCGCGCAACCGGACTTCGCCACCGTCCTCGCGCGACACCGCCAGGACTCCGTCGACGTCGACCTCGACGCCGACCTCCCGCAGCTCGCCTCGCGTCTGAGCTCGCCACTCGATGAACGCCTCGATCATGGCGCGGTGCCGGTTCAGCTCATTGGCCGAATGCCAACCGGCATCGAAAGGCAGGTGCTCCCAAGCCCGTTCCAATTCGGCTAACAATTGCGCTTCCGTTTTGCCCGGCTCGGCGATCAGCGCGTGCAACACCGAGCCGATCGTGGACCGCAGCTCCCGCGGGTTGGTTCCGCCGTGCCGTTCGACCAGCCAGCGCAGCGGACAGTCGTTGAGGGTCTGCAGCGTCGACGGCGTCAGCGTGACCGGATCGCTGCGATCGCACAGCGGCTCGCTGGTGCTGACCGCGGTCAAGCCGTGCCATCCGGCCGGGTCGGCGCCCGGGACACCAGCATCGGCCAACCGGGCCAATTGCATTGCCGCGCAACGGCGAGCTGCGTCATCCACCGCGCCGTCAGGCGCACAGACCACACCTCGCAACCGGCCGACCAGCACCGAGGCTGACAGCACTCGTGGCGCTGAAACCGGCGCCGCAACCAGATCGATGCCTTCGTCAGCCCACTGCGCGATCTCGAAGAAGAACGGCGAGGGCAGGGCGGCCTCTTGACCCTGGCCGCCGGTGTCGCTGTCGACGGCGGTCACCAGCAGCCGGTGCCGGGCCCGGCCCATCGCGGCCACCAACAGCCTGCGTTCCTCGGCGAGCAGCGGCGCACGTACCGAGGCAGCCGCGGACACGCCGTCCATGACATCGAGCAGCCGCTGCGTGGCCAGCACACCGCCGCGCGGAACAGTGTTGGGCCACAACCCATCCTGCAGGCCGGCGATGACCACCACGTCCCATTCGTGTCCCAGCGCGGCGTGCGCGCTGAGGACCCGGACCTGCTCGACCGTCGCCGACGGCTCGGTCTTGACGCTGGGCAGCCGCAGCGCCGAGACGTGCTCGACCAGGCTGCGCAACGAGGCGCCGGGTGTGCGAGACACGAACTGATCGGTGACGTCGAACAACGCGGTCACCGCCTCCAAATCCCTGGTGGCCTGGGCAGCGGCGGTGCCGCCGCGCTCGCTGGCCGTCAACCAGCGACGCTGCAGACCGGACCGATGCCACGCCGCCCAGAGCGTGTAGCGCGGATCTTGGCCGTCGCGGTGGCAACGTGCGGCCGCGTCCAGGACCGCACGCACCCGCTGCAGCGAGCGGGACCCCGAGCTCCGCGGCGCTCCGGCGCCAAGCGCGGCCACCAGCAGATCACCGAAACTCACTGTCTCATCGGTGGGTTTGCCGCGCATCAGTGTCCGGCGCAGCTGCCGCAGCGAGACCGGGTCGACGCGGCCGATGGGTCCGGTCAGCAGCGCCAAAGCCTGATCGCCGTCCAGCCCTTCGTCGGTCGCGGCCAAAACCGTGAGCATCGCCCGGACCGCCGGCTCTTCAGCCAGCGACCCGCCCATCGCGGGTGCGGCCACCGGCACTCCGGCGGCCGCCAGCGCCCGCGGCAACCCGGCGCCGACACGTGGCACCGACCGCACGATCACCGCCATCTGCGACCACGGCACGTTGTCCACCAGATGCGCACGGCGCAGCGCGTCGGCGATCATCGCGGACTCCGCGTGCGCCGACGCCGCCAGCCGCACCGTGACCGATCCCTCTTCCACCCCGGTGCCGTCGATCTGCCGACCCTCGCTGCTGCCCGGCAACCGTCGCGCGATGCCGCTGACGGCGCGCGCCACCGCCGGTGCACACCGATGCGATTCCGTCAGCGTCACCGAGGGTGCGTCGCCGTCCTGGGGGCACCACCCGCTCGCCGGGGACAGCCCGGCCGGCTCGCCGCCCCGGAAACCGAACACCGCCTGGTTGGGGTCCCCGGCGACCAGGACCAGTTCACTTCCCGCCGCCAGCACCCGAACCAGCAGGGCGGCCTGGGGGTCGAGTTGCTGGGCGTCGTCGACCAACAAGACCCGGACCCGGGCCCGCTCGGCGGCCAACAGCTCGGCGTCGACCGCGAAAGCCTCCAGCGCGGCGCCCACCAATTCTGCCGCTCCCAGCGCCGGCGTCGTCGCCTGCGGCGCTGCAGTCCCGACCGCCGCTCGTAGCAGCATCACCTGCTCGTACTGTTGCGCGAATCGGCCCGCCGCGGTCCATTCCGGTCGGCGGCACCGACGGCCGAGGCGCTGCAGCTCCTGCGGATCCACACCGCGTTCTGCGCAGCGCGCCAACAGGTTCCGCAGCTCGGTGGCGAATCCCGCGGTACTCAGGGCCGGTACCAGATGCGCCGGCCAAGCTGTGGTACCCGCGTCTTCGAGGTCGCCGGCCAGCAGTTCGCGGATGATGGCGTCCTGTTCGGCGCTGGTGACCAGCCGCGGCGGCGCGTCGCCGGCACGCTCGGCCGCCCGCCGCAAGACCGCGTACGCGTAGCTGTGCACGCTGCGTACCAACGGCTCACGGATCGCGGACCGGCCCGCGACGGTGGCCCGCAGCATCGCCATCGTCAACGCGCTGCGCTGCCGCATCCCGATCCGGCCCGAACCGGTAAGCAGCAGAACCGATTCCGGGGCGACACCGGCTTCGACTTGGGCGACCGCGGCGTCGACCAGCAGGCTGCTCTTCCCGGTGCCCGGACCGCCGAGGATTCGGATCAGGCCGCGTGCATCCGGCGCGAGAACGGCCCGCGCCTCGGCTCCCCAGGTCAACGACATACGGGCATGACATCACGAGGGTCTGACAAGTCGATCCGGCTGCGGCGGCGGCGGGTGGCGGGCCTGGCATCATCGACGCGTGACCACCGACCTTCACGTGCACCGCTTCGGTCCGTCTCGCCCGGTGCAGATGCTCGCCCTGCACGGACTGACCGGTCACGGCCAGCGCTGGCAGCACCTGGGCGACTACTTGCCCGAAATCGCCATCGCCGCTCCCGATCTGCTCGGCCATGGCAGGTCGTCGTGGGCCGCGCCGTGGTCCATTGACGCCAACGTCGCGGCGCTGGCCGCGCTGCTCGACGAGGTCGCCGAGACCCCGGTGCTGGTTGTCGGACACTCGTTCGGCGGGGGGCTGGCAATGCACTTGGCCGCGGTCCGGCCGGATTTGGTGGCGGCGCTAGTGCTGCTCGACCCGGCGGTAGGTTTGGACGGCGGGTGGATGCGCGACATCGCCGAGGCGATGTTTTCGTCGCCCGACTACCCGGATGCCGCGGAAGCGCGCGCTGAAAAGGCCAACGGTTCTTGGGCGGACGTCGACCCCGCCGTGCTGGACGCCGAACTCGACGAGCATCTGGTCCAGCTGCCCAGCGGGCGGTACGGCTGGCGGGTCAGCGTGCCGGCGATGATGTCCTATTGGAGTGAGTTGGCCCGCCCCACCGTGTTTCCGCCGGCGGGCACGCCGACGACGTTGGTGCGCGCGGCGTGGACGTCGCCGCCCTACGTCACCGACCAACTGGTCGCGGGCCTGACGGAACGCTTGGGATCCGATTTCGAGTTCCTGACCTACGAGTGCAACCACATGGTGCCCGTCGCCAAGCCGACCGAGGTCGCCGCGCTGATCCGCACGCGGTTGCGGGCGCGCTGACGTGGCGCCGGTGACCGAGGAGCAAGTCGAGCGGGTGCGTGCCTTGGTGGCGGCCATCCCCTCCGGCCGCGTCTCCACTTACGGCGACATCGCCGCTGTGGCAGGGCTTTCCAGCCCGCGGATCGTCGGATGGATCATGCGCACCGATTCTTCCGACCTGCCCTGGCATCGGGTGATCACCGCGTCCGGGCGCCCGGCCCGGCATTTGACGACCCGGCAACTGGAACTGCTGCGCGCCGAGGGCGTTCTTTCCATCGACGGCAGGGTCGCGCTCGGCGAGGTGCGCTACGAGTTTCCCGACTGAGCACGCCGTCGTTCACCGAGATCGACGTAATCGTGCAACGTCTCGGCGTGTCGCCGCGGTAACGTCGATGTCGGCGTGCGGCGGCTAGAGCGTCAGCGCCCGGCGTGCGGCGGCTAGAGCGTCAGCCTGATCAGGGCCGCCGTGCGAGCCAGGCCCGGGAAGGCCTCGGCCGTCGACCGCGGATGTAACGCATGTACCGCCAGACGAAACATCAACGCGCGCAACAACATCTGCGGCCACTCGGGCAAGGCGTTCCAGCGTTCGATGAGCCCGTCGTCGGCCTCACCCCAGGACAGGGCGTCGACGACGACGACACCGGCAGCCCACGATGCGGGCCGCCAGTACGGCGTGATGTCGGTGATCCCCGGCGCAGCGGTGCCGATGAAAAGCACCGTCCCGTAGAGGTCTCCGTGCACCAGCTGGTTCGGGCTCTTGGTCGGCTTGCGCAGCGTCGCGAGCTGGCCGATCAGCTCGACCGAGCGTTGGCCGTCTGCGGGCGACGGAGCGGTCCGCGCACCCGGCGGAATCGACTGCAGCGGCCGCTCTTCCCACGCGGCGCGGTCGGCGGCGATGAACACGTCGACGTCCGACCACGGAGTGGTGGGTCCCTGGGTCAGGAATCGGGGGCGCTCCAGTTTGCCGGTGGCCTCGTGCAGTCGCACCGCCGCCGACACGACTTCGTCATGCCTGGGCTCCGGCGTGCCGGCGACAAACGTGTCGGCTCGCCATCCCGAGACCACGTAGCGCCCGTCGGTCGAGCGGACCGGCCGGGCCAGCCGCACGCCGTCCACGAACAGCGTCTCGCGCACTCGCGCGGACCAGGCGGCGCGCGCGTGGTCGGCGACGATCGAGAGGACGACTTCGCCGCATCGCCAGCCGCCCTCCCAGCTGGCGCCCAGGGCGATGGGCTTGACCCCGGCCAAACCGAACGCCGAAAGCACGTGCTCCGGCGGTGGTTCGACACTCACGGGGGTTAGCCTAGCCGGGCGACAATGCGCGCCGTTACGGCGCGCTGAGGAGCTCGGCAATCCAGCTCAACCGGGCGACAATGCGCGCCGTTACGGCGCGCTGAGCGGGTCAGTACATCACCATGTCGGGCTGCATCTGCTGAGCCCACGCCACGATTCCGCCCTGCAAGTGGACGGCATCGGCGAAACCGGCCTTCTTCAGGACGGCCAACGCCTCGGCCGAGCGCACACCCGTCTTGCAGTACAGCACCGCCGTGCGGTCGTGCGGCAGCTTTGCCAGGCCCTCGCCGGAACTGATCAACGAATTCGGGATCAATTGCGCGCCGTCGATGTGATTGATGTCCCACTCGACCGGCTCGCGAACGTCGATCAGAGCCAGCTTCTTGCCCGAATCCAGCAACACCCGCAGCTCCCCCGGGGTGATCGTGGATTCGCTGGCCGCCTCGACCGCATTCTCGGACACCCCGCCGCAGAAGTCTTCGTAGTCGACCAGATCGGTGATCTTCGCGGTCGACGGGTCCTTGCGGATCTTGATCGTGCGGTAGCTCATCTCGAGCGCGTCGTAGATCATCAGCCGACCGAGCAGCGGTTCGCCGAGGCCGGTGATCAGCTTGATCGCCTCGGTGCCCATCACGGACGCGATCGACGCGCAGATGATGCCCAGCACGCCTCCTTCGGCGCAGGACGGCACCATGCCGGGTGGCGGCGGCTCCGGGTAGAGGTCGCGGTAGTTCAGCCCCATGCCGTTGGGTGCGTCCTCCCAGAACACCGAGACCTGGCCTTGGAAACGGTAGATCGATCCCCACACGTAGGGCTTACCGGCCAGCACCGCAGCGTCGTTGACCAGATA
This sequence comes from Mycobacterium sp. Aquia_216, assembly GCF_026723865.1. Taxonomy (NCBI): domain Bacteria; kingdom Bacillati; phylum Actinomycetota; class Actinomycetes; order Mycobacteriales; family Mycobacteriaceae; genus Mycobacterium; species Mycobacterium sp. Aquia_216. The sequence continues at coordinate 1,780,776 of NZ_CP113529.1, read as the reverse complement.
CCGGGTGGCGAAGTTGTCGGTGCCGTCCACGATCAGGTCGTATTGCCCGAACAGGCCGACGGCGTTGCTCGCCTCCAGCCGGAACTCGTGCAATCGCACCTCGACCAGCGGATTGATCGCGAGGATCGATTCGCGCGCCGAGTGCGCCTTGGGCCGTCCGACATCGGCGACGCCGTGGATGATCTGGCGCTGCAGGTTCGACTCGTCGACGACGTCGAACTCGACGATGCCGATCGTCCCGACGCCGGCCGCGGCCAGATACAACAACGCCGGCGCCCCGAGTCCGCCGGCGCCTATCACCAGCACCCGCGCGTTCTTCAGCCGCTTCTGCCCGTCGACGCCCAGCTCGGGAATGATCAGGTGGCGGCTGTAGCGCGCCACTTCGTCGCGACTCAGCTCGCCGGCCGGCTCGACTAGTGGCGGCAACGATGTGGGCACCGGATATCTCCTCGGTCAGCTTCGCGACTCAGCATTTCAAGTAAACGCTTGGATCGCGGGCATTGCTTCCGGGCTAGGCGATCGGATACGGCCAGGGGTTGAAGCGGCAGGTCTTGCCGTCGGCCTTGACGTATTCGGGGTCGAACTTCGCGGCGTCGTCGTTGGAGGTGGAGAACGTCTGCTGCATCATCACCGGCGCCAACCCGCCCTGCTTGTCGCACGGTTCGTGGCGAACATAGCCGATGGCGTGGCCGACCTCGTGGTTGATGACGTACTGCCGATACGAACCGACGTCTCCCTCGAACGGCACGGCGCCGCGCACCCAGCGCGCCTCGTTGATGAACACCCGCGCCTCCCGGTTCGGTCCGTACACCGGGTTGTAGCAGGAGGTCTCCAGCCGGAACTCGTAGCCGCAGCCCTCGCGCACCGTCACCGGAGACACCAGTGAAATCCGGAAGTCGGGCTTGCCGGTGTCGATCCGGACGAACGCGAATTGCGGGTTGTGCGTCCAGCCTTTCGGGTTGGCCAACGTCTGATCGACCATCGTGGCGAATGCGTCGTCACCGCCGAACATCGCGGGATCCAGGCCGTTCTCGACCTCGACGGTGTACCTGAACACCTTGGCGGTGCCCTGACCGATCTGCGGTGTGGTGCCCGGCACGACGCTCCAGCTCTTGTCACCCGCTTCGATGAACGGGCCGCCGTCCGGCAGCGTCCCCGCCGGCAGATTGGCGTCGAAGGTCGCCAAGCCGCGCGGCGGTGCATCCAGGATCGCCGTGCCCACCGCCCCGATGGCCGGCGGCCCTTGGATCGGCTTGCTCGCCGTCGGTATCGGCGCGCCGACGCCGGTCACGGTCTGATAGATGACCACCGCAGTCAGCGCCACCAGGGCGGGAAGCGCATACGCACGCCAGCCGTAGGTGGAGATGAACCGGCCCAGCCACGTTTGTTTCCGCCATTGGCGAGGACGGTCGCGGTCGGCCCTCGGCCGTCCGACACCCCGCGCCGTCGGGTCCCGCAGGGCCCGAAGCGGTTCCCGCCACTCGTCACGTAGCACGGGCACTCGACCGGTGCCCGGCACGGGTGGCTCGGACGTCATTGCCCCAGGATGGCACAGCAGGGACCGCGGGCGTCCCTGGCGCGCCCGAGCGCACCCCACCACACCGGTTCAGCCTGCGCCGACGGCGCCGATGCCGGTCACGGGTACACCAGGGGTAGTAATGTCTGTGCGACGAGCGACGCGCGACTGGCCCGTCAGGATTTGATCGGCAGTCGCCAGAATTCAGATGAGGACCATGTGAGCGATCTCGCCAAGTCGGCGGCACGGCGTGCGGTCAGGTCGGCTGAGCGCGGTCGGCCCAGTGACGGCATAGCGACCTCGAATCGGCGGGGAAATCGGTTGCCGCGCGACGAGCGTCGTGGCCAATTGCTGATCGTGGCCAGCGACGTCTTCGTCGACCACGGCTACCACGCGGCCGGCATGGATGAGATCGCCGACCGGGCGGGGGTCAGTAAACCCGTTCTGTATCAACATTTCTCGAGCAAGCTGGAGCTGTATCTGGCGGTCCTCGATCGCCACGTCGAGAACCTGGTCTCGGGCGTGCAGAACGCCCTGAGCACCACGACCGACAACCGGCAGCGGTTGCGCGCCGCGATCCAGGCGTTCTTCGACTTCATCGAGCACGATGGCCAGGGCTACCGGCTGATCTTCGAAAACGACTACGTCACCGAGCCCGAGGTCGCCGCGCAGGTACGGGCGGCCACCGAGTCGTGCATCGACGCGGTTTTCGCGCTGATCAGCGCCGATTCCGGCCTGGACCCGCACCGCGCCCGAATGATCGCGGTGGGGCTGGTCGGCATCAGCGTCGATTGCGCGAGGTACTGGCTGGACTCCGACCGCCCGATCTCCAAGTCCGACGCCGTCGACGGCACCGTCGCGTTCGCGTGGGGCGGGCTGTCACACGTGCCGCTTACGCGCTCTTAGCGAGCCTTCCCACCCGACTTCGCGCCAACGTCGGCCCCGATTCCGAAGCCGACCCGACGAGAGTCGGCGACACCGATCTCGACGTAGGCGATGCTGGGCGTGTGGATCAGGAAGCGGCGGCCCTTCTCGTCGCTGAGGCTCAGCAGACCCGAGCCTTCACGCAGCGCGGCGCTCACGGCCTCTTCGACCTCCGCGGGCGTCTGCGTGCTGGAGAAGACCAGCTCGCGCGGGCTGTCCGTGATACCGACCTTGACCTCCACGATGGCCCCTTCCGTTGATATTCCGTCGCAAGCATGTCAGCAGCAGGTTAGTGGACGCGGCCGGTGCGCTACGAGCAGAGGGTGACCGCTTTGAGTTCGCGGTAAGCGAAACGCTGTCTAACGGCAGATAACGATTGGCTCCCAGCTGGATCAAGGTGGCGCACGGCGCCGGTTCGGGCGGTTTCACGTCAGTAACATCGGCATCATCAGAAACACGCTCGATGATCGCACCGGCCTAGATCGTGGCCTTGTCCACGACTACCCCGGTGACGACACTTACGACGGAGCCGACTACGACGGCTACGACGATGACGCGTACCCGGACACCGACGACGACTACACCGACGACGACTACGAGGACGAGGGCTACGGCGCGCTCCTCTGGCCCTCGAATGGCTGGCGTCCGGCGGTCGCGGTGCTCGGCGCGGTGGTGGCGATCGGCGCGATCGCGACCGCGGTGATCATCAACAGCGGCGACAGCGCCTCGACGAAGGGCACCGTGGGCCCGCCGGCTGCCACGAGCATCACGTCCGCGCCGCGGACCACTAGCCCGCCGAGCGCGTCGCTCAGCCCGGCACCGAGCACGTCGCAGGCGCCGCAGCTACCTCCGGAGACCGTCACCACCCTGACACCGCCGAGTGCCGCGCTGACGGCACCACCGCTGGCGGCGCCGCCTCCCGCGCTCGTAGCACCAAGGGCCACACTGAATCCCAGCACCGTCTTCTACAGCGTCACCGGGACCAAGGAACTCCTGGACCTGGTGAACGTCGTCTATACCGACGCCCGTGGCTACCCCCAGACCGAGTTCAACGTGTCGCTGCCCTGGTCGAAAGTGATCGTGCTCAACCCGGGGGTGACGACCCGATCCGTCGTCGCGACCAGCATCGTGGGCCGGCTCAACTGTGCGATCGTCAACGCCCAGGGCCAGGTCGAGGTGGCGTCGGCCAACAACTCCAACCTGGCGACCTGCACGAAATAGGGATCAGCTCAGACCGAGCTCGCGCATCCGTCGCTCGTGCGTTTGCTGCAGACGTTCGAAAAATGCACTGAGCTGTCCTAGACCACCGGTGCCGGTTACCACCAGGTCGACAAGTTCATCATGGTCAGCCAGCAAATATTGGGCCTGAGTGATCGCTTCGCCGTACAGCCGCCGGGCCCATAGCGCCAACCGGCTGCGTTGTTTGCCGCTTGCCGTCACGGCGGCGCGAACTTCGGCCACGACGAACTGCGAGTGTCCGGTTTGCGACAGCGCCTCGCGCACCACGTCGGCGATCTCGTCGGGCAGTCCGTCGGCAAGCTCGAGGTAAAGGTCGGCCGCCAGCGCGTCGCCGACATAGGTCTTGACCAATGCTTCCAGCCAGGTGCTGGGCATCGTCAGCCGGTGGTAGTTCTCGATCGCCGACACGTACCTCGCCATGGCCGTAACGACGTCGACGCCCCGGCTTTCCAGGGCGTCGTGCAGCAACTCGTAATGCTTCATCTCGGCGGCCGCCATGCTCGCCATCGAAATCCGTCCCCGCAGGTCGGGCGCCATTCGGGCCTCGTCAGTCAGCCGGTAGAACGCGGCCACCTCGCCGTAGGCGAGCACTGCGAACAGTTCGTTGACACCCGGATGATCCGCGCTGAGCCGGGTGGCGGGCGAATCGTCTACTTGGTCGGCAGAGGAGGCCGAAGTCATGGGCATCACTGTAGTCGGCGGACGTGGAAGAAGATGGGTGCCAGCTGTCGACCAGCTATCATGCTGGTAGATAGCGGCTGTATTTCTTCTACCGGCGCTATCGGCGAAATGTGCGTGCACAGCCGGCCTGCCCAAATCTCAGCAGGGCCCGGCGGACTCGGAGATCTATTCGGAGTCGGAACTCGTGCGCGCGTGACCGCGAGAAAACACCGATCCCAACCGAATACGTCACCGAAAGGTACATCACCCACGCATGACCGCATTGACTAGCAAAACTGAACCAACCTTTGCCGAACTCGGCGTCCGCGACGAAATCGTTCGGGCCCTCGCCGAAAAGGGCATCGAGCATGCCTTCGCTATCCAGGAACTGACCCTGCCGATGGCGCTGGCCGGCGACGACGTCATCGGCCAGGCCCGCACCGGCATGGGTAAAACCCTCGCCTTCGGCGTCCCGCTGCTGCAGCGCATCACCAACGGCGTCGGGGTACGGCCGCTCAACGGCACACCGCGCGCCCTGATCGTGGTGCCCACCCGCGAACTCTGCGTCCAGGTCACCGAGGATCTGGCCGCCGCTGCCAAACACTTGATCGCCGATGAAGGCCGCCGGCTTTCGGTGGTGTCGATCTACGGCGGACGAGCCTATGAACCACAGATCGACGCGCTGCGAACCGGCGCCGACGTCGTGGTGGGCACTCCTGGCCGGCTGCTCGACCTCTCCCAGCAGGGCCACCTGCAGCTCGGCGGGTTGTCGGTGCTGGTGCTGGACGAGGCCGACGAGATGCTCGACCTGGGCTTCTTGCCGGACATCGAGCGCATCCTGCGTCAGATCCCGGTCGACCGGCAGTCGATGCTGTTCTCGGCGACCATGCCGGACCCGATCATCACGCTGGCCCGTACCTTCATGGTCCAGCCCACCCACATCCGCGCCGAGGCACCGCATTCGGCGGCCACCCACGACACCACCGAGCAGTTCGTCTTTCGCGCCCACGCGCTGGACAAGGTGGAGATGGTCACCCGGATCCTGCAGGCCGATGGCCGGGGCGCGACGATGATCTTCACCCGCACCAAGCGCACCGCCCAAAAGGTCGCGGACGAGCTGGCCGAGCGGGGCTTCAAGGTCGGTGCCGTGCACGGCGATCTCGGCCAGATCGCCCGGGAGAAGGCACTCAAGGCCTTCCGCAACGGTGACGTCGACGTGCTGGTGGCCACCGATGTCGCGGCCCGCGGCATCGACATCGATGACATCACCCATGTCATCAACTACCAGATCCCCGAGGACGAGCAGGCCTATGTGCACCGGATCGGCCGTACCGGTCGCGCCGGCAAGACGGGCATCGCGGTCACCTTGGTCGACTGGGACGAACTGCCCCGCTGGACGGCGATCAACAAGGCCCTGAACCTGGGCTCCCCCGACCCCGTCGAGACCTACTCCAATTCGCCGCACCTCTACACCGAGTTGGGCATCCCGACCGAGGCCACCGGCAGCGTCGGTACCCCGCGGAAGTCACCGGTCAAGCGACGCGACACCGAAGGCGGCGCGACACCGGAGAGGCCGGCGCGCGACCGCTCGGCAAACCGGCGCCGCCGCACCCGCGCTGGCCAGCCCGTGAGCGGCCACCCGGGCGCCAACGGCGATGGGGAAGGCGCAGCGGAGACGCCGGCGGGTTCGGCATCCGGCGATGGCGCTAACGGGACCAACAACCGTCGTCGCCGTCGTCGTCGCAAGCCGACGGAAGCCACCACGCACGCCAACTGAGCCGCATGGTCAAACCCGAACGCCGGACCAAAGGCGATCTGTTGGCCGCCGCGGCGATCGCGGTCGTCGTCGCCGCAACCGCGTCCCTGATCTGGTGGACCAGTGATGCGCGGGCCACGATCAGCCGGCCCGCCGCCACGCCCGCGCCGAACCCGAGTTTGGCCAAGCAGGTGCCGGCCGGTCTGAAGCAGCTGTGGACCGCCCCCAGCACCGCCACCACGGCACCCGTGATCGTGGGCGGGACGGTGGCCACCGGCGACGGCCGCGAGGTGGACGGGCGCGACGCCGGCACCGGCCAGACGCGCTGGAGCTATGCCCGGGACAGCGACCTGTGCGGCCTTTCCTGGGTCTACCACTACGCCGTTGCGGTCTATCGCGACGACCGCGGTTGCGGTCAGGTCACCGCCATCGACGGGTCCACCGGCCGCCGGGGGGCCGCCCGCAGTAGCTACGCCGACCCTCAGGTGCGCCTCTCCTCCGATGGCACGACGGTGTTGTCGGTCGGCGACACCCGGCTGGAACTGTGGCGCTCGGACCTGGTCCGGATGCTCGCCTACGGCGAGACCGACGCCCGGGTGAAACCGTCGTCACGGGGACTGCACTCCGGATGCAAGCTGTACTCGGGGGCGGCCACCTCGTTGGCGGTGTCGGTGTTGGAGAGCTGCGCGAACCAGGCCGACCTGCGACTCGCCCTGTTGCGTCCCGGCAAGGAAGACGACGAGCCTGCGCAACACCTCGTCGCCGAGCCCGGGATCGGAGTCAACTCGGGTGCTCGCGTGCTGACCGTCTGGCAAAGCAACACGGCCGTGTATCTGCCGGTGCCGCGGCCCAGGGTCGACGTGGTCGATGAAATGGGCACCGTCGTGGCGAGCACGCCGCTGCCCAAGGCGCCGTCGAATTCGGCGGTGTCGCAGGCGGGCAACCTGGTGACCTGGTGGACCGGCGATTCCGTTCTCGTCTTCGAGGCCAGCAGTCTGACCCTGCGCTACACAATTGCGGCGGGCGAGAAGACAGTCCCGTTGGGTCCCGGCACCATGATGGCGGGCAAGCTGCTCATTCCGGTCACCGGCGCGATCGGCGTCTATGACCCCGTGACCGGAGCCAATGAACGCTACATTGCGGTGGACCGGGCCCCGAGCACCCGCGCCGTCGTCCCGGCCGTGTCGGGCTCCCGGGTGTTCGAGCAGCGGGGCGACACCGTGGTAGCCCTGGGCTAGACCTACACCCGGTGCGCGCGCCCGTCTCCGTCATCGCACACTGGGCGGCACGGACGCACACTCACGCCTCGATGGCGAACGTCGGCAGCGGTTTGCCGGACTTCCAGTGTTTGATCAACGCCTGTGCCAAAGCGGAGTAAGCCACCGCGCCTTTGTTCTTGCGCCCGGCCATCACCGACGAGCCCGACGCGCTGGCCTCGGCGAAGCGCACGGTGCGCGGGATGGGCGGCGCGAGCACCGGCAAGTCGTAGCGGTCCGCGACATCGAGCAGCACATCGCGGGTGTGGGTGGTGCGCGAGTCGTACAACGTGGGCAATGCGCCGAGTAGCCGCAGATTCGGGTTGGTGATCTGCTGGACATCGACGACAGTGCGCAGGAATTGACCGACGCCGCGGTGCGCCAACGTCTCGCACTGCAGCGGCACGATCACCTCGTCGGCAGCCGTCAGCCCGTTGAGGGTGAGCACTCCCAGCGACGGCGGGCAATCGATGACGATCACGTCGAATTGGTCGGAGACTTTGGCCAGTGCACGTTTGAGCGCGTACTCGCGGCCGGCCCGCATCAACAGCATCGCCTCGGCGCCGGCCAAGTCAATGTTGGCCGGCAGCAACGTCATTCCCTCCATGGTGGTGACCAGCGCGGCACCCGGCTCGATCTCACCGAGCAGCACCTCGTGCACCGACACTGGCAACTTGTCGGGATCCTGACCGAGCGAGAACGTCAGGCAACCCTGCGGATCCAGATCGACAAGAAGCACTCGCCGGCCTTTTTCCACCATCGCCGCGCCTAGCGAGGCGACTGTCGTCGTCTTGGCGACTCCGCCCTTCTGGTTGGCGACCGCCAGTACCCGCGTCTCACTCATCAGCGCCGCTCTCCCCCGCAAGCGGGAGGTACCCCCACCTCATCGCTCTTTGTCCCCTCGTCGTCGGCGCACTCACACCTGCCATCCTGGCACGTTCGCGGCCGGGAGCTAAGGACTTCTCCCGACGGGGACGGCAAGTCGTCAGGCAGAATCAGTCCACATGGGCTTGCACAACCACAGACTCGTACTCCTCCGCCACGGTGAGACCGAATGGTCGAAATCCGGCCAGCACACTGGCCGCACCGACATCGAATTGACCGATGCCGGCCGGGTCCAGGCCGAGCTCGCCGGGCACGTTTTGCGTGAACTTGAACTTGCCGACCCGCTGGTGATCAGCAGCCCCCGCATACGCGCCCTGACCACAGCAAAATTGGCCGGGCTCGCCGTCGACGAGGTATCTGAGCTGCTGGCCGAATGGGATTACGGCGCCTACGAAGGGTTGACGACCCCGCAGATCCGGGAATCGGTTCCCGACTGGCTGGTCTGGACGCACGGATGTCCCGGCGGCGAGAGTGTGGCGCAAGTCAGCGACCGTGCTGATCGGGCCGTCGCATTTGCGTTAGAGCACATGAGCTCGCGCGACGTGGTGTTCGTGGGCCATAGCCACTTCTCCCGATCGGTCATCACGCGCTGGGTAGAGCTGCCGCTCGTCGAGGGCAGCCGCTTCTGGATGCTCGCCGGCTCGATCGCCGCGTGTGGGTTCGAGCATGGCGTGCGACAGCTCGCTGCGCTCGGATTGACCGGCCAGCTGCAGGCGATCGCACCCGGTTGAGCACCACCGAACCGCCGTTCGCGCTGTGCGGTCCGCGCGGCACCCTGATTGGCGAAGGGGTGCGGACGCGCTACCGCGACGCGGGCGCCGCGTGGGCCGCGCTGATGTCCGGATCGGTCCCAATAGTGTTGGGCGCATTGCCTTTTGACATAGACCGACCAGCCGCGTTGCTGGTACCCGACAGGGTGCGGCGCGGTGCCGGGCCGCCCGACTGGCCGATGGGACCGCTGCCCAGCGTGCGAATCGCCGCTGCCATCCCGCCGCCGGCGGACTACCGCGTCCGGATCAGCCGCGCACGAGACGAGCTGAGGGCACCGGACACGGCACTGAGCAAGGTGGTGCTGGCCCGCGCGTTGCAACTGGCCGCCGAGGGTGCGCTGGACGCCCGCGTCATCATGCGCCGTCTGGCCGCCAACGATCCGGCGGCCTATTGCTATCTGGCCGACCTCACCCCCGCCGGCGCGGACTACGCGGGCGCGGCCCTGGTGGGCGCCAGCCCGGAGCTGCTGGTCGCGCGCTCCGGCGACCGGGTGATCTGCCAGCCGTTCGCCGGGTCCGCCCCACGCGCCGCGGATCCGGAAGTCGATACCGCCAATGGCGCCGCCCTGGCCGCATCCGCCAAGGACCGCCACGAGCATCAGCTGGTGATCGACACGATGCGGGCCGCGTTGGAACCGCTGTGCGACGAGCTGTCCATCGCAGCCGAACCGCAGTTGAGCCGCACCGCGGCGGTGTGGCATCTGTGCACGCCGATCAGCGGACGGCTGCGCGACAAATCAACTACCGCAATCGATCTCGCGTTGGCACTGCATCCCACCCCGGCGGTCGGGGGGGTGCCGGCGAAGGCCGCATCCGAGCTCATCGCCGAACTGGAAGGCGACCGTGGTTTCTACGCCGGGGCGGTCGGCTGGTGCGATGCCAACGGCGACGGCTACTGGGTGGTGTCCATCCGCTGCGCGCAACTCTCGGCGGATCGCCGCACCGCCCTGGCCCACGCCGGCGGCGGCATTGTCGCGGAATCGGATCCTGACGACGAAGTTGACGAAACCACAACGAAGTTCGCCACGATACTGAACGCACTAGGAATTGAGCAGTGAGCGAAAGCATCCGTCGCGCCGCACCCGGCGACACCGCCGACATTGCGGACATGATCCACGCGCTGGCCGAATTCGAAAACGCCGTCGATCAGTGCACCGTCACCGAAAAGCAAATCTCGGCAGCGCTTTTCGGTGATTCCTCAATCGCGTACGCCCATGTCGCCGAAGTTGACGGCGAGGTCGCCGCGATGGCGCTCTGGTTCGTCAACTTCTCCACCTGGGATGGCGCCGGGGGCATCTACCTCGAAGATCTGTTTGTACGACCGAGATTTCGCCGTCGCGGCCTGGCTCGCGGACTGCTTGCCGCCCTGGCGGCCGAATGCGTCGACAATGCCTACACGCGGTTGTCGTGGGCGGTGCTGAACTGGAACGCCGACGCGATAGCACTGTATGACGAGATCGGCGGGCAACCGCAACGAGAATGGACGACCTACCGGTTGTCCGGTCCGCCGCTGGCCGAGCTGGCCGGACCACGCTGATCTCCACCGGCGACCCAGCGCAGGGCCGAGGGGCTGAACAGCAAGAACAACGCCGTCAGCGCCACGACGGCCAGCGGAATGCCGAAGGCCGGGCGATTCGACCCCACCGCGAGGTACCAAGCCACCGGCAACAGCAGCAGCTGGGTAAACACCGCCAGCCCGCGCCCCCAACGCCTGCCGACCACCAGCGCGCGTCCGGCAGCCAACACCGCGCCGCCGATCACCAGGAACCAGAGCGCGGTACCCAGACCGTTGACCACCCGCTGGTCGGCTCCGGCGATCGCGCGCACAACCAGGACCACGGACGTCACCAGCGCCGCGAGACCCTGCGCCGCGACGATGAGTCCCGCGCCACGAACGACGGACGGAGGCGGTGGTTTCTCCCGGTTGCGGGGGACGCGGTTCACAGCGTCAGCGTAGCCAGGGCCGCCGCTATCCCCGGCGAGCCGGCGGTTGCCCCATAGCACCGCCTTAACCGTCCCGCATAAGCTCGTGCGTCATGCGAGCGGTGCTGATCGTGAACCCAACAGCCACTTCCACCACACCGGCCGGCCGCGATCTCCTGGCGCATGCACTCAAGAGCCGCCTCGAGCTCACCGTCGAGCACACCAACCACCACGGCCACGGAACCGAACTCGGCCACGCGGCCGCCGAGGACGGGGTGGATCTGGTCGTCGTACACGGCGGCGACGGCACGGTGAGCGGGGTCGTCAACGGCTTGCTGGGCCGTCCCGGCGCGGAGCGGTCTGGGCACGTCCCCGCGGTCGCGGTGGTGCCTGGTGGCTCGGCGAACGTGCTGGCGAGGTCGCTGGGAATCTCCCGCGATCCGGTTGCCGCCACCAACCAGCTCATCCAGCTGATCGACGATTACCGCCGCCACCAGACCTGGCGGCGGATCAGCCTGATCGACTGCGGTGAACAGTGGGCGGTGATCAACGCCGGAATGGGCGTCGACGCCGAAGTGGTCGCCGCGGTGGAAGCCCAACGCAATAAGGGCATCAAGGTCACGCCGTTGCGCTATTGGCGGGTGGCGGTGCCTGCAACGGTGCGCTACAGCCGCCGAGCGCCCGAGATGACGCTCGAGCTCCCCGGCCGCGAACCCGTCTCGGGAGTCCAATTCGCCTGGGTGTCCAACACGAGGCCATGGACCTACAGCAACAGCCGGCCGATGGTGACGAACCCGGATTGCAGCTTCGAGTCGGGTCTTGGCGTGTTCGCGGTCACCAGCATGAAGGTGATTCCCACACTTCGATTACTCCGCCAGATCCTCTCGAAGCATCCGGAGCCGGAAGCCAAACAACTTATCCGCGACGACGACACACCTTGCCTGCGAATCACTTGCAGCGGCGAGCCGGTTGCCAGCCAGTACGACGGGGAGTACCTGGGGCTGCGCGATTCCATGACGTTTCGTGCGGTGCGCGACGCGCTTCCGGTGGCGGCACCGCCGCAAAATAAAAGGCCCTGACCTGCGGCAATACCGGGCCGCGCGGCCCGGCCGGCCGAAAATTCATGGCAGGGTAATCGGCGAGTGTAGTACAACGGAGTGAGGGCTTGGCTAAGCCTTAATCAAAGTGAGATAGACCACGCGCTAACGCACGCTATTGACATCTGTTGTGCCTGTGAAACGATCGAAAGGTTGCATGCAGAGATTTGTGGGGGTACCAAACGGACCCTTACTCATGCAAGCGTTAAGAGCCGAAGAAAATAACGCCAGTGCGCGATGCTGCGCACATAGTGAGGAGTAACTACTTATGGATTGGCGCCACAAGGCGGTCTGTCGTGACGAGGACCCGGAGCTGTTCTTCCCGGTAGGGAATAGCGGCCCGGCGCTCGCACAGATCGCTGACGCGAAACTGGTCTGCAATCGGTGTTCGGTGACCACAGAGTGCCTCGGGTGGGCCTTGAACACCGGTCAGGACTCCGGCGTGTGGGGCGGTATGAGCGAAGACGAGCGGCGCGCGCTCAAGCGCCGCAACGCCCGGACGAAGGCCCGCAGCGGAGTCTGACCCCAGTCTCTAGACAGCGCGGCCCCGACAACTTGTCGGGGCCGCGCTGTTGCGTGGGCAGCTACAGCAACAACCTGGACCGCCGGCCGATCGGCACCCGCAGCACGACGTCGGTGCCGCCGCGGGATGCTTCCCGCATCCCCAGCGAGCCGTCCAGTTCCGCCGCCACCAGAGTGCGCACGATCTGTAGGCCCAGGCTGTCGGATTTCTCCAGGCTGAATCCGTCGGGCAGTCCCCGCCCGTCGTCATGTACCACCACGTCCAGCCAGCGCGCCGAACGTTCGGCGCGGATCGTCACGGACCCTTCCCGGGCAGCCGGGTCAAACGCATGCTCGATCGCGTTCTGCACCAGCTCGGTTATCACCATGATCAGTGCCGTGGCGCGGTCGGAGTCGAGCACGCCCAGATCGCCGACCCGGTTGATCCGAATCGGGCGATCCACCGAGGCCACGTCGTTCATGATCGGCAGGATCCGGTCGATCACCTCGTCCAGGTTGACCTGCTCGTCGACCGACATCGACAACGCGTCGTGGACGAGCGCGATCGACGAGACGCGACGGACCGACTCGATCAGGGCTTCGCGGCCCTCGGCGTTTGCCGTTCGGCGGGCCTGCAGGCGTAGCAGCGCCGCCACCGTTTGCAGGTTGTTCTTCACCCGGTGGTGGATCTCGCGGATCGTGGCGTCCTTGGAGATCAGGGCCCGGTCCCGGCGTTTCACCTCGGTCACGTCGCGGATCAGCACCGCGGCGCCCGTGCTGGCTCCGTGCACCACCAGCGGCAAGGTCCGCAGCAACACCGTGGCGCCGCCGGCGTCGACCTCCATCCGCATGCTCTTGCCGCCGGCCAGCAAGTCCTGGACGTGCTCGGCCATCTCTTGGGCTTCGAACGAGTCGGAGATCAGGGGGCGCGTGATCCGGATGAGGTTGTGCCCCTCCAACTCGCTCGTCAGACCCATGCGGTGATATGCGGACAGGGCGTTGGGGCTGGCGTAGGCGACCACGCCGTCGACGTCGAGACGGATGAATCCGTCGCCCACGCGTGGCGTCGAGCGTGACATGGCGACGTCACGGACATCGGGAAAGGTGCCCTCCGACAGCATGTACACGAGGTCGCTGGCGCATTCGCGATACGCGGTCTCCAGATGCCCGGAGTGCTCGTCGGGCGTCAGCGAGATTTGGTGCTGGGTGAGCACCGCCACCACCTGCTCGGCGTAGCGCACCGGGGACGCAGCGACGTGCGGTCCGGGAAGCTGCCACGAATCTTGTTGGCTTGCAGTGGTTTTCCGCTGCGCTGTGCCCGATGCGAAGGTCTCGGCGACCAGCGGTAGCCGCTGGGCGGCCACGACGCTACCCACAGAGTCCGTCTGCAGAACCGTGGGCGAGGTGTTGGGCCGGCACTGCGCCACACACACCAGCACACCGTCGTCGCGGCGAACCCACATCAGGTAGTCGGCGAACGACAAGTCGGCCAGTAGCTGCCACTCCCCGACCACCGCGTGCAGGTGGTCCACGGCGTTGCCGGGCAGCATCGTGTGTTCGGCCAGAAGATCACCGAGCGTGGACATCAATTACTCCCGCGTCGTCCCACGGCGGTATGTGCGAAGCGCCGACGACTAGCTGATGACGGCGATGAGGTCGCCCGCCTGAATGACATCGCCGACCGCGACGCTCACCTTGCTGACTGTGCCGTCGACTTCGGCCAAGACCGGGATCTCCATCTTCATCGACTCCAGCAGCACGACGATGTCGCCCTTGCCGATCTGGTCGCCCTCGCTGACCACGACTTCGAGCACGCTGGCCACGATCTCGGCACGAACATCCTCGGCCATCTTCACCCCACTCGTTTCGGCCATTGCGCATGCTGGCTGCTGGTCCGGGCTTCTCAAGCTCATGTATATCGAACCACAACATCATCAGGCACCGCGGCGCGCGCCCTGGCGCCGGTGGGGTGAATCACCGCCGCCGCCGCCATGAGATACTGGTTGGCAATCTGACGGGTGCCGAGCGCCCGAATCATGAACGAACGACGGAGGTTCTCCCCATGGCCAAGCGTGGCCGCAAGAAGCGTGACCGCAAGTACAGCAAGGCCAACCACGGCAAGCGGCCCAACGCCTAACACCTGGTAGTCGCGCTCGCGCGTGCTGCTATCGCACGTCCCGGATGATCGTGGTACGGCGGATCTCGAGCCGCAGGCGCTCCCTGAGGCCCTCCGGAGCTTTGTCACCGCTGCACTTGGTTGCGATCAGCGCCTTGAATTGCTCTTCAATCCCGAACAGCTGCAGACATGGCGGGCATTCGTCGAGGTGCTGCTGAAGCTTTTTCCGCGTCTCGGGCGTGCACTCGCCGTCGAGCAGGGTCCATACCTCGGCGATCAATTCGGCGCACTCGGCCTTCGTGCGCGGATCTGCACCTGCCGAGGGGACATCGGGCGAAAACTCGCTCATGACGGCACCTCCTCGTGCGCCTGCTGACCCCGGTTGAAGCCACGCTCCTCGGCCACGTCGGCCAGCAGGGAACGCAGCTGGCGTCTGCCCCGATGCAGCCGAGACATTACCGTCCCGATGGGAGTGTCCATGATTTCGGCGATCTCTTTGTACGGGAAACCCTCAACATCGGCGTAGTAGACGGCCATCCGGAATTCTTCCGGGAGCGCCTGCAGCGCCGCTTTGATCTCGGTGTCCGGCAGCGCCTCCAGGGCCTCGACCTCGGCCGAACGCAGCCCCGTTGAGGAATGCTCGGCGTTGGACGCGAGCTGCCAGTCGGTGATCTCCTCGGTCGGATATTCCGCGGGCTGGCGCTGCTTCTTGCGATAGCTATTGATGTAAGTGTTGGTCAGAATGCGGTACAGCCACGCCTTGAGGTTGGTGCCGGCCCGGAACGACCGAAATCCGGCGTAGGCCTTGACCATGGTTTCCTGAAGCAGGTCCTCGGCGTCCGCGGGGTTGCGCGTCATGCGCAGCGCGCCGCCGTAGAGCTGATCCAGCAGCGGAATCGCGTCGCGCTCGAAGCGCGCCGTCAGCTCCGCATCGGTCTCTCGAACCGGTGTGGGCTCGGCATTGTCTGAACCGCTGACTGCGTCCGGGCCATCGTCAGAGTCGGCCATCTCGTTCAACACGGTCCCTTCTGTTGCGGCGTCGCCGGGTAGCACCACTAGCGACACCGGACTCGCAAAGAACCGAGCCAACTGCTCCTGGCCTAGTGAATTGTCTAACAGGCACGTCGCCGTTGACACCAGATCCCCCTCCCAATCTAAAGGTTGCGACCGACAAAGTTTGCCCGGGTCGCCCGCACGCGTTTCAGAGACCTACAGAGTCAACAGCGCCAGCCGACGTGCTATTTCCTCTCCCGAGGCGACCGGCGCGGTCCCGCAATCCAGCCGGCTCGTGCGTGGCGTTAATGTGACGCCATGTCCCACGCCACGTCTCTGCAAGGCAAGACCATGTTCATCTCCGGCGCCAGCCGCGGTATCGGCCTGGCAATCGCGAAGCGCGCCGCACAGGACGGCGCCAACATCGCGCTGATCGCCAAGACCGCCGAGCCGCACCCGAAATTGCCGGGAACGGTGTACACCGCCGCCAAGGAACTCGAGGAGGCCGGCGGCCAGGCCCTGCCGATCGTTGGGGACGTCCGCGACCCGGAGTCCGTCGAATCCGCGGTGGCCAAGACCGTCGAGCAGTTCGGCGGCATCGACATCTGCGTGAACAATGCCTCGGCAATCAACCTGGGCTCCATCGCCGAGGTGCCGATGAAGCGATTCGACCTGATGAACGGCATCCAGGTGCGCGGCACGTACGCGGTGTCGCAGGCCTGCCTCCCGCATATGAAGGGCCGGGAGAATCCCCACATCCTGACGCTGTCCCCGCCCGTGCTGCTGGAAAGCAAATGGCTGAAGCCGACGGCGTACATGATGGCCAAGTTCGGCATGACGCTGTGCGCGCTGGGGATCGCCGAGGAGATGCGCGACGAGGGCATCGCGTCCAACACGTTGTGGCCGCGCACGCTGGTGGCCACCGCCGCGGTACAGAACCTGCTCGGCGGCGACGAGGCGATGGGGCGGGCGCGCAAACCCGAGATCTACTCCGACGCGGCCTACGTCATCCTCAACAAGCCATCGAAGGAGTACACGGGCCACTCGCTGCTGTGCGAAGACGTACTGCTCGAGTCGGGTGTGACCGACTTGTCCGTGTACGACTGCATCCCGGGTTCCAAGCTCGGCGAAGACTTCTGGGTGGAAGGCGTCAACCCGCCGGGATACACGGGCCCTTAATGTGGCCGCGACGCCGGCACTGGCGGCGCTGACCAGCGCCGGTGTGCCGCACGAGGTGGTGAAATACGGCCACGACCCGCGGGAACACTCGTACGGCGCGGAAGCGGTCAACGCGCTGACCAAGGCTTTTTCGGGGGTCGGCGCTATCGCCCCCGAGCAGATCTACAAGACGCTGGTTATCGCGGTGCCCACCGGGCTGGCCGTCGCGATCGTGCAGGCGACCGCCCGGCTCTCACTGAAGGCCGCCGCCGCGGCGCTGGGGGTGGCCAAGGTCGCCATGGCCGAACCCGCGATCGCCGAGCGGTCCACCGGGTACGTGCTCGGCGCGGTGTCGCCATTCGGTCAGCGCAAGGCGCTGCCGACGGTCCTCGATTCCAGTGCGCTCGCCTGGGAACGGATGTTTTGCAGCGCCGGTCGCCGCGGCTGGGATGTCGCGGTCGCCCCGCAGGACCTGATCCGCGTGACCGGTGCGGTCACCGCCGACATTCAGGTGTTGCGGTCAGCCTTTGGTGAGGGTGAATTGCGCGACGTCGGTGTAGCCCTCGCGGAATAGGTCGGCGCAACCGGTCAGGTACTTCATGTACCGGTCGTAGACCTCTTGCGACTGAATCGCGATGGCCTCGTCGCGACGCGCCTCGAGTGCGGCAGACCAATTGTCGAGGGTGCGGGCGTAGTGCAGACGCAGCGGCTGGTAGAGCTCGAGGCTGAAGCCGGCGCGCCTGGCGTGCTCTTCGACGGACTTGGCGTTGGGCAGGTCTCCGCCCGGGAAGATCTCGTCCATGATGAATTTCATAAACCGAATTTTCGTCATGGTGATGGGCAGACCACGCTCGGCGAATTCCTCATCGCTGGGCTTGATGATGGTGTGCAGCATCATCACCCCGTCATCCGGCAGCGCCTCGTACGCGGTTTTGAAGAAGTCGTCGTAGCGGTCGCGTCCGAAGTGCTCGAAGGCCCCGATTGACACGATGCGGTCGACCTTCTCGTCGAACTGCTCCCAGCCTTGCAGCAGCACGCGCCTGCTTCGCGCAGACGTTTGGCTGTCCAGACGCTGCTGGACGTGTGCCTGCTGATTGCGGCTCAGCGTCAAGCCGACGACGTTGACGTCGTAACGCTCGAGCGCACGGACGATCGTGGTGCCCCAGCCACAGCCGATGTCGAGCAACGTCATGCCGGGTTGCAGGCCGAGCTTGCCCAGCGAGAGGTCGACCTTGGCGAACTGGGCCTCCTCGAGCGACATGTCCTCGCGCTCGAAATAGGCGCAGCTATAGGTACGCGTCGGATCCAGGAAAAGCGCGAAGAACTCGTCGGACAGGTCATAGTGGGCCTGCACGTCCTCGAAATGCGGCTGCAAGCCGGAATTGGCGGTTTCATCTGAGGACAAGGCACAACCTTTTGGATAGTGGGCTAAGCGAGCTTTGCGGGGTGGGGTCGAAGTTGATCGGCCCTTCCGCCCTCCGACTCTATACAGCCCGTTCGACGGCAGCGTCCAGCGACTTCCGACAAACGCACTAAGACCCGTCAAGGAGCGCCCGACGATCAGCGGGTTCATCTCCCGGGTTCAGAAATCCGACGTATCGATAGCGTTGTGATTCATGGCCTTTCACCCGGATCATGCAAAAACGTATCGATGTCGGGAGCGAGTTCGACGGCATTGTGCACCAGGTCGATATGCCCACCGGAATGCAGACGTAGCCGCGAATGCGGAAGCAATGCATGCAGAATGTGAGCGTTGATCACCGGGATGATCGGGTCGTCGGTGCCCGCCACGATCAAGGTCTCCTGTCGCACCGCCGGCAGCGCGAACAGGCTGGTCCACACCGAACCCGCGAGCAGTTGGTGCAGGTAGCCGAGCCTGGAACCCGCGTGCAGCTGGCGCACGAACAGTTGCGCCACGTCGTCACCATTCGCGCGGACGGTACCTCCGTATAACTCGCCGGCGATGGACGCGGCGTAGCCCGGATCCGAGAACCTGCGCGGGGTAGCCATTTTCGCCAGCACCCGCGGGTGGGCGGGCACCATCAGCAGGCCCGTGCCTGTCGCCACCAGCACCAGACGCCGGCAGCGGCGCGGATTCTGGAAGGCGAACTGCTGGGCAAGGGCGCCGCCCCAGGACAGTCCGAGTACGTCCACGACGCCGATTTCCAGCTTGGACAGCACCCGACCGAGAACCCAGGCAAGGTAGGGAAAGCCATAGGGGGCAATCGACGTGGGCGATCCTCCGGTGCCGGGGACGTCGAATCGGACCACCATCAATTCTGGATCCAACTGCTCCACCAACGGATCGAGCACCTCGAGGCTGGCGCCGATGCCGTTGCAGAGCACCAACGGCACGCCGGTCCCGTGCCGGATGTTCACTCTGATCCGTTGACCGCCGGCGGTGATATATCGGTGTTCGCCAATACTGCTCACCGAGGTCAGCCGGCGCGCGGCACTCACTTTTCCATCACATAACTGCCCGGGGCCGGACCGAGGGGCGGAAGACCCTCGCCACCAAGTGCTTTCGGCGCGTCGACCTCCGGGCCACTGCGCTCGGCGAGCCACGCCATGTAGTCCGGCCACCAGGAGTCGGCAGACTTCTGCGCCGACTCCAGCCATTGTTCGGGATCTTCCGGACCTTCCGGGCCCACCGGTCCGGTCCGGTAGGACGCCTTCGGGTTGCCGGGCGGATTCACCAGTGCCGCGATGTGGCCGCTGGTCGACAGCACGTAACGATTGTCCTTGCTGCCGAGCAGCCGCGCGCTGCGATAGGTGGCTTGCCACGGCGAGATATGGTCGGCCACACCGCCGATCACGTACGCGTCCGACGTGATCTTGCCCAGGTCGACCGGGCTGCCCAGCATGCTGACCGCACCCGGGGTGACCAGCGAGTTCTGCAGGCCCATCAGCACCATGTCGCGGTGCAGGGCGGCGGACATCCGGGTGGTGTCGGCGTTCCAATACAACACGTCGAACGGCGCCGGCTTGCGACCTTGCACATAGTTGTTCACCACGTATCGCCACACCAGGTCGGTGGGCCGTAGCCAGGCGAACATCTCGGCCATGTCACGCCCGTCGAGATAGCCCTTCCGGCCCGAAACGCGAATCGCCGCATGCGCGGCGCGCTCGCTCATTGCCGCGGCCGCAAACCCCGCCCTGGTCTCGTCCAGCACCGTGACGGCCAAGTTGAGGCCCGCGATCCGATCACCCTCGCCGATCTCACCGAGGTGGGCCGCGGTCATCGCCGCCAGGATGCCACCCGAACAGGTGGCCAGCAGATGGGCGCTGTCCGTGCCGGCGATCTTCTGCACCGCGTCCATGGCCTCGATGATCGCCGTGCCGTAGGCATCGAATCCCCAATCGCGGTGGCGGGCTTGTGGATTGCGCCATGAGATGACGAAGACCTGTTGGCCCTGCGCCACGAAGTACTCGATCATGCTGCGCCCAGGAGCAATGTCCATGACGTAGTACTTGTTGATCACCGGCGGCACCATCAGCAACGGGATGGCGCGCACCTTGGGCGTTTGCGGGGCGTACTGGATCAGTTCGAACATCGAGGTTTGCAGGACCACCGCGCCCTTGGTGACCGCCAGGGTTTCGCCCACCGCGAACGCGTCGGGCTCAACCATCGCCGGCACCCGAGGTTTCGACACCATATCGCGGACAAAGGCTTTGGCACCCCGCACCGCGCTCAGACCGCCGGTATCGATCAGCGCCTTCCAGCCCAGCGGACTGATCAACGGGTTGTTGGTCGGCGCCAGACCTTCCACCAGGTTGTCCATCACGAACCGCATCTTCTCGTTGTCGCGCCAATTAAGTTCCGCGTCGCCGAGCAGCCCTTCGGCCGCCTCGGCACCCGCCAAAT
This sequence comes from Mycobacterium sp. Aquia_216, assembly GCF_026723865.1. Classification (NCBI taxonomy): domain Bacteria; kingdom Bacillati; phylum Actinomycetota; class Actinomycetes; order Mycobacteriales; family Mycobacteriaceae; genus Mycobacterium; species Mycobacterium sp. Aquia_216. The sequence goes on along the minus strand of NZ_CP113529.1, from coordinate 1,760,117 downwards.
AGGCCTGCATGATGCGGTGCAGCAGCGGATTCTGTTGCCACGCAGGATCGCCGAAGCGTTTATCGGCCCGGGCCGGGACTCGGTGGGACTTTCCCACCGCAATGTCACCGAGTTCGCGGGTGAGCGTGCCGGCCCGGCCGGCGACGGCACCGGGATGCCGGGCCAGCCCGGCGCCGAAACGGGCCCAGGTGGCGTTCGGCATCATTCGGCTGGTGAATGGCTTGGTGGCACTGGTGAGCAGCAGGTCCAGCGGCGCGGCCAACTCGTCGGCCTTGGCCACCGTATTTGCAGAGGTTGCCATGCTTATCGCGTGCTTTCGCTTGTCGGAATGGTGATTTCGCGCTTGAGGAGCTTTCCGGTCGGCCCCTTGGGCAGAGCGTCGACCAGCCAAACCAGCCGCGGATACTTGTATGCGGCGACCCGAGCCTTGACGTACTCGCGCAGCTCATCGGCCGTGGCCGCGGCCCCCTTCTTGAGGGAGACGGCTGCCCCGACTTCCTCGCCGAGGGAGTCATGCGGCATGCCGATGACGGCGGCCTCGGCCACCGCCGGGTGCTCGTAGAGCACCTCCTCGATCTCGCGGGGATAAACGTTGTACCCGCCGCGAATGATCAGGTCCTTGGTCCGGTCGACGATGTAGAAATAACCGTCCTCGTCGATGCGGCCGACGTCGCCGGTGTTCAGCCAGCCATCGGGCGTGATCGTGGCCTCGGTGGCATCGGGGAGATTCCAGTAGCCCTTCATCACGTTGTGGCCGCGGATCTGGATCTCGCCCGTGTCCCCTCGTGGGACCTCGACACCGTCCAGGTCGACCACCCGCATCTCGACGCCCTCGATCGGGGTGCCGATCGAGCCCGCCTTGCGCTCCCGGTGCGGATGGTTGAACGCGGCTGCCGGAGAACTCTCGGAGAGCCCATAGCCCTCGAGAACGGTGCAACCAAAGGCCTTTTCGAAATCGGTGAGAACCTGGACAGGCAACGCCGCACCGCCGGAGACACACGTCCGCAGACTCCGCGTCGCTTCCGGTGCGGCCTCTTCGGCCACACTGAGCAGCGCGGAATACATCGTCGGCACCCCCTCGAACACCGTGACGGCGTCACGCTCGATCACTTCGAGCGCCTTGCGGGGCTCGAACCGAGGGATGAGCGTCAACGTGGCGCCGGCGAGGACTGAGCCGTTGAGCCCGCAGGTCAGGCCGAAGACATGGAACAACGGCAGGCAGCCCATCACCACGTCGTCGGGCCCCGTCTCGACCAGCGTGCGGACACTGACTTCGGCGTTTCGGCCGAGGTTGCCGTGAGTGAGCATGGCGCCCTTGGGCTTACCGGTGGTTCCGGAGGTGTGCAGGATGACCGCGACGTCGTCGTCGTCGCGTTGCACCGGTGTGTCCTGGGCAGCCAGGTCGGCAATCAGTTCCGCCAGCGTCGCGTCGTCGACAACCCAGCACCGCGAGCCCACCTCAGCGGCGCCGGCACTCGCCTCGCCCGCGAACGCCGGGGTGGCGAACAACGCCTTAGCGCCGCTGTTGGATAGGTAGTAGGCCACCTCACGGGCCTTGAGTAGCGGGTTCATCGGAACCGCGACGGCGCCACGGTACATGATGCCGTAGAACGCGATCGCGAACGCCGGAGTGTTAGGCAACATCACTCCCACCCGATCGCCCGGCTCGACCCCGGCTTGCGCCAACAGCGTCGCCACCCGGGCGGCCGCGTCGTCGAGCTCGGCGAAACTGAATTGCAAATCGTCACAGCGCAGTGCGATGCGGCTGGGGTTGCGGTCCTTTGATGCAACGAGATTGGCGCTAAGGGCGGTCATGATGTGCCTCTGGAATCTAGTTGAGGTGCCCGGTTCTGGGCTTGTCCTGAGGATTCCAATCGTCCCCGCGGTGACCTGGACCGACAATGTCGGTGGGCACAACAACCTGGCCGCTTTGGTGTGACGGCCCACAGCTGGGCGCGGACCGTCCGGCGAGGCGCGGCTTGGCGGACATTGGCCGATGAATCGATCGTGATGCGAACCTGCGCCGATGGCGATGTATTCTCCGACAACACATCCCGCCGTGATTTGTCTTCGTCGCCAACGCGCCACCCGCGCGGCGCTGCCGGCCCGCATGGCTGACCGGCTAGTCAGTGATGACCGAATAGAATCCCGGTGGTGGTCGGGGCGGGGCCGGACGCGCCAGGCGAGCACGTGATTGTTCGGTAGGACACCGCATAGCGGCGCTCGTTGTCATTGATTCCATCGACAGCCGGCCAAGCGCCTCCCATGGTCAAAGCATGGGAGGCAGCTCGCCCGGGAAATCTTCATGACCAATGTGAGCATGTATCTGGTCGAGTCGGCAGACATGTACCCCGATGGTTCCGCCCTGCGCTGCGACGAAGTCACGACAAGCTTTTCGGAGCTGGCCGACGGCGCCGCACGGTTCGCCGCCTACCTCGACGACCGAGGACTTCGTCCGGGGGACCGAGTGGGGGTCATGTCGGCCAACCGCCCTGAGTTCGCCATGGTTTTCTGGGGCGTGCTGTACGCCGGAGCGGTTGTGGTGCCGATGGATCCACTACACAGCGCAAGCGACGTCGAGTTCTACTTGACCAGCACCGGGGCACGCCTGCTGGTGTTCGCGCCGTCATCTGGAGCCGCGGCCGTCGCGGGTGCGCTGGCCGCCGGTGTTGTGCCAATCGCTGTCGGCGAGCACACCCTTGAACAGTTGACCGACGGCTTCCTCGGGAAGGCGTGGCCGGTGGCTCGCGCCGGCAACGACAACGCGGTCATCCTGCACACGCCTTGCAGGGCCGGGGCGCCCAAAGGTGCCCAACTCACCCACAGCCACCTTCTGAGCAGCCAAGCCGTCATCGCGAGCAGACTCCTCAACATCGGGCCCGCCGACGTCGTGCTGGGTTGCATCCCTCTGTTTCACGCGTTCGCGATGACATGTGTTCTAGGGGCGGTCATCTCGACCGGCGCGACACTCGTACTGTGTCCCACGTTCGACCCTGGCACAGCGCTGGAATTGGTTGCGGCCGAACGGGTCACTGTCTTGGAGGGTCTACCCTCCATGTTCGGAGCACTACTGGGGGCCAGCGCCGACCGCGACCTGGACTTCGGTTCGTTACGGATCTGCATCTCCGCGGGCGAGGTGATGCCGGTAGAGGTACTGCGCCGGTTCGAGGACACGTTCGATTGCGTGGTCCTCGAAGGCTACGGGCTGCCCGAAACCTCCGGGCCAGCCTGCTTCAATCATCCCGCCGCGGCGCGCAAGCTCGGGTCGATCGGCACGCCAATCGACGGCGTGCAGATGCGGGTGGTTGACGAACACGCCATCGAGGTGCCGATCGGGTCACCCGGCGAGATTCAAATCCGTGGGCACAACGTGATGAAGGGCTACTGGAACTCGCCGGAAGCCACCACGAAGGTCTTCGCTGACGGCTGGTTTTCGACTGGCGACATCGGCCGGGTCGACGAGGACGGCTACTTTTACCTCCTCGGCCGCACGGAAATCTAGACTATAGTTGTGCTACAACGGAATTCAGTTGCGTCTCTACGGCGGCAGCGAATCAATACTCGTGACGCAGCTTGCTCTGCTGTCGCAGCGGCTAATCTCGGCACGACGATTGTGTCTCTGCGAACAATGACCAGGCGCTCACGACCATCGACGCTCATAGTAGGCGGCTTTCAGCCGGCCACAAGGTGAGAACGGTTGGCGAAGAGCCAGCCTCGACAAAGGAGTTTCTGGTGGCAAACACCGATCTGAGCTCGGAGTTCGAGAAGATTTCCGAGCGGGCGAAAGTAGCGACAAACAATCTCCGTGCGGCCGGTCAGCGCACCAGAGATCAGCTTGGAGTCGACGCCGCGAGCGCCCGGAATAGGGCAACCGCGGCCGCTGATCAGTTGAAGGACAACGCATCCGATGCTCGCGACAAGGTGTCGTCACAGTGGCAAGAGATCCGCAGCAAATGGCAGGCACATGTCGCGAAGGTGCGGACAGATCTGAAAGAGAAGAAGGAACAGTTCGACACCGACACGGCGGAGGCGGACGCGAACATCGCCCTGTCTTACGCGCTTGACGCCATCGACTTTGCGCAGGCCGCTGTGGACGAAGCCGAGTCGGCGGCGCTCGATGCGATGTACGCGCGCGCCGGTGCGAATGCGCTCAAAACCGGGCACGCGAGCGGTTCGTGAGCCGAACACGATTCCTACATCAATCGGCGATGCACTTCGAAGGCCAGGCACAGCTCGGCCACATCCCGTGGCCGGGTGAGGGAACGGCCGGTGCGCTGCTCGATGCGGTGCAGTCGGTAGCGGACGGTATTCGGGTGACAGAACAGCGCTTCCCCGGCGGTGCGCACCGAACCGTCGTGCTCCAGCCACGCCCGAAACGTCGCAAACAGAACCTCCCGCTCGTCGTCGGCGAGATCTGCGAAACGTTCCACTACTGGGCTGGCGAGCTCGACCATCACGTCTGGTGCGCTGATGGCCGCGGTGGCCAGGATCGAGCCGTCGAACACTGACACCGGCGAGCCGGGGTCAGGGCGGCCCTGCAGCGTCACCCGGGCCTGACGTAGCGCCCGTGCGGCATCGCGCAGATCACCGAAGCGGGCGCTCACGCCCGCCCGGCCGATGGCCACTCGCGATACCAGCGCCAGCACCGCGGCCAGCTGACGCTCGGTCTTGACGTGCACGATCCCGACGTGCACGTCGGCCAGCGTCACCCAGGCCGACGACACATCGAGGCTGCGCAGCCGCGCTTCGACATCGGGCAGGGCGCCGACCTCCGACCATGCGGCATCAGCAGCGATCACCACAAACGGACCGGTACTCGGCATCCGAAGATAGTCGGCGGCCTCCCACAGGCTGCACCGCTCGAACAGCCTTCCGTGGATCAGCGCGTCGATGAGCACCGAGCGCTGCATTTCGTCGCCGGCGACGCGGCTGCTCTGCTCCTGTCGGTACCCGGCGGCCATCGCACCGGTGAACAGGTCCTGAGCGGTCAGTAACTTGGCGGTCAACGTGCGCAACGCATCGCCATTCAGGTGAGGGCGCGCGGCAGCCTCGTCGGCTATTACTTCCCACGCCCGGCGGAAACCTACCCGGTAGGCTTCCATCACCGACGGCAGCGGCACCCCGTCACGCGCCCGCTCAACCCCCGTCTGGGTGGCCACGGTCACGTCGAAATCGGTATCGCCGGCGACTGCGCCGAAGATCGCTCGCACGTTCGCGGCACAGCTCTGAGCCACCACGTCGAACGGTACTGCGACCGACCCGTAGAGCTGCACCTCGCGAATGATTGTGTGGGCGAGCAGGATTGACACTTCGTCGGTTCGCCGGTCCATCGCCGCCGCGACGTCAGCGACCTGTCGCAGCAGAATATCGCTCTTCATGCAACGGCACATTATGGGCCGACGGGCCCTCGGCGGTTGTTCTCCCAAGACGAAGATTGCCGCCACTGTTGTTGCCGGAGGCTGCGCCTCAGCTGTTTTTCCATTCCGGCTTGCTTGACCCGCGCACCACGAGTACCGGGTCTTGCCAGTAGGGCTTGGTTTCGGAGAACTGCACGGGTGGGGCCAGTCGGACCAGTTCCCCGTAGGGGGTTTGCGCGGTGATGCTGTCCGGTACCAGGATTCGGTGTTGCTCACCGGTCGACGCCGGGGCGTTCTTGTCGAAGGTGCCCAGGGACATGAAGAACATCGCGGCGCGGGCCAGGTTCACGCGCACGTGGTAGCTGCCGCCTTCTTTGGCCCGGCGGATGAGCGCGGCTTGGATGCCGGCCGCACCGAGGTAGCCGGCGATGTAGTCGTTCATGACGTGGGTCGGAGGAAACGCGGGCTGGTCGGGAGTGCCCTCCACGGTGGTGAATCCGGTGACGCACAGGGCTTCCATGTCGAAGCCCGCCCGGTTGGCCCATGGCCCGTCGTAGGTGTAGCACCGCGCCGAGGCGTAGACGATGCCGGGGCGCCGGGCGGCCAGTTCCTCGGGTGACAGCCCGAGGCTCGAAATCTTGCGGGTGCGGTAGCTTTCGACGAATACGTCCGCGCCGGCCGCCAGTTCGTAGGCCTTTTGCCGGGCGTCGGCCTGCTTGAGGTCCAGCCAGGCATTCGAGGTGAAGCCGGCACACGGGTCTTGGATCAGGGCCTCGTGTTCAAACTCTTCGGGGTGGGCGATCTGTAGCACCTCGGCGCCGTGCTCGGCCAGTGTGCGGGACATGACATTGCCGGCGATCACATGGGTTGCCGACAGCACCCGAAGCCCCGACAGCGGACGCGCCGCCGGTGTGAACGGCTCGGGGTCGCTGTCACCGATCTTGACGATTTCCACCAGCGGCTTTTCGGCCAGCTGTTTGCCTTGAGGGTGCGCCGCCCACTCTCCGGGCGTGCGGATGATGGCGAAGACGAGACCAGCCGCGGCGGCTGCCTCGTCGAGTTCCGCACTGTCCCACTTGGACACGGCGGTGGCGATGCTGTCCTTGTCCGGCGAGCACCGCAAAAACGTGCACATGCCGGCAAGCAGCCGCGGGTAGGCCCCCGTCGGCAGGAAGAATCGGCCGTCCTTGGTCCGGTACAGGTCGAACCCCATCGGGTTGCCGATGAAATACGGGAGCTGATAGGGGTAGCCGTTGATCGTCGGCATGAATTTGTACATGGGGTTGATTCCGTGGATGGCCTTGCGCAGGTCAAGGGTTAGGTCCTGACCGCGTCCACTGCGCTGGCGCCAGATATCGGCGATCCCCGCCGCCCCCGCCATGATCGGGATACCGATGCAGGCCCCGAGTCGGTGCACGCTCGGGAAAATCGGATCCTCGCCGACAAAGGTGATGGTGCCACCGGTGTCTTCGGGGGACAGCTCGAGTTCGTGCATGACGTCACGAAAGCGCGCGTTGACGTCGAAGTCCGCGACCGGCCTTCGGGTGGCCAAAGTATTGTCGCTCATATCGATTCCCTTCGTGGCACGGTTTCCGGACCGTCCTGCCCGGTCATGCCTTCGAGTATTTCTGCGTATCGACCCCGTGTCGTTGGCGCCGAAGACAGCACCGAACCCGCTTTCGTGTGCCGGCGAACAATGGCCTTTCAGGGCATCCAGAGGCCATGCACGAGTACGTCTGCCGCTAGCCGCGTGCAGTTTGGCATGTGCGCCAGCCGCGCCGTATAGACCACGACTGCAAGCGGTTTGGGTCGTCGTCAAATGCCGCGGTCCCGTCGCCGAGTTCGGCGGCGGCCTCCCACGTGGTTTGCAAGAACCGGCGCTGAAGCCCGAACGCCGCTCATAATTCTGCGAGATCCCTTGGGCGTCGCCAAAACAAGAGAGCCACTTGGATCGACTACTCACATCCGCCGGTGAGCAGGCCTATGGTTTCGGTATGAGCGCGACAACACACCCTGTCGGCGACTTGCGCGGCGCCGTACCGGATCCGCATATCGCCGAACTCGGCAAGCTCATGCTGGCCCGCGCCCCGACACTGGGAAAGGCGATGGCGGATCTGCTCTGCCGTGAGATCGACGCCTACCGCGACGGCGCCGTCGTTACGAAAGAGCAAGTGGCCGAAAGTTGCGTGGCGAATCTGACGTTCATCTTCGACTCGCTCGCCGCAGATGCGGATGTCGACGTGTCGCCTGCTGAATACACGGGCACCGCGCGCGCCCTCGCCGGAGTGCCGCTGCCGGCAGTCATGACTGCCTATCGCATCGGATTCCGATTCATGTGGGAGCAGACCATCGCCGCAGCGCGCGCCGCGGAGATACCTACCGATTCGATACTGGAGGCCACCGCACGGGTCTTCCTCGCGCAGGAAACCTTCACCCAGGCGATGAGCAATGCCTACCGTCAGCAACTCACAGCGCAGATCCTCGAGCGAGAAGAAGAGCGATCGGCGTTGGTGGAAGCGCTACTGTCCCATAGGATTACGGACAGCCAAAGCCTTTGGGAGGCAGCAGATCTGCTGCGTCTGCCCACTTCGGGACCCTACGTCGTCGTGGCCGCGGAGCTACCCGCGATCGGAAAACTGGGATTGCCGACGATCGAAAACAGGCTCTCCGTCCGCGACATCCGGTCGGCGTGGCGGCTACTGCCCGACGTCCAGGTCGGCATCGTCCATCTGCGCGGCCACCCGGCGACAGCCCTCGGCAAGCTCATCGATGTGCTCGGGCACGCCGCGACCGCGCGAGTCGGCATCAGTCCGCCGTTTCGCGAGTTGGCCGAAACCAGCGACGCACTGCGATACGCCCGATTGGCGGGCACCGGAAAGCCGTTGGACGACTCACTCGTCGCCGTCTTCGACGACACTCCCCTCGCCGTCGCAGCGGTGAGCGCCCCGGAAGTCATGGCGAAGATCGGGTCGTCAGTACTGGGGCCGCTGAACGCGCTGCCCAGCGAGGAACGCGCCGTCCTGCTCGATACCTTTCAGGCCTGGGTGGAGGCGGGCGGTTCGGCCAATGACACCGCCAAGAAGGTCTTTTGCCACCCCAATACCGTGCGACACCGGCTGCACCGCATTGAGGAGTTGACCGGCCGATCACTGTCCCGGCCCAAAGACATCGCCGAGCTGTGTCTGGCTTTCGAGGTCGAGCGGCGACTGCCCTAGTCGACCACCCGGAACATTCCGGTCAGGCAGCCTTCGCCCGGCTACGCACCTGCAGCGCACTGATCACGTCGACGATGCCGATGGCGATCAGCCAGCAGCCGACGACCAGGGTCAGGATCGCGATCGAGTCGAGCGGCGAGACGATGAGCACGGCGCCACCGATCACGATGATGAACCCGGACAGCACCTGCCAGCCGCGGCCGGGCAGGTGGTCGAAGGACAACGCCGCGGCGAGCAGGGTAAACCCGCGGAACAGCCAGCTGATGCCGATCCAGATGGCCAACAGCGTGACTGCCTCGAATTTGTCGCGGAAGCAGAAGAACCCGAGGATCACCGACACGACGCCGGTGATGAACGTCAACACTCTCATCGCGGCGCCGGCGTGCGTGCCGAAAGCGGCGAACACGTACCCGATCCCGGAAACCACCAGGTAGATGCCGAAAAGGACACCCGCCACGAATAGCGTCTTGCCTGGCCAGGCCAGCACAATGACACCCAGCGCAACCGCCAGAATGCCGGTGAGGAGAAGCACTTGCCATGCACTGCGGGCAAGCTGCTGAAGGGGACCTTCGAAAACAGTGTCGTCGCGAATAGCCATCTCAATATCATTAGCCACAATTGATGAAATTAAAATGTCCGCGGCGACACAATTGCGCATCGCGCACAGGTATAGCGAACAATGTGCGGCCAATGTCGCTGAGGTAGGGTGCACGGTCGCGCGGCAACGCCGCCCCTGCGCGAACCAATTTGTCGCCCGAAGACAAGCCCGCGTCGCAAGTTGGTCGGCGCAGGACATGACCGCACCGCGGTGGCGTCGGTACCTTTTGCGATGAACCCGATGATTCGGCACTGACAGCTCGAATCATTCAGTCCCACAATATATTCCGACTCCCCGCGTTGCGAGAAATCTAGGTGAAACCATGTTGCTGCCCATCCTCATCCTGCTGATCGTCCTGTCACCTGTGCTCCTGCCGGCGGTCATCACCGTCGTACATATGCTCACCGAACCCGCGCCGACGTCCACCCGGGACCGAGTCGCGGCCGACTTCCCGCGGCGCACGGCATCGCCGCGTCGCACCGCCCCCGCCGCGGCGTGAAATGTCGCTGGGCACAACCCCGTTATTCGGGTTGCAGAACGACGGGCCCATACCAATGGCAGACCAGCAACGCGAGTTCGACGTCGAGCCGGTCGTTGCCGATCTCACGACCGCGCCGGGCGACGGCCCGGCCCACCCGATACTTCACCGTGTTGAAGTGCAGATTGAGCTGCTCGGCAGCGGTCTTGTAACTACAGCCGCAGCCCAAATACACGCGCAATGTGTCCCGCAGCCGGGCGTCGTTCTCCCCGTCGCCCGCAAGGCCGCCAAGCACCTTGATCACCCAGACCCGGGTATCGGCAATGTCGGCGCTCAGCAGCGCCGCGATCGACACCCCGGGATCGGTCGCCGCGATCACCGTCGGCTCCCGCTTCGCGACCATCGCGACGCGGTAGGCACTTTCGGCCTCCCGGTGTGACTGACGAAAGCCCTCGACGCCGGCTGCCATCGCCCCGATTGCCACACTGGGAGACTCCGACCGCGCCTCGATGAACTGGCGGACCTTCGCCGGGGCATCGGCCGCTTCGCCGTTTGAAGCACGGTACGGCAGCCAACCCCATCCGCAGGTCCGATCGGCAGCGACGAAGAGCGAGCCGGCGGCCGCACCGGCCGCTTCGCCCAGTTCGCGCAGCAGTCGTTGCAGCCCGGCGAGTTCCTGACTTTCGGCGCTGGTCTCGGGATACCACATGACGAGCGCCAAGTGGTGCCAGCGCAGTGGATAGCGGATCGACGTGGAGACCGCATCCACGTCGATGGACTTGGATGCGGCCAGGACTTCGCGCACCCGCAAGGCGCGGACGCTGTTTTGGTTTTCCAGCCACCGTTCGCGTTCGTCTTCGTAAGCGGCGACCACCTGTTGCGAAACCCAGTCGATGTACTCGAACAGCGTCGCGGTGATCGCCTCGATCACCTGGTACCTCATCTGTTCTGAGATATCGAGTGCGCGCACTTCGTTGAAAACCAGCTCGTTCATCAGCCGCTGACCAAGCCGATAGGCGCGGACGAGCGCGTTGACGGGTACCCCGTGTTGCGCCAACCGCCGGGCGTATTCCAGTGCCGCGGTGGGCGCTTCGACCCGCTCGACGGCGATGTCGTAGCGCAACGCGCGCAGAACAGTATCCACGTTTCCCTCGACGCTGGGTCCCAGCAGTTCGGTGATTCGTTCCTCACCACGCAGCTCCGGGATCTGATCCTCGAGGGACCGGCGCATCACCGCCGACAGCCCTGCCAGCCGATTGTGCAATCGTTCGGCGGTCGCGGCGACGTGGCGGCTGACCTCAACGTCGCTGTCGAACTGCGCTTTCACCACCCTCCTGACGTTAGACCTCGGGTTGTCTTCCGGCGACAATTCCCGTTCGCAGATTCGTCGGCCGGCGACTGTTTCGCGCCCGTCCGATTTTTCTACGTTGTGGCCACAGCGAAAACCCACCAGCAAAGGAGCTACTCCAATGGGTTTCATCAAGCCGTATCTCCCCGATGTCGATCCGGATAACTTCTTGAAGCAGCCATTGATGGAACGAATGCGGATCCTCGCCACCGATTGGGCCGAAAACGGCTTCGGCTCACCGAAGATGATCCACACCATCTACATCGTGAAGCTGGTCGTGTTCTTCGCGCTCGGCGGCATCACGGTTGCGACGGCGACGTCGGGGCTGCCCGCCTTCTGGCACGTGAGCGCTTGGTGGAACCAGCCGATCGTCTACCAGAAGGTGATTCTGTGGACGGTGCTTCTCGAGGCGATTGGTGTGGCCGGCTCGTGGGGCCCGCTCGCCGGCAAGGTCAAGCCGATGACCGGCGGCATCCTGTTCTGGGCCCGGCCGGGAACCATCCGGCTACGCCCGTGGAAGTGGGTACCGTTCACCAACGGCGACCGCCGCACCTGGTTCGACATCGCGCTCTACCTGGCACTGCTGGTGAGCCTTGCCATCCCGCTGCTGACACCTGGCGTGCACAGCGATTCACTCTCAAAAGCGGTGCCGGACAACATATCCGGTCTGGTAAACCCGGCCCTGCTGGTCGCGCCGATCGCGCTGCTGGTGCTGATCGGCCTGCGGGACAAGACCATCTTCCTGGCCGCCCGCGGCGAGCAGTACCTGCCGGTCATGGTCATCTTCACGGTGCTGCCGTTTGTCAACATGATCATCGCGCTGAAGATGGTGATCGTGGTGGTATGGATCGGCGCCGGCTTCTCCAAATTCGGTAAGCACTTCTCCAATGTCATTCCGCCGATGGTGAGCAATACGATATTCGCGCCCACCTGGGTACGGCGAGCCCACTACCGCGAATTCCCACGCGACATGCGGCCGTCGCGGCTGGCGGACTTCATGGCACACGTCAACGGCACCACCGTCGAAATCCTGGCCCCGCTGGTCCTGTTCTTCTCCACCAACAAGTGGGTGACGCTGGCTGCGGTGCTCTTGATGGTGGGCTTTCACTTGTTCATCGTCTCGACGTTCCCACTCGCGGTACCGCTGGAATGGAACGTGGTTTTCGCCTACACGACGATCTTCCTGTTCCTGGGCTTCCCGAACTGGAACCGATACGCTCCGTGGAACATGACCCCGCCCTGGCTGGCCCTCGTCGTCGCCGCCGCGCTGCTGTTCTACCCGGTGCTGGGCAACCTGCGGCCGGACAAGGTGTCCTTCCTGCCGTCGATGCGGCAGTACGCGGGCAACTGGGCCTCGGCACTGTGGGCGTTCGCGCCCGGTGCCGAACGAAAGTTGAACAACGTCACCCGCTCGGCGTCCAACCAGCTCGACCAGTTCGTCGCGGCCGGGTACGAGCCGCGGTGGGCGGAGATCACCTTGCAGAAGACGACGGCGTGGCGAAGCATGCACAGCCAGGGCCGCGGCCTGTACTCGCTGCTGCTGACCCACCTGCCCGACATCGACGGCCGCGCGGTGCGGGAGGGCGAGTTCGTCTGCAACTCGCTGATCGGCTTCAACTTCGGCGACGGCCACCTGCACAACGCGGACATGATCCGGGCCGTGCAGCGCGAAGCCGCGTTCGAGCCGGGCGAGTGCGTGATCGCCTGGGTGGAGTCGGAGGCCTTCGGCAGCGGTGTGCAGCACTATCAGCTGATCGACGCCGCACTCGGGGTGGTCGAGCGCGGCACCTGGAAGGTGGCCGACGCGGTCGCCGACCAGCCCTGGCTGCCCAACGGCCCCATCCCGACTAACGTGGAATGGTCCCTGAGCGGCAGCAAACCGGCCGTCCGGGACGGCCAAGAACACGGTCACGGAGCGCTGGCATGAGTCGCGCCGGCGACGGTTCAGTGGGGGTACCTCCCGCTTGCGGGGGACGAAGCGATGCGGAGGAGCGGCGCCCATGAGCACGGCACTGGTGGTGGGCGGTGGGCCCAACGGGCTCGCCGCCGCGATCGCCCTGGCCGCCAAGGGCGTGCAGGTCACCGTGCTCGAGGCCGCCGACGAGGTCGGCGGTGGCGCCCGCAGCAGCGAAGCCATCATTCCCGGCCTGCTGCACGACCACTGCTCGGCGATCCACCCGATGGCCGTCGGCTCCCAGTTCCTCAGCGAGGTGAACCTGCAGCGGTACGGGTTGTCCTGGCGTTGGCCGGAGATCGATTGTGTGCACCCCTTAGACGGTGGCAGCGCCGGGGTCCTGCACCGCTCGGTGGAAGAGACCGCGGCCGGACTGGGTGCCGACGGAAAGCGGTGGCGCCTGGCGTTCGGCTATCCCGCCGCCCATTTCGACGCGCTGTCCGACGACATCATGCGGCCGCTGCTGCGGCTCCCCCGGCATCCGCTGATGCTGGCGCGATTCGGGGCACCCACGGTGTTTCCCGCGTCCACATTCGCCCGGGTGTTCCGTACTCCGGAAGGCCGGGCGTTGTTCGGAGGTGTTGCGGCCCACGCATTCCGGCCGCTGCACTACCCGATGACCTCGGCCATCGGGATGGGCATCATCGCGGCCGGCCACCGGCACGGCTGGGCGGTGGCGGCGGGCGGATCGCAGTCGATCACCAACGCGATGGTCACGCTGTTGGGCGACTTGGGCGGCAAGATCGAAACCGGCGTCCGGGTGCAGAACACGTCGCAGCTGCCGCCCGCCGACGTCACGATGTTCGATCTGGCGCCGAGCGCGGTCGCCGGAATCCTGGGAGACCGTCTGCCCCGCCGAATTTCGGCCGCCTTCACCAGGTTTCGCCGTGGCCCCGGTGCGTTCAAAGTCGACTTCGCCGTCGAGGGCGGCGTGCCCTGGACGAACCCGGAGGCCCATCGGGCCGGTACCGTGCATCTGGCCGGCACGTACGCCGAGTTGGCCGCGACCGAGCGGGACATTCACGCCGGACGGATGCCCGAGCGGCCTTTCGTGCTGATCGGCCAGCAGTATCTGGCCGATCCGCAACGCTCGGTGGGCAATACCCACCCGGTGTGGAGCTACGCGCACGTCCCCAACGGCTACACCGGCGATGCGACGCAGGCGATCATCGCCCAGATCGAGCGGTTCGCGCCCGGTTTCACCGAGCGCATCGTCGGCCACGCCGTTCGCTCGACGACGCAGATGGCCACCTACAACGCCAACTACGCCGGCGGCGACATCATGACCGGCGCCAAGGACATTCGTCAGCTGACATTCGGACCGCGAATCACGCTGTCGCCCTATATGATTGGCGTGCCAGGCATGTATATCTGCTCGGCCGCCACGCCGCCCGGGCCCGGCGCGCATGGCATGTGTGGGGCTAACGCCGCTCGCCTCGCACTCGACTATCTGGCCCGCGGCTAGTCTCACGCCGCGACCTGGGGCCACCGCGAGCTTGCGGGGGAACGCCACGGCGAAAAACCCGGCCATGTCTCGCCCTGGCGTTACGCTCACGCGCCAGCTACTAAAAAGTCACCACGACCTTATCGGCGGCGCCGGGTGTGCTGGCGAGCTCGAGCGCCGCGCCGACACTGACGAACGGGATGGTGTGGCTGACGATCGGCGCGTATTGCTCCCAGTTCGCGACGAGATCCTTGGTCACTTCGAAGATCTCGTCGGGGTATCCCATGGATCCGACGATGGTGATCTCGTTGCTCATGACGTTGATGAACTCGACCGGTACCGGCTCTTTGTGCACGCCAACGATTCCCAGGGTGGCGCCCTGCTGGGCTGCGGCCAGCGCGGTGTTGATCACCGCGGGCACGCCCGCGGCGTCCAGGTAGATATCGGTGCCGGCTTTTCCGGGGAACCTCGATTCACCCACACCGTGCAGTTCGATGAGGCGCGCCGCGACGTCCTCGTCGGCGAAGTTGATCACGGCGTCGGCCCCGATCCGCAGCGCCTTCTCCAGTCGGCCGGGAATCAGGTCCACAACCACGACATGGCTTACGCCAAGGGATTTGAAGGCCAGCGTCGCGCCCAGCCCGATCGGCCCCGCGCCGAAGATGGCGACCTTGTCCGATGGTTTGGGTTTGCACCGGTTGGCACCGTGCCGCGCGACAGCCATCGGCTCGTTGAGCGCGGCAACCTCCCATGGGACATGGCTCGGGATGACCTCGAGACTGGTTCCGCGGATGGCGTTTTCGATGAGCAGGTAGTCGGCCAGGGCGCCGGCGGCTCCCCCGTTGCCGATGATGCCGCTGGGCGCGGCCATCGGATTGATGACGACGTGGTCGCCCACCGCGATACCGGACACGTTCGCGCCGACCTCGACGACTTCGCCCGCCGGTTCGTGCCCGAGCGGCGTGTGCCCTTGGCGCGGGGGGATGCCGCCGATCGCGATGTAGAACGCGTCGGAGCCGCAGATTCCGCAGGCACGCATTTGGACGAGCACGTCGTCGGGACCGGCCTGCGGGCGGTCGGCGTCGAGGAGTTCCGCCTTACCCGGGGCGGTCACCACCGCCGCTTTCACGGCGCGGCCTCCAGTTCGATGTCGAAGGTGTCGAGGTATTCGGCGAAGACCGGCTTGAGTTGGTCGACACTCAGGCCATATTCGCCGAGGCTGTAGGTGTTGGGCGCGAACAGATCCTGCGGATGCTCGGCGAGCCAATTACGCATGCGCGCTTCGACTTCCGCGGTCATCGGCTTGTCCGCCCACTCGTAGATGCGACGCATCACGTCCATCGGGTCGCGCATCATCTCGTGGTAATACATGTGGAAGAAGCGGTCGTCGCCGATGCGGTCTCGGGCACGCAGCGGCCGGTCGACGTGGTAGCTCATCTGCCAGGTAGCCGCGCGCCCCATCTGCGTTTGATCCAGCAGCTCGGTGTTCATCACCAGGCGCTGCGGTAGCCGCCACAGATTGCACAGCGACGCGGTCGCCCGGTAAGGGTCGCGGTGCGCCCAGATCAGCCGCGCATCGGGGAACACCTTTAGCAGCGCTTCGATGTGCACCGAATGTGACGGCATCTTCAGGCTCCACGTGCCGGGCGCTTTCGACTGCAGCACTTGAAGATAACGCTTCTGGTATTCGTAGGTGCTGCTCATGTCGGCTTCGTCGAAAAGCCAGCGTGCGTAGCGATCCGTCGGGAGGAAGGAGTCCCAGGACAGGCCCTTGAAGTCCTGGTTATGAATGAACATGTCCTCGGTCGGGCCGTCGGCGTCTTCCCAGTGCGGCAGCGCCATTTTCGCCTGCTTGACGAACTCCAGGATGTTGCGCTGCTCCTCCAGCAGCGCCAGACACCGGGGATCGGTGCGCAGCGTCTCGCTGCTGGCCGGCGGTATCGGATGCACGCATTGCCAATGGAGAAGCGACCGGCGTGCGGGGTCCTGGTCGAGCAGATAGCTGATGACCGTGGTGCCGGTGCGGGGCATGCCGAGCACGAACAGTGGCCGTCGAACGGGCGAGTCGAGTACCTCGGGGTGAGCCTGAATGTAGGCGTGCACCTGCATGCGCCGCCCCAAGGCATTCGTCGCGTCGTCGAGGACACGTTCCCGGCCGGACGCAGTGAAGGCCGGCGAGTTGTTGAGGTCGTCGAACATCACCGTCAGCCCCTCTCGCCAGGAGTCGGAGTCGATCTCGCTCAGACCGGTGCGTTGGGCGGCTACCTTGAAGATGTCGTCGGCACCGGCAACGTTGTCGAAATCGCTCATGGTTCAGACCGTGAGGTATCCGCCGTCGACAGCGATGGTGCTGCCGGTGATGTACGACGCGGCGTCGGTACAGAGGAATAGCGCAGCGCCGGCGCAATCCTGCGGTGTTCCGGGTCGGCCCAGCGGGGTGTGGAAGCCGATCTCGACGTCCATCACCTCGGGAATGCCCATGGCCGGGTGCGTCATTCGGGTGTCGATCAGCCCGGGCGCGATGGCGTTGACCCGGATGCCGTCGTTGGCCCACCGGCGCGAGAGGTTCATCGTCAACGACAGCAAACCCATCTTCGATGAGCCGTAGCCCGGGACGAAGACCGCCGAGCGGAACGCGGACATCGAGACGACGGTGACGACACTCGCGCCGCCGGGGGCCTGGCTGGACTTGAGTCGCTCATGGCAGCGCATGGTTAACCGCATGGGGCCCAACATGTTCTGCGTCACCGATGCGACATAGCCGTCCGGGTCGTATTCGTCGCCCGCGGGGTAGGGGCCGCCCGCGTTATTGATCAGGATGTCGAGTTCACCCAGTGAGTCGGCCAGAGCGTCGACCGACTCGGGATCCTGAATCCGGCACTGCCGGTAGGTGAATACACTCAGGTCCGCCTCGGGGTAGTCCGCGGCCGATTCGCGGGTGCCGGTCAGCGTGACGGCAGCGCCGGCCCTCGCGAACTCGGCGGCGATCCCGTGGCCGATGCCACTGGTGCCGCCGGTCACCAGCACGTTGGCGCCGGTGAAGTCGAAGCTGATGGTGTTCACGTGTCGGTCCTCAATTCGTTGACGGATTTGGTGAGCCAGGCCTTTTCCCAAAAGTTTTCGGTACCGGCGAGCAGCACCTCGTGCGCGTCGGCGGCAACCGTGCGCGCAGCGCGGTGTGCGGGTTGAGCGGACAGGACAAGGTCGGTCAGGTGGATGGCCTGCAACGGCCGCCCGCTGCCGACGTGGCCACGGGCCGCCTCGACCAGCGCCTCGGCTCCGGCGGCGTTAACCACGTCCGCCGCAATGGAATCCGCTGCCACGCCGTAGAGCTCGGTGGTAGAGCGGTGCCGGAACCACCCGGTGTACATCTCCCAGATGGCCCGCACGTTCCAGGAAGTCTTGCCGTAACCCTCGCCGACATCGAGTTGCTCGGGTACCTTGACCTCCCGCATTGCGGTGTGGATGTCGGCGCCGGAGTTCATCAGCTCGGCGGTGCGATCGTGCACGGCCTGCATGGCGTCGCGCATCGCGGTGACTTCCTCGGCGATGCGATCGGCTCCTTCGATCGGGGCGAAGTGGCCGGTGACCAATCGTTGCGGGCGCAAGTCCAGCACCGTGTTCAGCGATTCGATGTAGAGAATCGGGTCGCGGTAGCGGTCGCCCCTGATGGTCATCAGGTTCGGTACATGGCCGAAGAGCGGACCGAACAGGTTGCCGGTGAACAGGATTCGATCCTCGGGCAGCCACACCACGATCGCGTCGGTGGTCTCACCGCCCGGGGTCCACGCCAGCTCGAAGGAGCGGCCGCCGACCGTGAGCTCGTGATGGCGGTCGAACGTCGTGGTCGGCTCGGGGAAGGAGAAATCGATCGTCGCCGGATCGATGGTCTTGAAATGCTCGAGCACGGCGTCGGAGAACTTCTGGAAGGCGAACGACGTCTTGGGCACGCGATAGCCCATCAGGAGGTTGTTGTCGTCGCGCCAGTACCGGTAGTTGCGGTGCATCACGATCTCGGTGCCCTCGTCGCGCAGCGTGTGCACCCCACCCCAATGGTCGGCATGTCCCTGGGTGACGACGATGGCCCGCACCGGGCCCGGCACATCGGCAAAGGCCTTGCGGTGCAAGGGCCCTTCGAAGACCAGCCCGGCGTTGACGATGACTCGGCCCTCGTCGGTGGCGACCGCGTAGGAGTTGGAGACGCCGGGCGACATCCAGATGTCGTTGCCGAGGGGCGTCGCAGGAGTGTCGGTTGCCGCCGCCAGATCGGCGGCCCCGGGACGCTCCCGGTGAATCCCAGCCATGACTTGCGATCCTCTACAGTTCTAGAGGTAAAGTCAACATCCATGGGACTGCGCGGCCTGAGCGAACGAGTTGCGGTGGTGGTCGGCGGCGCCACCGGCATCGGTGCCGCGACTGCCAGCCGACTCGGCGCGGAGGGCTGCCGGGTCATCGTCGGTGACGTCGCGGCCGCCGCGGCGGAGCAAACGGCCGCGCGCATCGCCGACGCCGGCGGGACGGCTTCCCACGTCACTTTCGACCTCGCGGATCCCGCTTCGGTTGCCGACCTGATCGACTCTGCCGCAACGACTTACGGTGGAGTCGACTTGCTGTTCAACGTTGGCGCGGACATGAGCACGATCCGTGCCGACACCGACGTGGTCGATATCGACTTCGACGTGTGGGATCGCGTGATGACCGTGAACCTGCGGGGCTATGTGGCCGCCATGAAGTACGCGATCCCGGAAATGCTCGAACGCGGCCGAGGCGCGATCGTCAACATGTCGTCGGCAGCGGCGTTCCAGGGCGAGCCCGCACGACCGGCCTACGCCACCGCGAAGGCCGGAATCGGCGCGCTGACCCGCCATGTGGCCTCCAGGTGGGGCAAGGAAGGCATTCGCTGCAATGCGGTGGCGCCGGGCTTCACCGCGACCGAGGCCATCCGGTCGGTTCCGCAGTGGCCGGACCTAGAAGCCGGAGCGCTCAAACGCATTCGGGGAACCCGGGTCGGCGATCCCGGGGACATCGCCGCCCTGGTTGCCTTCCTGCTGTCCGAGGAAGGCGAATGGATCAACGGTCAGGTCGTCAACATCGACGGCGGCACCGTCCTTCGGTGACCCATGACGGCCAGCTCACGATCCCGGAAACGCAACGGCGACGAACGCCGGCGCGAACTGTGTGACGCCGCAATCCAGGTGCTCGCCGAGCAGGGATCCCGCGGGCTGACACACGGACAGGTCGACCGCTGCGCGGGGGTTCCGGAGGGCACGACGTCGTATTACTACCGCACTCGAGCGGCGCTGTTGCGCGGTGTCGGCTGGCGGATCGCCGAAATCGATGTCGCCAACCTGCAATCGGTGATCGACGAGCCGCGCGACTCGCTCGCTCCGTTCGCGCACCTGGCGGAGTTGACCATGATGCAGGCCGACGGGCCCGGATTGATGCTCAACCGGGCGCGGCATGAATTGCTGCTGGGGGCGGTGCGCGATCCCGGTCTCGCCGAGACATCACAGACCTTCGTCGTCCGGATCAACGCGATGGCCCACGAGGCGATCGCCCACCTACAGCCGGGCACCGATGATCCCGAACTGCTCGACGCGCAGACGACGGCCGTCACCACGTTTATCGCGGGCGTGTTCACCCGGCTTGCCGGCGGAGACCGCACGATCAGCAACGCAGAGCAGCTCACCCGGCTACTGCAGGCCGTCGCCACCGCGGTCTCGCTGCAGCGGGAATAACCGTCCCGGCGAAAAGCCCCATGCAGTCGCCTGACAAGGCTTAACGTTGTCGCTGCCGTACCACAGAGGATTGGATGGACATGAAGCGACTTTTCGCCGCTGGCGTGCTGGCGTTCGCCGGCTTGATGACGGCCGGACTGGGCATCAGCAACGCCGACACGATTCAGACCGAGGGCAACTACCCGACCCGAGAGGCGTGCCAGAACGCCGGACCGGGCGTCAAGGCCACCACGCCGGGAAGCTGGAACAACTTCTGGTGTGTCCCGGATCGCAACGTCAACGGCAACTGGAAGTTGGTCCTCAGCAATTAGTAGGTGTAGAAGCCCTCGCCACTCTTGACGCCGAGCTTGCCGGCGTCGACGTAGGACTGCAGCAGGTCGCGGACGCTCTTCGGAAGGTGTGGAAACTCTGCGGCGTAGTGGTTCTCGATATCGAGGACCACGTCCAGGCCGACCAGGTCCATCATTCGGAACGGCCCGGCCGGCGCACCCAGGTTGATCGTGAACATCCCGTCGACGTCCTCGGGACGGGCGACGCCCTCGGCGACCACGGCCAGCGACTCGCGCTTGATGGCTGCCCAGATGCGATTGAAGATGAAGCCCGTGCACTCCTGGCGCGCTTCGAAGGGATGCACGCCGAATTCGGGCAGGACGGTCAGCAGCGTGTCGAGCAGGCCGCGGTCGGTCTGGCCGTCCGACATCAGGTCGACCGCGTTGACTTCCGGGGGCATGTAGAAATGCACGTTGCACAAACGTGTCTTGTCCCGGACGTTCTCGGCCATCAACCGCGACGGGATGGACGACGAGTTGGTGCCGAAGATGGTGTCCGGTGGCGCCGCTTCGTCGATCTCGCCCCACAACGGAATTTTGATCTCCAGCTTCTCCGGCACCGACTCCACGGCCAGCCAGGCGCCGTCCAGCGCCTCGTCGAGCGACCCCGTGGCCGTCACGGCGCCGGCTTCGCCGCAACCTCGCTGCGCCAGCACCCTCGGAAGGTTCTGCGAGACATAGTCGGTCGCTTCGGCGCGCTGCTCGGCACGCCTGGCGAAGATCCGCACCGTTCCCCCGCGGGTGGCGAACATCAGGGCGATGCGGCGGCCCAAGGTGCCCGCTCCGATCACCGCGACGGGGCGGTCTTGGATGTCTTCGAAAGTGTATGTGTACGAACCAGTCACACAGACATGCTAAGTCCCGGGCGCGCAGCGGGATCCGTCGTGAGCCGACAAAGATTCTCGCGGCATTGTCTCGCGCCGACAATCGGGAGCTTCGTGGTCGCCGGCGCCGGGCTGGACCCGGGTGACTTTTTGCCCGCCTCTGAGCGACAACCGGTGCTTTTCTTGATTGCTGAAAAAACTTGTACCACAGCGGTTTCAGGAGTCACAGGGCGACCATCCTTGTCGGTGGGTGTGTCTAGTTTCGTGGTATGAGTTCAGGTGTTGTCGCGGGTCGCCAAGCGCTGGTCGGCGCGCTCAATGCCGCGCTGGATGCGGTGGTGGGAATGGAGTCTGAGACCGCGCCACCCCCGGTTACGGGGGGACACGCGCACACAGATTTAGGCGATGCCGACGGCTAACAAGCTGCTGCTCCGGGATGAGGGCGATGAAGACGACGAGCTATAGCAGCGTGATCTGTTCGGGTTCCGGCTCGGCCGGCTCCAGCAGTTGGGGCCCGTTGTTGCGCACGCTGTTCACCAGCCTGGACACCTCGCGCAGTTCGATGCCGCGCACATCCGGCGCGTGCGCCAGCAGCTCGGCGTCCAGCGGGGCGTCGGGATTCAACCAGGTGTCCCAGTCGCGCTCGGTCAGGATCAACGGCATCCGGTCGTGGACCTCGGCCAGTTCGCCGACCGCGTCGGTGGTGATGATGGTGCAGCTCAACAGCGGATCAGCCTCTTTGCCGGGTCTCCAGACCGACCACAAGCCGGCCATGAACAGCGGCTCGCCGTCGTCGCGGTGCATGAAGAACGGTGTCTTGGCGGTCTTCTTGCCGGCGGCATTTTCGGGGTTGGGCCGCCATTCGTACCAGCCGTCCATCGGCACCAGGCAGCGCTTACTCTTGGCCGAACCGCGGAAAGCCGGCGAGGTCGCCACCTTGTCGGCCCGGGCGTTGATCAGCAGCGGGCCCTTGGTATCCGGGCCCCCGTCGGGACCGGCCTTGACCCACGGCGGAACCAGTCCCCAGCGCATCATCCGCACCCGGCGCGTCGGCTCGTCGTCCGGCTCACTGTGCCGGGACACCACCGTCGCGAC
The DNA here is from genome assembly GCF_026723865.1 of Mycobacterium sp. Aquia_216. NCBI lineage: Bacteria > Bacillati > Actinomycetota > Actinomycetes > Mycobacteriales > Mycobacteriaceae > Mycobacterium > Mycobacterium sp. Aquia_216. Next base: position 1,737,737 of record NZ_CP113529.1, on the reverse strand, counting down.
CGTGGCGGTGGGGGCCACGTTGTAGTTGGGCTCCCCCGCGCGCTCCGAGGTACCGGTGGCTTCGTCGATCGCCTTGATCTTCTCGGCGAGCAAGGCCGGATCCGTCGTGACCGCAAACCTTCCACACATGTCTTCCATGGTGCCCGTTACCCACGACACCCACCGACACGGCAGGATGAAGCCGTGAGCATCAACCCCTGGACGGCACCCGTCGCGCCGACGCCGGTGCACGCGACCGTGACCGTGCCGGGCTCGAAATCGCAGACCAACCGGGCTCTGGTGCTCGCGGGGCTGTCGAGTGCGCAGGGTCAAAGTGCCTCGACCATCGGCGGCGCGCTGCGCAGCCGCGACACCGATCTGATGATCGGCGCGCTCGCTGCGCTGGGGTTGCGGGTGGACGGGAACGGTTCCGAACTGAAGGTCAGCGGCCGCCTCGACCCCGGCCCCGACGTGCGCGTCGACTGCGGCCTAGCCGGAACGGTGCTGCGATTCGTACCCCCGCTGGCAGCGTTGGCCGACGCGGCGGTGGTATTCGACGGCGACGAACAGGCCCGGGCCCGGCCGATCGCACCACTGCTGGATGCACTGCGCGATCTGGGCGTCCCGATTGAGGGAGCGAGCCTGCCGTTCCGGGTGCGGGGCAGCGGATCGGTCGCGGGCGGCACCGTGGCAATCGACGCATCGGCGTCGTCGCAATTCGTTTCCGGCCTGTTGTTGTCCGGTGCGTCATTCAGCGACGGCCTGACCGTCCAACACACCGGCGAGTCGCTACCGTCGCAGCCGCACATTGCGATGACGACCTCGATGTTGCGGCAGGCCGGAGTCGACATCGACGATTCGGTGCCCAACCGCTGGCGGGTACACCCCGGCACGATCGCTGCCCGGCACTGGGACGTCGAACCCGATCTCACGAACGCCGTTGCGTTCCTGGCGGCGGCCGTGGTCACCGGCGGCAGCGTACGCATCACCGGATGGCCGACGACCAGTGTGCAACCCGCCAAGGACATCCTTGACGTCTTCGGCAAGCTGAATGCTGTTGTCACCCAGACTGATTCAGACCTTGAAGTGCGGGGCTCGACGGACGGCTACGCAGGCTTTGATACCGACCTGCGCGCTGTCGGCGAGCTGACACCGTCGGTGGCGGCGCTGGCGGCGCTGGCAACAGAGGGGTCGGTGTCCCGGCTGAGTGGCATCGCCCATCTGCGGGGCCACGAGACCGACCGGCTCGCCGCGTTGAGGGCCGAGATCAACCGCCTGGGCGGCAACTGCCAGGAGACGGCCGATGGTCTGGTAATCACCTCGACACCACTGCATTCCGGCATTTGGCGCGCGTATGCCGATCATCGGATGGCGATGGCCGGCGCGATCATCGGGCTGCGCGTAGCCGGAGTCCAGGTCGACGACATCGACGCCACCACAAAGACATTGCCGGAGTTCGCGGCGCTGTGGGCGCGGATGCTGGGCGAGCCGGAGCGCAGCGGTTGAGACCAGGCGACTACGACGAGTCTGACGTCAAGGTCCGCTCCGGCAAGGGGACGCGGCCCCGCACCAAGACCCGTCCGGAACACGCCGATGCCGAGTCCGCCATGGTGGTCAGCGTCGACCGCGGGCGCTGGGGCTGCGTGCTGGGTGGCAGCCCCGATCGCCGGGTCATCGCCATGCGCGCGCGCGAGCTGGGCCGCACGCCGATCGTCGTCGGCGACGACGTCGACATCGTTGGCGATCTGTCCGGGCGCCACGACACGCTGGCCCGTATCGTGCGCCGGGGTCCGCGACGAACGGTGTTGCGGCGCACGGCAGATGACACCGATCCCACCGAGCGGGTGGTCGTCGCGAACGCCGACCAGCTGCTGATCGTGGTCGCGCTGGCGGATCCGCCGCCCCGCACCGGGCTGGTCGACCGGACGCTGATCGCCGCCTACACCGGCGGGCTGACACCGATTCTGTGCCTGACCAAGACCGACCTCGCCCCACCGGAACCGTTCGCCGAGCAGTTCGTCGACTTAGACCTGACGGTGGTGGCCGCGGGCGTCGACGATCCCCTGCTCGCGGTGGCCGAGTTGCTCCCCGGCAAGATCACCGTGCTGCTCGGACATTCCGGGGTGGGCAAGTCGACATTGGTGAATCGCCTTGTGCCCGAGGCAGATCGGGCGGTCGGCGTGGTCACCGACATCGGCAGGGGACGACACACCTCGACGCAATCGGTGGCAGTCCCACTAAGCAAGCCGCCAGGCTCCTCGCTGCCGGGTTCGGGCTGGGTGATCGACACCCCGGGCATCCGCTCGTTCGGGTTGGCCCACATCCGGCCCGACGACGTACTGTCCGCTTTCGCCGATCTGGCCGACGCGATACAAGATTGTCCGCGCGGCTGCGGCCACATGGGGCCACCGGCGGACCCGGAATGCGCGCTGGACACGCTCTCCGGTCCAGCCGTTCGCCGCGTCGAGGCGGCCCGCCGGTTGCTGGTGGCGCTCAGGGAGACTTAGCCAGCCGCATCCCGAGCTCGTCGGGCGGCACCCGATGGCCCTCGGTGCACCGAATCTCGACGCTCGCCTCGGCCCCGCACCCGAGATGGGTCAGCCGCAGCCGGTTGCGGCCGGGCAGATGGTGTCGTCCCCACTCGAACATCGCCCAGACCACCGGCATGAAGTCCGTGCCGGCCTCGGTCAGCACGTATTCCTCGCGGCTGCGCTGCCTTGGCACCTGATAGGGCCGGCGAGCCAGGAGCCCAAGGTCAACCAGCTCGGCCAGGCGCGCCGACGTGGCCGCCTTGGTGATGCCGACCCGGCGGGCGAAGTCGTCGAACCGGGTGGTGCCGTAGTACGCCTCGCGCATGATGAGCATCGCGGACTTGGTACCGACCACCGCCATCGTCTTCTCGATCGGGCAGTGGCCGATCGCCGACCATGCCTCACGGTCGGCCAGCGCACCTTGCAAAAGTGTCACGTAGATCACCTCCTGGTCTGGGTTGTTTTAAGTATACCTAGATGTTTACCTGAGTACATGAGGGCAAACTCAGCCCCGGACTCAAGGAGGAGTCATGACCGGTCTATCAGCTCGCTTTCCAGGCCGCGACGCCGTTATCGTCGGCGCCGTCCGCACCCCCATCGGCAAAGGGAAGGCCAGCGGCGCGCTGCACGACGTGCTGCCCGTCGATCTCCTGGCGCACAGCCTGCGCGAGCTTGTTGCTCGCACCGGCGTGGATCCGGCGCAGGTCGACGATGTCATCGCCGGCGCCGTCACCCAGGTCGGCGATCAGGCGGTCAACATCGCGCGCAACGCGCTGCTGGGCGCGGGCTTTCCCGAGTCGGTTCCGGGCGTCACGATCGACCGCCAGTGCGGCAGCAGCCAGCAGGCCATCAGCTTCGCCGCCCAGGGCGTTGTCGCCGGCGCCTACGACCTGGTCATCGCGGCGGGCGTGGAGTCCATGAGCCGCGTTCCGATGGGCACCCAGGTTTTGCCGGGCAGCGATCCCTTTGGCGAGGGCATGGCCGCCCGCTATCCCGACGGCTTGGTGCCGCAAGGCATTAGCGCCGAACTGATCGCCGCGAAGTGGGGCTTCTCGCGGACCCAGCTCGACGAGTTCTCCGCCGGCAGCCACGACAAGGCTGCCCGCGCCACCAAGGATGGATTGTTCGAGAACGAGCTGATCCCGATCGCCGGGCTGTATACCGACGAGATCATCCGTCCGACCACCACGGTGGAGACGCTGGCCACGCTCAAGCCGGCGTTCTACAGCGACAAGATGAAAGAGCGTTTCCCGCAGATCAATTGGGAGATCACGCCGGGCAACTCGTCACCGCTCTCGGACGGCAGCGCCGCGGTGCTGATCACTACCAGCGAGGTCGCCAAGAAGCTGGGCCTGCGCCCGTTGGCTCGCATTCACACCACGACCGTGGTGGGCGACGACCCACTCTTCATGCTGACCGGTGTCATCCCGGCGACCGAAAAAGTGCTGCAGCGGGCCGGCCTGACGCTGGCCGACATCGACCTGTTCGAGGTCAACGAGGCGTTTGCCCCCGTCGTACTCGCCTGGGCTCATGACACCGGCGCCGATCTGGCAAAGACCAACGTGAACGGCGGCGCGATCGCGATCGGCCACCCGCTGGGCGCCAGCGGTGCCCGCATCATGACCACCCTCGTCAACGCGCTCGAACAGCGCGGCGGTCGCTACGGCCTGCAGACCATGTGCGAGGGCGGCGGCATGGCCAACGCCACGATCATCGAGCGCCTCTACTAGCAGGGAGCAGGAAAATGACCGAAATCCGGTCAGCCGCAGCGCAACTCAGTCCCGTGCGGTACAGCCGGGAGGGCGAGGTGATCGGCGATCTCGCCTTGTCGCTGATCGACGGCCGAAAGGTGCTGATGGATTCCGTCGGCCACTACGGTCGACCTGACTTACTCAGCCTGGTCGTCGATCGCACGCCCCACCGGTACGTGCATGAGCACCTCGTGCAACTCGCCGGCATCGCGGTCGAGGAGGCCGAGCATGCCCACGTCTGATCCCCACGAAACTCGGTTCGACGGCGTGCGGGTGCGCTACGACAGCCCGAAAAGCTACGACGAGTTGGTCGCCGCGCTGCTGGCCGACATCGGCGAACGGCCCGTCGCGATCGACGACATCGGCAAAACGTCGAACACCTGGGACTCATATGAGCAGGAGGTTCAATCTCACGTCGGGCCAAGCGGTTTCATGTTGTTCGGCTTGTTCGACCATAGCGGCTGGATCGGCAAAGCCGGCATCAACCGAAAGGTGTTGCGCGTCATCCTCGGCAACCCGTTGATCGCCATCACGATGTTGCGTCACGACGTGAGTGCTGGCCTCTTCGCGCCCGTCGAGGTGCTGATCACCGACGAAGGCTCGGGCACCAGCCTGACCTACGTCAAGCCGTCCTCCCTGATGGTCGTCGAGCCAAACCCGGAACTGCTCAGCGCGGCAACCGAACTCGACGCCAAGCTGGCGGCTCTGGCCGCGAAGGTGACCAGCGGCTAGGTCGCCGGGGAGGTGCGGCTCCCTCGAGATCAGAGCCAGCCGGTGCGGGCGGCGGCAACCGGCTCGGCGGGGGCCGGGGCCAGAGCGCCGTCCCGCACGCCGTCGAGCATCCGCTTCACCGCGCCGACAATCTCCGGCGCTGCCGCTGCGAGTCCGGCCTTGTCAGCCTCGGGAACCTCATCGGCGTCGACACCCGCGCGGGCCAGCACAGCGGCCGGATCGGCAAGCTGTTCGGTCAACCAGGCCACCGGGTCGGCGGACAGCTCGGGGACGAAGTGCCGGCGTCCGGGCTCCCAGCCGTTGAATCGCGGATGGTGATGGGCCCGGTCCAGCGTCCCCGGCGGGCTCTCGGTGGATCCGAAAAGGTCTACCCGCCACACCGGGCGGTTGAAGGCGATCGGGATGCCGGCGTAAATCGATCCCTGAGGCGCGGCCCGGTCGACAACACGGAGTTCCAGCCTGACTCCCCGTTCCGGGGTTTCCTGACCTTCGTTCGGGGTCGGGTCGACGAAGAACATGTCCCCGACGACTACGCCCAGGGTTTCGAATCCAAACGCTGCAAGCATATTTCCGAGAGTAGACCTCGCCGGCATCCGGGCCTTGAGAAGTAACGGACAGGGCGGCGTCCAACAGCCCGGTAAGGTGTTTCCAGTAAAGCCAGTCGGCGACCGCGCAGCGCTGCTCAACGGGGTCGGCTGCGGTGTGCGCCTCGTTGCTGGCGACGTGTTGGGCGTGGCCGACGTAGGCGTGGAAGGCCCGCAGGTGTGGCGCCTGGCGGCGAGGGTCATCGTGGAATATCAATTTCACGACCGCCAACCACTTCATGAAGCGGTCGTCCTCGGGCGCCGTCGCCGGTGCCGGCGGCAGCAGGGCGAGCAGTCGCAAACGACGCACCTTGGTCCTCTTGCTCGAGTTGCCACGCTATGTCTTCGATAGAATGCAACCCATCGATTATCTGGTCCCTCGTAGGATCGACGTCTGGCCCAGGTCCGCCAACGCCGAGCATTGCCGGCCCATCCACCGGATCGGGCGTGACCACCCCCGACAGCGGCGTTAGGTTGGTCACGGCGTGGGCGGCGTCCTCGTCGACTTGTCGATACGCTTTGGCCGCGTTCCGCAGTGACTGACCGGCATCGCTGAGATTTCAGCACATATGGCAAGCGCCAACCGATGAATCGCCAACGTCGACCATGGGCCAGCTGGGCGACTCTTGGATGACGGCTCAATGTCACCGGAAACTAGCCTGACCCGAGTTCGCAGTAGCTACTCGCGGCAAAAAAGTCGAGTTGCTCAGCGGCGCTGAGCAACTCGACTTATTAGCTGGTTAAGCCGCCCGGTTATCGGCGTGGGCCGTCGCTTGTTCGGCCTGCTTGATGGCGCGCTTGTTACGACGCCAACCCCGAACGGTGGCAATAGCGGTCTTGAGCCCGCGCCGCCGGCCGGTCGCCGGATCGGTACCCCCAAATCCGGGCTCCAGTTCGGCGAACATCCGCTCGCTGCGGGTTTCCGGCGCGTTGTCGGCGCTGTCGAGCAAGTACTTGTTGGGCAACGACAGCTTGGCGATCGTGCGCCATGTCTTGCCGTACTGCACCAGGAACGATCCTGTGGTGTAAGGCAAGTCGTACTTGTCGCACACCTCGCGCACTCGCACCGAGATCTCGTGCAGCCGGTTGCTCGGCAGGTCCGGGTACAGGTGGTGCTCGATCTGGTGGCACAGGTTGCCGCTCATGAACCGCAGCAGCCATCCGCCCTCGAAGTTGGCACTGCCCAGCATCTGGCGCAGGTACCACTGGCCCTTCGTCTCGCCGATCATGTCGGTCTTGGTGAATTTCTCTGCGCCGTCAGGGAAGTGGCCGCAGAAGATCACCGCGTTGGCCCACACATTGCGGATCACGTTGGCAACGGCATTGGCCTTCAATGTGGACTTGTAGGTAGCACCGGGCGACAGCGAGGTCAGCGCCGGGAACGCGACGTAGTCCTTCAGCACCTGCCGGCCGGCCTTGGCGAAGAACTCTTCTGTGCGCTCCCGGGCTTCGTCCTGATCCATCCGCTTCTTCAGCATCCTGCCGATTTCCACGTGCTGAAGACCGACGCCCCATTCAAAACCAAGGGCCAGCAACGAGTTCCACACCAGATTGAAGAGGTTGTACTTCTTCCAGCGTTGATCGCGGGTGACCCGAAGCATGCCGTAGCCGACGTCGTCGTCCATCCCGAGAATGTTCGTGTACTTGTGGTGCACGAAGTTGTGGGTGTAGCGCCAGTGCTTGGACGACCCGCTCATGTCCCACTCCCACGAGGAGGAGTGAATCTCCGGGTCGTTCATCCAGTCCCACTGGCCGTGCATGACGTTGTGGCCGATCTCCATGTTCTCGATGATCTTGGCCACGCCCAGGGTCACGGTTCCGGCCCACCACGCCGAACGCCGCGAACTCGCGGCCAGCATCAGTCGGCCGCTCACCTCCAGCGCGCGCTGGGCGGCGATGGTGCGACGGATGTAGCGGGCGTCCCGGTCGCCACGCGAGTCTTCAATGTCCTGGCGGATAGCATCCAGCTCAACGCCCAGGCTCTCGATGTCTGCGTCGGTCAAATGCGTGAATACGTCGACGTCTGTGATCGCCATGGTTCTCACCTCCCGGCGTTAGTTCTGTGGTCAGTACCTACGCTATCGTAACCTACGACGCCGTAGGTTACCTATGAGTAGCGTCTAAATGTCGAGCACACAATCGCCGGAGGCGGCCGAGACGCAGGTCTGCACTCGACTCCCGGGCTCGTGTCCCTGCCCGGTACGCAGGTCACGGACGTGGCCTTCCACCAGGGGTACCACGCACGACTGGCAAATACCCATCCGACAGCCGAAGGGCATCTGGATTCCCGCGCCCTCCCCCGCGTCCATCAGCGATGTCGCGGCGTCCGCGGCCACCGTGCGCCCGGTTCGGGCGAACGTCACCGTGCCGCCGGCTCCCACGGGTGCGGCCTTGGCCGCTGCGAATCGCTCCAGGTGCAGCCGCCCGCTGAGGCCCGCGGATGTCCAGACCTGCTCGGCCTGGGCGAGCATCCCCTCCGGCCCGCAGGCCCACGTCTGCCGTTCGCGCCAGTCCGGCACCTCGTCGTCGAGCCGGGCGAGGTCAAGCCGGCCCTGCGCCCGGGTCTCGCGCACCTGCAACCGGTAACCGGGGTGAACCGATGCCAGCGCGGCCAATTCGGTGCCGAACATCACGTCCGATTTCGTGGGCGCCGAATGCACGTGCTGGATATCGCCAATTTGATTGCGACGCACCAATGTTCGCAGCATCGACATCACCGGCGTGATCCCAGACCCCGCGGTGAGGAACAGAACCGACGGCGGGGCCGGGTCGGGCAACACGAAATTGCCCTGGGGTGCGGCCAGCCGCACGATCGTCCCCGGCTCGACACCGGCCACCAGGTGCGTGGACAGGAAGCCTTCCGGCATCGCTTTCACGCTGATGGTCACGGTGCGCTCGGGGCCGGAGCCCGATCGCGCGACCGGGCTCGACGTCAGCGAATACGACCGCCAGCGCCAGCGGCCGTCCACCAGCAATCCGATCCCGATGTATTGGCCCGGCTCGTAGTCGAAGCTGAAGCCCCAGCCCGGCTTGATCACCAGGGTCGCGGAGTCCTCCGTCTCCCGGCGAACCTGCACGATGCGGCCCCGCAGTTCCCGCGCCGACCACAGCGGATTGGCCAGGTGCAGATAATCGTCGGGCAGCAACGGCGTGGTGATGCGCGCAGCGATCTTGCGCAGCGCATGCCAGCCGGGATGCCGCTCCGCTCCCACGACCGTGGGGCGCCTGGTCTCGACAACGTGTGCGGTGAGTGACTGATATTTCTTACCCATTAGGAAGCTCCTGCTCATGCAGCGGGGGTTTGGCTTCCGCTCGATTTTCGCCCGGGGCTTCCGCGCCCCGTCACAAAGGCTACGGTACCGTAAGTTACGGTATCTTTGCCAGGCTCGCGGGCGCGATTTCATCACATTCGGCGGCGCGTCGTTGCACTCACAGCAAGTCGAGCAGGAACGCCAGCTCCTGGTTCGCGTACCAGGCCAAATCGTGGTCCTGCGCGTCGCCGACGATCAGGTCGGCATCCTCATCCCCCAAGTCGGCGGCGTCGATCGCCTCAATCGCCCGCACGACAGCCTCCTCCGCGCCGGAGTTGTCGACGTAGGCCGCGATCACCCGGTCCATCGGGACGGGACCGGCCAGTCTGACCACCGCATCGTCGAGATCGGGACGCAAGGTGACGTCATCGACTTCGGCGGCCAGCACGACGCGTCGCGGCCGCGTCGGCCCGTCGGCTCCCCCGGCGTCATGGGCAGCCAACAGACGCAGCGAGGCCAACGCCGCCTCACGCAGCGCCACGTCCGAGAGTTCGTCGTCATCGCCCTCCGCATAGGCCTCACGCAGTTTCGGTGTCACCGCGAATGCGGTGCCGTTGACGGGCCACAACGAGCCATCGGCGACAAGCTGCTGCAGCATCGCCAACGTGGCCGGAATGTAGACCTGGATCGCACCAGCGCCCATCGCTAGCTCTCGATCAAACTGGCCGCGTAGTCGTCGACATACCTCGACAGCTCGCGCGGCGGGCGCTGGTAGTTACCGCTGACAACCGGACGTTCCGGCAGGTCGACCTTCGGCTCTTCGACATCGTGGTACTCGATGCTGGACAGCAGGTGGTGCATCATGTTGAGCCGCGCACGTTTCTTGATATCGGATTCCACGACGTACCAAGGGCTTACCGGCGTATCGGTGTGCACCATCATCTCGTCTTTGGCGCGCGAATAGTCCTCCCATCGATACACCGATTCCAGGTCCATCGTGGACAGTTTCCAGCGTCGGACGGGGTCGTTGCGGCGCGACCTGAAACGGCGTAGCTGTTCGGCTTCGGAAACCGAAAACCAGTACTTGCGCAGCAGAATCCCGTCATCGATCAGCATCTGCTCGAATATCGGAGTCTGTCGCAAAAACAGCGCATGTTCTTGCGGCGTGCAGAATCCCATGACTTTTTCGATGCCCGCGCGGTTGTACCACGACCGGTCAAACAGCACGATTTCGCCCTTGGCAGGCAGATGGGCGATATACCGCTGGTAGTACCACTGGCCGCGTTCCCGGTCAGTGGGTACCGGCAACGCGGCGATGTGGGCGGTTCGGGGGCTCAGGTACTCGGTGATCCGTTTGATGGCACCGCCCTTGCCCGCGGCATCCCGGCCTTCGAAGAGGACCACGATTCGTGCACCGGAATGCCGCACCCACTCCTGCAGCTTCACGAATTCCGTTTGTAGCCGGAATAATTCGGCCGTATAGACGGCATCGGAGAGCCTAGGTGCGGCCCGCGCAGCCGATTTCTTTTTCTTGGCCTTTGTCGGCGCGCCGTCGTTCGAGGTACTCACAGCAACGAATGGTATCCCCACACACCAATTTTCACCGCCAACAACTAGCGGGAAGCGTCGAGAAGTTCCTCGAGTGATTGCTTCAACAACGCCGGCAGCAGGTCGACGTCGCTCATCGCGTCGCGGTCTGCATTGATTCCGAAATACAGCGTGCCGTTGTAGGACGTCACACCAATGGCCAGCGCCTGATTGTGCAGCAGCGGCGGTACCGAGTAGGTCTCCAGCAGTTTGGTACCGGCGACGTACATCTGCGACTGGGCTCCAGGCGCATTGGTGATCAACAAGTTGAACAGCCGCGCCGAGAAGCTGGTCGCAACCCGGATGCCCATCGCGTGCAGGGTCGGTGGCGCGAAGCCCGACAGCGTCACAATGGTCCGGGCGTCGACCAGACGAGCGGCCGAGGGATTCGATTCGGTGGCGTGCGCAATCTGCGACAGCCGCACCACCGCGTTGCGCTCACCCACCGGCAGGTCGACCAGAAACGGAGTGACCTGACTGATCATCTGGCCGGGGCCCGTCGAATCGTGTTGGTCCTCGGCATAAACCGAAAGCGGTGCCATCGCCCGAATAGTCGCGCTCGATGACACCCCTTCCCCGCGGGACATCAACCAATTGCTCAACGCGCCGGTTATGACGGCCAGCACCACATCGTTGATGTCGCAGTCATAGCGTGCCCGCACCGCGCGGTAGTCCTCGAGACTTCCGCGGGCGACGGTGAACCGCCGATGGCGCGAAACCCTGGCGTTGAGGGGGCTACTGGGTGCGGTGCCGCGCGCGACGGTGCGCGCTACGTCGTAGACCCGGCGGCCCACGTTCAGCAGCTCGCCGTAGTTGGTGGCCAACCCGGCTACCGCGGAGCCGACCGCCTGCAGCTGCGTGCCCGGCCCCACCATCCAGTCGGTGAGCGCCCCCACCAGCAGCCGGGTCGAGCCGGGTTCTCGTTCCGGGATCCAGATGTCCTCGGGGAACGGCGCCGGATGCCGCGTCCGGTCGGCGATCACGTGGCCGATCTCCAGCGCGCTCATCCCGTTGATCAGCGCCTGGTGCGACTTGGTGTAGATGGCGACCCGGTTTTTGGCCAAGCCCTCGACCAGGTACATCTCCCACAGCGGCCGCGTCTTGTCCAGCGGCCGTGCGGCCAGCCGGGCGATCAGTTCGTGTAGCTGCTCCTCGCTGCCCGGCGAGGGCAGCGCCGAGCGCCGCACGTGGTAGGTGACGTCGAAATCGGCGTCGTCGATCCACACCGGCCGGGCCATGCCGACGCGCACTTCGCGGACCTTCTGGCGGTAGCGCGGTATTTGCGGCAGTCGGCGTTCGACGGCGGCCAGCACCGTCTCGTAGCTCAGTCCGGCGCGCGGGCGCTGCAGGATGGACAGCGATCCGACGTACATCGGGGTGGCGCTGTTCTCCAGCCGGTAGAAGGAAGCGTCCGCTGGGGACAACCGGGTCACCATTGCGGGCCTGGCCTCCTTGGTTTCCTTCGGGTTCTCGCCCACGGTAATCGTCGGCCAGGGCCGAACAAGGCGCGGGTACGCGCGATGTCGAATTGTGCGATGATGACCGGCAATTGAAAGACCAATTGTCTGTCACTCTCCTGCAGGCCGCTCGTTCACCGATGACTTGGAGAGTGCGCGTTGACCGTCAGTCCCGTAAACCCCGCTCACCGTGACGCTTTCGCCGTCGTTCCCGTCGTCGAGTACGAACCGCCGCCGCGAGATGTGTCGCGCAACGCCGCGCCGTGCCGGCAGTCCACCGTGGTACGCCGAGCCGGCGCCGGGCCGCGCCGGCCCTACACCAAGCGGGCCGTCCGGCGACCGGAACCGACGGCGTGGTCCGCGGCGATGCGCGAGGCGGCGATCTTCGCCGACGCCGCCTTGCGCCGGGTGCTGGAAGTCATCGACCGCCGCCGTCCGCTCACCCAACTCCGGCCGCTGCTGGTGCCCGGCCTGGCCGACTCCGTGCAGTCGGTCAGCCGGTCCGCCGCCGGATGCCAGGGCGCCGCGGTGTTGCGCCGGATGCGGCTGCAACCGGCCGGTTGCCGGGATCCGGAGAGCGCCGCCGAGGTGTTCGCCTCCTACAGCCGCGGGGACCGGATCCACGCCATTGCCGCCCGGGTGGAGAAGCTGCCCACCAGCACTGGAGTCCGGTGGCAGGTGGTTGCCCTGCACATCGGTTGACGCGCTAGACCGGTGATCCGGCTCCCTCGGGCGCCGGGGCGCCGGAGAACCGGGCCAGCACCGGACCCAGGATCGCCATCACGAACACATACGCCGTCGCCAGCGCGGCCACGGCGGGGATCGCCGCACCGGCCAATCCGATGATGATCAGCGAGAACTCGCCCCGGGCGACGAGTGCGGTGCCGGCGCGCAATTGCCCGCGGCGGGCCACGCCGTCGCGCCGGGCAGCGAAGATACCGGTGGCCACCTTCGTCGCCGCGGTGACCGCGGCCAGCATCAGCGCGACCGGCAGCATCGGGACCAGCTCCTTCGGGTCCACCTGCAGACCGATCGCCACGAAGAAGATCGCGGCGAAAAGATCCCGCAGCGGACCCAGCACCTTGCGCGCCCGTTGCGCGGTGCCACCGGTCAGGGTGAGCCCGACCAGGAACGCGCCGACGGCGGCCGAAGCGTGCAGCGATTCGGCCAGCGCCGCGACCAGCAGGGTGAGGCCCAGGACCCGCAGCAACAGCTGCTCGGAATCGGGATGCGCCACCAGCCGGCCCACGTGGTGGCCCCAGCGATAGGAGCCAGCGAACGCCGCGACGAGGGCACCGAGCGCCACGGCAACCCCGCCGACCGCCTCCAGCCAGGTGCCGCCAGAGGCGAGCACGGCGAACAGCGGCAGGTAGGCGGCCATCGCGAAGTCCTCGAGCACCAGCACCGACAGCACGGCCGGCGTTTCGCGGTTACCGAGCCGGCGCAGGTCCTCGAGCAGGCGCGCGATCACACCCGAGGAGGAGATGTAGGTGACGCCGGCCAGGGCCAGGGTCGCGATACCGTCGAAGCCCAACAGCCAGCCCGCCACCGCTCCGGGCGTGGCGTTGAGGACCGCATCGACACCGGCTGACGGCAGGTGGTGACGCAAGCTGGCGGTGAATTCCGTGGCAGAGAACTCCAGGCCCAGGGTCAGCAAGAGCAATACGATGCCGATGGGCGCGCCCGTCGTGACGAACTCGCCGGCGGCGGCCACCGGCCAGATGCCGCCTTTGCCCAGCGAAAGACCCGCCATCAGATAGACCGGTATCGGAGACAGCGCGAATCGCCGCGAAACCGCCCCCAGCACCGCCAGTGCGGTCAGGAGGGCGCCTAGCTGAAATAACAGCGCCCCCGAAACTTGCATTGGCTCAGCCTTTGTCGACGATCCGCTGGACCGAGGCGATGCTTTCGTCGGTGCCGATGACGATCAAGACGTCTCGCTCGCGCAACATTTCCGCCGGGCCCGGTGAGGCGAGCACATCCTCGTCGCGCACGATCGCGACAATCGACGCCCCGGTGCGGGTGCGAGCGTGGGTGTCACCCAACGGACGGTCGACGAACGGACTGCCCGGCTCGACATTGGCCTGGCCCGCCTCGAGGCCCGGCACTTCGCGGGTCAGCTCGGTGAACCGCTCGGCGATGCGGGGAGCGCCCAGAATCTGGGCGACGGTATCGGCCTCTTCGTCGGTCAGGTGGAACACCGGCCGTGCCTGGTCCGGGTCGTCGGAGCCATACAGGACGACGTCGAAGTCGCCGCCGCGCCGTGCGATGATGCCGATCCGGTCGCCCTTGTGGCTGACGAACTCGTACCGCAGCCCGACGCCGGGCAGCAACACCTCCTTGACATCCATATCCGCAACATACCGGGAACTCGCAACGAAATACCGCAAAGATTGCCGCCATACAGACCGACCTCATATCCCCCCCGCAAGCGGGTGGGGGTAACTCCCAGCCGCGCGGCGGTAGAGGGGCCGTGTCCGAGGACAAGCAGCAGGCGATGGTCACCAGCGCCTGCACCTTTCGGCGACGAAATGGGGATGTTTCTCGCGCGAGGGAGCGGCCAGCCGCACACTCGACGACGAACGGGCGGCCAGCCGCACGCTCGGCGACGGGGAAGCAGGCTAGCGCTTCTTGACCGACTTCGGCGGCTTGGCGCCCCGGCCTTGCTGCCGGGCGGCGGCGCGCCGCTCGCGCCTGCTGGCACCGGCGGGCACACCCGCCGGAGTCTTTTGTGCGCCACCGCCGTTGCGCTGGACCTCGGCCGAACCGTCCTCGGCCGGACCGGAATACGTCAGAGCCGGTGCCTCGTTGTCGATACCCTTGGCGCGCAACGTGCTTGGCGCCTGTTCACGCACCGCGGTGGGCGTCGGGGCGGAGGTGTCGTCCTGCTCTTCGGCGGCCGCGGCGGCAGTCGCGAATTCCGCCAGGCCCTCCGGCGCCTGCACCGGCGCGACCTGCGGAGCGGGCACCGCCTCCACGCTCACGTTGAACAAGAAGCCGACCGACTCCTCCTTCATGCCGTCGAGCATGGCCATGAACATGTCGTAGCCCTCGCGCTGGTATTCGACCAGCGGGTCGCGCTGCGCCATCGCGCGCAGCCCGATCCCCTCCTTGAGGTAGTCCATCTCATAGAGGTGCTCGCGCCACTTGCGGTCGATCACATTGAGCAAGACGTTGCGTTCCAGCTGGCGCATCGCACCTTCGCCGGCGATCTCCTCCAGTTCGGATTCCCTTGCGGCATATGCCCGTTCGGCGTCTTTGACCAGTGCATCCAGCAGCTCCTCGCGAGTGAGATCATCATGCTCGGAGTCCGCGTCCCGACGCGTGAGCGACTCGTGGTCGATCCCGACCGGGTACAGCGTCTTGAGCGCCGACCACAACGCCTCGAGGTCCCAATCCTCGGCATAGCCTTCGGTTGTCGCGCCGTTCACGTAGGCGGTGATGACATCACGGACCATGTCGAAAGCCTGCTCCTGCAGGTTCTCGCCCTCGAGAATGCGGCGGCGCTCGGCGTAGATCACCTTGCGCTGCTGGTTCATTACCTCGTCGTACTTGAGGACGTTCTTGCGGACCTCGAAGTTCTGCTGCTCGACCTGGGTTTGGGCGCTCTTGATGGCCCGGGTGACCATCTTCGCTTCGATCGGCACATCGTCGGGCAGGTTCAGCCTCGTCAACAACGATTCCAGGGCGGCACCGTTGAACCGGCGCATCAGCTCGTCACCCAGCGACAGATAGAAGCGCGACTCGCCCGGGTCACCCTGTCGGCCGGAACGACCACGCAGCTGGTTGTCGATGCGGCGCGACTCGTGGCGTTCGGTGCCCAGCACATACAGGCCGCCGGCCGCGATCACCTCGGCGGCCTCGGCAGTGGCCTCCTCCTTGACCTTCGGCAGTTCCTCGTGCCAGGCCGCTTCGTACTCGTCGGGCGTCTCCACCGGGTCGAGGCCCCGGGCCCGCAGTCGCTGGTCGGTGAGGAAGTCGACGTTGCCGCCCAGCACGATGTCGGTACCGCGGCCGGCCATGTTGGTGGCGACGGTGATACCGCCCCGGCGGCCGGCCACCGCGATGATGCCGGCTTCCTGCTCGTGATACTTCGCGTTGAGCACGTTGTGCGGGATGCGCCGCTTCTGGAACTGTCGCGACAGGTATTCCGAGCGCTCGACGCTGGTGGTACCGATCAGGACCGGCTGGCCCTTCTCGTAGCGTTCGGAAACGTCGTCGACCACCGCGATGTATTTGGCTTCCTCGGTCTTGTAGATCAGGTCGGACTGGTCTTCGCGGATCATTTCCTTATTGGTGGGGATGGGGATCACGCCGAGCTTGTAGATCTCGTGCAGCTCGGCCGCCTCGGTCTGGGCGGTACCGGTCATCCCGGCCAGCTTGTCGTAGAGCCGGAAGTAGTTCTGCAGCGTGATCGTGGCCAGCGTCTGGTTCTCGGCCTTGATCTCGACGTGCTCCTTGGCCTCGATGGCCTGGTGCATGCCTTCGTTGTAGCGACGACCGATCAGCACGCGACCGGTGAACTCGTCGACGATGAGGACCTCGCCGTCGCGGACGATGTAGTCCTTGTCGCGGTTGAACAGTTCCTTTGCCTTCAGGGCGTTGTTCAGGTAGCTGACCAGCGGTGAGTTGGCGGCCTCGTACAGGTTGTCGATGCCGAGCTGGTCCTCGACGAACTCGACCCCGAGTTCGTGCACACCGACGGTGCGTTTGCGCAGGTCTACCTCGTAGTGGGTGTCTTTTTCCATCAGTGGGGCCAGCCGGGCGAACTCGAGGTACCAGTTGGACGCGCCGTCGGCGGGTCCGGAGATGATCAGCGGCGTGCGTGCCTCGTCGATCAGGATGGAGTCCACCTCGTCGACGATGGCGAAGGTGTGTCCGCGCTGCACCATGTCGTCGACCGAGTGCGCCATATTGTCGCGCAGGTAGTCGAAGCCGAATTCGTTGTTGGTGCCGTAGGTGATGTCGGCGTTGTAGGCCACCCGGCGCTCGTCCGGGGTCATGTTCGCCAGAATCACCCCGACCTGCAGGCCGAGGAAGCGGTGCACCCGGCCCATCCACTCGCTGTCGCGTTTGGCCAGGTAGTCGTTGACGGTGACGATGTGCACCCCGTTGCCGGCCAGCGCGTTGAGATAGGCCGGCAATACACAGGTCAGGGTCTTGCCCTCACCCGTCTTCATCTCGGCGACATTGCCCAGGTGCAGGGCGGCGGCACCCATCACCTGAACGTCGAACGGGCGCTGGTCCAGCACCCGCCAGGCGGCTTCGCGAGCCACCGCGAATGCCTCGGGCAGCAGGTCATCGAGTTCTTCGCCCTGTTCGAGTCGCTTCCTGAACTCGTCGGTCTTGGCTCTCAGCTCGGCGTCGGAGAGTTTCTCGACGTCGTCGGACAAGGTGTTGACATAGTCGGCCACCTTCCGGAGGCGCTTGACCATGCGACCTTCACCAAGGCGCAGCAACTTCGACAGCACAGCTAGGTCCCCTGTTGGTAGGAGTCTTCTTCTTTCGAGCGACTCCCATGGTAGGGGACGACCCCGTGATGACCGGCGACGCGGCGATCGCGAGCGCGGCACTGCCGGGCGTAGCGGGTCGCCGCCTGACGACCCGTCAGGAGAGCCTGATCAGTCCGTAGTCATAGGCGTGACGGCGATACACGACGGATGGCCTCTCGGTTTGCTTGTCGTAGAACAAGAAGAAGTCGTGTCCGACGAGTTCCATCTCGTAGAGCGCGTCGTCAACCGACATCGGGGTGGCTTCGTGTTCTTTGGTGCGCACCACCCGCCCCGGCTGATGGTCTAGATCGTCGTCGCGGGCGTCGTGTTGGTGCGGCTCCGCGTTGTCGCGGAAGGCCTTCTCCGGCGGCGGCGCCACCGCGGTGGCCTCGGCCAGGGAAACCGGGGTCTTTTCGCCGTAATGCACCTTGCGGCGATCCTTGCCGCGGCGCAGCCGGCTCTCCAGCCGGACCACCGCGGACTCGAGCGCGGAATAGAAGCTGTCGGCACACGCCTCGCCGCGGACTACTGGCCCACGGCCCCGCGCGGTGATCTCCACGCGCTGACAGGACTTACGTTGGCGACGGTTGCGTTCATGCTTGAGTTCGACGTCGAAGAGGTAGATGGTTTTGTCGAATCGTTCCAAGCGGGCGAGTTTCTGCGAGACGTACACCCGGAAGTGATCCGGAATCTCGACATTGCGCCCCTTGAAGACGACCTCGGCGGTGGCTGTCGGTTCTTGCGTATCGATTCCGACCGGAGGTTCGTCCAGAAGCTGAGTGGAATCCACGGTTAGCCTTGACATACGTGACAACTCATTTCTCTTTTCACGTCGCACGCGCCCTGCGTGCCGGCTTTCTCCAGAAAGCGCCGACGGGGTGGGAGCGGTCTAGAAGAGTGACCGCCGCAGGCAGCCCGCCGGTGCAAGGTGTCGATTACTCACCCCCTCCGCAAGTGGCGTCTCAACCTGGGCAATCGCGGCCCGTGAATCGGAACCAGCGGGTCCCGAAGAGTTGTTGAAGGTTGTCCTCGACGTTAGCTCGTGTTCGCCTCGCCGTGCCACCGATTTGACGAACCCGTAGCGAGTTCTTCACGTCTTCTTGGCAATTTCACTGGTTTACGCCGAGATTCGCCGATTCAGGCGACTGCGATCGCCAACACCGCGCTGACCCGAACTCCGGCCGCGGACAGAATCCGTACCGACTCACCCGCGGTAGCGCCCGTGGTGACGATGTCGTCGACGAGCAGGACCTCGGTGTGCGGCCGCCGGCCCCGCAGCTGCACCCGGCCCGCGACATTGCGTTCCCGCTCGGCAGTGCCCAGGCCCACCGAGTCGCGGGTCAGCGCCTTCATGCGCAACGCCGCCACGACAGTGACGTCCGGGTGTCGGGCGGTCGCAGCCGCCGCCAACCGGGTGACGGGATCGCCGCCGCGCCGGCGCGCCACCGAGCGCCGGGTCGGCGCGGGCACGATCGTCAACGGGGTTTCGATGATGCCCCAGGACAGCAGCCGGTGTACGCCGACCGCCAGCGCCTGGGCCAGCGGCGCGACCAGGTCGGCGCGCCCGCGCTCCTTCACCGCGAGAATCGCCTGGCGACGGGCACCGGCATAGCGGCCGAGCGCAAACACCGGCGCGCGCGGGTCGATGCGCGGACTGATCAGGTGCGGTTCGTCGGGCTTGACGACCAGCTCCGTGGCGCACGCGCCGCACCAGCGGGTCGACGGCACCCCGCAGCCTCCGCATTCCAGCGGCAGGATCAAATCGAGCACGACGTCAGTGTCGCCGGTAGGGGTGACATCACCCGTCCGCGCGGCCCCGCCATCCGTTCGTCTTCGCGATGACGGACAGCTTGGTGCCCATCGACTTCGGCATTGACGAGGACCTAAGAAAGTCATCCGTCGGTTGGGTCCGGGGCGTGGCGACGGTGTCCAACATGTAGGCCGCCTACCCGCCGAACGCGTCGGTCACCGAACCCGCTGCCGGGTCGACGTCTAGGCCTAGAGCCACGCTCTCTCGTACGCCGCGCCGGCCGTCAGCCCGCCAGCTCTTGCACGATGTCGGTGGCCGAGCCCGCTCGGACATTGCGGAAAGCAGCGCCGGTCCACATGCCGACACCGTGTGGGTCGCCCAGCTTCACCGCGGCCGCCTGGATGGGGCCGGTGATCATGGCGGCGTGGGGAAACCCGAATATCGCGTGAGCGTCGTGCTTGTCGACGAATCGATTTCGCAATGCACGTGCGTACCGCCCGGTGAACGCTCGCGTCATCACGGTCTCGGTGAACTGCGGATCACGCAATGCCGCGCGGTGCACCGGGTTGGTGCCGGCTTCGTCGGCGAGCAAGAATGCCGTGCCAAGCTGCACCGCGGTGGCGCCGAGATCGCGCGCACGTCGCACAGCCGCTGGAGTCCCCAATCCCCCGGCCGCGACGACAGGGCAGTCGAAGCAGGCGACCAGCGTTGGGACCAGATCGTCGAGAGGATCGCCGGGGGGCGTGGTGCGCGCGTCGAACGTGGCCCGATGCCCACCCGCATCCGGACCCTGCGCCACCAGCGCATTCGCTCCAAAGCTGATCGCGATCAACGCTTCTCGAACAGTCGTCACCGTGGCGAGAGTCAGGATGCCGGCGTCACTGAGCCGACGGCAAGCCGCCTCGCTCGGCGAACCGAAGGTGAAGGAAACCACCTCCGGCCGCAGATCGCACACCACATCGAGCTTTGCCGCGTACTCGTCGTCATCATCGTGCGGTTCACCCAGCGCGACGCCGTAGTGTTCGGCCTCGTCCTCGAGCGCTCTCGCGAACGCTTCCAGCTCTTGGCTGGCGGCCAGCGGAGCTTGCGGCACAAACAGATTGACTCCCAGTGGGCCGGATGTCAGCCTGCGTGCCGCGAGGATCGAGTCGGCCAATTCTTCCGCGGATATCATGCCCCCCGCGAGAAATCCCAGACCGCCGCCATTGGAAATGGCGGCGGCCAACGCCGGCGTCGACGGACCGCCCGCCATCGGCGCGCCGAGCACTCGAACACCCAGATCTCCCAACGCAAACCGATCAAACACCACAAACCTCCCCCATACGTACCCTTCGCACCTGACTAAGGGCCTGCCCGTCGACGATGACGATGCTGTGGTCCTCCAGACGTATCCAGCCGTTGGCCTCGAATCCACGTAACGTCGCTGCGATCGACTCCGGATCGACGCCGGCGAGACGCGAAAAGTCGTCCGCGGTGAGATCGTGCACCACCCGCACGACGTCACCGTCCTGCTGGCCAAAGCGTTTCCTCAGGTCCAACAACCGGCTCGCGACGCGACCCTGCGCGTCGGCGAACGCGAAGTCGACCAGCGAATTCGTTATCGCTTTCACCCACCGCGCGAACAGACGCAGCACCTGATCGCAAACCTCCGGGCGTTCGGCCATCCACGTCAGGAGCTGGTCGCGGGCAATCGGCACCGCCAGCACGTCGGTGAGCGTGGTCATGCTCATGTCTTGCGGTCCGGGATCGAAAAGCGCTATGGCGCCGAAGATTTCCGATGGTCCCAGAATCCTCAGCACGATCTCACCACCGTCGCGGCGCTGGTAAGAAACCTTGACCTTTCCGGAGATGATCACGTAAACGCAGCCCCCGAAGTCGCTATGAGCGCCCATGACACACCCAGCAGAGATGCGCTCGGGATGCAGCGCCTTGGACAAGGCGGTGACTGTGTCGGGACTCGTCCTGCTGAATATTCCGGACGCGATCAGCGCGCCGTGCGCCTCGCCATGCTCCGGGCCCGGCGGCGCAGCTGAACTCTCGGTTGCGACCAACGGCTGCGCATCCGACACTTTTCCGTCGTGCCGCTTCTTGTCTAACCCCAGCCCGATGAGGCTGGTCGTCTCCCACCACAACAACGCGACCGCCATGAACATCGGCGCGAGAGCGATCGCAGCGGGACTATGCACGCCCTTAACGCTATGCGGGACAACGCAAATAGGGTAGCCGCCGGGCGCGGCCTACAGGACAGATTGCGTCGCCCACTCGCCGAGCCACCGCACGCACAGTTCTAGCCAAAATGCGCAAGCGGCGCTCTCCCAGATGCCCGCGGCCACCGGCGAGCGTACTCTCAACAGAGCATGACCCACCGACGGCCAGCTGCCACTTCGGATGGCAGTGCAGGGATGACGGCGAAAGCGCTCGACGACTTCGCCGTCCTGTGCTGCCGCGAACCCCACGTCACATTGCGCAGCAATCCAGATTCGTTTTCCCTCGGCCAACGCGCGGGTCGCATCGGTCCGGTCATTCTCTCCCAACTCGTTGTCCGAACCGACACGTCGCTGGATTGCGGTGAGCGATGCAGCGGGTACCGCGTCAACGTCGTGCAAGCGGGTTGTTTCGAGTCGACGCACCGGGGTTCGTTCCATCGCGCGGGGCCGGGCACTGTCGGTGTGTACCAACCGGAGGGTCACACCGCGGCGCGATGGACGGCGGGCACCCGGATGCTAGGGGTGAAGCTCGATCGCAGCGCTGTCGAAGATGCGCTGAGCGACACGCTGGGCCGGCAGGTGACGTCGCAACTCGATCTTGCACCGTTCATGCCGACCACGACGGCAGCGGGCCGCGACTGGATCAACATGTTGTTGCTGTTCTACACGCAGATCTCCCGTCCGGATGGCCTGTTCACTCAGCCGTTGGTCGCATTGCCGTTCGCCGACAGTCTGATCCGTGGATTCCTGCTGGCCGTCGATCACCCCGACCGCGATGCCGTCGCGGCAGACGCGCTCCAGCCGGCACCGCGCACTATCCGCGCCGCGCTCGAGATCATCGACACGGAGGCGCACCTGCCGTTGACGGTCTCGGCGCTCGCCGCGCGGACCCACGTCAGCGCCCGCTCGCTACAGCAGGGCTTTCGCAGTCATCTGGATGTTTCACCTATGGAGTATCTGCGGCAAGTGCGGCTGCGCCGAGCACACCAGGAATTGCTCGATTCGGACCCCTCGTCGGTCACCGTGTCCGCGGTCGCCTACCGATGGGGCTTTACCAATCCGGGACGATTCGCCGCCGCGCATGCCAAGCAGTACGGCGAGTCTCCGTCGGAGTCCTTGCGCCGCACACAATTCCGCGCGCCCAGAAATTCCTCCCGGCTGAGTAGCCGAGCCTAGCTCCGCCGCACCGTTCTGACCTGAACCCGTTCTTCGGCGGTGAGGCGGTGGAATGTCCTGCGGCGCAAGGTCTCCGTCGGCGTCTCGCGGTAACGGGCGGAGTGCGCCGCGGCGAACCTGCCGAGATTGCTGAAGCCCCATCGGTAGGCAACCGAAGCAACCGTCACCGTCGAGGGATCCGACCTCAGCAGCGTCTGGTGTGCTCGGCGCAGCCGGACCTCGCGCAGATATGCCATCGGCGACGTATCGAGGTGGCGCTGGAATCCCTGTTGCAGCGTACGGACACTGATGTGGGTACGCGTGGCGATCGACGTCAACGTCAACGGCAAATGCGCTTCTTCTTCGATGATTTCGATTGCGGAACGAATCGCACGCGGCGCAAACAGCCGTACGTCTTTCGTCAGAGCCTCACGATGGGGATGATCGGCAGCCAGCAGAAACCCGCGGACCAGGCTGTCGACGAACGGCAATCCGACCAGCGGTTGAGTTAGCACGCTGTCGGGCCGGAAGACCTGGTCCTTGAACAGAGCCATCATATTGATCCAGGTTCGGGTCGTGGCCGAATCGGTTGACATGACCGGCATGAAATCGGGCTGAGACATCACCTGCCAGCCGAGTGCATCGCTGAGCGCATCGTGGACCGCGGAACACTCGAGCTTGAAAGAGATCAATCTGCTGCCGGCGCCCCATCGCCCCACGACGCGTCCCTGCGGGGGATATACCATGGCACAACCGGGCCCGCCGGTGAAGGTGAGGTTGCGGTATCGCCCCTCGGCGCGTCCCGACCGCAGCACAACGATTCGGTAGGCGCCACACGCCTCGCCGGCATCCAGCGCCAGTTCCGACCCGATGGCGACTTCGGTCACGGTCGCCGCACCGATTCGGCCCACCCGGTGGGACAACGAGAATGAGTCGGGATCGTTCAACAGATGCATGTGGAGTCGGCCGCAGCACACCGTGGCAAAGTCTTCGAACTTCTTCGCCTGCTTCCAGATATGTACATCCGAAGCGTCCGCTGTCGGTAGTTGCGTCACTCGGTCGCCTTCCTCCCCCCAATCCACTGATGTCCCTTCCGCACCCACGCACCAACAAGCTAACGTTGCTGAACTCGAGGCCGCCATGCTGCGCTTGGGGCCGTGCGCAATCCGGCCGATCAGCTGCGTAATCAGGCTAGCCGAGCCGGGGGCTCGCCACTACGGTCTAGCGTGGGTATCGTGCCGAGCGACCCCTTAGTCGAGACCGGAAGGGTGCCCTTGATCGGCATGGAATCAGTTCCTGTTCAGCGCTTTTCGGATCAGCAACTTGGCACGTTGGACGCTCGGCTGGCTGGTGACATCGTGCACTGTCGACACCCGGAGTATCAGCAAACCCGCCGCATCTGGAACGCAATGATCGACCGCCACCCCGCAGTGGTCGTCCGCTGCCACACCGATGCCGATGTCGTCATCGCAATCGAATTCGCGCGTGAGCACGCCGCTCCCCTCACCGTCCGAGGCGGCGGCCACAGCGTCGCAGGGCATTCCATGATCGATAACGGTGTCGTCATCGATCTCGGCCGGATGCGCCAGGTCACCGTGGACCCCGAGGCGAGGACCGTACGGGTCGGTGGCGGCTGCCGGCTCGCCGATATGGACCGGGCGACGCAGATCCACGGTCTGGCAACGCCGGCCGGTGTGATGTCAGAGACCGGGGTGGCCGGCCTGGCACTGGGCGGCGGCACCGGCTGGCTGACCCGAAAGTACGGCCTCACCTGCGACAACCTGATTTCGGCGCGAGTGATTTTGGCCGACGGCAGCGCCGTCCGCGCCAGCGTGAACGAGAATCCTGACCTGTATTGGGGCCTGCGCGGCGCGGGAACCAACTTCGGCGTCGTCACCGAGTTCGAGTTTGCAACACACGTTGTCACCCAACCACTTCCGGTCGGCACCGCGCTATATCGCCTGGACCAGGCGGCCGACGCGATCGCACACTACGACCAGATGATGCGAAGCGCGCCCGATGATCTGAAGGTCGTGGTGTATCTGCGGCGCGCCTTCGCCGAGCCGGGTGTGCCCGACGATGTGGTCGGCGCGCCGGTGTGCGTGATGGTCAGCGTGTGGACCGGCGACGCCGCGGATGCCCCATCGATCAACCGGGAACTGTTCAGCGGTGCGCCACAAGTGTTCTCAGGCATTCAGGCGACGCCTTTCCTCCAACTGCAATCGGTCAACGATGGCTTGCTCGGCGCCGGCGCCTGCAACTACACCAAAGGCGGTTATCTCGGTGAAATCACCGGCGACTGTATCGGCGCGTTGATCGACTCGGCGCAACGGCTGCCTTCAGAGATTTCGGTGCTGGAGATCTCTTACCAGCACGGCGCCCAGGATCGGCCGGCCGAAGACGACACCGCGTTTCCGGATCGTCACGCCGATCACTTTTTGAATGTGCTGACCCGGTGGCACCCCGACGACGACGGCCGGCCCCATATCGATTGGGCACGAGAAACTTTCGCAACGACTTCCAACTGGCACAGTGGCGGAATCTACTCGAATTTTCTGGCCTACGACGACGACGCTTGCGTGCGGGAAGCCTACCGCAACGGCAAGTACGAGCGTCTGGCCAGAATCAAGGCCAGATACGATCCGGACAACATCTTCAACAGCAACCCGAACATTGTTCCCGCCAACATGATTGAACGGCACGCCTAACGTGCACCTGGGTATGATTCCTGATGACCCGGCGGAATGGAAGGCACTGGCGTCCCGCCAACTACCGTTGCCATTCTTCGGAACCCACTACGCAATGGCCCTTGCGCGCGCGATCATGGCCGCGACCAAACTCGGCGTGTTCGAGTCGTTGAGCCGGGAGGCGGCGACGCCCGCCGAAATCGCCCGGCGGTGCGGGACAGACACTGTCGCAACGCAGAAGCTGCTAGTCGCCCTGGCCGGGTCGGATTACCTGCAATATTGCGATGGCCGGTACACGTTGACGCCGAACGCGCGCACCTGGTTGCTGACGGGAAGTCCCCGCTCGATAGTCGACGTGGTGCTGTTCGCGTTCGACGAATGGGAGCTCATGACGCACGTCGAAGACTATGTGCGCACCGGTGTCCCCCTCGAACTGCACCAGACCATGACCGGTGTGCAGTGGGACCACTACCAAAGATCCATGCGGGCCCTGGCCGGCCTGACGGCGCATGAAGTCGCGGAAGTCATCCCGGTGCCGAGCGGCGCCACCGACATGATCGACGTCGGCGGCTCGCACGGCCACTACTCGGTTGCGCTGTGCCGGCGTCATCCCCACTTGCGTTCGGTGGTCCTGGACCTGCCCGAAGCGGTCCGGGTTTCGGCGCCGCTGTTGGCCACGGAGCAGATGGGCGCTCGCGTAGCCCACCTCGAAGCCGACGCGCTGACCCACGATTTCGGTGTCGAGTCCTACGACGTGGTGCTGCTGTGCAATCTCGCACACCACCTCAGTGCGGCCGAGAACGCCATGCTGTTCCGGCGATTGGGGCGGGCACTGCGACCGCGCGGTGTCTTTGCGATGATCGAGCCCTTGCGACTCGAACCAGGTTACGGTGCAAGCCAATTCGCCGCACTCAACGAGCTGTACTTCGGGGTCACCAGCCGATCCGGGACTTGGACCGCGAGTGACACCGCGGGATGGCAGCGTGATGCGGGACTGCAGCCCGCAGCCGAGCCGGTCACGCTGAGCGGCGGCGATATCGGCCTACAGATCGCGACGAAGATCTAGCGGTTATCCCGGCAGCACCGGAGCGGCGCCACCGGTCATCAGGCCCGGCACGTCCGACCAGGTCTGCTGGCTTTCCGAAGCGGACGCCGAATACTGCAGCACGCCTTGCGGAGCGGCGACGTAGACGGTCGACGGGTTGGCCGCGATCGCGGTCAGCGGAATCTGCAAACCGTGCGCGGGCGCGTCGGAGTTCACCCCGTCAAGGTTCACGTACGAAACCGGATGCGCAAGGTCATTGCGCGTTACCACCATGTCGTCGCCGGTGCGCCAGTACAAGGACACCACCGTGTTGCCCAGCCCGAAACCCAACCGCCGGGGGTAAGTCAGCGCGTACTGCCCGGCCTGCGTCTGCTCGACACCGGCGAGAATGACCTCGCCGCCGATCACCATCGCCGCCCGCGTGCCGTCCCGGGACAATTGCAGGTCGGTGATCGGCCCCGGGAATTTGCTCGCCAACGCCCCGGAATCCACCGGGAGGCGCGCGGGTTGTCCGGACGCCGGTTCCTGAATGGCCCGCAGCACGTTGTTGCCGTCCACCACCACCCAGACCGCGTCGTCCAGCGACCAGCTGGGACGCGACAGGCTGTGCCCGTCGGCGGATTGCACCGCCTCGCCACCGAGATCACCGATCCACAGCGACTCCGCCATGTCCGGGGCGCCGCGGTGCAGGGTCACGACCGACGCCACCTGCCGCCCGCTGCGGGACAACGCAGCGAGCGTCTGGTCACCCATCCGGCCGAAGGCGCCGGGCACCGTGGTGGAATGCTGCCCGTCCAGGCCGACCAGCGATCCGTTGATCAGCGCGTGCAGCCCCGCGCCGGCACCGTCGGCCACGCCCGGGTCGGTGGCGGCGACGTCGGAGGTGGTCCACCCTTCGGCGAACCTGTCATCCAGCGGTGCCCCGTCGGCGTTGATCACATACGGGCCCCGGATGTCGGCTCTGGCCAACGTCCAAATGATCTGTGCGGCAAGTAGTTGCCTACTGTGCGGATCGGTGGTGGAGAGCTTCTGCAAATCGATGCGTGCGCCGCCGTAACCGCGCCCGATCCCGTTCTTGCCGCCGTCGGCCCGGGTCACCGGCCCCCGCAGCCGCAGCGGCGGGGCGAGCAGGTTGCGGACGGTGTGAGCCATCTCGGGCCTGGGTCCGGCCAGCAGCTTGGACATGAGTTCGGTGGCCAGCTGATCGTGATCGGCGACCGCGACATAGCGCGGGTCGGGTACCACCGTCTTCCCGGTCGGGTCGGCGAAGTACAGGGTGTTGCGCTTGTAGGTCGCCTGAAACTGTTGCCAGTCCAGGAAAACGCCATTGGGCAGCTTGTCGATCCGCCAGCCGCCGGACGTCTTGACCAACTCGATCGGTCCCGGGTCGGGCAGTATCCCCTCGGCCGTTTCAAAAACCCCGACGTCGGACAGCGAGCCCAGGATGTCGGCCCGCATGGTCGCCGAAACCCGTTCGGCGCCCCGGGTTTCGACGAACACCACGTGGTCGATCAGCAGCGCGCTACCGGCGTCATCCCAGGCATTGGACGCCGACTGGGTGAGGAACTGCCGCGCCGCCAAATGCCGGTTGGCCGGATCGGCTGTGGCCTTGAGGAATTCGCGCAGCAGCACGTCGGGATCCATGCCGGGGGTCGGCTTGGGCAGGTTCGACGGCGCCGGACGTTCGACGGTGCCGATGGCTTGCGGCGCCGACGTGCTGGGCACTCCCGCACAGCCGGCGAGCAGCATCGCCAGCAGCGCGACGTAAAGCCGCCGCATCACCCGCCCCTCTCGGCGTGCTCATGTTGGCGCGGCCGCTCTTTGCCCGATGGTTGACCGGGCGCCCCGTCCGGCGGTGCCGGCTGCGGAATCGGTTTCATCGGCAACGGACTGGTCGTGACCTTGTGACCGCGGATCATGGGAAGGGTCAGCCGGAAGCAGGCACCCTGACCGGGCTCGCCCCACGCCTCCAGCCGGCCCTGGTGCAGCCGCGCATCCTCGACGCTGATCGCCAACCCCAGCCCGGTGCCCCCGGAGCGCCGCACCCGCGACGGGTCCGACCGCCAGAACCGGCTGAACACCAGCTTCTCCTCGCCGGGCCGCAGCCCGACCCCGAAGTCACGGACCGTGACGGCGACGGTGTCCTCGTCGACCCCCATCCGGATCCGCACCGGTTTGTGCTCGGCGTGGTCGATGGCGTTGGCGATCAGATTGCGCAGGATGCGCTCCACCCGCCGCGGATCCACCTCGGCGATCACCTCTTCGTCGGGCATGTCCACCAGCAGCTCGATGCCGGCGTCCTCGGCCAGGTGGCCCACATTGCCCAGCGCGCTCTGCACCGTCGTGCGCAAATCGACTGCCTCCACGGACAATTCGGCCACACCGGCGTCGTGCCTGGAGATCTCCAACAGGTCGCTGAGCAGCGACTCGAAGCGATCGAGCTCGTTGACCATCAGCTCGGTGGAGCGCTGCAGGGTGGGGTCCAGTTCGGAACTGTGGTCGTAGATCAAGTCGGCGGCCATCCGCACCGTGGTCAGCGGAGTGCGCAGTTCGTGACTGACATCGGAGGTGAACCGACGCTGCAGGTTGCCGAACTCCTCGAGCTGCGTGATCTGCCGCGACAGGCTCTCGGCCATGTCGTTGAACGACACCGCCAGCCGCGCCATGTCGTCTTCACCGCGCACCGGCATCCGTTCGGACAGATGCCCCTCGGCGAACCGTTCGGCGATCCGCGATGCCGAGCGCACCGGCACCACCACCTGACGCGAGACCAGCAGCGCGATCCCGGCCAGCAACACCAGCAGCACCGCGCCGCCGGTGATCATCGTGCCGCGCACCAGCGTGATCGTGGCTTGCTCGCTGGCCAACGGAAAGATCAGGTACAACTCCAGGTTGGCCACCTGCGACGACGCCGGCGTACCGATGATCAGCGCGGGCCCCGAGAAGCCTTCCGTGTGCACCGTGGCGTACTGGTAGGCCGCCTGCCCGGCCTTGACGAAGCCGCGCAACGAGGCCGGCACCTGATCGACCGGGCCGGCCGAGGTCGCGGGCCGCGGGCCGTCGCCCGGCACCATCAGCACCGCGTCGAATGCGCCGGCGAAACCGGCGCCCGAGGCCGGGTCGGTTTTCGACGTCAACGTGTTACGGGCCAGCTGCAGGCTGCTGTCCAGCGAGCGCGTCTCCTCGCCGTTGACGATCCCGCCGACAGTGGTGCGCGCCCGGTCGATCTGCTCGATACCCGCCTTGACCTTGACGTCAAGCACCCGGTTGGTGACCTGGCTGGTCAGCACGAAGCCGAGCGCCAGGATCACCGTCAACGACAGTCCGAGAGTGAGTGCCACGACTCGCAGTTGCAGCGAACGGCGCCAGGCAACGCCGACGGCTCGACTCAACGCACTCATGCCCCGAGTCACGGGGCCGGTGCGCCCCCAGCGGTGACCGTGAATACGTCGCCGCGAGCCCCAAATCAATGGCGCTGCTCCTCACCGTCGCGACGTCTTACACCGGCGCCGACAGTGCATAAGCGCCGCTCCTCAGCATCGCTGCGCTCTGCATCGTCGCCGGCGCGGATCACGGAGGTCCGGCCTTGTAACCCACTCCTCGAACGGTCAACACCACAGTCGGGTTCTCCGGGTCCTTCTCGACCTTGGCCCGCAGACGCTGGACGTGCACATTCACCAAGCGGGTATCCGCTGGGTGGCGATATCCCCACACCTGTTCGAGCAGCACATCACGAGTAAACACCTGACGCGGTTTGCGTGCCAGCGCTACCAGCAGGTCGAACTCCAGCGGCGTCAGCGAGATCTGCTCGCCGTTACGAGTGACCTTGTGCGCCGGCACGTCGATCTCGACGTCGGCGATGGAGAGCATCTCGGCGGGCTCGTCGTCATTGCGACGCAGCCGCGCCCGCACCCGGGCGACCAGCTCCTTGGGCTTGAACGGCTTCATGATGTAGTCGTCGGCCCCCGACTCCAGACCGAGCACCACATCGACGGTGTCGGTCTTGGCGGTGAGCATCACAATCGGAACGCCGGAATCGGCGCGCAACACCCGGCATACATCGATGCCGTTCATGCCGGGCAGCATCAGGTCCAGCAGCACCAGGTCGGGCCGCAGCTCGCGCACCGCGGTCAGAGCCTGCGTGCCATCACCGATGACCGCAGTGTCGAAACCCTCCCCACGAAGAACGATGGTCAGCATCTCCGCAAGCGAAGCGTCGTCATCGACGACCAGAATCCTTTGCCTCATGGCGTCCATGGTGTCACCAGATCGGGACAAAACTCGGGCGCCACACGGGCGTTTCTTCTTCGATAAGGGCGAATCGTGACAAATCTGTGCTATTCGCGGCTTATTTGGAGGTCAAATCGGCCGCCAAGCGCCCCGGATCGACGTCCGCATCGACCACCAGCCACCGCCCGCCCCAGCCCGCGTCGGCGAGTCCGGCGTACACCGCACGGGTGCGCTGCTGAAGCCCGTCGTCGCGTTCGTAGCTGTCGCGTGGCCGCAGCGGATCGGTCTCGGCCCGGCGACGGGCCCGCTGTCCGGCCAGCTCGGCGGACACCCCGAGCAGCACCTGCCAATCGGGCGCGGGCAACCCGAGCCGCTGGAACTCCAGCGCGTGCACCCAGGCGGCCGCTTCTCCTGTCGCGTCCTGATGCAGGCGCGCGGCGCTATAGGCCGCGTTGGAGGCGACGTAGCGATCGAGAATCAGCACGTCGTGGTGGCGCGTGAGCCGCTCGATGTCCTCGATCGCGCCGGCGCGATCGAGCGCGAAGAGCATCGCCATCGCGAACACCGATGACGCGAGGTCCCCGTGCTCGCCGTGCAGCGCCTCGGCCGCGATGTCGGCGGTCACCGACTGCCCATAGCGCGGGAAGGCCATCGTGGCCACCGACCTGCCCGCGCGCTCGAGAGCTGCCTGCAACCCTTCGGTCAGCGTCCGCTTGCCGGAGCCGTCGACGCCCTCGATCGCGATCAGCACGCCGCGAGCCCGAAGCTCGTCAGTAGCGGTAGTGGTCCGGCTTGTACGGGCCTTCGACGTCGATGCCGAGGTATTCGGCCTGCTCCTTGGTCAGCTTGGTGAGGGTGCCACCCAGCGCCTGGACGTGGATGCGGGCCACCTTCTCGTCGAGGTGCTTGGGCAGCCGGTACACCTCGTTGTCGTACTCGTCGTTCTTGGTCCACAGCTCGATCTGGGCGATCGTCTGGTTGGCGAAGCTGTTGCTCATCACGAACGACGGGTGCCCGGTGGCGTTACCCAGGTTCAGCAGCCGACCCTCGGACAGCACGATGATCGACTTGCCGGAGTCGCCAAACGTCCACAGGTCGACCTGCGGCTTGATGTTGAGCCGCGTGGCGCCCGAGCGCTCCAGCGCCGCCATGTCGATCTCGTTGTCGAAGTGACCGATGTTGCCCAGGATGGCGTGGTCCTTCATCGCCTTCATGTGCTCGAGCGAGATGATGTCCTTGTTGCCGGTGGCGGTCACGACGATGTCCGCGTCGCCGATCGCCTCCTCGACCGTCACGACGTCGAAGCCCTCCATCAGCGCCTGCAGCGCGTTGATCGGGTCGATCTCGGTGACGACGACCCGGGCGCCCTGGCCCTTGACCGCCTCCGCGCAGCCCTTCCCGACGTCGCCGTAGCCGCAGATGAGGACCTTCTTGCCGCCGATCAGCGCGTCGGTGCCGCGGTTGATGCCGTCGATCAGCGAGTGCCGGGTGCCGTACTTGTTGTCGAACTTGGACTTGGTCACCGAGTCGTTGACGTTGATCGCCGGGAACGCCAGGTCACCGGCCGCGGCGAACTGGTAAAGGCGCAGCACGCCGGTGGTGGTCTCCTCGGTGACACCCTTGACCGACTCGGAGATCTTGGTCCACTTGCCCTTGTCGGTCTCGAACCGGCTCCGCAGCAGGTTCAAGAAGACCTTCCACTCCGCGGAGTCGTCCTCCTCGGCGGGCGGCACCACGCCGGCCTTCTCGTACTGCGCGCCGCGCAGCACCAGCATGGTGGCGTCGCCGCCGTCGTCGAGGATCATGTTGGCGGGCTTGTCCGGGTCCGGCCAGGTCAGCATCTGCTCGGCGGCCCACCAGTACTCCTCGAGCGTCTCACCCTTCCAGGCGAACACCGGAACACCCTTGGGCTCCTCCGGCGTGCCGTGCGGACCGACGACGACCGCGGCCGCCGCGTGGTCCTGCGTCGAGAAGATGTTGCACGAGGCCCAGCGCACCTCGGCGCCCAGCGAGGTCAGCGTCTCGATCAGCACCGCGGTCTGCACGGTCATATGCAGCGAGCCCGAGATCCGGGCCCCCTTCAGCGGTTGCACCTCGGCGTACTCGCGACGCAACTCCATCAGGCCGGGCATCTCGTACTCGGCCAGGTCCAGCTCTTTACGGCCGAACTCCGCAAGCGACAGATCGGCGATCTTGAAGTCGATGCCGTTACGAACGTCGGGCGTCAGCGAGCTTTCGGTCATGGCGTGTCTGTTCCTTCTGCGGCTCAGGGGGCTCAAGGGCAACGAGCGGACTACGTGGCTTTCGTTAGCTTGGGTACGCTCTTCCGCCACTGTAGTCGGCGGTCGAAAGCCAACCAGGTCAGGGGACGTTGATAACGCCGTGACGCTCCGCGAAGGGCGTCATCAACCGGGCGAGATCGCGGGCGACGTCGTGATCGGCCTCCGGCGGCATCGATACGTAACTCAACGCCAGCCGCACGATGGCGCGCGCCAGCACGCCGGCGTCCTCGTCGCTGGTGGCCACCCACGTGCTGGTCAATGCGGAGCTCAGCCGGGCCGAAGCGCGGGTGATGATGGGCGCACTGTCGGTGGTGATGAGCTGCAGCAAATCGGGCTTGGCGACTCCGCTCAGCAGCGAGATCACCAGCGGGTCCGCCGCCGACTCGGCGAAAAACGACCGGAAGCCCGCCAGGAAGGCTTCGAAGAAGTTGCCGACATTCGCGTCCAGTGCGGCGTGGATGGCGTCCACCAGGCGATCGGCCAGGCGCAGGGCGTACCCCTGCGCCAGACCTTGCCGTGAGCCGAACTCGTTGTAGATCGTCTGCCGGCTGATGCCGGCGGCCCGCGCCACGTCGGACAGGGTGATCGCGGACCAGTCCCGCGTCAGCAGCAAGTCGCGCATCGCGTCCAATACCGAGTCACGCAGCAGAACCCGCGACGCCTCGGCGTAAGGAATCCGCTTCACAGGCGCGACAATAGCTCGTACCACTGCGCCGCTCCTCCTCATCACTTCGTTCTGCATCGTCGCTGGCGGCTACGGCCGCGCTACCTCCACCATCTCGAAGTCGGACTTTGCCGCGCCACAGTCCGGGCAGCTCCAGTCGTCGGGAATGTCGTCCCACCGGGTGCCCGGGGCGATGCCGTCTTCCGGCCAGCCCTTGGCCTCGTCGTACTCGAACCCGCACTGCACGCAGACAAAAAGCTTGTAGTCGCTCACTGGTTCACTCCCATCCAATTGTCCGGCTCCTTCTCACCCGCTCGCGCGGCCGCATTGTCGCCGGACGCCGTTTCGAAATCGATCTTTTCGCGCACCGCACAATCGGGGCAGCACCAGTCGTCGGGGATATCACTGAAGGGCGTGCCCGCGGGAAAGCCTTCCCGCGGAGCGCCTTTCGTCTCGTCGTAGGTGTAGTCGCAGCCGGGGCAACGATACGCGGTCATGCCGCCACCCCATACTTGGCGAGCAGCTTCTCCCGCAGCCGCGGCTGCAGGTTGACCTTGGTGATATCGCCGTCGTAGTGCGCCAACACCCGGTGGTCCATCACCTTGCGCCACACCGGCGGCAAGTAGGTCAGCGCGATCATCGACGCGTACCCGCTGGGCAGGCTGGGCGAGCCCGCCATGCTGCGCAGCGTCTGGTAGCGCCTGGTGGGATTGGCGTGGTGATCGCTGTGGCGCTGCAGGTGGTAGAGGAACAGGTTGGTGACGATGTGGTCAGAGTTCCAGCTGTGCACGGGGGCGCAACGCTCGTAGCGCGTCTTTCCAGAAGGCGAGTCAACTTTCTGCCGCAGTAGGCCGTAGTGCTCAAGGTAGTTGACGGTTTCCAGCAGGGAGAAGCCGAACACCGCCTGGATGACGAGGAACGGAATCACACCCGCGCCGAAGACCACGATCAGCGCGCCGAACAGCATCACCGACATGGCCCAGGCGTTGAGCACGTCGTTGGACGCATACGTCCTGGGGTCCCACGGGCTCTTGCCGAGCCGGCGGATCCGCTGCGCCTCGAGATGAACCGATGAGCGCAGGCTGCCGAACACGCTGCGGGGCAGGAATTCCCAGAACGTCTCGCCGAAGCGGGCCGACGCCGGGTCCTCGGGGGTGGAGACGCGCACGTGATGGCCGCGATTGTGCTCGATGTAGAAGTGGCCGTAGGCGGTCTGCGCCAGGGTGATCTTGGACAGCCAGCGCTCCAGCGAGTCCTTCTTGTGCCCCATCTCGTGCGCGGTGTTGATGCCCACGCCGCCGAGTACACCGACCGACAGCGCGACGCCGATCTTGCCGACCCAGCCCAGGCCGCCGGCGGGCCCAGTTTCGAAGCCCAGCCAATGCAGGTCCGGCGCGGTGAACAGGTAGGCACCCAGCACGACGCTGAGGTACTGGAACGGGATGTAGATGTAGGTGCAGTAGCGGTAGTACCTGTCGTTCTCCAGCCGCTCCATCACCTCGTCGGGCGGGTTCTGCCCGTCGGGCCCGAAACGCAGGTCCAGAATCGGCAGCAGGATGTAGAGCAGGATCGGGCCGATCCACAGCGGCACCTGGGCGCCGGCGTGCCAGCCGAGTCGGTTCAGTCCCCAGACGATCGGCAGCATCACGAACAACGCGGTCGGCGGGATCAAGCCCATCAGCCACAGGTAGCGCTTCTTGTCGCGCCACTCGGTGCCCTCGACTTCTTGGGCCGCCTGGATCTGTGTGGTCATATGCCAAACCTCCTTGTGAGTCACACCACGTGAGATTGGACAATACAGGCGTTTGCGTCTCGTGTCTAGACATACAACGTACATTTGTAAAGACGGCCTAGGTCGCCTGCTCCGCTTGTCGGCGGCCCTGCACCGAGTGCCGGTAGCCGTAGCCGAAGTAAATCCCGGTACCCACCACCAGCCACACGCCGAACCGGACCCAGGTCAGCGCGGTGAGGTTCACCATCAGCCAGACACACGCGCAGATCGATGCGATCGGGAGTACCGGCACCCACGGCGCCCGGAAGCCGCGCTCCAGGTCCGGCCGGGTCCGGCGCAGCACGATGACTCCGGCGGACACCAGGACGAACGCGAACAGCGTTCCGACATTCACCATTTCCTCGAGCTTGCTGATCGGGAACACCGACGCCGTGGCCGCGATCACCAGCGCGATGAGCACGGTGATGCGGACCGGCGTCCCCCGCGAACTGGTCTTGGCCAACGCTCGCGGCAGCAAACCGTCGCGCGCCATCGCGAACAGCACCCGGCACCCCCCGAGCACCAGCACCATCACCACGGTGGTCAGCCCGGCCAATGCCCCGATGGCGATGATCTCGCTCGCCCAATGGATCCCGTTCGCGGTGAACGCGGTGGCCAGGTTCGCCGGCTTGCCACCGGGCATGGTCTTGAGCTGGGTGTAGGAGACCATGCCGGACAACACGACGGAGACCGCGATGTAAAGGACGGTCACGACCGCCAGCGACGTGAGGATCCCCCGGGGCACGTCGCGCTGGGGCCGTTTGGTCTCCTCGGCCATCGTGGCGACTATGTCGAAGCCGATGAACGCGAAGAACACGATCGATGCGCCGGCCAGCACGCCGTACCAGCCGTAGTGGCTGCTGTGCGCCCCCGTCAGCAGCGACAGCACCGACTGGTTGATGCCGCCGGCCTCGCGCCCGGCTTCCGGCTTGGGGATGAACGGCGAATAGTTGGAGCCTTTGATGTAGAAGACGCCGACCACCACGACGAAGATCACCACCGACACCTTGATCGCGGTGATCACCGCGGAAATCCTCGACGACACCTTGGTGCCCGCGGCGACCAGCGTCGCCACCAGAAAGACGATCAGCAGCGCGCCCCAGTCCAGGTTCACCGAGCCCAATTGGACTGTGCCTCCGCCGAATCCGAATACCGTCCCCAAGTAACTGGACCAGCCTTTAGACACCACGGCGGAGCCGATTGCCAATTCCAGCAACAGATTCCAGCCGATGATCCAGGCCAGGAACTCGCCGAAGGTGGCATAGGAAAAGGTGTACGCGCTGCCCGCGACGGGCAGGGTGGAGGCGAATTCGGCATAACACAAAGCGGCCAGCGCGCAGGTGACCGCGGCGATCACAAAAGATATCCAGATCGCCGGACCGGTGATATCGCCGGCGGTCGACGCGGTGACCGTGAAGATGCCGGCGCCGATCACCACCGCGACGCCGAATACCGTCAGGTCCCACCAGGTGAGGTCCTTACGCAACCGGGTGTCTGGCTCGTCGGTGTCGTCGATCGACTGTTCGACTGACTTGGTGCGCCAGCGGTTGGCCATATGCCGCCTCTCGTAGACCGTCAGAAGCCATTGGACCGCACAGTACTGGGTACTCCCCCCGGATGGCGGACTGCGCAGGCACCCGAGACCACGCCGTGGTGATCGGCGCCAGCATTGCGGGTTTATGCGCCGCGCGGGTTCTCTCGGATTGGTATTCCCAGGTCAGCGTCTATGAGCGGGACGAACTGCCGAACACACCGGCAAACCGCGCGACGACCCCGCAGGATCGGCACCTGCATTTGCTGATGGCACGCGGAGCCACGGAATTCGACGCCCTGTTCCCGGGCCTGCTGAAGGACATGGTGGCCGCGGGCGTGCCCATGCTCGAAAACCGGCCGGACTGCATCCACCTCGGTGCCGCGGGCCATGTGCTCGGCACCGGACACACGCTGCGCGACGAATTCACCGCATATGTGCCCAGCCGGCCGCATCTGGAATGGCAGCTGCGCAGCCGCGTCCGCGACATCGACAACGTCGTGATCGTGCGGCGATCCGTCGCGGAACCGCGGTTCGACCGCGGGCAGCAGCGAGTGACCGGCGTGCTGCTGGACGCCGTCGACGGCGGCGAGCCGGAATTCGTGCGTGCCGGCCTGGTTGTCGACGCGGCGGGCCGTGGCACCCGGCTGCCGGTTTGGTTGACGCAGTGGGGATATCAGCGTCCCACCGAGCAAACCCTGGACATCGGCATCCACTACGCCAGCCATCAGTTCCGCATGCCGGAGGGATTGATTCCGGAGAAGGTTGTCGTGGCCGGAGCCTCGCACCAGCAGTCGCTGGGGATGGGCATGCTGTGCTACGAGGACGGCACCTGGGTGCTGACCACCTTCGGCGTGGCCAACGCCAAGCCGCCGGCGACGTTCCCGGAGATGCTTGCGCTGGCCGACCAGCTACTCCCGGCGCATTTCACCGACGCGCTGACGCAGGCCGAACCCGTTGGCGCGCCGGCATTTCATGCCTTCCCGGCCAGCAAATGGCGTCGCTACGACAAGCTGGACCGGTTCCCGGCCGGAATCGTCCCCTTCGGTGACGCCGTGGCCAGCTTCAATCCCACCTTCGGACAGGGCATGACGATGACGTCGTTGCAGGCCGGTCATCTGCGGCGGGCGTTGCGATCCGGGGATCCGGACTTGGCCGGCGAACTCAATCGGGCGACCGCCAAGACCACCTTTCCGGTGTGGACGATGAATGGCATCGGCGACGTTGCTTTTCACCACGCGGACAGCAGCGGGCGGATCCCCTGGTGGTGGCGGCCGTCGGGCGCGTTGTTCGACCAATTTCTCGGGGCCGCCGAAACCGAACCCGTTCTCGCCGAATGGTTTCTGCGAAGATTCTCGCTGCTGGACAGCCTTTATATGGTTCCGCCGCCGCGGATCATCGGCCGCGCCATGGCCCATAACCTGCGACTGTGGCTACGCGAGCGCCGCGAGTTGCGTGAGGCCGCCCACGTCACAAACCCACAGTCGCCCTGAACAACTTCGCGGGCGCGTGCGCGACCAACCCCACCGGGCCGTCGTCGGCCGCCACCCAGGCGGCCATCCCGCGTCCCAACTCAAGTGACCCGGATTTCCCGTGCACCACCGCCGAACCCTCGGCGCACAACAGGATCTGTGGGCCGTCATGGCTGGGGGATGCGTCGACCTCGTGGCCGAGATGCTCGCCTTCGAGGAGCAACAGTGCGACCGCGAATTCGTCGGCCGGGGTGTCATAGGTGAGCCCGAGCCCCTCGCGGCGGACCTGCGGCCGCAGCTGCGCCTCGGCGGTGGGCGTAAAGTCCAACACCCGCAGCAACTCGGGCACATCGACGTGCTTGGGGGTCAGGCCGCCACGTAACACGTTGTCGGAGTTGGCCATAACCTCGATCGCGAAACCACGCAGATAGGTATGCAGGTTGCCGGCCGGCAAGAACAGCGCCTCGCCCGCGGCCAGGCTGATTCGGTTCAGCAGCAACGACGCCAGCACTCCGGCGTCACCGGGGTAGCGTTCACCGAGTTCCAGCACTGTCTTGGCTTCCGCCGCGAACTCCGTTGCGCCGGAACTGACGTACTGGATCGCGCCGTCGATCACCGCGGACACCAGCACGTCGATATCGGGCTGCGGTGCGGTGATCCAGGTGGTGAACAACGCACGCAGCCCGTCGGCGTCGGACTGGTCGTTCAGCAATTCGATGTAGGGGTCGAGGTCGGTGACGGCCAATGCCCGCAGCAGCTCGATAGTGCGAGCAGCCTGACGAAATCCCGCGAGTGCCTCGAACGAGTGCAGCGCCACCAACAATTCGGGCTTGTGCGAGGTATCGCGGTAGTTGCGGACCGGCGAGGTCACCGGGATACCCAATTTCTCCTCGCGCAGATAGCCCTCGATGGCCTGTTCGGCACTCGGATGGGCCTGCAGCGAGAGCGGTTCGTCGGCGGCGAGCACCTTGACCAAGAACGGCAGCACGTCACCGAACCGTTCGCGCGACGCGGAGCCGAGCTGTCCCTCCGGATCGGCGGTCACCGCCTCCAGCAAGGAGAGTTCGCCCCGCTCGGTTTCCAGGAAGGCCGGATCCCCCGGATGCGCGCCGAACCAGAGCTCGGCTTCGGGATGAGCCGCGGGCACCGGCCGGCCGGTGAATTCGGCGATGGCGGTACGCGACCCCCACGCGTACGTCCGTACGGCACCGCGAAGCACTTCCACTTGTCTATCTATCCCCGCACCAGTCGCAAGTAAACGGCGGCCATCTCCAACCGAACCGCCAATACTGCCAGTTGCTGCTCGGCGCGCCCGGCACCGGCCGGCTCGCGCGGAGCGGCGGGTCCGGCCAGGCCGTCCGACCCGTCGCCGACCTCGGGTACATCCTGGGCCGCGACCAGATAGGCGTCGTCGAGCCCGGCAATCCGCGCGGCCGCGACCGTGCGGTCGCCGGACAACGTCAGCGCCAGCACCCGCAACCGCTGGGGCAACGGTCCGTCGATCTCGTCGTCGTGGAACAGCGCATCCACCGACGACGGGCCGGATCCGAACTCGGCGGGCTCG
Organism: Mycobacterium sp. Aquia_216; assembly: GCF_026723865.1. Lineage (NCBI taxonomy): Bacteria > Bacillati > Actinomycetota > Actinomycetes > Mycobacteriales > Mycobacteriaceae > Mycobacterium > Mycobacterium sp. Aquia_216. Next base: position 1,698,015 of record NZ_CP113529.1, on the reverse strand, counting down.
CGCAGCGCCACCACCGCATCCGCCAGGCTGCTCGCGGCGACCACCTGGCGCGCGATCCGCAGCAGAGTCGAACTGCCGTGCCGGGCCAGCGCCAGTGTCGCGGGACAGTCGCCGGCCAGCGCGACCCGGTGATCGGACAGTCGCGCGGCAATCGTCTTGGCCGGGTTGGTGAATAGCTCACGGCCAGCGCTGTTGCGTAGCGCTTCGGCATCCAGCTCATCAGCGAGCGTCGCCACGTCGATGTCCAGCCGGGGGTCCACCGTTTGCAGCGTCGCCAGGCCGGCGGCTAGATACCGGCACAGCCCGAACTCGTCGGGAACCCGCAGCCGCGGAGCCAGCACCGCGACCCGGCCGGCGGTGGAGTCGCGCAGCGGACCCTCGTACGGGGCGACGACGACAACCCGGGCGCCGCGGCGCACCCCGGTCGCGGCGGCACCCACGAGGGCCGGATCGCCGGGGTCGTCGCCCGCGACGATCAGCACGTCGAGCGGACCCACCCACGGCGGGGCCTCGTTGAGGATCGCGATCGGCGCCGGCGCCGCGCCGCCCTGCGTCGCGGCCAACATCGCACCGGCCGTCTCGGCGGTCCCGCGTCCGGCCACCCAGATCACGCTGCGCGGGCGGTCGCCGGTACGCAGTGAGTTCAGCTCTCCTTCGTCAACGGCCGAGGCGATGGCGCGCACCTGCGCGCCGGCCGACGAGGCGGACCGCAACAGGCCCTGTCCGTCGGCGCCGAGCAGGCCGTCGGTGTCTTCGAGGTCGATCGCCCCGATGGCGTTCACGGCACGCTCTCGCTGCGCTGCACCTGGCTCGTGATCTCCGCGATCATCGCCTCGACATCCTCTGCGGTACGGCCCTCCGCGTTGAGCCGCAGCAGCGGCTCGGTGTTGGAGCTGCGCAAGTTGAACCAGCTGCCGTCGCCCAAGTCGACTGTCACCCCGTCCAGGTGATCGATGGAGTGGATCCGGCTGCCGAACGACTTCAGCACGGCGTCCACACACTGTGCGGCGTCCGACACCGTGAAATTGATCTCGCCGGAGGATTCGTAGCGGTGGTAGTCCGCGGTCAGCTCGGACAGCGGCCGGTCCTGCTCACCGAGGGCGGCCAGGACATGCAGCGCCGCCAGCATGCCCGAGTCGGCGCCCCAGAAGTCGCGGAAGTAATAGTGCGCCGAATGCTCGCCACCGAAAATCGCGCCGGTTTCGGCCATCAGCGCCTTGATATAGGAGTGTCCGACGCGCGAGCGCAGCGGTGTACCGCCGCGCTCGGAGACGAGTTCAGGCACCGCACGGGACGTGATCAGATTGTGGATGACGGTGGCGCCGATCTCCCGGCCCAGCTCGCGGGCGGCCACCAGGCTCGTCACCGTCGACGGGGAGACGGCCACGCCGCGCTCGTCGACCACGAAGCAGCGGTCGGCGTCGCCGTCGAAGGCCAGTCCGATGTCGGCGCCGGTTTCGCGCACATAGAACTGCAAGTCCAGCAGGTTGGCCGGATCGAGCGGATTGGCCTCGTGATTGGGAAACGAGCCGTCGAGCTCGAAGTACAGCGGTAGCAACGTGATCGAGTCGATCGCGCCGAGCACCGCCGGAGCCGTGTGACCCGCCATCCCGTTGCCGGCGTCCACCGCCACCCGCAGCGGTCGCAGACCGGCTGTCCGGACCAGCGAGCGCAGGAAGTCGCCATAGTCGGAGAGCACATCGCGATCGGCGATGGTCCCCGACCGCCCGGCATGGGCCGGGATGCCGGCGATCAGCCGGTCGCTGATCTCTTTGAGCCCGGTGTCCGCGCCGACGGGTAGGGCGGCGGCCCGGCAGAGCTTGATGCCGTTGTAGGCGGCGGGGTTGTGACTGGCGGTGAACATCGCACCGGGGCAATCGAGCAAACCCGAGGCGAAATACAGCTGATCGGTGGACGCCAACCCGATGCGCACCACGTCGAGGCCCTGGTCGGTCACCCCGGCCGCGAAAGCAGCGGCGAGCGACGGCGAGCTGTCGCGCATGTCCTGGCCGATTGCCACGCGTTGCGCGCCTTCACCGCGCATCAACGCGGCGAAGGCGGCCCCGATGTCGGCGACCAGCAACTCATCGATCTCTTCGCCGACCAGCCCACGGATGTCATAAGCCTTGATGACACGGTGGACAGTCGCGGCAGGCCGAGACATGCGGGGCCTCCTTGACGCCATGGATTGATTTGCCTCTTGGCGTCAGCCTATCGGCCCGCAGAAGTTACGGTTCCAAACGGTTTGGCAGAAAACCCCGGCGGAGCTAGTCCGACGGATCGGGTAACACCCGCAGATGCCCGCGGCGACGTCCGGATCGCTTGTCGGGCGGCGCGAGCAGATGGCTGCTGGGTGCGGTGGCCTGGGCTCCGGTGTGGTGCAGATGCGGAGCCGTGGGGGTACCTCCCGCTTGCGTGGGAAAGCCGTTCAACGGCATGCCGGTGCCGCCCGCGAACGGCACGGCCGCCTCCCCCGCACCGCCTTCGCGCACGGCGTCGGCGAGTGCGACCAGGTCGTCTTCATCGGGATTGGCCGGCTCAGTATTGAGGGGCCCGGCGTGGCGCACCAGATCCCAACCGCGGGGCGCGGTGATCCGGCCGGCGTGGCCGACGCACAAATCCCACGAATGCGGTTCGCGCGCGGTCGCGAGTGGGCCTACAACTGCCGTCGAGTCCGAGTAGACGAACGTCAAGGTCGCCACGGCGTAATGCGGGCACCCGGGCCGGCAGCAGCGACGGGGAACGTTCACGTCGGAAAGGCTATCGTGCGGAAACGCCGCCGAAGCGCCGGACACGCGCAACCGTTCGGCCCACGATGTTCAACCGTTACCATCGGCGCGTGGGTGATTCGCGCAGTTTCCCGCGGAACGGACGGCCGTCGGGCCGAGCGGCGCCGCACCGGGCAACTCGTCGCGGCCGCGATATGCGGGGTCCTTTGCTGCCGCCGACGGTGCCGGGATGGCGCAGCCGGGCCGAGCGGTTCGACATGGCGGTGCTGGAGGCCTATGAGCCGATCGAGCGGCGCTGGCAATCACGGGTGTCGGACCTCGACGTGGCGGTCGATGAAATCCCTCGCATCGCCGCCAAGGATCCCAACAGCGTGCAGTGGCCGCCCGAGGTCGTCGCCGACGGACCGATCGCGCTGGCCCGCTTGATCCCAGCCGGGGTGGATGTCCGCGGCAACGCGACGCGAGCACGAATTGTCTTGTTCCGCAAGCCCATAGAACGACGCGCCAAAGACACCGTCGAACTTGGCGAGTTACTGCACGAGATTCTGGTGGCGCAGGTGGCCATCTATCTCGACGTCGAACCCACGGTCATCGACCCGACGATCGACGACGAATAACCTCAGCAGGGTTGTCGAGTCAGATGATGCCGCGTTTGAGGCGGCGGCGCTCACGCTCGGACAGGCCACCCCAGATACCGAAACGCTCGTCATGCGCCAGGGCGTACTCGAGGCATTCATGACGTACCTCGCAACCCAGGCAGATCTTCTTGGCCTCGCGGGTGGACCCGCCCTTCTCCGGGAAGAAGGCCTCGGGGTCGGTCTGCGCGCACAGGGCGCGGTCCTGCCATTGGTCCGGAGTGAGCTCGGGTTCCGGTAACGGCTCGGGCTCGAATGCGACTGGCGCATCAGGGACCACGGTCAAGTGGGGCCGGGCAATCGGTGCCGGCGCGGAGCTGATCGTGGCGCGCTCAGTGCTTGGCATGACGCCCCATATGTGCTCGTAAGACATGAGTCGTACGCCTCCTCAGCTTCGTTGTTTGAGTGAGTGGAGATTTCCGCTGTTCTGATGTACAGACAAATCAATTCGAACAAGTGATCGAATCACGGTCTGCGACACCGGAACCGGCCGGCCAACCGGGAAATGACACTGATGTGATTAGACACGGGTTGACCAGCCGGGTCAAGCTTTTCGCGGCATTTCCATACCATCTCGTGACCAAATTCCGGCGTTTCTGTTATTCCGCCCTTCCGGCGTGTCGATCACAACCCCTCCCAACTGTTCGTTGCGGTCACCGAATTCGACATCTCGCAGGCCGGTACTGTCGTCCGGTGTGAAGGTCACCGTACTGGTCGGCGGCGTCGGCGGTGCCCGGTTCCTGCTGGGCGTCCAGCAGTTACTCGGTCTGGGTCAGTTCAGCACCGAGGGACAAACCGCGGGCCACGAGCTGACTGCCGTCGTCAACATTGGCGACGATGCCTGGATCCATGGGGTTCGGGTTTGTCCAGATTTGGACACCTGCATGTATACCTTAGGTGGAGGCGTCGACCCGGAGCGCGGCTGGGGTCACCGCGACGAAACCTGGCACGCCAAAGAGGAATTGGCGCGCTACGGCATGCAACCGGATTGGTTCCAACTCGGCGACCGCGATCTGGGGACCCACTTGGTGCGCACCCAGATGCTGCACGCCGGCTACCCGCTGTCACAGATCACCGCGGCCTTGTGCGACCGATGGCAACCGGGCGCGCGGTTGGTGCCGGCCAGTGACGACCGTTGCGAAACACATGTGGTGATCACCGATCCGGCCGATGACAGCCAGCGCGCGATCCACTTCCAGGAGTGGTGGGTGCGCTATCGGGCCCAGGTGCCCACCCATAGCTTTGCGTTCGTCGGCGCTGAAACGGCCAGCGCCACAACCGAAGCGACCCAAGCCATCGGCGACGCCGACATCATCCTGCTGGCACCGTCGAATCCGGTGGTCAGCGTCGGCGCGATACTGGCCGTCCCCGGCATTCGCGGCGCGCTGCGCGCCGCCGCCGCACCGATCGTCGGCTACTCGCCGATCATCGGCGGAAAGCCGTTGCGCGGCATGGCAGATGCCTGCCTCGAGGTGATCGGGGTCGAGTCCACGGCGGAGGCGGTCGGGCGGCATTACGGGGCGCGCGCGACCACCGGGATATTGGATTGCTGGCTGGTACACGAGGGCGACCACGCCGACATCGACGGCGTTGCGATCCGCTCGGCGCCGCTGCTGATGAGCGACCCGAAGGCGACGGCCGAGATGGTCCGGGCCGGACTGGACATCGCGGGCGTGGCGACATGACCCGTTCTCCGAAGGAGCATGGCACCGCCGCGGCGATCGAGATCCTGCCCGTGGCCGGGCTTCCCGAATTCCGCCCCGGCGACGATCTCGGTGCCGCGGTCGCGTCGGCCGCACCGTGGCTGCGTGACGGCGACGTCGTGGTGGTCACCAGCAAGGTGGTGTCCAAATGCGAGGGCCGGCTGGTGGCCGCACCCGAGGACCCCGCGGAGCGCGACGAGCTCCGCCGCAAGCTGGTCGAGGACGAAGCGGTCCGGGTGCTGGCCCGCAAGGGCCGCACGCTGATCACCGAGAACCGGCTGGGGCTGGTCCAGGCCGCCGCCGGGGTCGACGGATCCAACGTCGGCCGAAGCGAACTCGCGCTGCTACCGGTCGATCCCGACGGCAGTGCCGCGGCACTGCGCGCCGCACTGCGCGAGAAGCTCGGCGTCGACGTCGCGGTGGTGATCACCGACACCATGGGCCGGGCCTGGCGCAACGGCCAGATCGACGCCGCGATCGGGGTGGCGGGTCTGGCTGTGCTGCACGGCTATTCGGGCGCGGTCGACGAGCACGGCAACGAGTTGGTGGTCACCGAGATCGCAGTGGCCGACGAGATCGCGGCGGCGGCGGATCTGGTCAAGGGCAAGCTGACCGCGATGCCGGTGGCCGTCGTGCGCGGGCTCACCGTCGTCGACGACGGCACGAGCGCCCGGCACCTGCTGCGGCCCGGGCCCGAAGATCTGTTCTGGCTGGGCACCGCCGAAGCCATCGATATGGGACGGCAGCAGGCCCAGCTGTTGCGAAAGTCGGTACGCCAATTCGGCGCCGAGCCGGTGGCACCGGAACTGATCGAAGCGGCTGTGGCCGAGGCCTTGACCGCGCCGGCGCCGCACCACACCCGTCCGGTGCGCTTCGTCTGGCTGCGGACCGCGGCCACCCGAACGCGGCTGCTGGATCGCATGAAGGAGCAGTGGCGTTCCGACCTCGCCGGTGACGGCAAGCCCGCCGACGCGATCGATCGGCGGGTGGCACGCGGCCAGATCCTCTACGACGCACCCGAGGTCGTCATCCCGATGCTGGTCCCCGACGGCGCCCACACCTATCCCGACGCGGGGCGCACCGACGCCGAGCACACCATGTTCACCGTCGCCGTCGGAGCGGCCGTGCAGGCACTGTTGGTCGCGCTGGCCGTGCGGGGAGTCGGCAGCTGCTGGATCGGCTCGACGATCTTTGCCGCCGATTTGGTCCGCGCCGAGCTCGAGCTGCCGCCCGATTGGGAGCCGTTGGGCGCCATCGCGATCGGCTATGCCTCCGAAGGAGCAGGGGCCGAAGGGTTGCGCGACCCGGTGAATCCCGGAGATCTGCTGATCCGCAAGTAATACTGGCCCGGTGAAGACATTCGCGAGCAAGGCGGCCGCATCGGCCGACAAGGTTCGCGGCGGCTACTACACGCCGGCCCCGGTGGCCCGATTCCTGGCTCGCTGGGTCCGCCAGGCCGGTCCCCGAATTGTCGAGCCCTCGTGCGGCGACGGCCGCATCCTGCGCGAGCTGGCCGCGCTCAGTGGGCAAGTGCGAGGCGTGGAACTCGTCGATGAAGAGGCCGCGAAGTCGCGAGCGTTCGCTCCGGTCGACACCGCGAATCTGTTCACCTGGCTCGCCGACAACGAAGCGGCCGGCTGGGACGGGGTCGCGGGCAACCCGCCCTACATCCGGTTCGGCAACTGGGCACCCGGGCAACGAGAGCCGGCGCTGGAGCTGATGCGCAGCGCGGGGCTGCGCCCCAGCAGGCTGACCAACGCCTGGGTCCCGTTCGTCATCGCGAGCACCGCATTGGTGCGCGACGGCGGACGGGTGGGTTTGGTATTGCCCGCCGAATTGCTGCAAGTCGGTTATGCCGCACCATTGCGTGACTTTCTGCTGACCCGGTATCGCGAAATCACTCTGGTCACATTTGCGCGGCTGGTGTTCGGCGGCATCCTGCAGGAAGTCGTGTTGTTCTGCGGGGTCGCCGGTACGGGCCCCGCGCGGATTCGCACGGTCAATCTCACCGATGCCGACGCGCTCGACAGCGCGGATCTCAACGTCGATTCCGCGCCCGCGCTGCTGCACGAAAACGAGAAGTGGACAAAGTACTTTCTGGAGCCCGCCGCGATCCGGCTACTGCGCACACTCAAGCAGTCCGGCGCCATGACCCGGCTCGGGGCCATCGCCGACGTCGACGTCGGCATCGTGACGGGCCGCAACAGCTTCTTCACCTTCACCGCGGCACAAGCCGACGAGCTGGGACTGCGGCCACATTGCGTGCCGCTCGTCTCGCGCAGCAGCCAGCTGTCCGGCCTGGTCTACGACACCGATTGCCGGGCAAGCGATGTCGCGGCCGGGCACCGGACCTGGCTGCTCGACGCCCCGGCCGAGCCCGCTGATCCCGCCCTGACCGCTCACATCGACGCCGGCGAGGCCGCCGGTGTGCACCGCGGCTACAAGTGCTCGATCCGCACGCCGTGGTGGCGCACTCCGTCGCTGTGGGTGCCCGACCTGTTTCTGCTGCGCCAGATCCACCTGACCCCGCGGTTGACCGTCAACGCCGCCGCGGCGACCAGCACCGACACCGTGCATCGGGTGCGGCTACTGGGCCCTCCCGATAGCCGGGCTGACCCGGCGGCGGTTGCCGCGGTGTTCCACAACAGCGCGACGTTCGCCTTCGCCGAGATCATGGGCCGTAGTTATGGTGGAGGGATCTTGGAACTGGAGCCGCGGGAAGCCGAGCAGCTACCCATTCCCGCACCAGCGCACGCCGGCGCCGAACTCGCCGAAGACATCGATCTGCTGCTGAAGGCCAACGAAATCGAGAAGGCACTCGACGCGGTCGACCGGCACGTCCTGATCGACGGGCTCGGCTGGTCGCCGGACGTCGTCGCGCAGTGCCGAGCGGCGTGGCACAGGCTGCGCGATCGCCGGACCAGGCGCGCGGCCCGATGAGCATCCGCGACTCGGCCATCTCAATCCTCACCGACTGGCGGGCACCCGACCCGGCGCAGGATTCGTTGCGGCACGCGGTGCTGGCCTTCGTGCACGGGCGCGACGACGCCTGCCGCCGCGAGTGCGAGGCCGGCCACGTCACGGCGTCGGCGATCGTGCTCGACGACACCGGCACCCGGGTGCTGCTCACCCTGCATCGTCGGCTGCGCCGCTGGGTGCAGCTCGGCGGCCACTGCGACGACGACGACCCGGACATCGTGACCGCGGCGCTGCGTGAAGCCGTCGAGGAATCCGGCGTGCCCGATCTGCGGATCGCCGCGGACCTGGCCGCAATTCACGTCCACCCGGTCACCTGCTCGCTGGGTGTCCCGACCCGCCACCTGGACCTGCAATTCGTCGCGCAGGCGCCGGCGGGCGCGCGGATCGTGGTCAGCGACGAATCCGAGGACCTGCGGTGGTGGCCGGCCGACGCGTTGCCGCCCGGCACCGATTACGCGCTGGCCCATCTGGTTTCGCGGGCGCAAGAGACGGGATCGCCCGCCTAGACGTCGCTGGAGTAGCGGATCCCGCCGTCGGGAATGGAGACGCCGGGCCAAACCCGGGCGCCGCGCAGCAGCTCGCAGCGCGCACCGATGTCGGCGCCGTCGCCGATCACACCGTCGCGGATCAGCGCCCGCGGACCGATGCGGGCCCCGAAGCCGACGATCGAGCGCTCGATCACGCTGCCGGCTTCGATCTTGACGCCGTCGAAGATCACCGCGCCGTCCAGCCGCACACCGGGACCGATCTCGGCGCCGCGCCCGACGACCGTGCCACCGATCAGCACCGCGCCGGGCGACACCGCCGCGCCCTCGTGCACGAGCTGCTCGCCGCGATGTCCGTGCAGCGCCGGGGACACGGCGATGCCGCGCACCAGGTCCGACGATCCGCGGACAAAGTCCTCCGGGGTGCCCATGTCGCGCCAATAGGTGGCATCGACGTAGCCGCAGACCTTGACGTCTCGGTCGGCGAGCAGCGACGGGAACACCTCGCGCTCGACCGACACCGGCCGACCCCGCGGAATCCGGTTGACGATCTTGCGCTCGAAGACGTAAGTGCCGGCGTTGATCTGGTCGGTCGGCGGATCCTCGGTCTTCTCCAGAAAGGCGACCACGCGGTCGTTTTCGTCGGTGGGCACGCAACCGAATGCGCGCGGATCGCCCACTCGCACCAGGTGCAGCGTCACGTCGGCTTCGTTGGCGCGGTGGGACTCCACAAGCTGGCCGAGGTCGACCCCGGAAAGCACATCGCCGTTGAACACCATCGCCGTGTCGTGCCGCAATCTGTCGGCGATGTTGGCGATGCCGCCACCGGTCCCCAGCGGTTCCGCTTCGGTGACGTAGTCGATCTCCAGGCCGAGCGCAGAGCCGTCACCGAACTCCGCCTCGAAGACCGCGGCCTTGTAGGAAGTGCTCAGGATGACGTGCTCGATGCCCGCCGCGGCAACGCGCGACAACATATGGGTGAGAAAAGGCACCCCGGCGGTCGGCAGCATCGGCTTCGGCGCCGACAGTGTCAGCGGCCGCAAGCGCGTGCCCTTGCCGCCGACCAGAATCACCGCATCCACCGGGAGAATCGCCAACTCAGTGCCGCCCTTCTGCCGGCTTCTCGGAACGCTGCCGGCGCGAGCTGCGCACCATCAGATGGGAACGCAGCGCCAACGATGCCCGCAACGTCCAGCGCAGCGGAGCCAGCCACCAACCGGAATGCCGGTCGGCCAGAAAGATATAGGTGCTCCGGTGATGCGCCGCGAGGTGGCTTGCCGGATCGTGTCCAGTGGAGTGGCCCTTGTGGTGCAGCACTTCGGCCGACGGCACGTAGACGTTGAGCCAGCCGGCCTTGCCGAGCCGGTCCCCCAGGTCGACGTCCTCCATATACATGAAGTAGCGCTCGTCGAATCCGCCGATCTGAGCGAAGGCCGAGCGACGCACCAGCAGGCACGATCCGGACAGCCAGCCCACCGCCCGCTCGCTGGGTTCCTGCCGCTCCTGGCGGTAGGCCGCCGTCCACGGATTGCGTTTCCAGAACGGTCCGATCACCGCGTGCATGCCGCCGCGGATCAGGCTGGGCAGATGGCGCGCCGACGGATACACCGAGCCGTCCGGGTCGTGGATAAGCGGGCCCAGCGCGCCGGCCTGCGGCCAGCGGGTGGCCGCCTCCAGCAGTGCGTCGATGCTGTTCGGGCCCCACTGCACGTCCGGGTTGGCCACCAGGACCCAGTCGTCGATCTCCCCGCGCTCACCGAGGTGTTCGATCGCGCGATTGACCGCGGATCCGTAGCCGAGGTTGGCTCCGGTGCTGAACAACCGCACGTTCGGGTAGCGCTGGACCGCCGCCTGCGGGGTGCCGTCGGTGGAACCGTTGTCGGCCATCAGGACGCTGACCGGGCGCTCGGTGGCCAGCGACAGCGAAGCCAGAAAACGTTCGAGGTGGTGGCCCGGCGAGTAGGTCACCGTCACGACCGGCAGGACGTCAGTCACGCGTAGAGATTATCGGTCGTTCGGCCGCGACCGGCCCCCCAGACGAGGCGCGCGCGGCCAGCGCGGCGACAAGCGCGGGGCGCCAGGGCCGTAACGGCGTCATACCCGCCGCGACCGACTGCCGGCTCGACAGCGCGGTGTAAGGCGGCCGCGGTGCGGGACGGGGAAATTCTGCGGTACTCACCGGGGTCACCCGCTCGGGGTCGGCGCCACACTCCTCGAACACCGCGCGGGCCAGCCCGAATCGGGAGACGACACCCTCGTTGGCGGCGTGCAGGATGCGGCCGGTGAGGCCTCCAATGACAAGGTCGACGACCTGGAGCAGTGCGGCGGCCAGGTCGGCGACGTAGGTCGGCGAACCGACCTGGTCGTCGACGACCTTGATCGGGCCGTTGACATCACTGCCGGCCGCGAGCCTGCGCATGACCGCTACGAAGTCCTTGCCGGTACCGCCCGTGTAGACCCAGGCGGTCCGGAGCACGATGGTCTCCGGCAGCGCCGCCAGTGCGGCCACCTCGCCGGCGCGCTTGCTGCGGCCGTACACGCCTTGCGGCACGGCCGTGTCGCTGGGCTCGTAGGGGTGGGGCGCGGCGCCGCCGAAGTCGCCGTCGAACACGTAGTCGGTCGAGACGTGGATCAGCCGGGCGCCGGCTCGCGCGCAGGCCCGCGCGATGTGCGCCGGCGCGGCTTCATTGACCGCGTACGCCCTGGCGACGTCGCTTTCCGCGCCGTCGACATCCGTGTACGCCGCGCAATTGACAATGACATCGCCGCTTTTAACGATCGCCTCGGCGGCGGCCGGGTCGGTGATGTCCCACTGCGCGGACGTCAGCGCGAGGACATTGCGCCCCTGGTCAGCGCCTTGCCTCGCCAGGCAACCGCCCAGCTGCCCGCCGGCTCCGGTGATGACGATCCTGCCTGACATGGTTCGAGTCTGGCATGTCCCGAAAAGGACGGGCCACGCCGCTGCCGGCTACGCGAGAAGCGCCTGTGTCGCAAGTAATCTAATGTGATGCCTGTGCAACGTGTGGTTCGTGTTGTTGCCACTGTGCTAACCGTCGCCGTCGTCATCGGCACCGGTGTGGCGTGGAATAACGTGCGCGCATTTGAAGACGGCATCTTCCACATGTCGGCCCCGTCACTCGGTAAGGGCGGCGACGACGGCGCGATCGACATTCTGCTGGTCGGCCTGGACAGCCGCACCGACGCCCACGGCAACGCGCTGACACAAGAGGAACTGGCAACCCTGAGGGCCGGTGACGAGGAAGCCACCAACACCGACACCATCATCCTGGTCCGGATACCCAACAGCGGGAAGTCGGCCACCGCGATCTCGATTCCGCGGGACTCCTATGTCACCGCCCCCGGCCTGGGCAAGACGAAGATCAACGGCGTCTACGGCCAGACCCGGGAAGCCAAGCGGGCCAACCTGGTCAAAGCCGGCGACTCGGCCGACGATGCCGCCATCCAGGGGACCGAGGCCGGGCGCGAGGCCTTGATCAAGACCGTCGCCGACCTCACCGGTGTCACCGTCGACCACTACGCCGAAATCGGGCTGCTCGGCTTCGCGTTGATCGCCGACGCGCTCGGTGGTGTCGACGTGTGCCTCAAAGACGCCGTCTACGAACCACTTTCGGGTGCCGACTTCCCGGCCGGTCCGCAAAGACTCGACGGCGCGGAGGCGCTGAGCTTCGTGCGCCAGCGCCACGACCTACCCCGCGGCGACCTCGACCGGGTGGTGCGCCAGCAAGTCGTGATGGCATCGCTGGCCCATCGGGTGATCTCCGGCAAGACGCTGTCCAGCCCCGCCACGCTGAAGCGGCTGGAGGCGGCGGTGCAGCGCTCGGTGGTGATCTCCCAGGGTTGGGACGTCATGGATTTCGTCCAGCAGCTGCAAAAGCTGGCCGGCGGTAACGTCGCGTTCGCCACCATCCCGGTGCTGGACGGAGCCGGCTGGAGCGACGACGGCATGCAAAGCGTGGTGCGGGTGGACCCGCACCAAGTCCAGGACTGGGTCGCGAGCCTGCTGCACGAGCAGGATCAGGGCAAGACCGAGGAACTCGCCTACACACCCGCCAAGACCACCGCCACGGTGGTCAACGACACCGACATCAACGGACTGGCGGCAGCGGTGTCAGACGTGTTGAGCTCCAAGGGATTTACCACCGGCTCCGCCGGCAACAACGACGGCGGCCACGTCAAATCCAGCCAGGTGCGCGCCAACAAACCCGACGATATGGGAGCGCAGGAGGTCGCCAAGCAACTGGGCGGACTGCCCGTCGTTCCCGATGCGTCGCTGGCGCCCGGTGCGGTCCGGGTGGTGCTGGCAAGCGACTACACCGGACCAGGCTCCGGCCTGTCGGGCTCGACGACAGCACCCGCGCGGGTGACGAACCAGTCGGCCACCGACCCCAATGTTCCCGCGCCATCACCGATCCTGACGGCCGGCAGCGACAAGCCGGAGTGCATCAACTGAGCACGCTGTCCGGGGCGATCCTCGATCCGATGCTGCGGGCCGACCCAGTCGGACCGCGCATCACCTACTACGACGACGCAACCGGCGAGCGCATCGAATTGTCCGCGGTGACCCTGGCGAACTGGGCCGCCAAGACCGGCAACCTGTTGCGCGACGAGCTGGGCGCCGGCCCGGGCAGCCGGGTGGCGATCTTGCTGCCGGCGCACTGGCAGACCGCGGCGGTCTTGTTCGGGGTGTGGTGGATAGGCGCCGAAGCCGTCCTCGACGGTTCCGGACCGGCTGATCTCGCCCTGTGCACCGCCGAGCGGCTGGACGAGGCCGACGGGTCGATCGAGCCGGGTGGCGAGGTTGCGGTGCTGTCGCTGGATCCGTTCGGCCGGCGCGCGCCGGACCTGCCGATCGGCGTCACCGACTACGCCACCGCGGTGCGGGTGCACGCAGACCAGATCGTTGCCGAACGCCACCCCGGCCCGGCGCTGGCCGGCCGCTCCGTGGACGAAGTCCTGGCTGACTGTGAAAATTCCGCGGCGGCAAGGGGTTTGACGCCTAAAGATCGGGTGCTTTCCACCGCCTTGTGGCCCGGCCCCACCGAGTTGGTCGACGGCCTGCTGGCGATCATGTCCGTCGGCGCGTCGCTGGTGCAGGTGGCGAACGCCGATCCGGCGGCGCTGCAGCGCCGAGTCGAAACCGAGAAAGTCACCCGCGTTCTCTGAGGTCGGGCGCTGCCGGGGCCGACCTCAGCCTGCATTCATATTGATATGGCAATACGTAGTTGTTAACGTCGAACAAGCATTGGCTAAACGCTTCGACAACACGTGGTCGCTTGGCCTACGCGTGCCAGGTAACGTACTGACAACGATTGTCATTAACAATCGAGTGGCAGAACCGGACGATTGACGGCCCGGTAACCGGATGAGGAAGGTTCAGACGATGGCGGTGTACGGGCTCTTGGCGAAGGCAGCCGGAACGGTATTCACCGGCCTGGTGGGGGTAACGGCCTACGAGGTGGTGCGCAAAGCCGCGGCGAAGGCACCGCTGCACCAGACCGCGGTAGCGACCGCGGAGCTCGGTCTGCGCGGCACCCGCCGGGCCGAAACGGCCGCGGAGTCGGCGCGCCTACGGCTCTCCGATGTGATGGCCGAAGCCCGCGAGCGCATCGGCGAGGAGGCGCCCACCCCGTCCCTGGGCGACACCCACGACCACGACCACTGATCGCTCGTCATGAGCCTCGCGATCGTTGAAGACGTCGCACCTACCGAAACCCCTTCCCTAGAAATACGTTCCGATGCCGCAGGGCGCATGCGGGTCTTGGCCCCGTGGGTGCGTGCCGACACGCGGCGAGCCGTCGCGGTCGAAGAGGCCGTGGCCAAACAGGCCGGCGTACGCGCCGTACACGCCTACCCGCGCACCGGTTCCGTCGTCGTCTGGTATTCGCCGCTCCGCTGCGACCGTGCCGAGCTGCTGACGGCGATCAGCGGTGCCGAACACGTCGCCGCCGAACTGATTCCGGCGCGCGCGCCGCATTCGTCGGAGATCCGCAACTCCGATGTGCTGCGCATGGTCATCGGCGGCCTCGCCCTGAGCTTGCTCGGGGTGCGCCGCTACGTGTTCGGCCGGCCACCACTGCTCGGCCCGAGCGGCCGGGTGGTCGCCACCGGCGTCACGATATTCACCGGCTACCCGTTCCTGCGCGGTGCGCTGCGGTCGCTGCGGTCCGGCAAGGCCGGTACCGACGCACTGGTCTCGGCCGCGACCGTCGCGAGTCTGATCCTGCGTGAGAACGTGGTCGCGCTGACTGTGCTGTGGCTGCTCAATATCGGTGAGTACCTCCAAGACCTGACGTTGCGAAGGACCCGCCGGGCCATCTCGGAACTGCTGCGCGGTAGCCAGGACACGGCGTGGATTCGGCTGACCGACGGCCCGCAGAAGGGCACCGAAATCCAGGTACCGATCGACAGTGTCGAGATCGGCGACGAGGTGGTGGTGCACGACCACGTCGCCATCCCCGTGGACGGCGAGGTGGTCGACGGCGAGGCCGTTGTCAACCAATCCGCGATCACCGGGGAAAACCTGCCGGTGAGCGTCGGCGTGGGAACACACGTGCACGCCGGCTCGGTCGTGGTGCGTGGACGCGTCGTGGTGCGCGCCGAGGCCGTCGGCAACCAAACCACTATCGGGCGCATCATCACCCGCGTCGAGGAGGCGCAGCACGACCGGGCGCCGATCCAGACGGTCGGCGAAAACTTCTCTCGCCGTTTCGTTCCCACCTCGTTCATCGTTTCGGCGATCACGCTGGCGATCACCGGAGACGTCCGGCGGGCGATGACCATGCTGTTGATCGCCTGCCCCTGCGCGGTCGGTTTGGCCACCCCGACCGCGATCAGCGCCGCGATCGGCAACGGCGCGCGCCGCGGCATCCTGATCAAGGGTGGATCCCACCTCGAACAGGCGGGCCGGGTCGACGCGATTGTGTTCGACAAGACCGGGACGCTGACCGTCGGGCGTCCGGTAGTCACGAATATTGTTGCCATGCATAAGGATTGGCAGCCCGAGCAGGTCCTGGCGTACGCGGCCAGCTCGGAGATCCACTCCCGTCATCCGCTCGCCGAAGCGGTGATCCGTTCCACCGAGGAACGTCACATCAGCATCCCGCCGCACGAGGAGTGCGAGGTGCTGGTGGGCCTGGGCATGCGGACCTGGGCCGATGGCCGCACCCTGCTGCTGGGCAGCCCGTCGCTGCTGAAGGCCGAAAAGGTGAGGGTGTCGAAAAAGGCGACGGAGTGGGTGGAGAAGCTGCGGCGCGAGGCCGAGACTCCGCTGCTGCTGGCGGTGGACGGCAAGCTGGTGGGGCTGATCAGCCTGCGTGACGAGGTCCGGCCCGAGGCGGTCGAAGTGCTGACAAAGTTGCGCGCCAACGGGATTCGCCGCATCGTGATGCTCACCGGCGACCATCCGGACATCGCACAGGTGGTCGCCGACGAGCTGGGCATCGACGAGTGGCGCGCCGAGGTGATGCCGGAGGACAAGCTCGAGGTGGTACGCGGGCTGCAGAACGAGGGCTACATCGTCGGCATGGTCGGCGACGGCATCAACGACGCCCCGGCCCTGGCCGCCGCCGACATCGGAATCGCCATGGGGCTGGCCGGAACGGACGTCGCCGTCGAAACCGCCGACGTGGCGTTGGCCAACGACGACCTGCATCGCCTGCTCGACGTTCGGGACCTGGGCGCCCGGGCGGTCGACGTGATCCGGGAGAACTACGGCATGTCGATCGCCGTCAACGCCGTTGGGCTGATCATCGGGGCGGGCGGCGCCCTGTCCCCCGTGCTGGCCGCGATCCTGCACAACGCGTCATCGGTTGCGGTGGTGGCCAACAGTTCCCGGCTGATCCGCTACCGGCTCGACTGAGCGCCGCGGCGAAGTCCCGGCATATGCACCTTGTGCTATTTGAAAATTATTTTCAATAAGGGTTGACTGCAGCCATGACCGGGCCGCTGGACAGACTGGTGTTGGGTGCCGATGGCGTTGGTAACGCACACGATCCCGACCGGGGAACACGCGCCATCCACCTCGCCCAACTAGTCCGTTCCAGCTTGAAACTGGATGATGGGGTGGCCGTGACAGTGCAGCAACTGAGCTGCCGCGAGCCAGGCTGCCCGCCGGTCGAGACCGTCATTGCTGTGTTGGCTGCGCCAACCCGGCGCTGGCATGTCCACTACCCGTTGACCGCCATCACCGACCAGATGATGGCGCGCCTGCTCCTTGAAAATCCCCACGGAGACCCTCATGGCAACGACTGATCAACGTATTCCTGTGACGGTGCTGACCGGATTTCTCGGCTCCGGCAAGACAACACTGCTCAACCGCATCCTGAGCGAGCGCCACGGCAGGCGTATCGCGGTGATCGAGAACGAATTCGGTGAGGTCGGCGTGGACGACGCACTGGTGCTCGATGCCGAGGAGGAGGTGTTCGAGATGAACAACGGCTGCATCTGCTGCACGGTGCGCGGTGACCTTATCCGGATTCTCGGCGCCCTGATGCGTCGTAAAGATCGCTTCGACGCCATCATCATCGAAACCACCGGGTTGGCCGATCCTGCCCCGGTCGCCCAGACCTTCTTCATGGACGACGCACTGCGCGCACAGCTGCGCCTGGATGCGATCATCACCGTCGTCGACGCCAAACACGTGCTCACTCACCTCGAGGAAGTCAAGCCGGACGGAGTGGAAAACGAGGCCGTCGAGCAGATCGCGTTCGCCGACAAGATAATTCTCAATAAGCAAGACCTGGTGGATGCCGGGCAGATCACCACCGTTGGCCGTCGTATCCGTGGCATCAACGCTGCTGCGACGGTGCTGCCCGCTGTGCGCTGCGACGTCAACCTGGCCGACGTGCTCGATGTGCATGCCTTCGACCTCGCACAAGTCTTGGCGGGCGAACCGGGATTCCTCGATCCCGATAGTGAGCACCGCCATGATGACTCGGTAAGTAGCGTCGGCATCGACGTCGAGGGCACCGTCAACGTCGAAAAGCTCAACGAGTGGCTCGGTCGGCTGCTCGCTGAGCGGGGCCCAGACCTGTTCCGCAGCAAGGGCGTACTGAATCTGGCCGGTACGGAGCGACGTTATGTGTTCCAGGGCGTGCACATGCTGCACGATGGCGAGTTGAGTGCCCCGTGGCGTCCGGGTGAGTCCCGGCGAAACCGGATGATCTTCATCGGCCGCAATCTGGATCGTGCCGAGCTCGAGGCGAGTTTTCGGGCGTGCATCGCCGAAGCACCCGTGACCGCATGGCGGTCGAAGTGACTTCCGGCTCGGTCACCCAAGAGGCGCTGTGGCAGATCGACATCGGCGAGCCGGTGTTGGCGATCGCTTCGCTTGCGGGCAGGGTGATCATCGGAGGCTCAGAGGGCCGAATTCTTGTCGCGGACACCGACGGCCGCGCACAGTTGCAGCTGGCGCTCGACGACTTCCTGCTGGCCATGGCCACCAGCCCGGACGGCGCCCAGCTTGCCGCCGGCGGCTCCCAGCGACTCAGGCTATTCGACCTCGTCACCGGCTCGCCGCTGGCCGACCACCCGCACAATTGGTGTGGGTGCCTGGCCTGGGCTGCCAAATCCGGCAGCCTTGCGGCCGGCGACGCCCGCTTGGTGCGGATCTACGCGGCCGACGGGCGATTGCGCTGGACTTCACCACCGCTGCTGAGCACGGTAGCCGGGCTGAGCTGGATGCGCGATGACGGGCGCCGGTTGGCAGCAGCCGCCTACCAGGGTGTCTCGATCTTCGAGCCCGACGCCGATCGCGCCACCGCGCATCTCCCCGCCCCAGGCGCGATCGCCGGGATCGCCGTCTCCCCCAACGGGCGATGGGTGGTCGGCGGCAGCCAGGATGCCACCTTGCATGGTTGGAATGTGCGGGACGGCAGCGACTTTCGGATGAGCGGCTTCCTGAAATCGGTGTCACGGCCGAGCTTCGAACCGTCCGGTCGCTGGATGTGCTGCCACAGCGGCGACACCGTCGTGTGCTGGGATTTCTCCGGTTCGGGACCCACCGGCCGGGACGGCGTGCTCGCTGAGGGCCACCGCGCCAACGTCACGGCGCTGACCTGGGCACGCACCGGGAGCTCTGTCCCGATCCTGGTCTCCGGTGACGCCGCCGGCGATGTCGCACTATGGCGACTGGGGCCAACCGCTCGCTCAGGGGGGCAGATCAGCCCGATCTGGACGACGGCCACCGGCGACCCCGTCGACGCACTGGCCGCCACCAGCGATGGAATCTTTTCCGGACACCGCTCCGGCGCCGTGCGCTACTGGTTACCCCCTTGGCCCCGCGGCTCCCGCTGACGACTCAAAGCACAGAGGGCAGGTTCCGTAGAAGTCGATCTGGTGGGTGACGTCGGTGTAGCGGTGTTTCTGAGCGAGTTGGCTTGTAAACTCTTCGATTTCGTCTGCGGTGAAGCCGATCGCCCGCCCGCAGCGTCGGCATAGTAAGTAATGCCGGTGTTGGGAAGTGGTGCGCAGCCGGTACAGCATCTCGCCGTCTTCAGCGCGCTGGGTTTCGGTGATTTTCTTGTCGGTGAACAGGCCCAAGATCCGGTAGACGGTCACCAATCCGATCCGGACGCCCTGTACGTGGCGAAGATCGTCATAGAGTCGCTGGGCACCGCGGAAGCGGTCGCTGCGATGCAGCAGATCGAGCAATGCTCGTTGCTGGGCGGTCATTCGGGTCCGGCGTAGTACCCGCGGCGCGGGCATCGTTGCGCTCCTCGGCTTGCTTGTCTTACTGCGCCGCCGGTGTATCGCGCGGCCGGCGCCCTCGGGCGCTGATCACGGCGGCGACGAGGTAGGTCGTTGCGGCGGTGCTCATGATGGTGAAGGTGGCCGGCGCCGCAGGAACGGCGTAGGCGATGGTGACCCCGATCCAGATCGCGGCGGTGGCCAAGACCGCAGACAACCAGAATCCCCGCCAGGGATGGGTCGTCAGCCGCACGGCGGCGGCGGCCGGCGCGGCGAGCAGGCCCAGGACGACGAGTGCTCCGATGATCTGGGTGGCCTCGGCGACCGTAATCCCCACGATGACCAGGAAAAGCGTGCTCAGCAGCCGGGTCGGTACGCCGGCGGCCTGGGCGACGCCCGCATCGATGGTAGCGAACAGCAGCGGTCGCGCGATCGCGATCAGAACGGCGCCCACTGCGGCGGCGACCCCCACCGCGAGGGCACTCGCTTGGTCATTGATCCCAAAGATGCTGCCGAACAAGACATTAACGTTGGCCGTACCGTTGGTACCGCTGCCGTGAGTGGTGTAGTAGGTCAAAAACAGCGCGCCCAAGCCCAGTATCCAGGAGAAGAACGAGCCGATCGCGACGTCGTCGGCGCCGCGCCGGTTGATCAGACCCAACGCGATTCCGGCAATGATGGTGGCGGCGAACAACCCCACCCGGGGGTCCAGCCCGGCCACCAGAGCCGCCATGGCGCCGGTGTAGGCGATGTGTCCTTGCGCGTCGCCGGCGAATACCTGGCCGCGCAACACCAGGAAGAAGCCGGCCAGCCCGCACACCACCGCCACCGCAGTCCCGGCCACCAGCGCATGGGTGATGAAGGGGTGGGCCAGCATATTCGTGAGCCCGGCGAATGGCCCCGACGCGCTGGCGCGTCCACCGAGGATTGTCATGCCGCCACCGCCGGGCGAGTTGGCGACTGCCGTCGGTCGATCCGACGCAGTGTCCGCTCGACGCTCGCCCGATAGCCGACGGCCACCAAATAGACGCCGAACGCGAGGCTGCTCACCCAGAACCCGATCGGATACGGCGAATAGAAGGCGCAGCCGATCCCCGCCCAGGTCACGGTGACCGCTATGAGCACCGAGATCGCAATGCCCATCGCGGGACGGGCGGTGAAGTGGAATGCGGCCGCCGGTGGGGCGACCAGCAGCGCGAATACCAAGAGGCTGCCGGTGATCTGGCTGGCACCGGCGGCGGCGGCGCCGAGCACCAGCAGGAACACCCCGGCGACCAATCGGGTCGGGACCCCGTTGGCGGCGGCGGCGTCGGGGTCGATCGAGGCCCATAGCAGCGGGCGCCCGATGGCGGCCAGCACGATCAGGCAGACCAGTGCGGCGATGACCAGCACACGAAGCTGCTGAGAGCTGACCCCGGCGATCGTGCCGAACAGCAGATTGGTCAGCCCCGAGAGGAATCCGTGATAGAGGCTGACGAACAGAAACCCGGTCGCCAACGCGAGAGCCTGAATCGTGCCGATCCCGGCGGACTCGTCGCTGAGGCCGCCCATGCCGCGCGCCTGGGTCGACGTGGGCAGCAACGCGATCGCCGCCGCGGCACCGATGCAGGCCGCGAAGTACCCGTAGCCGGTGGCCACGCCGAGCCAAGCCGCGGCGGCGGCGCCGGGGAAGCCGACGATGGCCAGGGTGTGCCCGGCGAAGCTTTCCTTGCGCAGCACCATCACCCAGCCGACCACACCGGCAAGCACGGCGACGACGGTGCCGGCGCGCACCGCGGTGACCATGAACGGGTAGTCCCACATCTGTTGCACATCGGCGATCAGATCCCAGGTCAGCTGCGGATTCATGCCCGCACTCCGGCGATCTGCGAGGGAGCGGCATCGGGCTGGCCGACAACGAACAGGTGCCCGGCCCGGTCGTGAAGCACTTCGATTGGGATGCCGTAGAGCGCGCTGAGCTGATCGGCGGTGATCACCTCCTCGGGGGATCCGATCACGGCCGACCCGCCGGCGATGTAAATGACGCGATCCAGGTAGGGCAGGATCGGGTTCACGTCGTGGGCCACCATGACCACCGCGACGCGCTCTCGGCGGCAGATGTCGCCGACCAGAGCACTGATCCCGGCCTGGCTGGGCACATCGAGGCTGTCGAGCGGCTCGTCGAGCAACAGCAGTTCCGGCCGGCGGATAAGGGCTTGGGCGATCAGCAGCCGCTGCTGTTCACCACCGGAGCAGCGCCCGATCGGACGCCGGGCATAGTCGGTGGCACCGACCAGTTCGATTACCTGCTCGAGCCGTCGTCGCCGTTCCGCGAACCGTCGCGGGGCGATAACCCGGGTGAACCAGGGCAACGGCGTTCCCCACCGCGCACCGTCCAACCCCAGGGACACCACGTCGATGCCGCGGATGGGCACGCTGGCGTCGAATGCGCGCCGCTGTGGCAGGTTCCCGATCCGGTTATTGCGCCGGCCGGGGCGCGCACCCAGGACCTCGACCACGCCGTGCGACGGTGTCAGCCCCAGAAGCACTTTCAGCAGCGTCGACTTTCCGCAGCCGTTAGGCCCCAGTACCGCAACGAACTCGCCTGCGGCGACGTCGAGGGACACGTCCGACCACACCGTCTTGCCGCCCACCACGGCCGAGGCACCGCGCATCCGGACCGCGATCTCCCCGGCCGGCGGCGCCGGGTTGACCTGCTGGCCGGCTGGTCCGGGATCCGCGACGGTCATCTATTTTCCTATGGCCGTATGTAGAGCATCCGCCAGTGCGGACAACTGCGCGGATTGCCAATCTTGAAACGACGCGCTTGCCGGCGACAGTGTCTCGGTCACAGTGGTGACGGGAATGCCCTGATTCTTGGCCGCGTCGACCTGGGCCTGCACGTCCGGGGTGTTGTTTTGGCTGTTCAACACATACACCTTGATCGCCTTTGTTGCGATCTGGTGGTCAATGGTCGCCTTGTCCGGCGGTGCCGGATCGGTGCCTTCACTGATTGCCTTGAGGAACTCCGGTGGCGTAATCAGGTTCAGCCCCAACGCATCTGAGAGGGGGGAAAAGATCGATTCGCTGGCACCGACCGGCGTCCCGGCGTACTTGGCTTTGATGCTGGCGATCAAGCTGTGGTAGTTGGACAGGCCCTGGTTGAGGAACTGCTGGTTCTGCTGATCGAAATACGCCGAGTCGTTCGGGTCCGCCTTCTTGTAAGCGGCGGTAATCGCGTTGGACACCTTGGTGACCGAGTCGGGTGAATACCACTGGTGCGGGTTGCCTCCCGCAGGGATCCCGACGGTGTCACCGACATTGACAACTGCTCGCCGCGGATTCGGGTCGGCCGCAATCATTTTGTCGGCCCAGGCGTCGTAGCCGATGCCATTTTCGACCACGATCGCCGCGTCGGCGACCATGCGCGCATCAGCGGCCGACGGCTCATAGCTGTGCGGGTCGGTGTTGGGATTGGTGATGATGCTGGTCAGCTGGACTCGGTCACCACCGAGCTGTGCGGCGATGCTGCCCCACGCGTTGATCGTCGCGATGACAGCGATTTTGGAGCCGGCCCCGCTGCTGCTCGTGCCATTGGATCCGGATTGCGGCCCGTTGCCGCCGCTACACGCAACCGTACCGAGCAGTATCGCGACCATGCCCAGCGCTGCCGATACCGTGAACCTGTGCCGACCGGGTCGACCGTCCATCAAACCTCCCGAGCATGGAGTAATGAAAATGGTTTTCATTAGCGATACCGCGCGATCCTAACACGGGACTGCGGCATTCGCACGGGCCGAGTTGCCGACGACGCCGCACGCGGCGGGGCGAGGTTACCTATGCGGCACGGCCGGCGACAGCATCAACGACGCCGGCTGGTCCGCGACCGGCGTCGGCCAAGCGCCGCAGGGAATGCTCGAAACATGCTGATAGCCAACGTCTCTCAGCTGATTGATTTGCCACCATACTATGCACTGGCCCGCTCCGATCAGCTGCTGCGATGACTTCCATCGATAACACTCATGGCGTCGCACTGGTACCCATACCAAGGAGGTGGATACCGTCGGGTAAGCAGAGCGAGGCGAGGGGGCCGAAATGCTTACCGCCGTCGCTAAATCGATGACCAACCGAAGCCAAACAGCGAGGCTGCGCTGATGTCGAATACCGTAGCTTCCGTCTTCGACAGACTGGTCAACGCCGAGCCACCCGGCCGGAAGCGACTTGTATTCGACACCGCCTGCGTGGTCGGTGGCAGCATCGCCGGGCTGCTCGCCGCCCGGGTACTTTCCGACTTTGCCCGCCACGTCGTCATCATCGAGCGCGATGAACTCGGCGATCGAGCGTCGCGCCCCGGCGTGCCCCAGGGACATCAACTACACGTGGCGTTGGCGGCCGGGCGGCGGTGGATGGACCGATGGCTTCCCGGTTTCAGCGAAGAGGCGCTGGCACGAGGGGCCGTCAGGATCACTTCCGAGGATCAGACACTCGACGGCGATTTGGTGGCGCGAAGTTCCCCCCACTACGAAATGCTCGGCGCCACGCGGCCCTTGCTCGAGTCAGCGGTTCGTACCAAGGTGTTGTCACTGGCCAACATCTCCGTGCAGCGTGCACAGGCGAGGGGTCTGCGATATCGAGACGGCGCGGTAGCGGGGATCGAGTTCGTCGGTCGTTCCGGTGCGGCCGTATTGGAAGTCGACTTTGTCGTCGACGCGATGGGTCGGTCCAGCCGGCTATCGCGTTGGGTCAGCGATGCCGGCTTCGACCGTCCGCGACTGGAGCGGTTGGCCCTCCCCATCAACTACGCGACGGCCATCTTCGAGCGCTCCGAGGCATCGGCGGATTCCGGTGGCACCTCAACCTTGTCGATCTTCAGTCCAGGTAACACCGTCGACGGTGTCGCCATTGCGAGCGCCGCCGAGGTCGAAAATGACCAATGGATGGTCTGTTTGATCGGTTGCGGGGATGACCGGCCGGGGCAGACGGCCGACGATTTCCGGGCTAAATGCGCCCAACTCGAATCCGTTTATGCGACAGCGACGGCCGGAAGGATCAGCCGTGACGTCGCCACATACCACCAGACAGAAAGCAGGCGGCGGCATTTCACCGGCCTGGACAACTTTCCGGCCAGGCTGGTCTGCGTCGGAGACGCGGTGGCGTCCTTCAATCCCGTCTACGGGCAGGGCATGTCCTCGGCCGCGCTGCAGGCATCCTGCCTGTCCTCGTATTTGTCGGATGCCGGTGGATTCGACTCCGTTGCACGGGATTTCTTCCGCCTTCAGCGGGTAGTGGTGGACGCGGCGTGGGACGTGTCGACCGCCGGTGACCGTGCGCGTCTAGATTTCCTGAACGGCGCGGCGATAACCGAAGTCACGCGTCACCAGCGATGGAGTCAGGATCAGATAGTACGTGCCACGCTTGCCGACAGCAGCATCGCGGAACTCTATAGCGACGTTCGGTACATGCTGCGTCATCCGTCTGCGCTCGCGCATCCCGCGCTCTTGGAGCGGGCCGTGGCAATCAACTCGGCCTCGTCTTCGGCGGCGTCGTAACCACCGGTGAAGCGGGCTGAAACGTCGTGCCGTCGCGCCGGATGAGGGGCGCCTGTTGTAGCGCGCTCATGCGGTCGCGGAATTCCTCGATCAAGTAACGCTGCCGCTGCACGGCTGCCTGCGCAGCCGCCTGCGCGGTGTCGACGATCAGCCGTGCCAGTGCTTCAGATCCGTTGTGGTAGGCGTTATCTCCTAGCCATAACCCCGTCATCGCACCCAGGCCGTCGACTTCGACACTCACCGACTCACACCTACTCGTGGCACGCACCGAGATGGACTTGCAGTGCTGGTCCATCGCTTGGAGCAAGTCGCGCTGCTTCTCGATGCGCGCGATCAACGAATCCGCAAGTCCGCCGGTCAAATCGGGGTCATCCAGGTATCGGGCACGCCGTCGGAGTCTTCGCCTCGCAGCTCCGCCTCGGCCTGGGTCAAAGCCTCCTCGGTGCTGAGATCAAGGCCGCGAATGGCGTTTGGGCCAAAACCACGAGCAACAAGGTCGCGACGACGCGCGACCTGCATACGCCGGGCAGAAAGCTGACACAGCAAAAGAATCTCACGTGCCAATTGCGTTGGAGGTTTTGATAGTTCGCGTTGATAGATCTTGAGTCCTATCGGCAGTCCGCGCTCGGTCGTTCGAACGACGATCCCCCCGTTCGAGGAACTCAGCGATCCATCCATCTTGGTTACCCTCGCCAAAGCTTCGAAACCCTATGCCCTGCAGCTTAGTACAATCGCAGTCGACCCCGTTGTAGTCATCTGTCCGGCAAACGTCGACGCTATCTGTGTCACCGTTCCCCGAACCGAGGCCGAACGAAAGGGAGTTGGGGGCACCGATGAGTGGTGAGAACAGGAACGCGCAGCGTGTCTTCGATGCGGGGGTGCTCTCGATGGGCATTCAGATTGATGGTCTGGAGGTGGACCGCGATATCGGCTACGCGGCACGGGCATTCCAGCGGGCAACCGAGTACGACCCGGACATGTGCGACGCCTGGCTTGGCCGCGCGGCCGCGGGCGAGACCACCGCGGAGGTAATTCACCATCTGCACCGGACCAGCAAGTCGCTGGGACGCGAGCAGCGTCGGCTGGGGCTGCCACCGCGGGCGCTCTGCGGGCGTTTCGAAACCGGTCTTTACGTGGATTACACGTTGAGTTCGATGACCGAAGTCAAGCTGGCCTACGTGGCAAGCCTAATTCAGGGCAAAGACTATGACGAAGCCGAGCAGACGCTCGACGAACTCGCTGCCACACGCGCCACCATGCCCGATCCGGCCACCGACGATATCTGCGCCTACATGCGCGGCATCCTGTACTTCACCACCCAACGCTGGCCCGATGTACTGACGGCACTGGCACATTCCGCGGACTTCACCGACCCGTACCTGGCCGCGGGAGCCCACCTCATGGTGGGCTCCGCGTGCGCACAGATGGGTTTGTTCGGCGAAGGGCTGCGACGCCTCGACCAAGCGCTCGAAGGCCCGATCCCGGCTGCTCGCCGGGCCGCCGAATTCTGCAAGGGCCTCACGCTGCGGGAAATGGGCGACGAGCCCGAAGCGCGGAAGATCTTTGAGCGAATCTACAGTGAAGAGCCCGCGTTTGAGGCCAATTACGCGGCCCTCAAAGACCCCAAGTACCGCCTTGTCATCACGACCAACGAAGTGATCGAATCCCGTACCGACAAATGGGATCCCACCAGCTCGCCCACCTCGGCTGACCTTGACGCCGAGAGCATGACCGAACGCGGTAACGAACACCTGCGCGCCGCCCAGGAAGAGCTCGACCGCCAGGTCGGCCTAGCCGAGGTCAAACTGCAGGTGGCCAAACTCCGATCGGCGGCGCAGCTGGCGAAAATGCGTGAAGACAAAGGACTCAGCACCGGTTCACGTAGCCTGCATCTGGCGTTCACCGGTCCGCCGGGAACCGGTAAGACGACGATCGCACGCGTGGTAGCTAAAACCTATTGCGGGCTCGGGCTTCTGGAATCGCTGAATGTCGTCGAAGCAAAGCGGCAGGACTTCGTCGGTCAACACCTCGGCAGCACCGCGATCAAGACGAGCGCGTTGATCGACACCGCCATGGGCGGTGTGCTTTTCATCGACGAGGCTTACACGCTGATTCAAACCGGTCTGTCGGGCGGAGACGCGTTCGGACGCGAGGCGGTCGACACGCTGTTGGCCCGGATGGAAAACGACCGTGACCGCCTGGTGGTGATCATCGCCGGGTACGACGCGGAGATCGACCGCTTCCTGGCGTCTAACGAAGGCCTCTCCTCGCGATTCACCAAACGGATCAGGTTCCCGTCCTACGGCCCGACCGAGTTGGGCGACATCGGTCGGCTGATCGCGAAGTCGCGCGACTCCGAGCTGTCGCCGGACGCCTACGACGAATTGGTGAACGTCTGCACGCGGTTGTGCGGCGAGCAGTCCACCGATCACGACGGCAACGTCCGCAAGAGCATCGATCTGGCCGGCAACGGGCGCTTTGTGCGCAACGTGATCGAGGTGGCCGAGGAGGAACGCGCCTACCGACTCACCGAGGGTCTGGACTCGGGGCTGCACAGCCTCGACGAGGATGCGCTGGTGCGCATCGAAGGAAGCGACATGAAAGCGGCGTTGGCCGGCATTCTGCAGACGCTGAATCTGAACTAGCACTGGAGATCGTGTGACATATCGTGATTACGCCGGTGGGGCCAATGGATCCGACGGTAGTGCCACCGGCGGCCCGTCCCGACCAGCGTCGGCGCCGCCGCGCCCACCGCACGACACGCACTTCACCACCGCCACACCCGACGACCCGTCGCCGACGGACGCCATGAGTTCACCGGCCGCCGACGAGCTCGGTCTCGTCCGCCCGACGAGGCGCGCGCCCCGTCACGGTTGGCGAAAGACGTTGCACCGCATGACCGGCGGCTCGGTGAACCTCGGCGAATCCGGGGCGGAGGAAAGTTTCCGGAGATTGTCCGAACGTGCCAATCAGCCGGTGCGGGGTTCCTACAGCATTGCGGTGCTCTCCCTCAAAGGGGGCGTCGGTAAGACCACGACCACCGTCGGGTTGGGCGCGACCTTTGCGTCGCTGCGGGGCGACCGGGTGATCGCGGTTGACGCCAATCCCGACTTCGGGACGCTCGCCCAACGGGGTCCGAACGAGACCCGCTCGACGGTGCGCGATCTCTTGAGCGACGGCGACGTCGTTCGCTACCCGGACATGCGGCGGCACACCTCGCAAAGTCCCAGCCGCTTGGAGTTCTTGGCCTCGGAGCGAGATCCCGCTGTCTCCGAGGCATTTTCGGAGCGCGACTACCGCGCCGTGCACCGAATCCTGGATCGCTTCTACAACATCATCCTCACCGACTGCGGGACGGGCATGACGCACTCGGTCATGCGCGGCGTTCTCGACACCGCCGACGCGCTGATCGTGGTTGCCTCGCCGGCCGTGGACTCCGCGCGAAGTGCCCTGGCGACGCTGGATTGGCTGCAGCACCACGGTTATGCCCATTTGGTCCCCGATGCCAGGGTGGTTCTGAGTTCGGCCAGGCCCGGCGCGATGCCGCTCGACCTCGACAAGCTGGCCGAGTATTTCCGATCGCGGGTGCGCTCTCTGTTCGTCATCTCCTACGACCAGCATCTCGGCGAGGGCGGAGAAATCTCGTTGGAACTGATGAAGCGCAAGACCCGGCTCGAATACATGGAGCTGGCCGCCTCGGTCGCCGACGGATTCGGCCGGAGAAATCGTCCGTAGGGAGACGCCGCAATGGATTATCTACTCGATCCGGAGCTTGCGGCCGTGGCGAGCGCCGTGCCGACGATGGACCTCGCCGACCTGGCGTCCGCACGTGAGAGCCAACGGCTCGCGGTCGCGCAACTGCCGAAATACGAGTCCCGGACGCCGATCACGACGACGGATGTCGTCGTCGCGGATCGACATGACTTCGCGGAGGTACCGGTTCGGATCTATGCGTCGGCTGATCGGGTAACCCCTGCGGCCACACTGCTGTACCTGCACGGCGGCGCCTACGTCATGGGCGACCTGACCCTCGCGGACTCCACCGCGCGAATGCTCGTCGAACGGGCCGGAGTCACCGTCGTGGCCGTCGATTACCGGTTGGCACCCGAACACCCCTACCCCGCGGGCTTAGCGGACAGCTACGCGGCCCTGCAGTGGGTCGCCGATCACGGCGGAGACTTCGGGTTCGATCCGGACCGTCTCGGTGTGTTGGGCGAGAGCGCGGGCGGCGGCCTTGCCGCGGCACTCACGCTACTCGCCCGCGATCGCGAGGGGCCTGGCCTGAGAGCTCAATTTCTCGACGCGCCAACCATCGATGATCGACTGAACACCCCGTCGATGACGACGCTTGTCGACACGCCCGTCTGGCAGTCCGTCAACTCCCCGCACAGTTGGCGCTATTACTTGCGCGGCACCGCGGAGCCGGGCGGCGCCGGCGTCCCGCTCTACGCGGCACCCGCCCGCGCCACGGTCGACGACCTGGGCCGGCTTCCGCCCGCGTTCGTCACCGCCTACCAGGTCGATCCGACCAGGGACGAGGGTCTCGACTACGCGCGCATGCTGATTCAGGCCGGCGTACCCACGGAGGTCCACCACTACGCTCAAGCGTTCCACATGGCCCACATCATCCCGGGAACCGCCATCGGGGTCCGCATCATCGCAGATCGAATCGGGGCGATCCGGCGGATGCTGAATGCGTGAAAGCGGGCGGCGTCAGTCGTCTGGATAGTCCCGGCGAGGCCGTTTCGCTGAACCGGCTAGGGCCCGGTGGGCTCGACGGTGCCGGTCCCGGAATTCTGCCGGTAGGAGCGGTAGGGGTCTTCCGGTGCGCCACGATTCGCGCCGGGCATACCGGGATCGGTCACCGGTCCTGCTACCCGGGCGCCGCCCGAGCCACGCGAGTGCTGAGCAGGGGCGCCCACACCGTGCCGGGCGTATCTGGCCTGCAGTTCCGCGAAGGATTCCCTGGCCACCTCCGCGGCATCGACGCTGGCGCCGGCCTGGCCGCGTGCGGCAGCTTGTCCGGGACCGGTCTCCGGTTCCGGGGGCGGCTGCTGGTATTGCGTCGTGTAGGCCTGGTATGCCTGGTAGGCCTCGACCAGGCGGATGTACGCCGAATAGTCCGCTGTTGTCGCGAGTTTGGCCGACCGAACAACTCTGGCCTCGTGGAGCATTGCGCCTGCCGCGACGAGCGCCTGCAGTGCGTTGAGCACTGTGACGACGGTCAGCGCCCAGTGCGGATTGCCGACCCTGATCGAGGTGAGCAGCGCGTCGGAGAAGCCGGTGACGGCGAGCACGACGACGAGCCAGGCACGGCGGGGCTGGCCGGACAGCAGGCTCACCGCCGACACGGTTGCGGCCAGCACGCCGAACCGCACCGGAAAGTCCAGCACCACCGGTGAGTCGAGGCTGACCGCGAAGATCAGCGGCCCGAGGACGGTGACCGCGATCCACAGTGCCCGGTCCAGCTGGTCCGGCTGTTCCCCGGACGCCTTGTCCCCCGGCGAATTCCAGCCATATGTCCCGTAGCCCGGATAGTCCGGGTGGTCCGATGTCCCCGTCATGGGCGCTCCTTGCTCACGTCAGTCCGCGATGTCGAGCGACGACTTGATGTAATGCATCTCGTCATCGGTGGCCACCATGGTTACGATGGCCGACTCCGAGCGGGTGCCCACGCGCACCAGATCGCGATCGTGGTCGAGCAATTGCAATGTCACATCAGCATTCTCGGCGAGCGGCGCGTGCGATGGTTTGACCACCATGGTTGTCACCGCGTCCCGCACAATGCGCTCGGCGACGCCGTCGAACATTTCCACCGAGTATTCACTTGCCCTGCCCGTCGGGGCCGCCTCCGCGTTGTGGCCGTTGATATTCAGCAGCTCGTGGTCACCGACTTGCTCTGCCATCGCGCGCCAGGCGGCGGACCGTCCGGTGTGGACGCGAACGCGGGCGCCCAGCGCCAAGGATCGCAGCACCACTTGCTGGGCCAGGTGCAAGGTGCCACACATCTCGACTCGTTGCACGCGCGGACCGAATAGCGGCACCGCGACCGCGCGCCCGCGCTCGTCGGCCCCGACCAGCTGGCCGCATCCGGACGCCGGCAACGCGAGTTCCCCGACGGACTCGAGCCCTTTCCCGAACACCCAGTGCCGCAGCGCTCGTCGCGGCGACGGCACCGGCAGGGCGCACACCAACGCGGCGTACTGCCTGCCGGGCAGCTGCCCGAGACCGGGCAGGTCGACCCGGGTGCGTCCATACGTGTCGAACCGCACCAAGCCACGAAGCTTGATCAGGTCGTCGCGCTCTTCGCGGCGCAGTGTCACACAGATCGTCGTCGACTGGGTCGGCACAGTCCACAACAGACCGAGACCCGAGGCGGTGAACATCGACGGCTTGAGGAAGAAGGTGCGTAGCTCCAACCGTCCATTGCGGCAGGCCTGCCACGTCTCATCCAGGTCATGCAATTCCATTCCGCCCGACAGTTCTTCGGTTACCGCAGCGATCTCGGCCGCAGTCACGATGTGTGGCCGCAGCCCGGCGTCGACCAGCCGGTTGCCGACCCGGCGGGTGGCTGTGGCGGCGGTTCGCACGATGCCTTCCCATCCTCCGCCTCGGTGTCGCACTGCGGCGGGACACCGGGTCGGATCCATACGTACGGCTACGTAGACCGTACGTGCAGCGATTGCCGGCAACGGTCCAAGGACGGCGTCGTAAACCGCTCCGATGTGGTCGCGGCTTCGCACTCGCACACCGCGGCTGACCACGTCGATGGACTCCAGCGAAATGTCGAACTGTTGCAGGCATTCCGCGAGCATTCGCAGCGAGATCATTTCCCCCGAGACGGTCATGGCGGGTTCCATGATCGTCAACGCCTGCGGATTCTGCTCGATGCGCATCAGCGATACCAGGACCTTGCCGTCCCAATGGAATCCGATCTGTGCGCCTTCGGACAGTTCGGCGTCGAAAGTCTCGAAACTGTGGGGCCGGCGCCCGCGACGGCGACGGTCATACCAGAAGCCGAGCCGTTCCACCACATGGTGCGGCAGAGATCCGCCGCGGACGGGGACGAGCATTGCCACCGCGATGACCAAACCGACTGCCGCGCCGTACCAGCCGGGTCGGTGTAGCAACTCTTCGCCGGCGACGCCTGCCGCAACGAAGAATTGCCCTGCCAGCAGGTTCGATATCGGCAAGATGCGCTGCGGCGTGATCGCGGTCGTCGCCACCAACCGTGACAACGCCTCCGGTTGCGCTCGGACTGGGCGGGTTGCGCTCCGAGTGGTCACTGGTTGCATCCTTGTCTACGTCTTTGCTTCGTTCGAAATAGGTTCGGAGGCAATGCCTGTCGGGACGGGCTAAACTTGCCTTGACTTCTCGTACTCCCCCGAATCCCGATAGGGGCCACCATGCCGGCGCAGGTCACGACGCGCGCGCAGGTCAGCGGGTACCGGCTTCTGGTCCGCCGTTTGGAACACGCACTGATCCGCGCCGACTCCCGGATGATCCACGATCCGATGCGTGGGCAGATCCGCGCGCTGCTGGTCGGGTTGGTCGTCGCCATTCTGATTTGCGGCGGGGCCGGCGTGCTGGCGTTTTTCAGGCCGGCCCCCAACTTCGGCGATTCGACAATCATGCTCAGCAAATCCAACGGCACGCTTTTCGTGCGGATCGGCGACCGCCTGCATCCGGTGCTCAACCTGGCCTCGGCCCGGCTGATCGTCGGAAAGAACGACCCGCCAAAGCAAGTCGACGACAAGTTCCTGAACACTGTTCCGTTAGGCCCGGCGGTCGGCATCGTCGGCGCCCCCGGCGCTATCCATGGCCCCGAAGACGCAGCCGTGTCGTCGTGGGCGGTGTGTGATTCCACGCAACTACCCTCCGTCACGGAGCAGGCCCGCGCATCCATTGTCGAGACCACGGTGCTGGCCAACAACCCGGTGCTTGGTGACGGGATCCGTGCGGCGTCACCCGAGCAGATGATCCTCACCCGGGCCGGTAGCTCCACCTACCTTGTCTACAACGGCGTTCGCGCCGCCATAAACCCAAGTGATCCAACCCTATACAACGCACTGCACCTGAACGACAGTGAAGTTCGCGAGGTCTCGCCGGGGTTGCTTAACTCTTTTCCGTTGGTCGATCCTATCGAGCCGATCGATATCCAGGGAGCGGGAGAACCGACCGGCTATCTGCCCGACACATATCGGGTGGGCGCCATCCTGAAAGCCGTCGATTCGCGGGGAGACCAGCTCTACGTAGCGCTGCACGAGGGATTGCAGCCGATCTCCGCGACCGCCGCGGACATCATCCGCTACGGCAACCGGCAATCGCCCACGGCGGCCGCCCCGATCGGGATTTCCCCCGCGTTGGTCGGTACGGCACCCATCGTTCACACATTGCACGTGGATAAATACCCGCCGACTCCGGCGCAATTCATCCACGCCGATCCCGACCGAGTGGTGTGTATGTCGTGGCAGCGCAACAACTCCACGACCGCGGCAACCACCCGCATGCTCGTCGGTAACCGCCTGCCTCTTCCCGACGACGCGCAACCGGTGCGGCTGGCCACCGCGGACGGCGGGGGTCCCGGCCTGGACACCGTCTACCTCAGGCCCGGCACGGGCGAGTACGTGCGGGCCGCCGGCGAAGAGCCCGACGGCCAAGCCATGGGTCAGTTGTTCTACGTCGACGACGTGGGGGTGCGCTTCCACATCGCCGACGAGGCTGCCGCGACAGCCCTCGGCGCCGTCGGTGTCAAGGCGGCGGGCAACGCGGGAGAAAAACCGAAGTCCGCTCCGTGGCAGGTCCTGGCGCTACTCCCGCCCGGCTCTGAGCTTTCCCCGCAGGCGGCACTGATTGCCCACGACGGAATAGCCGCCGACGCCGACGGTTCCAAGATCACGCCGCCGCGGGGCTGACCCCGTGCCGGTCGTCATATTCGCAATCCGCGGAATAGTGTGTAAAGCCGGATGATTGAGCACGCCAGCGGAAAAACCATCCCAATCGCGACGTACTCCAGCATCTCGACCCGGCGGCGCAATACCGGCGAGAAGTCCACTTGAGGTGCGACCAATCCGCACAACACCATCAGCACGGTCAAGGCAACAAGTGCTATGGCGGCATTGACGCGCCACCCGTCGACGAAGGTAGCGGTCTTGACGATGAGGACCAGGCCGATCACCAAACCGCCACCGATCAATACGGCGGACTGGAGCAGGTCGTGGTGGCTTCTTCCGCGCAAGCAAAGTACAGTCGCCACAACGACGCCGAACAACGTCCCTTGCCAATAGAATTCGTTGCTGACGTCAAGCGCAAGGTAACAGCCGATGACGGCGAGGATGGCCGCAGCGGCGACGAGTCCGGTCAGGTGTTCCCTGGCCCGCCGAACCTGTTCGGTCATTCCTTCCTCGGTCGGAATGACCTGCTTCCCGATCGCATTGACACCATCGACGGCGGTCCCGCCCTGCGTTTCGATGTCGTCGAGCGGCTCACCTGCGGTCGGAACGCGCGGCACGGGAAGTCTGGACAGTAAGATCGTCGTCCTGGGTGCGAGGTAAACCATGATGACAGCCACCGTTGTCAAGATGGTCCCGATCGCTCGCGGTTCGGGATGAAAAAGTAACTGCGCCAGGGCGGCCGGCGTGCCGAACACCCCGATCGCGACGACAGCACTGTAGAGCGACCGGCCCCGGCGGGACGTAATGAGGTGAAAGAGCGCCACCAGAGCCGTCAACGCCAACGCCATGGGCACCGCGTCGGTACCGCGCGCGCCCGGCACAACCAATAACGATCCACCGAAAATCAGCAGCAGCCCCATGCTGGCCAACCATGTGGTGTCCTCCGGGTCGCCGGACCGCATACCAGCGAGGAAAGAGACCAGGGCACAGCCGATTCCGACTACCAGAACCGCGAGAGCGGTAATCGGAATGCCGATGATCGACGGCGTGGCGGCTGGAAGCCGAAGCAGCAGCACGGTCGCGAACGCCAGCGCCATGCCGAGCGCGAAGTGAGCCGCTGTTCGGCCGTGCTCGGCAAACCACCCGCCGCCAACGGATTCAGCCACGCCCTCGATGTCGTCGACCAGAGGCGGTGGCCCTAGCGGCCCGGCTTGACGGACGAGCAGGACTTCACCATCGCAAACACCGGCGTCGGTCAACGACCTGGCCGGGTCGATGGTCTCGCCGGTGAGGCGTGACAACGTCCAATGTCCTTCGGCCTCATCGAATTCGACGTCCGAATCGCCCCGCGCGGTAAGCTGGTCGTTGGCCAATCGGATGACGTCGCTGACGAGCGCCGCGACACTGGCGGTGGTAGGCACACCCACGTCCAGGAGTAATTCGCCGACCACCACGGTGATTCGGCTGAGCTCCTGCTCGTCGTCCCACGCGAGATCCGGTTCGGTCAGCGACAGCGCTACCGCCATCGCGCACCACCCACGGGGCTACGCATACTGTAGACATTACCTGGGGCTCGTGACGCCGGGCGAGGATCGGCACGGGAGGCGACTTGGCTAAAGAAGGTTACGTCCGGCGCCTGCGCGTTGCGCCGCCGCGAATGCCCGGCGGTGAGGTCG
Organism: Mycobacterium sp. Aquia_216; assembly: GCF_026723865.1. Classification (NCBI taxonomy): domain Bacteria; kingdom Bacillati; phylum Actinomycetota; class Actinomycetes; order Mycobacteriales; family Mycobacteriaceae; genus Mycobacterium; species Mycobacterium sp. Aquia_216. The sequence continues at coordinate 1,662,679 of NZ_CP113529.1, read as the reverse complement.
CCCTCCAGTCGCCACCGGAAGTGCCGCGCATCATTGCGGGCAACCTATTGACCAAGCTGATGCCGCTCATGATGGTCGTCGCCAGCGTGGGCATGATCGCGTTGATGATCACGGTGGGTGGTCGCGACATCACCCGGAACCCGACGTTCTTGATTTTTCCCATGATGATGGTCATGTCGATGGCCGGCATGTTCATGGGCGGTGGCGGCGCGGGCAAGCCGGGCAAAGCCGCGGCCGAACTCGACGAAGAGCGTAAGGATTTCTTCACCTACCTGGCCGGCCTCCGGGAGGACGCCGAGGAAACCGGCGACGCGCAGCGCGCCGCACTGGAGTGGAGTCACCCCGATCCCCGTACTCTCATCGACGTTGCGGGCACGCGGCGCATGTGGGAACGTCGGCCCACCGACCACGACTTCTGCCACGTTCGTGTCGGTGTCGGCACGCACCGTCTGGCCACGCGCCTGATGGCACCCGAGACGGGGCCACCGGAAGACTTAGAGCCGGTGTCCACCAACGCTTTACGGCGCTTTGTCAGTGCGCATTCGGTGGTGCACTGCCTGCCCACAGCGGTGTCGCTGCGCGCTTTCCCCATCATCAGCGTGCAAGGCGACCGCCAGCTTGGCCGGCAGTTGGTGCGCTCGATGATTTTGGAGTTGTGCGCCTTCCACGGCCCGGATCATCTGCAGGTCGCCGTAGTGACGGCCAATCCGGACGACGCCAACTGGAGCTGGGCGAAGTGGTTGCCGCAGGCACAAGACGCGTCGGCGCGCGACGGGTGCGGCAGCATGCGGATGCTGTTCCCGTCGCTGGAACTGCTGGAGAACTCGCTGGCGTCGGATCTGGCCGAACGCGGCCGCTTCACCAGAAATGCCCCGCCCAGTCAGGGTATTCGCCAGTTGGTTGTCGTCATAGACGACGGATATGTCACCGGCGACGAGAGGCTGGTCACAGACGCCGGCCTGGATAGCCTCACCGTGCTCGACCTCAACGGCCCTCGCGAGGGGCCGGCGTCGCGGCGCGGCCTGCAATTGGTGGTCGAGGGTGACGACGTCGGTGCCCGCACGGCCGCGGGAACCGAACGATTCGCCACCCCGGACAGGATCACGCTGGCCGAAGCCGAGGCCACCGCGCGCGCGTTCAGCCGCTACCAGCTCGGCGGCGCCGCTCACATCGTCAACTTGGAATCAGACAGCCGAGCAACCGATCCGGGCCTGATGGCGTTGCTGAACATAGCCGACGCCGCCGCAATCATCCCCGAAGAAGTGTGGCGTCAGCCCACCCCCCGCAACCGCCTCCGGGTGCCCGTCGGTTACACCCCGGCCGGGCAGCCGCTCGAGTTGGACATCAAGGAGTCCGCAGAGGGCGGCATGGGCCCGCACGGCCTGTGCATCGGTGCCACCGGCTCGGGCAAATCCGAATTCCTGCGCACGCTGGTGCTGGCGATGATCACGTCGCACTCACCGGAGGTGTTGAATCTGGTCCTGGTCGACTTCAAAGGCGGGGCAACATTTCTGGGGCTCGAGGGCGTCCCTCACATCGCCGCGATCATCACCAACCTCGAAGACGAGCTCACGATGGTCGACCGGATGCGCGACGCTCTCGCCGGCGAGATGAACCGTCGTCAGGAGTTGTTGCGCTCGGCAGGAAACTTCCCCAACGTCACCGAATACCAACGGGCGAGGGCCAACGGCGCGGAGCTTGACCCATTGCCGGCGTTGTTCATCGTGGTGGACGAGTTCTCCGAGTTGCTCTCGCAGAAGCCCGATTTCGCGGAGCTGTTCGTGATGATCGGTCGACTCGGCCGGTCCCTGCACATTCATTTGCTGCTGGCTTCCCAGCGCCTCGAGGAGGGCAAGCTGCGGGGGCTGGACTCGCACCTGTCCTACCGAATCGGCCTCAAAACTTTCTCGGCCGGCGAGTCACGCAGTGTGCTCGGTGTGCCCGATGCCTATCACCTGCCCAGCGTGCCGGGCTCTGCCTTTCTGAAATGCGATGCCGACGAGCCGATTCGCTTCAATTCCTCCTACGTTTCCGGTGAGTACGTCAGCCCCCGGATATCGTCGCGGACCGGCAGGACGTCACTGCTGGGCGCCCTGGCACCGAAGCTGTTCACCGCCACGCCGGTCGAGAAGGATCCCGCGCCGGCCGCACCGGTCGAGGAGACCACCGGCGATGTCGATGCGGCGACGTCATCGGGGCCCACGAAGACCACCCTGCTCGATGTGGTGGTCGGCAGGCTGCGCGGACACGGACGACCCGCGCACGAAGTTTGGCTCCCGCCACTGGAGGCCAGTCCTGCGGTGAACCTCCTCCTGCCGAACCCGAGGTGGAGCGATGCCGGCAACCTCAACGCAAGGCTGTGGCTGCCGATCGGAGTGGTGGACCGTCCCTACGACCAGCGCCGCGACGCCCTCGTGATCGACCTCTCGGGGGCCCAAGGCAACGTCGCGGTGGTCGGCGGTCCGCAGTCGGGTAAGTCGACGACGATCCGGACCCTCATCATGGCCGCCGCCGCCACCCACACTCCCGAGCAGCTGCAGTTCTACTGCCTGGACTTCGGCGGCGGCACCCTGGGCAGCCTCACGAATCTGCCACACGTCGGCAGCGTCGCCGGCCGCATGGACGCCGACCGCATCCGTCGCACCGTAGCCGAGGTCAGCGGGCTGCTGCGCGAACGTGAGTTGCGGTTCAGGGATTTGGGCATCGAATCGATGCGCGACTTCCGCCAGCGCAAAGCCCAGTTGGCCGGGCTGCCGGAAGACGCCGCCGCCCGGGACCCGTTGAACCAGGACAAGTTCGGCGACGTGGTATTGGTGGTCGACGGTTGGGCCACTATCAAAAGCGACTTCGAGATGTTGGAGCCGGCGTTGCAGGCTATCGCGATTCAGGGCCTCTCGTACGGCATCCACCTGGCCATCACGGCCAGCCGCTGGATGGAGATCCGTCCGGCCGTCAAGGACATGCTGGGCACCAGGGTCGAACTACGGATGGGTGACCCGGTCGACAGCGACATCGGGCGCAAATGGGCTGAACTCGTTCCGGTGGGCCGGCCCGGCCGCGGCATGAGCCCGGAGCGGCTGCACATCCTGATCGGGTTGCCTCGCCTTGACTCCAGCTCCAACATCGAAGATCTGCCTGCCGGTGTTGCCGGGGCGTGCGCGGAGGTTCGCCAGGCATACGGTGACAGGCAAGCGCCACGGGTGCGGATGCTTCCCCACAGCGTTGACCGCCTTGCCGTCGTCGATGCCGCGCGCCGGGCGGGCATTCTGGGCGAGAAGGCCAAGGTCGCCATCGGCATCAACGAAACCGAGTTGGCGCCCGTGATCATCGATTTCGATTCCCAACCGCATCTCGTTGTGTTCGGCGACAGCGAATGCGGCAAGACCGGTTTGTTACGCAACATTGCCGAGGGATTGATGGAGAACACTTCGCCACAGGAGTGCAAGATTGTGCTGGTCGACTTCCGGCGCACCTTGCTGGGAGTGGTCGAGAACGAATACCTCGGCGGTTACGCGACGGCCGCGCAGTCCTGCGGGGAGCTGATGACGGCGTTGGCGGCATCGATGAAGGACCGGCTACCGCCTAGTGACATTACCCAGCAACAGCTCAAAGAGCGCTCGTGGTGGCACGGCCCGGATGTGTATGTGCTGATCGACGACTACGACCTCATCCCGGGTGGATCGCTCAATCACCCGTTGGGACCGATCGTCGAATACCTGCCGCAGGCAAGGGACATCGGTTTGCGCGTGATCGTTGCCCGCCGTATCGGCGGCGCCGCGCGCGCGATGATGGATCCCATCATCGGGCGGCTCAAGGACTTGTCGTGCAACGGTCTGGTAATGAGCGGCACCAAGGAGGAAGGCGCTCTGTTCGGCTTCAAGGCCCAGCCCATGCCGCCCGGTCGCGGCATGCTGGTCTCGCGCACGATCAAGAGTGACGTGATTCAGCTGTCCCGGATGCCCGACCTATGAGCGGCACCCGTGAATCCCAGACCGTCCGGGTGATCTCCCCGGCGGCCCAACTGGTGCGATTGTCGTTCTTGTGCAGCCAGACTCAGGTGGACGTCTCGGTGCCACTTGATGTGCCGATCGCGGGGTTAACGCCGGACTTGGTCAAACTCGCGCGGGTGCGTGAGGCCGCCGAGGCCTCCGCGGTCGACGAGCCGCTCAAAGACGCCAACCGCAACGTATGGGTGCTGAGCCGGCGCGGTGAAACCACTCCGCTGCCGCCGGACGTCACGCTGCGCGAAGCCGGCGTCGCCGAGGGTGAACTGCTGCGGATCCGCGCACAGCCCGCGCTGTCTCCGCCGACGCTGTACGACGACGTGGTGGACGCCGCCGCGCGCCTGAACAAGGCCGGCTACGCCGGCTGGGACGGGGTAGCCGCCCGCTGGATGACGTTCGCCGGCGTGTACGGTGCCGCGGCGGTATGGGTGTACTTCCTGCTGGCTCCCACCTTTATGGCGAATCATGCTGCGCTGGTGGGGCTTTCGGCGGTCGCCGCCCTGGGGTTGGCGGGCGTCGCCGCAATAGCCCATCGCTCGCACGGCCGGTCCGACATCGGGGCCGCACTGGGATGGGCGGCGATTCCAGTCGCGGCCGCGATCGCCTGGACGGGGCTGCACACCTGGGGCGGGTACGCGCAGGCCGCCGGATGTGTAGCCGTAGCGGCCTTTTCGGCGGCCCTGTTCCGCGGCGTCGGAACGGGGCACTGGGGTTATCTGACCGCCGCAGTGGTCTGCATCTTCGCCGGACTTGCACTGGTCGCACACACCACCGGGATCAAGGCCGACCTGACGGGTGTCGTGCTGGCACTGGTCGCCACGCTGGGCTGTCGCGCGGCGCCCGCGTTCACGCTGTTGTTCACGAGCCGCAGGCCGCGCGGCTCCGGTAAGCATGCCGACCTTCTCAAAAAGTCGTCAGCGGAGGATCTTTGGGCCCGGGTACGGTCCGATGACCTGACCCGCGCGGCGTTTCGTGCCGGCCTGGCGGTGAGTGCTGCCCTCGGAGCGCTGGTCGTCCTTGCCTCGCAGCACCCGACCAAATGGTCCGGTCTGGTGTTTGCGATCGGTTGCGCGGCGGCATTGGGACTCTACGCACGCGAGCCGGTCACCGCCGTGGAACGCGCCGCGTTGGGCGTACCCGCTGTCGCTCTTGCACTGGTGGCCTGTGTCTTGGCCCAGCGCGGCGGCCCGCCGTTGCGGCTGACGGCTTTTGGGTTGCTGCTGGCTGCGACCGTCGCGTTCGCCGCGGCCGGGACCGCCCGCTTGTGCGGGCGGCTGGCAACCGCTGCGGCGTATTCCGCTTACCTGATGACCGCGGCGTTGATCCCGCTGGCGTTGTGGGTGCTCGAAGCCTACCCGCGTTGGTACGGCACGTGAAGATCGTGGTGGCGGCGATGGCCCTGATGCTGTCTGTCGAGAGCACGTTGGTGATGCCGGCGTCGGCACTGGCCGTCGAGCCCCCGGCAGTACCCCCGGGAAGCCCGCCCATCGGACCCGTCGCACCGCCGGAACCGACCGAACAGCGAACCGCCTGCGGTCTCGGGACCGTGTTCCCCGGCAGCCGGTTCCAGCAGCGTCCCGCCGCCGACACGATGCTCAATTTCTCGGCCGCGTGGGCTTTCTCCCGGGGAGCCGGGCAGAAGGTCGCGGTGATCGATACCGGCGTGGCGCCCAATCCTCGGCTACGTGCGCTGGAACCGGGTGGCGACTACGTCTCGACGTCGGACGGCTTAGTCGACTGTGACGCCCACGGCACCCTGGTCGCCGGCCTGATCGCGGCGGCTCCCAGCCCCGACGACGCCTTCGCCGGCGTCGCACCGGACGCGGCCATCTTGTCGATCCGGCAGAACAGCGATCTGTATGCGGTGCACGGACCGGGGTCAACGCAGAACGATCCGAACGCGGTGTCCCCGGGCTACGGAAACACCCACACATTGGCGTTGGCCATAGCGCACGCGGTGGACATGGGGGCGACGGTGATCAACCTCTCCGAGGCGGCCTGCGCGCCGGTGGGCGCCGGTTTGGACGACGGCGACGTCGGTCAGGCGGTTCGGTATGCGTTCGAGCGAAACGTCGTGGTGGTCGCCGCGGCGGGCAACGTCGGCGCGCAAGGACTGTGCAGCGCCCAGAACGAGGTGCGCGACCCGAATCTTCCGCTTGCAGACGCGTGGCATGCGGTACGGACCGTCGCCAGCCCCGCGTGGTTTCGCGACTACGTCCTCACGGTCGGTGCGGTGGCGCCGGATGGAAAGCCGAGCGATTTCTCGCTGCATGGGCCATGGGTGAGCCTTGCCGCTCCCGGCGAGCAGCTGACGTCGTTGAGCCCCAACGGTCCCGGATTGATGAACGCGTGGCAGGACCCCCAACACGGTTTGGTGCCGATCAACGGAACCAGCTTCGCCGCTCCCTTCGTTTCGGGCATCGTTGCCCTGGTCCGGTCCCGGTTCCCCGCCATGTCGGCCGCAGAGGTGGTCCAACGCATCGAGCGCACCGCGCGGACAACGGGTGCCGGACCCAACGCGGCCACCGGCTACGGGGTCGTAGACCCCGTCGCGGCATTGACGTACGACCTGCCGTCTGCTGCAAAAGAGCCGGCTCCCTTCGCCGGCCATGCGATTAGCTTTCCGCGACAACGCGATCCGGGGAGCCATCGAGCGCGGGACATCGTGCTCGTCGTCCTAGGGGCATGTGTGGCGCTGGCCGCCGTCACCATTGTCATCAGCAACGGCACAGCCCGGAGACGCAAGTGAAGGCGACGCCGCACGTGGCCGGCGTCGCCGTGGAAGCCGAGGTGTGACACTGACGATGGATCCGTACCAAGATGAACCGGTCGAGCCGGAGGCCGAAGGGCCGACCGAGTTCGACGAAATCGAGGGCAGGGCAGCACAACTGCTGGCCCGAATGGCCGCGCAGCGTTCGCAACAACGGCAGGAACCAGAGCCCGAGCCGGTCCACGACGTCCCAGCGCCGGCGGACGACAAACCACCCGTCGCCGCGGATGAGCCCGAAACCATCGGACATCCGACCCCGCATTTCAACGAGCCGATACCGGACGTCGGCGATATGGATTCCGACGAATCGTTTGCCCAGCAACCGACGACGGCATCCGACAACGGCGTCACGCGCGATGAACCGGGACGGCCGCGCCACGCGCGGCGGATGGCGTTGCCGCCATGGCAGACGTCACCGGCGCCGACCGATGCGGATTTCGATGCGGCCGTGGATGACTCACCGGAGACCGACTCGCCGGCGACGGAACCCGAGGAGCGGCCCGCGAGCCCGGTGCCGCCATTCGCCGAGACATTGGCGCCGCCGCCGTGGCCCCCCGGCTTGCCATTGCCCGAGTCCGGTTGGCGGGGAGGCCCTCCGGGATGGCCCCCTGCGCTGCCGCCGCCCCCACCGCCCGGATGGCAGGGTCTTCCGCCGTGGATGTCGCCACCAGACCAGCAGCATGCTGAGGCTCCGGGGCGCGACAGTCCCCCGTCACCGCGGACGCCGGCTGGGACCCGTTCCCGCCGCGACGAATACGCTGCCTCCCAGGCATACCGGATGGCGCCATCACTTGACGAAGCCGAGGTCTTGAGCCGCGATCCGCATGCACCGGAGTCGGGTTGGCGGCGTGCGGTGTACACACTCACCGGCCGACGGGTCAATCCGCGTATCTCACGCAAGGAACGCGAACGCAAGCAACTGTTCGAACAGATCCGGCAACCGATCAGCGGTGATTTCCGCATCGCAGTGCTGTCTATCAAGGGTGGCGTCGGAAAGACCACCACCACACTGGGTCTGGGCTCTGCGCTGGCATCGGTGCGCACCGACCGTGTCATCGCCGTCGACGCCAATCCTGACCGCGGCACACTGGCCGAACGGGTCTTGGATACGTCGACGACCTCGACCGTGCGTGATCTGCTACGCGACCCCGACATCAAACGGTACGCGGACGTACGCAACCACACTCGCATGGCGCCGAGCCGGCTGGAGGTGCTGGCGAGCGAGCAGGACCCCGCGGTCGCAGAGGTGTTCGGCGAGAACGACTATCGGCAAACCATGGACATCTTGCGCCATTACTACAACATCATCCTCACCGACTGCGGCACCGGCATCATGCATTCCGCGATGGCCGGTGTGCTGGATCTGGCCAATGCCATAGTGCTGGTGAGTTCGCCCGCCATCGACGCGGCCCGCAGCGCCTCGGCGACACTGGACTGGCTGACCCAGCATGGGCATGGGGCGCTGGTACGCGACGCACATGTCGTGTTCAGCGCGTCCAAACCCGGCTCAGCAGCCCTGAAGCTGGACAGGGTCGTCGAACACTTTGAGGCGCGGTGCAAGTCGATACACGTCATCCCGTTCGAACCGCACCTGGCCGAGGGCGCCGACTTCGATTTCGCCGCACTCAAACCCGCGACCGCGCACGCCTACCTGGAACTCGCCGGTGCGGTGTCGGAGAAGTTTTCGCGCAGAGCGTGGCCCCACGAAGTGCGCTGACTACTTGCGCTTGTTGGGTTTTTTAGGGCCGGGCTTCTTCTTGTCCTCGTCGGGTTCTGAGTCACTGTCAGTGTTGTATTCGGTGGTGATCTTGCCGTCCCGCGTCCGCGTGACATAGCTGCCGATGGATCCGTTGACGTTGTCGTTGATGATCCGATCGCCGTCGAGGCGGTAGCTCGACGCATTTGTCTGCCAGAATGGTCCGCGCGACCGCTCGTCGTCGAATTCCAAGGCGCCGGCGCAGAAGCCGCAGGCTCGCATGGTCCCCGCGAGCAGGTCGAGGTCTATGTCGTGGCCGTCCTCTTGCAGCGCCTCATGGATCCGGCGTTCGGCATGCACATCGACGGGACTGCCATGGTCGAAGACTCTCTTGTTGGGGACTCGGAAACGTTTCTGTTCGATGGCCCTGAGGATTTCGTCGACGGTCGCATCCTCGTCGCGCCGGGAAGAGCCCGACAGCGTGCGTCTGAGCTTTCTCCAGTGGCGGGTCTCCCTGCTCGACTGACCACCGGTCCGGCGGCTTTCCACCAGATCTCGCAGCCCGGACCCGTTGAGCAGCTGTCGAATTCGGTCATTGACGACCACGTTGTTCGATGACACGTAGATCGTCCTGTTCGGCGCGTGGTAGTACGATTGCACCTCGGTCCCATCCGGGAATCTCTCCCCAAGCACGGTCGACACCCAGCGCAGTAGCTGCCTCGGCCGGTCGTCGGCGTAGGACCGCGGACCGCGCACCAGGTTCGGGTTCTGCGCATAGAGCCGCGTCACCTGGTTGGCCCCCCTCGGGCCGCGTTCCCCTTCAGCAGCGTTTCTCTCGACGAGGAACAGGCGAGACGGCGCGTATGCGGCTCCGGGAACCGTCACTCTGGTCATGCGTGCCGCGGGCGAGCCGTCGATCAGCTCGCCCCGCGCCAGGCGGTCGAGCCGCGACAACGTTTCCAGGAGGCCCCTTTGCACATGGGGTTGGACGTCCTGCAATTGAGACTCAACCCGAGTCTGACTGCGAATCGCGCCACCGGCGTCCACCGCGATCGAAAACGCCTCCCACGGCACGCCTGCAGCCACTGCGGCATCGCGTGCCGACAAGTCCGGGTTCTCCCGCATCCGCCGGATGGCGTCGGCGACCCGCACACCACCGTCGCGCACCGCACTGTCGAATGTTCGAACGAATTCCGCTGCGGTGACCGCCCTGGGCGGCAGGGCGTCGGCCTGTTCGTGTTGCCCCAGCGCATGCAGGGAAGCGACAATCGATTCCCACCGCTGGGCGTAATTCTCGAGTCTGACCAACTGCGGCACATCCGCGCGAAGCTCCCAGCTACCAGAAGCGATGAACAACCGCAGAACGCCCGCGCTGATCCCAGCCCGATCCGCGATGGCTTGCAGCGTTTCGCGCGGGCTTGCTACTGCCTCGGCCAGCGCATCGGCCAAGTGATCAGCCGTCATTGCGACACGACCCGTTGGGGCACCCGGATCGGGCAAGTTGTTCGCCGTGCTGCGATCACCGAGGTCGGTGAAGGCTTCGCGCAATTCGTTGCGGTGTTCGGCGTAACCATGCAGCTTGGCTAGTTCCCGCGGAGGCCTTCTGAGCGCACCGCTGGCGTTCACCCAGTTCTGCAGATCGGTCCGTTTGACACCGGCCTTCGCCGCCATCTCGTCCCTAACGCCCTCTCCGCGTTTGGTTTTGGATTTCTTCTTCTCGATCAGGAACTGCAGCGCCTTAACCAAATTCTCGGCGGTCATACTCGGCTTCTCGGGTTCGGGAAGTGTCGCTCCGTGTAGACCCAGGCTGCGGAGCATGCCCTGGATAGCTTCGCGATGTTCGCTGTAGTCTTCCATCCGACTCAGCGAGCGAAGCCGGTTCTTGGACCCGTCTTTCCAACCCGTTGCCCTCATCCACGCTGATGTGGATTCGAGGGTCCCGCGCGACGGATTGCCGCTGAGGTATTCCCTTGCGATGTCGGCCGCTGTCTGGCGTTCTTTTTCCGGCTTCTTCAGTTCTGCTGTCAAGGCGGCAAGCAATCGGCGTACATGTGCCGCACGACTGACTCTGTCAAAGCGCTCACCATGACTCGGTGTCAATGAGCCGCCCGCTCCGGACTCCGTTTTCGGCCGCTTTGGCGGTCGACCGCGCCGCCTAGGCGTTTCGGCATGGTCGTCGCGAATCCGTTTCGCCGAGCCCGCTTGCTGTTCGGCATGCCCGCGCTCTTCCTCGACGCCGGACATGGCTGATAGCGAAGACAACTCCGAGAGTTCGGTGGTGTCCGGAGAGGGCTGTCGTGACAACACGTTGGGGTCGACGTCGGCCGAGTGACGCGATGGTCCGGCCGCCCCCGAAAAACGCCGAGCGGGTCCGGGGACCCGCGGACGTCCCGCCGGCTGCTTACCCTTACCCGCGTCGGGTTGCGTGCGCGGCGGCGCGTCGGAGTCCGTCGTCTCAGGATCACCCTCGCCGTCCGAGTAATCGCTATCCGGCACAACCACTTTCTGCCGCTTCGACGGCTGCCCAGCCGGCTGCTTACCCTTCCCAGCTTGCTCCCCGTCCGAAGACTCCCCCTCCGACGAAATTACTCTTGGCCGCTTCGACGGGCCCCAGGCACGCTGCTTGCCCTTGTCCCCCGGCGGCGGCTCGGGCGAGTCGTCCTCCACTCCGTCACTGTCCTGGTCGCTGTCCGGCAAGTCCGACAGCTCGGATTCAGTCTCCTCGTGCGGATCCACACTTCGCGCAATAGGCAGCCCCGGCGAGCCAGGAAGCTGGGACGGCCCTGCCTCAGCGTGGCCGCGCGTGGCCGCCACCCTGACGCGCTCTGGCACCGGGAAACCCAACGCCGTCACGCGCCGGAATTGGCCCTCACTGATCGAGTCGACGTCCTCGAAAGTCATTGCGAGCGCGGCAGCGTGGTCGGCGGAAAGCGCGTTCTGCCCCCTAGCCTGCTCCTCCACGAACCGCAAGGCCCCTTCCAAATGGGCATTGTGGCCGTCGCGCGCCCCGCCCTTACCCCCCGGATACGACTGACCGGTTTTGACTCGGTGGAAAAGAACCTCAGCGAGGGCCCGAGAATTAAGACGACGCTGATAATCCGGAAGCTCCCGGTAGGCTCGCTGCACCCACTCTCTGCCATCGCCGGCCCCGGCAGGATCCAGCCTCGCCGCCGCGTCAGCCAAAACCTCCCGGGCGCGCTGCGGATCAGTGACCTCAAACCCACGCCAATCATCAAACGGCGTACTGACACCCTCATGACTCCCACCGGGTTCCCGGAATTCCCCCGAGGCACCCCGCGACAAACCCCCCGTGCCCGGCGATGCCTTCCCTTTCTCTTTGCCCTGCGGCACGGCATCGTCCGCCTGCTTGTCGGGCGAGGCGCCGCGGCGCGGGGGCTCGGTGGTCGGCAGCCGATGCGCAGCGTCGGCCTTCGGCGGCAGTCCGGCCCGCTGCTTGCCCTTGTCACGGCGCTCCACAGCAGGCACGTCCTCATTCGGCGCGTCACGGGTGCTCCCCGCATACAACGTCGCGGAGCGGACCACACCCGAATCCACAACTCGGGCGATGGGCAAGCCGGTGGAGTTCGAGGCATTAACGCCGCCCAGCCGAGAGGGCCGGCCCCCCACGCTGGCGCCGTGGGAGGCCGGCCGCAACCGGTCTGGCACCACCGCGCCCAGAGCACTCAACCGGTGGAATTGACGCTCGCTCATTGATCGGAAGTCCTCGAGCTGCACGACCAGTGCCGCAGCCTCGCCCGCCGAAAGCCCATCGTGAGCCGCAGCCTGTTGCTCCAGGTTCTGCAAAATCGCTTCCAGCTGAGGATCTGCACGGCCGCCCCGCGCACCACCTTTACCTGCCGGATACGATTGGCCAGTCTTCATCCGGTTGAACAACACCTGCGCTAGGGCTTGCGTATCCAGCCGGCCCTCGGTATCCGAAAGCCCCTGATAGGCCCGCTGAACCCACTCCACGTCCTCGTCGGTAGGGTCCTCACCCAGCTTGGCCGTCGTAGCATCCAACACTGCCCGGGCACGGTCCGGATCGGCCATCTCAAACCGACGCCAGTCATCAAACGGCGTCGTCACGCCCATCGGCAGGCCTTCAGCCTCGGCGGATCTCAAGTCTTGCTCGGACACACCGCGCGACTGACCAAGCGACCGAGACCTATCTGACACCGCCACGGAATGCACCAAATCAGCCACTTGGTTGGTCACCGGCAAGGCCGGGTCTGGCGACTCGGGCGCGAGCGGCAGCGGCAGCGGCAGCGGCCGAGCTCTAGGTGTATTCGTGGGAGTGAGGTCGTCGTCGCTGAGATCCGGCGGCTCTGCCTCTTCTTCAGAATCGGTGGGTAAGTGCCGGTTTGGCGCACTGGGATCGAAGTTGGGGTTGCGCACGAATTGCCCAACCCGAAGAGGCTCAGTTCCCCCGGCAAGCACCGATTCGGCTCCCAAAATGTTTTCCCGCCGGATGCCACCGGGGAACACAATCTCACGCTCATGCACGTCCTGGTGATGAGGGAGCGTCGCGTTTATGTCGATACCACCCGGCGCATAGATGTGGTAACGAAAGACACTGGGGCGAGCCTCGGTTGGCGGTCCGAGGTGGTTTAACTCCGGCTCACGAGTCGTCGAGACAAAAGCGGCGGGGCGCCCGAGGCCGAAACTCGTAAGGTTCGTGTTGGTCGGATCGAGAGGTTCAAAGCCTGTTTCGAAGATCTCCCTCGGGTCACGGGTGTCGTCACGGAAGAGACGGCCACTATCGGTGCGAAATTGCACGCTAAGCCCGTCAGCCAGACCGGTGATGTGGTGTTGATCCACCGTCGGATCGAGCTGGGCGCTCGGCAATCTCGTATGAGAGGCCATTCCCGATCCGTCGATATTCAGCTCCGGCACGTTCCGGTCGCCGTCGCGGAGCTCATCGATAGTTTCACTCGCGCTTCGGGCGGACATAGCATCGTCGCCGCTGGAAGAACTTTCCGGCGGCATGGCCCTGCCGGTAGCGGGAGTGTCCGTCTTGTTGGTGTGCCCCGAGATTTCCCCGTCGGTTAGCAAGCGTCCGCCGTGTGGTAGTCCCACACCTGGCGTCAAAGGCAACATCGCCAAAGCGCTTGCCCCGGCGGGGTCGACAGCCAGCGTGCCGCGCTGGGGATCAAGGAAGCTCACTCCAAGATCGTCGACGACCGCAACATAGACGTGGTTAATTTCAGCGTCCTCACCGCCGACGGCGATCAGCGCCATGGCACCGGTTCCGGCTTCGGCCAGTGCGTGAGCGGCCGAGTCGAAATCCGGGATCAACGAGGCCTGATGCTCGTTGTCGTCAAGTCCCAGCGACTGGCGGTGGAAGTTGACCAAATCCGAGCCGGGCAGCCGATCGGTCTGCGGCACTTCGAACGAAGCGCCCTCACGCTCCGAGATGACGAACCCGATCGCGCTCATCACACAATTGGTCGTCGCCAATTGCGAATCTCGCTGCGGGTTCACCTCGGCCAGCCATGGATACCGCTGCGCGAGCGACTCCGGGGTGTGCCTGCTCGGCAGCAACGGCCCAACCGGTTCGACCGGCGCCGCACCAAACCGGCTCCGCGCCAGGTCCCACGGCCGGCTGACGGCGCGTCCGAACCGCCTCAAGGTGCCGGCCCGGCGCGATCCTTCTGCGTCGTCGTCCGCACCGTCTGTACCCACCACGGCGGTAGGCCGATCCTCGGTCTGCGCAGGCCGCCGCGGCTGGGGTGAGTCGTCGCCTGTCGCGCCGCCCACTGATGGCGCGTGCTCAGGCGTCCCGGCGGCCGGCGGGGGTGCGGGTTGACGCCTGAGCCGCGATAGCAGCCCTGGCCTCGCCGTTGGCCGCGGCTGCAGCCTGTCACGCACCCGGTAGTACAACTCTTCCTCGATTGCGCTCCTACTAACGCCCCGCGTGTACCGGTCGCGCAACCCTGCGGGTAGCTCCCGGTACGCGCTGACGACGTGGTTCGCGACATCGTCGGGCAGCTCGAGACCCGCCTGGACCAGCCGGTCTCTGACCCTGTTGACCATTGTTGTGAAGGCGTCCGGTTCACGCTGATAGGGAGTGGGCACGATTTCGCGATATTGCGGGGGCGGCTCGTTGTCGTCGCCCGGGCCCATGTTCGCCGGATCGTCCCAGTCGAAGTCGGCTTGCGGGCGCGCGTCTGGGTCCTGACCGTCATAGGGCGGGGGCAGGTCGGGGGCACTGGAGATCCGGCCGTCCCGATCCAATGCGTCGATACCCTGCTCCACTGGTAGATCCAGTGGCCCACCGGCCGCGTCCCCCCGCTGACGCGATGGCCCGGCTTCGGCGTTGGAGTGTCCGGGCGCGTGCGGCACGCGCGACGGCACAAAGACACCCTGGCGCATGAGACGCTCGGCCTGCTCGGCACTCGGCACGACATCACCGCGTTGCACCGCCGCGATCCACTGGACCGCTGCGCTGCTGGGGTCTTGTCCGGGCGGTAGTGACTCCAGTTCCGCCAGCGCGGATTCCATGTCCATCGGGTTAGACATTCCCGCGTCATCGGGCCGCCGGCTCCCGCCGGGCAGACGGCCTCGTGAGCGCCCGGTCTCGGCGCGGCTCTGCGGCGGGCGGTCGGTGATCCCCAGCCTCGAAAGTTGAGCCCGGGCCGAACCCGCCGCCGGCCTCGAAAGGGTCGCCGCCCCAGGGTCCGCCGCGGCGCCCAACCTCGCGTCCACCGTGTCCTCGCTCGGCGGCTCAGCTGCGGGCCTGCCCTGCGACTGCGGCTCGGCATCGCCGTGGGGGGCGTCCCGCGGTCCAGAGATCATGCGGGCAAATCGCCGACTCAGCGTGGCGATGGTGCCCGGCTCCGCCGTTTGTACCGCGTCCCGCACGATCGTGGTCAGCTCGTGGTACTGAACAGAGAGTTGATCGGGTGTGATGAGGCGTTGGCCGTCGTTGCGCAATTCCAGCAACAGCAGGCCGCGTTCACCGACCCGTGCGCGGTCCAGATCGTCGAAGTGCGTGCGTACGCCGAACGCCTCGTTTTGATTGACGATGACCTCAGGGTCATGCAGAAGCATGGTGTCGAGGTAGTCGCCGACCGTCAGGGTGTGTCGACCGTGTGTTTCCGGCAGGCGCGCGTAGCGGACCGCCTGCAACGGCCGGACCTGTTCGTCTTCCCCCAGCCTTGGTGGCGCGGTGTGATAGCGCGGGGAATCGGCGTGCCTGTCGTGGGCGAGGTTGCGGGCGTTCACGTAGCGCGCGCTGAAGTCGCGTACCCGCGTCAAAAAGTGGCTTTCGAAGGTCAACCGGATCAGATCGGCATTGTCATGAAGGAAATCTTGCGCCCGCGGCGACAACTCGCCGCGCAAAGTTCGCAGACTCTGCCTCATCGCCACCGCGCTGAAAGCTTTGCCCTTGTATTCAGCCGTGGTGGCCACCGCCAGCCCGGCGACGTGGGTATAAGTCAGCCACATCGCCCCCTCGAGGTCACGCAATTCGGCGGGACCAGGTGGTCGTGGCTCTGCGGAGTGCGCTCCTCCGTCATCGAACACTTGACCACTTGCGTTGCGGAAGTTTTCCACCACCGACGCGGCAAAGGCGGCGCCGTCGCGGTGGAGGTCGCGCGCCTGCGGATCCCAGATTCGCTCACCGATGCCGCGCATGAACTGAGCGACTGCACCCAGTGGCACCCCTTTGGTGTGGTGCGTCGCCGTCGTCGCCGAGTCGCCAACCCAAACCGGGACGAAGGTGATCTCGGCGGCATTCGGATGCGGCGTCCATCCCTCTGACTCGGGGAGAATCTCAGCGAGGCTGTACGCACCGTACTGGGCCGGGCCTGTCGATCGAGCCAGACCGTCGAGCCGAGTCAACGCTCGCTGAGCCACCGTCAGCGCCGCGGTGGTGTTGGTCGGGGGGTCCTTGCGTAGCTCCGCCAGCGGACGTTCGGTAACGAATTCCAGAATCGGTTGGGTGTCGATATCGACCCGATCGTGCGCGGTTCCGCCCATCGCGACACCGTCGTTAGGCGTCAGGTCGAAAGTACCGACGTCAAGCACGACTTTGAGCCCGTAGCGGTCGTTTTTTGCGAGCCATGGCACGTGTTCTTCCAGGTCAGCGACCGGTGTGACCGAGTCCGGGTCGACCAGGTGCTCGGGGTAGTCGAGATAGCCTCCGTGAAACTCGGCTTCGACCCCGCCCCGCCCGTACCGGGGATCACCTGCCGGGTCGATCAGCGCATCGACGATTGACGCGTGTCCTGCCACCTGCGGCTGCACCTCGTTGCCGGCATCGTCGAGAACGATCATCGACGCGCGCGCCAGGCTCACCCTCGGCGGCCGATCCACGAACACCCGATGACCCGGCGACGCGTGCAAATCGAAATACGCGATGCGCCCGTCAGCGAAACGGTGGGCACCCAGCGCATGGCCCACCCCGTTGGCGTGGCGGACGAGGACCAACGCGGTGCTCCGCCCCGTCTCGCCGGCCACGTCGTGCAGCTGGGCCGCCACGTCTTCCCAGGAGCTGACGGGCATCGGCTCCGCACCGCCGAGGAGCCGATCGACCGGTCGGCCCCTGAGCACTGAGTCGTCCAATGTCCGGCCGGTCGCCGGCGTGGCGGCCGACCGGTCCGGATATAAGGCCTCTACTGTTTCGGCCAGCAAAACGGTGCAGGCGGCGGGATCCGTATGGGGATCGTCACCAGGCACGACCCGATCGGGACCGGCGATCCGATCGACAACGCGCTCCAAGTCATCGGGCGTCGCTACTTTGGCCCCGCGGGGGCGATGCGCCGCCGGGGAAACGTCGCGAGCAGGGTGAGTGGGCTCGGCCGGTGACGGGGCGGCAGAGTGCGCTGGGCCCTCGACGCGCGGCGGGGAGGCCACCGACCTGTCATCCGGTTGATCGTGCGGCCGCTGCTCTGATCTGCCCTCCGCCTCGGGCGATGGCGTCAGCAACACGTCGGACCCAGTCGCAGGCTCGTGCCCGCCAAGACTCTCGCGGAAATTGTGATAGAGGGCCAACTCGACGCGCCGCTCTGAACCGCCGCGCTGCTGCGGTGTCAGCGATGAGTAGGTTCGTTTGAGTTGATCCTCGACGCCGGTGATCCCCTCGCGATTTAGTACCTGCATTACCCGGCCAAGGATCCTGTGGGCGCTTTCCGGCGCGCGAGCCGCGAAATCGTCCCAGGTGCGCGGCACGAGGCCGGGCGCGATTAACTCAGCACGCGTCGCGAGGTCTCGCCACCGATCGAACGGCGGCAGGGCCCGCTCGGCAGTCCGGACCTCGTCTCGGGTAATGGCAGAGAACCCGGGCGTCCGCCTTACGGCGTCGACAAGATGAGCGAGCTGCCCCTCGTTAAGCTCCGGCGGCTGTGCCGAGAATGCTTCTCTCGAGGCGGGCAGCGGTCCGCCGAGATTCTCGTAGAGCTGTTCGAGCCGGTTCGCGAGATCCGGGTCGTCATACGTACGCCCCAGAAGCCGGCCCAGTCCGTACTCCGCAACGAACTCGTGGGGATTCTTGAGGGCGTAGGAGCTGACGTCGTCTACACCTCTGCCTTCGGTAGGCCGCAGGGATGTCCACATCAGATCAACAAATCGCGTCGGTCGCTGCTGGAAGTGCAGCCAATGCATCATCTCGTGCAAGACAGCGCCGAACCCCGTTTCGTGCATCTGCTCGAAGACACTGTGTGCGTGCCCAGGTCGGGAGTCCGAGAGTTCACCGGGGACGGCCGTCAGAGGAGTTACCACCATCCGATCTGGTGCGGCGAAGGCGGCGCCGTCCCTGGCGCCGATCAGGGCGCTCACCGGGGCAGCGGAGATCTCGATTTCGGGAGTTCCCCGGCTGTCGGCGACGCGATGCACGAACAGCGTGCGTTGATAACGCGGGAGGTCAACGTTGAGGGTCCGCGGTAAGGCGTATCCGCCGGCCCGCAGAGTGGTTAGCCCCCGCAGGACAAGTTCCCGACGCGAGTTCGCCGTGCGGTCGCCGTCCGAGGAATGGAAATGAACCTGTACGTCCTCATGTTGGTGCGTCTCGTGCATGTTCAGGTCGGTCTTCGAATCGGCCTGCATGCCGTGATCGGTGCGCTCGAGGTAAGTCGATAGTTCCGGGTACCGCGTGCGAATATTCGGATTGCGCTGGAGCAGAGCGGCCAGCTCTTTATCGTCGACACCCTCGACGGTCACCCCGGCGCGCTCCACGAGATCCGTCACGGCTTCGTTGACGTGGTCCCGCATCAGGTCGGCATAGTCCCGTATCGCGTCCTCGGACAGCTCGCCATTCCGGGTGCGGGGGAACTCAGTGAAAGGTCGGTACTCACGACCGCCAAGGTGGCCCGACGGCAACGTACGCGTGACAAGGTGCGCCAGATCCGGCGCGATCATCTGGAAGGCGGTCAGCTTGGACGGATTTGGCGAGGTGATTTCCGATTCAGCCGGGTCCTCCGGCTCTGGCGGATCACTGTCGTCGTGCGGGTCTCCCGCGCGAGGGACGGCCGTCTCCGCCGTCCGATCCACCGTGGCGTGGTCCGGCGGCAGCAGGCTGCCGGAGATGCTGCGCGACGCCGACCCGGCACGGCCACCCGAGCCCTCCTCGCGCTCAGCTGGGTCTGGTTCTTCCGGTGACGGACGCGCGGGCCTCTTATGCGGATCTGGGCGGTCGCCGAACGCAATCTGGGATATCGCCTCGTCGAGTGGGGACGGCGTCGGCGGCTCGACCGAAGGTCCCGGCTCCACAGGAGCGTTCGGCTCCGCAGCAGGTCCCGGCTCCGCAGGAGGGGTCCGCTCGGCCGGCGGTGGCGGAGGCGGCTCGACCGGAGGGGGCGGAGGTGGAGGGTCGACCGGGCGGGTCTCGGTTTCCGGAATCAGGATCGGGCCATGGACGTCCACCGGAGGCAACTCATGGTCGACGCCCGCGTGGTGCGCGGTCAGGATGATGCGGGTGGTCCCGTCGAACACGGCGTACGAGCGAGCGAACTTGGCGTTGGCCGACAGGCGGGCGGCTTGGCTGGAAATGGCACCGGACCTTCTCCGCTCGTTGGCGCCGCCACCGGCCAGCAGAGTGCCCTGGATGCCGTCGAAGCGTGCGTGCGGTCCCAGCAGCCCCCGGATGCCCCGTTCCCGCGATTTCATCGGCTGGTTCAGCCGGCTCTGGCTGACGTCGTTTATCACGTAGGCGTTGCCGCCTTTGTGCTCGATCTCAGTGAAGTCCAGGTTTCGCACTTCGGCACGTCCGGTGATGCGCACGGATCCCTGCCGCAGGAGTTCGATGCCCTCACTTCCGTGCTCGACGCGGGTCATGGCGCCAATCTTGCTGGCCAGAACTGTGTCGTTCAGGTATGTGTGCACGTGATGATCGACATTCGGGATCGTCAGCGCGTGCAGGCTTTCCAGCGTGCGCGCCCGGAAGTCCGCACCATCGGTGATCCCGCGGACAATGGTGTCGCGGCTGAGCCCGCGCGGGGGCAGATCGGGATCCTCATGCGGTGCCGGCCCATCACTGCCGGGGATGATCCCGTCGCGCGGAGCGTAGAACGGATGCTCTTGTTTGTCCGTCGGGGACTCGTGCGTGACGAAGTCGATGTGGGCGGTGCCGGAACGCTGGGCGGGGACGCCGCCGATGCCGAACAAACCACCCGGCGAATGCATGTCCGCCCTGATGATCGCCGTGCCGACGTGGGTTAACGTGTCGACCTTCTTGCGAAACAGCGTGCCGGTGGCCGAGTTCTTCGTGCGGGTGTCGATCGTCTCCCTGCCGGTCGCGCCGGAGATGCGACCCAACGCCGAGACGTTCACGGCGTCGCCGCTGGGCAACACGTCGACCTGCGCTTGGATATAGCCCTGCCAGTTGCTGGTCTTAGGGTTGGAAACGCCTGCGCTCAGGGACTGTTGGCCGCCGCTGTAGAACTCGGTGGTGGATTTCGAGTCGGCCCGGTTCATAGAGGCGACACGGCCGGTCAGCACCACCGTGCCGCCGCGCACCGACTTCAGGTGGATGGTGTCCTCGTGGCCGCGGCTGTAATCGCCGAGGCCCCGCTGGATCGCCATGGTCTTGACGTGGTCTGCGAGCTCGGCGCGGACCGCGGGCCACTTGGCGCCAAACACCACGACGCCCTGAGGGGTCATCGAGTCCAGGACGTGGGTGGCCACCAAGTCCTCGCCGGGCGTGCGCTGATCGCCGTCGGGCGCGGGCCCGTCGGGGACGATGTGCGGGCGTATCTTGACGACCGTCTGGTCGACCATGATGCGCTGGGTGACGGGCTCACCGGAGGTCGAGGTGCGCTTCGGGTAGGAGAAGACGCCGCTGAGCCGGACTGGTTCCGGCTCCGGTGGGAGGCCGGTCCCCCGACGGCCGCTGACGTGCTGCTCGTAGCTGATGTCGAAACGGATCGGCTGGCGGAATAGGTCGTGTTCTTCGACGGTGCGCACCCGCACCGGAATTCGATACTCGACCTCGCCGGTCAAGTTCGGGAAGTCGACATTGCTCAGCGGCCCGACACCCTGGTCGGCCCGCCCCGTGATTTCTTCGTTGCCGCGTGGTGAGGTGGTGTGTGTGACCTGCGCACTGACGGAACCGTGCGGTACGGGGACCTGGAGCCGGCCGCCTACCACCCTGCGCACCGCGTCGCCGTGGATGCGTCCCGTCGAGGACTGCGACTCGACGGACAAGTCGGTCTCGAACTTCTTGGAGGAGCCGACGTAGTGGAAGTCGTCACGGTTCCCGCTGCGTACCGGCCGGACCTTGACCGTGATCCTGCCACCGGGAACGGGTATGTCGTGGCTCCACTGCTGGCCAGATTCGTGGGTGAGGCGGGTGAGCAACACGTGCGGGCCGAACTCGTTGGACAGGCTGGTCATCGCGTCGTCCAGGGAGCCGCCAAGGGCCGGGCCGAGATCATGGCGGATGGCCTCCACCAGCCCAGAGGCCGGGTCGACGCCGACCAGCATGTCGGACGGATGCCAGGCCTCCTCGAAGGCGTGGTCCGGCGGGCGCGGTTGCTCCCCGGCATGCGGGGGTGTCCAGTCCAGCTGTTCGCGCGCCGGTTCGACTGCGCGTTCGGGCGCGGCGCCGTCGGCGATGTCGGTGAGCCCGGGGTCAGCATCGTCGACCGTGTTGTGACGGGTGGGCGCGTTGTCGAGCGTCGCCTCGCGGTTCGCGATCAGCGGCGTCCTGCTGTCCATCGTCTCCGTACGGGACGGCCCGCTCGCCATCGTCTCCGTACGGGACGGACCGCTGTCGAGCGTCGCGTCGCGGTTCGCGATCAGCGGCGTCCTGCTGTCCATCGTCTCCGTACGGGACGGACCGCTGTCCATCGTCTCCGTGCGGGACATTCCGCTGTCGACCGTCCCCCGGTGGGCGGGCCACTCATGGTGTGTGACATCTGATATCGGGCTCTCGCTCAGCGCAAAAGCCTCCGGATTGTCCCGGTCTTCCTCGTCGACGACGTAGCTGATGTTTCGGGTGCGGGCTTCCGGGCGGGACGACGACGTCCGTCGTTCGCCCGGGTGCACCAACGGATTTCTGGTCCGGCGGGGCGGCTTGGGACGCGGTTCATCGACGAAACCTGTCGGCACGTCCCTGGTGAAGGTGGGCGGCAAAGACGACTTCCATCTGGAGGGCTCGATGCTGCCCTGGAGTTCGGTGAGCGGGATGGCGATCTCCACCGGGAACAGACCGGACTCGTGCACGGTCGCCTTGGAGCCGGTCATCGTGCCGTCGAGCCGCAGCCAACCCTCGAAGACCGCCATGGGTTGATCGAACTTCGTTGCCACGGCCACACGTTCCTGGTTGCGCACGCGCTCCCCATCGCGGAGGTTGCGCGTCCCCCCGACGATGACCTCCCCCAGGGCGGTGCTGCCGGCGATGTGCCCGAAGCGGCCGCCGAACGCGCCCTGCTCGGACAGTTGCCGGCTGCGCTCGGTCGTGACCGCCGCACCCTGCGTCAACTCGGCACTCGGGCTCGACAGTGTCTTGATCACCCGGCGGAACGTGAGCCGCTCGATGTCCGCGGTCAGCGCGAATTTCGTCTTCGAGCCGGGGCCCGACAGATGCGTCTCCATCAGTGGACTGTGCTGCGTCATGGCGGGCACGGCGGCACGTACCCGGTTGAGGTGATACCGCGATGAGACGCCCGGGCGAACGCTCTTCCAGTCGCTGCCGAACGCGCGATGCCCCATCGAGTCGAGCATGCCGTGGAAGCCGCTCAGGTCGAGGTTGGTGACGCGGTCCATGCTGCCCAGACCACGCAGTGGTGCGGTGCTATCCGCGCCCCGCGGCACCGGCGCGGGCTCCGGCCGAAACGCTGGACGCGGCTGCCCGCCGTCCCGCGTACCGACAACGGTGCGAAATTTTGTACCCGGTCGCCACCACGGCGACTTGGCAACGGAATTTCGCTCGGTCGGGGGTCCGTCGCCCCAGATACGCTGCGGCGGCGCCCACACCTCCTTGCCCGAATAGTCCTCGGTCGGCTGGGTCTCGTACTGCTCCATCAACACGTCGAAACGGGCGCGGGTCTCGTGGACCCCGCCCTTGAAGGGCACGTCGCCCTCGGCGGGTGAAACCGCGCCGGGGGCGTGCATCTCGAACCGAAGTCGGGCCTGCCCGTGCCAGCCCTGCCCGGGAGCGGGGTTCTTTAAAGTGTTGCGGACACGGAATTGGCGACTTTGCGTCTCGTTCTGCGTCTGGCCGCGGGTCGCCGTGCCATCCACGCCACCCTCAACCTCGCCGTGGTCGTTGCCGCCCTGCCCACGTAACCGGCCCGGCAGCGGGAGCTGCGCCGACCACGTCACCGCGTCCTGCCGCACCCGGGAGGTGTCGGTCTCCGTACCGAAGTGGAACTCGGTCTCCTTGGTCTTTCCGGTGGGTCGCAGCATCGGCGGCAAATCGGCGTGCTCAGTACCTGCGTCGGGAGCGCCTACCTTCGAGGGAGTGCCGAGCGGCTCCAGGAACGCGTGGATTGCCAGGTATCCGCCGGGAATACCCTCGAAGTTGAGGAACAGCGGCTGCTTGTTGGTGGCGCCGTGGATGGCCGCCTGCAACTGTTCGACGGTGAGCCAGTTTTGGCTCTCCTTGATCGCCCGGTCAGCCAACTTGCCGTAAGCCTTCTTGAATGCGTCCCGCATGGGTTCGCTGGCGAGAAACTCGGCGATGTTCTGCGGCCGTGGACCTGAGGACGCGGGCACGGTGCCGCCGTCGTGGGAGGTCTGCGCGGGCTCGTGCTCGGCTGGCGAAGCGTCGTCGGGCATCAACCACAGGTTGGTGACGACATCGGAGCCGCTGAGCGCTCGGGTGGATCGAACCCGCGGCGGTTCCCCCGGCGCCGCGTGCTGAGCCGAGGGCCCGGGCAACGGACCGACCGTGTCGCGCGCCTCCGATTCGTCGTCTCCGCCATGGTCATCGACGTCGCGTGTGGGCACTACCACTTGGGTCCGGTAGTCGAGCTCGTGATCGTGGACTCCGCCGGGCGTGTGGCTGAGCGTGTGCGAGATGACGGCCCGGATCTTGCCGTGGAACCGGGTGCCCGGTTCGGCCGTCTGCCCGCCGCTGATCTGGCGGTCCGCGCGCTGCTCGGTCAATGCCCTGGTGTGCTCCCGGGACCCGATCAGGGCGGCGGTCTCAGTGACTTGGGGATGTGTGATGTTTCCCTGAATCGCCCCGTAGACGACGGTGCGGCGCTCATCGACGGAGCCCGTGGTACTGGTGGCATCGGACGTGTGCTCGAACTCGTACTTCTCGACGTCCTCTTTGAAGTGCAACTCGGAGTGTTCGGAAGCGCCGTCCAACCGAAGTTCGATAGCCAAGGTACGGCCAAACCCGAGTTCGATCACCAGACGGGGCGCGCGGCCCCCGCGCAGAATGCCGGGCACTTCGGGGCGAAGTCCATCATCGGAGAACATCGCGGCGATCTGCTCCCGGTTCGCCGTCCACGCACCGTCACCGCCCAGACGACGAACCTCTCCCTCGATGTGTCTGAGCCCTTCATCGTCCGAGCTGAACCGCTCGAGCACGTCGGTGCCACCGAGGACCAGGCTGTCCCCGATCCGCGCAGGCAACCGCTTTCCCGGATCAGGGTCCGCGGGGGGCGGCGGCGCGTCATCCGGCTTTGGAGTGTCGGATTTCGGCGGCCCGATTGCCGACTCGGCCGGCTTGTTGACGTCCCCGGGCACATCGGGCGCCGTGGCGACCGGCTCCGCCGGCCGCGACGCTTCCGGCTCGCCCTGGCCGGTGTCCACTCGCAAATGGACAGGGGGAGGCTGCTTTTCGGGGACGACGGAACCCGCTTGGTAGTCCGGTACCTGCGGTGGCGGGGCTTCATCGAGCTTCGCCGGGGTGGAGGTAGCCGGCGACGGCTCTCCCGCTCGCCTCCCCCGGGTGAGATGTGTCGCGCTGTCGGGCGGGACCGGAACCGAATCGGCCGGTTGGTTTGTCCGCGTTGCTGATTCGTCGACGGGCGGGTGCTGTGCTACTCCTCGGTGCCCCTCGGCGACCGTAGGGTCGTCGTTGGCGGCAGTGGGTGCGGCATCCTCGGAGGGCGAGCCACCCAGCACGCTGCGAGCGGGTCCGGCCCCCTGCGCGGAACGACCACCGCTCGGCGGCGGCTCGGCGCGTGATTGGTCCGCGGAGTTCGGTTGCACGCCAGTCGTTTCCACAGTTCGCGCCGGGTCGTCGTGGGTAGGCTCATCCGCGGGGGGCAGGCCGCCGAGCACACTGCGCGGCGGTCGTGGTCGTGATACGGACCCTCCGCCCGACGAGGAATCAGACGATGAGTCAGAACTCGGCTCCGAGTCCGGCAGCGCGGGAAACCAGCCGCGGGCGTCGCCGGCGAGCTGCCACGGGGCCGACTCGCCCATGTCGTCCAATCCGCTTGACAGGTCTCGGTCCTGACCCCACCGCAACGCCGCCGCGATGTGATCCAACGAGAACCCACCGGAGAACAGGTGCGCCATCGACGGCGTGATGACGGGACGAAATCCGTTGGCCTGGAGCAATCGCGGCAACAACAGATAAACATTGAGCCGACCGTTGCCCTCGTTGAACGGGTGCATCACGTGCAGCGTGCGCACCACTCGCCCGATCGCACGCAGCCGCTCTTGCTCTGAACGAGCGGCGGCGAGATCTTGGCGATACTGGTCGAATACCGCGTCCACCATCGCGGGCACCCGATCGGCCCGGTAGGCAGTCGTCAGTTGCAGGTCATGGTCGTCGTCTCGAGCCAAGGTAACGATCACGTCCATGCGCTGCAGCAGCGGGACATCGCGCAGCCGGCCTTCCCTCACCAGTGGCTGGCTTCCGATCCGCTCGCTCAGCAGATCGGGGGCCACCCGGTGAGTACCGACGTAATGGTCCATGCCCCTGCCGAGATCGGTGCCGGTGATCCGGAAGTCCTGGTCGGTATCGGCGTCGCGGGCATGCCCGGTGACCAGCGTGTGCATGCGCTGATATTCGCCCCAGTCGATGCGCTGTTGCAGGACGTCCCGGTCGTCGAGAACGGACAGGTAAGCGAATTCCATATCCGCCTGGAAGCCAGGTGATTCGTCGGTGTCGTAGAGGCTTCCCGGATTGTCTGGGTTCTGTTCCAGCGCAGCGGCATGATCACCGCTGTCCAGATACATCCGCCACCGATCTTGTTCCGGCAGCACATCGCTCAGCACGACGGGTCGGTCTTGCGCCACGTCGGGCCAGTCATTTCCGCCGATAGACTGCAACCACGTACGCACACCGTCGTTCGCATAGGTCGTTTCGATGAACGAGTCAATCGACGCGTCATCGCCCACGCCATAGTCAAAGCGAGACTCTGGCTCGGCTCCGTAGTCCGTCTCGGACGACTCTCGAGAACCATCGGACCCATTGTGCGAGTTGGTATCCCGGACAGAATGCTCGCCGGATGCAGATGATCGTCCACTCGATCCGTGCGGCTGTGTTGTCTCTTCACCCGCGGCGAGGGGTGCGTGTTGCGGAGCAACCTCGGCCACTTGGCTACCCGTATCGTCGTTGGCTTCATCCGCACCAGCATCGTCAGAAGGCAAGCCCCACATCTGGCTTCGCGGGGGAAGCAATGACGACGGTGCATCTGTCGCATCGGCGTCCGCTCCCGGCGCAACAGGATCGTCATCCGGTCGTCCGTGTTCGGGCGGTTGCGCCGGCGCGAGCACGTCATCGTGGGGTGCATGGGTCGGGGCTGTGTCGACAGGCGGGTGTTCTGACGGTGGATCGATTGGCGGTGCGGTGCGCTCGATCGTCGGAACATCACCGGGGCGCTCCCCGTGGAGAGCGGGCGCCGGTCCGTCTGGCCCGGCGACCGGCTGAGCTTGAGCCGGGGCGTCGGCGTGCTTGAGCAACTTGGCTCGCACCGGCTCACCAAGATGCGCTGACAGCCGGGCGGCCACATTATCAACCCAACGCTGCATGTCTTCCTGGTCCGGCAGTGGAACCCGGACCTTCTCGCTCATGTAGCGACCGGACTTGTCGTTGACCTCCCACTGCTGAGCCTCGGCGTTCCAACCGATTTCACCGCTCACCCGCGACCGTGGGCGCGTATTCGTAACCGCACCCGTGTCGTCGAATTCCACGGCGATTGTCGGATGGCCTTGGCCATGGAGGAGATTACGGAAATTCTGTAACTGCTCGTCGGACTCCGGCGGGCCGCCGTGATAAGTGCGGTAATGCTCGGTGAGCTCCTCGTCTGACAGCAAGGTGCCCAGTTCTTCGCTGCCGATCCGAATCCCGCCCACAGCGTCCACCGTGTAATGCCACCGCGCATCGCTATGCGACAACAACACTCTCGGCGGTAAATCCGAGAGCTGGTAAAACACCGGATTGAGGCGAGGCGTGCCATCCGAGGCGGCCTCCTCGGGCTTAACCCGCTTCGGCTCCACCAAAGGCCCATACTCATGATCAAGATCAATGCCCGTCGGAAGCGTATCCCGGACCGGGCCAACATGTTCCGCTGTAGCATCGGCAGACGCATCCGTATGCGCGGGTGCATCGTCCGGTTGTCTGGGAGCGTTCGGGTCAACAGGCGCCGGCGACTCTCCCAAGCCGTGGACTGAACTCCGCTGCGGCGGCTCGGGATGGGGCTCCGGCGCGGTAGAAGGATCCTGCGAAGGGAAATGGGCGTTCGACGCAGCGGGATCAAACCTCGGATTGCGCACGAATTCGCCGAGCCTCAGCGAAATCGGCCGGCCAAAGACCCGGTCGATCGGATTAGCCGCGCCAATCACTTCTTGGGCTCCGACGATGTTCTCGGTTCTGATTCCGCCGGGGAAAGCGACTTCAGCCTCGTGCTCACCGCCGTGTTCGCCGCCGCCGAAGGTGGCGTTGATGTCAACCCCACCGGGCGCGTCGACCAGATAGCGGTATACCCTTGCCCCGGAACGGGATTGACCGAGATGATTGTGCAGCGGGTCCCGGGTGGTCGAGACGAACGCGCTCGGAACGTCGTTGATCATCTGCGAAAGATTGGTATTGTTCGGCCGGCGGGGCCTGAACCCGTTTTCGAAGATGCGACCCGGCCTGCGCGAATCATCACGGAACAATAGGTTGTCGTCGGTCCGGAAATGGATGTGCGCCTGTGGGTTTGCGCGGCTTGGTGGCACACCGCTGATGTCGTCGATACGCACGGCGGGGTCGACTTGGGCGTTGGGCCGGTCTGCGCCGAAGGCCGGACGCTCGATACTCGTCGTCCCCGGCAGCGCCGCGGCCGGGATGATCGGGTCGCCGTGCTCATCGAAGATTCTTGCGTGCGTGGGTTCCGCCACGTCCACCGACTGCGGCGAATCCTCCGAGTGTGCGGCACCAGCTGCGTCATCGGCAGCGAGGGGATCGCGATCGAGTTCGTTCACATGGTCGGGTCCGAACCTGGAAACCGGCTCCCCTCCAAAGCTCGACATCGAGGAGTCCGATGACTGACCGGATGCCGGGCGGGGACGCGAGCGCCGCAGCGGCCTCGGATCCGCGGGTTGGGGTTGCGCACCCTGGCCGTGGTCGCCGTGCAACCCCGCTTCACCGCTTGCACCACCGTGCTGCGAGGGGCCCGGGTCTGGGCTGTCGGCGTGTAGCACCGACCGCGTGATGTCGGAGCTTTCCGCGGCGCCGTTCCGGCGCGCCGAACCGGTCGAATCCGTGGAGTTACTTGTCGCCTCGGGCAAGTCGAAGAGGGACCGGTCACCGTGAAACGGTGTGCCGACGAACCAGTGGGCCACCGGATTGTTTTGGCGATCCAAATTTGGTGGCCACGACTTAACGGTTCCGTGCTGGCCGTCCAGCGCGTAAACGTTCATGCCGTCGAAAAACACGTTGAAGCTGTGCTGCTGGCCCTCGGCATACCTGATGGCGACCACGGTGTGAGCGCCTTTGCCCTCGTTGACCAGCCGCTCGCCGATGCCGTGGGGTGTATTGGGGACCAACGCCAGACCGGTGGCCGCACCCAGATCGTCGGGAGTCAGCTCCGCGATGTGTGCCCGCGCGAAACTCGGTGTCCCCGAAAGCCGGTCGAACACCACCATGGTGGCGGCACCACAGTTGAGCAACCGGTCACCCGTCGGCGGCACCCGTTGATCCCCGTCATTGTTAACATCAGCGATCCACGTCCGAACATCGTTGATCGTGGTGTCGGAGTGCGGGATGGCGGCCAGCAACGGCCGATCATCAGGCGGTTCCGGCAGCGGCCGACCAGGCACCGGCTGATCGGGTTCAACACCCTGCAGCTCGCGGTCGGCCGCATCCCGCTCATGAGAGTCCGCGGACAGGTCCGGTGTGATGGCGGAGTCAAGCTGGCCGCTGTCGTCCGCGCGGTTCCTGTCGGAGTTCGGGGACGGAACTGACTTCGCTTCAGTGCCGTGCTTCTGCACATCAAGCTGGTCAGCCGTGGAGGTCGCATCGGCCGAGACCGGGATACCATGCAGCGCGCCGGGCGTTGGGCGCGACGGGTCGGCCTGCGGGACCGGATGGGTCACGGTCCCGCTTCGACGTCGTTCCCTGATGCCGAACGTCGAATCACCGTCGCTATCGGTGTCAGGCGGATCCTGGAAACTGATGTGCTCGTCATTGCCCGACAGCACTGCCCTGGCGGCAGGGCCCCACTCCCCCGAGTCAATGTGCGCCGAAAAAGCCGCTCGACGCCAGGTGCCCTTCATACCGATCACAGATCCACGCGTTGGTAACCCGAACGTTTTCATCACGGAGTCCGGCAGATCGAGCTGGCGGATTCTGAGGCGATCGCCGATCAGCGGTATGTTTGACTTCGGCCGCAGGTACGCATATGTCACCGTCCGTACCTGATCGCGCAACTCCGGGACGCTACGCATGAAGTCGACGACGGCTTCCCAGCCCGCCTTCGGATCGGGCAATCCCTCGATGAGGGGCGCCACCGCGGCGAGGTTCAGATCTCCCCGCCGGTTACGGAGATCCCAAATCAAGCCGCTGACAGCATGTTCCAACACCTTGGGCGTCTGTTCGGGCGTGAATCGCAGCGGCTTGGTGCTCAACCATGTGTGCGCAGAACCGATCTCGAGCTGGTCGGAGTGGATGCGCGGTATCCCGGCGTTGGGCAGCCTCATCGACGCAGCTAGATCTTCAAAGTTGAACGGTCCCGTCCGCTCGATCACCGACCGTCGTCGGATGGCGAATCGATTTTGGACGACGTACGTTTTGTGATGCGCCTCCGCGTTGTTATCTACACGACCGTGCACATCGGGGTGCAATTGATCCTGGGCCAACCGGTAGTTGACCTTGATCTTTTCCAGGTATCGCTTGATGAAAGGGTGTCCTCGAGCAGCCAGCAGAGCCGAGTTGTTCAGGGATCTGCCGCCATGAGAGTGTAGGGCGAAACCGGGCGCTCCTAAAAGATTTCGCATCCCGTCGATGCGACGAACCCGATTGTCGTGATCGGTGTAGATGCCACCGAATCGGTCGAGGATCTCCAGCCGCAAAATATCGCTGGCCGCGGTATATCCGGCGGCAGTGCCTTTGGCGTTCTCCAGTCGGTACTCGGCGGCCAGGGTCATCGGCTCCTCGCCGTGGAAGATTTCATCGGGGCTAAGCAGAGAGATGTTGTGGCGTCGCGCCCACGAGCGCATCCGGGCGGCGTCGCTCCCGGGGCGATCGAAATCCGCGCGGGGGACGTCGGTCCACAGCACCACCCGAATGTCTTCACGCTGCGCAACGTTGCTGAGCCTCTCGAGGTTGCGGCGAACGAGATCGGTCGTTTTGCGGCCGTCGGTCACCGGGCCGCCCAACCAGATCGAGTGGAACACCTTAGGCATCTCCAGGCGCTCCGGTAGGGGGTCGGTAGGGCCGAAGTAGTCCCTGTCGGGAAACCAGCGTCCGTCGGAGGGAGCCAGTTCCGACCAGATGCCTAAATCTGTTGGTATTAAATCATTTTCGATCCTAGCCATATCCATCCGATGGATGTGCGCACCGAGTGTTTGAGCCGGCACCTCGGCCAACTTGACACCGACTAAGTCGCGCGGCGTGGGGCTGGGATCGCGCAACCCGAACGGGTCAGGGCCGAAATCATCGCGGGAATGAGGGTGCGAGTGGGCTGCCCGGTCGGATCGCACCCGTTCGGCTTTGCCCTTCAGCCCATCGACCAGTTCCTTGCTGTCGGTGTGGGTTTGCGGACCGAACAGGCGGCGTGCATAGTCGTTCAGCGCTTGTTTGAACTGACTGCCGCCGGCACCGCCACGAAGGCGCAACGGCGGAGTCGACGTGTCCGTCGAGTCGTGGGAAGCTGACCGTTCGTCGCCGTTGCCGCCCGAGTGCGAGCGATCGGACGCCGGGGCATCGTCCGAGGGGAGCCCACGCAGCCGGCTCCGCGGAGGCACCGGATGTGTCGACGATTGCTCATGGCCCGCCCCGCTGCCCGACGTCGGCCGCTTAGAACCATCGCGTTCAGACGAAGGAGTTTCTTTGCGGTTCGCGGACCGTGCCGCGGTGCTATCAGCGTTCCGTACAACTGCTTCCGCTTTCGAGTCAGACTCCGGCGGACCAGCAGAGGCGGTCCCCGAGGATCGATTCGGCTGTTCCGGCGGGGCCAGGCGCGACGCGTCCTCGGCAGCCTCGCTGACCGGGTGGCTTGCGCTCGCCTCCACGTCCGATTTGCTTGCCGGCGCAGCGGATCGCCTAGCGGGATCCGACTCGGGTGCCACGCCACGAAGGGCACCATCACCGTCAGGACGCGCGACGGGCCCACTGGCAGAGGACGTCTCGGACGGCGTCGGTTGTGGCGTTTGGCGGTCATCGGCAAGTTCCGGTG
Source organism: Mycobacterium sp. Aquia_216 (assembly GCF_026723865.1). Classification (NCBI taxonomy): domain Bacteria; kingdom Bacillati; phylum Actinomycetota; class Actinomycetes; order Mycobacteriales; family Mycobacteriaceae; genus Mycobacterium; species Mycobacterium sp. Aquia_216. Next base: position 1,630,984 of record NZ_CP113529.1, on the reverse strand, counting down.
CGTCCGGTTGCGTCGTCCGCTCTGGGCCGTCGCTAACGTGTTCAGGACCGACCGATTGATCGTTACTGTCGGCGTGACTCTCGTTGTCCGAGAGCGGTATTGCGTCGTGGCTGGATGGCGTGGTGGTGACCGGCGCGGGAGCGACCGTAGTCGACAATTCCGTGTTGTGATCGGTTGCGATGTCCGGCACGGATCGCCCCGTTGGCGGTCCACCACTTTCGACGGTTGCGGTCGAGGCCAGGCCATCCCCTGGAAGGTCACCGGCGCTTATCGGCTCGTTGTCACGACCGGCCTGGCTTGGCGTGGGTCCGCGATCGGACGGGCTCGACATCTCCGAGACAGAGATATCCGCGTGCGACAAGATTGGTTGCGCTACAGGGCTATCCGCCGTTTGCACCACCACCCTCGGCTTGGACAGGGATGACCGCCCAGGGGCCGAAGCACCCGCGGACGCGGCGCCGGGCTTTTCCGTCGGCGTGGCGCGGGACGTGCCCTCTGTGGCGTCCGCTCCCGACGGGCGTGCGCTGGGTCTGCCCTCGGGTGCGCCCGAAGACGACGACGTGGTCGCCGGTTCGTGTGAGATCGTGGTGCCGGAGTGCGAGCCGCGTGCCGCGGCGGTCTGCTGACCAGTGGGGACGGCGGGGCCGGTCGAGGTTGGCGGTGGTTTAGCCCCGTCGGCCGAGTTGCTTGACGCTGGCTGCTGTGTGCTGTGCTCTTGCCCGGGCTCGGGTTGCGGTGCGCTCGAATGCTGTGCGTCGCCTGTCGCCCCGGACATGTTGTCGGAGAAGACAACACCATTCGGGAGAGTAGACGGTGCTGCGCTGCCTGATCCGAAAGCCTGGTCGTCGGCAGGGGCGGTTTCCGGCGGGGGTGCCTGCGCACCAGTTTCAGGGGGCGTTGACGGCGGCGGCGCGACGCTCTCCTCGTCTGACAACCGATGGTCGTTCGCGCCGTTCGGCGAGGGCGCGCTCGGCCTTGCTGAATCATCTGACTCCTCAGCCGAATCGGCTGTACTGCTTAAGTTCCGTCCCTGTGACGGGTCAGAGGCTTCATCAGCCGGAGGGACTTTGATGTCATCGTCGTGCGGGCCGCCGTTGATATCGGCAGGTCCGCCCTTACCACTGGTTGATTCGTCGTCGTCTCCGTGGCCGCCGCCGTGCGGATGTTCGGTGCCGCCGCTGATCCCTCCCGATATGGCCCCGCCACCGGCGCCACCAAAGATGTCCGCCGCGTCCATGCCACCCCCGGTGGCCACCCCGCCGGCGACATTTCCCACCACGCCCGTGCCGAAGTGAGTGGTCGCGCCCTTGACGAGTTTCGAGGCAATATCGGTGGACTCTCCAAGTGCTGCCCCGATCGCGGTGTGCACCAGGGGACTTACAACCCCACCCACAACGGCGCCGAGGGCGATTTCGAATGTCTGGCCCAAATCGATCCCACCATCGCGGAACCCGTGCTTGATTTGCCATTCCTGGATGGCCACATCCTGGACCACCGATATCCCGGCCCCGATAGCTGCGCCCTTAGCCATCTCGGGAGCCAGCTTCCGCGCCGTAACCGCGGCCTCCTTTGCGAGCTGTTGCAATCCCTTCTTGGTCAACGTCTCGGCCAGGAACGTAACGATTCGGCGTACCAGCGCCGTGACCAGCGCGCGCACCGTCGCCATCGTGATGGCCTCGATAGGCGGGATCCAGGCCAGCGATGCACCGAAAGTCCACTCGACAGACGCCAGCGCATAAGCGATCTCCGCGGCAGCGATCGCCAAAGAACTCAAAATTTGCAGCTTCGTGTACTGGATTTCCGTGCCGGTCTGCCGGGCAAGGCTGCCCAGCGACGACATCTGGTCGGCCAGATTCTGGATGGATGAATCCCCCGACAGCAGCGACTGAAACTGCGCCGCAACCGCACTCGCCGTCTGACCCGACACCGCTGACAACGTCTGCGACTGCACCTGTTCGAGCTTGGGGACCAGCGCCGACATTTGTTGTGACGAGTTGATCCAGTCGTCGCCGAGTTGAAACATGGCGGTCTCGTCGCCCTTGGGCCACGCCTCGCCGGCTAGATACGAAACCCACTGCAGGCCGGCGGGGATCTCAATGCCCATCCGAATTCCTCATGCCCGTAAGTGCATTCTCCGAACGCCCACTCAGAATCGCTATCTCGCCGACCCTGGGGTGTGGTCGGCCCCCGTCGGGTCGACCGGGGAGGCCGGTTCCGGCTTCGAACCGGACTGGATTGCTTCCATTGCCCCGCTTACACCTTCACCTGCCGGCTGGCTCAGGCCCTCGACGAGCTGCATGAGCGAGTTGAGGGTTCCGGGCGCTGCCGTTGTGGGCGTCGGCACCGCACCGGTCAAGACGTTGCCGAAATCGGCGGTCGGTCCGGGAGGCGGAGGTGTCACGCCGGTCGGAGGTACCGGAGTCCCCGGCTGCGCCGACTGCGTGAGCAGCATTTCCGCCGGCGTGCCCACCTGAGCCAGCGTGCCCGGCTGCCCCGAAACCTCAGGCGACAACGTGCCCGGCGCAACCGGCAACCCCGACGCCAACACCGGGCCCGCCGGCGTACCCGACTGCAGCGGCTGCCCCGAAACCTCAGGCGACAACGTCCCCGGCGCAACCGGCAACCCCGACGCCAACACCGGACCCGCCGGCGTACCCGACTGCAGCGGCTGCCCCGAAACCTCAGGCGACAACGTCCCCGGCGCAACCGGCAACCCCGACGCCAACACCGGACCCGCCGGCGTACCCGACTGCAGCGGCTGCCCCGAAACCTCAGGCGACAACGTCCCCGGCGCAACCGGCAACCCCGACGCCAACACCGGACCCGCCGGCGTACCCGACTGCAGCGGCTGCCCCGAAACCTCAGGCAACAACGTCCCCGGCGCAACCGGCAACCCCGACGCCAACACCGGACCCGCCGGCGTACCCGACTGCAGCGGCTGCCCCGAAACCTCAGGCAACAACGTCCCCGGCGCAACCGGCAACCCCGACGCCAACACCGGACCCGCCGGCGTACCCGACTGCAGCGGCTGCCCCGGAACCTCAGGCGACAACGTCCCCGGCATCTCGGGCGACAACGTGCCCGGCTGCGCCGACTGTGCCGCCTCGGCCGGTATCTCCGGCAACAAATTACGCGACAGCTCGGGCAGCAGCGGGGCCCCAGTCGTCGTGAGTACCTGTCCACCTCCGCCGGAACCGTTCGAGCCCGATCCCCCTGAACCGCCAGAATTTCCGGATCCGTTGGTGAGCAAGACATTTCCCGCTCCACCGCCAGAGCTGGGCTGCCCGTCCAGGTTTTCGAAGTTGCTCGCGGCCGCCGTCAAGGATTGAGCGATGCTGTCCAGTTGCTCGGCCGAGCTTTGGATCGCTTGGTTAACTTCGTCAACTTGTGCGAGGTAACCGCTAGGACCATTAGCGAATTGGTGGCCGGTCGAATCGTCCCCCCACGGTGAACCCAGAGCTGTCAGCTGACTGTTCAGCGAGGAGAGCACCTCCTTCATCTGCGTGGCGACATCCTCGACGTTGGCGGCTGCCGTCCGCATCCCGTCCGGGGTGACGCTGAGCGAATCTGACATGGTTATCTCCTCACCGTCGGATACGACGAACCGTCTTCGATGCCGTCGTCTTCGTCGTCGACATGCCGAGGTTCTGGCACGGCAGACGAAAGCGGGTTGAGCCCGGAGATGAGATCCCCGAATTCGGGGACGTCGACGACCAGGTTGGACAGGGACGAAATCTCTTGGCGCCGTTCAGTTAAGGGCGCTAACAGAGCGGCTGCCTGGCGTTCGATCTCCTGTACGGCCTCCTGCGCCGCAGTCGTGATGTGTCCGCCGAGATCGGTGAACTCGTAATCGTCGAGATACGACTCGTCGATGACTGTCTTGGTCACCATGCGTTGCGCGTCAACCGTCACTTGGACGGTCCCGTCAGCAGCGGTCGCCGTGGCAGAGAGTGCCGCCCGTTTCCGCTGCATTACTGAGAGTTCTTGCATCTGATCCTGCACCAGCGAGAGCACATGAGCAAAGTCATGGCCCGTAGCATCGTTGTCCACGCTAACCCTCTCTCTCGCAGAACTTTTGACCACTTACGTCATCGTCAATCACGTCGGAACTCCCGCAGGATTGCGATGTCGTCGGCAATGAGCCGATCAATTTCGTCACGCAGCGCGGGCCTGGTCATGGGCCTGGCGTGAGATTGGTCAGCCGCGTACAGGTACTCCCCGTCTTCGTTAACCCGCACCCACACCAGGGCCCGTTTGCCTCGGTCCAATCCCCATCTTCGCGTTGGCCGCCAATGGCTCTGAACCGTTGCGTAGACCGTCACTTCGTTTGCAGGGACGCTGACGCCGGTTTCCGATGCCAGCCTGTGCTGCACCACGAAGTCCTCGCGGTCGTACTCGGCTTTGCCTCGCGGCACATATTCCGGAATCACGATTGCGTTATGCATGCCCGGCTGGGTCAAGGTGACGGCGTCGGCAATCGCGGGGCCCAAATCGTATGGCGACAGGGTATAGACGTCGATCAGATCGGCATCCGGGCGCTGGGACGCAAAAAAACCGAGATGTCCTGCGCGATAGGCTATTAAACGCAGGCTCGGCGTGTCCGCCGGTATATATTGCACGCGACACTCCACCCGAATATCGGCGGCGTCGTAAGCCGCCACGCATTCCATGAAGGAATTCAGGTCCCCATGGAGAAACCGATCGGGAACCGCGCCGGCGTATGCGGTGGCCTCGTCCCTGGTGGCAAAACGCGGGCCCTGGGTGAACATGAAGGGGTACGGCAGGAAGTCGCTGCCGTAGAACTCGCTGATCGCATTCAGGTCGAGGAGATCGAGGGTTCCGAGCTGACCCGTCAGTACTCCGCTCATGAAATCACCTGCGTCATTCCCTCCGCCTGCACCTGTGGCGGACGGGCGACTCGCAGGACGACCGCGGTGGCGCTCAGCTGGTACTCGGCGGCCAATAGCAAGACGATCGAGTCCTTCTTGAGCCTGCCAGCGCGGGCGAGGAAGATAAGTCCGTCCGCCTGGGTGCTCACACCGAGATAACCGTGGTCGAGGGTGTGGCGGTGCAGTTCTTCCGACCACGGCAGTCCGAGGAGTTTCGCCAGCGCCCGGAACGGCTGTCCGGTGTCTGATCCCTGCGGCACGAAATAATCGACGTATTGCGCGCTTACCCTCGCGTCGGCTAGGGCGGCATTGATCGCGCACCCGAACATCTGAAACGACTGGCGTAATGACTCATCGGATCGCAACGCGGTCGCGCGGGTATACGCATTGTAAAAGTCGTCTGTCCTGGTGTTCTCCCAGAACGAATCATGGACTCGCCAATCATCTGCCATGTCAGGGCAACTGGCGGTTCCACTGCCCATCAGCTTCGCGAATCCCCCGCGCTTCGAGATGACGGTCGAATAAGCGACATCCGAGAAGGGTTCGCCCCCAACGGCTCTGCAGGTGGCCAATCGGTCGCTCCACGACCAGTTGTCAGCACCGGTGCATATCGCGTAGCCGGCCTCATCGAGCAGTCGCGACGCCAACAACCAAGAGGTCAGCCCACCGGCGCAGTTCTGCTTCACTTCCAGCGCATTGCCGTGGCTGCCGACGACGCCGTTTTGAATGTGGTGGTGTACCGGCCAACCTTGGCTCCCCTGCGGCCCGACCCCGGCGTGCAGCAGCCAGCGCGCGCTGTCGACGTCGGCGTCGGCTGCCGCGAGCGCAGCCTTACCCACCTGGACCGCCATGTCCGCCGGAGTGCCGCCGTGATACTCACAGACGGCGCGCCAGTGGCAATCGGGCCCCAGGTCACCGGCCGCGATGGGTCGTGGAGTCGGCCGGAGCACCGCCACCGATCGCAGCGATGTCACCGACCGACCTCCGTCCGTTGTTCGAACGCAGCTCTACGGGTGGTGCCCGCCGTTGACGGCCGAGGCGTCTGAGGCACCGGTGGCGCCGGGGTGCGCTGGGGCGCCTCGGCCTCCTCCGGACCGTCATCACCGATCACGGGGACGACAGCATCCACGTCGCCGAGGACGAGTTCGCCGTTTTTCTTGCGGCGCAACGCCTTGTTCGGCTTGTGTTCCTTTCCGCCGGGCCCGCGCTGTCCGCCGCCACCGCCGCCCGGTGGCGCCCCAGCGGGAGAGCCACCGGCACCCAACGGCACCCCACCCGGACGCGCCAAAGCGCTGTCCAACGGTGGGATTCCCTTGCTTGCGGCGGCCACGGGCGCGCCTGCCGGTGCCAATGTGTCGCGTCCCTGAGGCCCGATGCCCGCACCGCCGCCCGGACCATGACCGGCGCCTCCGCCTGGCTTGCCGAGCGCATCGAGGTCTTTGGGGCCAAGGCCGCCCGGCATGCCGCTCTCCGGCATGCCACCCGGGTGGCCTTGCGCTGCGCCCAACGCCTGCTGAAGTGGTTCTCCGAGCCCCTGGGCGGCTTGGCCCAATCCGCTAAGTCCGGCAGCCGGGTTCCCCGAGGCGCCAGCGGGATTGGACAAGCCGCTCAGCGGGTTATTCGTCCCGACACCACTGGGCGGCACGAAGTTGCCAGCCCCCCCGGCGGGATTACTGGCGTCCACGAAGGGATCGGTATTGGCGGCACCATTGGGCACTGCCGGCCCGCCTGGCACGCCACCGGGGACACTGGAACCGCTGGCGGAGCCACCGGACCCGCCGAACGGGTTAGCAAGGCCAGTAGCGTTGGGCAGCGGGAAATTGCCAGAGCCCACACCTGGGACACCGCCGGGCATCACAAAGTCACTCGAACCGGCCCCCGGATCACCACCGGGCAACGCAAAGTCACTCGAACCAACCCCCGGGACACCACCGGGCAACGCAAAGTCACTCGAACCAACCCCCGGATCACCACTGGGCAACGGGAAATCACCGGAGCCCGCACCCGGGACACCACCGGGCAACGCAAAGTCACTCGAACCGACCCCCGGATCACCACTGGGTAACGGGAAATCACCGGAGCCCGCACCCGGGACACCACCGGGCAACGCAAAGTCACTCGAACCGACCCCGGGAACACCACTCGGCAACGGGAAATCACCGGAACCCGAGGCAGAATTATTCGAACCACCAAACGGGTCGGCGCCTGCCGGGTTACCGAGAAGATCTCCGGGCGCGGGGATGGAACCGTTCGGCCCGAGGTTGGTGTTGAGTACCGGCGGCGGAGGGTTGCCGCCCGGGTCGGGCGGCGGCGGCACGTTCGGGGGTGGGGGTGGAGGGGTGTTGTCAGGCGGCGCCGCCGCCGCGTCACTGTTATTGGGTGGTGGTGGCGGCGGCGGATCGGGCGGCGGCGGAGGCGGATCGGGCGGTGGAGGCGGAACCGATGAGGGGTCGGCCGAGGACGTGGGCGTCGAGAAGCCGGGATTGTTGCTCGCGATACTCGTGATATTCGGCGCGTAGACGGTGTTCATCACGTTTTGGGCAAACGAGTCGTAGACCTGGTTGATCTCATCGATCTCGTTCGGCCACCTGGTCACTGACTCGTTGTAGCCGTCAGCGTTCTTGAGCAAATACCATTGGGTCTGAAAGATGGTGTGCGAGAACGCATCTATCAACAGGCCTAACGCATTGGCCCCCATCCCGATATTGCTTACGTCCGGAAGCGACTGGTTGATGTTCGCTATCGCGGCGTCGTGCGTCTTACCCACCCACTGATTCGTGGCTTCTTGCTTCATCAGCGCTTGTTGGAATGTATCCGACGCATTGATGATGCTGGCCGAGATCTGTTGTAAAGCATTGCCGTTGCCGTTGTCGAGGGTTCCGGAAGCATTCTGGAAGTCGTGGAGCATAGTGGTAAAGGAGACCCCGGTGAAGTCTTCAACGGCAACGGTGGCGGGACTCGCCGTGGTTCCGGTGATCGCCTGGATTTCGTCCTGCGAGGTGGTCAGTGACGAAACGTCACTGTTTGTCAACGCTTCGAACAGACTCCAGTCCGCCCCCGGCGTATTCGCCGGGAGCTTTCCGGAGTTGATCATGTCGTCGATCTGCTCGGGTGTGGGCGGTTTCTTATGGTGAGACACAGCTGCATACCCCGGCGTTATCCGGATTGGAGAAGGCGATCGGCGGCTTTCTTCACCGTTGTCGAGAATTGGTCCAGGTAAGAGAGGTATTGCGTGATGGATTGTTCGATGCCACCAAGACCGGAAATATCCATCTCTAGGTTGGTCTTCGTCTCATTCGCCGATCCCAGCGATCCCGGGCTGCCCAACGAGCCCAACTTGCCGATCGCCGTGAGCTGATCGTTCAGCTGGTCCCGAAACGTCTTGATGATGTTCAGATACGCGTCGCGAGTCGCTTCGGACAGCTTCACATCTGCTGGCCCGCTGTCCTGAAGTTGCTTCAGCTCACCCACCAAATCGGTGATGTTCGACCCGCCGGCGCCACCGCCCGAACCGCCGGGATTACCGTTGGTCGACCCACTGCTCGCCATTGTCGTTGCAGTCCTTTCCATTTAGCGGCCGGAATTGCCCGGGCTCGCCGTTTGGACGAACCCGGGCCTCCGCGGCGGTTCTCAGAATGCGGCGGCGTTCTGCTGGTCCAGAGCCTGCATGGCCGCCTGCTGATCCTGCGCCTGCTTCTGCGTGATGGACATGTTGTTGAGCATGTCGTCCAACATCGAGTCGATGTTCTGATGCGCCTGGGTCAGCGCGGTCGCGCCCGCGCCTTCGTAAACGGTTGCCAACACACTGAACAGGTTGTTGATGTCGGAGCGGACTTCTTGAATGCTGTTGATATTACTGTTGACATCGTCCAACGAGGCGTTGTTAGCGCCGAAATTGTAGAGAATTTCACTCATGGTGTCACTGCTCCTTTTAGCTGTTGTCCATGTTGGCCACGCTGCGGATCTGCGCTGATCCTGTGTCGACGATCTGGTTGAGATAGTTGATGATCTGCTGGGCGTCTTCTTGCTGTTGCGATGACGTGTTGCCGTAAGTGCTTGCGCTGCCGCCTTTCCAGCTCGCACCGAGCATGGACTGCTGCGTGTCGGCGATCTTCCCCAGAATCGCTACCGCCTGATTGCGGGCGTCCTGGATCTGGGAAAGCTTCGACTGCGCTTCCGCCTGTGTAAGGGACAGTGTCATTTTCGTTTCCTTAACCTTTCTCATTTATCGGTTGCTGCGCCCGCGGGAATGGCGAACAGCGCTGTGTCAAAATCCATTCCCGCCAAGATTCGACCAGTTCTCGTCGGCAAGTTCGACTAGTTGGCTGATCGCCTGCCCCAGTGCATGGTCGGAGCCGGCCTTGAGGGTGCTCCACAGTTGACCTGTGGGAGAGGCACTGGGCACCCCAATGATGCGTCCCCGTTTGGTGTAGAACACCCCGACCGCCGCGGGGCCCCGGGAAATCCTGTCCTCGGCGTCGGCGAGCGCGTGATAGACGATTTCGCCAAAAGCCTGCCGCGAGGACAGCGCCGCGCCGAGCAACATCGCGGCGTGCGGTTCGGCGCCCAAGGCCCGAATTCGATCCGCGAGTTCCATGGGATCGTGTGTGCCGGTGAGGCTTTCCACTAATTCCTGCAATGGTGCCGCCACAGGATGGACATCGGCCGGCCTTGCCTGGGGCAGCTCGGCGAGCAATGCCGACGCCACGTCGCGCAATTCGATCCCGTGTCCGACGGTCCGCAACAGAATCTCATCGGCAATCCGGCGCACGAGCACGCACAGTGTGCCTCGTCGCACGAGACTGATGCGTGCTATGCCATCGGGTGTCACCATCCGCATGGCTAGTTCACGATCGGGCCGGTGCAGTGCCTGTAGTACCGAGACCAGCTCTGGATGCACGGTGTCGCCGACGATCAGGTTGCGCGCGAATAGATCCCGAGCGGCCCGCTCATACACAGCCTCCCGGTCGGCGATCGTCTCGTAGCGAGGCCGCGACGCCAGAACCGTCGGGAGGTCGTGTACGCCGGCGCGGGGCGCCACCACCCGCAGTTCATCGTCGGTGAGCGTTACCTGGTGCGACAGCGCCGTACTCACAGCGTCAACCCCTTGTCGACCCCGATCACCGGCGGCGACACCCAGCGATCGGAAACCTGCTCGAGCGTCGGCTGCGGCGCGTCGGCGAACTGCGGCGGCTCCGGCTGGACAGGCCCCGCGGGCTGGTCGAAGACGGAAGTGTTCGGGCCCCAGCTCACGTGGGACACGGTGAACGGCGCATCGCTCTGTTGGGTTGCGGGCAGCCAGGACGACTCAGCGGGGGACAACCCCGCGCCCGGCTCGCCACCACCGTCAAGTGTCGCCTCCAAGGACGATGGGTGCTCGCGAGTATTGGTGCCACGCCCCAGGGCCCCCATCGGGCCGTATCCGGTACCGACCGGACCAGCACCTGACGCGCTCGCCATGGACTCGATCTTGTGTGGTTCTTTTGCGGCGCTGGTGGACCTGACCTCGGCGGCCCGGAACGACGCGAGCGGAGGCGGCGGCAGACTCGCACCGCCACCACCCTTGGCGCCGGCACCCGTGCCTTCGTCGGCAGCCTTCGCGGCCTGTTCGGCCTTCACCGCGCGGTCGCCAAAAACCGCGGGTGGAATGGGTTGATCCCATGGCTGCGCGAGCGCGGCGCATGCCTCCTCGTATTGGTACATCACCGCTGAGGCATTGGCCTGATGAGTCGCCACCGTTTGGTCGAATTCGGCAAACTGCCCGTTGAGTATCGCTCCGTTGTACGCGGCGAGCGACGCCATCACGTCATGGGTGGTTCGAGCGTCGATCGCTTCGGAGACGCTCGGCATCCCCAGCACCGCAACGCTATAAGCAACCGCCGCATCCTCGGCACGCTCACCGTTGCCCGCCGCGCTCAGGCTGACGGACTGCAGCCACCGGCCGAAGTCCTCGAGTTTGCGCGCCCCCACGTCTGCTCCTCGGCTGGTGAACGCACTCTTGATCTTCTCGACGATTCTGTCGTATTCCTCTGAAATGCTTGCCCATTCGTCGGCGACGCGCACCCAGGCAGCACCCGCCTGACCGACCGACATTGGCCCTGGTCCATCGGTGAGGTCACGGGCAAGCTGCTCCGCACTGCGCGACTCCCATGCCACATTCGTGAATCCCATACCCTGACCTCCTTTCCGAGACGAGCCGGCATTGCCTAGTTAGACGGCGAAGTCTTCTTCGGCCGCAACGACATTGTCGGTGTGGGCCCGCAAAGACGCTGCCATTCTCCGTATCTCGGCTTTCGCCTGGTCAGCGGACTTGCTGAACTGAGAGTGAACGTCGTTGAGGGTTGAAGCCACCCGTTGGGATACCTCGTCGCGCGCCGCCGCCGTCACCGTGAGGTTCGGCGCCTCGGTCTGCATGAGTTTCTCAGCCCGGCTGGCTAACGCGTCCAGTTGGTTGGTGGCGTCGGTGACCTCTTGCGGCTGCATCCGGAAATCAGCTGTACTGTTCATGCCGAAACTCCTTCTCTAGATTCTCAATTCGATGTCTGGGCTGGCGACTTGATCTGCGTGACCAAGCACTGCAGGGGCGACGCTGCCCAAATCACCGACGATCTCATCGCCTTGGTCAGAGGTGTGCAGGAAAGCTGCTGCACTGTGGGTGCGCCCGGCACCAGCCCGCGCTCCGGCTGCCATTGGCGCGCCCCCCATCATTGGGGACCCGCTCATGCCGGACTGCGCAACGGCATCGGTGTTCATCACCGCTGGGGCTGCGTCAGTGACAGGGACCGCCGGAGCCGAAGCCATTCGCGAGGGAAGGGTCTCAAGTGAAAGATCGCCTGGCACAGTAATACCCGCGCCACCACCGGGCGCGGCTTTGCCGAGCGCCTGGGCAGCCGCGCCGCCAGCCGTCAGAGCGCCCCCGGCCCCGGGAGCACTTGCCGCGGCAGGCGCGCCCTGTCCGCCGGCTTGCATCGCGCCCATCGCACCCTCCATCGCGGGCATCGCGGCCTGCATCAACATCGGAGCGAAGCTCGAAGCGGGCGTCGATGCTGCGGCCGCGGGCGCGCTGGCGAATGCCGCCGGAGCGTTCGCTGCGGCAGGCGGAACCGCCGCGAGATTGGTACCGAAATGCGATGCCGAGTTGCCAGCTGCCGCAGCGAGACTAGAGCCTGCCTGCGGCGGCGAGGTCACCGACACCGGCGCGCCGACCGCCGTGGTGTTAGCTGATTCGGTGGCCAGTGTGCCCTGCAATTCGGTCATGACGGCGGTGGCCGACGTAACCGCTTGGTTCGCTGCCGCGATAGCTTGGGCCATACCCCACGGAAAGATGATGTTGGGGCCTATCGCGGCTATCGTCGCGGAAAATTCGTTGAGAATCGCGACGAGTTGCGCCTGGGCCTGCTGCACACTGGCGGCCGCAGCGGACAAGCTGTTCTTCAAGGCCGTCGCCTGGCTGGCTACCTGCGCACCGTTGGCAAGCGCCGCAGTGGTTTTCGTGCCGGCCGCCGACGAGGCCACACCTTGCCACGCAGCATTGACGCCGGCCATGGCGGGCTGCACCTGCTGACCCGCCGAATCCAGAGCCTGCGAGATGCCACCGAGCATCTGCGTGGGGTCCAGGTTGCTGAACATTCCCGGGCCAAGCATTCCGAGCGCATCGGTCACGGGCTGGATCATCTGGGTCAACAGATTGGTCAGCATGCCCGTCATCCCGTTGTTGGGTGCGCCTGCGGGCGCACCATGGGGATCCGCCGGGTCTGGCGCTGCCGTTGTCTGCGGCAATGGCGGCACGCCCAGACGGGCGAGGATGCTTTGGACAGGCTGATTCAAGTAGTCACCGAGGTTCGATTCGCTCGCGTTGATGGCCGGTCCGGGGTCAGACCCGGGCAATGCCTGCGCAAATTGACGGCTTTGCACAGCCGACGGTACGGGCTCCGGCGGCGAAGCCGGGGTCGCTTGTTGCACGAATGCCATTGCCGGCCAACGTCACGAATCGTCGGCGGCAACGAAGGACATGCTCGCCACCTGCGTTGCCGCTGCGATGCCCTCGTGTACGCGCCCCACCATCAGGGCGGCGGTCACGTTGTTGGCCTGCGCCGGCCCGTAGGCCGCTAGATAGCCGGCACCAATGGGACCGAGCGCGGCGGCAGCAGCATTCAGCATCGCCGCGGAATCAGCGGAGCTAGCAGTCGAGATCTCCTCTGCAGCAGCATTGTTGGCGGCCGCGAAAGCCGTTAGCGCCTGCGGAACGACTGATAGGACCATTGCGCACCTTCCCCTCCCCTAAGTCGCGGCCGGCTGACCCGCTACCCTGAGCCGTCATCATCAGGAGTACGAGATCGTTCGACCGCTCGTATGTCACCCATGGTGGCGACGGCTCGGGGGCGGCGCTACGACGCGTTACCTATCAGATGCGAGTCACGGCCTCGCACTGAGCTTTTCGCGCCGTCGAGCACGCGCGATCGGCGCTTCTGTCACTATCGCTCTCACCTGAGAATCCCCAGGCTGTGGAGTCGGCACGGATGAAGCCCGCTGGTCGGGTTTCGGTCGCGTGGGTGTGATCCAACAAGCAGCGGATTTTCCGCTTCGGGCACGGTCGGTAACTGAACGTGGGGCAGCGTTGCAAACCGTCAGCAGCAGCGGTCGTGGCCACGCCAGAACCGTCCGACGAGCCGTCGCGGGCCACCAACCCGAACGACCTCTCTACCGGCCAACAGCTCTCAACTAATTAGCTACCATCTGGATCCCAGGTGCCTGGTAGCATCGGCAACGTTGGGCCACTACCGAATTCGTCGCCGGCCAGAGAGGTCAAGCCCGACGCGGTGGCTGCTGTGCGTGCAGTCCCGGCGAATCCGAGACTGCCGGCGCCGCGATCTGATGTCGTCACCGACGGCTGGTCCCAGTCCGGCTCGACGTCGACGTTCATGTCCATGAACTCGTCGCCGTAGTCTCGCTGACGCGCCCGCTGACGCCGGCGGGCCCGGGCCGCCTCCCCCGCACTCGCAGCCGCGGTGGCTGCGGCGCCATCAGGCTGCGGCGCCTTCTTTTTCGCACCGGCACTCGCGCTGGCGCTCATCCCCGACGCAGACCCGATCCCGGGAGGAGCGATGGCGTAGGGCGGCGCAAACCCGGGTCCGCCCGCAGGGGGCGGCGCGGCAGGCGCAGCGCTCGGCGCCACGGACACCGTGGGCGCGGCCGCCGGTGCCGTCGCGGGGGCCGGGGCAGGCGCGGCGATCGGAGCGTGTCCGAGCGCTGCCGCAATGCCGGGCGCGGCCGGAGCCGGTGGCGGTGCCGCCGCGACCACAGGGTGCGGCAGCGCAGCTAAGCCGGCCAGCCCCGCGAGGCCGCCGACGGCCCCGAATGGGGCAACCGTCGCGATGAACGGAACCAGCAGCAACTGCGGCGTGCTCGAGAGCCAACTGGCGATCTCGGCGATGTGAGTAGGCCAGTCCACTGCCTCGAGGAAGGCGATGTATTGCCAGGCCATCGCCGGGTTTGTCTGCAGGTACTGGCCGAACTGCTCAAAATCCTCAAGAAGCTCCAGCGCGCGAACCACCCAGAAGATCAATTGGCCCGGGTTCGTATATTCGTCGTACGGGATCCCATTCACGGTCGCTTGTCCAGGATTCCAATCGATCCCGAACAGCCGCAGAATCTGCGCAAGGAATTGGTTGAACGGGTTGTCTACGGTGGGATCGGGAAACTCCTCGTCGTCGTCGCCACCACCGGCATCCTGGACGGCTGCGACATCGGGTTTCACGATCTGCGGTGCCGGGTCGGCCGGCGCTGTCGCCGCCACCGCCGCGGTGGAGACCGATTGATAGCTCGTCATCGTGGCGGCGGCCTGAACCCACATCCGCGCATAGTCGGCCTCGTTGACAGCGATCGGAATAGTGTTGATGCCAAAGAAATTGGTCGACACCAAGGCTCCGTGCACGACGTGGTTGGTGGCCAGTTCGGGCAGGGTCGGCATCGCCGTCAGCGCGGCGGTGTAAGCCGCGGCCGCCGTCTCATGGTGAGCCGCGGCCGCGGCGCTGTCCGTGCTGGCCTTCGTCAACCAGGCCAGATACGGCACATGCGCGGCCACATACGACTCGGCGCTCGGTCCCTGCCATGCCCCGGCCTGGGTCGACGCCAACAAAGCACTGAGTTCTTGTGCTGCCGAGGCATATTCGGCGCTCAGCGAATTCCATGCGGCCGCGGCCGCGAGCAACGGCCCGGGCCCCGGACCGCTACTGAGGAGCGCCGAGTGCACCTCCGGCGGTGAGGCCATCCACATCGGGGCCGTCACGCTACGCGGCTCGCAACATCGGCGATGACCTGGTCATTTGTCGATACCCCTTGGGCTGAAAGGTCCATGACCTCAGCTAACTTAATGCAAACGATTTTCATTATCAACACGCCGGCCCGGACCCGGGACGACGAACCCGCCGGAGACCGTATCGTTAATCTGTCTAACCAGTACACCGGCGGAAGGGGCGCATCCGTGGCGCGCAGCGATAACGACACCTGGAACCTGGCGACCAGCGTGGGAGCCACCGCAACCATGGTTGCCGCGGGGCGGGCCCGGGCCACCAAGGACGCACTGATCGACGACCGGTTCGCCGAGCCGCTGGTGCGCGCCGTGGGTATCGACTTCTTCACCCGGTGGGCCAACGGCGAAATCGATGGCGCCGTCGTCGACGAGCCCGGCGCCGCGTGGGGCATGCAGCGCATGACCGACCTGCTGGCGGCCCGCACACGCTATATCGATGCGTTCTTCGCCCGGGCCGCGACGGCGGGTGTCCGCCAGGTCGTGATCCTGGCTTCCGGCTTGGACGCACGCGGATACCGACTGAATTGGGCGCCGGGCACGACGGTGTTCGAGATCGACCAGCCGGAAGTCATCGAGTTCAAGACGGCCACGATCGAGGCGCTTGGCGCCGAACCCACCGCTGAGATCCGGGCCGTCCCGATCGACCTACGCCACGATTGGCCGTCGGCGTTGCAGGAGGCCGGATTCGATACGAGCCGACCGGCCGCGTGGGCCGCCGAGGGACTATTGGGCTTCCTGCCGCCCGACGCTCAGGATCGCTTGCTGGACAAGATCACCGAGCTGTCCGCCGACGGCAGTCAGCTGGTGGCCGAAGTGTTTCTGAACACCGGCTGCAACCAGGACGCCTTGGACGGCGCCAGCCAACGGTGGCGGGAGCACGGCCTCGACGTCGTACTCGACGATCTGGGCTTCCCCGGGGAGCGCAGCGATGCCGCCACCTATCTGCGCGACCACGGCTGGCAGCCGGTCAGCACCCCGCTGAATCAGTTGTTGGCGGACAACGGGTTACCGCAACAGCCCGACGGCGAGGACGCGCCGTTCGCCAAGAATTACTACTGCACCGCAGTTCTGCACAAGGCAGGTTAAAGGAAGGCCCCACCGATGCCACACAGCCAGCCGCCCAAGCCACTTGACGGATACCGGGTACTCGATTTCACCCAGAACATCGCCGGGCCGCTCGCTGGGCAGATCATGGCCGACCTTGGTGCCGAGGTGATCAAGGTCGAGGCGCCCGGCGGTGAGGCGGCGCGGCAGATCGTCGCGGTCCTGCCCGGCCGGCCACCACTGCCCACGCTGTTTTGGCCGCATAACCGGGGCAAGAAGTCGGTGGCGGTAGACCTGACCGACGATGCGGCCAAGCAAAAAGTACTCCGGCTCGTCGACACCGCGGATGTCGTGCTGGAGGGTTTTCGCCCCGGGGTGATGGAGCGGATGGGTTTGGGCCCCAACGAGTTACGGGCTCGCAACCCGAAGCTGGTCTATGCGCGCCTGTCCGCCTACGGGGGCAACGGTCCCCAGGGCAGCAGGCCGGGGGTCGACCTGATGGTCGCTGCCGAGTCGGGCATGACCACCGGAATGCCCACGCCGAGCGGCAAACCACAGATCATTCCGTTCCAGCTCGTCGACGCCGCCAGCGGCCACGTGCTGGCCCAAGCGGTGCTGGCGGCGCTGCTCAACCGCGAGCGCCACGGCGTGGCCGACGTGGTCCGGGTCGCAATGTACGACGTCGCGGTGGGGCTGCAGGCCAGCCAACTCACGATTCACCTGAACAAGCCCAGCGAGCAGCCCAAGCCGAAACCGGATGCCGCGCCGAATACCAAGAAGCGCAAAAGCGTTGGCTTTGCCACGCAACCGTCGGATGCTTTCAAGGCCGCCGACGGGTATCTGGTGATCAGCGCCTATGTACCCAAGCACTGGGCGAAGCTGTGTCAGATCATCGGCCGGCCCGACATGCTGGAAGACGAACGGTTCATCGATCAGCGCTCTCGCGCGATGAATTACCCCGAGTTGACCGAGGAACTCGAGTCGGCGCTTGCTGCCAAGACTGCCGCCGAATGGGTTGAGCTGCTGCAAGAAGGCGGCTTGATGGCCTGCCTGGCCTACACCTGGAAGCAGGTGGTCGGTACCCCGCTGTTCGCCGAGAACGAACTCGCTCTCACGGTCGGCAGTGGTAACGATGAAATCACAGTGATCCGCACGCCGGCCCGCTACTCCAGCTTCGACGCGGCGGCCGCCGATCCCCCACCCGCTACTGGCCAGCACAACGAACTGTTTCTGGCCGAGTCCTGATTTCCTGCGGCGACTTTCTTTGAATCGCCCATGAAACTTCTTGTTGTCAACGCGTAGGCACCTGGCTTTCTTTGAGTTGTCGATGAATCAACGGGCCTTTTTCACGGTTAATGGCTAGCTGCGCCAAGCTTCCTCACACGAACTAGCCGCAGGCGGCACAATGTCTTGCCGTCCGCTGATGTGACTTGTCTTGGTTGCCAGGGCCGGTCGGCGCACGATTGACACGCGACGTTCTACCGGTCATAAAGAGTCGTCAGCCCGCGGTAGCGGACCGCCGCTTGCCGACTTCCGAACCGTTGGAGGAGTCGACTTATGAACGCGCCTATCAGCGACCTTGCGGAAACGACCAGATCTGGGTCGCTTCTGAAGAATCTGCGGCACGACGTTCCCGCATCGCTTGTCGTCTTCCTTGTGGCCCTGCCGCTTTCGCTGGGCATCGCGATCGCCTCCGGCGCCCCGCTCGCCGCCGGCTTGATCGCCGCGGTAGTGGGCGGCATCGTCGCCGGAACATTCGGCGGGTCGTCCGTCCAGGTCAGTGGCCCAGCCGCGGGTCTCACCGTCGTTGTCGCCGGATTGATCGATGAGGTCGGATTCCCGATGTTGTGCCTGATGACCATCGGTGCGGGCGCGCTGCAGATCGCGTTCGGCCTGAGCCGGCTCGCACGCGCCGCGTTGGCGATCGCGCCGGTGGTCGTGCACGCGATGCTGGCGGGCATCGGTATCACGATCATGCTGCAGCAGGTTCACGTTCTGATGGGCGGATCGTCGCACAGCTCTGCGTGGCAGAACCTGGTGGCGCTGCCGAACGGCATCCTGCATCACGAACTACATGAGGTGATCACCGGCGGGACGGTCATCGTCATCTTGTTGCTGTGGTCAAGGCTGCCCGCCAAGCTGCGAATGATCCCCGCGCCGCTGGTGGCAATCGTGGCCGCGACCGCACTGGCGATCGCGGCCGGCCTGGATACCGATCGAATCTCCCTGTCGGGCAACTTCTTCGATACCCTCAACCTACCCAAGATCTCGGGGGCGTCCCCGAAAGGCAAGCCGTGGATCGAGGAGACCAGCGACATAGTCGTCGGTGTCCTCACGATCGCCCTGATCGCCAGCGTCGAATCGCTGTTGTGCGCGGTCGGTGTCGACAAGCTACATAACGGGCCGCGCACGAACTTCGACAAGGAAATCATCGGGCAGGGCGCCGCGAACGTGATGTCCGGGTTGGTGGGCGGCCTGCCGGTCACCGGTGTCATCGTGCGCAGCTCGGCCAACGTGGCCGCCGGCGCCCGCACTCGAATGTCGGCCGTGCTGCACGGCGTATGGATCCTGTTGTTTGCCTCGCTGTTCACCGAACTGGTGGAACTCATCCCCAAGTCAGCACTGGCCGGACTGCTGATCGTGATCGGCGCCCAGCTCGTCAAGCTGGCTCATGTCAAACTGGCTTGGCGGACAGGTAATTTCGCGGTCTACGCGGTCACCATTTTGTCGGTGGTGTTCCTCAATTTGCTGGAGGGTGTGGCCATCGGACTCGCGGTCGCGATCGGCATCCTGCTGATCAGGGTGACGCGCGCGCCCGTTTCCGTGCACCCGGTTGGCGGCGAGCAGTCCAAGCAGTGGCGGATCGACATCGACGGCACGTTGAGCTTCTTGCTGCTGCCGCGCCTGACCAAAGCGCTCGCGTCGGTGCCCCAGGGGTCCGAGGTCACGTTGAATGTCAACGCGGACTACATCGACGACTCTGTCTCGGAGGCCATTTCCGATTGGCAGCGCTCCCACGAAGAACGGGGCGGAGTGGTGGTCATCGTCGAGACGTCGCCGGCGAAGCTGCTGCAGAACGCGAATGCCAGTCCGCCGAAACGTCACTTCGCGTCCGCTCCGATCGGGCTGGTGCCGTGGCGCTCGGCGCGCACCAATCACCAAAACAACGGCGACGCTTCCATTCTCGACCGCGTCGACGAGTACCACCGCAATGGTTCCGCCGTGTTGCACCAGCACATCACCGGACTCGGCGGTGCACAAGACCCGTATGCGCTGTTCCTCACCTGCGCGGACTCACGGATCCTGCCGAACGTCATCACCGCCAGCGGCCCCGGCGACCTGTACACGGTCCGCAACTTCGGCAATCTGGTGCCGACCGACTCGGACGACCGATCCGTCGACGCCGCACTCGAATTCGCCGCCAACCAGTTGGGCGTGCGTTCGGTTGTCATCTGCGGGCATTCGTCGTGCGCCGCCATGAAGGTGCTGCTCGAGAACACCGATCAGCCCGCGACGTCGATGGGCCAGTGGCTCGAATATGCCGGTGAGAGTCTGGACGCCTACCGGGATCACCATCCGGCACGCGCGAGCGCCGAACACGTCGGGTACTCCGAGATCGACCAGTTGAGCATCGTCAATGTCGCTATCCAGCTGGAAAGGCTGGTCCACCACCCGATCCTGGCAACCGCCGTCGCGTCCGGCGACGTACAGGTGGTCGGCATCTTCTTCGACATCACGACCACCCGGGTGTACGAGGTGACTCCGCGTGGCATCGTGTGTCCCGAAGAACCGGTCAGACCACAGGCCTGACGGTCATTGCGGGCTAGACGCCCGGAAGACGCACCACCTGAAGGAAGAATTCGTCGATCTGCCTTACCGCACTGATGAATTGGTCGAGGTCGACCGGTTTGGCGACATAGGCATTGGCGTGCAGCTTGTAGCTGCGCAGGATGTCTTCCTCGGCAGAAGAAGTGGTGAGCACGACGACCGGGATGCGGGCGAGATCGGCGTCGGACTTCACCTTTTCCAGCAGCTGGCGACCGTCGTACTTCGGCAGGTTCAGATCGAGCAGGATCAGATCTGGTCGCGGCGCGCCCTCGAACTCGCCGCGCCGGTAGAGGAAGTTCAGCCCCTCTTCTCCGTCGTGCGCGACATGCAACCTGTTTTGGAACTTGTTGTGCTCCAATGCTTCCCGGGTAATGAGTTCGTCTCCCGGGTCGTCTTCGATCAGCAGAATCTCGACAGCTCTGCCGGCTGGTGTCATCGGTGCGCTCCTTCCAGGGCGGTTGGGACTTCCGCGCCCACCGCAGCGGGGAGTGTGAACTCGAAGCGGGTTCCGTCGGTGTAGGTCGTGTCGATCCGAATGGCGCCGTCGTGATATTCGACGATCTTTTTCACCAGTGCCAGGCCGACCCCCGTTCCGGGGTATACGTCGCGGCCGTGCAGACGCTGGAAGATGACGAAGACCTTTTCGGTGAACTCTTCGGCAATGCCGATGCCGTTGTCCGACACGGTCAACAGCCACTGGCGCGTATCGGAGCGCAACTCGCAGTCGATGACGACCCGGGGCGCCCGATCAACGTGCCGGAACTTGATCGCGTTGCCAATCAGGTTCTGCCACAACATCGTCAACAGTGTCGGGTCCCCGACGACCTGGGGCAGCGGCTGACTCGGGCGCACGATCTCGGTGTGTGATTCCTCGATGGCCGCGCCGAGGTTGGCCACGGCCACATCCAGCGTCGCGTCCAGCTCGACCTCGGTTTGCTTGATGCCCACCCGGCCGACTCTGGAGAAGCTCAGCAAGTCGTTGATCAGCACCTGCATGCGTTTGGCACCGTCGACCGCATAGCCGATGTATTCGGCACCGCGCTCGTCGAGTTGGTCGCCGTAGCGTTTCTCGAGCAACTGGCAGAAAGAGGCGACCTTACGCAGCGGTTCCTGCAGATCGTGGGAAGCGACATAGGCGAACTGCTCGAGTTCGGCGTTGGAACGCTTCAATTCGATTGCCTGCTCGTCCAATCGCGCCTCGGCCGCCCGCGATATGTCGAGTGCCGAGACGATGCGTTGCCGCATGTTCTCCACATCGATGGCCATATCCTGAATGTCCTTGGGCCGCCGCGGGGGCATGATGGTTTCGGTGAAGCTGCCCTCGGTGATCCGCCGGCAGGAGGCGGCCAGCGCCGCGAGCGGAAGCGTGATCGCGGCCCGGGTCAGCACTCCCAACGTGATCGCCAGACCGAAGAACACCAGCACCACCGCACCCAGCACCCGGTCGCGCCAGGCGGACATGTCTTTCAGTTCGTCAGTGGCGTGCGCGGACGCCGCGGTGAAATCCACATTTTGCGTATCGAAAAGCTCTCGCAAATGGTCGAATTCGGCTTTGCCGCGGTCGGCGTCCCTACTGTTCACCACATCAGGCGAGTTGGGCGTCACGCTCGCGATCAGCGGCTCCGCGGAGCTGGCCCGCCAGTTGTCGGCAGCCCGCTCGATCGCATCCAGGTCGTTGATCAGGTCCACCCGCCCGCCGAGCAACCGCCGAATCTCTTCGGCCGCCGCGTGTTCTGCGTGCTGCCCGTCGTAGTACGGCGTGAGGAACTGCCGATCGGCGGCGATCGCGTAACCGCGCACCCCGGTCTCCTGGTCGCGCAACGCCGCCTGCAGCTGGAAGGCGGCCACCCGCGCCGGCGCAATCTGGTCGCTCAGGCTACGGGAGAGCTCGTCGGTGCGATTCAACAACAGCGTGCCCCCCACCGCCCCGAGGAGCACCAGCACTCCCATGCTGAGCAACACGAGGAACAGCCAGCCCCGGACGGTGAGCTGAGCTCGCAGGTGCGGCCCGGTCATCACGTCGCCGTCCGCTCTACGCGCACAATGGCGATGTCATCGGTAAGGCCGCCGCGCGGCTGAGCGAGTTGCTCGGCGCCGTCAATCAATGCATCGACGAACGCCGGACCCGGCAGATCGTGGTGGCTACGCGCCAGTGCCAGCAAACCATCCTCCCCAAGTCGCTCGTTGCCGGTTCCGGAATATCCCTCGAACAGTCCGTCGGTGAGTAGCAGCAGCCCCTGCCCCACCGGCAATTCCAGCTCGTGCTGCGGCCAGTCGTCGCCGCTGAGGCCCAGCGCCGGCCCGGCCGGCGGCTCCACCCATTCCACCGTTCCGGCGCCTTGGCGCAACATACCCGGATGGCCGGCCCGGATGGAGGTGATGCGCGAGGTGTCGGGCGCAATCTCGAGGGACAGGACGGTCGCGAAGATCCCACTGCCCGTTCGTTCGGCGTGCAGTATCCGCTCGAGCTGGCGCATCAGCTCAGCGGCGCGCACGCCGGCGAATGTGAGCGCGCGCCAAGCGATCCGCAACGCCGCGCCCAGCGCCGCCTCATCGGGCCCGTGCCCGGCGACATCTCCAATCAGCACGTGCACAACCCGGTCCGCCGTCTGCACGACGTCATAGAAGTCACCGCACAGCAGCGCGTCCGCGCGGCTCGGCCGGTACCGGGCCACGATCTGGACACCCGGGTTGTCCAACAGCAACGGGGACGGCAGCAGGCCGCGTTCCAGCAGAGCGTTCTCGCGGGCTCGAAGCTGACTCGCGTACAGGTCCGCGGCGATGAGCTCGACGCGCTTGCGCTCGATCGCGTAAAGCAGTGCACGGCGCAGCATGTCGGGTTCGACGCGGCCCTTGACCAGATAGTCCTGCGCCCCGGCCGCGACCGCGGAGGCGCCGAAGAACTCGTCATTCAAACCGGTCAGCACCACGATCGGCACCGTCGCGTCGTGCTTGGCGATACGGTCCAATGCCTCGATACCGTTGGCGTCCGGCAGGTGTAGATCCAGCAGTACGCAATCGGGCCGGGCCGAGGCCAGCTCGCGCTCGGCGTGCGCCATCGACTGTGCCCACGTCACCTTGATGTCGTCGACTGCGCTGGAAATCAGGTCTTCGACGAGCACGGCGTCGGCCCGGTCGTCTTCGACCAAGAGCAACGACAATGTCTGCCAGTTCGCGGCGGGGGTCACCGGGCTATGCACGGGCACCGATCCCGGGCGGGGGCCAGTGGGGAACCAAGTCCGTCATCTGCGCACCCCTCGCCGCGTTCGGGCCCTTACCCGGTAGCGCACGATCCTATTAGGCGACCTGAGTTTCTGGCCATCGGGCCCCGGAAAACGTTCAGCGCAGCAGCGCCCGCGACATCACCACGCGCTGAATCTGATTAGTACCCTCATAGATCTGGGTGATCTTGGCGTCGCGCATCATTCGCTCGACGGGGAAGTCGATGGTGTAGCCGGCACCGCCGAACAGCTGCACGGCGTCGGTGGTGATCTCCATCGCGACATCGGAGGCAAAGCATTTCGACGCCGCCGAGATGAATCCCAGATTCGACTCGCCACGTTCGGCTCGCGCGGCGGCGCTGTAGACCATCAGCCGCGCGGCCTCCACCTTCATCGCCATGTCGGCCAACATGAACTGCACGCCCTGGAAACTACTGATCGACTCGCCGAACTGCTTGCGATCCTTCGTGTAGGCGATGGCGGCGTCTACCGCGCCCTGCGCGATGCCCACGGCTTGCGCGCCGATGGTGGGCCGGGTGTGGTCCAGAGTGGCCAGCGCCGTCTTGAACCCGGTGCCGGGCTCGCCGATGATCCGGTCGCCCGGGATACGACAGTTCTCGAAGTACAGCTCGGTGGTCGGCGAACCCTTGATCCCGAGTTTCTTCTCCTTCGGCCCGACGGTGAAGCCCTCGTCATCCTTGTGCACGATGAACGACGAGATGCCGTTGGCGCCCTTGTCGGGATCGGTCACCGCCATCACGGTGTACCAGGTTGACTTGCCACCGTTGGTGATCCAGGCCTTGGCGCCGTTGAGGATCCAGTCGTCCCCGTCGGCCTTGGCGCGGGTGCGCATGGATGCCGCGTCACTGCCGGCTTCGCGCTCGCTCAAGGCGTAGGACGCCATCGCGGTGCCATCGGCGATCGACGGCAGCACCTGCTTCTTCAGTTCGTCGGAGCCGCGCAGGATCAGCCCCATGGTGCCGAGCTTGTTCACCGCCGGAATCAGCGACGCCGACGTGTCGACCCGGGCGACCTCCTCGATGACGATGCAGGCCGCGACCGAGTCCGCGCCCTGGCCGCCGTACTCCTCGGGCACGTGCACGGCGTTGAAGCCCGAGGCGTTCAGCGCGTCCAGCGCCTCGGACGGGAAGCGGGAATTCTCGTCCACATCCGCGGCGTGCGGAGCGATTTCCTTTTCCGCCAGCGCCCGAATCGCCGCCCGCAGCTCCTGGTGTTCCTCGGGCAACTGGAACAGATCGAAGTCGGGGTGTCCCGCCCATGCAGCCATCGTCGGCCCTCCTTGCTACTCGCCGGTAACTTTACCCTGCAGCTCCTGCAGGGCCGCATCCTTGGCCCGCACGCTCTCGGCCAGCTGGTCCTGGAACGCGACGATCCGGGCTCGCAGCGCCGGGTCGGAGGAGCCGAGAATCCGCACCGCCAACAAGCCGGCGTTGCGGGCGCCGCCGATGGAGACCGTGGCCACCGGCACACCGGCGGGCATCTGCACGATCGACAGCAGCGAGTCCATTCCGTCCAGCCGGGCCAGCGGCACCGGCACGCCGATCACCGGCAGCGGCGTCGCCGACGCGACCATGCCGGGCAGGTGAGCCGCGCCCCCGGCGCCGGCGATGATCACCTCGAGGCCGCGGTCGGCCGCACCGCGGGCGTAGTCGAACATCACGCCCGGGGTGCGATGCGCCGAGACCACCCGGACCTCGGCCGGGATGTCGAACTCGGCCAGTGCCGCGGCGGCGTCGGCCATCACCGACCAGTCGCTGTCGCTGCCCATGATCACCCCCACGCGGGCGTCGTTAGCCATTGGCGCCGCTCCTCCTCATCACAGCGTTCTGCATCGTCGCGGCGCTAGCCATGTGGATCCCATCCGTCCGTCCACTGCCCCTGGGACAACCAGTGTGCCGCCAGCTCGGCACGTTCACGCAGCTTCGGCAGGTCCGCCACGGCGTCACCCAGGAAATTGATATGCCCGACCTTGCGGCCCGGGCGCTCGGCCTTGCCGTACAGGTGCACCCGGGCGTCGGGCATCCGCGCGTAGAGATGGTGCAAGCGCTCATCAAGGGACATCGCGGTCATCTCCGGCGGGTGCGCGGCGCCCAGCACGTTGGCCATCACTGTCACCGGAGCGATGGCATCGGTGTCGCCGAGCGGGTAGTCCAGCACCGCCCGCAGATGCTGTTCGAACTGGCTGGTGCGCGCGCCGTCCATGGTCCAGTGCCCGGAGTTGTGCGGCCGCATCGCGAGCTCATTGACCAGCAGTGCACCCTCGCGGGTCTCAAACAACTCGACGGCGAGCACACCGACCACGCCGAGTTCCGCGGCCAGCCGCAGCGCCAACTGCTGCGCGGCCGCGGCCACGCGCTCGGACAGCTCCGGCGCCGGCGCGATCACTTGGACGCAAATCCCGTCGCGTTGTACCGTCTGGACCACCGGCCAGGCCGCCCCCTGCCCGAACGGCGAACGGGCCACCAGCGCCGACAATTCGCGGCGCAATGCCACCCTCTCCTCGAGCACCACCGGCACGCCGTCGGCCAGGTAGGCGCGGGTGATCTCGCGGGCATCCGCCAGGTCCCGCGCGAGCCGCACGCCACGGCCGTCATAGCCCCCGCGGGCCGCCTTGACCACCAGCTCAGCACCGACACGGCGCGCGAAGGCATCCACCTGATCGATGTCCTCGAGCGAATCCAGGCCGAGATAACGCGGCACGGCGGCGCCGAGGCCCTCCAGCCGGTGGCGCATCACGAGCTTGTCCTGGGCGTACAGCAAGGCCTGCGGCGCCGGTGCCACGTTGACGCCCTCGGCGACCAGCTTCTCCAGCAGCTCCGTCGGGACGTGCTCGTGGTCGAAGGTCAGCACGTCGGCGCCCGCGGCGACGCGGCGCAGGTCTTCCAGATCGGTGTGCGAACCGATCACCACATCGGGCGTGACCTGCGCGGCGGGCTCGTCGTCGGAGCCGGCCAGCACCCGCAGGCGCTGGCCCAGTGCGATCGCGGCCTGATGCGTCATCCGGGCTAGTTGACCGGCGCCCACCATGGCGACCAACGGGGTGCGTGTATTCGGCACGGCAATCATGGTGTCACGGCACCTGACGGCGTGTTGACCGGCTGCGACGCGAAATCGTTATGTACCATTTTGCGCCGTTTTCGCGTCCATCCGTACACTCACGTCTTGTGTCCTTCGCCGATGCCACAATCGCGCGCTTGCCTGCGGCCTTTCAGCCCTATGCGGAGCGCCATCATGAATTCATCAAATTTGCCATCGTCGGGGGCACCACCTTCATCATCGACTCGGCAATTTTCTACACCCTCAAGCTGACGATTCTCGAGACCAAGCCGGTGACGGCCAAGGTGATCGCGGGCATCGTCGCGGTCATCGCGTCCTATGTACTGAACCGGGAGTGGAGCTTCCGCAACCGCGGCGGCCGCGAGCGCCACCACGAGGCGTTGCTGTTCTTCGCGTTCAGCGGGGTGGGGGTGCTGCTGAGTATGGCGCCGCTGTGGGTTTCCAGCTACATCCTGCAGCTGCGGGAGCCGATGGTGTCGCTGACCGTGGAAAACATCGCCGACTTCATCTCGGCCTACATCATCGGCAACCTGCTGCAGATGGCATTTCGCTTCTGGGCGTTCCGGCGCTGGGTGTTTCCCGACCAATACGCCCGCAATCCCGACAAGGCACTGGAGTCCGCCCTCACCGCGGGCGGCATCGCCGAAGTTTTCGAGGACGAGGTGGAGTCCGGCAACGTCACGATGTTGCGCGCGTGGCGCAACCGGGCGAGCCGGAGCACTCAGGTCGCCGACTCCTCGGACCCCAGGGTGTCGAAAACTTCGTGATACAGCAGCGCGTGTACCTCGCGCAGCCGCGGAATGTTGTGGAACTCCAACGGATCTTGTGACGCCGATTCGATAATCAGCGTCCCGGTGCGAAACATCCGCTCCCAAATCTTGTCCCGGAATTCGACACTGTTGATCCGCGCCAACGGAATATCGATCCCGCTGCGGGTCAGCAATCCTTGCCGATACATCACCCGGCGATTTGTAACGACGAAATGTGTGGTGAGCCAAGTCAAAAACGGCCACAGCGTCAGCCAGCCGACGATCACCAACCAGATCCCCCAGATGACGCCGTGGATGATGTTCTTGGCGACCTGTTCCCAATGCGTGGAGTTGACGTAGCCGGACCCGAACGCCGCCAGGCCCGTCACCAGGATGAAAATCACGACGGGCCAGATCAATCGCTTCCAGTGCGGATGGCGATGGATGACGACCTGCTCCCCGGCGGCCAGGGCGTTATCGGGATAGCTCATGTGGTGACATTAGCCCCGCAGATGTACGACGTCACCGGCCGAAACGACGACGGTCTCGTGACCGGTCTCCAAACAGAGCCGGCCGTGATCGTCGATGGCGCTGGCGGTCCCGACGATTTCCTTGCCGCCCGGCAGCGCGGCGCGCACCCGGGTGCCGATGGTCAGGCTGCGCGCCCGGTAGTCGGCCGCCAACTTCCAGTCGGCCCCGCGTGCGGCCTGCCACCCGACGATCCGCCCGCCGAGCTCTCGCAGCACCGCGCGGACCAGCTGGTCGCGGTCGGGCGCGGCCACGCCAAGATCGAGCAGCGAGGTCGCACCCGCCCCGTCGATCTGGTCGGGTGCCTGAGTTACGTTGAGCCCCAGGCCAATTACCACTACCGGCCGCGCGACCTCGGCGAGGATTCCGGCCAGCTTGCCTTTGGAATCGGGCGGGCCGGCCAGCACGTCGTTGGGCCACTTGAGGCCCAATTCCACCCCGGCCCCCTGCAGCAGCGGGGCGACGGCGTCAACTACCGCCACACCGGTCGCCAGTGGCAGCCAGCCCCACCCCGTGACCGGGACGTCGACAACGCTCACCCCAACCGACATCGTGATCTGCGCCCGCGGAGAAGCGATCCAGCCGCGCCCGTGCCGGCCGCGACCGGCGGTCTGGTGCTCGGCGATCAGCACCGCCCCGGTGACATCGGTGCCGGCCGCCGCGCGGGCCAGCAGATCGGCGTTCGTGGAACCGGTCTGCTCGACGACATCGAGCTGCCGCCAACCCAATCCGGTCCCGACGAGCTCATTGCGCAGTGCGGCCGCGTCCAGGGGCGGCCTCAGTGAGTCCCGGTCCATCGCCGTCCAGCCTAGAGGTCAGCGGCGGCGATCTCGCATGTCTAGCACCGCCAAGTGGCTGAACAGCATGCTGGTCCCAATCGGGTTGCCGCCACCGGGATAGGCCAGGCCGCTGGGCGCGGCCATCGTGTTGCCCGCTGCGTACAGGCCGGGGATGGGGTTGCCGGAGGTGTCGAGCACCCGCGCCGCGGAATCGGTGCGCAGGCCCCCCTTGGTGCCCAGATCGGAGATGCCGAACGCCGCCGCGTGATAGGGCGGTGAGTCGATCGGTACCAGCGGCGAAGCACCTGCCGAGAACGCGCGATCGAATGCCTCGTCGCCCCTGCCGAAGTCCTCGTCGACGCCGGCGGCGGCAAAACCGTTGAAGCGGGCCACCGTTGCCGCCAGCCGCTCGGGCGGCACCCCGATCTTGGCGGCCAGTTCTTCGAGGGTGTCGGCGGTGTGCCACAAGCCGGCGGCGACGTACTTCTCGGTCTCGACGATGCTGACGTTGGCCGCCTTCACCGGCGGCACCTCGCCCTCTTTGTCGTCGTAGATCATCCAGTACGGCAACGTGATCGACCCGTCTTGCAGCTGCGCGATGATCTCGCGGCCGGCCCGGTCGTAGGCCCGGGACTCGTTGACGAACCGGTTGCCGGACTGGTTGACGAAGATGCCGCCGGTGAACCACAGCGCGAACGCCGAGCGACCGTCGGGATGGGTCATGCCCGGTGACCACCACGCCTGATCCAGTAGGTCGGTGTCCGCGCCCGCGGCGATGCCGGCCTGCAGCGCCAGACCGCGACTTCCCGGGCCGCCCATGGTGTCTCGCGCCACACCCGGCACGCCGTACCGGGCGCGCAACTCCTCGTTGGCTTCGAAACCGCCGGCGGCCAGCAGCACGCCCAATCGGGTGCGGATCGCCCGGCGCTGCCCCGCGTTCTCGACGATGGCGCCGATGACCCGTCTTTCCGGCCCGTCGGACACCACTAGCTCGACCAGAGCGGTGTCGCGGTGCAGCGACGCGGTCGGGTACTGCTCGATGGCCTTGAGGAATCGCGCGATCAGCGCACGGCCGCCGAGATAGTAGTCCGATGGAGTTTCGGCGCCCAGCCGGTCGGTGTCCAGCGGGCCGCGGATCATCTCGCGCAGTTCGGGAGCGGCGGCCACTTTCAGGGGCTTGGCGGCGATGTGGCGCTGACCATCCAGGCGCGCCTTCGGCGCCTTGCCGTAGTAGTCGGGCCAGGGCAACGGCACGAACTTCAGGAGCGGGTCTTGTTCGAGGTACTCGATCAGCGGCGCGCCGCCGCGCACGAACGTCTCTTGCAGTTCGCGAGGCGTGCGCTCGCCGACCACGGCCCGGTAGTAGGTGAGCGCGTCCTCGATGGTGTCGTCGGTGCCGGCCCGCACCAGCACCGGATTGCCCGGGAACCAGACGCCACCCCCGCCGGAGTACGCCGTGGTGCCACCGAATTTCGACGTCGCCTCGACCAGCAGCACCTCGAGGCCTTCGCGTGCCGCGGTGTAGGCGCCGGTGACCCCGCCGCCACCCGATCCCGCGACCAGCACGTCATGCTCTTCCGTCCAGTCGACCATCGTCCACTCCTACTGGTCCTGCCCGGCGACCAACACGCTTTGAATCCCGGGCGCCACAAGGGCGATCAGCGTTTCGCCGTCCGTGTCCGCCAGAACGGGCACGCCCACGATGCGTCGTCCGACGACGATACCGACCAGCATCGAGGACGCCAGTCCGGCACGCAGGGCGGCGTCTTCGTGGTCACCCGGTCGCGAGCGGACGCCGTCGATCAGCCGGGCCTGGATGAACTCGCGCAGCTGCGCAGTCCCACGTTCGTTGGCTATCGCGCCCCGCAGCATCGCCATCAGCGGTTCGGAATCGCGCGGTTCACCCTCCCAGACACCGAGGAAGGCGCGGACCACCCGCTCCCCCAGCCGTTCATCGGGCCCCTCGAACGCCGATCCCAAGCGCTGCAGCGCTTCCGGCAAGATCGACATGACGGCGGCGAACAGCTCCTCCTTCGTGCGGAAGAACTGCATGACCAGCGACGCGTCCACCCCGGCGTCGGCGGCGACCCGCCTGATCGTGGTCGCGGCGAAACCGTCGGCGGCGAACCTGGTGCGGGCCGCGTCAAGGATGGCCCGCCGAGTGGTGCTCGCACCGGGCCGACGCCCCCTGCGCAGTCCGGTCGGCGCGCTCATCCGACCGTCTGGACCGGCAGTTGCAGATACGAGGCATGGGATCCTCCGGTGTGGACGAGGTGCCGCCCACTGTTGCGCGGCGTGTATTCGCGCAGCCCGGGCATCCAGGGACCAAAAAGGTTCTGGGCGCTCACGACCAGCCGAAGCTGCTCGCCGGGGTGAAACACCAGACCGATCGGCAGCAGGTCGATGTCGATCTCGACGGCGGTGCCGGGGCTCAGCTTCTCGACTCGGTCAAAGCTGTGGGCGGGGACTTCGTCGGTCGACAGCTCCTCGTCCAGGTGCCGCATCGACACGCGCAGGCGCCCCTCAGAACCCTTGTAACGCAGGATCGATGCCCCCCGCTCGGTGACGTCGTGGATGCGCGCGCCGCGATTGGGCACGGTGAACTGCTGCAGCGGCGTCCCGTGCTCGTCGAGCTTCTGGACGAACACAAACAGGTCCATGTCGTCGGCGCCGTCGGCCTCGACCCACAGCCGCGCCTTCGGGTAGCCGACCATCGTGGTCTGCTCGTCGAAGCCGACCAGGAAGGAGGCGAAGTTCGGCTCCGCTTGGTTGGCCGCCTCCGCGTCGTACGCCACCGTCGCCTCCTGAACGGGCGGTCGCGTGCGCAGCGTGCGCGACGCTGCGTCCAGGTAGTACTTCGCGTAGGCGACGCCCGCCGGCGGGAACCGATCCGCGGGCAGGTTGACTCGGTCGCCGCCGCGCAGGTCGAGAATGGCGTAGCGAACACGGGGGGTCAGCTCCCATCCGTTGTCGTCGCCCTTCAAGAAGTGATCGAAGAATCGGCGCAGATCCTCCCGGTTGGCCTCGTCGTAGTAATCCGGCCACTCCTGGCTGTTGTGGATGCGCAGCCACTTGTCCTTCGACCCGATCCGACGCCAGGCGCGGAAGGTGCCGGCCGTGTGCAGGGTGTTGGAGTAGCTGGCTACGACATACGCCGGCACCGTGATTCGGTCCACGCGCGGGATCTTGTTGCGCCACAGGTCGTTGACGAGCGGGTAGCGCTCGGCCTCGGCGAGGATGTCTTCCTTCCGGTTCATGCCCCAGTAACTGTTGTCCCGGAGCTGCCTGGCGAAGCCGGTGTCGGGTATGCCGCCGCGCATCACCAGGTCGCGGTAGACGTCGCTCACCCCCTCCCAGGGGTTGATCGCCGTCAGGTGCTGCGGTTGTTCGGCGGCGGCGAACCATTGCGCGACCGCAAGGTAGGAGGTGCCGCTCATCGCGACCTTGCCGGTGCACCACTCCTGGACGGCCAGCCACTCGATCAGGTCGTGGCAGTCCTGGCCCTCCTGGCGATCCCACAGGACGCTGTCGCCCTCGGAGTCGGAGACGCCCCGAGCATCCGGATTGCAGATCGCGTAACCCTGCGCGCACCAATAGGCCGGGTCGGGGCCCTCGAACTTGTGCAAGCCCGACACGATCTTGTTGTCCAGGCCGACCAGGCCGAATACGCCCATCGCGGCCGGGGCGCTCCCCTCACCCTTGCCGTACGGGCTCCAGGCCACGATGACCGGGACCTTTTCGGTGCCGTTTTCGGAGCCCACCGGCCGCAGGATGTCGACGTAGATCGTCACGCCGTCGCGCATGGTGACCGCCACGTCCTTGTCCAGCACGATGTCGACCGGCAGCTCCCTGAATTGGGGCGCGAGCCGAAATCCCGTCCGCAGGATCCGGGTGCCGGGATCGAAGCCGCTCAGCACGCCGTACCTCGCACCCGGTTCCAGCGGATGCGACGGCATGAACACCTTGTCTTCCCGCGCCGGCGGGTGCTGCTGAGCCACTCATGGACACTACGGCCCGTAGACCACAAAAATCAACGTCTGTTTATATTCTGAACGCCGACGACTACTTAAGGGCTGCTTAAGGGAGACCGATGGGGCTGCCGATAACATCGCTCCCATGACAAGCGTTACCGACCACACCGCGGAACCCGCTGCCGAGCACACCATCGACATCCACACCACCGCAGGCAAGCTGGCCGAACTGCACAAGCGCCGGGAAGAGTCGCTGCACCCCGTCGGTGAAGAGGCCGTCGAGAAAGTGCACGCCAAGGGCAAGCTGACTGCCCGCGAGCGCATCCTCGCGCTGCTCGACGAGGACTCGTTCGTCGAGCTCGACGCGCTGGCCAAGCACCGCAGCACCAACTTCGGCCTGGAAGCCAACCGGCCGCTCGGTGACGGTGTGATCACCGGTTACGGCACCATCGACGGTCGCGACGTGTGCATCTTCAGCCAGGACGCCACGGTGTTCGGCGGCAGCCTCGGCGAGGTGTACGGCGAGAAGATCGTCAAGGTCCAGGAGCTGGCCATCAAGACCGGCCGCCCGCTGATCGGCATCAACGACGGCGCCGGCGCGCGCATCCAGGAGGGCGTCGTCTCGCTCGGTCTGTACAGCCGCATCTTCCGCAACAACATCCTCGCGTCGGGCGTGATCCCGCAGATCTCGCTGATCATGGGCGCCGCGGCGGGTGGGCACGTCTACTCCCCCGCCCTGACCGACTTCGTGGTGATGGTCGACCAGACCAGCCAGATGTTCATCACCGGGCCCGACGTGATCAAGACCGTCACCGGCGAGGACGTCACCATGGAGGAGCTCGGCGGGGCGCACACCCACATGGCGAAGTCGGGCACGCTGCACTACGTCGCCTCCGGTGAGCAGGACGCCTTCGACTGGGTCCGCGACCTGCTGAGCTACCTGCCCCCCAACAACTTCACGGACGCGCCGCGGTTCGCGGTGCCCGCGCCGGAGGGTCCGATCGAGGAGAACCTCACCGACGAGGATCTCGAGCTGGACACGCTGATCCCGGACTCGCCCAACCAGCCCTACGACATGCACGAGGTGATCACCCGCATCCTCGACGATGACGAGTTCCTGGAGGTCCAGGCGGGTTACGCGCAGAACATCGTCGTCGGATTCGGCCGCGTCGACGGCCGGCCGGTCGGGATCGTGGCCAACCAGCCCACCCAGTTCGCGGGCTGCCTGGATATCAACGCCTCGGAAAAGGCAGCCCGGTTCGTGCGGACCTGCGACTGCTTCAACATCCCGATCATCATGCTGGTGGACGTGCCGGGCTTCCTGCCGGGCACCGGCCAGGAATACAACGGCATCATCCGGCGCGGCGCCAAGCTGCTGTTCGCCTACGGCGAGGCCACCGTCCCCAAGATCACCGTCATCACCCGCAAGGCCTACGGCGGTGCCTACTGCGTCATGGGCTCCAAGGACATGGGCTGCGACGTCAACCTGGCCTGGCCGACCGCGCAGATCGCGGTGATGGGCGCCTCCGGCGCCGTCGGCTTCGTCTACCGCCAGCAGCTCAAGCAGGCGGCCGCCGAAGGCAAGGATGTCGACGAGCTGCGCCTGCAGTTGCAGCAGGAGTACGAGGACACGCTGGTCAACCCGTATGTCGCCGCCGAGCGCGGGTACGTCGACTCGGTCATCCCGCCGTCGCACACCCGCGGTTACATCGCCACGGCGCTGCGCCTGCTGGAACGCAAGATCTCCCACCTGCCGCCGAAGAAGCACGGGAACATACCCCTATGAGCGACGAGACCGCCGAGGCCGTGGACACCGCGGCGCCGCACCAGCCGCACATCCGGATCCTGCGGGGCCGCCCGACCGACGCGGAGATCGCGGCGCTGATCACCGTGCTGGGCAGCGTCGGCGGTGCGCCGGCACCCGAGCAGCCGGAGAAGACCCGCTGGGGCCTCCCGGTCGACAAGCTGCGCTACGCGATCAGCAACTACCAGCGAATCACCCTGCAGGAACGCGTACACATGCAGCGATGACCCGGGTCGTCCTCGGGTCGGCGTCAACCGGGCGCCTCAAGGTCCTGCGCCAGGCGGGCATCGACCCATTGGTCACCGTCTCCGGCGTCGACGAAGATCGGCTGATCGCCGAACTGGGGCCGAAAGCCTCGCCGGATCAGGTGGTGTGTGCGCTGGCTCAGGCCAAGGCCGAGGATGTCACAGCCGGCCTGGAACGCGCCGTGGCAGCCGATTGTGTTGTCATCGGCTGTGATTCGATGCTGTACCTCGACGGCCGGCTATGCGGCAAACCGCCATCCGTCGCTGCCGCGCGCCGACTCTGGGGTTCGATGGCCGGGCGGTCCGGCCAGCTGCATACCGGACACTGCCTGGTGCGGTTGATCGACGGCACCGTCACTCATCGAGAAGTCGAATCAGGCTGCACCACAGTGCATTTCACTACGCCGAACGAGGCAGATCTGGATGCTTACATCGACACCGGCGAGCCGCTGCGGGTCGCCGGCGGATTCACCCTGGACGGCCTGGGCGGCTGGTTCGTCGACCGCATCGAGGGCGACCCGTCCAACGTGATCGGGCTGAGCCTGCCCGTGCTGCGCACGCTGTGCAGCCGTGCGGGCGTGTCGGTTGTCGCGCTGTGGGCAGACAATCCGCTCGGCTAAGGCATGCGCAGGAGGTTCGCGGCCCCCTGAGGACTGGGAATCGTCAAGCTATATTGATGGCCATGTGGATGGCACCGCCGCGGTCCGTATGTCCGCAGACGGTACCGCCTGAAGTGACAGATGGCTGTGCGCCGTGGCCGCGCGACCGTTACCGCATGCGTGCGTGCGCTAGATCGACTGCCAGGCGAAATCTCCGCTGCAGTGGTTGAGACGGGGCGCCGCGCTGAGCTCGGCATGGCGTTCGACGAACTCGACGCCAAGATCGACGCGGGCATGGACGCCTATGCGATTCCGGGCGTCGCGGTTGCGATCTGGGCCGGCGGGCAAGAATATGTGCGGGGCTAC
This sequence comes from Mycobacterium sp. Aquia_216, assembly GCF_026723865.1. Taxonomy (NCBI): domain Bacteria; kingdom Bacillati; phylum Actinomycetota; class Actinomycetes; order Mycobacteriales; family Mycobacteriaceae; genus Mycobacterium; species Mycobacterium sp. Aquia_216. The sequence goes on along the minus strand of NZ_CP113529.1, from coordinate 1,595,571 downwards.
GGGGTCACCAATGTCGACCACCCGACGCCCGTCGACGGCGACACTGTCTTCCGAATCGGTTCCACCACAAAGACCTTCACAGGCACAGTGTTGATGCGGCTGGTTGAGCAGGGCAAAGTGGACCTGGATTCACCTGTGCGCCGCTACATCCCCGACTTCGCGGTCGCCGATGAGTCGGCCAGCGCCACGGTCACGGTGCGCCAACTGCTCAACCACACCGCAGGCTGGGATGGTCGCAATGGGCAGGACTTCGGGCGCGGCGACGACGCGGTGGCGCGCTACGTCAACTCGATGAAGCGTTTACCGCAACTGACTCCTCCGGGTACCGCTTTTTCGTACAACAATGCAGCTCTTGCGGTGGCGGGCCACATCATCGAGCTTGTCACCGGAACAACCTACGAGTCCGCGGCGCAGACGCTGCTGCTTGATCCGCTGCAGTTGGCTCACACCCGCTATTTTTCCGATCAGATAATCGGCCTGAATGTTGCGGCGTCGCACCAGGTGGTCGACGGCAAACCCCTGGTCGATACCGAATTTTGGCCATTCCCTCGCAGCTGCAATCCCACCGGTGGGTTGATGTCCACGGCGCGAGATCAGCTGCGCTACGCACAGTTTCACCTCGGCGATGGCACGGCGCCTGGCGGCGAGCAGATTCTGAGCCGGGAGTCGCTCGAGGCAATGCGCTCGAACCCGGGGGCGGGCGGAACACTTTGGGTCGAGCTGACGGGGATGGGCGTCACCTGGATGCTGCGGCCCTCCGCGCAGAACGTGACCATCGTCGAGCACGGCGGCACCTGGAAGGGACAACGTTCTGGTTTCTTCATGGTGCCCGATCGCGGCTTCGCCATGACCGTGCTCACCAACTCTGATGGCGGATTCGATCTGATCAACGACCTTTTCTCCTGCGACTGGGCATTGCGCAGATTCGCCGGGGTCACCAACATGCCCGCCACGCCGCGACACATGGACGCCGTCGACCTGGCGCCCTATGAGGGCCGGTACATCGCCGAGCAAGTCTCCCAAGATGGCAGCGTCGAGCAAACCGTCATCGACTTTCGGGCTAGCGACGGCCAGCTCACCGGAAGCATGAGCGTCCGCGAAGCCAACCAGGACGGCGAAAATAGCGTCAGACTGGGCCTCGCCTTCTACCGACCTGACTATGGGCTCGACCTCGGACCCGACAACAAACCCACCGGCAGTCGATCCAACTTCGTCCGCGGACCGGACGGCAAGATCGCCTGGCTCTGCAGCCAGCACGGTCGCCTGTTCCGACGCCAATAGCACCGAATGCCGGTTCGGTTTAGGCAAGTGGCCAGCAACGGTAGCGGCTAAGGTGGGCACATGCCCCGCACCGACGACGACAGCTGGGATCTGGCGTCAGGCGTCGGCGTCACCGCGACCATTGTCGCGGCCGGGCGCGCGATGGCCACCAGAGATCCACGCGGTTTGGTCAACGATCCGTTCGCCGAACCTCTGGTCCGCGCAGTGGGGTTGGATTTCTTCACCAAGATGATGGACGGCGAACTCGACCTGGCCGCGATCGCGGACGTCTCACCGACCGTGGCACAGGCGATGGTCGACGGAAACGCGGTGCGCACGAGGTACTTTGACGAATACTTCGGCAACGCCACCGAGGGGGGGATTCGGCAAGTGGCGATCCTCGCGTCCGGGCTGGACGCGCGGGCCTACCGTCTGCCGTGGCCGACCGGGACGGTCGTTTACGAGATCGACCAACCACAAGTCTTGGAGTTCAAGACGACGACCTTGGCCAACCTGGGCGCCGAACCCTCCGCCACTCGGCGCGCCGTGCCCATCGACTTGCGCGCGGATTGGCTAACGCCATTGCAAGCCGCGGGCTTCGACCCGGCAGCACCGACGGCATGGCTGGCCGAGGGGTTACTGATTTATCTCAAGCCGGAGGCCCAGGACCGGCTGTTCGACAACATCACCGCACTCAGCGCCCCCGGAAGTAGGGTAGCCACCGAATTCGTTTGCAGTATCGTCGATTTCGACGCCGAGCGGGCGCGGACCATATCCGACCCGTTCCGCGACAACGGCGTCGACGTCGACTTGGCTTCGTTGATCTACGCCGGCCAACGCAACCACGTCCTCGACTACCTCGCCGCCTTGGGCTGGCAGCTCGAAGGCGTTCCGCTAACCGAGCTGTTTCGGCGCAGTGGCATCGATGTGCTCGCACCAGACGACGACGACACCATCTTCATCAGCGGCGCCCTGACCGACCAGCCGCGGTGAACTGCATGGCTGTCAGCGGCGCATCAACGACAACCAGCGCCGCAATCCCTGCCGCGCGGCCGAGCGCCTGCTATCGCCGCACTGCCTGCGCGCCGCACACCCTTGTCCCCCGATCGGGGGACACCAGCGTTCATCACCTATGCAGGCCGATCGGCGGAGTCCCGCCAGGGCAAATCTTCCTAGTCTCGAAACATGCAACTCGGCGACCGAATCGCGGCTGGAAGGGCGGATTTGTGATGCGTACAGACGGCGATAGCTGGGATCTCGCGAGCCATGTCGGCGCGACAGCCACGCTGGTGGCCGCAGGCCGCGCCAGGGCCACCAGTTCGCCCGACGCGTTGATCGAGGACCCGTTCGCCGAACCACTGGTCCGCGCGGTGGGGATCGAATTCCTTGTCAGATGGGCCACCGGAGAGCTCCGCGCGTCCGACGTCGACGATCCCGAAGCGGCTTGGGGTCTCGAGCGCATGACCACCGATTTGGTGGCCCGCACTCGCTACTTCGACGACTTCCTTGCCGACGCAACAGCCACCGGAATTCGGCAGGCCGTGATCCTGGCGTCAGGACTCGACGCGCGCGGCTACCGACTGCCGTGGCCGCCGGGGATGGCAGTGTTCGAGATCGATCAGCCGGACGTGCTGGCGTTCAAGGCCGAAACGCTGGCACGGCTGGGTGCCGAGCCCACGGCGCAGCTGCGGATGGTGCCAGCCGACCTGCGGGACGACTGGCCGGTCGCGCTGCTGCGCAGCGGATTCGACCCGACGTTACCGACCGCCTGGATCGCCGAAGGATTATTCGGTTATCTGCCCCCGGAAGCTCAGGATCGCTTGCTGGACAACGTTACCGGTCTCAGCGCGCCGGCAAGCCGGATGGCCATCGAGGCGTTCGTGGGGTCGCCGGAACTGGACTCCGGGCGGGTCCAAGAGATCATCCGCAGTGCGACTCGCAGCTGGCGTGACCATGGATTCGACCTGGACATCTGCTCGCTGAATTATCCCGGGGCCCGCAGCGAGGTCTCGGGCTACCTCGACAACCACGGGTGGCAGTCGGTCGGGACCACGGCCGCGCAGCTGCTGGCCGATCACGACCTTCTCGGGATGCACGGCGATTACGTAGCGCCCTCCGACAAGCCCAGCTACTACAGTTCGGTTCTCGCGGCTTAATGGACAGGGGCCTGCGGATTCTGGCGGTTACGCGTGCCCACAACGCCGGGGAGACCTTGGCCAACACCTTGGACTCGCTGGCCACCTTCTGCGACGACATCTACGCGATCGACGACCGCAGCACCGACGACACCGCTGCGATTCTGGCGAACCACCCGGCGGTCACGAATGTTGTTCGCGCGCGGGCAGATCTACCGTCCACACCATGGTTGATCCCCGAGTCCACTGGGCTGGAGCTGCTGTACCGGATGGCCGATTTCTGTCGCCCGGACTGGATCGTGATGGTCGACGCCGACTGGACTTTCCAGATCGACGTCGACATCCGTGATGTGCTGGCCCGCACACCGCAGGACGTAGCGGCGTTGATGTGTCCGATGGAGTCCCGCTGGGACGATCCCGAATACCCGGACATGGTGCCCGTGATGGGCACCGCCGAGGCGCTGCGCGGGCCGTTCTGGCGTTGGCGCCCGGGGCTGTATGCGGGAGCCAAGTTGATGCACAATGCGCACTGGCCGGCCAACATCACCGATCACGGTCGGATAGGGCAGCTGGACGGAACCCGCTTGACGCACAACGGATGGTCGACGCTGGAGGAACGGATCTCCCGAGTCCGGCACTACATGCGGCTCGATCCGGATTCTCGGCACAACTTCGGCGTCGCCTACGATCGGTCCCTGTTGTTCGGCTACGCGCTCGACGAGGTCAGCCTCCTCAAAGCGGACTACCAGCGGCGGGTGCGCGGCGACTTCGACCGCATCGAGCCGCGGGCGCGGCTGCCGATCGAGGCGGAGCCACGCGCGATCGGCCGCGGATACGGACCCCGCCCGGACGGCTTCCATCCCGGCGTCGACTTCGCCGCCGACCCCGGCAGCCCGATCTACGCCGTCATATCCGGAACTGTTTGCTGCGCAGGCGATGTCGATCACCTCTACTCGGTGACCATCGCAGAGGGCGATACCGAGATCCGCTACGTGTTTCGGCCCGGTGACGACACACAAATCGCGCTCGGTGATCGAATTGATGCGGGAACCAGGATCGGCAGCATCGGCGCCGAAGACCAATCAAGCGACGGTTTCCTGCATTTTGAGACCAGGGTTGGGCGCGCACACGTCAATCCGCTGCGCTATCTGGGCAACATGGGGCTGCGGCCTTGGCCGCCGCCGGGGCGGCTGCGCGCAGTGGCGGGCCACTACCCGCCCGCCACACCATGCACAATCACCGCCGACGAGTGATCTCGGGCAACCTCGGCGCGGCACGTTGGGCTGTTCGCTGGCACGCCTCGACCCGTTCCAGCAGACTGCGGCCGGCCCGGATCGTCGAGCGGACCTCCTGCAGCAGTTTGGCGGGATGCTGCCGGTCCATGTCATGCAGTCCTTCGTACCGGTCGATGCCGAAACCCACCGCCTCGACGCCAATTCCGAAGGGCAGCGCCAGAGTTCGGAGCGCGTCGAAGTTCTGAGAGCGGACGAACGGCTGACCGGTCACCAGCAGACAACTCGATTGCCGCATATCCAGCGTCCGCGCGGTAAAGGTGAAGGTGTCCGCGGAGGTGGCGCGGCGGTTGTTCGGATCCGGCGACGGCGCCTCGAGCAGTGTGATCGGCAGTCCGAGGTCATTGCTGTCTTCGCCGAAGCACCAGACCATCTGGCCCCGATGCGGTTCGCCGACCCGCTGCCGCCCATGCCGTATCACTTCGCGGGTATCCAGTCCGAACGCGTCGGCCGCGGCGGCCGCGAGCAGGTCGAATTCGGTACGCGCGCCTGGCGCACACGCCGAGACCGCACCCTCTTCCGACGACAACAACCGCCGAGAAGCCGCAGCCAGTACCACATGACCGACGCGGTTCTCGGCAGCCAGGTCCCGCGCCCACCGGGCCCTGAGCAGGTTCGAGTAACGTCCGGTGCCGATCACCAGCAGATAGTCGAATGTTGTTGCAGTGGGCAATGATTCGTCTGTGAGGCCCAACTGTTGTGCCAGCGCTGTGATCGTCTCCAGGTCCCCGTCGGGCAAGTCCAGACGGGGAATCATCCACCGCGCCCCGCCGTCGGCGTCTTGGCACCGCACCCGCTGCCCGCTCGGACGTGCCCTGGCCCGCCCCCGGTAATCCCATACCCCACTGAACTCGTCCAGGAAGGTCAACCGGGCAGCCAGATTGCCGTGCCGCGGGAGCGCTCCGCCGAACATCGCGACCAACTGCGCCAGCGCGTCGTGCGAGCTCCACGCGTCGACCTCGCCACGCAGCGACGTCAAAAACTCGCTATCGAACTCGCCGCCACGCACCGACACCTCAGCCGGACCGGTCACTCCAAATTCCCTGCTCTCGGAAAACGCCACAACGCCCGCCGCTTGCACGAATGCGGCCGTCCACCAGCCTAACTGGAGTGAACCGGGCCTAGACGCAGTTTTTTCGGAGACCCCGGTCGCGAAGAGTTCACCGAAAGACGCCGCTGAACCCGTCTTATAGCGGTCGATACCTTCCCGGTTTTCTGCCGCACCCCGAAGATGTTGAGTGGCGGGGGGCGCGAGCACGCTGACGTCGGTCGAAATCGTTGCGCCGGTTGGGAGCTAGGCCAGGTGGCTCGTCAGGACCTGAGGCGACCACCCGCGGCGATCCGTCGGGATGGCACCGAGGCTTCGCGGCGGCAGTATGGCCGGCGGGCCGCGCGGCGATTGAGGCAACGGCCCTGACGGTAGGCTTTGGCGTGTGTCGCTTCCTCCCGATTCAAGCCCGACCTTGTCGGGCTACGCCCACCCCGAACGATTAGTCACGGCTGACTGGTTGTCCGGCCACATGGGCTCGCCCGGTCTGGCGATCGTCGAATCCGACGAGGACGTGTTGCTCTACGACGTCGGCCACATCCCCGGCGCGGTCAAGATCGACTGGCACACCGACCTCAACGACCCCCGGGTCCGCGACTACATCTCCGGTGAGCAGTTCGCGGAGCTGATGAACCGCAAGGGGATCGCCCGCGACGACACCGTCGTGATCTACGGCGACAAGAGCAACTGGTGGGCGGCCTATGCGCTGTGGGTCTTCACGTTGTTCGGCCACCCGGACGTGCGACTGCTCAACGGCGGGCGTGACCTTTGGCTGTCCGAGCGACGCGACACCAGCTTGGAGGTGCCGACCAAGACCTCTACCGGCTACCCCGTCGTCGCACGCAACGACGCGCCGATCCGTGCCTTCAAGGACGACGTGCTGGACATCCTGGGCACCCAGCCGCTGATCGACGTGCGCTCACCCGACGAGTACACCGGCAAGCGCACGCACATGCCCGACTACCCCGAAGAAGGCGCGCTGCGCGCCGGCCACATTCCCACCGCCCGGTCGATTCCGTGGGGCAAGGCGGTCGACGAGAGCGGCCGGTTCCGCAGCCGAGAGGAACTCGAAGAGCTCTACGGCTTCCTGCAACCCGACGACAAGACCGTCGTCTACTGCCGGATCGGTGAGCGCTCCAGCCACACCTGGTTCGTGCTCACCCATTTGCTGGGCAAGGCCGGAGTCCGTAACTACGACGGCTCGTGGACCGAGTGGGGCAACACCGTGCGGGTGCCGATCGTCGCGGGCGACAGCCCGGGAGCAGTACCGGCCTGATGGCTCGCCCATGAGTCTGCCCGCTGCCTTGGCCGAGGTGGTGTCCGACTTCGCCGAAGTCCAGGGCCAGGACAAGCTGAAGCTTTTGCTGGAGTTCGCTGACGAGCTGCCGGACCTGCCCGACGATCTGGCCGAAGCGGCGATGGAACCGGTTCCCGAGTGCCAGTCGCCGCTGTTTTTGCATGTCGACGCGCACGACCCGAACCGGGTGCGGTTGTATTTCAGCGCTCCCGCCGAGGCGCCGACGACGCGCGGATTTGCCTCGATCCTGGCCGCGGGCCTCGATCGGCAACCCGCCGCCGACATCCTGGCGGTGCCCGAGGACTTCTACAGCGAGCTGGGCCTGGCGGCTCTGATCAGCCCCCTGCGGCTGCGCGGCATGTCGGCGATGCTGACCCGGATCAAACGACGATTGCGCGAGACGGGTTGAGAGGGACCGGGTATCAGCGCTATCGGCGCGCCGCCTAAACTTCCCCCGACAAGACTTGTAAGAAATTCTCTTAAAGACGAACGTCCAGTCCCACAGGAGGCGCAGTGGCTAGTCACGCCAGCTCAAGGATCTCCAAGGTTCTCGTTGCCAACCGCGGCGAGATCGCTGTCCGGGTGATCCGGGCGGCCCGCGATGCGGGCCTGTCCAGCGTGGCCGTCTACGCCGAACCCGACGCCGAGGCGCCGCACGTGCGGCTGGCCGACGAGGCGTTCGCGCTGGGCGGTCAGACGTCCGCGGAGTCCTACCTGGACTTCGGCAAGATCCTCGACGCGGCGGCCAAGTCCGGCGCCAACGCCATCCATCCCGGCTACGGCTTCCTGTCGGAGAACGCCGACTTCGCCCAGGCGGTGCTGGACGCCAACCTGATCTGGATCGGGCCCAGCCCGCAGTCGATCCGCGACCTCGGCGACAAGGTCACCGCCCGCCACATCGCCGCCCGCGCCCAGGCCCCACTGGTGCCCGGCACCCCCGACCCGGTCAAGGACGCCGACGAAGTGGTGGCCTTCGCCAAGGAGTACGGCGTGCCGATCGCGATCAAGGCGGCCTTCGGCGGCGGCGGCCGCGGCATGAAGGTGGCCCGCAGCATCGAGGAGATCCCCGAGCTGTTCGAGTCGGCCACCCGTGAGGCCGTCGCGGCGTTCGGTCGCGGCGAGTGCTTCGTCGAGCGCTACCTGGACAAGCCGCGCCACGTGGAGGCCCAGGTGATCGCCGACCAGCACGGCAACGTCGTCGTCGCCGGCACCCGCGACTGCTCGCTGCAGCGCCGTTTCCAGAAGCTGGTGGAAGAGGCCCCGGCGCCGTTCCTCACCGACGCGCAGCGCAAGGAGATTCACGAATCCGCCAAGCGCATCTGCAAAGAGGCGCACTACTACGGCGCGGGCACCGTCGAATACCTGGTCGGCCAGGACGGCCTGATCTCGTTCCTGGAGGTCAACACCCGGCTGCAGGTCGAGCACCCGGTCACCGAGGAAACCGCGGGCATCGACCTGGTGCGCCAGCAGTTCAAGATCGCCAACGGCGAAAAGCTGGACGTCACCGAAGACCCGACGCCACGCGGGCACGCGATCGAGTTCCGGATCAACGGCGAGGACGCCGGCCGCGGCTTCCTGCCCGCTCCCGGTCCGGTCACCCGCTACGACATCCCCACCGGGCCCGGTGTCCGACTGGACTCCGGTGTCGAGGCCGGGTCGGTGATCGGCGGTCAGTTCGACTCGATGCTGTCCAAGCTGATCGTGTACGGCGCCACCCGCGAGGAGGCCCTGGCCCGTTCCCGCCGGGCGCTGGACGAATTCCACATCGAAGGCCTGGCGACGGTCATCCCGTTCCACCGCGCCGTCGTGTCCGACCCCGCGTTCATCGGCGACGACAACGGCTTCACGGTGCACACCCGCTGGATCGAAACGGAGTGGGACAACACCGTCGAGCCATACACGGCCGGCGAGCCCCTCGACGAGGAGGAGGCACGGCCGCGGCAGAAGGTGGTCGTCGAGGTCGACGGCCGTCGCCTCGAGGTGTCGCTGCCCGGGGATCTGGCGCTGTCCAATGGCGCCGCCGATCCGGCCGGTGTCGTCCGCAAGAAGCCGAAGCCCCGCAAGCGCGGCGCGCACGGCGGTGCGGCGGCCTCCGGTGACGCGGTCACCGCGCCCATGCAGGGCACCGTGGTCAAGGTCGCGGTCGAGGAAGGACAGCAGGTCGCCGTCGGCGACCTGGTCGTGGTCCTCGAGGCGATGAAGATGGAGAACCCGGTCACCGCGCACAAGGAGGGCACCATCACCGGCCTCGCGGTCGAGCCGGGCGCTGCCATCACTCAGGGCACGGTGCTCGCCGAGATCAAGTAGCTGCCGACCAGGGTTCCTGGGAATACGCTAAGAACGGCTGTCGTGGTCGCTGCACCGGGGGTAGGGTTGACAGCAGGTTGAGTTCACAGCCGCCCGGACATCGTCAGCGCCGTGCGGGGGGTGAATTCCCTACTTTCAGCAGCAACGTTGGCGTAGTCCTCACACCAATCCTCGGTTGAGGGAGTGAAGTAATGTCTGTGGCCCAATCCTGGCAGCAATGCCGAACGGCTCAATTCAGCGCCATACGGAGCGCGTCGGGCACCGTCATCACCGTCGACGGCGAGCTCGACGCCGCGAATTCGGATCAGCTGGCCGTCTACGTTCAGCGCAATGCGCGACGGGCCAAGCGAGTGATCCTCGACCTGCGTGAGCTGGATTTCATTGGCACTGCTGGCTTTTCAGCGCTGCACCGCATCAACGTAGTGTGCTCGGGTACCGACGTGACCTGGGCGATGGTGCCGAGCCAGGCGGTCCTGCGGCTGTTGCGCGTCTGCGACCCCGACGGCACCCTGCCGGTGACGACGCCGATAGAGGAGCCGCTGCTGGAACCGGGCGCTTGGACCACGGGCCCCCACCCGCGGCCGCTACTCCAACTGGTCGCGCAGGCGCGTTAGGGATTTAGCCAGCAGCCGCGATACGTGCATCTGCGAGATGCCGACTCGCTCCGCGATCTGCGTCTGGGTCATCGACTCGAAGAACCTCAGCACCAATACCGTTCGCTCCCGCTCGGGCAGGCTCTCCAGCAACGGGCGGAGCGACTCGCGGTCCTCGATGCGATCGATGCTGGCGTCGACGTCGCCCAACGTGTCGGCAATGGCGCGGGCATCGTCATCGTCGCTGCCACCGCCACCGCTGTCGATCGACAGCGTGTTGTAGGAGCTGCCCGCGACCAGACCCTCGACGACCTCGGCGCGGTCCATATCCAGTTCGGCCGCGAGTTCGGTAGCGGTAGGTGCCCGGCCGAGACGCTGCGACAGGTCGGCGGTGGCGCTGCCGAGCCGCAGATGCAGCTCTTTGAGACGCCGCGGAACCTTGACCGACCAGCTGTTGTCGCGGAAGTGACGGCGAACCTCACCCATGATCGTGGGCACCGCGAACGAAACGAAGTCCGAACCGGTCTCGACGTCGAAGCGCACTACGGCGTTGACCAATCCGACCCGCGCGACCTGAACCAGGTCGTCGCGTGGTTCGCCCCGGCCCTCGAACCGCCGGGCGATGTGATCGGCGAGCGGCAGGCACCGCTCCACGATCTTGTCCCGCTGGCGCTGGAACTCCGCCGAGTCGTCGGAGACGGTCGCCAGCTCACGGAACATGTCCGGAACATCGGCGTATTCGTTTGGGCGTGACGAGCCCGAACCGCGGTCAGCTTGCGCTGTCACCGGCCAGCGGCCGCCCGTCGCGCCGTCAGCGAGATACCGAAAACGCTGCCGGTTTCATTGGGCTCGCGACCATCATGGAAAGTCTGAACGTCGTCCGCCAGCGACGTCAGGACATGCCAGCTGAAGCTGCCGGGCGACACCACGTCGTGAGTGTCGCAGGCGGCGGATGCCTCGACCACCAATTCGTCGTCGCGCGGGTCGACCACCACGATGAGCGTCGCGTCCGGGGTGGCCGACCGGATCAACCGGGTGCACACCTCGTCGACCGCGAGCCGCAGATCCGCCACCGCGTCGAAATCCAGGTCCTCGTAGGTGCCGATAGCACCGACCAGCGTCCGCAGCATGGCCAAGTTCTCCAGGCGCGCCGCAACGTGCAATTCAACGGCCCTGAGGCCGCGTTGGCGCTTGTCAGCGCGCGATCCAAGATCGGTCACCTGGTCTCCCGGCAAAGTTTGACTCACACTACCCCTCGCTTTGGAGCACGCCATCGGACGCAACAACACTGATCATCATCGCAGTAGGCATCTACGTCGGTGCTTTCATGATTCTTTCGCCATGATGGGGTAGGCGCCACGCGGGAATCGTCGCCGGCGCTCATCATGGTTTACACCTGATACCCGCTCGACGAGGCACATAACCTACGAATTTCGGCGAGGTGCCCGGCCGTCAGCTCGCCGGCCGCAACGCTCGCGCATACCGCGATCACGCCGAAAAGCACCACCAGGTATCCCGGGCAGAGCAATACATCGATCAGCGATTCGCGGGCCAGTGGCCGCGTCGTCCGCAGATGGTCGACGGGGTCGCAATTACGAGAGTCCGAGCGCCGGGCCCGCAATTGCCGGAACACCCATGGAGAGCGAGACGATCATCAGCGTCAGCAAAAACCAGCCCGCGCCGTGCCAGCCCCACCAGGTGCCTTCGGTGCGCCAGACCCGGTACGTGCGAACGAACGCCCACAGACCGGCGGCCAACAGGATCAGCGGTCCCCCGACCGCCAGCAGGATTCGCTGCGGCGCGCCGCACGCCACCGTGTCCAGGCCCGTTTTCGGGCAGGTGCTGACCCACAAGGCGGCCATCACGATGAATCCCACGGCCGCGGTCGTCGCCAAGACGGCGAAACGGATGGCGGCGCGGACCTCGCCGTCTTCCTGTCCCAGGCGATCACCACGTGATCGCTCATCTGCTTTCGGCATAGGAGAACCTCCCGCGTACTGCCTGCGTTGAGTTATTCGCCCGCGACGAAGAATTAGTTACACGCCGTCAGGTACCCGCATTGACAGCCGCCAACACTCTCCGAACGGCGGTGACGGCCAGGTCGATTTCCGACCGCGAAACGGTGAGCGCGGGACGGAATCGAATGCCGTCTTTGCCGGCGGGCAGCACGATCACGCCCTCGTGCCACAGCCGGCCGATCAACTCGTCGCGGTCGGCGGTGGTGGACAGGCTGAACGCGCACATGAGTCCGCGGCCGCGGGGGTCGAATACCAGCGCCGGGAACTCGTCGGCGAGTTCGTCGAGCCGGTCGCGCAGGTAGCGGCCGTGCTCGGCGGCACGGTCGAACAACTCGTCGGCTTCGATGACCTCGAGGATGCGACGCGCCCGCACCATGTCGGTCAGATTGCCGCCCCACGTCGAGTTGATCCGTGACGTGACCGCGAAGACGTTGTCGGCGATCTCGTCGACCCGTCGGCCGGCCATCACGCCGCACACCTGCGTCTTCTTCCCGAACGCGACCACGTCGGGCTGCACACCCAATTGCTGGTAGGCCCAGGCGGTTCCGGTCGACCCGCAGCCGGTCTGCACCTCGTCGAAGATCAGCAGGGCGTCGTACTCGTCGCACAGTTCGCGCATCGCCTTGAAGAACTCCGGCCGGAAGTGCCGGTCGCCGCCTTCGCCCTGGATCGGTTCGGCGATGAAGCAGGCGATGTCGTGCGGGTGGGCCTCGAACGCGGCGCGGGCCTGGCGCAGCGACTCCGCTTCCAGCGCGTCCATCGCCGGTCCGTCCAGGCCCGGCCGCAGGTAAGGCGCGTCGATGCGCGGCCAGTCGAACTTCGGGAAGCGGGCCACGGTGACCGCCTTGGTGTTGGTCAGCGACAGGGTGTAGCCGCTGCGGCCGTGGAACGCACCGCGCAGGTGCAGCACGCGGGTGCCGAGCTCGGGATCGATGCCGCGTCGCTCGTTGTAGCGGCTCTTCCAGTCGAAGGCCACCTTGAGCGCGTTCTCCACCGCGAGTGCCCCGCCGTCGACGAAGAACAAATGCGGCAGCGCCGGGTCGCCCAGCACCCGCGCGAAGGTGTCGACGAAGGTTGCCATCGCCACCGTGTAGACGTCGGCATTGCTGGGCTTGTTCAGCGCGGCCTGGGTGAGCTCGGCGCGGAATTCCTCGTCGTCGGCCAGTGCCGGATGGTTCATCCCCAGCGCCGACGACGCGAAGAAGGTGAACATGTCGAGGTAGCGCCGGCCGTCGCGAGCGTCGACCAGATACGAGCCGGCCGATTGCGCCGGGTCGAGCACGAAATCGAAACCGTCGACCAGCAGGCTGCGCGACAACACCTCATGGACCCAGTGAGCTTCGTTCAGGACGGCAGTCATGCCGCCCATGCTAGCTTGATTTTTACGGAATCATGACACTTTTACAGTAAATATTATGGTACATATTGCCTGTCACTGTAAAAAGTATTGAGGATGATGGTGCTGCGGGTCTGCACGTTGGCCGCTGTCCGGATCCTTTGCAGCAGGTCCTCGAGCGTCCGGGCGGACGCGACGCGCACCAGCAGGACGTAACTCTCCTCGCCGGCCACCGAGTGGCACGCCTCGATCTCCTCGATGTGCGCCAGGCGGGCGGGCGCATCATCGGGTTGGGAAGGATCAAGAGGAGTGATTGCCACGAACGCCGAGAGCAGGTGCCCGACCGCCTCCGGGTTGATTCGCGCGGAATACCCCGAGACCACACCGCGGGCCTCCAACCGGCGCACCCGGGACTGGACCGCCGAGACGGATAGCCCGGCGCTGCCGGCCAGCTCCGCCAGCGTCGCGCGTCCGTCCGCGACCAGCTGGCGCATCAGGATCCGGTCGATGTCGTCGAGCGACTCACTCATGGGCGGGAATTATCCATGAGCCGCCCCAGAAGGCTCGTGACCTGGCAGCTTCGCGAGCGCTTCGCGGCCGGGCTCTCGGCCATGTACGCCGGCGAGGTGCCCGCCTACGGCACCCTCGTCGAGGTCAGTGAGCAGGTCAACTCCGATTACGTGGCACGCCGTCCGGGCGCCGAACGGTTGGGTTCGTTGCAGCGGGTCACCGCCGAGCGGCACGGCGCCATCCGGGTGGGCGGCCCGGCCGAACTGGCTGCCGTCGCCGACTTGTTCGCGGCATTCGGCATGCTGCCGGTCGGGTACTACGACCTGCGTTCGGCGGCCTCGCCCGTTCCCGTGGTGTCGACGGCTTTTCGGCCGATCGAGGCAAACGAGCTGGCACACAATCCGTTTCGGGTGTTCACATCGATGCTGGCCACTCGCGATGGCCGCTATTTCGATTCCGACCTGCGGACCCGCGTCGAGACGTTCATCGCGCGCCGCCAGCTGTTCGACCCCGCGCTGCTCGATCGGGCCCGGCTCATCGCCGCCGAGGGCGCCTGCGACGCCGAGGAGGCCGACGCATTCGTCGCCGCCGCGGTGGCCGCGTTCGCGCTGTCGCGCGAACCGATCAACAGATCCTGGTACGACGAGTTGTCGCGGGTGTCCGCGGTGGCCGCCGACATCGCCGGCGTGTGTTCCACCCACATCAACCACCTGACGCCACGCGTCCTCGACATCGACGACCTGTACCAGCGCATGAGCGGGCGCGGCATCACGATGATCGACGCCATCCAAGGCCCGCCCCGCACCGAGGGGCCCGCAGTGTTGTTGCGCCAGACGTCGTTTCGCGCGCTCGCCGAGCCACGTCTGTTTCGCGGCCGGGACGGCACTGTGAGCGCGGGCAGCCTGCGGGTCCGCTTCGGCGAGGTCGAGGCGCGCGGTGTCGCACTGACTCCGCGTGGGCGCCGGCATTACGACGCGGCCATGGCATCCGGCGATCCCGCCCGGGTCTGGGACGACTACTTCCCGTCGACCGACGCAGAGATGGCCACCGCGGGACTGGCCTACTACCGCGCTGGCGACCCGGCCGCACCCGTCGTCTACGAAGACTTCTTGCCGGCCTCGGCGGCGGGCATCTTCCGGTCCAACCTGGACCACGACGGGTCCGAAATCGGGAACGCCGGCGACGATTCCGGCTACGACGCCGAGTGGCTGGCCGGCGCGATCGGCCACCATATCCATGACCCCTACGTTCTCTATGAGGAGGCATCGGCGTGACGACCCATGATGAGTTGCGGAACCGGGTGCTCAAGGCCTTCGAAGCCATCGGCGCCGGAGTCAGCCTTGGCGACCCCGGCGGCCCTGGCCTGGCGGCCGGCACGCCGATCACCGGTGAGGTGCTCTTCACCGTCGCGCCCAGCTCATCCGAGCAGGCCGACCGCACGATCACCGCGGCCGCCGAGGCGTTTACGACGTGGCGAAACACCCCGGCCCCGGTGCGGGGCGCGCTGGTGGCCCGCCTCGGCGAGCTGCTCGCCGAACACAAGAACGAGCTGGCGACGTTGGTGACGTGCGAGGTCGGCAAGATCACCTCCGAGGCCCTGGGCGAAGTGCAGGAAATGATCGACATCTGCCAGTTCGCGGTCGGCCTGTCGCGCCAGCTCTACGGCCGGACCATCGCCTCCGAGCGCCCCGGTCACCGGCTGGCCGAGACCTGGCATCCGCTGGGCGTGGTCGGGGTGATCAGTGCGTTCAACTTCCCGGTGGCGGTCTGGGCGTGGAACAGCGCGGTGGCGCTGGTGTGCGGGGATACGGTGGTGTGGAAGCCCTCGGAACTGACGCCGTTGACGGCGTTGGCCTGTCAGGCGCTGATCGGGCGGGCCGCGGCCGACGTCGGTGCGCCGCCCGCGGTGAGCGGGCTGCTGCTGGGCGATCGCGACCTGGGCGAGCGGCTGGTCGACGACCCTCGGATCGCGCTGTTGTCCGCGACCGGTTCGGTGCGGATGGGCCGGCAGGTCGGTCCGCGGGTGGCCGCGCGCTTCGGGCGGTCGCTGCTGGAGCTGGGCGGCAACAATGCGGCGATCGTGACGCCGGCAGCCGACCTGGAGCTGGCGGTGCGCGCCATCGTCTTCGCCGCCGCCGGCACCGCCGGTCAGCGCTGCACCAGCCTGCGCCGGCTGATCGTGCATCGTTCGGTGGCCGACTCGGTCGTAGAGCGGGTGGCGTCCGCTTATCGGCAGTTGCCCATCGGCGACCCGTCGGCGCCCGGCACGCTGATCGGGCCGCTGATTCACGAGACCGCCTACCGCGACATGGTCGGGGCGCTGGAGCAGGCCCGCGCCGAGGGCGGCGAGGTGATCGGCGGCGACCGTCAGCAGGTCGGCGACCCGGGCGCGTACTACGTCGCGCCGGCCGTGGTGCGAATGCCCGCACAGAGCGACATCGTGGCGGCCGAAACGTTTGCGCCGATCCTCTACGTGCTGACCTACGACGAGCTGGACGAGGCGATCGCCCTCAACAACGGCGTGCCGCAAGGGCTCTCGTCGGCCATCTTCAGCACCGACCTGCGCGAGGCCGAACGCTTCCTGAACGGGTCGGACTGCGGTATCGCCAACGTCAATATCGGCACGTCGGGCGCCGAAATCGGGGGTGCCTTCGGCGGCGAGAAGCAGACCGGCGGTGGTAGGGAATCCGGTTCGGACGCGTGGAGGGCCTACATGCGACGCGCCACCAACACCGTCAATTACTCCAGCGAGCTGCCGCTGGCACAGGGCGTGGAGTTCGGATAAACGCAGTCTGAATTGTGGCCTGCCCTTCGTGGGTACTATCTGACACATGCCAACGGCTAGGAGGCGGTTGTCCCCTGAGGATCGACGCGCCGAACTGCTTGCGTTAGGGGCGGAAGTCTTCGGGAAGCGACCCTACGACGAGGTCCGCATCGACGAGATCGCCGAGCGCGCCGGCGTCTCCCGGGCCTTGATGTACCACTACTTCCCCGACAAACGAGCGTTCTTCGCCGCGGTGGTCAAGGACGAGGCCGACCGGCTCTACGAGTCCACTAATAAAGAGCCCGTCACCGGCCTGACGATGTTCGAAGAGGCGCGGATGGGTGTGCTGGCCTACATGGCCTACCACGAGCAGAACCCGGAAGCCGCGTGGGCCGCCTACGTCGGCCTGGGCCGGTCCGACCCGGTCCTGCTCGGCGTCGAGGACGACGCGAAAAACCGCCAGCTGGAGCTCATCATGACCCGGATCGGCGAGGTCGTCGCCAAGGTTCCCGGGCAAAAGGCGCTGCACGCGGATGTCGAGCGAGACCTGCGGGTGATCCTCAACGGATGGCTGGCCTTCACCTTCGAGCTGTGCCGGCAGCGCATCATGGATCCCACGACCAGCGCCGAGCGCCTGGCCGACGCGTGCGCGCACACGCTGCTGGACGCGATCACCCGGGTGCCCGAGATCCCCGATGAGCTCGCCCACGCGATGGCGACCGCCCGTCACCAACCGCAGTAACGACGCTTTTGTCGGTGTCTGTTGGCACCATGACTAGGTGAGCACCGAAGCACTCGAGAAGTTCAGCGCGATCACCCGCGAGTGGTTCAGCAGCACCTTCCCCGCACCGACCACCGCGCAGGCGGCGGCCTGGGACGCCATCGCCGACGGCAACAACACGCTGGTCATCGCGCCGACCGGATCCGGCAAGACCCTGGCGGCCTTTCTGTGGGCCCTGGATTCCTTGGCCAAACCCGCTCCCTCGGCCGAAAGGCCGGCCGGCCGCACGCGGGTGCTCTACGTGTCACCGCTCAAGGCGCTCGCGGTCGACGTCGAGCGCAACCTGCGCACCCCGCTGGCCGGGCTGACCAGAATCGCCGAGCGCCATGGTCTGCCCGCCCCCGACATCAGCGTCGGGGTCCGTTCGGGTGACACCCCGCCCGCGCGCCGGCGCCAGCTCATCACCTCGCCGCCCGACGTGCTGATCACCACCCCCGAGTCGCTGTTTTTGATGCTGACCTCCGCCGCGCGCGAAACCCTGGCCGGCGTCCAGACGGTGATCGTCGACGAGGTGCACGCCATCGCGGCCGGCAAGCGCGGCGCACACCTGGCTCTGTCGCTGGAGCGCCTCGACGACCTGCGGGACGGACCGCCCGCCCAGCGCATCGGATTGTCGGCGACGGTGCGTCCGCCCGAGGAACTCGCACGGTTCCTGTCCGGGCCCGCCCCGACCACGATCGTGAATCCGCCGTCGGCCAAGTCGTTCCAGCTCACCGTGCAGGTGCCGGTGCCCGACATGGCCAACCTGACCGACAACACCATCTGGCCCGATGTCGAGGCCCGCCTGGTCGACCTGATCGAAGCGCACCGCTCGACCATCGTATTCGCCAACTCGCGCCGGCTAGCCGAGCGACTTACCGCACGGCTCAACGAGATTCACGCCGAACGTTGCGGTGTCGAACTGGCGACCCCGGATAATCAGAGGGCCAACCGGAAGGTGCCCGGCGGGGCGCCGGCGCACATCATGGGCAGCGGCCAGACCTACGGTGCCGATCCGGTACTGGCGCGCGCGCACCACGGTTCGGTCAGCAAGGAGCAGCGCGCTCTGGTCGAAGACGACCTCAAACGCGGACTACTCAAGGCGGTGGTGGCCACGTCGAGCCTGGAACTGGGCATCGACATGGGCGCCGTCGACCTGGTGATCCAGGTGGAGGCACCGCCCTCGGTGGCCAGCGGCCTGCAACGAATCGGGCGGTCCGGCCATCAGGTCGGGGAGGTCTCGCAGGGGGTGCTGTTCCCCAAGCACCGCACCGACCTGATCAGCTGCGCGGTCACCGTGCAACGGATGCTGGCCGGCCAGATCGAGACGATGCGGGTGCCCGCCAACCCGCTCGACATCCTGGCGCAGCAGACCGTCGCGGCCGCCGCGCTGGAACCGCTGGACGCCGACCGGTGGTTCGACACGGTGCGCCGGGCTGCCCCGTTCGCGACCCTGCCGCGCAGCGTGTTCGAGGCCACCCTGGACCTGTTGAGCGGCAAGTACCCGTCCACCGAATTCGCCGAGCTGCGGCCGCGGCTGGTCTATGACCGCGACAGCGGAACGCTGACCGCCCGGCCCGGGGCGCAACGGCTGGCCGTCACCTCCGGCGGCGCGATCCCCGACCGCGGGATGTTCACCGTCTACCTGGCCAGCGAGGCCGAAAAGCCTTCTCGGGTAGGCGAACTCGACGAGGAAATGGTCTACGAGTCGCGTCCCGGTGACGTCATCTCATTGGGCGCGACCAGCTGGCGGATCACCGAGATCACCCACGACCGGGTGCTGGTGATTCCCGCGCCGGGCCTGCCGGCCCGGCTGCCGTTCTGGCACGGCGACGGCGTTGGTCGCCCGGCCGAGCTCGGCGCCGCACTGGGCGCGTTCACCGGCGAGCTGGCCGGCCTGGATCGCGAAGAATTCGGAAAACGTTGCGCTGCATTGGGTTTCAACGACTATGCGACCGATAATCTGTGGGTGTTGCTCGACGACCAACGGGCCGCCACCGGGACGGTGCCCACCGATACCACGCTGCTGGTCGAGCGATTCCGCGACGAGCTGGGCGACTGGCGGGTGATCCTGCACTCGCCGTACGGGCTGCGGGTGCATGGACCGCTCGCGCTGGCGGTGGGCCGGCGGTTGGCCGAACGCTATGGCATCGACGAAAAGCCGACCGCCTCCGACGACGGCATCGTCGTGCATTTGCCCGATACGTGCGAGGAAACTCCGCCCGGCGCAGAGCTTTTCGTCTTCGACGCCGACGAGATCGATCCGATCGTCACCGCGGAAGTGGGCGGCTCGGCGTTGTTCGCGTCCCGGTTCCGGGAATGCGCGGCGCGGGCACTGCTGCTGCCCCGCCGGCACCCGGGCCGGCGCTCGCCGCTGTGGCACCAGCGCCAGCGCGCGGCCCAATTGCTGGAAGTGGCCCGCAAATACCCCGACTTCCCGATCGTGCTGGAGACCGTCCGGGAATGCCTGCAGGACGTCTACGACGTGCCGGCGCTGGTCGATGTGATGACCGGTATCGCGGCGCGCCGGGTGCGGGTGCTCGAGGCCGAAACGGCCACGCCGTCCCCGTTCGCGGCGTCGCTGTTGTTCGGCTACGTCGGCGCCTTCATGTACGAGGGCGATTCCCCGCTTGCCGAGCGCCGCGCCGCGGCCCTGTCGCTGGACAGCACGCTGCTGGCCGAGCTGCTCGGGCGCGTTGAACTCCGTGAATTACTTGATGCCGAGGTTGTGGCCGCGACCGGTCGGCAGTTGCAGCATCTGTCCGCCGACCGGGCTGCCCGCGATGCCGAGGCGGTCGCGGACCTGCTGCGGCTGCTGGGCCCGCTGACCGAAGACGAGGTCGCCGCGCGGGCCGATGTCGCCGACGGCATCGATATTGGCGGCTGGCTGGAAGGCTTGCGCGCCGCCCGGCGCGCGCTGACCGTATCGTTCGCCGGCCGCAGCTGGTGGGTGGCCATCGAGGACATCGGCCGGCTGCGCGACGGGGTCGGCGTGGCCGTCCCGCTCGGCGTCCCGGCCACGTTCACCGAGCAGGTGGCCGATCCGCTGGGCGAGCTGCTGGGCCGCTATGCGCGTACCCGCACACCGTTCAGCACGGCCGAGGCCGCCGCCCGGTTCGGCCTGGGGTTACGGGTGACCGCCGACGTGCTGAGCCGGCTGGCCGGCGACGGCCGACTGGTGCGGGGCGATTTCGTGGCTCCCGAAGCCGTGTCCGTAGGTGTCGGCGGCGAGCAATGGTGTGACGCCGACGTGTTGCGGATTCTGCGGCGGCGTTCCCTGGCTGCGCTGCGCGCCCAGGTCGAGCCGGTCAGCACGGCCGCCTACGGGCGGTTCCTGCCGGCCTGGCACCACCTGGGCACCGCCAGCGGCACCGACGGGCTGATGTCCGTCATCGATCAGCTGGCCGGCGTCCGGATACCGGCATCGGCGCTCGAGCCGCTGGTGCTGGCACCGCGGGTCCGCGACTATGCACCGGCCATGCTTGATGAGCTGCTCGCGGCCGGGGAGGTCACATGGTCGGGCGCCGGCTCGATCTCGGGCAGTGACGGGTGGATCGCGCTGCACGCCAGCGATTCCGCCCCGTTGACCCTGGTGGCCCCCGACGAGATCGACTTCACCGAGGCCCATCGGGCGATCCTGGAAACGCTGGGCGGTGGCGGCGCGTACTTCTTTCGGCAGCTCACCCGGGACGGGATCACCGAAACAGCCCTCAAAGATGCCCTGTGGGAACTGATCTGGGCCGGTTGGATCACCGGCGACACGTTCGCGCCGGTACGGGCGCTGCTGACGGGCACCGGCGCCCGCAAGCGTTCCGCCCCCGCCCATCGGACCCGCCGGCCGCCACGGCTGAGCCGCTACAGCGTCGCGCATCCCCAGGCTCGAACCACCGACCCCGCGGTGGCGGGCCGCTGGTCGGCGCTGCCGGCCCCGGAACCCGAATCCACCCTGCGCGCCCACTACCAAGCCGAGCTGCTGCTCAACCGGCATGGCGTCCTGACCAGAGGCGCGGTGACGGCGGAGAATGTGCCGGGCGGATTCGCCACCTTCTATAAGGTGCTGAGCACCTTCGAAGAGGCCGGCAGGTGCCAGCGTGGGTACTTCGTGGAGTCGCTGGGCGGCGCCCAATTCGCCGTCGCCTCGACCGTCGATCGGCTCCGCAGTTACCTCGACGGGATCGACCCGGAGCGCCCCGAATACCGGGCGGTCGTGCTGGCCGCCGCCGACCCGGCGAACCCGTACGGTGCCGCGTTGCCCTGGCCCGCGACGGACGCGGCACGCCCCGGCCGCAAGGCCGGCGCCCTGGTCGTACTGGTCGACGGCGACCTGGCCTGGTTCCTCGAGCGGGGCGGACGATCGTTGCTGACGTTCACCGACGATCCCGGCGCCGACCATGCGGCGGCTCAGGGACTGGCCGACCTGGTCACCGCCCGGCGCGTCGAGTCGATCCTGGTCGAGCGGATCAACGGGGTGCCGGCGCTGCAGCCGCTGGCCGGCGGGCCGAGTCCCGTGGCCGAGGCGCTGTCCGAAGCCGGCTTCGCCCGCACCCCACGCGGAATGCGGCTGCGGTGAGGATGCCGAAGAACCATGCCCGAGGGTGACACCGTCTGGCATACCGCGGCCACGCTGGCCGAGCACCTGGCCGGGCAGACGCTGACCCGCTGCGACATCCGGGTGCCGCGATTCGCCACCGTCGACCTCACCGGCAACGTGGTCGACGAGGTGCTCAGCCGGGGCAAGCACCTGTTCATCCGGGTGGGGCGGGCCAGTATTCACTCGCATCTGAAGATGGACGGCAGCTGGCGAGTCGGAAGACGCCCGGTGCGGTTAGATCACCGGGCCCGCATTGTCTTGGAAGCAAACGATATCCGTGCGGTCGGCGTGGACCTGGGAGTGCTCGAAATCCTCGACCGCGACCACGACGGCGAAGCGGTCGCGCACTTGGGGCCCGATCTGCTGGGCCCGGATTGGGATCCCCGGGTCGCCGCGGCCAACCTGATCGCACGCCCGGAGCGGCCGATCGCCGAGGCGTTGCTGGACCAGCGGGTGATGGCCGGGGTGGGAAACGTCTATTGCAACGAGTTGTGTTTCGTCAGCGGACATCTGCCGACCGCGCCGGTCAGCGCGGTCGGCGACCCGCATCGTTTGGTGTCGCTGGCCCGGGACATGCTGTGGGTCAATCGCTTCCGCTGGAACCGCTGCACCACCGGCGACACCCGGGCGGGGCGGCAGCTGTGGGTCTACGGCCGCGCCGGGCAACATTGCCGTCGCTGCGGCACGCGCATCAACGTCGACGACACCGGTGCGCGGGTGGCCTATTGGTGCCCGTCCTGTCAACGCTGAATTCCGAATTCTCGGCGAACTTTCGGAACATTTCGATTAACCACCCCGGGAATTCCTGCGGAACAAATGCGTCGGCTAGTCACGGGCATGCGCGAGGAAAAACTGCGCAATCGATTCCGATCCGTCCAGCGCGCGCGATGTCGGCCCGATCACCGCCTTCGGCAGATACTGCTTGCCGCCCGGCCAGGTGTGCCCGCCATTGTCGATCTGATAGAGAACCACCTCGGTGGACGCCGCACACGCCGTCGAATCGAATCGGTGCACGACGGTGCCGTCCCCGACGTTGGGCAATAACTCGACCACCGGGTCGCCCTGGCAGCCGTCGGCCGAACGCCATTTGTCCACCATGCTTTTGACCGAGATGGAGTGGCTCAGCCCACCGCGGCCGCGTACGTCCCCGCCTTTGAAACGCACCAACGGATCTCCGGTCCCGTGCGCCTCCCAGACCGAAACCGGTTGCGAGGGGTTGCATACCACCCCGATGCCCAGCGTGCCCGCGACCGGCGCGATCGCCGAAAAAACATCAGCGCGATCGCAAGCCAGCCGGTTGGACATGAAGCCGCCGTTGGACATTCCGGTGGCGAAGACGTGCCCGGGGGCGATGTTGTAGTCGTTGCGCAGCTTGTCGGCCAACGCGACCAGAAACCCCACGTCGTCGATGTGGCGGCGATCGGCCGGCGAGGCTCCCCTTCCGTCGGCCCAGCTCTTGTCATAACCGTCGGGATAGACCACCAGCAGTTTGTTGGCGTCGGCGACGGCATCGAACTCGGTCAGACCCCGCTGTCCCTTTCCGGTACCACCGCCTCCGTGCAGGCTGAGCACCAAGCCGACGGGATCGCCGGGCGGCACGTGCAATACATAGGTCCGGTCCATACCGCCGGACCGGAACGTCCCGGTCAGATCACGAGGCGTGGCCGCCGATACGGGTTGCACGCCACAGCCGACGAGACAGACCGCCAGCAGCGCCAGCGATAACCATCGTCCGTACGGCATGGGGTCAAATTACCGACCCGCTGTCCCCGCGCTGAAAACGGTCATGTTCAACTGTTCGCCCGAATTGCTCACGTTGGCAATGATCGCGATTTGAGCGATGATTACGGACGTGAAAATTGGCAAGCCCGGCTCCCTACACGTGCCGTCGGGCACCCGACTCGTAGTTGCGATGGCCGTCTCGCTTGGCGTGCTCGGCGCAGGCGTAGCCCCTGCCGCCCACGCCGACGCGAACGACGACAAATTCATCCAACTGCTGATCTCCGACGGCATCACTCACGACTCCGTCCCCGCTGCCATCGCGGCGGCCCGGAAGGTCTGCGAGTTCCTTGCGCAAGGCCAGACGCCCAACGAGGTCGTCATCGATGTGATGAACAGCAGTAGCCTGCCCGACTACGACGCGGGCTACTTCGTCGGCGCGGCCATCCGCGCCTACTGCCCGCAATACAAGCCGCCGCCGGAACCCCCGGCGCCCCCGGCACCCCCGCCGACGACCTAACGAAACAGCGTCGCAGCCCTAACGAAACCGCGAGCCGTCAACCTTTAACCTCCGCCTGAGTGTAATGTTTAACGCCAGGTAAACAAATGGAGGCTTAAAAATGATCACAAAGATAATTATCGGTAGCGCGGTCGTTCTGGGTGCCACCGTTGGGCTTGCCGCACCGGCCAGCGCCGACGTCGTGTTCAACCAATTTTCCTGTACCTGCGGGGCACCGCCCCCATTTGCCAGCCCACTGGCAGCGGATCGCATCAACCAGGGCATCAACGACGCCTTAACCCGTGTGCTGCCTGGCGATTGACGCTCAGCCCGGCGTACCCCTGGTACTGACGAACGTGCGGCGTGACCCGGTCAGCGGATCGTCGAACTCGATGCGCTGCGCCAGCAGTCGCAGCGGAGTGCTGAAGTCATCGGCGGGCACTTCAATAACCTTGGGGTACAACGGATCACCGATGATCGGCAGTCCCAGCGACGCCATGTGCACCCGCAACTGGTGGGTCCGCCCGGTGCGCGGCGTCAGCCGGTACAGGCCGTCGGGAGACAACAGTTCCACCAGCGTCTCCGCGTTGGGCACTCCGGGCTCGCAGACAGCTTGTAAGTGGCTGCGGTACTTGATGATTCGGCTTTGCACCAGGCGCGGCAGCACCAGGTCCGGATCGACCGCCGCGCGGGCCAGGTACGTCTTGCGGACCTCGCCCCGGGCGAACAGCGTCTGGTAGGCACCGCGCACCTCGCGCCGAGTGGTGAACAGCAGCACCCCGGCGGTCAGCCGGTCGAGCCGGTGCGCGGGGCTCAGCTGGGGCAGTCCCAGGTCCCGGCGCAGCCGCACCAGCGCGGTCTGTGCGACGTGGCTGCCCCGGGGCATCGTCGCCAGGAAATGCGGCTTGTCCACGACCACGATGTCGTCGTCGCGATAGAGCACCGGGATGTCGAACGGCACCCGCACTTCATCAGGAAGGTCCCGATACAGGTAGACGCTGGCGCCGGCGGGCAACACGCTCGCCTCGTCGATCACCACCCCGTCGGCGTCGACGACCTCTCCGGCCTGAACCTTGGCGCGGGCCTGCTCGCCGAACCGCGCGGTCAGCTCGGCCAGCACCGCCCCGCCCTGCAGCCGCACCCGCGCGGGCCCCAATCCGTCGCGCACCGGAAGCGGGGCGGGCCTCAATTGAGCGGGACCGGCTCGAGGATCTCGGCGCGCGCTTCTGGCGCGCTGGCCCGCAGCTCGTCTGCCGAGACGTCGTCGGGCTGAGCCTGCGAGAGGATCTCGGCCTCGACCCGCGCGGTGTAGTTGGCAACCTCACGATTGACGTCACCGGCGCTCCACCCCAGCACCGGAGCGACCAGCTCGGCGACCTCGCGAGCGCAGTCGACGCCGCGGTGCGGGTATTCGATCGAAATCCGCATCCGGCGGGCCAGAATGTCCTCGAGGTGCAGGGCACCCTCGGCTGCGGCGGCGTACACGGCCTCCACCTTCAGGTAGCCCGGCGCTTCCTTGATCGGGGTCAGCAGCTCGGGACGATCCGCCGCCAGCGCCAGCACGTCATCCATCAGCGAGCCGTAGCGGTCCAGCAGGTGACGGACCCGGTACGGGTGCAGGCCCACCAGCTCGCCCACGTGTTCGACCTGGTTGATCAGGGCGAAGTAGCCGTCGGCGCCCAGCAGGCCCACCTTTTCGGTGATCGACGGCGCGACCCGGGCCGGGACGAACTGCACGGCCGTGTCGATCGCGTCGGCGGCCATCACCCGGTAGGTGGTGTATTTGCCGCCCGCAATGGCCACCAGGCCGGGCGCGGGCACCGCGACGGCGTGCTCCCGGGACAGCTTGGAGGTTTCCTCGCTTTCCCCGGCCAGCAGCGGACGCAGGCCCGCGTACACGCCGTCGATGTCGGCATGCGTCAGCGGAGTGGCCAGCACGGCGTTCACGGTGGTCAGGATGTAGTCGATGTCGGCCTTGGTGGCCGCCGGGTGGGCCAGGTCGAGATTCCAGTCGGTGTCGGTGGTTCCGATGATCCAGTGGCTGCCCCACGGGATGATGAACATCACCGACTTCTCGGTGCGCAGGATGATCGCGGCATCGCTGACGATCCGGTCCCGCGGCACCACCACGTGCACGCCCTTGGACGCGCGCACCTGAAACCGCCCGCGCTGCTTGGACAGAGCCTGGATCTCGTCGGTCCACACCCCGGTCGCGTTGACCACGACGTGACCGCGAACCTCGGTGATCGAGCCGTCTTCGGAGTCGCGGACGCGCACCCCGATCACCCGGTCGCCCTCGCGCAGCAGCGCGACCGCCTGGGTGGAGCACCGCACGACGGCGCCGTAATGCGCGGCGGTGCGCGCGACCGTCATCGTGTGCCTGGCATCGTCGACGACGGTGTCGTAGTAACGGATCCCGCCGATCAGCGAGCTGCGCTTCAGGCCCGGACTCAACCGCAGCGCGCCGGCGCGCGTCAGATGCTTTTGCGCGGGAACGGATTTCGCGCCGCCGAGGCTGTCGTAGAGGAAGATGCCCGCCGCGGTGTAGGGACGCTCCCACCACCGATGGGTCAACGGGAACAAGAACGGGAGCGGTTTGACCAGATGCGGCGCCAACCTGGTCAGCGACAGCTCGCGCTCGTGCAGCGCCTCGCGTACCAGTCCGAACTCCAGTTGTTCGAGATAGCGCAACCCGCCGTGGAACATCTTCGACGAGCGGCTCGAGGTGCCGGAAGCGAAGTCACGCGCCTCGACCAGGGCGACCTTGAGGCCGCGAGTCGCGGCATCCAGCGCGCATCCGGAGCCCACCACCCCGCCGCCGATGACGACGACATCGAACTGCTCACTGCCCAGCCGCTCCCAAGCCGCCGCGCGTTGCTGCGGTCCCAAGTTGGAAACCGGATCATTCACGACAAAGGACTCCTCCCCTTGGCAAGGCTAGTCCAGATCGTCATGGGCCATCAGCCGCCGAGCGGCCTCGGTGATCGACCCGGACAACGACGGGTAGACGGCCAGCGTCTGCGCCAGCTCGTTGACGGTGATGCGGTTTTGCACGGCCACGGCGATCGGCAGGATCAGCTCGGAGGCGATCGGCGCCACCACCACGCCGCCGATGACGACGCCGGTGGACTTGCGGCAGAAGACCTTGACGAAGCCTTGCTGCAACCCGGACATCTTGGCGCGCGCGTTGGTCCGCAACGGCAGCATGATGGTCCGGGCCGGCACCGAGCCGTCGTCGATCATCGTCTGCGGCACCCCGACGGCGGCGATCTCGGGCCGGGTGAACACCGTCGAGGCGACCGTACGCAGCCGGATCGGGCTGACGCCCTCACCCAGCGCGTGATACATCGCGATCCGGCCCTGCATGGCGGCCACCGACGCCAGCAGCAGCAAGCCGGTGCAGTCGCCCGCGGCATAGATGCCCGGAACCGACGTCCGTGACACCCGGTCCACCTTCAGGTAGTCCCCAGGGCCCAGCTCGATGCCGACGCGTTCCAGGCCGAGACCGCTGGTGTTGGGCACCGATCCGATGGTCATCAGGGCGTGGCTGCCCTCGACGGTGCGGCCGTCGGTCATGGTGACCAGGACCCCGCTCTCGGTGCGAGTGACCGATTCCGCGCGGGCGTTCTTGATCAGCTCCACACCGCGTTCGGCGAACGCCTCCTCCAGCACCAGCGCGGCGTCGGCGTCCTCGTAGGGCAGCACCCGGTCCCGGCTGGCCGCCACCGTGACCGGCACGCCGAGCTCGGTGTAGGCGTGCACGAACTCGGCCCCGGTAACCCCCGAGCCCACCACGATCAGGTGCTCGGGCAACGCCTCCAGGTCGTAGAGCTGTCGCCAGGTCAGGATGCGCTCGCCGTCTGGCTGGGCCGACGGCAGTACCCGCGGGCTGGCGCCGGTGGCGATCAGGACGACATCGGCGTCGTGCTCGGTGACGACGGGGCCGTCGGGCCCCTCATCGGAATGGGTCACCTTGATGCGGTGCCGGGCCAGGCCGGGCGCGGAATCGCACAGCTCGCCGCGACCCGCGACCACATGCACACCCTCGGCGAGCAGCTGGGCGGTGATATCGGCCGACTGCTCGGCGGCCAGCGCCTTGACCCGTTTGTGGATCTGCGGCAGCGAGATCTTGGCGTCGTCGATGTCGATGTCGAAGCCCAGCCGGGGAGCGCGGCGCAGTTCGGTGCGCAGCCAGGTCGAGGCGATGAACGTCTTGGACGGCACGCAGTCATCCAGCACGGCCGCCCCGCCGATGCCCTCGGAGTCGATCACGGTGACGTCGGTGCTATCAGGGTGTCTAGAAGACAGGGTGGCGGCCACCAGCGCGGCTTCGTAACCGGCCGGGCCTCCACCGAGGATCACGATGCGGGTCACCACAGCCCTAACCTATCCAAGGACCATCGGAACCGCCGGATGAATACCGGGTGAGCGTCCGCCGTTTAAGCTTTCACCCGTGCCGCTCTACGCCGCCTATGGCTCGAACATGCATCCCGAGCAGATGCAGAAGCGTGCACCCCACTCGCCGATGGCCGGAACGGGCTGGTTGCACGGGTGGCGGCTGACCTTCGGCGGCGAAGACATCGGCTGGGAAGGCGCGCTGGCCAGCGTCGTCGAGGATCCCGATTCCAAGGTGTTCGTCGTGCTCTATGACATGACGCCGGCCGACGAGATGAGCCTGGACCATTGGGAGGGCTCCGAGTTCGGCATCCACAAGAAGATCCGATGCCGGGTGGAGCGCACGTCCTCCGACACCGACACCGATCCGGTGCTGGCCTGGCTCTACGTGGTCGACGCGTGGGAGGGCGGGCTGCCGTCGGCACGGTACCTGGGCGTCATGGCCGATGCCGCGGAAATAGCCGGCGCACCAGGGGAATACGTGCACGACCTGCGGACGCGGCCGGCCCGCAACATCGGCCCGGGGACTACGGCTTAAGTGTCGGTTTTCTCCCTACCGGTGGTCGCCGACGCCCTGGCGCGGTTGTTCGCCGTCGCGGTCGACCCGGCTCCAAAGGCCGCCGTGCGCTTCCCCGAACTGCAGGGACGAACCTCGAGCGCCAGCATCCCCACCCGGCACGGCCCGGCGTCAGCAACCGTCTACCACCCGCCGGCTGACATCGGCCGCCCGGCCGTCTACGTCAATGTGCATGGCGGCGGATTCGTGGTCGGACACCCTGAGCAGGACGATCCGTGGTGCCGCTACCTGGCCGCGCACGCGAATGTGGTGGTGATCAACCCCGATTACGTCCTGGCGCCGCGTCACCGCTTTCCCGCAGCACCGCACCAGATCTACGACATCGTGTGCTGGGCGGCCGACCCTGACCGCGACTGGGACGGCCGTCGGTTGTGCATCGGTGGACAAAGCGCGGGCGGCAATCTCAGCGCCGCGGCGGCCCGGCTGTCTTTGGAGAACTCCGGCCCCCGCATCGCTCTGCAGGTGCTGCACTATCCGCCCCTCGACCTCGTGACACCCACCCGCGATAAGCCGTCCACAGCAGGCTCGCGAGCGGTCATGAAACCGTGGATGGGCGAGGTCTTCGACACCGCCTACATACCCGACCCGGCACAGCGTCGCGACCGCCTCGCCTCTCCGGCGTGGGGCGATAACGCCGACCGAATCGACGGCATCGCGCCCGCACTGATCGTGACGGCCGAATACGATCGACTTCGCGACGAAGCCCGCAAATACGCCGAAAAGCTCGACGCCGCAGGAGCGTTGGCGGAGTACTACGAGGTGGCCGGTGTCGACCACGGCTACAACATCATGAGCCAGGCCGCCGACGTAACCCGCCGAACCTACGCCCGCATCGCAGAACACGTCGCGCGCGCGACGGGCTAAGTCGACGGGCTAAGTCTCGGAGAAGGCGGCCGACTGTTCGATGATGTTGACCATCACCCGCAGTCCCACCCCCAGCGCCCGCTCGTCGAGATCGAAATTCGGCTGGTGCAGGTCCAGCTGCGGGCCCTCACCCGGCCACACGCCCAGTCGCGCCATCGCGCCGGGGACCTCCTCCAGATACCAGGAGAAATCCTCACCGCCGCCGGACTGGCGGGTGTCGGCCAACGCATCGGGTCCGACGGCCTCGATCGCGTGGCTGAGGATGCGGGTCGAGGTCTCCTCGTTGACCACCGGGGGCACCCCACGCCGGTATTGCATCGTGTGCTCGATGCCCAGCGGCAGCAGCAGCGCGTCGACGGCCTGACGGATGATCTCCTCGAGCTCGAGCCAGGTGTGCCGGCTGGCGGTGCGCACTGTGCCGGACAGCTGGCCGTTCTGCGGAATGGCGTTGGCGGCCACACCGGCGTTGACCGCACCCCATACCAAGACGGTCCCGTTGCGTGGGTCCAGGCGCCGCGACAGCACCCCGGGCACCCCGGTGATCAGCGTGCCGAGCCCGTAGACCAGGTCTGAGGTCAGGTGTGGCCGCGAGGTGTGCCCACCCGGCGAGTACAGCGTGATGTTGATGTGGTCGGCCGCCGAGGTGATGGGCCCTTGCCGGACCGCGACTTTGCCGACCTCCAGCCGGGGGTCGCAATGCAGGGCGAAAATCCTGGACACCCCCGCCAGCGCTCCGGCCGCGATGGCGTCGATCGCGCCGCCGGGCATCAGCTCCTCGGCGGCCTGAAAGATCAACCGCACCCCGACCGGCAGTTCCGGCACCGCCGCCAGCGCCTGCGCGGTGCCCAGCAGGATCGCGGTGTGCGCGTCGTGCCCGCAGGCATGCGCGACGTTCGGCATGGTCGAGGCGTACGGCGCGCCGGTCCGCTCGGCCATCGGCAGCGCGTCCATGTCGGCGCGCAGCGCGATCCGGGGCTCGTGTTGGGGACCGAAGTCGCAGGTCAGCCCGGTGCCGCCGGGCAGCACCTTGGGATTGAGCCCCGCTTCGGCCAACCGCTCGGCGACGAACTGCGTGGTGGCGTATTCCTGCCGACCCAACTCCGGATAGCGATGGATGTGCCGGCGCCACTCGATCAGGTCGTCGTAGTGGGCGGCCAGCCACGATTCCGCGGCGTCAACCAGGCTCATGTCGCGGCCCGACGTTCCAACGCGGCCAATACCCGGTCACGTTCGGCGCTGTCCTGGGCGAGGTGGACGACCGTGCGCGCCAGCATGACCGCGCCCTCGACCACGGCTCGGTCGGCGCTCGGGCCGCCGGCGGCGGCGGCGAACGCGCGCTGATGCACGGTGGCACCGCCGGCGTCGACGCCGATCACCGGGTGGATCCCCGGCAGCACATGCGTGAGGTTGCCCATATCGGTGCTGCCCATCGGCAGCGCCTTCTCGTACTCGGGCGCCACCGGCTCGCGTCCGAGTCGGCGCATCTCCTCCCGGCATACTTCGGCCAGCCACTCGTCCGGCCTGAGCTCTGCGTATGCCGGTGATGGCGTGTTGATTTCGTATTCGCAGCCGGTACCCAGTGCGCCCGCGGCAAAGCACGCGAACATCCTGCCCTCCAACTCTCGCAGCGAGTCCACCTCGAAGGCCCGCATCGCGTACTGCAGCGTCGCGTGACCGGGGATGACATTGACCGCCTGCCCGCCGTTGGTGACGATCCCGTGGACCAGCTGCCCAGGCGCCAATTGCTGCCTTAGCAAGCCGATGGAGACCTGCGCGACGGTGACGGCGTCGGCGGCGTTGACGCCCAGATACGGAGCGACGGCGGCATGCGATTCTCTGCCCCGGTAGTCGACGACCACCTCGGACAAGGCGAGCGAGCGAGCGGCGGCGATGTCGGTCGGCCCGGGATGCAGCATCACCGCCGCCGCGACGTCGTCGAACGTTCCGGCCTCCAGCAGCAGCGCCTTGCCGCCGCCGGCCTCCTCGGCGGGGGTGCCGATCAGGGCAACGGTCAGGCCCAGCTCGTCGGCCACCTCGGCGAGCGCCAGCGCGGTTCCGACCGCCGACGCGGCGATGATGTTGTGGCCGCAGGCGTGTCCGATCCCGGGCAGGGCGTCGTACTCGGCGCAGACCCCGATCACCAGCGGTCCGCTGCCGAAGTCGGCGCGGAAGGCGGTGTCCAGGCCGCCGGCGGCAGAGGTCACCTCGAAGCCACGCTCGGCGACCAGGGCCTGCGTCTTGGCGCAGCTACGGTGCTCGGCGAAGGCCAGCTCAGGCTCGGCGTGGATTGTGTGCGACAGTTCGACAAGATCGACGCCACGACGCCGCACTGCGCTCTCGACGCTGTCCAATGCGGTGTTGGTGGCCATCCTCGCAGTATCTCACCGACCGAAGCCGCGGCTGACCGCCCCGGCCGCCGCTACACCCGTCCGGCGATGAAGCTCGCCGCCTGGCCGGGGTAGGGCGGTATCGAATAGTCGTGGTGCGCATCCCGGTCGCGACCGCCGACGACGCAGACCGGGTCACCGGGGCTGCACAGGTCGATGGCACGGCCGGCGAACTGCCCCGCCGTCGACAGGGGCGTGTTGAACCGGTTGCCGGGATTGCCGAACACCGCGACCGCCCTGATCTTGCTGGCCAGGCCGGGGTCCAGCGCCGGAGCCGACCCGAAGTCACCGATCGTGTTGCCCAGTGGCGGTACCCCGGCCAGCATCGAGACCGCGGCGGCGCCCTGCGAGAAGCCGCCGAGGATCAGGTGGGTGCCCGGGCACTGGTCGACCATCGCCGCGATGTGATCGCGGGCGTCGTTGGCGCCGTCGCCGGTGGTCAGGAAGTTGTAGCTGGCCGGATAGTTCACCGCGTAGTTGTCGAAGTTGCGTCCGCCCAGGACGGGCTGCAGCGCGGCGAACAACGCATCACCCACGACGCCCAGGCCGGGCGGCTCGTTGGTACCGCGGGCGAAGATCAGCTGAACGTCGGGACAGTCGGCCAGTGCCGTCGGCGCGGGGCCACTGACGAGCGCGGCCACCGAGACCGCCACAGCAACGACCACGCCGACAATCGGCCACCTACCAAAACTCATGCGGGAGATCCTGACATATGTAGCGAAGCTAAGCTCGCGCAGTGTGTCCGACGTTGCATCCGAGAAGCTTCAACTCGCGCGGCGTGCGGCGCATTCCATCCGCGAGCGCACCGGGGTCGATCAGCATGACATCGCCATCGTGCTGGGTTCGGGATGGTCGCCGGCGATCGCGGAACTGGGCTCTCCAGACGTCGTGTTGCCCCAGGCCCAACTTCCGGGCTTCGCGCCGCCCCGCGCGGCCGGCCATCCCGGTGAGCTGTTGTCGGTGCGCATCGGTGAGCACCGGGTACTGGTGTTGGCCGGCCGCGTGCACGCCTATGAGGGTCATGACCTGAGCCACGTCGTGCACCCGGTCCGGGCGGCCTGCGCGGCCGGGGCGGGCATCGTCGTGCTGACCAACGCGGCCGGCGGATTGCGCACCGACATGCGGGTCGGCCAGCCGGTACTGATCAGCGATCACCTGAACCTGACCGCACGCTCGCCGTTGGTCGGTGCGCAGTTCGTCGATCTGACCGACGCCTACGCGGCGCGGCTGCGCCGGCTCGCCCGCGCGGCCGATCCCGAGCTGACCGAAGGCGTGTACGCCGGCCTGCCCGGGCCGCACTACGAGACGCCGGCCGAAATCCGGATGCTGCAAACGCTGGGTGCCGACCTGGTCGGCATGTCGACGGTGCACGAAACGATCGCGGCCCGCGCGGCCGGTGCCGAGGTGTTGGGCATTTCGCTGGTGACCAACCTGGCGGCCGGTATCACCGGCGCTCCGCTGAGCCATGCCGACGTGATGGCGGCCGGGGCAGCGTCGGCATCGCGGATCGGTGCACTGCTGGCCTTGATCATCAAGCGGATCGCCCGGATTTAGCAGAATGATCGGGTGGGACAACCGCTGAAGTTCGGCACCGCAGGATTGCGCGGCCCGGTGCGCGACGGCCCGGACGCGATGAACGTCGCGGTGGTATCGCGCGCCACCTGGGCAGTAGCGCGGGTGCTCACCGATCGAGGCCTGGCGGGTTCGCAGGTGATCGTCGGACGTGACGCCCGGCACGGCTCGGCAAGCTTTGCCACGGTTACCGCGGAAGTACTTGCGGCCGAGGGCTTTTCGGTACTTCTGTTACCCGGGACGGTGCCGACGCCGGTGGTCGCCTACGCGGTGCGTCACACCGGCTCCGCTGCCGGGATCCAGATCACGGCCTCGCACAATCCGCCGGCCGACAACGGCTACAAGGTGTTCTTTGACGGCGGCATCCAAATCGTCTCCCCCACCGACACCGAGATCGAAACCGCAATGGCGACAGCGCCTCCCGCCGACCGGATCGCCCGCAAGCCGGTGGCGCCCGCGGACACCCACCTGGTCGGGCGCTACATCGAACGCGCGGCCGGGGTACGGCGCGCCACCGGTTCGGTGCGTGTGGCCCTGACCCCGCTGCACGGGGTCGGTGGTGCGGTGGCCGTCGAGACGCTGCACCGCGCCGGTTTCGACCAGGTGCACACCGTCGGTGCCCAGTACGCGCCGGACCCCGACTTCCCCACCGTCGCGTTTCCGAACCCCGAGGAGCCCGGCGCCACCGACGCGCTGCTCGCCCTGGCCGCCGATATCGAGGCCGACGTCGCGATCGCCCTGGACCCCGACGCCGACCGTTGCGCGGTGGGCGTACCCACCACGACGGGATGGCGGATGCTATCCGGCGACGAAACCGGTTGGCTGTTAGGCGATTACATCCTTTCTCACCAGCGACCGGATACCGCCGTGGTGGCCAGCACCGTGGTGTCGTCACGGATGTTGGCGCAGATCGCGGCCCGCTACGGCGCGGTCCACGTCGAGACCCTCACCGGCTTCAAATGGCTGGCGCGCGCCGATTCGCAGGTGCCGGGCGGCAACCTGGTCTACGCCTATGAAGAAGCGATCGGCCACTGCGTCGACCCGGCCGCCGTGCGCGACAAGGACGGGATCAGTGCCGCGGTGCTGGTGTGCGACCTGGTCGCCGCGCTCGAACAGCAGGGGCGTTCGGTGCCTGACGCGCTCGACGACCTCGCCCGCCGCTATGGCGTACACGAAGGCGCCGCGGTGTCACGCCGGGCCGCCGACACCGCCGAAGCCGCCGGGCTCATGCAGCGGCTGCGTACCGAACCGCCGAGCCAACTGGCCGGGTTCGCGGCGAGGATCACCGATATCACCGACGCGCTGATCTTCACCGCCGGTGACGGCAGCACCTCGATCAGGGTGGTGGTGCGGCCCTCCGGGACCGAGCCGAAGCTGAAGTGCTACTTGGAGATTCGCTGTTCGGCTTCCGATGACCTGACTTCTTCCCGGACTTATGCCGACGCGTTGCGTGCGGAGTTGGTCGCTGCGGTGGCGCACTGGTGAATACCCGCGGCCCGAACTGGCGGTCGCCCGCATCCCCGAGTCCCGGCACGATAAACGCCGACTTGTTGAGCCCCTTGTCGACCGCCGCGGTGAACACTCGCACGTTCGGCGCTATTTTCTCCACTGCCGCAAGGCCTTCCGGCGCGGCCACCACGCAGAGCACGCTGATGTCGGTCGCACCACGGCGCAGCAGCAACTCGATCGCGTAGGTCATCGACCCGCCGGTGGCCAGCATCGGGTCGAGCACCATGACCGGGCGGTGTTTGAGCTTCGCGGGCAGCGACTCCAGGTACGGGAATGGTAGGTGGGTGTCCTCGTCGCGGGCGACGCCGACGAAGCCGACCTCGGCCTCGGGAATCGCGGCGTGCGCCTCGTCAACCATCCCGAGCCCGGCCCGCAACACCGGAACCAGCAGCGGCGGACTGGACAATCGCCGCCCGACGGTCTCGGCCAGTGGCGTCCGGATCCTGACCGGCGCGGTGGCCGCCTCCCGGGTGGCCTCGTAAACCAGCACCAGCGTCAGCTCGCGCAGCGCGGCCCGGAAGCCGGGGGCATCAGTGCGTTCGTCGCGCAACGCCGTCAGCCGGGCTGCGGCCAACGGGTGATCGACTACTCGCACTTCCATGCGTTCGAGGGTATATAACGATCTGACCTCGGTTGGCTAAAGTGCAGCTCACACGCGTGCGCGCCTGCCGTCGATCCCGCGCGTCGGCCCATATGCTCCCCGGGTGTTTCGCGCGATTCGAAGTCCCCTGATCCTGGCCGGCGCGGTGACGCTGACCTGGCTGGCCGCTACCCCGTTGGCTCCCCGCGTGACCGCCGCGGCTGCGCTTCCCCGGCCCGCGCACATCGTAATTGTGGTGGAAGAGAACCGTTCTGAGGGCCACATCATCGGCAGCCCGCAGAACCCGTTCATCAACGCCCTTGCCGCCCATGGCGCCAACATGGTCGCGTCGTTCGCCGAAACTCATCCCAGCGAGCCGAATTATCTGGCACTGTTCGCGGGCAACACGTTTGGAGTGACCAGAGACTCGTGCCCGCTCAACGCCGGCAATGCACCCAACCTGGGCTCCGAATTGCTCGGCGCCGGCTACACATTCATCGGTTATGCCGAAGACCTGCCCGCCGCCGGCTCGCCCGTGTGCAGCGCGGGCAAGTACGCGCGCAAGCACGTGCCGTGGGCCAATTTCACCAATGTGCCGCCGGCGAGCTCGGTGCCGTTCTCCGCGTTTCCGCAGGGGAATTACGCCAGCCTCCCGACGGTGTCATTTGTCATTCCCAACAACGACAACAACATGCACGACGGCTCCGTCGCCCAAGGCGATACCTGGCTGAATCGACAGCTGTCCGGCTACGCCAACTGGGCGGCGGCGAACAACAGCCTGCTGATCGTGACCTGGGATGAGGACGACGGATCCGGTTCGCAAGGAAATCGCAACCAGATCCCGACGATCATCTACGGCGCGCACGTGCAGCCGGGCAACTACAGCGAGCAGATGAGCCACTACAACCTGCTGTCCACGATCGAGCAGATGTACGGGCTGCCCAAGACGGGAAACGCGGCCAACGCTCCCGCGATCGCCAGCATTTGGGCGGGATAGTCCCAACCGGGCCGGGCGCGCTCGTCGACCGTCGCTATTCTGTGCCGCATGGCTGCTGACCTCGTCCCCGTCCGTCTGAGCCTGTCCGACGGGGACCGCTACACCGTGTGGGCACCGCGCTGGCGCGACTCAGGCGACGAGTGGGAGGCGTTCCTGGGCAAGGACGACGACCTGTACGCCTTCGAGGCCGTTGCCGACCTCGTCGCGTTCGTGCGTTCCGGCGACGACCACGACCTGGTCGATCACCCGGCGTGGAAGGACCTGGCCACGGCCCACGCGCACAGTTTCGAACCCGCCGAGGCCAAGCAGTTCGACCTGGTGGCGGTCGAAGAGCTGGTGGCCGAGAAGCCGTCCGAGGAGTCGGTGACGGCGCTGGCCGGCGTGCTGGCGATCGTGTCGTCGATCGGGTCGGTGTGTGAGCTGGCGGCGGTGTCGAAATTCTTCAACGGCAACCCCAGCCTCGGCACGGTATCCGGCGGCATCGAACTCTTCACCGGCAAAGCGGGTGCCAAACGCTGGAATTCGATCGCCGAGATCATCGGACGCAGCTGGGACGACGTGCTCAGCGCGGTCGAGGACATCGTCAGCACTCCCGAGGTCGACGAGGCGGCGGCGCAGAAGGCCGCCGACGAGCTGGCCGAAGAGCGTGAAGAGCCCGAAGACGAATCCGAAGGACAACCCGAGGACGAGTCCGACGGCGAAGCCGTCGACGAGGAAGAGGCCGAGCCCGTCGATGAGTCCGTCGACGAGGAAGACGAGGAAGAGGACGAGGCGGAGGTCCGCGCGCCCGGCGACACCGTGGTGCTGGGCGGCGACGACGACTTCTGGCTGCAGGTCGGTATCGACCCGGTCCGCATCATCACGAGTTCGGGCACGTTCTACACGCTGCGCTGCTACCTCGACGACCGCCCGATCTTCCTGGGACGCAACGGACGGATCAGCGTGTTCACCTCCGAGCGGTCCCTGGCGCGCTATCTGGCTGACGAGCACGACCACGACCTGTCGGATTTGAGCACCTACGACGACATCCGCACCGCGGCGACCGACGGATCCCTGTCCGTGGAAGTCACCGACGAGAACATCTACGTGCTGTCCGGGCTGGCCGACGACTTCGCCGACGGGCCCGACGCGGTGGATCGCGAGCAACTCGACCTGGCCGTCGAACTGCTCCGCGATATCGGTGACTACTCCGAGGAGAGCACCGTCGACAAGGCGCTGGAAACGGGCAAGCCGCTGGGCAAGCTGGTGGCCTACGTGTTGGAGCCCGGTTCGGTGGGCAAGCCCGCGTCGCCGTATTCGGCGGCGGTGCGGGAATGGGAGGAACTCGAGAAGTTCGTCGATTCGCGCCTGCGGCGCGAATAGCGCGCGAACAGTGCGCGTTTGACGGGTCCTCAAGTCTCCTCTTTACTGGCGGCAGCGTCCGCCGGAGGTCAGCGGCGGCCCGACGGGGAGGTGAATTGAATGTCGCTTCCCGTGATCGGCCCACTGCCGTTCTACGGATTCCAACGTCCGGAGCTGTTGCTGTTCGGGCTGATCCCGCTGGCATTGCTCGCCGTGTATGTCCTCGTTCAGTCCCGCCGGCGACACCGCTTGCGCCGCTACACCGACGCCGAGGTGCCGCAGTCGTTGTGGCGGCACCTGCCGATAGCCGTATCGCTGCTCAGCCTGGCGCTGTTGACCATCGCGCTGGCCACCCCGACCCATGACATGCGCATACCGCGCAACCGGGCCGTCGTCATGCTCGTGATCGACATGTCGCATTCGATGCGGGCCACCGACGTCGAGCCCGATCGCCTGCGGGCCGCGGAGCAAGCCGCCAGCAAGTTCGCGACGGCGCTGACGCCGGGCATCAACCTCGGGCTCGTCGGGTTTGCGGGAACGCCGTATCTGCTGGTGCCGCCGACCCCGCAGCACCAGGCGACCATCGATGCCCTGCCGAAGCTGCAGTTCGGCGAGGGCACGGCCACCGGTGAAGCCATCTACACCGCCCTGCACGCGATCGATGCGTCGAACACGACCGGCGGGGACACTCCGCCGCCGGCCCGGATCGTGCTGCTGTCCGACGGCGGCGAGAACAGGCCGACGGATCCCAGCGATCCGCACGACGGCGTCTACACCGCGTCGCGACTGGCCAGGGACCAGGGCGTGCCCATCTCGACGATCTCGTTCGGCACCAAGACCGGGAGCATCACCTTGGACGGAGCGCAGGTGAATGTCCCCGTCTCGACGGATCAGATGAAGAAAGTCGCGCAGCTGGCCGGCGGGCAGGCCTACACCGCAGCAAACCTCGACGAACTCAACAAGGACTACCAAGCCATCCAGAAGGAGATCGGGTATCGCACCGTCCCCGGGCCTGGAGGTTCCGGGTGGTTGCGCCTCGGGGTGCTGACCGCGTTGGTCGCGACGGCGTTGGCGCTGCTGATCAACCGCAGGCTGCCTACTTAGACCGTCAGGCGGGCAGCCTGCGGTTGAGGAACAGGCCGGCCAACACCGCGGCGGCCATCACGACGGAGCCGAGCAGCAACCACGCCAGGCTCGCGTCGCCCTTGACGGTCTCGTAGCCGATCTGGCGTTGCAGCGTCCCGTAGACCTCCTTGAGCGACTCCAGGCTGTTGGCATGGAACGCCTGGCCGTCGGTGATCTTGCAGATTTCCTGCAGGGTCTGATCGTCGACCGGAACCGGAATCGTGGCGCCCTGATAAGGGACGGTGCCGTCAGGCGTACCGAAGGAGATCGTCGATATCTGAACGCCCTCAGCCTTGGCCGCGCGCGCCGCGGTGAACGCTCCCTGCGGAGCGTTGGGATCCAGTGGCACGTTCTCGGCGCCGTCGGACTCCAGCACGATGCGTGCCGGTGGCGGGCCGTCGCCGCCGCCCATCACCGCACCGACCGTCGCGATCGCCTGCAGCGCGGTGAAAAGGCCCTCTCCGGTAGCGGTTTTCGGCGCCGGCTGCAGCCCGTCGATCGCGGCTTTGACGGCGCCGCGGTTCGTCGTCGGAGACACCAGCAGGGTGGCGTTGGCCGCGAACGCCACCAGCCCGAGGTTGATGGCCGGCGTCAACTCGTCGGCGAATTGCTTACCGGCTTCCTGCGCGGCGGCCAGCCGGGTCGGAGCCACATCGGTGGCGGCCATGGACTCCGAGACGTCGATGACCAGCATCACCACCGCGCGGTTGAGTGGAATCCGGACATCGGTCGTCGGCCCGGCCATCGCCGTCGTCAGCAGCACCAGCGAGGCGGCCAGCAGGATCGTCGGGATGTGGCGCCACCGGGACAGCCGGGCCGGGGCGACGCGCTCGAGCACTTCCATGTTGGCGAACGGCAACACGCGACGCCGTCGCGCGAATTGCTGGACGACATAGAGCCCTATCACCAACAGCACGGCCAGCAGGAACAGGAAGAACCAGCCGTTCTGAAAGCCCGTGAGCGACACCGGACCCAGCAGTGGCAACTTCATGCCACGTCACACTATTCACCAAACCTCGACGGCGCACGGGCCCCGGTTCAGCCAGCAGCTTCAGCCGGCAACGAGGTCGCGTCGCTGGGTGAATTTGATGTCGAGACTGCGCAGGTGGGTCTGCAGCCCCGCATCCTGAACGGGAATCAAGTGGGCCGGCTGGTCGGTCTCGTTGAAGTGGGCGTGCCACATCCCCGGCGGAGTGGTGAACGCACCACCGGCCTGCCAGTCCACCCGGATCGGGTCGACAATGTTTCCCCGCTCGTCGAGACGAGTTCCCAGCAACGAGTAGCAGCCGCTGGGCGGTGCATCGAGAATGAGATCCAATGCGACGGACTGGTGCCGGTGGGGACGCTGCTCCTGGTTGGGGGGCAGCACACCGAACATTGCCCACAGGACGTGGGTGATGGTCAGCGTCTGCTCCTGGTTCTCGTTGGCCAGCAGCACGCTCACCCGGCTCTTGTCGTTGGCGCCGGGACGCGAAGCGATCTCCTCCAGCTTGGACACCGCGTCCGACCGCCGGAACTTGGTCGCTCGAAACCTCGGCTCACGCGCTTCGGCGCCCAGGTAGCGCAGCAGCGGCTCGTCGTGCACCCAGTACATGGCCGCCTCGGAGTCGGCGTAGAAGACCGAGCGGGCACCCGCGGGCAGGGTGAGGAAGTCACCCTTCTCCCACTTGACCAGCTGGCCGTTGACCGCGGCGAAGCCGTGCCCGAAGAGCACGTAGTACAGCTGCGAGGTGGCGTTAGGACTGGTGTCGATCTGCTCACCAGCGCGGATCCGCAGGAAGTTGGCCAGCAGTGCGGGACTGGTCGCGGCGCCCGCGATGCCCAGGTCCGAGGACAGGTCCAGGGGCAGCACGCCTGTCGGCTGGTCCATGTAGACGTCGGGCCCGAACTGGGTAACCGGCACCTGCGGCGCAAATCCGGATCCGATCGGATTGGCCGCCTTGGAGTACTCGAAGTAGCAGGCGTCATCGGCCCAGTCGGCGAACCGGCCCTCGAATCCGTACTCGGCCACGTTGGTCATCGGTGCGGGGATCGTCGGGTCCAGGTTCACGGCCACTGTCTGGGCTGGGTTCGCAGTGGACATTGTGCTTCTCCTTAGTGCTTAAGTGCATCTTGTGTTTGAATCGTATCTATCTTGTATCTCAGTGTCAATCCGAGCGTGGTGTACGGTCATAGACGCACTTGAGATACGACTGAGCTACAAGGGGGCGCCGTGGCAGCGAGCGCCAAGGACCGGGCGCTCGAGTATGTCAAAACCCAGGTGCTCACCGGCGTGTTTCCCGGCGGCGAGTTGATCAGTGAGGGTGACGTCGCCAGCGCGCTGGGGATGTCGCGGACTCCGGTGCGGGAGGCGTTCCTGCGTATGGAGGCCGAGGGCCTGCTGCGCCTGTATCCGCAACGCGGGGCGCTCGTCGTCCCGGTCTCTGCTGACGAGGTCCGCGCGGTCATCGAGGCCCGGCTGATATTCGAGCAGTACGCGGCCCGCAAGGTGGTCGATCGTGGGCCCGCCGCCTGCGCCGCGGTGTTCGAGCGGTTGTCGGCCGAGTTGCAGCGTCAGCATGACGCCGCCGCTGCGAGCGATTGGCGAGAATTCCTCGACTCCGACCGCGCCTTCCACGCCATCACCCTGGACGAGTCGCAGAACGCGATTCTGTGCGGCTTCTACTCCTCGCTGCGCGACCGCCAGATGCGGATGACCGGCGAATCGGCGTTGCGCGAACCGGATCGAGTGACGACGATCATGCACGAGCACCTCGGCATCGCCGAAGCGCTGCGCGATGGCGATCTACCACGGGCGTTGCAGGCCGTGCAGACCCACCTCGCCGGCACCGTGCGCGCGATCGGCCTTGGCGCCGAACTGGTTTAGCTCTTGCCGTTCTTACCGTTGACTTCGTCGCCGGCTTGGAGTTGGCGCGGGCAATACGATTTCGCCGAGAGCGTGGCGAACTGCGCAGCACCGCTGGTACTCAGCCCCGGGTTGTTGTCCTTGAGATCGTTGAGGAGTTGCAGACCGGAGACACCGTGATGGATCAACCCGCACACCGTTTTTCCGGCGCTGACGGCTTGGGCCGGGTCCTGAAAGTTGATGCCCACCTTGTGTAGGTCGGCAATGAACGCGTCGTTGTTGTCGTCGTTCGGCGGTTCCTCCATGCCCGGGTCGGCGTGCGCGGGCACCGCGAAGATTATTCCCATCGAAATGCCAAGTAGTGCAGGCCATTTCTTCATGGATCCTCCTTCGGTTATTCGGACCGCGCGGCCGCGGTCTCTTTGCCTTCGTTGACGTGTACCGCGTGCACACCAGGCGTGGTTCGCAGTCGCGCGACCAACTCGTCGAGTCCGGACTCGTCGACGTTCCAGTGCTGGACCTGATCGGGCATCTCCTGCAGTTGCGCGATGACGCGGTCGAGCTTGACCGGCTCCTGCCGGCGCTCACCGGTGACGGCGCGCCTCTGTATTTCGGTGGATCGCACGGCGCGGGAAGCCGGGCTGCCCAGCGCGCCGCCCGACAAACTGCCCAGGGTCGCCTCGTTGACCAGGTTTCCCGGAAACACTCCGGTGGCGGACGCGGCGGCGCTGGTCGCCGGTAGCGCGGTGGCGGCCAACCTCATCGCCGGGGTGGCGGTTGCCCAGCTCGCCGGCACCGACAGTCTCCCCACGGTGGGCGCATTACCCAGACTGGCCGATGCGACATGCGGTGCAATGTGGCCAGGCGACGAAAGACCCGCCCCCAGACCAGATTTCGCGATGCCGGCGCTCCACGGCCGATAAATGAAGAAGTTCTTCCACTGCGAAATGCCAAGGCTGGAACTGCTGTTCACGACGTTGGTCCAGGTGCCCTGGCTGCCGATTCCCGAAATGCTGGAGTACAGCGTCTCCCAGAGCGGGGCGATCTGTGAATTACCGGTGGCTCCGGTGATCAAATTCTCCCAGGAGTCGGTGTATTGGGTCGTGAGCGAGGTGATGTAGTTCTCGATCTGGGTGAGCCACGACGTCGACGAGCTGCTGGAGGCCGTGCTCGATGAGGTGGTCGCCGCCGACTGCGCCGCCTGAGCGTCATCATTGGTGGTCTTCGGCGGGTCGGTGAACGAGCTCAGGTCGCCCGCGTCCGACGAGGCGCTGGCATAGCCGAACATCGCGTCGACATCCTGGGCCCA
This sequence comes from Mycobacterium sp. Aquia_216, assembly GCF_026723865.1. Taxonomy (NCBI): domain Bacteria; kingdom Bacillati; phylum Actinomycetota; class Actinomycetes; order Mycobacteriales; family Mycobacteriaceae; genus Mycobacterium; species Mycobacterium sp. Aquia_216. The sequence continues at coordinate 1,551,941 of NZ_CP113529.1, read as the reverse complement.
CATCTGGCCGTACTCGGCTTCGTTGGCCGCGATCGCGCCACCGTTTTGTCCGAGGACATTGCTCGCCAGCAGCGATTGCAGCTCGCTGCGGTTCGCCGCTACGAGTGCCGGCGGCACCGTGGCTGCCAGCACTGCCTCGTAGGCGCCGGCCGCGACCCGCGCCCCGGCGGCCGCCTCCTCAGCCTGACCGGCAGTGGTCGACAGCCACGTCACATAGGGTGCGGCCGCGGCCGCCATGGACTCCGAGGACGGACCCGCCCACGAGTCGTTGGTCAGCCCCGAGATCGCCGATTCGTAGGAGGCCGCGGTGGAATGCAGCTCGGCAGCCAGCCCGTCCCAACTCTCCGCCGCAGCCAGCAGCGATCCCGCGCCCGAGCCCGAGTGGATCTGGGCGGAGATGATCTCCGGTGGCAATAACGCGAAATCTCCGAAAATCATTGCTGTACTCCTTATTTCGCGTTCGGTGGGATCACGATGACGGTGGAAGTGGTGGCGATGTCGTCGATGGCTACGGCACCGGGCACTCGAACGGGCCCAGCGACGGCACGCGTGGCCGTCCCCCCAGCAGCGCGTCCGGCCAGGCTGGACAGCGCCGTCGGGCCGAACATGCCTTGCAGACCCGACTCCGGCGCGGTTTCGAGCAAGGTCTCCGGGAGCTCCGAGGCGACCGTTCTGACCGCCGGCACGGACGAGGCCCAGTTGGCGGGCACGGACAACGATCCGACCAGGCCGGCGCGACCCGTCGCGGCCGACGCCGCACCCGCCGACTCCCAGGAGCCGGCCAGCAGGTCGCTGTGCAAAAGCGGTGCCAGCGCTCCGCTGATGGGTTTGGGATTCAATAGGGGGCCGATGCCCTGGATGCCGACACCAAGGTTCGGAATACTGATCGACACCTGGTACCAGTTCTTCATCAGGCCCGCTACGCCCAGCGGCGTGTACGGCCCCGCCACCGTGTTGAGCACGCTGTTGAACGTTTTCAAAACCCCGTTGAGGTCCGAAACGATTCCGGTCGACGACGTCGAGCTCGCGGTCGCGGTCGCCGCCGACGTCGTCGTGGCCGCCGCGTTGATGGTCGCGCTTTGCGCCGTGGACGAGGTCTGAGATGTCAACTGCGACAACGCCGATTGCACATCAGAGCCGGGCGAAGACTGCGTTGCGGCGTTGGTCGCGGCCTCCTGGTCGGCCTGGCCACTGGTGTCGGTGTTCGTCGTTGGTTCGCTGAACGTGCCCAGCCGGGTCGCGGCCGTCGACGAGCCGGCATAGGTGTACATCGCCGCGGCATCCTGGGCCCACATCTCGGCGTACTGGGCCTCCGTGGCCGCGATCGACGGGGTGTTCTGACCGAGGACGTTGGTCGCAATCAGCGACGCCAACAGCGAGCGATTGGCTGCAATCACCGGCGGCGGCACGCTGGCCGCGAACGCGGCCTCATAGGCGCCCGCCGCCGCATTGGCTTGACCTGCCGTCTGCTCGGCCTGCGCGGCGGTTCTCCGCAGCCACCCGATGTAGGGTGCCGCGGCGGCCGACATCGACATCGACGACGGCCCATGCCAGCCGGAGCTCGTGAGGTCCGAGATCGCCGACCCGTAAGCCGCCGCCGTCGAATGCAATTCGGTGGCCAACCCGTCCCAGGCGGCCGCGGCGGCCAGCAAGGGAGCCGACCCCGGCCCCGCGTAGATTCTGCCCGAGTTGACCTCCGGCGGTAACGCTCCGAAATCCATCGCCTTCCCCTGCCCCGGCCGTACCGACGTCGTTTGAGTCATCGAAACGCACTGAACATCAACATGATTGAGCGATGCGCCACCAGTCGGCCATCCCGACGATTGCCCACTCGCTCACGCCTTCAGAACGCTAAACAGCCGTGCTGGGAATCAACTGCGGCCGCTGCCGGCCGGCCCCACCCGGCGGGCTCACCCCGGGAACGCGGGCCCGGATTCGGCGGAGCGACGAGCAAGGCACCTGCGGGCCCGCTCACCTCGTGCAAGTCCCGAGGGAGCAAATGGTTAACCTAAGATGAATACGAGGGAAACGCAGTCTTAATTACGAGTGAACGGAATAAAATCTCGTCCGTCAAAAAGCGGACGCCGAACGCGGCCCGGGCGGATCCCCGAGGGCGCGTGCACGACATTAGCGAGCTTTCCTGTCGGAATGCTTGAGGATTTCTGGCGCTCGGGGCTCCGCCGCTGTCGCAGCGGCCTAGGAAGCGGCGTTCGCCGGCGAGGCGACCGCGGCTTTGGGTTAAGGCACTTGTCGGAGCCCTTCGGCATACTCGAACACATGTTCGATGCACCGAGCTTGCTCCGCCAAATCGGCGACGCGGCGCGCGCGGAAGCCCAGGCCGCTGCGGCGCGCCTACTCGCGATCGGCGACCTATTCCGGTTGCGGCTGGCCCAGCACGGCGACCGCGCGCCCTGGGCGGCCGACACTTGTGATGCGGTGGCCGCCGAAATCGCCGTCACGCTCGGCACCAGCGTGGCGATGGGCCATAGCAATCTGCGTTACGCGCGGGCCATGCATGAACGGTTGCCGGAAGTAGCTGCCATTTTTCGGGCCGGCGATATCGACTTCCGGCTGTTCCGGACCATCGTCTTTCGCACTGACCTGATCGTCGACGCCGAGGCGCTGGCCGCCGTAGATGCCCAGCTGGCCATCAAGGCACCGCGCTGGCCGTCGATGACCAGCTGGAAGCTCGCGACGGAGATCGATCGCATAGTCGCCACGATCGACCGGGACGCGGTGCGCCGATCGCGCGAATACGCGGCGGACCGCTATTTCCAGGTCACCCCGATGGACCCGGGCATGGCGCTGATCAACGGCACGGTTTTCGCGACGACGGGGCAAGCGCTCGATCGCCGGCTCGACGAACTCGCCAGGACAGTGTGCGCCGATGATCCACGCACGATCGGGCAGCTGCGCGCCGACGCGTTGGGCGCACTCGCGGCCGGCCACGACCGGCTGACGTGCGGGTGCGACGGGGCCGACTGCCCGACCGCCTCCGCGCCTCGGCAGCCAGGTTCCGTCGTGATCCACGTCGTGGCCGACCGCGATACCGTGCGCGGGTCCGGTTCGGCTCCGGGATTTCTCTACGGCGACGGCATCGTCCCCGCCGAGATCGTGCGAGAGTTGAGCAAAACTGCTAAATCGCAACCGATTACAACGTCGTTCACACCAGAGTACGGGTACACACCGTCCCGGGTACTGACGGACTTCGTGCGGGCGCGCGACCTCACCTGCCGGGCACCGGGTTGCGATCGACCCGCTACCGAGTGCGATATCGACCACACCGTGCCGTACGGCGACGGCGGTGCCACCCACCCGTCGAATCTCAAATGCCTGTGCCGAAAACATCACCTGCTCAAGACCTTTTGGGGCTGGCGCGATCAGCAACTGCCCGACGGCACCATCATCTGGACACTGCCCGGCGGGCAAACCCACGTCACTACCCCCGGCAGTGCACTGCTCTTCCCCGCCCTGTGCGCCAGCGGTGACGCGCCGCCGGTCGTTCGGAAGCCAAATACCCAGTGCGACAACCGCGACGCGAAGATGCCGACCCGGACCCACACCCGCGCGCAGAACCGCGCTGCGTGCATCTCCACCGAACGCCGGCACAACCGAACCGCCCGCGAAGCGCGCAAAAACCGCTGGGCCGCGCTGATAGCCGCCGCCCCACCCGACGACGAGCCGCCCCCCTTCTAGCTGATGCGCACCCCCCGACGCCATCGTCGGACGGCTGCGATCGCTGTTTTGAGGCCGCGGCGGCGGCCTGTCGCGGGGTCGGTCCCGCCGAAACCCGGCCCCAGTGCCGCGAACATCCGCTCACTGCGGGTCTCCGCCGCGTCGTCGGCGGTATCGCGCAAATAGCGATCTGGCAGCGACAGTTTGGCAATGGTGCGCCACGTCTTGCCACACTGCACCAGGAACGAACCCGTGGTGTAAGGCAAATCGTACTTCTCACACACCTGGCGCACCCGCACCGAAACCTCGTGCAAACGGTTGCTCGACAGATCGGGAAACAGATGATGCTCGATCTGATAGCACAAGTTGCCACTCATGAACCGCAACACCGGCCCCGCCTCAAAGTTGGCACTGCCCAACATCTGACGCAGATACCACTGCCCCTTCGACTCGCTCGCCATGTCAATCGTGGTGAATTTCTCCGCGCCATCAGGAAAATGACCACAAAAAATCACCGCATCGGCCCAGATATTGCGGATCACATTAGCCACCACATTGGCCCTGAACGTCGATCTGTACGTCGCGCCCGGCGACACCGAAGTCAGCACCGGAAACGCCACGTAATCCTTGACCACCTGCCTGCCCGCCTTGACCGCCAGCTCACGCACCTGCACCAACGTGATGTCGCGCTCCGCACCAGGCTTCAACAGCTTGCCGAGCTCGATGGGCTGAAAACCGATTCCCCACTCGAATCCCAACGCCAGCGTCGTGTTGAACACCAGATTGCCGACGTTATACGGCTTCCACGGCTGGTCACGGGTAACCCGCAAGATCGCGTAGCCGACATCATCGTCCATGCCCAAGACATTGGTGTACTTATGGTGCTGAAAATTGTGGGTCGACCGCCAATGCTTCGACGCCGCACTCATATCCCACTCCCACGTCGAGGAGTGAATCTCAGGATCGTTCATCCAGTCCCACTGACCGTGCATCACATTGTGACCGATCTCCATATTCTCGATGATCTTCGCCACCCCAAGCGTCACCGTCCCCGCCCACCACACCGGCCGCTTCAAACCACCGGCCAACAACAGCCGACCGGCCAGCTCAAGGGCGCGTTGCGCGGCGATGGTGCGGCGGATGTAGCGCGCATCGCGCTCGCCACGAGATTCCTCGATGTCCAGCCGGATCGCGTCCAGCTCAACGGCGAGCGTCTCGATGTCGGTATCGGTCAGGTGAGCGAAGGCCGCAATGTCGGTAATCGCCATGGTGTCCCTTTAAGTCTGGTTTCTGTTCCGGGTTCCCAGCGTTGATTGGCAACGATGAGCTCAGCATCACCGCAGCCGTTGCGTCCAAGCGGCTACGGCTGTTGAGGTCCTTCTAGACGACGGGCTCAGCCTTTTCCGATGCCCGTTCGGATTGCCCCAATTTGTCAGCCGGCCAATATTATTCGCTGTTTGATCGAGGCAGGTCGCTGTTTCAGGGCGACCACTGGATACATCTTGCCGGTTAGTAGTAGTGGCGGCGGCCACCGACAGCGTGTCCCATCCGTCCCGCCAACGCGAGTATCACGCCGACAATAAGGAGGATGACCCCGATGACCAAGCAGATATGGGCGTAGGCGAAGGTGGGGACGAGGGCAGGGAGGAGCAGCCCGAGGACAATGAGGACGATTCCGAGAGCGATCATGGCATTACCTAGTTTCTGTGTGGAAGTTTGAGAGGAGAACTGCCCGGCGTGAAGGCGTCATTCGGCTTGCTCTGCAACTGATTTGGCGTTGCGTGCCGATCGTCAAGGCCGTGCGGTTGCGACGCGGCTTTGTCGCACCGACGCCGGTCACATGGTCGACGAACCGACAGGCGAATCAGGTGAACGCGGAGTTGGTGGCCGTCCGAGTTCGGGGATAATTTGCATGCTGCCTTGACCGCAACGGGTAGAAATCGGGATGTACGGCACGAGCAGACGCTCATCAAGTTCAGCGGCGTACAGCTAAACTCTCACCGGACTGGCTGAAGGACTCAGCAACAACAACATTACCCCTCTCGGGGACCTCCGGCTAGTTGGCCGCCGAGCGCGGTGGTGCCTGTGCTTAATAAGCTTGCTGGAACTGAGCATCCACGCCGAAGCGCGTCGGCATCTTCAACCGCGAGGTGGCATTCGGCTGGCTCTGGCGTGTAGCCCCGGCCTACGAGGACTCCGATAGCTTGATTAATGACCGACACCTCTAAAGAGCTTGTCGCGGAACATCGTTCGGCAGGGACTGGCGGGTGCTGATCGAGACAAGTCACTCAGGGGCCGGACGGTGAGCCACGCGAGGTCCGCCGCGAGCCTGAGCGAGGTGCGGACAACACCCGTCCCGGCACTTTCGCCGAATTACGGCACGCCGGATGAGCTCTCCGGCGTAGGTCGGGCGCGGGCGTGGGCCCGGCGCACGGCTTCATCGACAATGTGCTGGGCCACATCGGCCAATTTGCGGTGCTGAGATTGGCTCATCGCCCGCAGCTGTCTGAACGCATCCTCGGCGCTGCGCCCGGTACGTCCGCGGATGAGGCCGATCGCTTGATCGATCACCGGGCGGGTGGACAACGCCGTCTGCAACTGGGCAGTCAGAGCAAGCGCGTCCGCGAGAATCTGCGCGTTGTGCACCGCGACAGCCGCTGGTTTGGCAAACAACTCGCCTAATTCAGCGGCATGCTGATCGAAAACGTCTTTGCCGTGGGCATATACGTTGATCGCACCGACCACCCGATCTGGCAGTACCAGCGGCAGCGACAGTGCGCTGTGCACCCCCATCCTGCCCACTCGCGGACCGAACCGCGGCCACATCTTCTCCCCGCCCAGCGACCCGGAGCGCACCGTGCGCCGCTCCAGCGCGGCGGTGATGCAGGGGCCCTCATTGAGGGTCACATACTGGATTTCGTCAATTTCGGCGACAAAGGGAGCGCTGGCCGCCAACGCCGCGACCATGTTGTCTACCCGGTCGACATTCAGCAACGTCACCCCGGCACCGTCGGCACCCGGTATCGCGCGCACAGCGAACGCCGCCACCTCCGCCAGCAACTCGGGCAAGCGTCGATGATTGGCGACCAGACCCGCGAGATTGTCGATAGCCGTCCGCAAATCGGCGTCGTCGGCACTGAGTTGCGCCGGTGTTCGCGATCGCAGCGGAGGGCTATCAGCATGCTCGGTGAACTCCACCATTGCCGGTACCTACCTCATGATCCGCTGGCGTCCGGCGGCACCGGCGACCAGCCACATACCCGGGGCGTTGCCCGCCACGAGATAACTCCCATCCTAGGGCGCAGCCGGCCGGCCGGAGGCGAGGTCGGCTGGTCGCTTTCCCACGTTCGGCACTCCGCCCGAACACGGTGTAGCGTGAGAGTCGCTGAGAATCTCAGCTGGTCCGGGACGGGTTTCAGCCGCACGCTGCTAAACCCAAGGAGCGCAGCTCCGAGGCCCTGACATTTAGGTGATCGTCCGCACCACTGGATCACCATGTCCGACAAATCGTTTCACTCGTCCGCTCCGCCGGGCGATGCCATCTTCTCGACACCTTTCGCCAAGCGGCGCAACAGTCAATTGGTGCATTGGGACGCTCATTGGATGGGGTCGTCGGTGATCATCGTCAGCGCCCGCGGCCACATCGACATTACGAACGCGCATACCCTGACCGGGTATCCACTCGCCCACCTAATGCGTTGCCGCGGACTGATCCTCGATCTGGCCCGTTTGGAATTCTTTGGTGCCGCGGGCTTCTCGGCGCTGCACAGAATCTCGGTGCGCTGCGCGGGCGCTGGAGTCGACTGGGGGTTGGTTCCGGGTGCCGCGGTATCCAAGTACATGTACCGCGGGCTCGGCCGCCGCTGCGTCGCCGAGGCGCTTTTCCTCAGGCGTGCGCAGTGTTGACTCAGAAATCATTGGGCTGGCGGTGCCACTCGTTGAAGACAAATCCGCCGGCTGAATGTAATCCCGCAACAAGAAACGCCGAATCAGGATAAATTAGTCAGAAGTGTCTGATATCCGGCGGACCATCGGTTACTTCGCCGGAAGTTGAATAACGCGATTTCGGATATGCCGAAACCCCTGAGGTTGACCGACAGAGGTGTCCGCGACGAAGCGAGACAAACCCAATCAGCCCCAGGGGTTTACGTGCATCGCTAGACGGCGGTCACTCCCACCGCCTGAGGACCTTTAGCCCCCTGGGTGATCTCGAACTCGACTCGTTGATTCTCCTCAAGCGAGCGGAAACCGCTCGATTGGATCTCAGAATAGTGGACGAACACGTCCTTTGCCCCGCCGTCAGGGGCGATAAAGCCAAAGCCCTTTTCGCCATTGAACCATTTCACGGTTCCCTGTGTCATACTAAATTTCTCTCTTCTTCAAGTGGATGCAATTCAGATACATCCCTCGTTTACTATAACACATCAAGAAAAGTGCATTGCCAAGCAAGATTCCCCGCGACCTTCAGGGCTGCAACAGCCTATTTGGGACATCGATACCGGCAGCTAGCCGATCAGCACCGCGTACCGCGGCTTGATCACCTCGTCGATGACCGCCAACCGCTCGTCGAACGGAATGAACGCCGACTTCATCGCATTGATGGTGAACCGCTCGAGATCACTCCACCCGTAGCCGAAAGCCTCTACCAATCGGTGCATTTCGAGGCTCATCGTGGTGTCACTCATCAGCCGGTTGTCGGTGTTGACGGTCACCCGGAACCGCGCCCTGGCCAGCAGATCGAACGGGTGGTCGGCAATGCTTTTGACCGCGCCGGTCTGCACATTCGAACTCGGGCATAACTCCAGCGGAATTCGCTTGTCGCGCAGAATCGATGCCAGCCTGCCCAACTCCACGCGGCCCCCCTCGACGATCTCGATGTCGTCGACGATTCGCACCCCATGGCCAAGCCGGTCGGCACTGCAGAACGCGATCGCCTCGTGAATGGACGGCAAGCCGAATGCCTCACCGGCATGAATAGTGAAGCGCGCATTGTGATCTCGCATGTACTCGAATGCGTCCAGGTGTCGCGTCGGCGGGTATCCGGCCTCGGCACCGGCGATGTCGAATCCGACGACGCCCTTGTCCCGGAACCGGATTGCCAGCTCGGCGATCTCTCGGGACATCGCGGCGTGGCGCATCGCGGTAACCAACAGGCGCACGATGATCGGGCGTCCGGCCGCGGCGGCGGCCTTCTCGCCGGCGGCAAAACCCTCCAGCACGGCGTCGACGATCTCGTCGAAGGACAATCCGCGGTCGATGTGCAGTTCGGGCGCAAAGCGGATCTCGGCGTACACCACCGAATCCGCGGCCAGGTCTTCCACGCACTCGTAGCCGACGCGGTACAACGCGTCGGGCGTCTGCATCACCGCCACAGTGTGCGAGAACGGCTCGAGGTAGCGCTCCAGCGAACCGCTGTGCGAACGGGTACGAAACCAGGTCGCCAGCTCGTCGGCGTCGGTGGCGGGCAGTTCGTCGTAACCGATCTGGCCGGCGATGTCCAGCACGGTCGACGGGCGCAACCCCCCGTCGAGGTGGTCGTGCAGCAAGGCCTTCGGCGCCTGCCGGATCTGCCGCAACTCCAACGGAGCGGTCACTGGGTAATCCGATCGATAATCAGCGGCCGCGACGCCGGTGCCGTGTCGCCGACACTCCAGCCGCCGTCCAGCTCGGCCATCGCGGCGCCGAAGCGTTCGGGAGTGTCGGTGTAGAGGGTGAACAGCGGTTCACCGGCCGCGACCGGCTGGCCCGGGCGCCGGTGGATCCGGACGCCGGCGCCGAATTGCACCTGCCCACCCGGGCGGGAACGACCCGCGCCGAGTCGCCAAGCTGCCAGCCCCACTGCCATAGCGTCGATAGTTCCCATTGTGCCGCTGCGCGCGGCAATCACGGTCTCCGAATGCGAACCGATTGGCAACGGTACCGACAAGTCGCCACCCTGCGCGGCCACCAGCCGGCGGAATCGGTCCATCGCGCTGCCGTCGCGCAGCGTCTGGCCAGGGTCGCGGCCGTCGATCCCGGCCAGTTCGAGCATCTCGGCGGCCAGCCGAATCGTCAGCTCAACGACATCGAGCGGTCCGCCGCCGGCCAGCACCTCGAGCGCCTCGGCAACCTCGAGCGCGTTGCCCACCGTCGCGCCCAGCGGGCAGTTCATGTCCGTCAGCACGGCGCGCGTGGGAACGCCGTGCGCGGCGCCCAACGCGACCATGGTGTGGGCCAATTCGCGGCACTGCGCCTCGGATTCCATCAGCGCCCCGTCACCGACCTTGACGTCAAGCACCAACGCGCCGATGCCCTCGGCCAGCTTTTTGCTCATGATCGAACTGGCGATCAACGGCAACGAGTCGACCGTCGCGGTGATGTCGCGCAGCGCATAGAGCTTCTTGTCGGCGGGTGCCAGCTCGCCGGCCCCGAAGATCGCCGCACCAACGTCGAACAGTTGTTGGCGCACTTGCTGATTGGAGATTTCCGCGGTGAAGCCCGCGATGGATTCCAGCTTGTCCAGCGTGCCGCCGGTATGGCCCAGCCCGCGGCCGGAGACCTTGGGTACCGCGCCACCACAGGCGGCGACCACCGGCACCAACACCAGCGTGGTCTTGTCGCCGACCCCGCCGGTCGAATGCTTGTCCACGGTGGCCAACGATTTCCCGCCCACGCGCAGCTCGCTGAAATCCAAGCGGTCGCCCGATGCCACCATCGCCGCCGTCCACCTGGCGATCTCGCCGTGGTCCATGCCGCGCCAAAAGATCGCCATCAGCAACGCCGCCATCTGTTCGTCGGCAACGCGGCCATCGGTGTAGGCGTCGATGACCCAGTCGATCGCGGCATCGGACAACCGGGCCCCGTCGCGCTTGGTCCTGATCACCGTCGGGGCGTCGAATGCGAAGTCGGTCAAGGACGTTCCCGGGCCAGATCGTCGCCATCGAACGGATCGGGCAGCAGCTGCTCGAGGCGACGGGGCCCGGCCGGATGCGCGATCAGCATCTCTCGTCCGCCGTGCTCCAGCAGCACTTGCCGGCAACGTCCGCATGGCATCAGCAACGCTCCTTGTGAGTCAACGCACACCAGGGCAATCAGCCGGCCGCCACCGGTCGCATGCAGGGCAGACACCACTCCGCATTCGGCACAGAGACCTAGGCCATATGAGACATTTTCCACATTGCAGCCGGTCACCACGCGGCCGTCGTCGACCAACGAGGCCGCACCCACCGGGAATTGCGAATACGGGGCATAAGCCCCCGCCGCTGCCTGTATTGCTTTGTCCCGCAGTAGATCCCAATCAATATCAGGCATTCCGCACCCCAATCACCGATCGGTCCACTCGAGAAAAGCCAACCCTAACCCTGGCAAGAAAACACCGTTCGCGAACGACGTTGGTTGGTTCCGGTCGCATCGTTACCGAGCTAAGCTCGATTGCCCGACTTTAGTCACGTTATTAGCGGTTTTGAAGACGGTGAGGACCGGTTTGAGCACTGAGACGACGGAGTCGTCACGCAAGCGGCGGCCGCCCCGCACGCTGTATCGGGGAGACCCGGGCATGTGGTCGTGGGTGCTGCACCGCATCACCGGCGCGACGATCTTCTTCTTCCTGTTCGTGCACGTCCTGGATACCGCCCTGGTCCGGGTGAGCCCGCAGACGTACAACGAAGTGATCCAGACCTACAAGACGCCGATCGTGGGCCTGATGGAGTTCGGCTTGGTCGCCGCGGTGCTTTTCCACGCACTCAACGGGATCCGCATCATCTTGATCGACTTCTGGTCGGAAGGTCCCCGCCACCAGAAGACGATGCTGTGGGTCATCGCCGCCATCTACCTGTTGGTCATGGTGCCGGCCGCAGTGACCATCGGCATTCACATGATGGAGCACTTCCGATGAGCAGCCCCGATCTTCAGCTCGGCCGCGGCGAGGTGGCCCCGGTCGTGCAGCGCAGCCACGATCGCCCGCCCAGCTTGGACAATCCGCGCTCACCGCGGCGGCGCGCCGGCATCCCGAACTTCGAGAAATTCGCGTGGCTGTTCATGCGGTTTTCCGGCATCGCGCTGGTGTTCCTGGCGATCGGGCACTTGTTCATCATGCTGATGTGGGAAAACGGCGTGTACCGCATCGACTTCAACTATGTGGCGCAGCGCTGGGCGTCGCCGTTTTGGCAATTCTGGGACCTGGCCTTGTTGTGGCTGGCGCAATTGCACGGCGGTAACGGCCTGCGCACCATCATCGACGACTACAGCCGCAAGGACAGCACCCGGTTTTGGCTGAACAGCCTGCTGCTGTTGTCGATCGGGTTCACGTTGGTGCTGGGTACCTACGTGTTGATGACGTTCGACGCCAATGTTGGAGGTTGACCGTGATCCAGGAACACCGATACGACGTGGTGATCGTCGGCGCGGGCGGCGCCGGAATGCGCGCCGCCGTCGAGGCCGGCCCCCGCGCGCGCACCGCGGTGCTGACCAAGCTCTACCCCACCCGTAGCCACACCGGCGCCGCCCAGGGCGGCATGTGCGCCGCGCTGGCCAACGTCGAGGACGACAACTGGGAATGGCACACCTTCGACACCGTCAAGGGCGGTGACTATCTCGCGGATCAGGACGCCGTGGAGATCATGTGCAAGGAAGCCATCGACGCGGTGCTCGACCTGGAGAAGATGGGGATGCCGTTCAACCGCACCCCCGAGGGCCGCATCGACCAGCGCCGGTTCGGCGGTCACACCCGCGATCACGGCAAGGCCCCGGTGCGCCGCGCCTGCTACGCCGCGGACCGCACCGGTCACATGATCCTGCAGACGCTGTACCAGAACTGCGTCAAGCACGACGTGCAGTTCTTCAACGAGTTCTACGCCCTGGACCTGGTGCTCACCCAGACGCCGAGCGGCCCGGTGGCCACCGGCGTGGTCGCCTACGAGCTGGCCACCGGACGCATCCACGTCTTCCACGCCAAGGCCATCGTGCTCGCGACCGGTGGTTCGGGCCGCATGTACAAGACCACCTCCAATGCGCACACGTTGACCGGCGACGGCATCGGCATCGTGTTCCGCAAGGGACTTCCGTTGGAAGACATGGAGTTTCACCAGTTCCATCCGACCGGCCTGGCCGGGCTGGGCATCTTGATCTCCGAGGCGGTGCGCGGCGAGGGCGGCCGGCTGCTCAACGGCGAGGGCGAGCGTTTCATGGAGCGCTACGCGCCGACGATCGTCGACCTGGCTCCCCGCGACATCGTGGCCCGCTCGATGGTGCTGGAGGTTCTGGAGGGCCGCGGCGCCGGGCCGCACAAGGACTACGTCTACATCGACGTCCGCCACCTCGGTGAGGACGTGCTGGAGTCCAAGCTGCCCGACATCACCGAGTTCGCCCGCACCTACCTGGGCGTGGACCCGGTCAAGGAGCTGGTGCCGGTCTACCCCACCTGTCATTACGTGATGGGCGGCATCCCCACCACGGTCACCGGGCAGGTGTTGCGGGACAACACTTCTACCGTCCCCGGCCTGTACGCGGCCGGTGAGTGTGCCTGCGTGTCCGTGCACGGCGCCAACCGGCTGGGCACCAACTCACTGCTGGACATCAATGTCTTCGGCCGCCGCGCCGGTATCGCCGCGGCCAGTTATGCCCAGGGCCACGACTTCGTGGACATGCCCCCGCAACCGGAGGCGATGGTGGTCGGCTGGGTGGCCGACATCCTCTCCGAGCACGGCAACGAACGCGTCGCCGACATCCGCGGTGCGCTGCAGCAGACGATGGACAACAACGCCGCGGTGTTCCGCACCGAGGAAACACTCAAGCAGGCGCTCACCGACATCCACGCGCTCAAAGAGCGTTACTCCCGAATCACGGTGCACGACAAGGGGAAACGGTTCAACAGCGACCTGCTGGAAGCTATCGAACTGGGCTTCCTGCTGGAGCTGGCCGAAGTCACCGTCGTCGGCGCGCTGAACCGCAAGGAGTCCCGCGGCGGGCATGCCCGCGAGGATTACCCGAACCGCGACGACGTCAACTACATGCGCCACACGATGGCGTACAAGCAGGGCAGCGAGCTGTTGAGTGACATCGCGCTCGACTTCAAACCCGTCGTGCAGACGCGCTACGAACCCAAGGAGCGAAAGTACTGATGTCTGTCGAAGCACCGGACGCACCAGAAGCCCTATCCGGGGAACCGCCCCTGCCCCAGGTCCCGGACGGCGCGGTCATGGTGACGCTGAAGATCGCCCGCTTCAACCCGGACGACCCCGACGCATTCGCGAAAACTGGTGGCTGGCAAAGCTTTCGGGTTCCCTGCTTGCCCAGCGACCGGTTGCTCAACCTGCTGATCTATATCAAGGGCTACCTGGACGGCACGCTCACCTTCCGGCGCTCCTGCGCCCACGGCGTGTGCGGGTCGGACGCGATGCGGATCAACGGGGTGAACCGGCTGGCCTGCAAGGTGCTGATGCGCGACCTGCTGCCTCAAAAAAAGAAGGGGCAGACGGGCAAGGCGCTGACCATCACGGTCGAGCCGATCCGCGGGCTACCCGTGGAAAAGGACCTGGTGGTCGACATGGAACCGTTCTTCGATGCCTACCGCGCGGTGAAGCCGTACCTGATCACCACCGGCAACCCGCCGACCCGGGAGCGAATCCAAAGCCCGACCGACCGCGCCCGTTACGACGACACCACCAAATGCATCCTGTGCGCGTGCTGCACCACCAGCTGCCCGGTGTTCTGGAGTGAGGGCACCTACTTCGGCCCCGCCGCGATCGTCAACGCGCACCGATTCATCTTCGACAGCCGCGACGAGGCCGCCGGTGAGCGCCTCGACATCCTCAACGAGGTCGACGGCGTCTGGCGCTGCCGCACCACGTTCAACTGCACGGAGTCCTGCCCCCGTGGCATTCAGGTCACGAAGGCGATCCAGGAGGTCAAGCGCGCGCTGATGTTCTCACGCTGAGAGCACCGGCCTTGCACGCGGCGACCACGTCCTCGACCACGGTCAGCCAGGACTGTTCATCCACGCAGAGCTGGCTGGCGGTGAGCACCAGGCGATCGGGATGTCCCGGCAACAAGGAGGCCGCGAACAACCTGCCGGTGTGCATGTCGAAGCTGGCCAGCTGCCGCGCGACGATGTCGTCGACGGAGCCGCCGGGGGGTTCGACGCCCCAGGCCCAGCCGCCGCCCGGACGAGTCATCCAGATGTTGCGCCTCGACTCGAACACCGTGCCGAGGTCGGGGTGGGCGGTGAAGACAGCGTCCACCGCGGCGCGGATGCGCGGCTGGTCCAGTCGCGATTCGGCGACCAGCACCTCCGTGTGGGTGGCGGGCTCGATGTCTTCCAGTCGGGGCGGCTCGTCGAAATAGCAGTAGGTCATCGCCACAGCCTCGGCGGCGATCCTTGTCGGATTCTTGGAAGATCTTTGGTCACACTTCGCACAGCTGTGTCGTCTGATGGGTATGACACAGAAAACACGCATCGAGCCCCTAGCACCCAAGAACGCCGGCCCGCTGACCCGCGCCATGTACCGGTACGCCAAGCGCCGCTACGGCCAGGTTCCCGAACCGTTCGCGGTGGCCGCACACCATCGCCGGCTGATGATCGCCGGCGCCGTGCACGAGACGATGATCGACCGGGCCTCGCGCACGCTGCCGGTCAGCGTGCGTGAGCTGGCCGTGTTCTGGACCGCACGCGCGATCGGCTGCTCGTGGTGCGTCGACTTCGGAGCCATGCTGCAGCGCTTGGACGGCCTGGACATCAAGCGGCTCAAGGAGATCGACGACTACGCCACCTCGACGGCCTTCACCGGCGATGAGCGCGCCGCGATCGCGTATGCCGACGCGATGACCACCGATCCGCACACCGTCACCGACGAGCAGGTCGCCGACCTGCGGGCGCGGTTCGGCGATGCCGGGGTGATCGAGCTGACCTATCAGATCGGGGTGGAGAACATGCGGGCCCGTATGAACTCCGCGCTGGGTATCACCGAGCAGGGCTTCAATTCCGGTGACAGCTGCCGAATTCCGTGGGCGACCGCCTAGCGGCGCTAAGGTGGCTTATGCGTGTCTGGGAGCTGGGGCCGGGTCGGCTGATGGTGTCCGGCGCGTTCTCCGACCTCGCCGTCCACCATCACGCCGCGGTTCAGATCACCGTCGGCGCGCGTGGCCCGTTGGCGATCACCCGCGACGGCGACGCGCATGACATGTGCCGGGTGGTCGTGGTCGGCAGCGGGGCACGCCACGCGGTGCGCTCGGCCACGACATCCGAGCCGTTGACGCTGTACTTCGGGCTGCAGACACCGCAGGGCGCCGCACTGAACGCCAGGCCACGCCACGGTGTCTGGCTCGTCGACGATGCACAGGACCTGGCCGAGACGGCGGCCGCGCTGCTGGACGCCGACGGCCCGGACACCGCTGCGGATTTCCTCGTCGAGCGGCTCGCCGGGACACAAGACGCGCGGGGATCGGTCCACCCGCAGTTGCGGCAGGCGATCGAAGTCGTGTCCAGCCGGGTACCGGACCACATCGACGTCGCGTCGGTCGCCGGTGCCGTCGCGTTGTCGCCCGACTACCTCGGGCGACTGTGCAAACAGCAGACCGGTGTCTCGTTCTCGGCCACGATCCGCTGGGAGCGGCTGGTGACCGCGGTGGGCCATCTCGTCGATGGCCGCTCCGTCACCGATGCCGCACACCTGGCCGGGTTCGCCGACGGCTCGCACGCCAACCGGGTGTGCTGGGAGATGACCGGGCTGACGCCACGGGATTTCGCCCGCGCGGTTCGCGACTCGATCTGACGGATCCATACAAGCGCACCCCGGCACGGGCGGGCCACGCTTGTTGGCATGCCTGTGATGTCAGACTTCGAACGTGCCTTCTGCTGTGGCGCCCTGTGGCGTTCCAGCAGTACGGCGATCGCCCGTGAACTTCGCGCTCAACGACTGGGCCGCGACGTTCTCGAAATTGGTTCGGGCAGCGGATCCGTTGCCCGGCAAGTACTTTCGTCGTCCCCTGAGCTTTGTTGGGTGGCAATGGACCTCGATCCGCAGATGACACGGGCCGCCGCCGGCCGGCTGCGTGAATTCCCCAACGCGTCGACGCAAACCGGTGACGCCACCGTCATGCCCTTTCTCGACGAGTCGTTCGACTCGGTTGTCAGCTGCCTGATGCTGCACCACATCATCGACTGGGAACGCGCGCTCGCCGAGGTGGCGCGCGTGTTGCGTCCGGGCGGGACCTTCGTGGGTTACGACCTGGTGCGAACCCCGCTGGCCAGCGTTTTCCACCGGATGGACGGCTCGCCGCACCGGCTGATCACGCCGACCGAATTCCAGGCCGAGTGCGCACGACACGGGCTAGCGGTCACCCTGAGCCCGCGGCTGCTCGGCCACGTCATGCGTTTCTCTGCACACAAGAACAGTAAGGAAATCTGATGACACCGTTGAGTATTCGCGCCAAAGCCGCAGTGGTCCGTGGCCTTTTCGCGTTGCCGAAGCCCGCCCGCAGGTTGATAGCCGGCGCTCCGCTGCGAATCGATGGGCAGGAACTGGATCTCGACGCCCAGCTCGCAATCAGGCTCAAGAATGGCTCGGGCTCCGATGTTTTCGATGGGGCGGTGGAAGTGGCCAGGGCGCAGTACGATGCACTGCCGGAGCTGATCGGGTACCGATCGCCTATTCCAATTTCATTGCAGGAGATCGTCATTCCCGCCGAGCACGCTGACATCCCGGCCACCCTCTACGCTCCCGAGGGTGTGCCCGCACCGTCGGGCCTGCTGGTGTATTTCCACGGCGGTGGTTTCTCGGTCGGTTCACGACGAAGCCACGACCCGGTCGCCCGCTACCTGGCCCACCACGCCGCGGCGCGGGTGCTGTCGGTCGAGTACCGGCGCGCGCCCGAGCACCGGTTCCCCGCCGCCGTCGACGACGCGATCGCCGCCTTCGAGTACGCGCATGGCCACGCCGCCGATCTGGGTGCGGATCCCGACCGCATCGCGGTCGGGGGCGACAGCGCCGGCGGCAATGTCGCGGCCGCGACCGCGCAACAAGCGGTGCGACGCGGCGGCGCCGTCCCGGCGTTTCAGCTGCTGATGTATCTGCCAACGGATCTCGGCACACGCCGCCCGTCGCGGGACCTGTTCGCGCGGGGCTCGACCTTCACCGACCAGAACTATCGTTGGGCGTTATCCAATTACGTGCCGACGGGAAGCGACCTGACCGATCCGCGACTCTCACCGTTGCACGGCGACGTCACCGGCCTACCGCCCGCGTACATCGCAAGCGCCGGTTTCGACCCGGTTCGCGACGACGCCGTGGCCTACGCGGACAAACTGCGCGCCGGCGGAATCCCGGTGGCACTCAGCCGCCAGCCCGACCTGCCGCACGGGTACCTCAACTTCGTCGGCCTGGGCGGCCGGTTCGCCGAAGCGGCCAGCGAGGCCGCGGGAGCACTGCGACTGGGCCTGGCCGCGATCCGCGGCACAACGCCAGCCGAGCGTCAGGCGATGGTCTCCTCGTGAATCAACAACGGGGTGGGGTCGAGGCGGGCGACCTGAAAGTAACGGGCCCGCATGGGTTGTCCGGCTCCGCGCAGGTTCAGAATCTGAAAGCCGCGGTGGTACCAACCCCCATCCTGGCCGAGCTGAAGGTCGGGCTGCTTGAGTGGCACCGGATACCGCGTCGCGTACGGCCGATCGCTGATGTTGACCGACATCGCCGCGTGACCGCAGCAGCGCCCCTTGGGCAGGCTCCGCAACGTGGGCGCATCGGTGGCCAGGTGTGGGGGCCAGTCCCGCGGCAGATAGTCGTCAGCGAAGATCCCCAAGTTGTGCTCGTGACCCCAAAACCAGGCAGCCGCACGCAGGCCCAGAATGGGGCCGAGCTGGCACCACAGATCAGTGTCGACCCAGATTCGGTTGAGGTCGGCAGGGTCGGCGTGGATCCCGCCGTCGGGCGCCGTCACCTGCCGCTGCGCCTTTCCGATCTCCCATCGGGCCGTATACAGCTGATGATGCGAGAGCAGCACCGATCGGCCGGGGAAAGACGTCGCGTGCCGGATGTGCCAGGCCGCTTCGTCATCGCGCAGTCGCACCATCTCTACGGGGGGCGTCGGCAGCGCGACGGCAGGCGACGAGGGATCGAGCGGGACGTCGGCCCGGCGGCGGTGCAACACCGCGAGTGCCGCCTTTTGCGCCGCCACCGGCATGCTGATCGTGTGGCCGAAGAACCCGGTGTCCATCCCTAGGAACTGCCACCCGTCGTCCGCCGAACGCAGCGCAAAGTAGCTGGCGAGCTGGCGCTGGTCCGCGGTCACGCACAACGCTCCGCCGTCCAGGCAGGCCAGGTATGCGTGCCCGCCCGTGAAGTACTCGTGGTTGCCCGGCACACCGAACACCGGTGCGCGGTGGCCTGTCGCAGCGAACACCGACTCGAACAGCCCGATGAAGCGATGGTCGAACTCGAAATTGGTTCCCGCGTAGTAGACGTCCCCGAGGTGCAGAATCGCGTCCGGCTTGAACGACAGTGCGGCTACCAGCGTCGCGGCGGCCAGATCAGTACCGGTGCCGACATCGCCGACGAGGGCGATCGTCGCGTCGGCGGGAAGCCGCCAATCGATCACCCCGAAATGGGTGTCGCCGTTGCCGCCCTCGGGCGACTGCCAAGAGCGGTACGCGGGAGTGCCGCCCAGGTGATGGGGGTACTTCGCGTAGTACTCGAAGTACTTCTCTCCCAACCGATCCAACGCCGTGTCGTGGTGGGCAAGTGTTTTGAGCTGCCGACGAAGTTGGGATACCAGGACGGGATCGTCGTTCAGCCTCGCGTGTGCGATCCGCTGCTGGAGCTCGGACAGGTAGGCAGCGACACCCGAGTCGGGTTCGTCGGGCCGGGGCCGCCGGACCGGAAGGCCGGCTTCCAACGCCCGCAGATGCCGATCGACGCCCGCGAGGGTGGAGTTGGCGCCCCAATCGACATCGGCTGCGCGGCCGGCCGAACCGCCCAGCACCTCGGCGGCCACCGAACGCCACAGCGCCGCATGAAGATTCTCCGAGTAGACGACGGGTCGGATCGTGCAGGCCGGCTCAGCGGCTGTCGCGGTGTCATCCGGCACCTTGGCGAGTCTAAACATCTCAAGGCGGATTGACGGTTCGCCCTGATAGTTAAGGTTTATCCAGCTTTTCGTCGACGTCGCGCAAGGGAGAGCCGGTGAATTTGTCGGGGTTGGCGATATCCCATAGCGCGCAGACCTTTCCGTCGCGCACCGTCATGGCCGTGATCCGCGGCAACATCTCCCGATAGCCATCGCTGGCGGGGCAGCCGGGCGTGTACATGCCCAGTTCGCCGTTGACCAGCCCGAATTGATACGCGGTGTACATCGCCGGGCCGTAACGTTGCGCCAGACCGAGGATGAACCGGACCACTTTGTCCGCCCCATGGATGACGTTGATTGCCGTGGGCGCCTTGCCATTCGAATCGCCGGTGAACGTCACGTCCGGATGCAACAGGGACACCACGGTTTCCAGGTCGCCCTCGGCCATCGCGGCCAGCAGCCGGCCGACCACCTCGTTGTGCGACGGGTCGGGTTGCCCGGATATGGAGGGCGGCTGTGCGCTGACGGCCTTGCGGGCCCGTGACGCCAGCTGCCGGGCGGCGGGCTCGTTGGTGCCCAGCACCTGGGACACTTCCGAGAAGGGCATCGAGAACCCGTCGTGCAACACGAACGCGACCCGCTGATCCGGGGACAGCCGCTCCAGCACCACCATCGCCGCGAACCGAGCATCCTCGCGGGCCACCACGGCGGCCAGCGGATCGGTACCGTCGAAGCCGGTCACCACCGGTTCGGGCAGCCAGGTGCCGGTGTAGCTCTCCCGGCGCTGGGCGGCCGACCGCAACCGGTCCAGCCCGAGCCGGCTCACCACGGTGGTCAGCCAGGCGCGCAGGTCGGCGATCTCTGTTCCCTGTTCGGGGTCCTGTTTGTCCCAGCGCAGCCAGGCTTCCTGGACGATGTCCTCCGCGTCGGCCACGGTGCCCGTCACCCGGTAGGCGACCGCCATCAGATGTGGTCGCAGAGCTTCGAAATCGGTGACCCGCGTTGCGGTCATGGCCCGAGCTTATGCGCACCTGAACAAGTTCTGTGCGCGGATCAACAACCACGTGACCGGGGTTTGACCACACAGTGGTGGCAGACCACGACAAGTCGAGCACCGGGGGATCCATGCCAGGACGGTTGGAGGGCAAAGTCGCGTTCATCACCGGCGCCGCACGGGGGCAGGGCCGTGCGCACGCGGTGCGATTCGCGGAGGAGGGCGCGGACATCATTGCCGTCGACATTTGTCAGCAGATCGACACTGTCGCCTATCCGATGGGCTGCCCGGAGGATCTGGACGAGACGGTCAACCTGGTGGAGAAGACCGGGCGTCGTATCGTCGCCGAGCACGCCGACGTCCGTGACTTCACTCGTCTCGAGTCGGTCCTGGCTAACGCGGTGGCCGAGCTCGGTCGCCTTGACTTTGTCCTGGCGAACGCCGGCATGGGGCCGGGCATCGGCCTCGCCGAGCCAAAGGCGAATTCGTATGTCGATGCGATCGACGTCATGGTCAACGGCGTCTACTACACCATCGAAGCAGCCCTGCCCCATCTCCTCGAGCATGAAGACGGCGGGGCGATTGTCATCACCAGCTCGGTGGCGGGTCTCAAATCCCTCGGGCGCGATTTCGACACGCGCAACCCGGGTCTGGCCGGATACACCGCGGCCAAGCACGGGGTGATCGGGCTGATGCGCTACTACGCCACCACCCTGGCGGAGAAAATGATTCGAGTGAACTCCGTGCATCCGACCGGGGTCGCGACGCCGATGATTCAGAACGACATAATGGATGGGTTGCTGGCACGGCAGCCGGCGCTCGCGGCGGCGTTCACCAATCTGCTGCCCGTCTCGGTGATCGATCCCGAGGACGTCAGCGAGGCGATGGTCTACCTGTGCGGCAGGTCTGGGCGCTACATCACCGGCACGACGCTGTCAGTGGATGCCGGGATACTGCTCAAGTGAGCGCTGCCCCACGATTACGCTCACTGGCAGGATGACTGACAACCTTTGGCTGCACTTCGCCCGGCACGGCCCCGGGATCACACCGCCGATCATCACCCGTGGCGAGGGCGTCACCATCTACGACGACCGAGGCAAGAGCTACCTGGACGGGCTGTCCGGACTGTTCACCGTGCAGGTCGGCCACGGCCGCACCGAACTGGCGGAGGTCGCGGCGCGCCAAGCCGGCACGCTGGCATTCTTTCCGCTGTGGGGATATGCCACCCCGCCCGCGATCGAGCTCGCCGAGCGCCTGGCTCGCTACGCCCCGGGCGATCTGAACCGGGTCTTCTTCACGACCGGCGGCACCGAGGCCGTCGAGACCGCGTGGAAAGTGGCCAAGCAATACTTCAAGCTGACCGGCAAACCCGGTAAACACAAGGTGATTTCGCGCGCGGTCGCCTACCACGGCACCACCCAGGGCGCGCTCGCGATCACCGGCCTGCCCCGGTTCAAGGAGCCCTTCGAACCCGTGACGCCGGGCGGCTTCCGGGTACCCAACACGAACTTCTACCGCGCGCCCGAACCGTTCGGAGCCGGTCTGGAAACCGACGAAAAAGCCTTCGGGCAGTGGGCGGCCAACCGGATCGCCGAGGTGATCGAGTTCGAAGGGCCCTCGACCGTGGCGGCGGTATTCCTGGAGCCGGTGCAGAACGCCGGCGGCAGCATCCCTGCTCCCGCAGGCTATTTCGAGCGGGTCCGGGAGATCTGCGACGCCTACGACGTGCTGCTCGTCTCCGACGAAGTGATCTGCGCGTTCGGCCGGATCGGGTCGATGTTCGCCTGCGACGACGTCGGCTATGTGCCGGACATGATCACCTGCGCCAAGGGGATGACGTCGGGCTACTCGCCGATCGGCGCGATGATCGCCAGCGACAAGGTGTTCGAGCCGTTCGACGACGGCGCCACGATGTTCCCGCACGGGTATACCTTTGGCGGCCACCCGGTTTCGGCCGCCGTCGGGCTGGCCAACCTGGACATCTTCGAGCGTGAGGGTCTCAACGATCACGTCAAGACCCACGCCCCCGCCTTCCGCGCCACCCTGGAGAAGCTGTACGACCTGCCGATCGTCGGCGACGTCCGCGGGGAGGGGTTCTTCTACGGCGTCGAGCTGGTCAAGGACCAGGCGACCAAGCAGACCTTCACCGACACCGAACGCCGGTCACTGCTGAGCCACGTGTCGTCGGCCCTGTTCGAGGCGGGGTTGTACTGCCGCACCGACGACCGCGGCGATTCCGTCGTCCAGTTGGCGCCGCCGCTGATCAGCGGTCAGGCGGAGTTCGACACGATCGAATCGATCCTGCGCGGCGTGCTCAGCGAGGCGTACACGCGGCTCTAGCGGTCCCGGTGGCCATCACCAGCTGGCGGGCATGCGCCGCACTCGGGTTACTCACGAACCGCGACAGTGAGTTGCACAGCCACGCGAGCGCGGACCGCGCATCGGGATCTTGGGTGCCGTCGCGATGCATCTCCAGCTCGGCCAACACCTGTTCCAGTCCGGTGCGCCGTACCTGGGTCGACTTCTCCACCAGTTTGAGTAGCTGTTCCAGCGATCGCGGAGCGGTACCAGATTCACCATCGCGGTGGCGCCGCCACTTTGACCACAATCGCTCGTTTGAAATGGCAATCCTCAAGTCGGTGGACGTTGGCTCTCGCCAGCGTAGTGCGTCGGCCCGGCCGGCATGCGGACGAGAGTGTCACTTCCGCCCCAGCAGTCACAGCGCGGCTCCCGCGCATCGGGCCGCCAATCGCTTAGTCTGCACGACAATGAGCTTCTTACGTTCTGCATCCTGCCTGGCAGCGGCGATTTTCATGATCGCCGCCCCGGCCGCGCTGGGCGTGCCGGCCGCACTCGCGGAGCCGGGCCCCGGGCCCAATGCCGGGGCGCCAAACTGCCCGTACAAGGTGAACACCCCGGCCGCGGTGGACTCGTCGGAGGTGCCGCAAGCCGGCGATCCGCCGATGCCGCTGGCGGTGCCCCCGAAGCCGGTGGGCGGCGAGGCCCTGTCCAGCTGCGGCATCGTCGCGGCACCCGACACCCCGGCGTTGCCCACCGACGTCTCCGCCGAGGCCTGGCTGGTCGCGGATCTGGATAGCGGTGCGGTGATCGCCGCCAAGGATCCGCACGGCCGCCACCGCCCGGCCAGCATCATCAAAGTGCTGGTCGCGATGGCGGCCCTGAACGCATTGCCGCTCAACAAGTCGGTGACCGGAACGGCCGACGACGCGGCCGCCGAGGGCACCAAGGTCGGCGTCGACGAAGGCGGCGTCTACACCGTCAACCAACTGCTGCACGGGCTGCTGATGCACTCCGGCAACGACGCGGCGCACGCGCTGGCGATGCAGCTGGGCGGGATGCAGCAGGCGGTGGAGAAGATCAACGTCCTGGCCGCCAAGCTCGGCGGCCGCGACACCCGCGTGGCCACACCGTCGGGCCTGGACGGGCCCGGCATGAGCACCTCTGCCTACGACATCGGCCTGTTCTATCGATACGCCTGGCAGAACCCGACTTTCGCCGACATCGTCGCGACCCGGACGTTCGACTTCCCCGGCCACGGCGACCACCCGGGCTACGAGCTGGAAAACGACAACCAGCTGCTCTACAAATACCCGGGCGCCCTCGGCGGCAAGACCGGCTACACCGACGACGCCGGCCAGACCTTCGTGGGCGCGGCCAACCGCAATGGCCGACGGCTGGTGGCGGTGCTGATGCACGGCACCCGGCAGCCGATCGCACCCTGGGAGCAGGCGGCGCACCTGCTGGACTACGGCTTCGCCACCGCCCAGGGCACCCAGGTCGGCGCGCTGATCGAGCCCGACCCATCGCTGGCACCCAAGCAAGACAGCGCCGCCGACCGGCCCGGTGCCGGCGCCCAGGCCGCCGCATTGCTGCCGTCGGCCGACGCGTTGCCGGTGCGGGTGGGTGTGGGCGTCATCGGCACCATCGTGGTGTTCGCGTTGATCATGGTTGCGCGCTCGATGAACCGCCGGCCCCAACATCAGCACCGTTGACCGCCGAACCTCGCTGTGGCAGCGTCTCTCGGGTGACTGAAGCCCCATCCGAGGACTCCGGCCACCAGAAGCGGATCGCGTACGGCGACACCCTTGCCATCGAGTTGCTCCGCGATCGGGTGCCGATCACTTGAGGGGTCCGCGCATTGGGCTCACCGGCGCCAGTGTCGGCCTCATATACGGATACGACCTGTCCATCATCGCCGGCGCGCAGCTGTTCGTCACCGAGGATTTCGGGCTCACCACGTCCCAGCAAGAACTGCTGACGACGATGGCGGTGATCGGGCAGATCGCCGGAGCGCTCGGTGCCGGCGTGCTCGCCAATGCGATCGGTCGAAAAAAATCCGTCGCGCTGATCCTCGTCGCTTATGCGGCATTCGCGCTGCTGGGCGCATTCTCGGTCGCGCTGCCGATGCTGCTGTCGGCACGACTGCTGCTGGGCCTGACCATCGGTGTGATGGTGGTGGTCGTGCCGGTATACATAGCGGAATCGGCTCCCGCGGCGGTGCGCGGCGCGCTGCTGACGACCTATCAGCTGGCGATCGTCAGCGGCCTGATCGTCGGGTACCTCGTCGGTTACCTGTTGGCCGGCGCCCACAGCTGGCGCTGGATGCTGGGGCTGGCCGCTGTGCCGGTGATGCTGTTGCTGCCGTTGGTGATTCGGCTGCCCGACACGGCCCGGTGGTACCTGCTCAAAGGCCGGGTCGACGATGCGCGGCGCGCGCTGCTGCGGGTGGAGCCCGCCGCGAACGCCGACGAAGAGCTGGCCGAGATCGGCCGCGCGGTAAGCGAAGGCAGTGGCGGCATCTCCGAGATGCTACGACCGCCGTACCTGCGGGCCACCATGTTCGTGATCACGCTCGGCTTTCTGCTGCAGATCACCGGCATCAACGCGATCATCTACTACAGCCCCCGAATATTCGAAGCCATCGGATTCAGCGGCAACTTCGCGCTGCTGGGCCTGCCGGCACTGGTCCAGGTCGCCGGTTTGGCAGCGGTGGGCGCCGCGTTGACGCTCGTGGACCGAGTGGGTAGGCGCCCAATCCTGTTGTGCGGCATCGCCATGATGATCCTCGCCGACATCATCCTGACGGTCGTGTTCGCCAGGGGCCTCGGCGGCGCGATTCTCGGGTTCGCCGGCATCCTGTTGTTCATCGTCGGTTACACCCTGGGTTTCGGCTCCCTGGGCTGGGTGTACGCGAGCGAGAGTTTCCCCACGCGGCTGCGGTCGATCGGGTCGAGCGCGATGCTGACCTCCAACTTGGTTGCCAACGCGATCGTCGCGGCGGCTTTCCTGACCCTGCTGCATTCCCTGGGCGGCGCGGGCACTTTCGCCGTGTTCGGGGCCTTGGCCGTCGTCGCGTTCGGCTTCGTCTACCGGTATGCGCCGGAGACCAAGGGGCGCCAGCTCGAGGAGATCCGGCACTTCTGGGAAAACGGTGGCCGCTGGGAAGACCCGTGCCCCTGATCCGCGCCGGCGCGGTCGTCCTGGACGGGCAGGTCCGCCGGCCGGGATGGCTACAGATCGCCGGCCACCAGGTTCTCGCCTGTGGGGCCGGCACACCACCCGGGCAGCCCGATCGGGATTTCCCGGATTGCCTTGTGGTGCCAGGCTTTATCGACATCCATGTGCATGGCGGCGGCGGCGCCTCTTACCTGGAGGCCGAGCGCATCGCCGAAGCCGCGGAGTTTCACCGGCGACACGGCACCACCACGACACTGGCCAGTCTGGTCACCGCCTCGCCCGACAACCTGATCGGGGGGGTACGTGCGCTGGCCGACGCCACCCGGTCCGGAACGGTCGCGGGCATCCACCTGGAGGGGCCATGGCTATCCGCCGCACGGTGCGGAGCGCACGATCCTGCCCACATGCGCGATCCCGAGCCCGGCGAGATCGACGACGTCCTGACCGCCGGCGAGGGCGCGATCCGGATGGTCACGCTGGCACCGGAACGACCCGGCAGCAGCGAGGCGATCCGGCGATTTCTGGAAGCGGGTGTTGTTGTCGCCGTGGGACATACCAATGCGACCTATGAGCGAACCCGACAGGCGATCGCCCTGGGCGCGACGGTCGCCACGCATCTGTTCAATGCAATGCCGCCCCTACACCATCGCGAGCCCGGACCGGTACTGGCGCTGCTGGAGCACGCCGACGTGACCGTCGAGCTGATCCCCGACGGCGTGCACGTGCACCCCGCCGCGGTGGCTGCGGTTGTCCGGGCGGCCGGGCCCGACCGGGTCGCCGTCGTGACCGACGCCATCGCCGCGGCGGGATGTGAGGACGGAGCGTATCGGCTTGGCGCGGTACCGATCGACGTGCAGTCCGGCGTGGCCCGGGTGCACGCGACGTCGACGATCGCCGGCAGCACCGCCACGATGGATCAGCTGTTCCGCACGGTCTCGCGGCTCGGCCAGGACGCCGATGCCGCGCTGGCCGCCGCGGTACAGATGACGTCGACGACGCCGGCGCGCGCGCTGGGCCTCGAGCGGGTGGGTGCACTGCAGGCCGGCTACGACGCCGATCTTGTTGTGCTGGATCGCGATTTGCGAGTCACAGCCGTCATGGCCCACGGCGCCTGGCGCTAACGCAGCCGGCGAATCAGCCTGGAAAAGGTCAGCGCTCCAACGGCTCCCATGACCATCGCGGTCAGCGTCTGACGCGTGCTGATGCCCTCGTCCAGCAGGATCCGCGGGGCGATGATCGCGGGTGCCGGAGGCGGGGCGTACTTGCTGCGCGGATCATTGGAAAGCGTGGCCGCCCAGGCGGTGGCGAAGAGCACCAGATACCCCGTGATGTAGGCGAACACCATCAGGCCCAGCACCGGCCCGAAGGTCGCACCCGCCGGACTGCGCAACACGACCCGCAGGTAGATCGAGGCCACCTGTTTGAACAACTCGAAGCCGATCGCCGCGAGCAAGCCGGCCCGCGCCGAGCCGGCCAGGCTGACCTTGTGTCGCGGCAGCCGGCCGATCATCCAGGTGAACAACATCCACGACACCAGCAGCGACACCAATATCGACAGGCCCCTGAAGATCTCGCCGAAGACCGAGAAAACGGGCACGCCTGCCCATTTCAGTACCGCGCGCATCGGTGCCGCGTGCCCGAGCGCGGTGAGCGCGAGGGTGGCGAGGATGACCACGAAGGTCCCCAGCATCGCGACCAGATCGGACAACTTTCCGCGCACGAAGCCAGCAGACTTCAGCGGTTCGTCCCACCACATCTCGGTCACCGCCGCGCGCATGTGGGACATCCAGCCAAGGCCGGCCCACGCCGAGGCACCCAGACCGATGACACCGACCGACGTGCGCGCGTCGATCGCCGAATTCATCAAGTCCACCAGCTGCTGCCCGAGCGCGCCCGAGACCGCGTCGCGGATGTGGTCGTCGATGCTGACGAGCAGCTTTGGATCCTGGGCCAGCATGAAACCGACGACCGCGAAACTGACCATCAGCAAAGGAAATAGCGCGAAGATCGTGTAGTACGTGAGACCGGCGGCCAAGAAGCCGCCATTGCGCTCGTCGAAATGTTTGTAGGCGCGGATCGCATGGTCGAGCCAGCCGAACCGGGCCCGCAACCGGTCGAGGATCCCCGGCTTGGCCGGTTCGTCCATGAACGCCCTACCTTCGTTGCGGGAGGAACCCCAGCCGATCGTAAACCCGCCGCACCGTTTTCCCGGCCACCTCATCGGCGCGCTCGGCCCCGGCCGCCAGCACGGCTTCCAGTTCGGCCAGATCCGCCGTCAATTCGTCGACCCGGGCCTTGATCGGGGCGACGAACTCGACGACGGCGTCGGCGGTCTGCTTCTTCAGATCGCCGTAGCCGCGCCCGGCGTAGCCGTCGACCAGCTTGTCGATGCCGACTCCGGTGACCGCCGATTGGATGGTCAGCAGGTTCGATACGCCGGGCTTGGCCTCGCTGTCGAAGCGGATCTCGCGCTCACTGTCGGTGACGGCCGAGCGAATCTTCTTGGCGGACAACGCCGGATCGTCGAGCAGGTTGATCAATCCGGTATCGGCGGCCGCCGACTTGCTCATCTTCGACGTCGGGTCCTGTAGGTCGTAGATCTTTGCGGTGGCCTTCGGAATGAGCATGTCGGGCACCACGAAGGTGTCCGGGAAGCGGCCGTTGAACCGCTCCGCGATGTCGCGCGCCAGCTCGAGGTGCTGCCGCTGGTCCTCACCCACCGGGACCAGATCGGTGTCGTAGGCCAGCACGTCGGCGGCCTGCAAGACCGGATAGGTGAACAGTCCGACGGTGGTGGAGTCACTGCCCTGGCGCTGCGACTTGTCCTTGAACTGCGTCATCCGCGAGGCCTGCCCGAAGCCGGTGAAGCAGCCCAGCACCCACGCCAGCTGGGTGTGGGCGGGCACGTGGCTCTGCACGAAGACGGTGCTGCGCGCGGGGTCGATGCCCAGCGCCAGGTACTGGGCCGCGGTGACCAGGGTCCGGCGTCGCAGCGCCTCGGGATCCTGCGCGACGGTGATCGCGTGCAGGTCGACCACGCAGAAGAAAGCGTCGTGGTCATCCTGCAGCGCGACCCACTGGGCGATCGCGCCCAGTGCGTTGCCGAGGTGAAGCGAATCAGACGTGGGCTGCACGCCGGAGAAAATCCGGCTGGGTCCGGTAGCGGTGCTCATGATGTCCCGATCTTTTCACGCGTGGTTTCCCGGCCGTGCCGTTGCTTGCGGTACCGGCGGTACCACCTTTAGTGTCGGCACTATGCGACGTCTGCTCGGCTCCTCACTCGTGAGCTCCGCTCAGTCGCCGTCGCCTTCGGCGGCGACTCGAGCGCCGATCCACCTGGGCTCTGGAGAGCCGGTGCTGCTGCTGCACCCGTTCCTGATGTCCCAGGCGGTATGGGAGCAGGTGGCCCGGCAGCTGGCCGATACCGGCCGTTACGAGGTATTCGCCCCCACGATGGCCGGCCACAACGGTGGACCGTCGGCGCGAACCTGGCTGCTGAGCTCGTCGGTGCTGGCCGATCACGTGGAACGCCAACTCGACGAACTGGGCTGGGAAACGGCCCACATCGTGGGCAACTCACTGGGCGGCTGGGTCGGCTACGAGCTCGAGCGCCGCGGTCGGGCGCGCAGCGTCACCGGCGTGGCCGCCGCCGGCGGATGGACGCGGTGGAGTCCGATCAAATTCGAGGTCATCGGCAAGTTCATGGCCGGAATGCCGATTTTGCTGCTGACCCGGCTGCTCGGCCAGCGGACGCTGCGCCTGCCGTATAGCCGCCTGCTGGCCACCCTGCCGCTGAGTGGATCGCCGGACGGCGTGAGCGAGCGCCAATTAAGCGCCATCGTCGACGACGCCGCGCACTGCCCTGCCTACTTCCAGCTGTTGATCAAATCGCTGTTACTGCCCGGATTGCTGGAGTTGGCGCACACCGCGGTCCCGGCGCATGTGGTGCTCTGCGAGAAGGATCGCGTGGTCCCGCCGCGCCGGTTCGGCCGGCATTTCACCGACTTCCTGCCCGAGGGTGCCAAGGTGACCACACTCGACGGCGTCGGTCACGTTCCGATGTTCGAGGCACCCGAACGGGTCACCGAAGTGATCGTGGACTTCCTCGATCAATGCACCCAGCCGGAGCGGGCCATCAATCCGCCGGCAAGCTAAGCGAGCGCCTTCGTCAAGTTCTCGGCGATCGAGCCGAGGAATTCCTCGCTCTGTTGCCACTGCTGGTCGGGACCGATCAGGATGGCGAGGTCCTTGGTCATTTTCCCGCTCTCGACGGTGGCGACGACGACGGCCTCCAGCTGCTGGGCGAATTCGATGACCTCGGGCGTCTTGTCCAGCTTGCCGCGGTGCGCCAGCCCCCGCGTCCAGGCGAAGATCGAGGCGATCGGGTTGGTCGAGGTCGGCTTGCCGGCCTGGTACTGCCGATAGTGCCGGGTGACGGTGCCGTGAGCGGCCTCGGCCTCGACGGTCTTGCCGTCGGCGGTCATCAACACCGAGGTCATCAGGCCCAGCGAGCCGTAGCCTTGCGCGACGGTGTCCGACTGGACGTCGCCGTCATAGTTCTTGCAGGCCCAGACGTAGCCGCCCTCCCACTTCAGGCACGCGGCGACCATGTCGTCGATCAGCCGGTGCTCGTACGTCAGACCCTCGGCTTCGAACTGCTCCTTGAACTCCTCGTCGTAGATGCGCTGGAATTCGTCTTTGAACATGCCGTCGTAGGCCTTGAGGATGGTGTTCTTGGTGGACAGGTACACCGGCCATTTGGCGTTCAGACCGTAGGAGAACGACGCCCGCGCGAAGTCGCGGATAGAGTCTTTGAAGTTGTACATCCCCATCACCACGCCGCCGTTCTCGGGGATCGACACCATCTCGTGCACGATCGGCTCGCTGCCATCCGACGGCGTGAAAGTTATTGCGACGCTGCCGGGCTTGTCGACCTTGAAGTTGGTCGACCGGTACTG
Organism: Mycobacterium sp. Aquia_216; assembly: GCF_026723865.1. Classification (NCBI taxonomy): domain Bacteria; kingdom Bacillati; phylum Actinomycetota; class Actinomycetes; order Mycobacteriales; family Mycobacteriaceae; genus Mycobacterium; species Mycobacterium sp. Aquia_216. Next base: position 1,520,801 of record NZ_CP113529.1, on the reverse strand, counting down.
GTCGCCGAATGCGTGACGGCCGATGACGATCGGCTTGGTCCAGCCCGGAACCAGCCGGGGCACATTCGATATCACAATGGGCTCACGGAAGATGGTGCCGCCCAGGATATTTCGGATCGTCCCATTCGGCGAGAGCCACATCTTCTTGAGGTTGAACTCGGCGACGCGTGCCTCGTCGGGGGTGATCGTCGCGCACTTGACGCCGACGCCGTGCTTCTTGATCGCATACGCCGCGTCGATCGTCACCTGGTCGTCGGTGCGGTCGCGGTGCTCGATGCCCAGGTCGTAGTAGTCCAAGTTGATGTCGAGGTGCGGAAGGATCAGCATGTCTTTGATCAGCTTCCAGATGACGCGGGTCATCTCGTCACCGTCGAGCTCGACGACAGGGCCTTTGACTTTGATCTTGGGTTCAGTGGACATTCGAGTCCGACCCTCCTTGCCGCGTCGTTGCGGCGTCAGCCTTGCGAAGCCGCTAGCGCTTCATTGAACGTCTTGCTCGGCCGCATCACTGCAGTCGTCTTCTCGGTGTCCGGCTGATAGTAGCCGCCGATGTCGACCGTCTCGCCCTGCACCTCGGCCATTTCGGCCACGATGGTGTCCTCGTTCTCGCTCAACGAATCGGCCAGTGCCGCAAAGTGCTTGCGCAGCTCTTCGTCGTCGGTCTGTGCACCGAGCTCCTGGGCCCAGTACAGCGCCAGATAGAACTGGCTGCCCCGGTTGTCGAGTTCACCGGTCTTGCGCGACGGCCCCTTGTTGTTGTCCAACAGCTTACCGATCGCGGCATCCAGCGTCTTGGCCAGTATCTTGGCGCGCTCGTTGTCGGTCTTGATCGCGAGGTCTTCGAAACACGCTCCGAGAGCAAGGAATTCACCGAGGGAATCCCAGCGCAGGTGATTCTCTTCGACGAGTTGGTGGACGTGCTTGGGCGCCGAACCGCCCGCTCCGGTTTCGTACATTCCACCGCCGGCCATCAACGGCACGATGGACAGCATCTTGGCGCTGGTGCCCAGCTCCAGGATCGGGAACAGGTCGGTGAGGTAGTCGCGCAGGATGTTTCCGGTCGCGGCGATGGTGTCCTGCCCGCGCATCGCGCGCTCGATCGTGTGCCGCATGGCGCGTTCCTGCGACATGATCGAGATGTCGAGGCCCTCGGTGTCGTGGTCGGCCAGGTAGGTGTTGACCTTCTTGCGCAATTCGTTCTCGTGCGGGCGCTCCTGGTCCAGCCAGAACACCACCGGCATGCCCGAGTTGCGCGCCCGGGTGACGGCCAGCTTGACCCAGTCGCGGATCGGCTCGTCCCGGACGATGGGCATGCGCCAGATGTCACCGGCTTCGACGTTTTGGGTCAGCAGCACATCCCCGGTGTCGAGGTCGACGATGTTGGCGACGCCGTCCTCGGGAATCTCGAACGTCTTGTCGTGCGAGCCGTACTCCTCGGCCTGCTGCGCCATCAGCCCGACGTTGGGGACGGTGCCCATCGTGGTCGGATCGAATTGCCCGTGGGTCTTACAGAAGTTGATGATCTCTTGGTAGATGCGGGCAAAGGTCGACTCCGGATTCACGGCCTTGGTGTCCTTCGGCCGCCCGTCGGCGCCGTACATCTTGCCGCCGGCACGGATCATCGCCGGCATGGACGCATCCACGATCACGTCGCTGGGCGAGTGAAAGTTGCTGATGCCCTTGGCCGAATCGACCATGGCCAGCTCGGGACGGTGTTCGTGGCAGGCATGCAGGTCACGGATGATCTCGTCGTGCTGCGTCGCGGGCAGCGACTCGATCTTGTTGTAGAGGTCGACCAATCCGTTGTTGACGTTGACGCCGAGTTCGTCGAACAGCGCCTGATGCTTGTCGAACGCGTCCTTGTAGAAGACCTTCACGGCGTGGCCGAAGACGATCGGATGGGAGACCTTCATCATCGTCGCCTTGACGTGCAGCGAGAACATCACGCCGGTCTTGTAGGCGTCGTCGATCTCCGCTTCGTAGAACTCGCAGAGCGCCTTCTTGCTCATGAACATGCTGTCGATGACGTCGCCGTCGCGCAGCGACACCGTGGGCTTGAGCACGATCTTCTCGCCGCTCGTGGTCTCCAGCTCCATCTTCACGCTGCGCCCGCGATCCAGCGTCAACGACTTCTCGCCGTGGTAGAAGTCGCCGTGCTTCATGGTCGCGACGTGGGTGCGCGACGCCTGAGACCACTCCCCCATGCTGTGGGGATGCTTGCGCGCGTACTCCTTGACGGCGTTGGGTGCGCGGCGGTCCGAGTTGCCTTGTCGCAGTACCGGGTTGACCGCACTGCCGAGACATTTCGCATAGCGCTCGCGAATTTCGAAGTCCTCGTCGGTCTTCGGACTCTGCGGATAGTCCGGAATTTTGAAGCCCTTGCCTTGCAGTTCCTTGACGGCAGCGACCAGTTGGGGCACCGACGCGCTGATGTTCGGCAGCTTGATGATGTTGGTGTCGGCCAGCTTCGTCAGCCGGCCCAGTTCCGCCAGGTTGTCCGGAACCCGCTGCTCCTCGGTCAGATCCTCGGGGAACTCGGCGAGGATCCGGGCGGCCACGGAAATATCACTGGTCTTGATCTCGATGCCCGCCGGCTCGGCGAACGCGCGCACGATGGGCAAGAACGCGTAGGTCGCCAGCAACGGCGCCTCGTCGGTCAGCGTGTAGATGACGGTCGGCTTCTCTGCGCTCACGGACGGTCCCTCTCCCGATCAGATTTTTGGGGGGCTCAGCGTTGTCGTTGCCACGTTATCAAGGGTGTTTGAGCAGGTGTCGACCTGCCATTGGCACGGAGTCGGCACAGTAAGATAGTCTTCGAATTGGTCATGAGCGCCAGCATCAAGCCCCGGCTTGCTGGCCGGCAACCCTCCAACCGCGGTGGGGTGCCCCGGGTGATGACCAGGTTGAGTAGCCATAGCACCGGCTATCCGGCAAGCGCGGGTCCGCCATGACGGGCCCCTGAGTAGACAGGGAAACGTAGGGTGAGCTCCGACAACAACGATTCCGAAACGGATCCGACCGCGCATTGGTCGTTCGAAACCAAGCAGGTTCACGCCGGTCAGCAGCCCGACCCGGCCACCAACGCGCGTGCCCTGCCGATCTACCAGACCACGTCGTACGTCTTTGACGACACCACCCACGCCGCGGCCCTGTTCGGGCTCGAGGTCCCGGGCAACATCTACACCCGCATCGGGAACCCGACCACCGATGTCGTCGAACAGCGGATCGCGGCGCTCGAGGGCGGCGTCGCCGCACTGTTCCTGAGCTCCGGACAGGCCGCTGAGACATTCGCCATATTGAACCTCGCGGGTGTCGGGGATCACATCGTGTCCAGCCCGCGCCTCTATGGCGGCACCTACAACCTGTTCCACTATTCGCTGGCCAAGCTCGGTATCGAGGTCAGCTTCGTCGAGGATCCCGACGATCTCGATTCGTGGCAGGCGGCCGTACGGCCCAACACCAAGGCCTTCTTCGCCGAGACGATCTCCAACCCGCAGATCGACATCCTGGACACCCCGGGAGTCGCCGGGGTGGCGCACGCCAACGGTGTTCCGCTGATCGTCGACAACACCATTGCCACGCCGTACCTGATCCAGCCGTTCACGCAGGGCGCCGACATCGTGGTGCACTCCGCCACCAAATACCTGGGCGGCCACGGCTCCGCGATCGCCGGGGTGATCGTCGACGGCGGCACCTTCGACTGGACGCAGGGCCGCTTCCCCGGGTTCACCACACCCGACCCGAGCTACCACGGCGTGGTGTTCGCCGAGCTGGGGCCGCCGGCGTTCGCGCTGAAGGCGCGCGTGCAATTGCTGCGCGACTTTGGTTCGGCGGCCTCGCCGTTCAATGCGTTCCTGGTAGCCCAGGGCCTGGAGACGCTGAGCCTGCGGATCGAGCGCCACGTCGCCAACGCGCAACGTGTCGCGGAATTCCTCGAGGGTCACGATGGCGTGCAGTCGGTCAATTACGCGGGACTGCCCAGCTCGCCGTGGTACGAGCTTGGAAAGAAGCTGGCGCCCAAGGGAACCGGTGCCGTACTGGCGTTCGAGCTGGCCGGTGGCGTCGAAGCCGGCAAGGCATTCGTGAACGCGCTGCAACTGCACAGCCACGTCGCCAACATCGGCGACGTGCGTTCGCTGGTGATTCACCCGGCGTCGACGACCCACGCTCAGCTCAGCCCGGCCGAGCAGCTGAGCACCGGCGTCACGCCGGGACTGGTGCGGCTGGCCGTCGGCATCGAGAACATCGACGACATCCTGGCCGACCTCGAGCTCGGGTTCGCCGCAGCTCGGAAATTCGGCACGTCCGCCGGCGCCAGTGGCGATCCGCAGGCCGTGGCAGCCTTCTGAGGGACTCTGGACATGACGATCTCCGACGTGCCCACGCAAACGCTGCCCGCCGAAGGCGAGGTCGGCTTGGTCGACATCGGCTCGCTGACCACCGAAAGCGGCGCGGTAATCGACAATGTCTGTATCGCCGTGCAGCGCTGGGGCGAGCTGTCGCCGACGCGCGACAACGTCGTGGTGGTACTGCACGCTCTCACCGGCGATTCCCACATCACCGGCCCGGCCGGCCCGGGGCATCCCACGCCCGGCTGGTGGGACGGAATCGCGGGGCCGGGGGCACCGATCGACACCAACCGCTGGTGCGCGGTGGCCACCAATGTGCTGGGCGGCTGCCGTGGCTCCACCGGGCCGAGTTCGCTTGCCCGAGACGGAAAGCCATGGGGCTCCCGGTTTCCGCTGATCACCGTGCGCGACCAGGTGGAGGCGGACATTGCCGCGCTGGACGCACTGGGCATCCATCAGGTCGCCGCCGTCGTCGGCGGATCCATGGGCGGCGCACGGGCTTTGGAATGGATGGTCGGACACCCCGAGCGGGTTCGGGCCGGACTACTGCTGGCCGTCGGGGCGCGTGCCACCGCCGACCAGATCGGCACCCAGACCACCCAGATCGCGGCCATCAAGGCCGACCCGAATTGGCAGGGCGGCGACTACCACGACACCGGGCGCACCCCGGAGGCCGGACTGGCCATCGCCCGCCGCTTCGCGCATCTGACCTACCGTGGCGAGCTCGAGCTCGACAACAGGTTCGCCAACGACAGCCAGAGCGACGAGGACCCGTCCGACGGCGGGCGGTACGCGGTGCAGAGCTACCTGGAACACCAGGGCGACAAGATCGTGGCCCGTTTTGACGCCGGCAGTTACGTGATCCTGACCGAGACGCTGAACAGCCACGACGTCGGCCGCGGCCGCGGCGGGGTGGACAAGGCGTTGCGCAGGTGCCCGGTGCCGGCGGTGGTCGGGGGCATCGACTCCGACCGGCTTTATCCGCTCCGTTTGCAGCGGGAGCTGGCCGAGTTACTGCCGGGCTGCACTGGGCTGGCGGTTGTCGAATCCATCTGCGGGCATGACGGCTTTCTGGTGGAGACCGAGGCGGTGGGCGAATTGATCCGCGCGACATTGGATTTGGCCGCGAACGAAGGTGCGTGTCGACAGTGACCCGCTCTCAGCACGACCGCTCGCTGTCGTTCGGTTCGGCGGCCGCAGCCTATGAGCGTGGACGCCCCTCCTATCCGCCGGAGGCGATCGACTGGCTGTTGCCGAGAGGCGCCCGCAAGGTACTCGACCTCGGTGCGGGCACCGGCAAGCTGACCACCCGGCTGGTGGAACGTGGCCTCGACGTGGTGGCCGTGGACCCGATTCCGGACATGCTCGAAGTGCTGAGCGCATCGCTGCCGGAGACTCACGCGCTGCTGGGCACAGCCGAAGATATTCCGCTGGAAGACAACAGCGTTGACGCCGTGCTGGTTGCCCAGGCGTGGCACTGGGTGGATCCGGAACGAGCGATTCCCGAGGTGGCACGCGTGTTGCGGCCCGGCGGCCGGCTGGGCCTGGTGTGGAACACCCGCGACGAACGGCTCGGCTGGGTTCGGGAGCTCGGTCAGATCATCGGCAGCGATGGCGACGGCCGCCGGTTCGACGTGGCGCTGCCGCCACCGTTCGGCGAACGCCAGCGCCATCAAGTCGAGTGGACCAATTACCTGACGCCGCAAGCGTTGATCGATCTGGTCGCCTCGCGCAGCTACTGCATCACTTCGCCGGCCGACGTCCGCACGCAAACCCTCGACCAGGTGCGCGAGTTGCTGGCCACCCACCCGGCGCTGGCGAATTCGACCGGCCTGGCGATGCCCTACGTCACCGTGTGCATCCGGGCGGCGCTGGCCGGTTGACGCGCCGATGCGGCCTGCGACTCGAGGCCGTCGGGGGCAATCCGCGCTATCCGGGACTCGATATCGTAGGGCACGATGATGGCGGTCGCGTCCCGGATGCGGCTGACGGCGCGGGCCATCTTGTCCGCGGTCCGGTCGTGCAGCAATCGGCCCAGTAGCGGCGAATAGGTTCGGCGCGGCAACAACACCGTCACCTTGCTGTCGGGGTGATCAGTAAGCACCCGGCAGACCAATTCGTGTGCGGCCCGACTCAAGTGCCGATCCGGGCAGTTGATCAGCCACATCGGTGTGTCGTGTTCATAGCGGTCCCAGCGCTCCCGCAGCCGCGTCGCATGATCGATGTCGATCACGAAATGCACGGCCGTGAGCTCGTCGGCATGCAGGCCGTATCCAAGCCGCAACGCCTCGACCTCGGCGAGGTCGACCGAATCGACGAACACCAGGACCTGAAGTCGCGGATGCCGATCAATGTCGATGTCTGCCCCATGCGACATCTCCAGGACGGAAGCCTCGGCACGGTACTTCTTGTTGAGCCGCATCAAGGCGAACACCAGCAGCGGGAAGACGACGACGACCAGCCAGGCCCCTTCGGTGAACTTGGCGACCGCGAAGATTCCCACCACGACCGTCGACAAGATGCCCGCCGACACGTTCACGACGAACTTGGACCGCCAGGCTCGTCCTCGTTGCGTCAGATGGTATTTGGCCATGCCGTAGCCGGCCATCGAGAATCCGGTGAACACCCCGATCGCGAAGAATGGCACCAGGTGGCTCACCTTGGCTTCGGTGATGACGAGGAGCGTCAGAGCCAGCCCCGCAAGGACCAGGATGCCGTTGGAGAAGACCAGCCGATGACCCCGCTTGGTAAGCGGGCGGGGCAGGAAACGGTCCTCGGCAACAAAACTGGCCAAGGCGGGAAAGCCATTGAAACTGGTGTTGCAACCCGTGAACAAGATCGCCGCGGTAGACGCCTGCACCAGCAGGTACAGGATGTGGCCGATCACCCCGTTGCCGAACACCGCGTGGGCGATCTCGGACAACATTGACGGATATTCGTCGAGGTAAGGCACCGCGTGCGTGACATGCGCCAGCCAGGCGACTCCCGCCAGCAAGAAGCCGAGGATGCACGCCATCACGGTGATGATCCGGCGGGCGTTGACACCTTGGGGCTTCTGCAATGTGTCGACGCTGTTGGAAATCGCCTCGATGCCGGTCAACGAGGCGCCGCCGTTGGCGAACGCGCGCAACACAACCAGGACTGTCGCTCCCATCACCAGCCCACCACCGTGGTGAACCGGCACTGCACCCGCGATGTGATGAGGATCGTATTTCGGTAATCCCCAGATGATTTCACGAACGAAGCCGGTCAGGATCGTCACGATGATCATCGCGACGAAGGCGTAGGTGGTGATCGCAAATGCCCGGCCGGAGCGTCGCAAACCACGCAGGTTGACAATACAGATGAGGACCACCGCGGCCAGCGTGATTTCCAGGTGGTAGGGGCGTAGGACGGGAACCGCCGAGACGACCGCCACGGTCGCGGCCGCAGGTTGCACGGCCACCGTGACCACGTAGTCGATCAGCAGCGCTGCCGCGGCGACCTGGGCAACCCGGGGACCGAAGTTTTCCCGCGCGACCGTGTACGCACCCCCCGATCGCGCGTAGGTCATGACGACCTGGCGGTACGACGCGGACACCAACGCCAGAATCACCAGAATCACACCGGTGATCGGAAGCAGCAACGCGAATGCGGCCATCCCGGCTGCGGGAAGCAGTTCGATCATGATCTGTTCAGGACCATAGGCGGTCGAAGAGATCGCGTCAGGGGAAAGTGCCCCGAGCGCAACATGATTGGACAACCGTTCGGCATCTAACTGATCCGTGGTCAAGGGTTCACCGAGGAAGATTCGCTTACACCTATCGGAGAACGACAGTGGAATCGCCGCAGTCGACGTCGTCACAACGCATCCCTTCTTCGGGGCTTTCAACGAAATAGCTTGAGATGTGTCTATGCTGCTACCCGGCGCGAGTCACTTCCGCGATCCGCGACTCGATGTCGTAGGGCACGATCTGGGCAGTCGCCCCCGGAATGCGGCTGACCGCACGGGCGATCTTGTCCGCGGTGCGATCATGCAACAGCCGCCCTACCCACGCTGAATAGGTCCGGCGCGGCAACAGCACAGTCACCTTGGTATCTGGGTGGTATTCAAGCACCGACAACACCAATTTATGTGCGGCCCTGGCCAAGTGACGGTCTTGACAGTCGACCAGACGCAGCGCTGTGTGGTGTTCGAACCGCTCCCAACGCATCCGGAGCCGCTCAGCGCTCGCGGCATCGAGCATGAAGTGCACCGCCGTCAACTCGTCGGCATGCAGTCCGTTCGCATACCGCAGCGCCTCGATTTCGGCGAGATCGACGGAGTCGACGAAAACCATGACGCGATGTCGGGTGTATCGAGACAGCACGGGGCTTTCCGTGTGCGACATCTCCAGAACGGAGGCCTCGGCGCGGTATTTCTGGTTGAGCCTCATCAACGCGAACACCAGGAGGGGAAAGACCACGACGATAAGCCAAGCCCCCTCGGTGAACTTAGCCACCGCGAAGATTCCCACCACGACCGTCGACAAGATCCCCGCCGACAGATTGACCATCAGCTTGCGCCGCCACCCGGGGCCGCGCTTGGTCAGGTAGTGCTTGGTCATGCCGTAGCCGGCCATTGAGAATCCGGTGAAGACGCCGATCGCGTAGAACGGCACCAGAGCGTCGACCGAGCCGCCGGTGACGACGAGCAGCGCCACCGCCAGTGCGGTAAGGGTGATGATTCCGTTGGAAAACACCAGTCGGTGACCGCGTTTCATAAGCGGACGCGGCATAAACCGATCCTCGGCAACGAAACTCGCCAAAGCGGGAAACCCGTTGAAACTGGTATTACCACCGGTGTAGAGAATCGCCGCAGTCGATGCCTGCAACAAGAAGTACAGAACATGCCCGATCATGCCGTCTCCGAAGACCGCCGATGCGATTTCGGAAAGCATCGACGGATAGCCGTCGACGTACGGCGCGGCATGTGTCACGTGCGTCAGCCATGCCACTCCCGCCAGCAAGAACCCGAGAATGCAGGCCATTACCGTCATCACCCGGCGGGCATTGATGCCTTCGGGTTTGCGCAGGCTGTTGACCGTGTTGGAGATGGCCTCCACGCCGGTCAGGGACGAGCCGCCGTTTGCGAACGCGCGCAACACGATCAGCACCGTCGCCCCCATCACCAACCCGCTGCCCTGGTGCACCGGCACCACGCCGGCCATATGTTGCGGATCGTAGATCGGCAGGTTGCCCAGGAATTCGCGAACAGCCCCCACGACGATCGTCAGCGACACCATGCCCGCGAAGGCGTAGGTGGGCACGGCGAATCGAACGCCGGCTTCGCGTAATCCACGCAAGTTCGCGAAGCACATCAACAGCACGACGCCGACCGTGATCTCCAGGCTGAAGGGCCCCAGCGCCGGTAACGCCGAGACGACGGCGACTGTCCCGGCAGCGCATTGCACTGCGACGGTGACGACGTAGTCGATCAGCAGCGCGGCCGCGGCGACCTGAGCCACCCGCGGGCCAAAGTTTTCCCGCGCGACCACGTACGATCCGCCCGACCGCGTATAAACCATGACTACCTGGCGATACGATGCGGACACCAACACCAGGATCAACAAGATGACGCCGGTGATCGGAAGCAACAACGCAAACGCGGCCATGCCGGCCGCCGGCAACAGCTCGATCATGATCTGTTCGGAACCGTAAGCGGTCGAGGAAATCGCATCCGGCGAAAGGACACCCAGTGCAACCGGATTCGACAATCTCTCGTGCTGCAGCTGGTCGTTGATTAACGGCTTTCCGAGGAAGCTGCGTTTGCACACGTCAGAGAATGACGACCACGCTCTCTGTTCGTCAGCCAAAGGTGTTGCCACAGGCCATATTCCTTACCCCCGATGCTTGAATACCGGCGAAAGCCTAGCGCCTCCAACATGCCGTGTCTCGTCCCCGATGAGCGTCATGGAACGGGAAAGTCCGTAAAGACACAGAATGTTGCCAGGGATACTGGCAGCACATTCGCAGTTTGTTATCTCGGCGTAACAAAGAAAGTCCGACGGGTAACGGAGAGGCCAGAATCCGCAGGCATTTGAGCAACAACGCAGGTGCTCGCCAAGATTACTGTGAGATGAGCCACCTACTAGCGAGGGCTCCTCGCCGGAAATGCGGACAGCTGTCGCAACCGCCCGCCACTCGGCATATTTTCTGTTAAATACGTTGCGGTACAGCATATTTAAGTTCCTGAGAGATATCCCAGGAAACGGACAGCGAATTTTACTGCTGCTCACAGTGATTCATTGGCTGTTACGATCGCCAGAATCTTCTGGAGTAATTCAGTCCAGACCAAGAATTCGTGAAGGGGTCGAATCCTATGGACCAGTGCGTCATCGTCAGCGGTGATGACGCGCTGGCGACGACGATCATCGAGGAGCTGGAAAGAGCGGGCGCAAGCGTTGCCAAGCTCCTCGATTCTGAACTCGCCGGCGCTCGCGTCAAGACCGAACTCGCAGCTGCCGGTGTGGGGCACGCGTCGGCTGTCGTCTGCGCTGGAATCGACGACGCGACGAACCTCGAGATCGCACTGCTGGCGCGAAAGGCGAACCCCGACATTCGCGTCGTCGCCCGCCTGGCCAACGATGTGTTGCGGGAAGCAGTCGCCGCCGACGACGGGCCGAGTGCGATCCTTGGCGTCGCCGACCTGGCGGCGCCCGCAGTCGTCGAGGCGTGCCTTGCGCGCACCACGCACCCCTTCGAGGCGGCCGGGATGCAGTTCGTCGTCTTCGGCGCCGAGGCACCATACGATGCAACCCTGCGCGAGATCTACGGTGACCTCGCCCCAGTTGCAATTGTCAAGGGCGAAAATACTTTTAACCCCGGCGAGGTGCTGGTATGCCCGGGACGCGATATGCGGGTCAATGCGGGCGACTGGACGGCGATGATCGGCACCACCGACGAGGTGGCCGCCTGCGGCATCAAGGCCCCACGCCAGACCAGAACGCGTTCCCGCCAGTCTCGGCCGCGACGCCTGCTCGTCGCCGCGCGCGCCCTATCCAGTGAAGTCAACCCGGCGTTCTATCCGGTGATAGCCGCCCTGGGGATTCTGATCATCGGCTCGACGACGTTGCTGCACTTCTCCTACACACATCCGGGAATGTCGTGGGTCGACGCTTTCTATTTCACCAACGAGACGATCACCACGACGGGCTACGGTGACTTCAGCTTCGCCAGCCAGCCGACATGGCTGCGGATATACGCCGCCATTTTGATGTTGGGTGGCGTGACCACCACCGCGCTACTGGTCGCCTTCGTCGCCGACGTGATGCTGTCACGCCGGTTCGTCTGGTCATCCGGACGCCCACGGGCACGGCACCTGCGCAACCACGTCATCGTCGTCGGGCTCAGCGCGCTCGGCATCCGGGTCGTCAGCGATCTGACCTCGGAAGGATACGACGTGGCGGTGATCGAACGCGACCAGGGTAACCCATTCTTGTCGACGATGGCCGAACTCGACGTACCAGTTATCTTCGGGGACGCCACTTTACGACAAACGCTGGAAGCGGCCCGGGTTGAAACCGCCCGTGCGGTGGCCGTGTTGACCCGCGACGACATGGTCAACATCGAGACCGGGATCGTGCTTCGCGAGATGTTGAGCTCTGACGAGGGACCGGCCGGCAACCGGTGGGGTGGGGTCCCGGTGGTGCTGCGTGTCTACGACCACGACCTCGGATCCGCGGTCGCGCAGCGGTTCGGTTTCGAGAATGTTCGATCGACCGTTGAACTGGCCGCGCCGTGGTTCATCGGTGCCGCCATGGGTCTGCAAGTGCTGGGGACTTTTTCGGTGGGGAGCCGGTCTTTCTTGGTTGGCGGAATGCATGTGCAGGCCGACAGCGAGCTCGACGGGATGCAGATGTTCGAGTTGTCGACGCAGACCCGTGTCATTGCGATTACCCGGGAGGATGCCCCGGCCAATCTGCACCCGCGCCGCGATGCGCGGCTCAGCGCGGGAGACACCGTGTACCTCGTCGGCCCGTACCGGGAACTGCTGGCAACCCTGCGTAAGGGGCAGCAGTCAGCCGCCGCCAATGATGGGGACTACGAAGTCAAACGCCAGTCTGCATAGGCAGATACAGACTGATCGACTGTATTCCTAAGGGGGCATCCATATTGTTTTCGAATAGGCCTGGCATGTGATGGACTTCGCGACCTTACCGCCGGAAGTCAATTCCGCTCGCATGTACGCCGGGCCCGGTTCGGGACCCATGCTCGCGGCTGCCGAGGCCTGGGAAACGCTGGCGGCAGAACTGCATTCGACGGCCAACTCCTATGAATCGGTGGTGTCCGGGCTCACCGCGGGACCGTGGCTAGGGCCGTCCTCCGTGTCGATGGCAGCCGCCGCATCTTCGTATGTGACGTGGCTGAGCCGCACCGCCGCGCAGGCCGAACAGACGGCCAGTCAGGCCAGGGTGGTCATCGCCGCGTACGAGGCAGCGTTCGCCGCGACCGTCCCGCCGCCGGAGGTTGCGGCCAACCGCACCCAGCTGATGTCGTTGATTGCCACGAACGTGTTGGGGCAGAACACCCCGGCGATCGCGGCCACCGAGGCCCAGTACAGCGAGATGTGGGCGCAGGATGCCACCGCGATGTCCGCCTACTCGGGCTCGACGGCTTCGGCCATGCAGCTCACGCCGTTCGGCGCACCGCAGCAGACGACGAATCAAAGTGGCTCGGCGAGCCAGGCGAGCGCCCTCGAGCAGGCCGGCCAACTGGCGGCGGGGAATACGCAGGGCACAGTATCGCAAGCGTCGCAATCTCTTTCGGCAGTGCCGGCGCAACTGAGTGAATTTCTGACCGGCGGTTCATCCGAATCATTGTCACCTTTGGATGTGCTGGACGTGGGCGCCGACGTCATTGCGTACGGCTTGGACGCCCCGATGTCCCCGATGGGGGCGATATCGCTGCCGATCGACCTCGTCGGCGCTCAAACCGGTTTGCACACCGACGACATTGTCAGCGGCTGGGACGCCACGGGGGTTCCGTCGGCGGCCGTTGCGGAGACCGTGCCATCATCGGCGCCGGGGGGCGCCGCGAACCTTATTTCGACGAGGGTGGCCGCGGGATTGGGTGAGGCGAATACCGTCGGATCGCTGTCGGTACCGCCCACCTGGGCCGCGGCGACGCCGGCGGTGCGCCCGATCGCGCTGGCCTTGCCGGCGTTGCCGGCGGGCTTCGCACCGCAGGCGATGGCGCCCAGTTTGGAGAGCTCGTTCGGAGAGATGGCCCTGGCCGGCACGGCCGGACGTGCCATTCGCGATGGCTTCGGCGCCCGCGATCGTGAGCAACGCGCCAAGAATGCGGTGGAAATTCAGGCAGTTAGCGCGGCAGCCCCGAAGGTCGGGGATGAAGACACTGTCGCCGGGGGCGAGCCACGCACCGTGGTGACGGGAATCGCGGCCGAAATCCGTGACTTCGCCAGGCTGCGCGACGAAGGCCTGTTGACCGACCAGCAATTCATCGAGCAGCGAAATCGCCTGCTCGGGCTTTGACGTTAATGCACCGTCGACCGGCGACATCCAGCAATGGAATTGAATCTTAACGTCTGGCAAGGGAGCCGAATCGCTCCGTTCTCGCAGCTAAAAGTGCTGTCCCGCAGGGTATCTTGACCTCGTGCCGACGGCCGCAGAGTACGCCTCCGCGGTACAGGAGTATCCAGCCGCGCGGACCGCGGATCCCCCGCGTTGGAAGCCGATCGTGCTGCTCGCTTTGGCGGTGGGGCTGCAAAGCGCCGATGCCGGCACCGTGGGAGCCCTCGTTGTCCCGCTCACACAGTCATTTCACATCAACAACATTCAGGTCGGGCTGCTGGTCACCGTGTCGACAGGTGTGGGTGCTTTGGCCACGCTGCTGGCCGGGCCGCTCGCCGATCGCACCGCGCGAGTTCGCCTGCTGTGGATAGCGCTGCTGGCGTGTTCGGTCGCCATGGCGTTGAGCGCGGCCAGTCCCAACTACGGGTGCCTGCTGGCCTGCCGGGTGGGCCTGGGCGCCGGGATCGCGGTCTCCGGACCCGTGGTCGCCTCGCTGGTCGGTGATTACTTCAGGCCGGCCGAGCGCGGTCGGGTGTACGGGCTGGTGCTCGCCGGCGAAGGGACGTGTACGGCGATCGGGCTGCTGGTCGCGGGCGAACTGGGTGCGGTCAGCTGGCGGCTGGGTTTCGGTTGGCTGGCCGTGGTGGGGCTGCTACTCAGCATCGCCGTGGCGACGCTGCTGCGCGAACCGTTGCGCGGCAGCGTGGAGAATGCGCGGCGTCGCTCGGTCTGGCGGGACCTGCGCTGGCTGCTCTCGATCCGTACCAATGTCGTTCTGATCGCGGCGTCCTCGTTCGGCTACTTCTTCTCCACCGGGTTGAGCACCTTCGGGGTCGCATTGCTGTGCGGCCGGTTTCATATCGGCCAGTCGCCGGCGACGATGCTGATCGCCGTCCTCGGCGTCGGAGCGCTGACCGGCGTGCTCAGCACCGGACGTCTCGCCGACTGGCTGACCGACCGCGGTTACGTCAGCGCACGAATTGTGGTGGGCGGGGCGGCTTTTCTTGCAGCCGCGGTCTTGATGCTTCCCACGCTGCTCGCGGAGGACCTGCCGCTGGCGCTGGCATTCGCGTTTTTCGCCGGGGTCGCGTTGGGCGGAGTCAACCCGCCCCTCAACGCGGCAAGGCTGGACATCGTGGACTCGCGGCTGTGGGGCACGGCCGAGGCGCTGCGCAGCACCCTGGTCTCGGTATCGACGGGCTTGGCGCCGGTGGCGTTCGGCGCGGTGTCCACGGCACTGGGCAGCAGCCCGAGCGCGTTGGGCGACACCTTCCTCATCATGCTGGTCATGCCGATCGTCGCGGCGGGGCTGCTGATATGCCTGGCGCGCCGTACCTATCCGCGCGATGCCGCAACGGCGATGGCTTCCGAGCTGCTGACGGCGGCTTGTTGGTTGCCCAGGGTTACACCGCGGCGGTGGGCGCGGTCGTCGTCGTCGGTGAAGTTGCCGTCGGGGTTGAGGCAGTCGGCGAGGCGCTCGGCCAGGACGATCAACTGGTCGGGCTGGTACTGCGACGCCTGGCGGGCCAGGTCGGCTTCGGCGTGCGCGCGGGTGTCGGCATCGGCCCAGCCGGGCAACCGGTGATAGAAGCGCCGGATCACCGCGCCGTGTTCGACACCTTTTCCTCGGCGGTGGCTTCGCGGCAGCGGTGGCCGCCAACGCCGGCGGTAGGCGTCGTCGCAGCGTCTCGTAGCGCTCCAGCAATGCGAAGCACTCCTGAGTCGGCGCGGTCTCACAGTCCATCCCCACCACGGCATCCAACGTGGTATCGAGCGCGTCGAACAGCGCCTGGCGATCCGTGACAACACCTGAACTCATACCTCGAAACTAGACCAACCCACCGACAGAAACCGATGCCCAGAGATCACTGAATATAAGTGAAACAAGGGGTTTCGAAATGAATGTGGCAGCAGTATTGTCGCTCGGAGCCGGGCAAAAGCCACCAGGCTCAACTCCGCCAAAGGCGCCGGTGCTCAGAATTTGAGGCCGGAGAACATGATCTGGTTGGGGTCGTACTTCTGCCGCACGGAGGTCAGTTGCGACAGATTCGAGCCGAAGTAGCGCAACGCCGCGCTGTTGGGTTCCAGGTAGTTGACGTATCCGCCGACCGAAAACTGTTGTACCGCTTTGTGAGCAGAGCCCAGCCACTGCGTGGCGGCGGCAACCTGGTTGGCGGCGGGCTCGACGTACCACTGCAGCACCGCCGAGTGCTTGCGCCACGGGAATGCCGAATCTCCCGGAGCCACATCGGCGATCGCGCCACCTAGTGGATCCACCAGCAGCGAAGCCTGCCCAGCGGAGGCGGGCCATTGTCCGATCGCGGTGGCAATGGCGTGGGCCGCAGCAGAATTCACCGTCGGGATCACGTCGGATCCGGCCACGAAGCCCCGCGGCGGCGATGTCGAGCTGCCACCCGCCAGATACGTCACCAGATCCATGCGGTTCATCGTCTTGTTGGTCACCGCGCTGGGCTGCAAACCGACCGCGGCCTTGATCGCGTCGGTCACCCCGGCGGCACCACCGGCGGGACAGGTCGCCAGGATATGGCAGTCGGGCTGGTTCCCGCCGACCGCGAGATCGACCATGGCCCAAGCATTTCGGTCGGCGCTGCTCAGCCAGCTCTGCCAGCCGACAAGCACCTGGATCGCCGACGACGGGGCGAATTCAAGCCGAATGACGTCGGTGTCGCCGGTCGGGAAGGTCGCGAAGGTCATCGACGTCGTCACCCCGAAATTACCGCCACCGCCGCCGCGAAGTGCCCAGAACAGATCCGGATGATCGCTGGCGGACGCGGTCACCACGTCGCCGCTCGGAAGCACCACTGTCGCCGACTGCAGCGCGTCGCACGCCAGGCCGGCGTGCCGGGAATCGGCCCCTATCCCCCCGCCGAGCGTCAGCCCGGCGACACCGACGGTCGGGCAACTGCCCGTCGGGACGCCGCGACCGGCGCTGGCGCAGGCTTGGTGCACCGCCCACAGATTCGTCGCCGACGTGGCCGTGACATTGCCGCCGTCAAGGTTCACCCCGCCCGGAAGTCCGCGTAGGTCGAGCACCATCGTTCCGTTGGCGCTCGACGCGCCGGCGTAGGAATGCCCACCGCCACGCGGTGCGATCTTGAGCTTGTTGGCCGTGGCGAAGGCGACCGCCTTTTGCACGTCGGCTTGTGACGACACGGTGACGACGGCCGCCGGCTTGGAGTTGTTGTAGAACGAGTTGAATACCTGCTTGCTCGACGAGAATTGGGCTCCGCTCGCCGGCAGCAGAACACTGCCACCGATGGTGGATGCCAAGCCATTCCAGCCGGCGGTAGCGGCGCCGGGGTCTGCGGCAGCCCGTGCGGTCCCAAACACCGCGCCCGTCGCCAACATCGAAACGGCGCCGCGAAGAAACGTCTGGCGCGAGATCCCGTGATCCAGCGGACGGCTGCGATTCGTCGTCATAGGCCGGATTCTTAACCATTTCTCACTGAAGAGACCGACGTGGTGGCACGTGTCGGATCACAGTGTGGCCTCGATTGCCAAGGACGCGATCCGCCTTCGCCCGTGACGGTTCCCGCGTAATAACCGATGTCTCAGATGCGTCGCCCTCATGAAACGCATAGTGTGCAAACCTTGATCTCCCCGTGTCGCAAACGTGACCGCCATGGATCAGTCTTCCTAGTGTGATTCGAGTGCCTTCAGAGCACTCCGCGACAGATGGGGAAGCTGTCATGAAAGCAGTTGCTGCTGCGCATGGTTGGGTCTGGACGTTTCGCCATCAACCCCTGACTATCCGCTTGCTGGCCGCGGTGGCCGGCCTGCTCACGGTCGCCGCGGCCTTTGGGGCGCCGCCGGCAGAGGCGGATGCGCACCAAGACGACGACTTCATCGACGCGCTGAACCACGCCGGCGTCGACTTCGGCCAGCCCGGGAACGCGATGGCAGTGGGGGAATCCATCTGCCCGATGCTGGCCCAGCCCGGCGGCAGCTTCGCCGGGGCCGTCTCGAGCATCAGGCGCCAGGGCATGTCACCGGCGATGGCTCGGACGTTCACCACGATCGCGATTCAGACGTACTGCCCACAGGCGTTGGCAAACCTGGCCAACGGCAATATGCCCAACATGCCGGGCGGGGCCATGCCCAACACGCCCAACGGCATGATGCCCAACATGCCGGGCCGGGTCATGCCGAACATGCCGGGCGGGGCGATGCCCAACCTGCCCCAAATTACGGGCCCGGGGATCTAGCCCGTACCAAGCGGATCGATGGTCCAGGCGATATAGACCATCGCGGCCCCGACCGTCGCGGTGGTCATGAAGTCAATACCCTTGCTGCGCACCACCAATAGGCCCGCGCGATCATCGGACAGCGCCAACCGCAGCACCGCCGCGACGCCGACGGCGATACCGAGCAGCAGGGAACCGCGACGCCAGAAGTTGGTCCCCACCAACGCAAAAGCCATCGCGAAGATCAGTCCGACCAGCAAGATAGGCCACTGAGCTTTCGCTGCGGTCTTCGCCAGACTCATTGCCGCTCGGCCAGCTCTACGACGTTCGTCAGCAGGAAGGCCCGGGTCAACGGGCCGATGCCGCCGGGATTCGGCGACACATGCCCGGCGACCTCCCAGACGTCGGGATGCACGTCGCCGGCCAGTTTGCCGTCCACCCGGCTGACGCCCACGTCGAGCACCGCGGCGCCAGGGCGCACCATGTCGGCGGTCAGCAGGTGGGGCACACCGACGGCGGCGACGATGATGTCGGCCTGCCTGGTCAGCGCCGGCAGGTCACGAGTTCCGGTGTGGCACAACGTCACTGTCGCGTTCTCGGAGCGGCGCGTCAGCAGCAGTCCCAATGGGCGACCCACCGTGACACCGCGCCCGATGACGACCACGTGCGCACCGGCGATCTCGACGTCGTAGCGGCGCAGCAGGTGCACGATGCCGCGCGGGGTGCACGGCAGCGGGGCCGGGTTGTTGAGCACCAGCCGGCCCAGGTTGGTCGGGTGCAGGCCGTCGGCATCTTTGGCAGGGTCGATGCGCTCCAGCGCGGCGTTTTCGTCGAGATGCTTGGGCAGCGGCAACTGCACGATGTAACCGGTGCACTCGGGGTTGGCGTTCAGCTCGTCGATCGTTTCGTTCAGCTTGGCCGTCGAGATGTCGGCGGGCAGATCGCGGCGTATCGAGGTGATGCCGACCTTCGCGCAGTCGGAATGCTTGCCGCGCACGTACGCCTGGGAGCCAGGATCGTCGCCGACCAGGATCGTAGCCAGCCCGGGCGTGCGCCCCGCCGCGGTCAGTGCCGCCACCCGTTCCTTGAGGTCGACGAAGATCTCGTCGCGGGTGGCCTTGCCGTCCAGTGTGATTGCGCCCACGTCTCACAGTCTTCCATGCCAGAGGTTTAGGCTCCTCGCATGCCCGCTGACCAGCCCAGTCCCGCCGATGTGTTCAGCCCCGCGAAGCTCGGACCGATAACGCTGCGCAACCGGACGATCAAGTCCGCGACATTCGAAGCGCGCACGCCCGGCGCGCTGGTGAGCGACGACCTGATCGAATACCACCGGCTGCCGGCCGCCGGCGGGGTCGGCATGACGACCGTCGCCTACTGCGCCGTCTCGCCCGGCGGACGCACCGAGGGCAACGGACTCTGGATGCGCCCGGAGGCGGTGCCCGGGCTGCGCCGGCTCACCGACGCGATCCACGCCGAAGGCGCGGCGGTCAGCGCACAGATCGGCCACGCGGGTCCGGTCGCCAATGCCAAGTCCAACAAGGCCAAGGCGCTGGCGCCGGTGCGGTTCTTCAACCCGATCGGAATGCGGTTCGCCCGCAAGGCAACCCGCGACGACATCGAGGACGTGATCGCCGCGCACGCCGACGCGGCCCGGTTCGCCATGGAAGCCGGCTTCGACGCCGTCGAAATTCATTTGGGCCACAACTATTTTGCGAGTTCGTTCCTGTCTCCGCTGATCAACCGTCGCGACGACGAGTTCGGTGGATCGCTGGAGAACCGGGCCAAGGTCGCCCGCGGCATGGTGATGGCCGTTCGGCGCGCGGTGGACAAAGAGGGAACGCCGATCGCGGTCACCGCCAAGCTCAACATGGCCGACGGCGTGCGCGGCGCCATCACCACCGAAGAGTCGCTGACCACCGCCAAGTGGCTGCAGGACGACGGCGGCCTGGACGCGATCGAGCTCACGGCCGGCAGCTCGCTGGTCAACCCGATGTATCTGTTCCGCGGCGACGCCCCGCTCAAGGAGTTCGCCGGTGCGTTCAAGCCGCCGCTGCGCTGGGGCATGCGCATGACGGGCACCAAGTTCCTGCGCGAATACGCTTATCGCGAGGCATATCTGCTGCGTGATGCCAAGCTGTTTCGCGCCGAGCTGTCGATGCCGTTGATTCTGCTCGGCGGCATCACCAACCGGGAGACGATGGATCTCGCGATGTCCGAGGGATTCGAGTTCGTCGCGATGGCCCGGGCGTTGCTGGCCGAGCCGGATTTGATCAATCGACTCGCCGCCGACGGCGCCCGGCACAGCGTCCATTCGGCGTGCACGCACTGCAATCGCTGCATGCCGACGATCTACACCCGGACCCGGTGCGTCGTCACCGGGGCGCCCGACTCGGTCGCGTAACAGGCCCGACGTGCCGCATCGGTGCGGATGGTCAACGAAGTCCACGGGCTAGAGTTGTGGCGATGAACGCACCAGCCGCGCCGACGTTAACCGTTCGGTACGACGGGTCGGAACGCACCTTCGCAGCAGGTCACGACGTGGTGGTGGGGCGCGACCTCCGGGCCGACATGCGCATCACGCACCCGCTGATTTCGCGTGCCCATCTGCTGCTTCGCTTTGACCAGGGCCGGTGGCTGGCGATCGACAACGGTTCCCTCAACGGCACTTTCGCCAACGGCCGGAAGGTGCCGGTCGTCGACATCCATGACGGCCAGAGCGTCAACATCGGAAACCCGGACGGGCCGTTGCTGACCTTCGAGGTCGGCCGGCACCAGGGAATGGCCGGGCGGCCGCCGCAAACCGAGTCGATGGGCATCCCGGCGGCGCACGCCGCGGCAGCCTGGCCTTCGTCACAGGCGTCGGGGCAGCCGGGGCATCCGCTGGCCGCTCCGCCCGGTCCGCCGCCGGGCCGACAGGCCAACTGGGGCGGACCGCCACCACCACGGCCGCATCCCGGCGCGCCCGGTCAGCGGCCGGGCCCGCCGGGACAGCCGGTTTACCCGACCTCGGTGGCGCGACCGCCCGCCTATCCTCCCGGTCCCCCGCCCAACTACCCCCCGCCGCAAATATCCGGTGCGGCGCCGATGCCTGCCGCACCACAGACCCAGATGTCGCCCGTCGTCGAGGCCAAACCTGCCGAGGTGGGGAACCTGGCGACCAAGATGTTCCAGGCGTTGCTGCCTTCTCGGTCCGGAGCGATGCAGAAGCCGACCGGCTCGCTGACGATCGGCCGCGCCACCGACAACGACATCGTCATCCAAGACGTGCTGGCCTCGCGCCATCACGCGTTCTTGACCCAGACACCACTGGGCACCGAGATTCGCGACGCGCACAGCATCAACGGGACCTTCGTCAACGGCGTCCGCGTCGGCTCGGCGGTGCTGACCGAGGGTGACGTGGTCACGATCGGCAACGTCGACCTGGTCTTCACCCGCGACACCCTGGTCCGGCGCACCGAAGCCGCCACGCGCACCGGCGGGCTCGAAGTGAACTCGGTCTGTTTCACCGTCGATGGCGGTAAGCAACTGCTCGACCACATCTCGCTGACCGCCCGCCCCGGCACGCTGACCGCCATCATCGGCGGGTCCGGGGCCGGTAAGACCACGCTGTCGCGGCTGATCGCCGGATACACCAGCCCCAGCTCCGGCACCGTGACCTTCGAGGGCCACAACATCCACACCGAATACGCGTCGCTGCGCAGCAGGATCGGAATGGTCCCCCAGGACGACGTCGTGCACCGGCAGCTGACGGTCAACCAAGCCTTGGGCTACGCGGCCGAGCTCCGGCTGCCCCCCGACACCAGCAAGGCCGACCGCGAGCGGGTGGTGTCCCAGGTGCTCGAGGAACTCGAGCTGACCAAGCACGCCGACACCCGCGTCGACAAGCTCTCCGGCGGCCAGCGCAAACGCGCCTCGGTGGCCCTGGAACTGCTCACCGGGCCGTCGCTGTTGCTTCTCGACGAACCCACCACCGGCCTGGACCCGGCGCTGGACCGTCAGGTGATGATGATGCTGCGCCAGCTGGCCGACGCCGGCCGCGTGGTGCTGGTGGTCACCCACTCGGTGTCTTACCTCGACGTCTGCGATCAGCTGTTGCTGGTTGCGCCCGGCGGCAAGACGGCGTTTCTGGGTCCGCCCAGCCAGATCGGCGCGGCGATGGGCACCACCAACTGGGCCGACATCTTCGCCAAGGTGGGCGCCGACCCCGACGAAGCCAACCGCCGCTTCCGGGAGGAAAACCAGCAGCAGCCGCAGGTACCCGCCGAACACAGCCCGGCCGCCGATTTGGGCGAGCCGGTACACGCCGACATATTTCGCCAGTTCTCCACGATTGCGCGCCGCCAGATACGGCTGGTCATCTCCGACCGCGGTTACACGGTGTTCCTGGCGCTGTTGCCTTTCCTGATCGGCATCCTCACCCTGACCGTTCGTGGCAACAGCGGATACGGCATGTCCGACCCGCTGGGCAACAATCCCGCTCAGCCCGACCAGATTCTGGTCATGCTCAACGTCGGCGCCGTGTTCATGGGTACCGCGCTGACGATCCGCGACCTGATCGGCGAGCGACCCATCTTCAAACGCGAACAGGCGGTCGGCCTCTCCACGGCCGCCTATATGGGCGCCAAGATCGTGGTCTTCTCGACGTTCGCGATCGTTCAGGCGGCGATCGCCACGGCCATCTCCGTGATCGGGTGGGGCCAACCGATCTCGAATGCCGTGATCCTGGGCAACGTCAACTTCGAACTGTTCGTCACCGTGGCCGCGACGTGTGTGGGTGCGGCACTGCTCGGCATGGCGCTGTCGGCGCTGGCCCAGTCCCAAGACCAGATCATGCCGATGCTGGTGGTGTCGATCATGAGCCAGCTGGTGTTCTCCGGCGGCATGATCTGGGTGACCAACCGGGCCGTGCTCGATCAGTTGTCGTGGGTTACGCCGGCCCGGTGGGGCTTCGCGGCGTCGGCGTCGACGATCGACACCCACCGGTTGATCCCGGGTCCGACCGACCCGAAGGACCAGCACTGGAATCACACCAGGGGCGCCTGGCTTTTCGATATGGCCATGCTCGGCCTGCTGTGCATCGGCTATAGCGCGATCGTGTGGTGGAAGATCCGGCTGAAGCGACGCTGACCTGATGAACGGCCCTTCGCAACCGGTGCTGACTGTTCGGTCCAACCGATCCGAAGTCAGTTTCGCCCCCGGCGGCGAGGTGATCGTCGGGAGCGACGTGCGCGCCGACCTACGCGTGGCACACCCGCTGGTTAGCCGCGCACACTTGTTGCTGCGCTTCGATCGCGGCAGATGGGTTGCGCTGGACAACAACTCGCGCAACGGCGTCTTCGCTGACGGCCGGCGGGTGCCGACGCTCGACATCCATGACGGCCAAGCCCTCAACCTCGGCGCCCCCGATGGGCCGCGGATCACCTTCGCGGTCGGACATCACCGGGGCACGGTCGGTCTGCTGCCGCCGACGTCGCAGGCGGTCCCGACGATCCCGCCGCCGCCCGGCGGATACCAGGGTCGGCCCACCGACGCGCTGCACACCACCGCCGTGCCGATCGTCCGGCCTACCGTGACGACCCGGGCCGTCCCCAACCATGCGACCCGAGGGCCGCAACCCGCGGGGGCCGACACATCGCGGCTTCCAACCAGGGGATGGAAGGTCGTCGGACCCGGTGGGCACGGGCGGACCGGGGGTACCGCCTGGATCGGTCGTGAGCTGGACAACGACATCGTCATCCATGACGTGCTGGCGTCGCGCCATCATGCGTTCCTGGAACCGACACCCGGGGGCATCGAGATCCGCGACGCCAACAGCATCAACGGCACGTTCGTCAACGGCATCCGGGTCGGGCAGGCCCTGCTGTCCGAGGGCGACGTGGTCACCATCGGCAACGTCGACCTGGTGTTCACCGCCGGCATGCTGGCCCGCCGCCGGGAAGCGGCGACCCGCGCCGGCGGCCTGGAGGTGCGGCAGGTCGGCTTCGCGATCAACGGCAAGGACCTGCTCCAGCAGATCTCGATGACGGCCCGGCCCGGCACGCTGACCGCCATCATCGGCGGGTCCGGCGCGGGGAAGTCGACGCTGTCGCGGTTGATCGCCGGCTACACCACCCCGACCGCCGGGGCGGTCACCTTCGAGGGCCACAACATCCACACCGCTTACGCGTCGCTGCGCAGCAGGATCGGCATGGTCCCGCAGGACGACGTCGTGCACCGCCAGCTGACGGTCAACCAGGCGCTGGGCTACGCCGCCGAACTCCGGCTGCCGCCCGACACCAGCAAGGCCGACCGCGACCAGGTCGTCGCGCAGGTCCTCGACGAACTGGGACTGACTCCGCACGCCGAGACCCGCGTCGACAAGCTGTCGGGCGGGCAACGCAAGCGCGCCTCGGTGGCCCTCGAGTTGCTGACCGGACCGTCGCTGCTGATCCTCGACGAGCCGACCTCGGGGCTGGACCCGGCGCTGGACCTGCAGGTGATGACGATGCTGCGGCAACTGGCCGACGCCGGCCGCGTCGTCCTGGTCGTCACGCACTCGCTGACCTATCTCGACGTCTGCGACCAGGTGCTGCTGATGGCGCCCGGCGGCAAGATCGCGTTCCTGGGCCCACCCGGCCACATCGGCGACGCGATGGGAACCACCAACTGGGCCCAGATCTTCGCCAAGGTCGGCGCCGATCCCGACGAGGCCAACCGCCGCTTCCTGGAACGGCAGGAACGCACGCTACCCACCCGCGCGCAGACGCCGGCCGATCTGGGCGCCCCGGCGCGCACCAGCAGGCTGCGCCAGTTCTCCACGATCGCGCGGCGCCAGATCCGGTTGATCATCTCCGACCGCGCCTATTTCGCATTCCTGGCCGTGCTGCCCTTCATCCTGGGTGCGCTGTCACTGACCGTTCCCGGCGATACCGGGTTCGGCGTCGCCGACCCGAACGGCGAGACCCCCGACGAGGCCGCACAGATCCTGACGCTGCTGTCGATCGCCGCCGTCTTCATGGGGACCGCGTTGACGATCCGCGACCTGATCGGCGAGCGTCCGATCTTCCAGCGCGAGCAGGCGGTGGGCCTGTCCACCGGGGCCTACCTGAGCGCGAAGATCAGCGTGTTCTGCGCCTTCGCCATCGTCCAGGCGGTGATCGTGACAGGCATCGTGCTGCTGGGCAAGGGCGCGCCCACCCAGCCGGCGCTGCTGCTCGGCAACCCTGGTTTCGAGCTGTTCGCCACCGTCGCCGCGACGTGCGTGGCCTCGGCGATTCTCGGCATGGTGCTGTCGTCGATCGCCCGGTCCAACGAACAAATCATGCCGCTGCTGGTGGTCTCGCTGATGCTGCAGCTGGTGCTCGCCGGCGGCTTGATTCCGGTGACCGGCCGGATCTTCCTCGACCAGCTGTCCTGGCTGATGCCGTCGCGCTGGGGCTACGCGGCATCGGCGGCCGCGGTCAATCTGCGGGCCCTGGCACCGGTCGGCCCGAAGGACAGCCACTGGGCGCACCAGGACAGCGCGTGGCTGCTCGACATGGGGATGCTGGGCGCGCTGTCGGTGATCTACTCCGTCATCGTGTGGTGGCGCATCCGGCTGAAGCGCTAGTCGGATGCGGCATCCAGCCGTAACCCGTGCGCCAGGGCGAACGCCATGGCCTGCGGGACATCCACCCGCGCCCCGGTCAGTGTCGCGGTACGCCACAACGCGGGATCCGCGGTCGCGCCGCGCAGATCGGCGTCGTCGAGGCGGGTGCCGGTCGTCCGAGCCCCGGACAGGTCGGCGCCACGCAACAGGGCCTTGCGCAGGTCGGTCTCCACCAGGCTGGTCTCCCGCAGCCGGCAACCGCTCAAGTCGATGCCCCGCAGGTCGTTGCCGCCGAGCACCGCGAGCGTGAAATCCACCTCGTCGAGCTTGATCGGCCGCAGCCGGCAGTGCACAAAGATCGATCCCAGCATGCTGCACTGCGCAAATATGCTGTGCCACAAGGTTGTTCGCTCGAATTTGCAGTTGCGAAAGGCCGATGCCCGGTGCCTCGACTCCGCCAGATCGGCGCCGCTGAAATCACATTCGCTGAACACGACCCGTTCCGTGCACAACCGGCTCAGGTCTTCGTCGCGGAAATCGCGGCCCGTGAACTCGCAATCGGCCCACTGCTGCAACGCGGTCAGCTACCCACGGGCGACGAGAGCCGGTGCAATGCGTATTCGCTGACCGCGATCAGCGCATCAGTCGCCGAACGCCGATCCCTGGCATCGACGTTGATCACCGGAATGTGCGGGGGCAGGATCAGTGCCTCGCGCACGGCGTCCACGGGATACTTTGGCGCACCGTCGAATTGGTTGACCGCGATCAGGAACGGCAGCTTGCGGTGCTCGAAGAAGTCGACCGCGGCGAAGCTGTCCTGCAGGCGGCGGCAGTCGACCAGGACGATCGCGCCGATGGCACCACGTACCAGGTCGTCCCACATGAACCAGAACCGCCGCTGCCCCGGGGTGCCGAACAGATAGAGCACCAGGTCCCGGTCCAGCGTGATCCGGCCGAAGTCCATTGCCACCGTGGTCGTCCGCTTCTGGGGCGTGGCCTCGAGCATGTCGACGCCGGCCGAGGCATCGGTGACGATCTCCTCGGTGCGCAGCGGCATGATCTCCGAGACCGCCCCGACGAACGTGGTCTTGCCGGCGCCGAACCCGCCCGCGACGACGATCTTCGTCGAGGCGCTGGCGCCGGACTCAGAGTGCTTTAAGGCCACGCAGCGTCCTTCCTATGAGTTCGTGGCGCTCATCACGGGTCGACTGCTCGGTCAGCGTTCTATGCACCCGAAGGTAACCGGACAGGACCAGATCACCGACCAGCACCCGCGTGACTCCGACCGGCAGATTCAGCCGTGCCGAAATCTCCGCGACGGACGGGCTTTTGACACACAGTCCGATGATCTTGCCTCTCGCATCGTCGATCGGCCACCGGTGAGCCCGCCCGGCCTGCAACGTCTGAATCGGCGCCTCCAGCGGGAGGTCGACGCCGGCGTTGGTCCGCCCGCCCGTCAGGGTGTACGGGCGGACCAGGCTCGCCTCAGGTGAGGACGGCCCGGGTTCGCGTTTGTCCATCGCGGCTCACGAGTGCCGGGTGCTCGGCGACGATGCAGGCCGTGTCGCGGCCTGAGGAGGAGCCGAGCGATCGGGTACAGAACGGCGGGTGGACTGCACGACGCCGCCCACCCGTTCGACAAGGATGGCCATCTCGTATCCGATCTGGCCGATATCGCATGACGTCTCGGCCAGCGTCGCCAGGTGCGAACCGTCGCCGACGCGCATCAACAACAAATAGCCGTTCTGCATCTCGACCACCGACTGCAGCACCTGCCCACCGTCAAACAGCTGCGCGGCACCGGTCGCGAGGCTGGCCAGCCCGGACGCGACCGCGGCCAGCTGGTCGGCTCGCTCCCGGGGCAGCAGCTCGCTGGCGGCGATGGGCAGACCGTCCACGGACACCAGCAGCGCATGCGCGACACCGGGGACCTCGCGGGCGAACTTCGTCACCAGCCAGTCCAGGGAGCTGCCGGGAGACGTCATTCCTCGTCGGGTCCTTGACTCGAGTGGCGGGCGTGCGACCGTCCGCTGCGCACACCGCCGAAATGGCTGCTGAACGAGGCGCGGACCGCCTCGGGATCGCGGGCGGCATGCAGGCCGTTGCTCGATCCTACGAGGGATTCGTCGGCGTCCTGGCTGCGGTGCTGCTGGTCGGAGACGCCGACGCCGTTGGCCGCTCCCGGCACCAGCCGGGCCCCGGGCGTGCGCACCGGCAAGCCGTGCTCGGCCGTGCGCTCCTCGACGGGTTTGTGCTCGGCCTCGGCGGCCAGCGACCAGCCGCGGTCCCACACCGATTGCCAGTCCAAGTCCGGGCTGTTGACCAGGTCGTGCGGGTCACCCATCATCTCCGAGAGCATCCGCCGGTAGATCACATCGTCCTTCGACCCGCCGGCAGCGGGGCCTTGCGGCGGGGCGGGCGGAGCGACTGGGGTGGGTGGCGGGTTGCCGGGCCCGCGCGGCCGCGCCGCGAAGAACGCCGAGGTGTCCGACACCGACGGGGTCGGCTTCGGTGCTTTCGGCGGTGGCGCCGCCTCCGGCCGCCGTTGGTTCTCGTTCTCCCAATAGGGAGTAGCCAGCTCACGCCGGGGTGACTGCTGCGCGGCGGGTGGAGCGGGA
The DNA here is from genome assembly GCF_026723865.1 of Mycobacterium sp. Aquia_216. Taxonomy (NCBI): domain Bacteria; kingdom Bacillati; phylum Actinomycetota; class Actinomycetes; order Mycobacteriales; family Mycobacteriaceae; genus Mycobacterium; species Mycobacterium sp. Aquia_216. The sequence continues at coordinate 1,492,511 of NZ_CP113529.1, read as the reverse complement.
ACGTCGGTGATGCCGCTGGATCCGGGGCTGCGGCGGGGCAACAACGAGATCGGCGGAGGCGCCTCACCGGCTCCGTTGTCGGCTGCCGGCGCGGCGGGGCGCTGCCGCGTCCCGCCGTTCACACCGTCGGGCGCCGCGATCGCACTGGCCAGTTTGGCGCTCGGCGACGAGACCGCGCGGATTCGTTCCCGCGGCACCGCGGAGGCTTCGGCCGGGCCGTCGTGGAAGCCCTCCAGCAACGCCGGCGGCAGGTAGATCTCGGCGGTCGTGCCGGAGCCCGCCTCGTCCGGTGCCGGACCGCGCAGCCCGACCCGGATGCCGTGCCTCGCGGCGATCCGGCCCACCACGAAAAGCCCCATGTGGCGGGCATTGTCGGGGGTGACCTCACCGCCGGCCTGCAGCCGCATGTTGGCCATGCGCCGATCGGCGTCGTTCATCCCCAGGCCCGAGTCGGCGATGCGCAGCACCACGCCGCCGTCGCCGCCCCGTGCCGCGGAGATCCGGGCGAACGTCGACGGCGGCGAGTAGCGCAGGGCGTTGTCGATCAGCTCGGCGAACAGATGGATGGCCCCACCGGCGGCCGCACCGATCAGCATGCAGTCGGGCAGCCCGGCGATTTGGACCCGGCGGTAATCCTCGACCTCGGACACGGCGGCGTTGATCACGGTCGATAGTCCGACCGGCTCACGCTGGTCGCGGGCCAGCTGGGCACCGGCGAGCACCAGCAGGTTGGCACTGTTGCGGCGCAGCCGCGCGGCCAGGTGATCCAACCGGAAGAGGCTGTCGAGGCGCTCGGGATCCTCTTCGTTGCGCTCCAGCCGGTCGATCAACGATAACTGTTGATCGACCAGTGACCGGCTGCGCCGCGACATCGTCTCGAACATGTCGTTGACCAGCAGTCGCAGGCGCGCCTCGTCGCCGGCCAGCAACAGGGCCTGGGTGTGCAGTTCGTCCACCGCGTGCGCAACCTGGCCGATCTCCTCGGTGGTGTACACCGGCAATGGAGCCGGAATCGGTTCGGCGCCACCGGCTTTGACGTGGGCGATCTCCTCCTCGAGGTCGGTATGGGCGACCTTGAGCGCGCCGTCGCGCAGCGCTCGCAGCGGCACCACCAGCGCACGCGCCATCAGCAAGACGATGATCAGTGCGATCACGATGGCGGCCAGCACCAGGACGCCGTCGACGATCGCGGCGTTACGCCGGTCGCTGGCTTGGGTTTGCACCGACTTGGTCACCGACGCGGTGGCGTCGGCGATGACCCGCTCGGCGATCGAGTCGGTGGTTTGGATCGAGCGCAGCAAGTCCGGGTTGTCGACGAGCACGCTGGCCGGATCGGACATGATCGCCATCCGGGTCACCATTTGCTGCTGCAGTGTCTTGGCGTCGGGCGAGCCCACACCGAGCACTTGGCTCATGCCGAACAGCGTCGACGGTTCGGTGCCGGCCAAGGTGATCATCGACGTACGCAGCTGCGGCTCGGGCAGCTCGGCGCCGCGGGTCACCAAGATCTCCTGCATCGTCATCTGGCCGCGGGCGCCGACTGCCCGGCTCAAACCCTGTGCCTGCGCACGGATCTGCTCGTCGTCCACGCGTACCGAGGCGTTGATGACGTCCTCGGCCGTCAGCAGCAGCGGCGCATAGGTGGTCACCCGGTCCCGCAAACCAATGCTGTTGTCGGCCACCTTGTCCAGCAGCGATTGACCGCCGCCCAGCAGGGTGCTCACCCCCGAGCGGACGTCGGGAATGACGTCGGTGTCGGCCAGTCGCTGCTGCAGTTCGCCCTTGCGCGCGGCGTAGTTCTTCTCGGCACCCCCGACATCGCGTCCGGTGGAGTTCGCCAACAACGCGACATCCAAAGCCGACATGTATTTGGTGAGCGTCGGCAGCAAGTCGGCGCGAGCGGCGGCAAGGCGTAGACCGCTGGAGCTCGACATTGCGGTGTTGACGCGTAGTCCGCCGAACACCGCCGCCAGGACCAGCGGGACCAGCACAATCGCCAGGACCTTCCACCGGACCGGCCAGTTGCTCGGCGACCAGGTCGGCGGGCGTTTCGCGGGGGCCGCCGCGGTGGCGTGGACTTTGGCGGACTCGGGGGGCGCCGCCTCGACCGGCGTGGCCGGGCGATTGAACATGGTCATGCGGTGCCGCCCGTTGCGCCGACACTGCGCGTCGAATGAAACGAGAGACTCATGAACTTCCTGCTTTTATTCCGCTCCCCCCGCGTCGATACTCGCGAGCGGTGAACGCGTGGCAATTCGACGAGTATGACAGCCCGCGGCCCGGGTCACCAGAATCCCTACTGAGCAGACAGCACACCTCAAGGTGTTGGCACACACCGGCGCGCAACTCTGGCAAACGGGCAGCGGCGTGGAATGCCTACGCGGGCCGAAGGATCGCGACGAGGAAGTCGGAGTCGTCGGCGAACGGTCGCAGATCCCAAGTGGACAGCAGCAGATCGGGCGCGAACCCCGCGTCCGATGCGTGCCCCAGAAACTCGGTGAACTCGTAGTCGCGGCCGGCACCGAAGCCGATCGCCGCCCGGCCGTCGTCGGCGACGTGGGCACGCAGGCGGTTCAGCACCTGGGCCCGGGTGCTCGGGGCAAGGAACGCCATGACGTTGCCGGCGGACACGACGACGTCGAACGGTTCGACGATGCCGCGCGCGGGCAAGTCCAATTCGGCGAGGTCGCCGACGAGCCAGCGCGGTCCGGGATAATCCTGCTCGGCGGCGGCGATGAGCGCCGGGTCTACGTCGACGCCGACCACCCGGTGGCCGACCTGGGCCAGATATCCGCCCAACCGGCCGGGGCCGCAGCCGGCATCGAGGATGTGGGCACCGCGGGGCGCCAAGGCGTCCACCAGGCGGGCCTCCCCGGCCAGATCGTCACCGGCGCGGGCCATGGCACGGAAACGCTCGATATACCAGTTCGAATGGCCGGGATCGGCGGAAACCTTCTGCATCCAGAGACTCTGCTCGACCATCTGACCATCATTCCAGGACGAATATCGGGATCGTCCTGTCCGTCAGCTTCTGCAACTCGACGTACACGGGGTAGGCCTCGACCGCCGTCTGCCACCACTCCTCGCGTTCGGCGCCGTGGACTTCGCGTGCCGTCAACTCGAAGACCTTGTCGCCGTCTTGCACAGTCACATTCGGGTTGGCCTTGACGTTGTGGTACCACGTCGGGTGCTTCGGGGCTCCTCCGATGGAGCCGACCATCGCGTAGCGTCCGTCCTTTTCCACGCGCATCAGTGGCACGTACCGTTTGAGCCCACTCTTCGCGCCGATCACCGTGAACAGGACGACGGGCCGGTCCAAGATCTCAACGCCATCCGTGGTGCCCTGCGCCAGAATTTGTTCGGTCTGCTCGCGCACCCAGTCGGTAGTGCTGAGCTGTACTTGATCCGTCATGCCCTGCTCAACAACAAAGGGAGTCTGCTGTGTTCCGGCTGATGTTCGTGTCGCCGCGGATCCCGCCGAATACGGGCAACGCCATCCGGACGGCCGCGGCTACCGGCGCCGAATTGCATCTGGTTGAGCCGATGGGCTTCGACCTGTCCGAACCGAAGGTCCGCCGCGCTGGATTGGACTACCACGATCTTGCGTCGGTCACGGTGCACGCGACCCTGCAGGACGCCTGGAGTGCGCTGCTGCCGGCGCGGGTGTTCGCCTTCACCGCGCACGCGTCGACGTCGTACGCCGACGTCGCCTATCGGCCCGGTGACGTGTTGATGTTCGGCCCGGAACCCGACGGGCTGGACGCGGCGACCCTGGCCGACACGCACATCACCGCGCAGGTGCGCATCCCGATGCTGGCGGGCCGGCGCTCACTGAACCTGTCGAACGCCGCGGCGATCGCGATCTACGAAGCGTGGCGCCAGCACGGCTACCCCGGGGCGAGGTAGGGATAATCCCGGGCCCCTTGCCTCGTTCGGCGCCGCCGATCGCGGGGTTCGCGGCCGAGGATCTCGAGGTCCGGCCATCGCAGACCTGAGTTACCAGGTGTTCCAGTGCGTCAGGGTCTCGGCGGGCAGCCGCTTCGCCGGCTTGAAGTCGGTGCCTTTGGTGTAGGCGATCGGGAACAGCCCACCCTGGCTGTAGTCGTCGTAGGGGATGCCGAGCACCTCGGCGGCTTCGCGTTCGCCGTCGCCGACCAGATGCAGCGTCGTCCAGCACGAGCCCAGCCCGCGGGAACGCAGCGCCAGGCAGAAACTCCAGACGGCCGGGAACAGCGAGGCCCAGAATGACACCCCGCCCAGCGGCGACTTGTCTGGACGGCCTTCGAGACACGGGATCAGCAGCACCGGCGCCTCGTGCATGCGCTCGGCAAGGTACAGCGCCGAGTCGACGACCTTGGGCATCCGTTCGCCGCGGGTGTCGCCCTCCGGGTATGCGGGCTTCGGCGTGCTGAGGTAGAGCCGGGCCCGCTCGAGGTAGATGTCGCCGATGGCCTTCTTCTTCTCGGCGTCTTCGACGAACAGCCACTGCCAGCCCTGCGCGTTGGAGCCGGTCGGCGCCTGCAACGCCAGCTCGAGGCATTCGGTCAGGACTTCACGGGACACCGGCTTGTCGAAGTCCAGGCGTTTGCGAACCGAGCGGGTGGTGGTCAGGAGTTCGTCGACGGACAAGTTGAGGGTCATGTATTGGACTCTAGGTCGGTCGACGTCGAGAGTGTCCGCCACGCGTCGATGTCGGCCTCGAGGTCGTCGATCTTGGCCTCCACCGCGGCGACGCAGTCGGTGCCCAGCAGCAGATGCAGGGGCGGCTCGGCGGCCGACGCGATGTCGACGATGGCCGCGGCCGCCTTGATCGGGTCACCGGGCTGGGCGTGGTTGACGTCCGCCGCGTGCGCGCGCACGGCCCCGGCGGTGGATTCGTAGTCGGCGATGACGGTCTCTTCGGTGCCGAGGCTGGACACGTCGAGGAAATCGGTACGGAAATAGCCGGGTTCGACGATCGTGACCCAGATCCCCAGCGGCCGAACCTCTTTGGCCAGCGCCTCGCTGAACCCTTCCATCGCAAACTTGGTCGAGCAGTAGATGCCCCACCCGGGCGAACCGAGCAGTCCGCCGACCGAGCTGATGTTGATGATGTGACCGCAGCGCTGCCGACGCATGATCGGCAGCACCGCCCGCTGCATCGTCAGGGTGCCGAACACGTTGACCTCGTAGACGGCTCGGACCGAGGCGTCGGAAGCCTCCTCGACGGCGCCGAGCAGTCCGCGGCCGGCGTTGTTCACCAGCACGTCGATCCGGCCGAACGCGTCGACCGCCGACCGGACCGCCTGGGCCGCTTGATCGGCATTGGTGACATCGAGGTCGATCGGGAGCAGGGCGTCGCCGGCGTCGGGAAGGTGGGTGAGGATCTGCTCCGCGCGCCGCGCGGTGGCCACCACCCGATCTCCTTGAGCCAGGATCTTGCGGGCGATCTCAAGCCCAAATCCACGAGACGCTCCGGTGAGAAACCACACCTTTTCCGACACTTCTGCTCCTTCTTCTCCCGAGCGTGCCTAGCTCCGCCGTCAAACGGCGCCCAGCGTGCGTTGGCATTGAATCAATACAGCCGATTCCAAGCGATGATCAGAACTCCGATTCGTTCTGAAAGGCACAACCGTCTCTTCGAGTAGTTTACGACGCGCCGGATCGGCGATGCCAACGGCGGCGTGTTCCAGGCGCGAAGAGGGTCTGCAGGTCAAGACCCGAGCGCGCCGAGCCGGCCCCGGGGCGAATTTGATTGCAATAGAATATGTTTCGGTCTACAGCCCGCCGGTCCGAGGGTTGGCTCAACGGAAGTCGCGGGACTTCGAGCCGACGGCCAGGGTGATGCGGCCCAACCGCTCGGCCACGACGGTGACTGCGCCGCTGGCGTTTTGGACCTGACCGCGGACCAGCAGTGCCGGTGCGGTGTTCGCCAGCCTGCGGTGCCGGGCCCACACCCCAGGCGTGCAGAGCACGTTGACCATCCCGGTCTCGTCTTCGAGGTTGATGAACGTCACCCCCTGCGCCGTGGCGGGGCGCTGCCGATGGGTCACCGCGCCGGCGATCAGCACGCGATCGCCGTCGGGCACGCTGAGCAGCGACTCGGCGGGCACGACGCCCATCGCGTCCAGGTCGGCCCGCAGGAACTGCGTCGGGTAGCTGTCCGGGGAGATGCCGGTGGCCCACACGTCGGCGGCGGCCAGCTCCAGCTCGCTCATTCCGGGCAACGCCGGGATGTGCGACGACGACCCCACGCCGGGCAGTCGGTCCGGCCGTTGGGTGGCCGCGGCCCCGGCCGCCCACAGCGCCTCGCGCCGCGACGTCCCGAAGCAGCCCAGCGCCCCGGCCGTCGCCAGCGCTTCGGTCTGCGGCACGGAGAGCTGCAGCCGGGTGGTCAGGTCCAGCAGGGAATCGAACGGGCCGTTGGCTTTTCGCTGCTCGACCAGCTGCTCGGCGAGGTCGTCGCCGATATGGCGAACGGACCCAAGGCCCAGCCGGACGGCGTTCCCCGAATCTTCCAAGGTGGCGTGCGCCAGGCTGGCGTTGACGTCCGGGCCGTGCACCAGCACGCCATGCCGGCGCGCATCGGCCACCAACGACTGCGGAGAATAGAAACCCATCGGCTGCGCGCGCAGCAGCGCGGCGCAGAACGCGGCCGGGTGGTGCAGCTTGTACCAGGACGAGTAGAAGACCAGCGACGCGAAGGACAGCGCATGGCTTTCGGGGAAGCCGAAATTGGCGAAGGCTTCCAGCTTTTCGTAGGTCCGGTCGATCACCTCGTCGGAGGCGCCGTGCAGCCTGCGCATGCCGTCGTAGAACCGGCCACGCAGCCGTCGCATCCGTTCGGTGGAGCGCTTGGACCCCATGGCGCGCCGCAGCTGGTCGGCCTCGGCGGCGGAGAAGCCGGCGCAGTCGACCGCGAGCTGCATCAGCTGCTCCTGAAAGAGCGGCACCCCCAGCGTCTTTCGCAAAGCCGATTCCATGGACGGATGGTCGTAGACGACCGGGTCCATGCCGTTGCGCCGCCGGATGTAGGGATGCACCGACCCGCCCTGGATGGGCCCGGGGCGAATCAGCGCGACCTCGACCACCAGGTCGTAGAACACCCGGGGTTTGAGCCGGGGCAGGGTAGCCATCTGCGCGCGCGACTCCACCTGGAACACCCCGACGGAATCGGCGCGCTGCAGCATCTCGTACACCGCGGGCTCGGAGAGGTCCAGTTTGGCCAGGTCCACCTCGATGCCTTTGTGTTCGGCCACCAGATCTTTCGCGTAGTGCAGCGCCGAGAGCATGCCCAGCCCGAGCAGGTCGAACTTCACCAAACCGATGGCCGCACAATCGTCTTTGTCCCATTGCAGGACGCTGCGGTTCTCCATCCGCGCCCACTCCACCGGGCAGACGTCGGCGATCGGGCGATCACAGATCACCATGCCGCCGGAATGAATGCCCATGTGCCGCGGCAGATTCCGGATCTGGGTGGCCAGTTCGATCACCTGCTCGGGAATACCGTCGAGGTCCGGCGCTGGGTCATTGGAGTCGGGGCCATGCCCGTTCCAGTGGCTGATCTGCTTGCTCCAGGCGTCCTGCTGGCCCTGCGAAAAGCCCAAGGCACGGGCCATGTCGCGCACCGCAATTCGCCCGCGGTAGGTGATGACGTTGGCGACCTGGGCAGCGTAATCCCGGCCGTATTTGCGGTAGACGTACTGGATGACCTTTTCGCGCTGATCCGACTCGATGTCCATGTCGATGTCGGGCGGCCCATCGCGGGCGGGCGACAAGAAGCGCTCGAACAACAGCTCGTTGACCACCGGATCGACGGCGGTGACGCCCAGGGCGTAACAGACCGCGGAGTTGGCCGCCGATCCCCTGCCCTGGCACAGGATGTTGTTCTCCCGGCAGAACCGGGCTATATCGTGCACCACCAGGAAGTAGCCCGGAAACGTCAGTTGAGCAATGACTTTCAGCTCATGCTCGATCTGGGAGTACGCACGCGGCGCGGCCTCGGGGAGGCCGTAGCGGTCGCGCGCTCCGGCCATCACCAACTGCCGCAACCAGCTGTCCTCGGTATACCCGGCGGGCACGTCGAACGGCGGCAGCTGCGGCGCGATGAGTGCCAGCCCGAACGCGCACTGCTCGCCGAGTTCGGCGGCGGCGGTCACCACCTCGGGCCGCTGCGCGAACAGCCGGGCCATCTCCGCACCGGACCGCAGGTGCGAGCCGCCCAGCGGGGCCAGCCATCCGGCGGCCGAGTCCAGCGACTGCCGGGCCCGGATCGCGCCCATCGCCATGGCCAGCCTGCGGCGCGACGGATGGGCGAAATGCGCTCCGGTGGTGGCGACGACGCCGACCCCGAACCGCGGTGCCAGGGCGGCCAGTGTCGCATTGCGCTCGTCGTCGAGGGGCTGGCCGTGATGAGTCAACTCGATGCTGACCCGATGCGCCCCGAAGCGGTCCACCAGATCGGCCAGCGCCTGCGCCGCCGCGTCCGGACCGCCGTCGGAAAGCGCCTGGCGCACACTGCCTTTACGGCATCCCGTCAGGATGTGCCAATGCCCGTCCGCGGCTTCGGTCAACGTGTCGATGTCGAGGCGCAGCTTGCCTTTCTCACCGCCGGCCAGATGTGCGGCGGCCAGCTGCCGCGACAGCCGACGGTAACCCTCCGGGCCGCGGGCCAGCACCAGCAGGTGCGGGCCGGGCGGGTCCGGCTTCTCGGTACGAGCCCCCGAAACCGACGAGGCGCCCAGCGACAACTCGGCGCCGAACACGGTACGCACGTCGAGTTCGGCGGCCGCCTCGGCGAACCGCACCGCCCCGTACAGACCGTTGTGGTCGGTCAGCGCCAGCGCCCGCAGATCCAGCCGGGCGGCCTCCTCGACCAGCTCCTCGGGCGTGCTGGCCCCGTCCAGGAAGCTGTACGCCGAATGCGCGTGCAGCTCGGCATACGGAACGGCAGCAGCGGCGGACGAGCGAGTGCTCCCGGGTTCTCGCGGCGGCGTGTACGTCCCGCGTTTGCGTGACAGCGGACCGTCTTCCGCCGGGCCGGAAGGGGTGGGTGCGCCGGCATGACGCGGCTTGCCGTCGAGCACCCGCTCCATTTCCGCCCAACTCGGCGGCCCGTTGAACCAACCCACTCGTACAGTCTATCGAATGTATGTTCGATTTCGTGCACGGTTGTTAAAGCAGTTGTTAAACGGGGCTTCAACTTCTAAACACAGTCTTAACGGACTTGGATCTACCGCGATGGGGGCGCCGCGACAGATACTGGTACGGGGCAACTAGGGCGGGGTATGAAAATGGTACAACTGACAACGGCTTTGGATACGGGCTTTCGCACGGCCGCGGACCCCGACCGGCAGGCGAGCATGGCGACCGGCGCCGTCGCCATCGTCGACGGCGCCGTACCCAATCTGGAGCAGCTCAAAGCGCTTCTCGCGGAACGAATTCAGTCGATACCGCGATGCACCCAGGTATTGCGAACGCACCCGCTGCGCGGCACCCAGCAATGGATTGACGATCCGGGCTTCGACCTCTCCCATCACCTGCGCCGAGTCGCGGTTCCCCGCCCGGGCGATGAAGCCGACCTGTCGCGGGCGATCGCCTACGCCCTAGAGCGACCCCTCGAGTTGGACCGCCCGCTGTGGGAGTGCTGGCTCATCGAAGGCCTGAAGGGCAAGTGGGCGATCTTGATGAAGGTCCACCACCACCTCGCCGACGCCACTCCCGCGGCCCACCTCCTCACCAGGCTCTGCGACGACGCCGACAGTGAGATGTTCACCAATCCCCCAGCGCCCAAGCAGGATTCGATGCCAGTCCAGAAGTCGGGCTGGGCAGACGCGCTGCTGCGTGCCTCAGCCGTCGCCGGCACCGTCACGAGCACCATGGCCGGTACGATCTGGTCGGCGGCCCGGCTGTCGTCGACCGGCCCGGCGGTCACCATGCGGCGCTACAGCACGGTGCGCGTCCCCCTTGCCGCCGTCGACGCGGTGTGCGGCAAGTTCCGGGTGACCACCAACGACGTCGCACTCGCCGCCATCACCGAGGGCTTCCGCGCCGTGCTGCTGCACCGCGGCGAACAGCCGCGCGCGGGTTCGCTGCGCACGCTGGAGAAGGCCGACGACATCTCGGGCAAGCTGCCGTACCTGCCCGTCGAGCACGAGGATTCGGTGCAGCGCCTGCGGATTGTGCACAGCAGCCTGAACCAGCCCAAGCACCAGAACACCGGGCCGACCATCACGGAACTGGCCGCCAACTACATGCCATTTGCGCTGTGCGCCAAGGCGCTTCAACTGGTACTGAGCCGGCTTCCGCAGCCGGGCATCGTGACTTTGGCCACAAACGCGCCCGGGCCACGCCACCAGTTGGGGCTGATGGGCGCAACGGTGGAACGCTTGCTGCCGATCCCTCCGACCGCTTCGCAGCTGTCCAGCGGAGTCGCGGTGCTGAGCTACGGCGGCGAGCTGATTTTCGGCATCACCGCCGACTACGACGCCGCACCCGAACTCCAGCAGCTCGCGGCCGGCATCGAACGGGAAATGGCGCGACTGACCGCACTGAGCCAAGATTCCGTCCTGCTGTTCACCAAGGATCGGCGCAAGCGACGGACCCGCGCGCTGCGGGGCGGCGTACCCCCGAGCCATCCGACCGCGCGAGCACGCCACTGACCCAACCCGGGCGGCATCGACCATCGTGAGAAGGTTGGTCGTGCCCACATTGGAGCCGGTCACCATCGACCCGCGCCGCCACGATGCGGTGCTGTTTGATCCCGCGTTGCACGTTCCGCAAGCGCTGATCGCCCAGCTGCGGGACGCCGGCGTCGACACCGGCGTCTTCGGGTCGGCCGAGGTCGGGGCACGACCGGGACGCTGCGTCGTCGTCGCGGCGAGCCCGGCGGTGGCCACGGCGGCGCGCGAGGCCGGGTTCGCGCTGGTGATCGAGGTCGGGGACCCGCAGGACTTCAGTGAAATCACCGTGCGCGGCGGGGACCTGCGGATGTCGCAGCTTCCCGACGCGTCGCAGCTCCTCGGCGAGGACATCGCCGCCCGGCAGCCGGCGGTGTTCTTCGACTTCGACGGCACGCTGTCGGACATCGTCGACGATCCGGATTCGGCGCAGCTTGTCGCCGGCGCGGCCAATGCGCTGCAGCGGTTGGCCACCCGCTGTCCGGTCGCGATATTGTCCGGCCGCGACCTCGCCGACGTGACGGCTCGGGTCGGCCTGCCCGGTATCTGGTATGCCGGCAGCCACGGATTCGAACTGACCGCACCCGATGGAACACATCACCAAAACGACACCGCGGCCACGGCCATAGCGGTGCTGGATTCCGCGGCCGCTCAGCTACGCGAGCGACTCGGGTCGATTCCGGGTGTCAGGGTCGAGCACAAGCGGTTCGGCGTTGCCGTGCACTACCGCAACGCGGCGCGAGACCGCGTGGGCGAGGTGACGGCAGCGGTGCGCGCGGCGGGTCAGCGCGACGCGCTTCGGGTGACCACCGGCCGCGAAGTCATCGAGCTGCGTCCGGATGTCGACTGGGACAAGGGAAGAACCCTGCGGTGGGTGCTCGATCACCTGGAGGGCTCGGCGGCCCTGACACCCATCTTTCTCGGCGACGACATCACCGACGAGGACGCGTTCGACGCCGTGCGCGCGGACGGGATACCAATCCTGGTGCGGCACAACGACGACGGCGACCGAGCCACCGCCGCGCTGTTCGCGCTGGACAGTCCGGCCGCCGCCGCCGAGTTCGTCGACCGGCTGGCGCAGCAGTTGAACCGCTAGCTCTGCACGTATTCGACCGCGCCGTCGTCGAGCACCACCCGCGCGGCCTCACCCCCAGCACCTTCGACGCCAGAAGCCGCCTCCGTGCGAAAGACGGCCTTGCCCGGTTCGGTACGCCAGATCAGCGTCGTCAGCGTCTCACCGGGAAACACCGGCGAGCTGAAGCGTGACTCGATCGAGGTGATGTTGGCCGCGACCCCGTTGCCGAGCCCGGCGACCAGCGCGCGGCCCGACACCCCGTAACTGCACAGCCCGTGCAGGATCGGCTTGGGAAACCCGGCCAACTCCCGGGCGAACCACGGGTCGCTGTGCAGCGGGTTGCGGTCACCGGACAGCCGGTAGATCAGCGCCTGGTCCTCGCGGGTGGGCAAAGCGAGGCTGATATCGGGCTCACGATCCGGGAATTCCGGGGCAATGGGACGCTGACCCGGGTGCCCGCCGAATCCGCCCTCGCCGCGGAGCACCAGCGTGGTCAACGTCTCGGCGACCAGCTGCCCCGAGTCCGGGTCGGTGCCGCGGCCGCGCAGCATCACGATCGCGTTCTTGCCCTCGCCCTTGTCCTGCAGGTCGGCGACCTCGGCCACCACCGAGAGCTTGCCCGCCGCGGGCAGTGGCGCGTGCAGACGGATTCCTTGCGAGCCGTGTAACAGCTTGGCCCAGTTGAACTTTCCTATCTTGCTTGCCGCCGCGAACGCGGGGCAGCAGATCACCGCATAGGTGGGCAGCACCTGCTGGGTGATCTCGTGGCTGTTCTCGGTGGTGAGCGACAGGTCGTCGAGTCCCGCGCCGACGCCGAGGGCGTAGAGCAACGTGTCCCGATCGGTCCATTCGAACAACGTCGGCTCGGTCACGGCGCCGATAGCACTCGGGTCAATCGCCATACGGGGCTCCTCTCCATCGACAAGATTCCGGCTTTTCTGCACTCAACCATTGCAAACCCTTCCCCCTGGGGCCGTCGGCAGGGCAGGCTATCGACATGGCCACGCGCAGCATGATCGGAAAGGCGTTCTGGAAAACAGGAGCCGTACTCGTCGTAGCGCTCGTCGTCGGTGCGTGCGGCGGATCGGCGCAGGCGCGCGCCATCACGGTGACCTTCATCCGCAACGCGCAGACTCAAGCCGACGCCGACGGGGTGATCAACACCGACCCGCCCGGCCCCGGCCTCACCGCCGAGGGCAAGGGACAGGCCCAGCAGCTAGCGCATCGGAGCGGCCGCAACGACTTCGACGCCGTCTACGCCTCCGCCATGGCCGAGGCACAGCAGACCGCCGGGCCGCTGGCCGGCGAACTCGGCAAGCAGGTCGAGGTCCTGTCCGGCGTGCAGTCACTGGGCGCCGGCTGGTACAACGGCAAACCCGAAACGATGGCGGGTTCGACGTACTTGTTGGCGCCGGTGGACTGGATCAACGGCGACGTCGCGGACAGCATCCCGGGATCGATCAGCGGGAAGCAGTTCAACGACGAGTTCACCGCCGCGGTGAACAAGGTCTACAACAGCGGCCACAGCAAGCCGGTCGTGTTCTCCCAGGGTGCGGCGATCATGGCGTGGACGCTGATGAACGCCAAAAACGGCAAGAACACCCTGCTGACCAGCCATCCCCTGCCGAACACCGGTCGCGTGGTGATCACCGGCAACCCGACGGACGGCTGGACGCTGGTCGAGTGGGACGGCATCCGCAACTTCAGCTGATCCCCGCTACCATGACTCCATGCGGTATGTCGTTACCGGCGGTACCGGGTTTATCGGTCGCCGCGTCGTAGCTCGCTTGTTGGATACCCGGCCCGATGCGCAAGTGTGGGTCCTGGTCCGGCGCCAGTCGCTGGGACGCTTCGAACGGCTGGCCTCCCACTGGGGTGAGCGCGCCAAACCGCTGGTCGGCGAGCTGCCGGAGCTGGAGCTGTCCGACCAGACGGTCGCCGAGCTGGGCCGGGTCGACCATGTGGTGCACTGCGCGGCGATCTACGACGTCACGGCCGGCGAGGCCGAACAGCGCGCCGCCAACGTCGAGGGCACCCGCGCCGTGATCGGGCTGGCGCAACGGCTCGACGCCACGTTCCATCACGTGTCGTCGATCGCGGTGGCCGGGGATTTCGCCGGCGAGTACACCGAAGACGACTTCGACGTCGGCCAGCAGCTACCCACCGCGTACCACCAGACGAAGTTCGAGGCCGAGTTGCTGGCGCGGTCGCAACCCGGACTGCGCTACCGCATCTACCGCCCGGCCGTCGTGGTCGGCGATTCGCGCACCGGCGAGATGGACAAGATCGACGGCCCCTATTACTTCTTCGGCGTGCTGGCCAAGCTGGCCGTGTTGCCGTCGCTGACCCCGATCCTGCTGCCTGACACCGGGCGCACCAACATCGTCCCGGTCGACTACGTCGTCGACGCGCTCGTAGCACTGCTGCACGCCGACGGTTACGATGGCCAGACGTTCCACCTGACCTCGCCGGAAACCATTGGGCTGCGCGGCATTTACCGCGGCATCGCCAAGACCGCGGGACTGCCACCGCTTCGCGGCTCGTTGCCTCGTTCGATCGCCGCGCCGGTGCTGAAGGCCCGTGGACGCGCCAGACGGGTGCGCAACATGGCGGCCACCCAGCTCGGGATTCCCGCCGAGGTGCTGGACCTCGTGGACCTGGCTCCCACCTTCGTCAGCGAGGCGACGCAAAACGCGTTGCGCGGCAGCGGAATCGAAGTCCCCGATTTTGCCAGCTACGCACCCAAGCTGTGGCGGTACTGGGCCGAGCATCTCGATCCCGATCGCGCCCGCCGCGACGACCCGCAGGGTCCGCTGCAGGGCCGGCACGTGATCATCACCGGCGCATCCAGCGGTATCGGCCGCGCCTCGGCGATCGCGGTCGCCGAGCGCGGGGCGACGGTGTTCGCGCTGGCCCGCAACGGCTCCGCACTCGACGAGCTGGTCGCCGAGGTTCGCGCCAACGGCGGCCAGGCCCACGCATTCACCTGCGACGTCACCGATTCGGCGTCGGTGGAGCACACCATCAAGGACATCCTGGGCCAGTTCGGTCATGTCGACTACCTGGTGAACAACGCGGGCCGTTCGATTCGCCGTTCGGTGGTCAACTCCACCGATCGGCTGCACGACTACGAGCGGGTGATGGCCGTCAACTACTTCGGCGCGGTCCGAATGGTGCTCGCGCTGCTCCCGCACTGGCGGGAACGCCGGTTCGGTCACGTGGTCAACGTCTCCAGTGCGGGCGTGTTGGCCCGTAATCCGAAGTACAGCTCGTATCTGCCGACGAAGGCCGCGCTGGACGCGTTCTCCGACGTGGTCGCCTCGGAGACGCTGTCCGACCACATCACATTCACCAACATCCATATGCCACTGGTCAAGACGCCCATGATCGTGCCGTCGCAGCGGCTCAACCCGGTGGCGCCGATCAGCCCCGAACGGGCGGCGGCGATGGTGGTGCGCGGGCTGGTCGAAAAGCCGGCGCGCATCGACACTCCGCTGGGCACGCTCGCCGAGGCGGGCAACTACCTCGTGCCCAGGACTTCGCGGCGAATCCTGCACCAGGTCTATCTGGGTTACCCTGATTCTGCTGCCGCGCTGGGAGTTTCGCCGGACAGCAGCGACGCAAAGAGCGTACGCCGGCGACCCAGGCGCCCGGCGCGCGGCGTCGGCCGCATCGGGATCCCCCGACCGGTCCGCAAGGCGGTCCGCCTGGTGCCCGGAGTTCATTGGTGACCGAACCCTCGCCGGTGTTCGCCGATGTCGACACCGGTGTCGACGACGCGTTGGCCTTGATATACCTGCTGGCCAGCCCGGACGCCGACCTGGTCGGCATCGCCTCGACCGGTGGAAACGTCGGTGTACAACAGGTTTGCGCCAACAATCTGGGCCTGCTCGAGCTGTGCCGGGTCACCGGCGTCCCGGTGTCGAAGGGGGCTGACGAAACCCTCACCGGCCCACTGCGCACGCCCTCGCAAGTCCACGGCCCGCGGGGCCTGGGGTATGCCGACGTACCGCCGAGCGACGCTGCGCTGACCGAGCACGACTCGGCGACCGCCTGGGTGCGCGCGGCACAGGCGCATCCCGGCGAGCTGATCGGCGTGGCGACCGGCCCGCTGACGAATCTGGCGCTGGCGCTGCGTGCCGAGCCCGCACTGCCGAACCTGTTGCGCCGGTTGGTCATCATGGGCGGCTCCTATGACCACATCGGCAATACGACCGCCGTGGCGGAATGGAATATCAGCGTGGATCCCGAGGCGGCCGCCGAGGTGTTCGCGGCCTGGTCGGCTGAAAATGTTGGACCGCAGCGGCTTCCGATCTTGTGCGGCTTGGACCTGACCCGCAACGTAGCGATCACACCGGAAATCCTGGCGAGATTGGCGGACGCCGCAGGATCGACGTCGACGATGATGAGCGTCGACGACAAACGGGGAACCCGCTCGACGGCGTCCAATCCGGTGATCCGGGTAATCGAAGACGCGATGCGGTTCTATCTCGAGGGCTACTACGACAACGGGCACGGATTTCTGGCGCATCTGCACGACCCCCTGGCCGCGGCGGTGGCGTTGGACCCCGAACTCATCGCAACCCGTTCCGGCCGGGTGGACGTCGAGTTGGCCGGGACGCTGACCCGCGGCATGACGGTGACCGACTGGCGCCGGGAACCCAACGCGCGCATCGGTGTTGGCGTCGACCCGGCGGTGTTCTTCGACCGGTTCATCGAACGCGTGGGGCCGTTCGCGCGTCGACTCTCCCCGTGACTTCAGCAACTATGGAGTGACTTCAGCGACTATGGAATAGTGGCGTACCTGCGCGGGGTTGCGTTAGTCAGCACGGAAGGACCTACGCAATGACAGAGCTGGTCACGGGGAAAGCATTACCGAATGTGGTGGTTACCGGCATCGCCATGTCCACCGCACTGGCTACCGACGCCGAGAGCACTTGGAAGTTGTTGCTGGACAGCCAAAGCGGCATCCGCACTCTTGAAGACTCGTTTGTCGAAGTCTATGACCTGCCGGTACGCATCGGCGGGCACCTGCACGAGGATTTCGACCACGGATTGACGCGCGCCGAGCGGCACCGGATGGGGTGGCTGCAGAAGATGGCAGCCATCTTGAGCCGCCGGGTGTGGGAGAACGCCGGTTCACCCGAGGTCGACCCCAACCGGTTGCTGGTTTCTGTCGGCACCGGCCTGGGCTCGGCCGAACAAATCGTCTTCAGCTACGACGACATACGCGCGCGCGGCGGCAAGGCGGTCTCCCCGCTTGCGGTGGCCAAGTACATGCCTAATGGCCCCGCCGCGGCAATCGGCCTGGAACGACGCGCCAGGGGCGGGATACTCACCCCGGTTTCGGCGTGCGCGTCCGGTTCGGAAGGCCTCGCCCAGGCCTGGCGCAATATCGTCCTGGGCGAGGCCGACATCGCGATTTGCGGCGGCGTCGAGGTCAGGATCGAGGCGGTGGCGATCGCGGCGTTTGCCCAGATGCGCATCGTGATGTCGACCCGCAACGACGACCCCGCCGGGGCCTGCCGACCGTTTGACCGGGATCGGACCGGCTTCGTGTTCGGCGAGGCCGGCGCGCTGATGGTGATCGAGACCGAGGAGCACGCGAAAGCCCGAGGCGCCAACATCCTGGCCCGGATCATGGGCGCCAGCATCACCTCGGACGGCTACCACATGGTGGCACCGGACCCCAACGGCGCGCGCGCCGGGCACGCGATCAGCCGGGCGATTCAGCTGGCCGGGCTGACACCTGAGGACATCGATCACGTCAATGCCCACGCCACGGGCACCTCGGTGGGTGATCTGGCCGAGGGCAAGGCCATCAACAACGCGCTGGGCAGCACCAGGCCGGCGGTCTACGCGCCCAAGGCCGCGCTGGGCCATTCGGTGGGTGCGGTCGGCGCGGTGGAGTCCATCCTGACCGTGCTGGCGCTACGGGATCAGGTGGTGCCGCCGACACTGAATTTGGAAAATCTCGATCCAGAGATCGACTTGGACGTGGTGTCCGGCAAGCCACGGCCCGGTGATTACCGGTACGCGATCAACAACTCGTTCGGCTTCGGCGGCCACAATGTGGCCATAGCTTTCGGCCGGTACTGACAGCTCCTTACTCGTAGATCCCTTCGAGATACCACCGGCGCCGGCGATAGCACAGCAGCAATGCCCGCTCGCTCTCCAGCAATACCTGGACGCGGGCGGTGTGGCCCGTCGATCGATCCGGATCCCACCATCGCTCGTCGACCGGCCACGGTCCGGCCCACCAGCGCAGCGGATCGTCCTGGCCGCGGGCGACCAGGCGCGCCGGGTCCGCGGAGAACATCCCCCGGCTGGTCACCCGTATCGGATTCCCGTGGGCATCGAGCAATTCCACCGGATCGTCGAGCAATACCGCCGGTGACGGATCTGGCAGCTGACCGGGCCACGGCAACCCCGGGTCGGCGTGCGGCACCGGCTCATCACCCAGCGGAGTCAGCGTGATGCGTTCGGCCGGTCCGCGGCCTCCGGACAACACCGGTACCCGCACCGCCTCCGGGCCGAGCAGGCCCTGCACCCGCACCAGCGCCCGGCGGGCCCGCAGCCTGTCCTCCTCACCGAGGCCACCCCACAACGGCAGCTGCAGCGCCTCGGCGGACACCACCTCTACCGCCCGCAGCCGCAACAATGTCACCGCCGCGGTTGGGCGGGGGTTGCGGGTAGTCCGGTTGCTCAACCACCCGTCCAGTTGCCAGCGCACCCGATCGGCGGTGGCGTCCTCGGTCAGCGGCTCGGCGCACCGCCACACCCGGTTCAGTTCTTCGCCGTTGGCGGTGACGGCATGAATGGACAGC
Source organism: Mycobacterium sp. Aquia_216 (assembly GCF_026723865.1). Lineage (NCBI taxonomy): Bacteria > Bacillati > Actinomycetota > Actinomycetes > Mycobacteriales > Mycobacteriaceae > Mycobacterium > Mycobacterium sp. Aquia_216. Next base: position 1,473,951 of record NZ_CP113529.1, on the reverse strand, counting down.
CGGGTGCATCCCACTCCGGCGGACATCAGCATCTGGTGCAGCGTGCCGGCCAGCGAACGTCCGGCGAATGCCGCGGCATCGACCCGGTCGATCGGCGGATCGCAGTCCAGCACGGCCTCGAGTTCGGCCGGCGGCTCCCGCCCGGACGGCCCCCGCTCGGGTTCGCCGCGCGCGAACCGGTGCGCGCTCACCCCGTCGGCGCCGAATCTGGAAGCCACGTCGGTAGCCGGCAACGCGGCGAACTGCCCGATAGTGCGAATCCCTAACCTCCACAACAGATCCGTGAGTTCCTCTCGCCCCGGACCGGACAGGCTCGGCTCGGTGGCCAGCTGCCGGATCGACAGCACCGACAGAAACTTCGCGTCGCCGCCCGCTCGGACGACACGGCCGACACGGGCGGCGAAGACCGCGGTGGACAGCTGGTCGGCGATCCCGACCTGACACTCGGCGCCGGCCACTGAACTCACCGCCACCGCATCGACCAACCGCTCGGCGGCCTGAACCTCGGACCCGAAATAGCGGGCCGCCCCGCGCACCGGCAACACCAGGAGCCCGGGCCGCAGCACCTCGGCACGGGGCACCAGATCGTCGACCGCCGCGACCACCCCTTCGAAAAAGCGGGCATCGCGGTCAGCGTCGGCGGTGGCGACATGCAGTTGCGGGCAACGGGCCGCCGCCTCCCGGCGTCGCAACCCTCGCCGCACTCCGGCCGCACGGGCCGCCGACGAGCAGGCGATCACCCGGTTGGCCAGAGTGACCGCGACCGGGGCCGTCACCGATTGGCCCGCTGCTGCCGCCGCCGCAACCGCGGGCCAGTCCATGCACCAGATAGCCAGCACCCGGGAAGACATCCGATTCACCCGGTTCGCGTTCGGCCGATCACCCGTCTCCCCGCGCACACCCCGCTGACCTGCAGCCGCACTCCGCTGATTCGTCCGAATCCGCAGACGGGGGCGCCCCGATCACCCGCCGTGATCTCGTAGCCGCAGACCCGGGCCTGAAGCCGCGTCGGCGCCCCTTGCCAGTCGCCGTCGGTGACCAGGAGCGTGCAGCCCTTGAGGCGGGCGCGTGCCACGACTGCCCGCGCCCGGGTCAGCGGCACCCGGCGCCCACCCAGACCGAGCACCACCAGATCCATACCGTCGATGAGCACCGCGGCCACCTCCACCGGATCGGTCCCGGGATCCGGTATCACCGCGAGCCGGCTCAGATCCGCCCCCATCTCCACCGCGGCCAGCAGCCCGATATCGGGCTGACCGACGATGGCCGCGTTCCCTCCGGCCGCCGTGACCGCGGCGACCATGCTCAGCAGTAGCGACCGTGCTCCGGACAGCACCGCCACCGTCCCCCGGGGCAACTGTGTGGGCAGCGCGTCGGCCAGCCACGCCGGGACCGGCAGTTGGGATTCCGATTCCGGCAGCAGATCATCGGCACGGGCAACGGCCGCCGCGGGCGCCTTCCCGGACAACACCGCGATCTGCCGGCGTAAAGATTCGAGCTGTTGAGCGCGATCCTGGTCGGAGGCGACAGCCGCCGTCATATAGCCTCCTACCAGCGGTTCCTGCACTATATTCGAATATATGTTCGATTGATTCGAGTAAACACCCACCCGCCGACAACCGTCAAGAAACGGGAGATGCTGCTTATGCGGTCGGTGCTGCTGTGGCTCCTGGTGCTACTTTGTGCCGCCATCGTGACGGCCACTCCGGCCCAAGGTGACTGTCAACCGGCCGAGTTCTTCGTCACCGACAATGCCGATCCCCTGTTCGAGACGCAGGCCGACGTGACGATCACCCAGGGCGGTGTCGCGACGACGGGATCGACGCCGCTCGACGGGGTGTACTGGTCCACCGCGCTGCAGCGGGTCACCGCTGAGCGTTCGCGCGAATTCCATCTGTGCGGCGCCGGCGAGCCCGCCCTGCACGTCGCCGCCGAGGCACTGCGCCGTCAGTTCGATCAGGAATCGGTGCTGTCTTTCGACTACCTGCCGCAGCACGCACCGGAACAGAACGCGATCATCATCACCGTCCCGGACGTCGACATCGAGCGACTCGGCACCGCGCTGGGCGCCGACCCGGCGGCTCGCACCCGGCTGCGCGGCGGATCCGTCACCGCGACCGACCACACCATGATCCTGGTCGCCGGAAACGACGATCGCGATATCGCCCGCCGGCTCGTCATCCAGGCCGGCGGCAACTGGAGCGCGGCCGGCATTGCTTATGGCAGAAGCGAATTCGTGGAATAGCGCAGAGCGGCGGGTTACTCCCACTCGATGGTGCCGGGCGGCTTGCTGGTGATGTCCAGCACCACGCGGTTGACCTCGGCCACCTCGTTGGTGATCCGGGTCGAGATGCGCTCCAACACCTCATAGGGCACCCGGGTCCAGTCGGCGGTCATGGCGTCCTCGCTGGACACCGGCCGCAACACGATCGGGTGCCCGTAGGTGCGACCATCGCCCTGGACGCCGACCGAGCGCACCTCACCCAGCAGCACCACCGGGCACTGCCAGATCAGGTTGTCGAGGCCTGCGGCGGTCAACTCCTCGCGGGCGATCGAGTCGGCGCGACGCAGCGTGTCCAGCCGCTTGGCCGTGACCTCGCCGACGATCCGAATGCCCAACCCTGGACCCGGAAATGGTTGGCGCCCAACGATTTCCTCCGGTAACCCCAGCTCCCGCCCGACAGCGCGCACCTCGTCTTTGAACAGCAGCCGCAGCGGCTCGACGAGCTTGAACTTCAGGTCGTCGGGCAGACCGCCGACGTTGTGGTGGCTCTTGATGTTCGCGGTACCGCTGCCGCCGCCAGACTCCACCACGTCCGGATACAGCGTGCCCTGCACCAGGAAATCGACGCCAGAACCGTCCTGTGCCCCCTCGTCTTGCAAGATGTCTCGCACCGCGCCCTCGAAGGCCCGGATGAATTGGCGACCGATGATCTTGCGCTTGCCTTCGGGGTTGGTCACGCCCGCCAGCGCCTCGAGGAAGGTGTCGGCCGCGTCGACGGTGACCAGGTTGGCGCCGGTGGCGGCGACGAAATCGCGCTGCACCTGTGCGCGCTCACCGGCCCGCAACAGCCCATGGTCGACGAAGACGCAGGTCAGCCGGTCGCCGATGGCGCGCTGCACCAGCGCGGCAGCCACCGCGGAATCCACCCCGCCGGACAACCCGCAGATCGCATGGCCGTCGCCGATCTGGGCCCGCACCTGTTCGGTCAGCGCCTCGGCGATGTTGGCGGCCGTCCACTGGGCACCGATACCGGCGAAGTCGTGCAGAAATCGGCTGAGCACCTGCTGCCCGTGCGGGCTGTGCATCACCTCCGGGTGGTACTGCACGCCGGCCAGTCGCCGGGCCCGGTTCTCGAAGCCGGCAACCGCCGCACCCGGGCTGCTGGCCACCACGTCGAATCCCTCGGGCGCCGCCGTGACCGCGTCACCGTGGCTCATCCATACCGGCTGCACCGCGGGCAGGCCCGAATGCAGTTCGCCGCCAACCACTTTCAGTTCGGTTCGGCCGTACTCGCTGGTGCCGGTGTGGGCGACGGTGCCACCCAGCGCCTGGGCCATCGCCTGAAACCCGTAGCAGATGCCGAACACCGGAACACCGAGATCGAACACGGCCGGGTCCAGTTGCGGGGCGCCTTCGGCGTACACACTGGCCGGCCCGCCGGACAGCACCAGGGCCACCGGATCCTTGGCTTTGATCTCGTCGACCGAGGCGGTGTGCGGAATGACCTCCGAAAAGACCCGCGCTTCCCGGACGCGACGGGCGATCAACTGCGCGTACTGCGCGCCGAAATCGACCACCAGTACCGGTCGGGTCGCCGGGGCGGGATTGTCGAGATCAGCAGGTTCAGCCACGCTCACCGAGTTTAGTGGAGCCAAAACACGGCGCGCACGGCGTCGATGGCGCGCCGGTCGGCGTCGAAGTTGACGCGCCGCAGGGCCGCGTTGCCGGCCGACGTCAGATCCGCGATACGCAACTCAATGGCGTTAGCACACAGGGTGATCGAACAGCTACCCGCGGGGCGCGCGGTGCGGTGCGCGACGCCGTACACCACGCGTTCCCGGACGGCCCGCAAGTGGGTTCGCCGGTCTGCTAGCGGCACGTCACTGGGAAAGGGAAAGAATATGACTCAGAACGGAACTCAGCGTTCGAACGGCCTGTCGCGGCACAACTTCGAGCGGGCATTGCTCGCCGCCGGAAGTGGGCTCGGCGGCACCGCGCGCCACCTCGCCGGGCGCTGGTCAATCGCGGCCGCCTTGCCTTGTGGGACAACGTGATTGGATGGCTGCGAACTCTCGTATCCCTGCCGTGGGCCCAGCGGGCCGCGCACAGCCATCTGGCCGGCCGATGAATTGAGGAGTCGTGCGGCTTCACCATCGAACACTCGGGCACGCCTTCGTGGCCGACTGCGCCCGCACGGCCGAAAACCCGACCACCGCGTTGTCGGACGGGCGGCTTCGGGTCTGCAAGGAGTCGCGCGCGAGTTGAACAACACGGGCGTTCGCTGGCGGCCCACGGGCAAGCATGGTGGAGTGGTATCGCCCAACTACTCCGACAGTGAGGATCCTCTGTGCTGGGTCTGCCAGAGAAGGTGCGCGCCTGTCTGTTCGACCTCGACGGCGTGCTCACCGATACCGCAAGCGTGCACACCAAGGCCTGGAAGGCCATGTTCGACGCTTACCTGTCCCAGCGAGCCGAGCGCACCGGAGAGAAGTTCGTCCCCTTCGATGCCGCGGCGGACTACCGGACCTACGTCGACGGCAAAAAGCGCGAAGACGGAGTCCGGTCGTTTCTGGGCAGCCGGGGAATCGAACTGCCCGACGGCAATCCCGACGACTCCGGCGATGCCGAAACCGTTTACGGCCTGGGCAATCGTAAGAACGACATGTTCCAAACCGTCCTCGCCAAGGACGGCGTCGAGGTGTTCGACGGGTCGCGGCGCTATCTGGAGGCGGCCTCGGCCGCGGGCCTGGGCATCGCCGTCGTGTCGTCGAGCGCCAACACCCGCGAGGTGCTCGAGATCACCGGGCTGGACCGGTTCATCCAGCAGCGGGTGGACGGGGTGACGCTGCGCGAGGAACACATCAAAGGCAAACCCGCTCCCGACTCCTATCTGCGGGGGGCGCAACTGCTCGACGTCGCCCCCGACGCGGCCGCCGTGTTCGAGGACGCGCTGTCGGGTGTGGCAGCCGGTCATGCCGGTAACTTCGGCTACGTGGTGGGCGTCGACCGAGTCGGCCAGGCCGAAGATCTCCGGAAAAGTGGCGCCGATGTCGTGGTGACCGACCTCGCAGAATTGCTCGCGGATTCAAACGAGGCCAAGGCATGATCACCCAGGAAGCCTTCCCCGTCGAACCGTGGGCGATCCGCGAGACGCGGCTCGACCTGAACCTGATCGCCCAGTCCGAATCGTTATTTGCCTTGTCCAACGGGCACATCGGGCTGCGCGGCAACCTCGACGAGGGCGAACCGTACGGCCTGCCGGGCACCTACCTGAACTCCTTCTACGAGATCCGGCCGCTGCCCTACGCCGAGGCCGGCTACGGCTACCCGGAGGCCGGCCAGACCGTCGTCGACGTGACCAACGGCAAGATCATTCGCCTGTTCGTCGAGGACGAACCCTTCGACGTCCGGTACGGCGAGCTCATCTCCCACGAGCGCGTCCTCGATCTGAAGGCCGGAACGCTGACCCGCAACGCGCACTGGCGTTCGCCGGTGGGCAAGGAAGTCAGGGTGACCTCCACCCGGCTGGTGTCGCTGGCCCATCGCAGTGTGGCCGCCATCGAGTACATCGTCGAGGCGGTCAACGAATTCGTCCGCGTCACGGTGCAGTCGGAGCTAGTCACCAACGAGGATCAGCCGACGACGTCGGCCGACCCCCGGGTGGCGGCCATCCTGGAGAACCCGCTGGAGGCCGTGGAGCACGACGAGACCGACTGCGGGGCGCTGCTGATGCACCGCACCAGGGCGAGTCAGCTGATGATGGCGGCGGGCATGGATCACATCGTCGAGGTTCCCGGACGGGTCGAGGTCACCAACGACTCCGGTCCCGACCTGGCACGAACCACCGTGATCTGCGGGCTGCGCCCCGGGCAGAAGCTGCGCATCGTCAAATACCTCGCGTACGGCTGGTCCAGCCAGCGCTCCCGGCCCGCGCTGCGTGACCAGGTCGCCGCCGCGCTGCACAGCGCCCGCTACAGCGGCTGGGACGGGTTGGTGAAGGCCCAGCGGGAGTTCCTGGATGATTTCTGGGAAAACGCCGACGTCGAGGTCGAAGGCGATTCGGAATCCCAGCAAGCGGTGCGGTTCGGGCTGTTTCACCTGGTGCAGGCCAGCGCCCGGGCCGAGCGCCGTGCCATCCCCAGCAAGGGGCTGACCGGAACGGGATACGACGGCCACGCCTTCTGGGACACCGAGGGTTTCGTGCTTCCGGTGCTCACCTACACGCTGCCGCACGCGGTCGCCGATTCGCTGCGGTGGCGGGCGTCGACAATGGACATGGCCCGGGACCGCGCGAAGGAACTCGGCCTCGAGGGCGTCAGCTTCCCGTGGCGGACTATCCGCGGCCAGGAGTGTTCCGGCTACTGGCCGGCGGGTACCGCGGCTTTCCACATCAACGCCGACATCGCGATGGCCTTCGAGCGGTACCGCGTCGTCACCGGCGACCAGTCGCTGGAGGCGGATTGCGGCATAAAGGTACTCGTCGAGACGGCCCGGCTGTGGATGTCGATCGGGCATCACGACCGCCACGGCGTCTGGCACCTCGAGGGCGTCACGGGGCCCGACGAGTACACGGCGATCGTGCGCGACAACGTCTTCACGAACCTGATGGCCGCGCACAACCTGGTCGTCGCCGCCGATGCCTGCAACCGCCACCCCGAGGCGGCCGAGGCGATGGGTGTCACCCACGAGGAGACGGCCTCCTGGCGCGACGCGGCCGATGCCGTCAACGTTCCGTACGACGAGGAACTGGGTGTGCACCAGCAGTGCGAAGGCTTCACCAAGTTCGCGGAGTGGGATTTCGAGAACCGGCACAAATATCCGCTGCTGCTGCACGAGCCGTATGTGCGGCTCTATCCGGCGCAGGTGATCAAGCAGGCCGACCTGGTGCTGGCCATGCAGTGGCAGAGCCACGCGTTCACACCCGAACAGAAGGCCCGCAACGTCGACTACTACGAGCGGCGCACGGTGCGCGACTCGTCGCTGTCGGCCTGCTGCCAGGCCGTGATGTGCGCCGAGGTCGGACATTTGGAGCTGGCGCATGACTATGCCTACGAGGCCGCGCTGATCGACCTGCGCGACCTGCACTCCAACACCCGCGACGGGTTGCACATGGCATCGCTGGCCGGCGCCTGGATGGCGATCGTCGCGGGCTTCGGCGGCCTGCGCGACGACGACGGCATCCTGGAAATCGATCCCGCCCTGCCCGACGGCATCACCCGGCTGCGGTTCCGGGTGCGGTGGCGCGACTTTCGGCTGATGGTCGACGCCAACCACAACGACGTCACCTACACCCTGAGCGACGGCGACACCGGTGAGTTGACCATCCGGCACGCCGGCGAGGAGGTCGTGCTCAAGACGGATGCGGCGACGTCATTCGCGGTGCGTCCGCGCAAGGCGCTGCTGCCGCCGCCGCCGCAGCCGCCGGGGTGCGCGCCCACCCACCGGCGGACGGTCGCCCACCAGCTCAGGGGCAAGTAAGCGCGGTACGGCGGCTGGTTGCCGAATCTGTATACAAGCGACTACACTCGGGGCTTAGTCAACTGACTACACTCGATGTTTCTGCAAGGACGACAGCCATGACAGACCAGATAACCGTCACCAAGCTGGGGAGCCGGATCGGCGCCCGGGTCGACGGGGTGCACCTCGGCGGCCACCTCGACCCGGCCACCGTCGACGACATCCGCGGGGCGTTGCTGACCCACAAGGTCATCTTCTTCCGCGGCCAACACCACCTCGACGACCAGCAGCAACTCGCCTTCGGCGGGCTGCTCGGCACGCCCGTCGGGCATCCGGCCGCCGGCGCACTCGCGGCCAAAGGCGCACCGGTCATCACGCCGATCAACTCCGAATACGGCAAGGCCAACCGCTGGCACACCGACGTGACCTTCGCCGCGAACTACCCGGCGGCCTCGATCCTGCGTGCCGTCACCCTGCCCAGCTACGGGGGATCGACGCTGTGGGCCTCGACCGCCGCGGCCTACCAGGACCTGCCCGAGCCGCTCAAAAGCCTGGTCGAGAATCTGTGGGCACTGCACAGCAACCGCTACGACTACGTCGCCCCCCAAGCCACCCTGGCGATGACCAACGCTCAGCGGGAGTTCCGGCAGGCGTTCGAGAAGCAGGACTTCCAGACCGAGCACCCGGTGGTGCGCGTGCACCCGGAGACCGGCGAGCGCACCCTGATCGCGGGCGATTTCGTGCGCAACTTCGTCGGCCTGGACAGCGGCGAGTCAAGCACCCTGCTGGAATTATTGCAGCGCCGAATCACCAAGCCCGAGAACACTATTCGCTGGAGCTGGGCGGCAGGCGACGTGGCCATCTGGGACAACCGGGCCACCCAGCACCGGGCGATCGACGACTACGACGACCAGCCGCGGCTGATGCATCGGGTCACGCTGATGGGCGATGTGCCGGTCAACGTGCACGGCGAGCGCAGCCGGGTGGTCAGCGGCGCCCCGCTCGAGGTGATCGCCAGCTAACCCGCCCCGGCCGTCGAGCCGACCGGGTCGATCGGCAACCAGCGCAGCGCGCCGGGCGCGTCCGCAGGCACCACCGGGTACTTCGGCGGGATCGGGTCCAGCCTGCGGTAGGTGTCGCCCTGCAGCGGCCGTTGATCGTTCTCGCCCTTGTTCGGCCACAGTGAGGCGGCCCGCTCGGCTTGCGCGGTAATCGACAGCGACGGGTTGACGCCCAGATTCGCCGAGATGGCGGCGCCGTCCACCACCAGCAGCGACGGATAGCCGTAGACGCGGTGATAGGGATCGATGACGCCCCGCTCGGGGCTGTCGCCGATCACCGCCCCGCCGAGGAAGTGCGCGGTCAGCGGAATGTTGAACAGCTCACCCCAGGTGCCGCCGGCAACTCCGTCGATCTTGTCCGCGATACGGCGGGTGACCTCGTTGCCGACCGGGATCCACGACGGGTTCGGCTCGCCGTGCCCCTGCTTGCTGGAATACCAGCGGATGCCCAGCTTCCCGCGCTTGGTGAACGTGGTGATCGAGTTGTCCAGGTGCTGCATCACCAGCGCGATCACCGTGCGCTCACTCCAGCGGCTGGGGTTGAGCAGCCGCAACATCTTGCCCGGATCCTCGCCGGCGGTGTCGAGCAGCTGGCGCCAGCGCGGCACATCGGTGCCTTGTGGGCCGGGACCGTCCGTCATCAACGTCTGCAGCAGCCCCATCGCGTTGGAGCCCTTGCCATAACGGACGGGTTCGACATGGGTATCCGACGTCGGGTGGATCGACGACGTGATCGCCACGCCGTGCGTCAGGTCCAGGTCCGGGGAGACCTTCAACCGTCCGGCACCGACGATCGATTCGGAGTTGGTCCGGGTCAAGACGCCCAAACGTGTTGAGAGACGGGGCAACAGGCCCTTGTCCCGCATCTTGAACAGCAGATGCTGCGTTCCCCAGGTGCCCGCGGCCAGGATGACATGGTTCGCGGTGTACGTGCGCCGGTCCCGGCGCAGCCAGCTTCCGGTGCGAACGGTGCGCACCTTCCACAAGCCATCGGACCGCTGCTCGAAACTCTTCACCGTAGTCATCGGAATGACTTGCGCCCCAGCCGATTCGGCGAGGCCGAGGTAATTCTTCAGCAAGGTGTTTTTGGCGCCGTAGCGGCAGCCGGTCATGCAGCAACCGCATTCCAGGCAACCGGTGCGGTCGGGGCCCGCTCCGCCGAAGAACGGGTCCGGCACCGTCTTCCCGGGTGCCTTGGTGCCGTCGGGGCCGAAGAACACCCCGACCGGGGTGGGCACGAAGGTATCTCCGCATCCCATCTCGTCGGCGACTTCCTTGACGATCCGGTCTGCGTCGGTGAACGTCGGGTTGTCGACCACGCCCAGCATCCGCTGCGCCTGCCGGTAGTGCGGCATCAGCTCGCTGCGCCAGTCGGTGATGTGCTTCCACTGCTGGTCGTTGAAGAACGGCTCCGGCGGCACGTACAACGTGTTCGCGTAGTTCAGCGAGCCGCCGCCGACTCCGGCACCGGCCAGGATCATCACGTTCTTCAGCGGGTGAATCCGCTGGATGCCGTAGCAACCCAGCCGGGGCGCCCAGAGGAACTTGCGCAGATCCCACGACGTCTTGGCGAACTCCGCGTCGGCATAGCGGCGGCCCGCCTCCAAAACGCCTACGCGGTAACCCTTTTCGGTCAACCGCAGCGCGCTGACGCTGCCGCCGAAACCCGAACCAATGATCAGGACGTCAAAATCTGGCTTCATCCCCACCAGTATGAACTTACCGGCCAGTAACGTGCTAGCGGCTCGCTCGCCGGCCAAAAGACCTCAGATTCCGACGGTCAGGCCGACCTTCTGGAATTCCTTGAGGTCGCAGTAGCCGGCCTTGGCCATCGATCGGCGCAGGCCACCGACCAGGTTGAGGCTGCCGAACGGGTCGTAGGACGGCCCGTTGAGCACCTGCTCGAGCGGCGGCCGCTCGCCGACCGCGATCTGCAGCAGCGCCCCGCGCGGCAACGACGGGTGCGCCGCCGCGGCCGGCCAGAACCACCCGTCACCGAGCGCCTCGGCGCTTTCGGCCAGCGGCGTGCCCAGCACCACGGCGTCCGCGCCGCAGGCGATGGCCTTGGCCAGCTCACCCGAGGTGTGAATGTCACCATCGGCCAGCACATGCACGTAGCGGCCGCCGGTCTCGTCGAGGTACTCGCGGCGCGCGGCCGCGGCGTCGGCGATCGCGGTGGCCATCGGCACGCTGATGCCGAGCACCTCGTCGCTGGTGGTCACGCCCCGGGTGGAGCCGTAGCCGACGATGACGCCTGCGGCGCCGGTGCGCATCAGGTGCAGCGCCGTGCGGTGGTCGAGCACCCCGCCGGCGACGACCGGAATGTCGAGTTCGGAGATGAAGGTCTTCAGGTTGAGCGGCTCGCCGGCCCCTTCCCGATCCAAGGCCACTCTTTCGGCCGAGATGATGGTGCCCTGGATGACCAGCAGATCGATACCGGCCTGTAGCAGTACCGGCGTAAGCGCCTGGGCGTTCTGCGGGCTGACCCGGACCGCGGTGGTCACGCCGGCCTCGCGGATGCGGGCGACCGCGGCCCCGAGTAGCTCCGGGTTGAGCGGCGCCGCGTGCAGCTCCTGCAGCAACCGGATCGACGCCGAGGGTTCGGGCTCTTTTTCGGCGGCCTCGAGCAGCTGCGCGATCTTGGCCCCCACGTCGGCGTGCCGGCCGATCAGCCCCTCGCCGTTGAGCACGCCCAGCCCGCCGAGCCGGCCCAGCTCGATCGCGAACTCCGGCGACACCAACGCGTCGGTCGGGTGGGCCAGCACCGGGATCTCGAAGCGGTAGGCGTCCAGCTGCCAGGCCGTCGACACGTCCTGCGACGAGCGGGTGCGCCGCGACGGGACGATGCTGACTTCACTGAGCTCGTAGGTGCGACGGGCCACTCTGCCCATCCCGATCTCGACCATGTTCAGTTCGCTGTTCACCGCGCGTAGTAGTTGGGTGCTTCGACGGTCATCGTGACGTCGTGGGGGTGGCTTTCCTTGAGTCCGGCCGACGTGATCCGGACGAACTGCGCCTGCTGCAGCACCTCGATGGTCGGGGAGCCGGTGTAGCCCATCGCGGCGCGCAGGCCGCCCGTCAGCTGGTGGATCACCGACGACAACGGACCGCGGAACGGCACCCTGCCCTCGATCCCCTCGGGCACCAGCTTGTCCTCGGAGAGCGCGTCGTCGGCGAAGTAGCGGTCCTTGGAATACGACTTCGCTCCGCTGCGGCCCGCCATGGCCCCCAGCGACCCCATGCCGCGGTAGCTCTTGAACTGTTTGCCGTTGACGAAGATCAGCTCGCCGGGCGCCTCGGCGGTGCCGGCCAGCAACGAGCCCAGCATCGCCGTGGAGGCGCCGGCCGCCAGCGCCTTGGCGATGTCGCCCGAATACTGCAGTCCCCCGTCGGCGATGACCGGCACCCCGTGCGGCCCGCAGGCCGCGACGGCTTCCAGGATCGCGGTGATTTGCGGGGCGCCGACACCGGCCACCACGCGGGTGGTGCAGATCGAGCCCGGGCCCACGCCGACCTTCACGGCGTCGGCGCCCGCCTCGACCAGCGCCAAGGCGGCCGAGCGGGTCGCGACGTTGCCGCCGATCACCTCGACCTTCTCGCCGACTTCGGCCTTGAGTTTGCCGACCATGTCGAGCACCAGCCGGTTGTGGGCGTGCGCGGTATCCACGATCAGCACGTCCGCCCCGGCGTCGACCAGCATCATTGCGCGGACCCAGGCGTCACCGCCGACCCCGACGGCGGCGCCCACCAGCAGCCGGCCGTCGCTGTCCTTGGTGGCCAGCGGGTGCTGTTCGGTCTTGACGAAGTCCTTGACGGTGATCAGCCCGGTCAGCCGGCCGTGGCCGTCGACGATAGGCAGTTTCTCGATCTTGTTGCGGCGTAACAGGCCCAGCGCCGCGTCGGCGCTGACACCCTCGCGCGCGGTGATCAGTGGGGCCTTGGTCATCACCTCGGCGACCGGCCTGGTCTGGTCGACCTCGAACCGCAGATCGCGGTTGGTGATGATCCCCACCAACGTGCCGGAGTCGTCGACGACGGGCAGTCCGGAGATCCGGAACCGGGCGCACAGCGCTTCGACCTGGGCCAGCGTGTTGTCCGGCCGGCAGGTGACCGGGTCGGTGACCATGCCGGCTTCCGACCGCTTGACCATCTCGACCTGGCCGGCTTGTTCGGCGACCGGCAGATTGCGGTGCAGCACGCCCATGCCGCCGGCCCGGGCCATCGCGATGGCCATCCGCGACTCGGTGACGGTGTCCATCGCCGAGCTGACCAGCGGCACCTTGAGCCGGATCTTCTTGGTTAGCTGGCTCGAGGTGTCGGCCGTGGCGGGAACCACATCGGACGCCGCAGGAAGCAGCAGCACATCGTCGTAGGTCAGACCCAGCATTGCCACCTTGTGCGGGTTGTCTCCCCCGGTCGGCACCGGATCGTCGGCGAGGCCGCCGACGCGCAGGTACGGACTTGCGACCAGGTCGGAGCTGTCTTCGAGGTGGGACGTGCCACGGGACATCGGTGAAACCCTCCATACGCGCGCGCAGCGAGAAACCCATCCTATCGGTCGCGGGCATTCGGGGAGTCGCACCTGTTGGCGCGCCGCACGAGCCAATCGGCGCGCGGCCTCCCTGCTGGCGTTTCCACGGCCCGCTTGCGTAGGCTAGGGGCGTGCGTGACCACCTTCCCCCGGGTTTGCCACCCGACCCGTTCGCGGATGACCCATGTGACCCGTCGGCGGCGCTGGACGCCGTCGAGCCTGGACAGCCGCTGGATCAACAAGAGCGGATGGCGGTCGAGGCGGATCTGGCCGATCTGGCCGTATACGAAGCTCTGTTGGCGCACAAGGGAATTCGCGGACTTGTGGTCTGTTGCGACGAGTGTCAGCAAGACCACTATCACGACTGGGACATGCTGCGGGCGAACCTGCTGCAACTGCTGATCGACGGCACCGTGCGCCCGCACGAACCCGCGTACGACCCGGAGCCGGATGCCTACGTCACGTGGGATTACTGCCGGGGATACGCCGACGCGTCGCTCAACGAAGCGACTTCGGACGCCGACGGATTTCACCGGCGCCACTGAGCGATTAAGCGGCCCGCTTTCTAGGGCGTTTTCTAAGGCGTATTGGTTGGCGCGACCGAACGGTGTCGGTGGTGGCCCGCCGCAGGGCTCGGAGTTTGGGCGGGCGCAGGCGAGGTTGTGCTCGGGCTGATTGCCTTTGGCGGCGCCGAGCCCGGAGCCGACGAGATTTGGGACTGCGGAGCCGGCAGAACCGCGGAGCTCGGCGGCGGCGCGGCCGGCGGCACCGTCGCATTCGGGTCGCGCGAGTCGACTTTCGCGTTCAGCAGATTGATCTCGTCCAGCAATTCTTTTCGGCCGGCACTGTCGTTCATCGACTGCACGGTGCTGCTGACCTCGGCCAGCTGGTTCTCGGCCTGCGTCCATTGGCCTTTGTCGATCAGTTGCTGAACCTTTGCCAGATCGGCCTTGGCGGACAACATGGTCTGGTTCTGGTTGACCCGGGGCTCGTCGAAGAACATCGAGTGCAGGCCATAGAGCGTCCCGCCGGGACGGGCCTCGACCACCATGGCGCCGAACCCGCTGAGGGCCAACAATGTCGCCGCCACCGACCCGATCGTTACCAGGCCGCGCCGGCTCCGCCGCTGCTCCAACATTCCGGCACGCAGCGCCCCGACCGCCTCTTCCGGCGAAACCAGCGCACTGGCCGGGGGCCACCTCAAATCGTCACGCCAATCCCCCAGCAGGGTGGCCAACGCGTCGTCGTTGGGATCGTCGACATCGATCGGCTGACGCTCGGCGAGCGCGTCGAGGAGCAGATCGGTTCGGCTCACCTCGTCGAGCCCCGGCCGTTCTGAGAATCCAAATTCAGGCATAGTCACCTGCTGCAACCATCTCGGACTTGAGCCGCGACAAAGCTCGATGCTGAGCTACCCGGACGGCTCCTGGCGTTGCGCCGACAGCGGCGGCGGTCTCTTCGGCAGACAAGCCGACAACGACGCGAAGAATCAGAATCTCGCGCTGTTTTGCCGGCAGGATGTCGAGTAATTCGTTCATCCGGCTGACCGAATCGGCTTCGAGGGCCCGCTGCTCGGGCCCCGCTTCGGACGACCAGCGCTCGGGAACGGAATCGGAGGGGTAGGCAAGATCGCGGCCGGCGGCGCGATGGGCGTCGGCGACCTTGTGGGCCGCGATGCCGTACAGGAAGGCCAGAAAGGGACGTCCTCGATCCCGATAACGCGGCAGGGCTGTCAGAGTCGCCAAGCACACCTCCTGAGCCACATCGTCGGCTGTCTGGCCCCCCCGCTCGACCGTGCCAACTCGTGCCCGGCAATATCGCACCACAATCGGACGGATGGTCTCCAGCACCTCCCGTAGGGCGTTTCCGTCTCCCGCTACGGCCTCCGCAACCACAGCATCGAGACGTTCCGCTTGAATTGTCATCGACGGGGGTCTCTCCAACGTTACAAACGGGGCACATCGCGGGCCAACTCTCGCAATGACAATAACGGCCGAACGCGGTTTCAAGCGGAAGGCCAGGTTCCACCGGCGCGCCGCACCTGGCCTGCGCAGACATCCCGAATTTGGGCCAATTTCGGCCCGGAAATCGTGACGCTAGCGATATCGAACAGCAAGCATGCCGAGGCCCAACGAAGCGGTATCAGTCCCAGACGGCCCGTGGCGTCCAGCGCGGCCTCTGCGACTGTGCGGGCGCGGTCAACCGAACCGGCACTGCACAGCGCGGCCGCCAGCACGACGTCGCTCTTGACGCGGTGCCGCGTCGAGGGGTGTTCCATGGCCTGCGCGAGCTCGACGGCCTCCTCGGCACGACGGACCGCGACGGCGCCGTCACCGGTGGCCATCGACAACTCCGCGGCGACCCACCGGCGCCGCACCAGGAGCCGCTCGGGCACGTTTTCGGCCACCAACACCTCGTCCGCGCGCGCCAGCAATGTCGCTGCGGCAGCGAAGCGGCCGACGCCCAAAGCGTCCGCCGCCAGCCCGATCAGAGCATCGGCACGGGCTTCGGAATCAGTGCCGGCCAGTGCGAGGGCACGACCGTCCCAGCCGCGGGCCCTTGCGTGCCAACCGAGTTGGCGCAGAAACGATCCCTGCGTGCTGTGGGCCAACGAGACAAGCCGGCCGGACGCCGCGCCGCCCCGTAACATCGCCAGGTCTCGGTAGGCACTGCCGTAGCGGCCCTGCCCGCCGGCCGCCACCGCACGCAACCAGAGTTCGCTCGGTGTTCTCGCCGTCGGCAACGGCCAGTGTGCGGGCTGGTCGCCGAAGGCCGCCGCCACCAGCGTCAGCTCAATCTTCGAAGGGTGACGAGTTTCAATCACGGTGATAGTAGTAAACAGTTCATGGTGTTGGTGTTACCGAAATGTTAATCACGATCATCTCTGTAATAAAAGGCGCTTACCCAGCTTTGTGCCCTGAGCTGGGAAATCTCAGTTTGGTCAAGTGCCTGGTAGCACCGTTCTCCTACGCGAAATGCGTAGGAGATGAACGCAGAGTTAATTCTCCTCCAACCCCGATATATTTTGTCACACTAAGCGCCTATTGACGGAAATTCATCGACGCACCTAAGTTCTAGCAATGACGGGTAGTCATCGGTGACGCCGCCCTTAAATCAGTTGCACACTCACTTTGCGAACCCAACCCCCCGTGGGCGCGCCGTGCAGAAGGGAACTAGCCATGCCACAGCCGGAGCAGCTACCTGGGCCCAACGCAGATATTTGGAGCTGGCAACTGCAAGGACTGTGCCGCGGCGTGGACTCCTCGATGTTCTTTCACCCCGACGGCGAGCGTGGCCGTGCCCGCATGCAGCGTGAGCAGCGCGCCAAGGAGATGTGCCGGCAGTGCCCGGTGATCCAGCAGTGCCGGTCGCACGCACTCGATGTCGGTGAACCCTACGGGGTTTGGGGCGGCCTGTCGGAATCGGAGCGCGACATGCTGCTCAAAGGTGACATCGGCCGCAACCGCGGCATCCGCCGCTCGGCCTGATCGGCGCCGCATCCACCGCGGCGCGCGGTGCCGGTGAACTCGTGCGTTGTCAGTCGACCTGACCTCGTTGGTTTTGGGCGTCGATCTTCAAAGATGCCGATCCCTGAGCCATCCTCACTAAAGTTCGAGGATGGACATCTCCTGTGCGTTCGCGACGTCGTCGAACACCCCGGCTCACGCGGAACTAGCCGAAACTCTGGGCTACCAGCGTGCGTGGCTTTACGACTCTCCCGCGCTCTATCCGGACGTGTGGATGATTCTCGCCCGGTGTGCGGAGCGCACCTCGCGTATCGGACTCGGGCCCGGCGTGCTCGTTCCCAGCCTGCGGCATCCGATGGTCAACGCCGCCGCGATCGCCGAGCTGGAGAGCCGGGCGCCGGGGCGCGTCGCGGTGGCCATCGGTTCAGGATTTACCGGCCGGATGTCCCTGGGCCATCGAGCCATGCCCTGGCGGCTGGTGGCCGAATACGTCCGATGCTTGAAGGCTCTTCTCGCCGGCGAAACGGCTGAGTGGGAGGGGACGAAAATCGGTATGTTGCAGCTGCCCGGCTTCGGGGCGCCGCGTCCGATCGGCGTGCCGATACTGATCGGCGCCGACGGCCCGAAGGGGCTGGCCGTCGCGGCCGAGTTGGGCGACGGCGTCTTCTCCGCGGCCGTACCGCAGGCCGACGCCACCAAGATCTCAGACTGGCGAGCGCTGCTGTGCTTCGGGACAGTGCTCGACGAGGGTGAGGAGCTGACCTCGCCGCGCGCCATCGATGCCGCGGGACCCGCCGCGGCGGTGCTCTATCACGCGATGTACGAGCGCGGGGGTGCCGAAGCGGTCGACGCACTGCCCGGTGGACAACGCTGGCGTGCGACGATCGAGGCCTACCCGCCAGACGAGCGGCATCTCGCGATCCATACGGGGCACCTCGTCAAGGCAAATCCGAGCGATGAGCCGCACATTGCCGAGCTGATCCCGTTTGCCAGCTCGATGGCGTTGACCGGCACTGCCGACCAATTGCCGGAGAAGATCGCCGGGCTCGCCGCGCTGGGGGTCACCGAGATCGTCTACCAGCCAGCCGGATCCGACATCGGGCGGGAACTCACGGTATTCGCGTCCGCCGCCGGCCTCGCGTGAACTGACGCTAGGCCGTCGACTTCTCCAGGACGTGCACGCCGCACGCCGAACCGAGTCCGATCACGTGGGCCAGGCCCACCTTCGCGCCGGCAATCTGGCGCTCTCCGGCCTCGCCACGCAGGTGGTGGCAGATCTCCCATACGTTGGCGATCCCGGTGGCCGCGATGGGATGGCCCTTGGACTCCAGCCCGCCCGACACGTTCACCGGTGTCGATCCGTCGCGCCACGTCGCACCCGAGTTGAAGAAGTCGGCCGCACCGCCCTCTTCGCACAGCATCAAGTTGTCGTAGTGCACCAGTTCGGCGGTGGCGAAGCAATCGTGCAATTCGACGAGATCGAGATCGGCCGGGCCGATGCCGGCCTGCTCGTACGCGATCGTCGCGGCCTTGCGGGTGAGCGTGTTGACGTTCGGCAGCACTTGACAGCCTTCTTCGTACGGGTCGGTCGTCAGGACCGACGCCGACACCTTCACGGCGCGCCGACGCTGCTCGAGCGACAGCGACTTCAGTGTCTCACCACTGCACACGACGGCGGCCGCGGCACCGTCGCAGTTCGCCGAGCACATCGGCCGCGTGTTCGGGTAGGCGATCATCACGTCGTTCATGATCTGCTCGAGGGTGAACCGCTTTTGGTAGGACGCAAGGGGATTCAGCGTCGAGTGGGCATGGTTCTTCTCGCTGATCTTCGCGAACAACTCGAAGCTGGTGCCGCCGTACTTGTGGCCATACTCGACCCCGATCTGGGCGAAGACGCCCGGCATCGTCTCCGTGCCGATCCTGCCGTCGATCCCCGCCACCGCGCCATACCGGCCCGCCGGCGTCCAGGTATCCGCGTCCTTCTTCTTCGCCCCGCCGGCCAGCAGACCGGCGCCCGCGAGCTTCTCGACACCGACCGCCAGACCGTAGTCCACCTCCCCGGCCTTGACGGCCATGATGGCGGTGCGCAGCGCGGTCGCGCCGGTCGCGCACGCATTGGCGACGTTGTACACCGGGATGCCCGTCTGGCCGATCTGCTTCTGAAGCTGTTGCCCGACACTGGCATTCGCGTTCATCAGGTTGCCCGCGGCGAGCACGCCGACGTCGGCCATCGTGACGCCCGCATCCGCGAGCGCGCCCATGGCAGCCTCGGCAGCCAAATCGACCGTGTCGAGTTCGGGATGCTTGCCGAACTTGGTCATCTGGATCCCGAGGATCCAGACCTCATCGCTTGCGCTCATCGCTGCTCCTTTGTTGCCGAGACGGGCTCGAAGCCGAACCCGACCGCCTCCGTGCCCTCGGAGTCGGTGCCGATCGATTGGGTGGCGAGACGCACCTTCATGCCGTCGAAAACGTGCTCGGGGTCGGGCTCGACGTTGATGAGGTTGGCGCGCACCTGGGTTCCGCCGCAATCGACCACGGCGGCCACGAACGGGGTCGGAATCCCGGGTGCTGCGAACGTGACGATGGTGAACGCGCGCACGGTGCCCTCGGTCTCGATCGGGACGGTCGTGAATTTGGTGGCAAAGCATTTGGCACACGCGTTTCGCCGGTCGAAGTATCTGGCACCGCAGTTGACACACTCCTGGGCGACCAGATGCGGATGGTTCCCGTTCAGCACCAGGTAGTCGACTAGCGGGATCTGGCCGGCCATGCGCACCTCCATCGTTGGCGGCTTCGACCGTATCGCCTGACGGCTAACCCCCGATAGCCTGGGCCGCATGGCAAGCAACCAGGGCGACCACGTCGGGACGTCGCCGGAGGGCACGGTGACCGTCACGGAGGCAGGGTCAGGAACGTACACGCAACAGATCACCGCGGGGCAGCACCGGCTGGTCGCCGACGAGCCACAGCCGGTTGGCGACGACGCCGGGCCGACGCCCTACGATCTGTTGCTGGCCGCGCTGGGTGCTTGTACCTCGATGACGGTGCGGATGTACGCCGAGCGCAAGGGCTGGCCACTCGAGGGTGTTCGAGTGACGTTGCGGCACTCGCGTATTCACGCGCAAGACTGCGCGGAGTGCGAAACCAAAACCGGATGGATCGATCACATCGATCGCCACATCGAGTTCGCCGGCAACCTCGACGACACTCAGCGGCAACGGTTACTGCTCATCGCCGATCGTTGCCCGGTGCATCAGACCCTGACCTCGGAGGTCCGGATCGCCACAACCGCGGGGTGATTACGGCACCCACTATGCGTCCAGGAGCGGCTTGAGCGCGTCGCCCACCTCGGTGATGACACCCGGCGTGTAGCCGTGCGTCGGCAGGTTGACGATCACGCCGCCGACGCCCACATCGAGGACCCGGCGTTTGATCTCGTCCGCCACCTGATCGGGCGTGCCGACGACCGCCCGGCCGCCGCGTGCCTCGCCGATGTCGCGGGGCGCGTCGTAACCATCCAGCACGACGGTCAGCAAGGTACTGGTCGCCAAAGTCGCGGGGTCACGGTCGATTTCGGCGCAGCGCTGCCGTAGTACGTCCAGCTTGCCGGGCAGCTCGTCGATGTCGGCGAGGAGGTTGAGGTGGTCGGCGTAGCGGGCGGCCAATCGGAACGTCTTCTTCTCACCGCTGCCGCCGAGCATGATCGGGATGTGGTCGCGGTAACGGGGCTCGTTGATCGCGCTCTCGGTGCGATACCACTTGCCGGAGAAGGTGGGTCGCTCACCGTGCAGCATGGGCGCGATGATCTGCAACGCCTCCTCGAGCTTTTCGAACCGCTCGGTGAACGTGTCGTAGTCAAAGCCCAGCTGGCGGTGCTCGAGCTCGAACCAACCCGCCCCGATACCAAGAATTGCCCGCCCCGCACTGACGACGTCCAGTG
This sequence comes from Mycobacterium sp. Aquia_216, assembly GCF_026723865.1. Taxonomy (NCBI): domain Bacteria; kingdom Bacillati; phylum Actinomycetota; class Actinomycetes; order Mycobacteriales; family Mycobacteriaceae; genus Mycobacterium; species Mycobacterium sp. Aquia_216. The sequence continues at coordinate 1,453,268 of NZ_CP113529.1, read as the reverse complement.
TCGTTATCGTCTTGGCGAGCAAGGTCGGGTTGCGATAGGTGTTGCCGGTCACCAACGTTGACAGCTGCACCCGCTCGGTGGCCGTGGCCAAAGCGCCGAGTGCGGTATAGGCCTCGAGCATGGGTTCGTCGGGTTCACCCAGTCCCGGCAATTGATAGAAGTGGTCCATCAACAGCACGGTGTCGAATCCGGCAGCCTCGGCTTCCCGGGCCTGGGCCTGGACGGCGGGGAACAGTTCGGCGACGGACGTGCCGTAGGAGAAGTTCGGGATCTGCAATCCGAGTCTGATAGTCACGCCCTCCTACAACGGTACCGGTGGTCCTTGCATTCCGATCTGGGCGATTCATCGGGTCAGAGCGGCGGCATTGCGGCATAGGATCGACTCCCGGGTGGCCGCATCAAGGCCGGAATCCGCAATGTCGGCGAGAGCTCGCTCGACCGGTCCGCGGAACGGGTAGTCCGACCCGAGGACGAGGCGACCGGGTCCAACGGTGTCTAGCGCGCAGCGCAACGCGGGCCGGTGAAACGAGCAGGTGTCCAGGTAGGTCCTCGTCCGCAGATAGGTCGGAATATCGTGGCGCGCGGCCCCGCGGTCGCTCTGGTCGACGAGCCGTTGCGCGAGGTAGGGCAGGACCCCGCCGAGATGTGGAATCACGAGCGTAAGGCCCGGATGCTCGTCGAGGGTTCCCGACAGCATCAGTCGTGCCGCAGCGATACTCGTCACGACCGGCGGACTGAGACTTGCGTTCAGGTTCCAGTCCGTGGCTCCACCGACAGGCGGTTCCAACGCCGGGTGCAGGAACAACGGCAGCTGCCGGGCGGATAGCTCTGCGTAAAACTCGGCGCAGCCGTTGTCGTCAAGTCTGCTGGTGGGGGACACATAGATCATTACGCCGGCGATCATTACGCCGGCCGGAGCTTCGCACACTCGGCCTAACTCGGCGACCGCCGTTGCGGGATCAGTGAGGTCCACCGTGATCATCGCGCCCGCGTATTCGCCATGCTCGGCCGCGGTGGCCAAGAGCTCGTCATTGCACAGGCGAACCGCTGCCGTGGTTTCTTCGATATCCGCACCGGGCAGTACCGGCCACGGAAGCGAGATGACCGCCTTGCCGCCCGTCGCGGCAAGCTCACGGCGGCCTACGGCTCCGTCGCGCAGCTGCGGGAAGGCGTCGAGACCCGGGCCGGGGTCTGGGCGCGCGAGCCCAAGAAACCCCGCGGGCGCGACGTGGAAGTGCAGGTCGACGAAGTCCATCGTGGCCTCAGTTGGCGCGAACCGGCGGCCGGACTCGCCCGTCGGTGGCGGTGTCGGCGCCGCTCCAGATGGGCAGTTCGCTGCGGCCAGAGCGGTACCGGACGCTTTTGATACGGGCGAACTCGTCGAGCGTGCTTGCCGCGTGTTCACGGCCGAACCCACTGGCACGGTTGCCGCCGAACGGAATGCCGACGAAGCCCCGGTTGTAGTTGTTGATCATCACCACGCCCGCGTCGATGTCACGGCCGGCTCTCTTGGCCACGAGCTCGTCGCTCGTGAATACCCCTGCCACTAAGGCGAATTCGGTCGAGTTCGCGATCTCGATCGCCTCGTCGTAGCGGGTGAACGTGAGAATCGAGATCACCGGCCCGAAGATCTCTTCCCTGGCGATCCGCATGTCGGGGGTGACGTCGGTGAAGATGACCGGTGGCACGAAGTATCCATCCGCCAGCTCAGGGTCGGTCGGTCGCTGGCCCTCGAAAGCCACGGTTGCGCCGTCGGACTTGCCGATGTCGATGTAGCCCCGGACGCGCTGCATGTGCTCACGAGAGACCAACGCCCCGATTTGAGTGCGGCGGTCCAGTCCGTTCCCGATGACCAGCTTGGACACCGCGGCGATGTATCGCTGCGTGAATTCGTCGGCCAGTGACTCATGGACCAGCAGACGCGACGCCGAGGTGCACGCCTCACCCTGGTTGAACAGCGACCCTTCGAGGGCCCCCTCGACGGCGGCGTTCAGATCGGCGTCGGCGAAAACGATGAACGGGTCCTTGCCGCCCAACTCCAACATGGCGCCAGTGAGATTGTCGGCGATCGACTTCAGGATGCTGCGGCCGCTGTCCGGGGAGCCGGTGAACGTCACCCGCCGGACCAGTGGATGGCTTACTAGCGCCTTTCCGGTAACCGCTCCCGTTCCGGGCAGAGCCTGGACGACGTTCTCGGGAAAGATCGGCTCGAGCAACTCCACGATCCGCAGCACCGACAGCGGGCATTGTTCCGGCGGCTTGAGGATCACGGTGTTGCCGGCCGCCAGCGGTGGCGCGAGCTTGGCACCCACGTGAGCCGGCGGCCAGTTGAACGGAATGATCCCGGCCACCACCCCATAGGGCTCCTTGACCGTGTAGGTGTCGATCGGACCACCGGGAAAGAACGCCCCGTGATAGTCCGCAACCACCGACGCGAAGAACTCGAAGGACTCGACCAAACCGACGAGGTCGAAGTTTCGGGCGATCTCCCAGGGCTTGCCGACCTCCCGGCACTCGATCTCCGCGATCTCGTCACTGTGCTCGCGCAACACTCGGGCGGCTTCCCGCAGCAGTAGGGCCCGCTCGCGGGCCGTCGTCTGCCCCCAACCGCCGACGAACGCCGCGTGCGCATCGCGCACCGCTGCGTCGACCGCGGCTTCGTCGGCGAGCACGAAGTCGGCCAGCTTCGCCCCGGTCGCGGGCTCGTAGACGGCGAACGAGCCGGCCGGGTCATCAGATACCCAGCGGGCGGCCTGTTGCTGATAGACGGGCATCTCGCCCTCCTCACTACTTTAATGGTGATCGCCTGTTGATTAATGTTGTTAAGGTATAATCGAACGCTGGTAGGCTGTCAAGCATGAAACCCAAGCGGACGGAGGCCCCCAATCGGGTCACCCAAGACGCGATCGCGGATGCAGGGCTGGCGCTCTTGAACGAGGTCGGTCTGCAAGGCCTGACGATGCGAAAAATCGCCGACCGACTCGGCGTCGCACCCCCCGCGCTCTACTGGCACATCGAGAACAAGCAGGAACTACTGGACGCGATGGCGACGGTGATGTTTCGGCGGGCAATGGTTGGACTCGAGGCCCCACGGAAGGGCGAGAGCTTCGACGACTGGGCTGCGGACTGGGCGCGCAGGCTGCGCACCAGCTTGCTGCGCTACCGCGATGGCGGACGAGTGTTCGCGGGCACGGCGATCGCCGACGACCTCATGTATCGAACCGTCGAGTTGTTTCTCCGCGCCCTGCAGGATGCCGGCTTTGCTCCGCGCGAGGCCGCTCGTGGCGCGCACCTGTTGTTGCACTACACGACCGGGTTCGTCATCGAGGAACAGGCATCGAAGGGGTTGGACTACGACGGCGGGAACCCCTATGCGGCGGACGCGACCGACGGACTTCGGAACAAGGTGGACGCGCAGCGGTATCCGCTGATGGCGCAGGTGCTCGACGACCTGTTCGTGTACGACCCGACGGCAAGCTTCGAGCACGGACTCTCGGTCATTCTCGCCGGGCTGCGAAGCCTTGCGCCCCGGCGGTCGCACCCGTAGCGCCGAGCATCGGTAGGTCAATCGGCAGCCGAGCGCCGATACTTTCGGCATGCAGACTGTGCTGTTCGCGCTGGGGCTGGTTCTGTTCCTGCTCGGCCTGCTCACCGGCCTCGCCGTTCCGGCGCTCAAGAATCCGCGGATGGCTCTGTCGAGCCACCTCGAGGCGGTGCTGAACGGTATGTTCCTCGTGCTACTGGGCCTGCTCTGGCCGCACCTCCACTTGTCCGGCGCCCTGGGGCTCACCGCGGTCGTGCTCATCGTCTACTCCGCCTACGCGAACTGGCTGGCGGGGCTGCTCGCGGCAGCATGGGGCGCCGGCCGCCAACTCGCGCCGATCGCGACGGGCGACCACCAGGCCTCAGCGCCAAAAGAGCGCGTCGTCAGTTTCCTGCTGGTGTCCCTCTCCCTGTCGATCGTGGTCGGTGTGGGCATCGTCATCGCCGGTCTTTGAAAGGCTCGCGGCAGACCAACGACGGAATAGGCGCTCGCGACGCGGGGGTTGCAGTGGCGGTGAGCACACCAGAAACCAACACAGTCGACCTCGGCCGATTCGGTTACTTCGGCCTGGCCGCCACCCCTGAACAGGCCCGGGAAATTGAACGGCTGGGCTACGGCACGATTTGGGTCGGCGGTTCGCCGCCGGCGGAATTATCTTTCGTTGAACCACTTTTGGAGTCGACTAACGCGCTGAAGGTGGCCACCGGCATCGTCAACATCTGGACGGCGGCCGCCAAGCCCGTCGCCGAGTCGTTCCATCGCATCAACACCGCCTACCCTGGCCGATTCATACTCGGCGTCGGGGTGGGCCATCCCGAGGCCCAGGCACAGTACCGCAAACCCTACGAGGCGCTGGTGTCATACCTCGACGAGCTTGACGACTACGGCGTACCCGCGGCTCAACGTGTGCTCGCCGCACTCGGGCCGCGAGTGCTGAGGTTGTCGGCCGAACGCTCCGCCGGGGCGCACCCGGCTAATGCGACACCCGAACACGCCGCCCGGGCTCGCGCGATCATCGGGCCGAACGCGCTGCTGGCACCCGTGCACAACGTGGTGCTGACCGCCCCGGGCGAACAGGGAGCCGAGGAGGCGCGCGCGATCGGCCGCAACGCGCTGGAACATTATTTCAACCTGACGAACTACGTGAGCAATTGGAAGCGGCTGGGTTTCACCGACGCTGACATCGCCGCGCCGGGCAGCGACAAACTGATCGACGCCGTGATCGCCCACGGCACGCCGGAAAGCATAGCCACGCGGTTGGGCGAGTATCTGAGCGCCGGAGCCGACCACGTCGCGATCCTCGTCCACGGGGGACCGGAGAGGGTGTTGCCGACACTGTCGGAACTTGCCGGGCCGCTGGGCCTGTCAGGTTAGTTCAGGATGCCGACTGTGGGGCGTGGGCACGAAAACCGTTGGGAGTTCGTACGTCAGCCCCACAGTCGGGTAGCAACGCCTAGTGATGGTGACCGTGGCCGTGGTCGTCTGCCTCTTCGGCCGGCTTTTCGACGATCGCCGTCTCGGTGGTCAGCACCATGCGGGCGACCGACGCCGCGTTCAGCACTGCCGACCGCGTGACCTTGACCGGGTCGATGACGCCGTCTGCGACCAGGTCGCCGTACTCCAGCGTGGCCGCGTTCAACCCGTGCCCCGCCGGCAGCTCACGAACCTTGCTGACCACGACCGCACCGTCCAGGCCCGCGTTGGAAGCAATCCAGTACAGCGGCGCGCTCAGAGCGTCGGCGAACACGTCGACGCCCGTAGCCTCGTCGCCTTTCAGCGACTTACGTAGCTTGTCCAACACCTTGCCGGCCTGGATGAGCGCCGATCCGCCGCCGGTGACGATGCCCTCTTCGACAGCCGCCTTGGCGGCCGCGACAGCATCTTCGACGCTTTCCTTGCGCTCCTTCAATGCCGTCTCGGTGGCGGCGCCGACCTTGATAACGGCCACTCCACCGGCCAGCTTGGCCACCCGCTCCTGCAGCTTTTCGCGGTCCCACTCGGAATCGCTGTTCTCGATCTCGCCACGCAGCTGCTTGACGCGCTTGGCCACCGCATCTGCCGGGCCGCCGCCCTCGACGATGATGGTGTCGTCCTTGCTGACCACCACGCGCCGGGCCGAGCCCAGCACCTCGGTGCCCACCTCGCGCAACACCAGACCGGCGTCGGGATTGACCACCTGACCGCCCGTCACGATCGCGAGGTCTTCGAGGAAGGCCTTGCGCCGGTCGCCGAAGAACGGAGACTTCACCGCGACCGCCTTGAGCGTCTTGCGAATGGAGTTCACCACCAGCGTCGCCAGCGCTTCGCCCTCGATGTCCTCGGCGATGATCAACAGCGGCTTCCCCGACTCGGCGACCTTCTCCAGGATCGGCAGCAGGTCGGGCAGCGAGCTGATCTTCTCCTGGTGCAACAGGATCAGCGGGTCGTCGAGCACGGCTTCTTGCGAATCGAAGTCCGTCACGAAATACGCCGACAGGAAGCCCTTGTCGAAGCCGACGCCCTCGGTGAACTCCAGTTCGGTGTTCAGCGTCGACGATTCCTCGACGCTGACCACGCCGTCGGTGCCGACCTTGGACATCGCCTCACCGACCAGCTCACCGATCACCTCGTCGCGCGACGAGACGGTGGCCACCTGCGCGATGCCTTCCTTGCCCGACACCGGGATGGCCGCCTTCAGCAGCGCCTCGGACACGGCGTCGGCGGCCTGGCTGATTCCGGTACCCAGCGAGATCGGGTTGGCGCCCGCGGCCACCTGCCGCAGGCCAGCCTTGATCAGCGCTTGGGCCAGCACGGTCGCTGTCGTGGTGCCATCGCCGGCGACATCGTTGGTCTTGGTGGCCACCGACTTCACCAGCTGGGCACCCAGGTTCTCGAACGGGTCTTCCAGGTCGATCTCACGCGCGACGGTGACGCCGTCGTTGGTCACGGTGGGCCCGCCGAATGCCTTCGCCAGCACCACATGCCGGCCGCGCGGCCCTAGTGTCACCCGTACCGCATCGGCGAGCTTGTTCACGCCCGCCTCGATGCCTCGACGTGCGGTTTCGTCGTACTCAATCAACTTGCTCATCAGATTCCTTTATGAGGCGCGATAACGAATGTAAGTGGCGCAGTAACGCATGCCGCCCCGGAAATCACCCGTGTTTGCACACGGGGATCGCCGGGGCGGAACACGGATCTTTACTTGGATACGACGGCCAGCACGTCACGTGCCGACAGGATCAGGTATTCCTCGCCGTTGTACTTGATCTCGGTGCCGCCGTACTTGCTGTAGATGACGGTGTCACCCTCTGACACGTCCAGCGGGATCCGCTTGTCGCCATCCTCGTCCCATCGGCCGGGGCCGACTGCGACGACGGTGCCTTCTTGCGGCTTCTCTTTGGCGGTGTCAGGAATGACCAGACCGGACGCGGTCGTGGTCTCGGCCTCATTGGCCTGCACGAGAATCTTGTCCTCGAGTGGCTTGATCTTCACCTTCGCCACGATTGGGGCCCTCCACTATTTGGATCGGGTCCGGGACGCTCGCCCGGACTGGAGTTGGCGGTCGGTCCAGGGGTTGCCCGAACCGTCCATTTACCAGATGATTCGGCATTCGGCCGTGCCCTTGGGCCGTCGTCGCGGGTGCCGACACAGGGGATCGTCCGATTGCCACCTAGCACTCTATACACGAGAGTGCTAGCACTCAAGACCGCCCCGCTGCTTCCCGCGAATTTATGCTGTGAGCTCAGCCCACCTGGCTTTTTATCACCGGCAGTCCGGGGTCGCTGGGCACGTCCAGCGGTGACGGCGCCGCGCCGGCCCCAACCAGGTGCGCGGCGAACGACGCGATCATCGCGCCATTGTCGGTACAGAGCCGTGGCCCGGGGATGCGCAGCGTCAGGCCCGCCTCGGCGCAGCGCCGGGTGGCCAGCTCGCGCAGCCGCGAGTTGGCGGCCACACCCCCGGCGATCAGCAGGGTCTGCACGCCCAACCCGGTCGCCGCGCGCACCGCCTTGCGGGTCAGCACGTCGGCGACCGCTTCCTGGAATCCGGCGGCGATGTCGGCCGTCACCGCGTCCGGGTGGCCCTCGACATACCGCGCGACAGCGGTCTTGAGGCCGGAGAAGCTGAACATGGACGGGTCATCTCTGGGACCGGTCATGCCGCGCGGAAACACGATGGCGCCGGGGTCGCCGGTGCGGGCCAGCTCATCGAGCACCCGCCCGCCCGGATAGCCCAGCCCCAGCAGCCGCGCCACCTTGTCGTAGGCCTCGCCCGCGGCGTCGTCGACGGTGCTGCCCAGTTCGAGGATCGGCTCGCCGAGCGAACGTACGTGCAGCAGATGCGTGTGTCCGCCGGACACCAGCAGTGCCACACACTCGGGCAGCGGCCCGTGCTCGTACACATCGGCGGCCAGGTGCCCGCCCAGGTGGTTCACGGCGTAGAACGGAACGCCCCACGCGGCCGAATACGCTTTGGCCGCAGCCACTCCCACCAACAAGGCGCCCGCCAGCCCGGGCCCGATGGTGGCGGCGACGATGTCGGGCCTTTTCAGGCCGGCGGCCGCCAGCGCGCGGCGCATGGCCGGGCCGAGCGCCTCCAGGTGTGCCCGGGAGGCGATCTCGGGGACCACGCCGCCGAACCGGACGTGCTCGTCGACGCTGGATGCCACCTCGTCGGCCAACAGTGTGACGGTGCCGTCGGCGTCGAGCCGTGCGATACCGACTCCTGTTTCGTCACAAGAGGTTTCGATAGCCAAGACAATCGTCATCGGCGCCACTCTCCCCCACCGGCGCGAGGTGCCCCCACCCCATCGCTTCGCTCTGCATCGTCGCCGGCGCGCGTCATAGCGCTTCCCGCCGCATTGTGTAGGCATCGGCGCCGCTGACTCGGTAGTAACGCTTGCGCAGGCCGATCTGCTCGAAACCCACGCTGCGGTACAGCGCGATGGCCGCCTCGTTGTCGGTACGGACCTCCAGGTAGACGACACCGCCGTCGGCGAATCCCAGCAGCTCGTCGAGCAGCCGGCGGCCGATGCCCTTGCCCTGGAAGGCCGGGTCGACGCCGATGGTGTGCACCTCGTATTCGAACGGCGGTCTGCGGCCCAGCCTGGAGATGCCCGCGTAGCCAACGAGCGTGCTCCCGCTGCGTGCGCCCACGTAATGGTTGTGGACGCTTGCCAATTCGCGGTTGAACGCCGCCGCCGGCCAAGGGTCGTCGCCGTCGAACAGCTGAGCTTCCAGCTGCGCGCACCGCTCGGCGTCGGCGCCTGTCAGGGCGCCGATCGTGACGAGCTCGCTGCAGTCGGTCATTGGCGGGCCGCCAGGGGCTTGGCGTCCGGACGGCGCAGATACAACGCCACCAGCGGCGCCGGGTCGGCGGACCAGTCGGGCACCGCGGAGGCTGATGGCGCGGCTCCTCCCGCCGTTCCGGCCGGCATCGTCACCGCGCGCACCAGGCCGGCCGGCGTCGGGTGGACGGGCTCGCAGACCGGCAGACCGAACAGCGCCGCGTGTTCGGGCGAGCCGGCGACCGCCTGGGCCGCGCCGGGGTCGACGTCGGCGGGGGCGCTCACCGCCGGGCCGTCGGTACGGACCCCGTCGCGGTAGCGGGCCCAGTAGACCTCGCGGCGGCGGGCGTCGGTGACCACCAGCACGTCACCGCTGGTGAGCACGCCGATGGCGTCCAGGCTGCACACGCCGTGCACCGGGATGTCCAGCGCATGCCCGTAAGCCGCGGCGCTGGCCATCCCGGCCCGCAGACCCGTAAAGGGGCCGGGGCCACAGCCGATCACGACCGCGTCCAGGTCGGTCATCGTCAGCGCGGCATCCGCCAGCGCGGCCAGCACGTTGGGAGTGAGCCGTTCGGCGTGCGCCCGTGCGTCGACAGTGACCCGTTCGGCCAGGACCGTGTGGTCGGGCAGCCGGACCAGGCCGGCCGTGACGGCCGGGGTGGCGGTGTCCAGGGCAAGAATCAGACTCACGAACAGTTCCACTTCCAGGTCGCGATGCGCACGTCGGAGTGGCTGACACGCTCCAGCCTGATGTCGAGATGAGTTTCGGAGAGGCGTTCGGCAAGGCCCTCGCCCCACTCCACCACGACGACCGCATCCTGCAGGTCAGTGTCGAGATCCAGCGAGTCGAGTTCGCCGAGCAGGTCGGCACCCTGGTGGTCGAGCAGCCGGTAGACGTCGACGTGAATCATCGCCGGCGCGCCCGCCCGTCGCGCCGGGTGCACCCGGGCCAACACGTACGTCGGTGACGTGACCGGACCGTCGACGTCCATCGCCGCGGCAATTCCCTTGGCCAACACGGTTTTTCCCGCTCCAAGCGGACCGGAGAGCACAACGACGTCCCCGGCGCGCAGCTGCTGGCCCAACTGCGACCCGAGCGCAATCGTGTCCTCGACGCGTTCGCAGGTGGCCGTGCCCGAACCCGAGCGCCGCTCAGCCACGGCGCCGCAACCGTTCTCGGGTTCGCCGGTACCACAAGGTCATTCTGCCCGGAATGGCCCGGTTGACCAGCCGCACCAGTCCGTCATTGATGGCCTCGGGCTTGTCCAGCAGGGCCAGGTGACTGGCCCCGCCGACGATGACCAGCTCCGATCGCGGCAACGAGGCGGCCATCCTCCTCGAATACTCGTCCGGCGTGATCAGATCGTGGTCGCCGCAAGCGATCATCGTCGGGATTCTCAGCAGAGTCCACAACCCGGCGGTTTCGTCGTGCACCTCCAGCGCCTGCAGGAATCCCACCAGAGTGGGGATCGGGGTGCCGTTCATCATCCGCTGGGAGAACGCGTCGAGGCTGCGGCTAACGTGCAGATCGCTGTAGGACGCGGCCCGCAGAATCGGCGCGATGAGTGCACGCGACACATTGCGGCCGCGGTGCATCAGCTTAGGGGCCGATCGTGCCGTGAACCGGAACGCTTCCACCGCAGGGTTTTTCAGGATCTCGCCCAGCGGGGATCGGGTAACTCCCTCGGCGGCAGAGGAAATCAGTGCGGCACCGACGATCCGGTCGCCGTAGTGCTCGGGGTACTGCCGCGCATGCGATAACACCGTCATGCCGCCCATCGAGTGGCCGACCAATACGATCACGCCGCGTGCTGCGACAGTGGTCAGGAGGCTTTGCAGATCCTGCCCCAGCTGGGTCAGTGTGTAGGTCTCGGGCGAAGCCTCGCCGGAGCGGCCGTGCCCGCGCTGGTCGTAGAAGACCATACGCACTCGCGGTCCCCATTTCTCGGCGAGCCGCTTGCGCTGAAAGTAGAAGGAGCCCATCCGCAAGCAGAATCCATGCACGAAGACCATGGTCAGCGGGGCGTCGATCGGGCCGACTTCACGGACCGCCAAGGGCACGCCGTCGGGCGTGGTCACCACATAGCTGCGATCGCTGTCCATGCGTTCGAAATCCTCGTCCGCATAAGGATCTTCGACGAGAGTGACCCGCTGGGTCATCGACCGGCGGACCGAAGCGCCGACGATGGTGGCGACCGCGGTCAGCCCCGCCCCTCCCGCAAGCCAAGCCCTTTCCCGCTGGCGCCTGCGAGTTTCCTCATCGTTCAACGGTTTCGGCCTCGCGGTAGGTCCTGGTGATGCGCCCCCGTGGGCTGGTGACCACTTCGTAGTGAATGGTGCCGAGCAGATCGGCCCAATCCTGTGCGGTGGATTCACCGTTGCCGCCGGGACCGAACAGGATTGCCTCGTCACCTTCAGCCACGTCGGCCTGACCGGGACCGAGGTCGACAAGGAATTGGTCCATGCAGATTCGCCCGATGCCGGGCCGTCGCCTGCCGTTGATCAGCACGTCGAGCCGCCCGCCCAGCGATCGGAAGACACCGTCGGCGTATCCGATCGGCATCAGCGCCACGGTGGTGTCCTGCTTCGCGATCCAGGTGTGGGCGTACGAAACACCCTCGCCGGCGCGAACCGACTTGACCAGCGCGACAGCACATTTCACCGTCATCGCGGGCACCAGGCCCATGTCGCCGAGCTCGGGAACGGGACTCAGGCCGTAAACCGCGATCCCGGGCCGCACCATGTCGAAGGCGAGGTCGCGACGAGACATCGTGGCCGACGAATTCGACAGGTGGGCGATCTCGAATCGCACGCCCTGGTTCTGCGCCTCGGCCAGCATCTCGCGGAACCGTTGGGACTGAACATCATTGATGGAGTTGTCCGGTTGGTCGGCGAAAACCATGTGCGACATCAGCCCTCGCAACCGGATGGCGTCCTCGGCGACGGCCTGGCGCAACGCGGTCAGCATCGCCGCGTACTGGCCCGGGGCCACACCGTTGCGGTTCAGCCCAGTGTCGACCTTGACGCTCACGGTCGCGGTCCGGCCGGTCCGGCGCACCGCATCGAGCAACTCGTCGAGTTGCCGCACCGAGGACACCGCGATCTCCACGTTGGCCATCAGCGCGGGCCCGAAGTCGAGGCCGGGGGGATGCAGCCAGGCCAGCACCGGTGCGGTGATGCCGTCGGCGCGCAGCGCCAAGGCTTCGTCGACGGTCGCCACACCCAGCTCGGCCGCGCCGGCGGCCAATGCGGCGTGGGCAACCCGGATGGCGCCGTGCCCGTAACCGTCGGCCTTGACGACAGCCATCAGCTGAGCGGAGCCGGCGTGCTCACGCAGCACCCGGACGTTGTGTGCAATTGCACCCAGGTCCACCACGGCCTCCGCAAGGACGCCCGGCGTCAGGGATATCGGCGTAACTGCCACGGCCGCCATTGTCCCAGAAGCCGAAACCGTGCCGCGGTGGAAAGGGTTTTAGTGTGCGAAGTGCTCGGCGGTGTAGTGCCCGCGGGGCTTGAGCTTGTCCAGCGAGGCCAGTGCGGTGCGGGCGTCGTCGTGCAGGGCCCGGGCCAGGTCCGCGGACAGGCCCTCGCGCACCACGATGCGCAGCACTGAGACGTCGGTGGCGTTGTCGGGCATGGTGTAGGCGGGCACCTGCCAGCCGTAACCGCGCAGCTCGTGGGAGACGTCGAACTCGGTGTAACCCAGGCCGCGGGCCAGCCGGAAGCTGACCACCGGAATCGCCGATCCGTCGGAGATCAGCTCGCAGTGGTCGCCGACGCGCAACTGTTCACCCAACCATCGCGCGGTCGACGACAGCGACTGCATGACCTGGATGTAGCCCTCGCGGCCCAGCCGCAGGAAGTTGTAGTACTGGCCGATCACCTGGTTGCCGGCGCGCGAGAAGTTCAGCGTGAAGGTCGGCATGTCGCCACCCAGGTAGTTGACCCGAAAGACCAGGTCCTCGGGCAGATACTCCTGGCTGCGCCACACCACGAACCCGATACCGGGGTAGGTCAGCCCGTACTTGTGGCCGCTGACGTTGATCGACACCACCCGGGGCAGCCGGAAGTCCCACTTCAGCTCCGGGTGCAGGAAGGGCACCACGAAGCCCCCGCTGGCGGCGTCGACGTGCACCGGAACATCCACGCCCCCGTCGGCCGCCAGTTTGTCCAACGCCGCGCAGATTTCGGCAGTCGGCTCGAGCTCGCCCGTGTAGGTGGTGCCCAGGATCGTCACCACCCCGATGGTGTCCTCGTCGACTGCGTCGACGACCTGTTCCGGCGTGATCACGTAGCGTCCCTCCTCCATCGGCAGGTAACGCGGTTCGACATCGAAGTACCGGCAGAACTTCTCCCACACCACCTGGACGTTGGAGCCCATCACCAGATTGGGGGTGCGGCCCTTCCAGTCCTTACCGACCTTTTCCCGCCAGCGCCATTTCAGGGCCAGGCCACCCAGCATCACCGCCTCACTGGAGCCGATGGTGGAGGCCCCGATGGCGCTGGACGGATCGTCATCGCGCAGATGATCGGCATGAAAGAGGTCGGCCACCATGCAGACGCAGCGTTGCTCGATGGCCGCGGTGGCCGGATATTCGTCCTTGTCGATCATGTTCTTGTCGAACGTCTCGGCCATCAGCCTTCCGGCCTCGGGATCCATCCAGGTGGTGACGAAGGTCGCCAGGTTCAGCCGAGAACTGCCGTCGAGCATCAGCTCGTCGTGGATGAAGCGGTAGGCGGCCTCCGGATCCATCGACTCCTCGGGCAGCCGCAGCGCCGGTACCGGCGTGGTGAACATGCGGCCGGTGTAGGCCGGGGCGATGGAATGCGCGGGCACGGACGGGTGGCTCAGGGTCACGGCGGTTCCTTATGTTGGCAGGGTCTATTACAGGGCGGCCAGGGCGGCGCGGATATGGCCGACGATGCGCGACGCCGAAGTGGGCGCCTCACCGGGGCCCGGGTCGGCGGCCGACAGCGCCGCGGCGTGCGCGTGGACGAAGGCGCCGGCAGCGGCCGCCTCTGCCGGTGGCAGTCCCGCCGCCAGCAGCGCGCCGATCATCCCGGACAGCACGTCACCGGACCCTGCGGTGGCCGCCCAGGACTGCCCGGCCGGGTTCAGGTAGACCGGGCCGCCGGGGTCGGCGATGACGGTGACATTCCCCTTGAGCAGCACGGTGGCGCCGAACATGTCGGCCAGCTTGCGGCAGGCCGAGATCCGGTCGTCCCCGGGCGGCGCCCCGGCCAACCGGGCGAACTCCCCCGCGTGCGGGGTCAGCAGGGTCGGCGCGCGGCGGTTGGCCACCAACTCGGGGTGAGCCGCCAGAATGGTCAGCCCGTCGGCGTCCACCAGCACCGGCAGGTCGGTGTCCAGTGCGAACCACAACGCGGCGGCGCCGACGTCATCGGTGCCCAAGCCCGGCCCGACAACCCAGGCCTGCACTCGCCCGGCCGCCGCGGCGGTGGGTGTCGCGATGACCTCGGGCCATACCGCGAGCACCTGGCTGTGTCCGCTGCCCGCGTAGCGGACCATGCCCGAGGTGGCCGCGACCGCGGCGCCGGTACACAGCACCGCGGCGCCCGGGTACGTGGATGAGCCGGCCAGGACGCCGGTCACTCCCTGCGTGTACTTGTCGTCGTGCGGACCCGGCACCGGCCAGCGGGCGGCGACGTCGCCGGCCTCGAATCCCAGCACTGATGTTTTCGAGGCCTCCGGCAATCTGAGCCCGATGTCGACCAGCGTGATGTCGCCACAGTCGGCCAGCGCGTGCACGGGCTTGAGGCCGCCGAAAGTCACGGTTGCCGCGGCGTGCACCGCGGGCCCGGTGATCGCGCCGGTCGCCACGTCGATGCCACTGGGGATGTCGACGGCAACCACCGGGATGCCCTGCTCGTCAACCGCGGCGAACACCTCGGCCGCGGCCGGCCGCAGCGGACCCGAGCCGGAGATCCCGACCACCCCATCGATCACGAGATCGGTTGTCGTCGAGACACTGTCCACGACGCGGCCGCCGGCCTTGCGGAAGGCGGCCAGGCCCTCGCGGTGGGTGTGGTCCGGGCTGAGCAGGATCGCATCCGCGGCCGCACCGCGACGCAGCAGGAAGGTCGCCGCCCACAGCGCGTCGCCGCCGTTGTCGCCCGAGCCGACGACCGCGCATACCCGTCGGCCGGCAACCCCGCCCGTACGGGCCGTTAGCTCGCCGATGATCTCGGTGGCCAGCCCGAAGGCGGCACGCTTCATCAGGGCGCCGTCGGGCAGGCTGGCCAGCAGCGGTGCTTCGGCGTCGCGGATCGCATCTACGGAGTAGTAATGCCGCATCGAATTCAGCATTCCATGCTCGCCTGTGTTTGCGCACAGCGCTCGTTCAGGAGCCGTCCGTACATTCGGTGGGAGCGACGAATTGGAGGGGCGATGGCACGCACGGATGACGACACCTGGGACCTGGGAAATGGCGTGGGAGCCACCGCAACCGGCGTGGCGGTGGGCCGCGCGCTGGCCACCCGCGCCCCCCAGCCACTGATCAACGACCCGTTCGCCGAGCCGCTGGTGCGCGCCGTCGGCGTGGACTTCTTCACTCGACTGGCCAGCGGCGAATTGGATCCGGCCGGGGTCGACGACAACGGCGACTTCGGGATGCTGGGGATGGCCGACATGATGGGCATTCGCACCCGGTTCTTCGACGACTTCTTCGTGACCGCGGCCGCCGCGGGCGTCCGCCAGGTGGTGATCTTGGCTTCGGGGCTGGACGCCCGCGCCTACCGCCTGCCCTGGCCGGACGGAACGACGGTGTTCGAGATCGACCAGTCCCAAGTCATCGAGTTCAAAAGCGCGACCCTGGCCGAGCTGGGCGCCACCCCGACCGCCGATCGGCGCGCGGTGCCCGTCGACCTGCGCCACGACTGGCCCGCTGCGCTGCGCGCCGCGGGACTGGACTCCGGCGAACCGACCGCGTGGAGCGCCGAGGGTCTGCTGCCGTTCTTGCCGCCCGAGGCCCAGGATCGGCTGCTGGACAACATAACCGAGCTCAGCGCGCCGGGAAGTCAGTTAGCCACCGAAAACGTGCAGGGCGCGGGTGACGCCGTACGGACGATGGCCGACCGCATGCGTGAGGTCACCGAGCAGTGGCGCGAACACGGCTTCGACATCGAAATGACCGACCTCTGGTATGCGGGTGACCGCAACGACGTGGTCGAATACCTGCGCTCGCACGGCTGGCAGACAGCCGCCAGCGGGGTCGCGGATTTAGCTGCGAACTATGGTGTTTCGCTGCCGCCGAGGCCGGCCGCACCCGATAAACAGGAGACGCTGTCGGCGCTGCAATACGTCACCGCCACGCGCAGCTAGGCCGACTCCCGCCCGGCGCCTTTCGCGGTGTCGAAGGCCCTGATCATCCATTCCGCCATCGCCGCGGCCAGCGCTGCGCGATTCTCGCGTTTGATGATGCCGTGTCCGTCATTGTCGAAGAGCAGGTAGCGCACGTCGCGACCGAGCCGGCGCAGCGCGTCGACGATCTGCTCCGATTCGCTGACCGGCACGTTGGTGTCATGGGCGCCGTGCACCACCAACAACGGCGCCGTCAACTTGTCGGCTCGCAGCAGGGGCGACAGCTGCTCGAGTAGTTCGCGCTCGCCGATCGGATGGCCGTATTCCGGGTATGCGGAGTCGGCGATCCAGGGCTCGGTGTTGCGGTAGAACGTGCTCAGGTCGCTCATTCCGCAGATACTGATTCCCGCCGCGAACAGGTCGGGGTGAAACGTCAGCGCGGCCTGCGTCAGGTAACCCCCGTACGACCAGCCCGCACAGGCAATGCGGTGAGGTTCGGCGACGCCGTTGTCGATCAGGTAGCTCGCGCAGTCGGCGACGTCATCGATGGCGGCGAAGCGCTTTTCCTTGTCGTCCGCGTGCACGAACGTCTTCCCAAAACCACCGGAGCCGCGGACATTCGGCGTCAGCACGACAAAGCCGTCGTTCACCAGTTGCGAGAAGATGTCGTTGTAACCAGGCCGGGCCTGACCTTCCGGACCTCCGTGCAGGAAGATGACCGCGCCGGCCGCGGCTTCGTCCTTCATCGGCCGGTACAACCAAGCGTTCAGGCGCAGCCCGTCGCGCGCGGTGATCGTCTGCGGCTCGGCGAAGATGGTGGGGATCACCGCGGGGTGCGCGCCTTCGGTGTCGATGGTTTCCCATTCGCGCGACCGCGGGTCGACCAATTCGACGGTTCGCGGCAGGTCGGGCCCCTCGACGGTCATCGCGACCATCGAGCCACCCGCGCTGATGGACAGCTCGCTCGCGACCGGCCCGGGCAGCGGAATCGGCTCGGACAGTGTGTAATCGGTGTATTCGAGAATCTGTAATTCGCTGCGGCCCTGCAGGTTCCACAGTAGCGCGACGGTGGACACGTCGTCGCTGACGGCGAACTCGGCGAGGTCGCAGTCCGGGCGCTCGGCCACCACGATATAGCTGACGCCGTCCAGCGTGACGGTCACTTCCAGCAAGCGGGCATGCTCACAGCCATTGTCGCTGCGGATCAGTGCCCGTACGTATCCGTCGGCGCCGGTGCCCGGGTAGTACAGCTTCGTCTGCTCGCCGGACTGTCCATGGCGCAGACGACGCGGTTGGTGGTCGTCGAGAATGATCCCCTCGGCGGTCGTCGAGCCGGGATCGGAAGGGAGCAGGCCGATTTCGGTCTGCCCGAACAACATGATCATCTCGTGGTAGCCGCGCGGGCCGACCCGAATCAGTGACGCACCGGCCCAGGCATCGACCAGCCGACCACCGGATCGACGGTCCAGCACGGTGTGACGACCGTCGGTCGGATCGATCAGGCAAGACCGCCCAACCCCGTCCTCACCGGTCAGGATCGCCGCCACCAAGGTGCCGTCCCACGCGATCAGCTCGGCGGTCCCCGCTTCTTCAGCGTCGATGCGCCAGGCCATCCGGTCATCGGGATCGGTGGTGACGACCCAGATTTGGCCGCGGGATCCGCTCCCGTCGAGCGTTACCTCACACGCCAGCCACTGGCCGTCCGGGGAGTGAATGACGCGAGAGACCGGACCTTCGACCGGAAGCTCCACGTCCCGCGACGAGCTGGCCCGCCAACCGCGCAGAAAGCGTTGCACCGCGCGGGGGTAGCCGCCGTCGTCGACGATGTGGGCGAACGCGGTGGCGTCCGGGGACAGTGACGCGCCGTAGACCTCACGCAGCTGCTGCCCCATCGGCTCAACCCTCCGTGCTCTGCAGCCACATTTCGAGCACCGCCAACTGCCACAATGCGTTGGAGCCCAGCGTGGTCCGTGTTTCGTTCGGTGCCGACAGCAGCGCATTGACGGTCTCGGATCGATACAGCCCGCGGGCGCGCGCAGCGTCATTGGTCAGCGCGTCGCGAACCATATCGAGCACCTCACCGCGCAAATAGCGGATGCCCGGCACGAGGAAGTGGCCCTTGGTCCGGTCGATTACGTCCGAGGGTAGCAACGCTCGCGACGCGTCCTTGAGCACACCCTTGCCACCCGAGGCCAGCTTCAATTCGGGCGGGCAGGCCGCCGCCAATTCGATGAAGTCATGATCGAGGAAAGGTACGCGGGCCTCCAGACCCCACGCCATGGTCATCGTGTCGACCCGTTTGACTGGATCGTCGACGAGCATGACCTGGGTGTCGAGCCGCAGTGCCGCATCCACCGCGGAGTCGGCCCCGGGCGCCGCATGGTGGGCGGCCGCGAACTCACGACTGACGTCGGCAGCAATCCCGTACTCGGGAGCGAAGATTGACTGCACATCGTCGTGGCTGCGATCAAAGAACACCTTGGCGTAGGCCTCGGTGGTTTGGTCGCGGGCGATGTTGGCCAGCGGCGGGTACCAGGAGTAGCCGGCCAGGATCTCGTCGGCACCCTGGCCGGACTGCACCACTTTCACCGACTTGCTCACTTGCTCCGCGAGCAGGTAGAAGGCGACGCAGTCGTGGCTGACCATTGGTTCACTCATCGCGGCAATGCATTTCGGCACCGCGGGCACCAGCCGCGATTCATCGATATGGATTTTGTGGTGGTCGGTGTCAAACTTCTTCGCGATCAGGTCGGAATAGAAGTACTCGTCTCCGGACTCACCGTCGGAGGAGTCGAATCCGATGCTGAAGGTCGCCAGCCCGTGCTGTCCCTGCTCGGCCAGCAACGCGACGACAATCGAGGAGTCGATGCCACCGGACAGCAACACGCCAACGGGTACGTCGGCGACCATCCGGCGTTTTACCGCCACGCGCAGCGCGTCCATCAACGCGACTTCCCAATCGCTAACCGACCAGGACACTTTGGTCGGGTCGCGGCCGAAATCTGGCGTCCAGTAGCCAGTGTCGGCGTGGGAACCGTCGGGTTGGACCACTCGTACGGTTGCCGGCGGCAGTTTGCGCACATTGCGGAATATCGTCAGCGGTGCCGGCACCACGGAATGGAAAGTCATGTAGTGGTGTAGCGCTTCGCGGTCCAACTCGGTATCCACGCCGCCGGCGTCGAGCAGCGCCCGCACCGAGGATGCGAACCGCAGCCGGCCGGGCGACGACGCGATATAGAGCGGCTTGATGCCGAGCCGGTCGCGCGCCAGCGTCACCACCCCGGAGTCCCGGTCGACGATGGCAAATGCGAACATCCCCTTGAACTGCTCGACGCAGCGCTCGCCCCACTTGTGGAACGCCTTGATCACGACCTCGCTGTCGGAGGTGGAGAAGAATCGGTACCCGTCGGCTTGCAGTCGCTTGCGCAGATCCTGGTAGTTGTAGATGCAGCCGTTGAACACCAACGTCAACCCGAGATCGGGGTCAACCATCGGCTGGGCGCCGCGGGCGGACAAGTCGATGATCGACAGGCGCCGGTGCCCGAGAGCCACGGGTCCCTGAGCAACCACCCCGTCGGCGTCCGGTCCGCGCGATGTCATCGCGCCGGTCATTCGAGCGACGGCCCCGACGTCCGCCGCGTGCCCATCCCAGCGGATCTCACCGCAGATACCGCACATGTCACCGGCTTCCGTTCCGTGGTCCGCTGAGAATCCAGGTGTCCTTGCTGCCCCCGCCGGACGACGAGTTGACGATTCGCGATCCGCGGCTCGCTACTCGCGTCAACGCCACCGGCATCACGTGCGTCGACACTGAACCGTTCCCGCCGGCCCGAAGATGGACGAACGCCCGCAGGTCGACGTGATGAGGGTATAGGCCGTCGCCGTCGAAGGTGGGATGGGTGGACAGGTTGATCGTCTCTTGGGCGATGAACCGCTCGGGTTGGATCTCCAGTTCTCGTCGGCGCACCTCCAGTGCGGACTCGCTGGCTTCGGGCCCGATCAGCACCCCGCTGCCCCCCAAACCGTCGATCGGTTTCACCACCAGGTCGCCGAGGTTGGCTAATACGTAGTCACGTTGTTCGCGCTCAGCGCAGATCCAGGTCGGCACCTGGGCGAGCTTGGGTTTCTCGCCCAGGTAGTACTCGATCATGGCCGGGACGTAGGCGTAGATCGCCTTGTCGTCGGCCACTCCATTGGCCAGTGCATTCGCGATGGTGAGATTGCCGTCGGTGATGGCACCAAGCAGGCCCGGCCGCAGTGGCGCACCGTCGTGTCCGGTGGACGACAACAGCATGTCCTCGTCCATCCGCGCATAGACAACGTCGATAGGACGGATGCTGGAACCGATGTGCTGCACCAGCTTTCCGTCGCGCACCGCCAGGTCCGACGGCTGCACCAGCGAAGTACCCATTTCCTCAGCCAGAAAGGTGTGCTCGAACCATGCGGAGTCCGTCCAGCCGGCGGACAGGATCACCACGGCAGGGTTGTCGGACGCGTGCGCCGGTGCGGCCGCGCGCAGGGTTTCGAGCAGCATCGCAGGAGCCTGGCCGGCGTCCTCGATCGCTGCGGGCGGCTGCAGCTCGGGGAGGTGCTTGCGCAGCAACCGGTGGCTGACGACCGCGTATGCCACGCCCGACGGCACCCGCAGATTGTCTTCCAGCACCATCCAATTGCCGGCGCGGTCGCACACGATGTCGGTGCCGCTCACGTGCGCCCGCACCGTGTTACCTGCCGGGCGGCCCGTCGACCGGAAGCCGGGGGCCCGGTCGAGGACCTGCGGACCGATGATGCCGTCGCCCACGATCGCCTGCTTCGAGTAGATGTCGCGGAGGAACGCGTCCAGTGCGCGCGCCCGCTGAGCCAGGCCGTCGGACAGCCGCGCCCACTCGTCCGCGGCGACCATGCGCGGTACCAGGTCAAGCGGCAGGAGTTGGGCACGGCTTTGACCGGTAACGCGGAAGGTGACGTTGTCGGCGCGCTGCTCCTGCTCGATGTCCGATTCCCGGGACCGCAGCGCCGCCGCCCCGAGCCCGGCGATGGCCTCGAGGATCGCCCGATAGTGCTGTCGCGGCCGGCCTTGGGCGTCGACAGCCTCGTCGTAGCCGTCGTCGAGCCGCTCATCTGGGACTATGACCGCCGGCTTGTTGCCGGGCTGATAGCCGTACAGCAGCGTCGGGTCGTCACTGACGATCATCAACGTCGGACCGCGGGCGGCCGTTTCGACGATCAGCTGGTCGACCACATCGGTGAGACGCCCGCGACGGCGCAGCGCCCGCCGTTGCCGGGCAGACGAGCTGCCCACGACCAACGCTTGACGACTCAACTCGCTGACGGTTTCCCAATCGCCGCTTTGTTCCAGTTGTGCGCGCAACGCGTCGACCAGCTCGCCGACGACGTCTGATGCGGGGCGGCTGGCCGGCCCTCGCACGTCGACCAGCTGACCCTCCAACCCCGACCGGGCAGCTCGCCACAGCGCGGCCCTGGCCAGTGCCGGGGAGAGGACCGTCGCCGGAGTGCCCGCGTGCACGGCGTCGGCCTCGCGGTCGACCAGAGCCCTGAACATTCCGGCGATCAACACGACGGTGTCCACCGACGGGCAGCTGTCGCACACTCGCAGTTCGAGGGTAGGCACGGAGTTCGCCGGTCGGACATCGAAATAAACCATCCCGACGTCGGAGATGACCCCGCTGGCGACCAGGTCGGCGACCAGTTGGTCGTATTCTGCGGCCGAGTGCACCGGCGCGGCCGGCCCGGTCGTCGGCCAGCGTTGCCAGACCAGGGTGCGCATGCTCGCGTAGCCGGTGTCGGACCCGTCCGACGCAAAAGGCGAGCTGGCCGACAAAGCGAGCAGAGTCGGTAGGTAGGCGGCCACCCGGTGGGCGATCTCGACCGCTTCGTCGCGATCGGCGACACCCACGTGTACCTGTGTGCCGCAGATCAGCTGTTCTCGAGCCAGCAGTTGATAATCAGCGAGCATTTGCCGGTAGCGCGGCGTCTTGGTCACCCGCATTTCGGCCGGTACCGCCAGCGGCACCGCCCCGGCGGCAACGACCCCCATGCCCAATTCGGTGGCGGCCTCGACCAGGACCTTGCGCTGGCGGACGAGTTGCTCGCGTAGCCCACCGAGCGAGTCGACCACTTGGGTATTTGTCTCGACCACACACCGCTGCAGCTCGGCAACGTAGTCCTCGGTCAGCTCGGCCAGCAGCTCGGGTGCGCGCGCCGTGAGTCGCCTTGTCTTCAGGTCGACAAGGTGGAACTCCTCTTCGGCACCGAGCGTCCGCCGCGGCACACGTCTCATTCCGCCACGCTATGGGCTCGCAATTACCGTGGCGTTAAACGCAGATCGCGGTCACGACAGCAAATCAGCCGGCCGTCACAGCGGCTCCCCGCGGGAACGGTATCGCCGGAACGCGGCTCTGGCGCGTGCCGGACTCCATGGGCGGCCGTGTGTCGCCCGGGCCATCGGATAAAAGCAGAGCCCGATCAGAATCGAGGTGAAGTGACCTATCGCGGTGAAGTTCAGCCCGTGGCGGGTCATCGTGAGCAGCGGAAAGCCGAAGATGATCAGCAGCACGCCGAGATACAGCCAGCGCCATGGCCGCGCGATGCGATAGGTCAGCACGGCCATGATGCCGACGAGGAAATAACTGACTCCGATATCGCGCGAGAGCACCAGCCGTTCCGACGCGTCGTGTTCCTGGATCGCGTAGTACAGGATGCCTTCGCTGATATAGGTCGAAAGGATGTGGCTGGTCAATCCCACGGTGAGCCAATTCAGCTGACCGAGCCAGTGTTCGGCCGGGGCGAGAAACAGGGTGAAGAGCAACAGATAGGGCTCCAGGCTTTTGCCGTCGAGCCACAGCAGGCTGGAAAACAGCACATTGAGCGGATCGGTTCCCAGCTCGTGAATGTTGGTGGAGCGGTGCAGCAACACCGAGCGCAATTGCCGCCCCGGGAGTTGGTGTTGGATGATCGTCGTGATCAGCAGTGCGAATAGCCAGCCGTAGGTTAACGGCGCGCCGCTGACGAAATGCCAGACCGCGAGCGCCAAGCTCCGTAGTCGCACCCCGACCGACACATCCGCCACGGCGTCAACCTTCGCATGGCTGGCGGGTTCGGCAAACTTATGCCGGCTTTTCGGGTTCGCGTCTAGGGTGCCGCCACCCCGCGCGACGCGAAACTGCCGGGAACTAGTGCGGCTGGTGCGCGTGCTCCTTCTCGTGGCGCCACCAGCAGAAGATGTAGAGCGCCATCGAGGCGACCAGCACGACGATCACCCACAGCACGACCGTGATGTCGATCCAGAATCCGATGGGTGGTGAATCTGGGAGCGCGTTTCGCAGGGGCACCACCGCGAACAGTATCGCGGCGTACCAGGGAATCATCACCGAGTTGAATCTTGCTCGGTCGCGTACCGTCTGAAATGCCACGAAAAGACCCAGCACCGCGATCACGATCATGGCAGCGACCATCACGGAAGCGAACGCCGCGGTGCTCGGCGACCGTTGGAACTCCAATCGGTATCGCGCATCCGTGGCGTTGCCCACCGGAACGGTAATGGTCCAGCCGGGAAGACGGTCGACGAAAGTCACCGGAACCCGTTCCGGCAGTTGGGCGGGACCGCGCAACAGTTCGACGATGATTTCCTCGGAACGGTAACTGTCGAAGGGCCATTCGGAAGGATCGCCATAAATTGCCAGCGCGACGGGAAGTACGCCCGGCACCATGCCCTTCGCCCAGTTCTGCTTGGTCGTGACTTCGGAGGCGACCGCGACGCTGAGGTCGTCTTTGAGGGTGTGAGTTATCGGGTCCAGCAACCCTTTCCCGGGTGTCACGGTGAGGTTGGCCACCACTGTGCCCTTCACCGAATGCAGCTCTTCCACATCGATGGTCACCGTCGTTCCGTCGGCGGTGGGGCGAACATCGGTGATTCGGTCAGGACGGCCCAGACCGGTGCTGGCATACAGCGCAATCGTGATGGCATACGCCCCAACGAGAACGACGGCACCGGTGATGGCCCATCTCACGATGCCTCCCCACCCAACGAGCTGCCTGGAATGCGCTGCAGTCAGGATTGTAAGAAGCCGTGCCGCGCGGGGCTACTCGACGGTGACGGGCGCGGGCAGCTCGTCGGCTTCGGGCCGCAGATGCCGCCACCAACAAGAGATGTAGAGCCCCATCGCGATCCCCAACAGGATGATCACCCACAGCACGATCGTGACGTCGATCCAGCTTCCGAACGGAGGCGCGTCGGGCAGCGCGTTGCGCAGCGGCATCACCGCGAACAGCATCGCCGCGTACCACGTCGTCATCGGCGGTTGGAACTTTCGCCGGTCGCGCGCCGTCTGGATGGCGACGAACAACCCCAGCCCGGCGAGCCCGATGAGGACACACAGGACGGCGACACCGAATGCCACGGTGCTCGGCGACCGGTACAGATCCACCCGGTACGGGCCGGTGGGGTCGGCTTCGTTGACGCGAGTCACGTCCACCTTCCAGCCGAGCAGACGGTCGACCAAGGTCACCGTCGCGGGCACCGGTGTGTGCCCGGAACCGGACGACAGCTGAGCGACGACGGGCCCCGAATGGTATTCGTCGAACGGCCAATCCGCGACTTCGCCGGTCAGGACCAGCGACACCCGAAACACGCTGGGCAACGTGCCTTTTGGCCAGGTCTGCCTGCTGGCTGTCACCGTGGAGGCGGCGACGATGTTCAGGTCGTCCTTGAGCGCGTGGGTAGTCGGGTCCAACAGACCGGGTCCGGGCAGCACGCTGATGTTGGCAACCAGGACGCTGTTGTCCGATTGAATCTCTTCGACATCGGTGATCATCCTGGTTCCGTCGCTCGCCGACGGATCGTGCACCACTACGTGGGGGTGGCCCATACCGCTGTTGACGTACAACAGAATCGAGCCGATATAGGCGATGACCAAGAGTGCGATGCCGCCGACGCCGAACCTCAGGCGTCGACTATTCCACCGTGACCGATTTGGCCAGGTTGCGTGGTTTGTCAACGTCGTAACCTCGGGCCTGGGCAACCGACGCGGCGAACACCTGAAGCGGGATGGTCGACAGCAACGGCTGCAAAAGGGTTGATACCGAAGGAATTTCGATCAAGTGGTCAGCGTAGGGTCGTACGGTGTCATCACCCTCTTCGGCGATAACGATCGTCACCGCGCCGCGGGTCTGAATTTCTCGAATGTTGGACATCAGCTTGGCGTGTAGCGTAGCCGAACCCTTGGGCGACGGCATGACGACGATGACCGGCAGGTTGTCTTCGATCAGTGCGATCGGGCCGTGCTTGAGCTCACCGGCGGCGAATCCCTCGGCGTGCATGTAGGCCAGCTCTTTGAGTTTCAGCGCGCCCTCTAGCGCGACCGGATAGCCCACATGGCGCCCCAGGAACAGCACGGTCGAGGATTGGGCGAACCGATGAGCCAGGGCGACAACCGGTTCGATCGTCGCGAGCACCCGCGACACCAAAGCCGGCATCGCTTCCAGCTCACGGTATTCGCGCTCGACCTCGTCGGGGTACTTGGTGCCGCGAGCCTGCGCCAGCGCCAGACCGACGAGGTAGTTAGCGGTGATCTGGGCCAGGAACGTCTTCGTCGAAGCCACCCCGATTTCCGGCCCGGCGCGGGTGTAGAGCACCGCATCGCACTCGCGCGGGATCTGCGAACCGTTGGTGTTGCAGATCGCGAGCACCTTGGCTTTCTGCGCCTTGGCGTGCCGCACCGCTTCCAGGGTGTCCGCGGTTTCCCCGGACTGCGATATGGCCACCACCAGTGTGCTGCGGTCCAAAACCGGGTCTCTGTAGCGGAATTCGCTGGCCAGCTCGACTTCCACCGGCAGTCGCGTCCAGTGCTCGATCGCATATTTGGCCAACAGCCCCGAGTGATACGCCGTGCCGCACGCGACCACGAATACCTTGTCGACCTCGCGCAGTTCCTGATCGGACAGCCGTTGCTCGTCGAGCACGATGCGGCCGTCCACGAAATGGCCGAGCAGAGTGTCGGCTACCGCAACGGGTTGCTCGGCGATCTCCTTGAGCATGAAGTACTCGTAGCCACCCTTCTCCGCGGCGGCCAGGTCCCAATCAATGTGGAACTCGCGATATTCGACGTCCTCGTTGCCGTCGAAGTCGGTGATCCGGTAGCCGTCGGCGGTGAGCACCACACATTGGTCCTGGCCGAGTTCGACGGCGTTGCGGGTGTGCGGGATGAAGGCGGCGACGTCGGACCCGACGAACATCTCGCCGTCGCCGACGCCGACCACCAGCGGCGTCGACCGCCGGGCAGCCACGATGGTGCCGGGCTCGTCGGCGTTGGCGAACACCAGAGTGAAGTGGCCCTCGAGCCGACGCAGCACGGACAGCACGGATTCGGTGAAGTCACCGGCCGTCTCGCCATGGTGATACGCCTGGGCGACCAGGTGCACGGCGACCTCGGTGTCGGTATCACTGGCAAACTCGACGCCGGCCGCTTCCAGCTCTCGACGCAGGGTCGCGAAGTTCTCGATGATGCCGTTGTGGACGACGGCGATTTTGCCGGCGGCGTCGCGGTGCGGATGGGCGTTGCGATCAGTGGGGCGACCGTGGGTGGCCCAGCGGGTGTGGCCCAGACCGGTGGTGCCGCCGAGGTCCTCCGCCGGCATTTCGGCCACCGCCCGGTCCAGGTTTTCCAGGCGGCCGGCGCGACGGCGAACGATGAGTCTGCCCGTGCCGTCGACGAGTGCGATGCCCGACGAGTCGTAGCCGCGGTACTCCATGCGACGAAGTGCGTCCATAACGACCTGGCAGGCAGGGCCCTGCCCGACGTAGCCGACGATTCCGCACATTCTGACCAGAATAATGCAGCCGTGCGGCCGGGCCCCTCCCCGCGACGCCGGCCGCGTGCCGAAACGGCGTCACGCTCGTCGGCCTGACGGTATCGTTGGGCCGCCCACCTGCGCGAAAGGCCTGTTTTGACCGACCCGCACCGCCGCTTCTCCGTCAAGCTCCGCGAGCACACCGGCGCGGTCGTCATTTGGCTCCAGCGCGGCTACACCTTCACCGGCACGCTCGAGCAGTGTGAGCAGGCATACCGCAAGGCGCAGCTGCATTGTCTGCTCGCCGGCTGGTGGGGCCTGGTGTCGCTGTTCCTGATGAACCCGATCGCGCTGATCTGCAACTACGGGGCGATCCGCCGAGTGCGCGCCCTGGCCAAGCAAGCGCCGGCGCCCTACTCCGGGACCCCCTACGCTCCCGCCGTCCCGGCCGTCCCACCCAGCCCGGCCGTCGCGCCTCCCCGCCCGGCCGGGCCGCCGCCGGGGTGGTATCCCAATCCGGGTGGGCCGGGGCAGCGGTACTGGGACGGTGTCACGTGGACTCACTGGACCCATCCCCGCTAACGTCAACGGGTGGCCCGCATCCGCAAGCTCTACGCCGCCCTCAGCCGCCCTGGCCCGCACCGGGTTCTGCGTGGTGACCTGGCTTTTGCCGGTTTGCCAGGAGTGGTCTACACCCCCGAGTCCGGCCTGAATCTCCCCGGAATCGCCTTCGGCCACGACTGGCTCACCGGGACCGCCCGCTATCGCGGCCTGCTCGAGCATCTCGCGTCGTGGGGCATCGTGGCCGGCGCTCCCGACACCGAACGGGGGCTGGCGCCTTCGGTGCTCAATTCGGCCTCCGATCTCGGCACCGCGCTCGACATCGTGGCCGGCGTGCGTCTCGGACCGGGCAACATCAGCGTGCACCCCACCAAGCTCGGGGTGGTGGGCCACGGTTTCGGAGCCTCGGCGGCGGTGTTCGCCGCGGCCGGAATGCCGAACACCCTGGCGGCCGCGGTCGCATTGTTCCCGACCGTCACGACTCCCCCGGCCGAGCAGGCGGCCGCGTCACTGAAAGTTCCCGGCTTGATCTTGACCGCACCGGGAGATCCAAAGACGTTGAACGCCAACGCGCTGGCGTTATCCAGCGCGTGGAGTTCGGCCACGCTACGCATCGTCAGCAAAGCCGAACCCGGCGGGTTGAGCGAAGGCCGGCGGCTGGCGCCGGTGTTCGGGCTGTCCGGTCCCCACCGCCGCACCCAGCGGTCGGTGCGAACCCTGCTGACGGGATATCTGCTCGCCACCCTGGCCGGCGACAAGACCTACCGTGACTTCGCCGATCCAGATGTGGTGTTGCCCAAGACAGCTCAACTCGATCCGGAAGCGGAGCCGGTCGCCCTCGAGGAAAAGATCGTCGCGCTGCTGAAGTAACGCGCGCCCGGCGGCCATGCCGTGTTCTTGACCGCCCCGTCACCGGGCTCCCTCGGCGGCGTGATTAAGTGTCGTTCATGCGAATCGGAATCGCTCTGGACTATTCGGGCGGCTTCCACGAGGCCGTCGACCGCATCGTCGAACTCGAGAAGGCCGGCATCGACATTGCCGTGGTTGCCGAGGCGTATTCGTTCGACGCCGTCAGCCAACTCGGGTACCTGGCCGCCAAGACAAACAACATCGAACTGGCCTCCGGGGTATTGCCCATCTACATCCGCACGCCGTCGCTGCTGGCGATGACGGCCGCGGGTCTGGACTTCGTGTCCGACGGCCGCTTCCGCCTGGGGATCGGCACGTCCGGGCCCCAGGTGATGGAGGGCTTCCACGGCGTGGAGTTCGACGCCCCGATCGGTCGCACCCGCGAGATCGTGGAGATCTGCCGGCAGGTGTGGCGCCGCGAACGGGTGCAATATGACGGCAAGTACTACCAACTGCCACTGCCGGCGGACCGCGGAACGGGCTTGGGGAAGCCGCTGCAGCTCATCAATCATCCTGTGCGCGAACGTATCCCGATCACGATCGCCGCGCTGGGCCCGAAGAACGTCGAGCTCACCGCCGAGATCGCCGAGGGCTGGCAGCCGGTCTTCTACCTGCCGGAGAAGGCCGAGTCCGTCTGGGGCGAAGCGCTGGCCGCCGGCGCCGCCAAACGAGATCCGGCTTTGGGGTCGCTGGACATCATGGTGCACGCGTCGACGGCCATCGGCGACAACGTCGAGGAGCGGCTGTCCTGGGTCAAGCCGCAGCTGGCTCTCTACATCGGTGGCATGGGCGCCAAGGGCCGCAACTTCTACCACAACCTGGCGACGCGCTACGGCTACGGAGAAATCGCGGACAAGATCCAAGAGTTGTACCTGTCCGGCCAAAAGCGTGCCGCCATCGACCTGGTGCCCGACGAGCTGGTGCGTGGGATGTCACTTATCGGCCCACGCGGTTTCGTCGCCGAACGCATCGCCGCGTTCGCCGAGGCCGGTGTGACGACTCTGTTGGTGAGCCCCGCGGCGAGCGACCCTAAAGAGGTCGTGCGCTTCGTCGAAGAAGTACTCGAGCTGCGCGGCGCCTGAGACGTCACTGCCCAGCCTGCGGAACCTGGTCTGCGGCAATCTCACACGGCGTTGATCCATCCGTCGGCGGCGAGGGCGCCGGCGCGGCCGCGGGAACAGGCGTGGCTGCCGGGGCAGGCACGCCAGCCGACGGTGGGTTGTCGACCGGTAGTGGCGGCGTGTCAGCGGGCGGCGAATCGTTGGACGGTTGAGCATTCACGGCTTCGTCTGGCCCAGCAGCCTTTTCGGCCTCGGCATCCTCGCGGTCTTCGTCATCGTCGTGATGCTTGTCGTCGGGCTGGAACGGATCCTCGCCGAAGGGGTCCTCGCCGACCGGATCGTCAAGCCCGGCCGAACCGCCAAGACCGTCTGTCGCCGAACCCAGCAGGCCACTCATGGCATCGACAATTCGGCCGGCCAGGCCGCCGAGCCCACCCAGACCGCCGGCTCCCCCACCGAGATCGCCGAGTCCGCCGGCACCTGTTGGGAGGGCCGAAGCATCACCCAGCCCGGCGCCCATGTCCGCCAGCGGTGTCGGAGTCGCGGCGGGCGCGGAAGCTGTCGGCGCGGGCGCCGGATCCGCGGGGACGCCGGGAAGCACAGCGGCCGGTGCCGTCACTGCCGGAGGCGGCGACACCGGGGCAATCGGCGGAGCAGTCGGAAGTGCCGGCGAAGGCGGGGACGGTGCAAAGCCGGGACCGAGGTCGCCGGGCACTTCGAAGTATGCCGACGGCGCGGCGGCCAACCGGTCGTTCACCATGTCGTAGGCGGTGCCGAACGCGGCGGCCGAGGAGCGCATGGCGTTCAACCAGTCGTTGCGAATGTCGCTGTCCACGTAGGGTTGTATCTGGCCATAGACGACCTGTTCGGCCGTCGATCGCTCTCCTGACCCCGCCGTCACAACCGCCGCGGCGGCCAGCCAGACCGATCGCTGTGCCTGGCTGCGATCGTCGATCGCGATGGCGGTCCCCACCTTTGAGTCGAGCAAGTACCAGAGATTGTCGCGGAGCGATTCGCATCGCTGCGCGGCGGCCCGTACCTCGGTGGCAACCATGCTGGCGGTATCGCAATGGCGTTGCAAGAAAGCAATAGCGGCATCGCTTCCTGCCCCCACCCATGCCGCTGTCAGCTCGGCAACCTGGTCTTGCTGGATCCGTAAGCCTTCCCCGGCTGCGGCGCCGGCGGCCCGCAGTTGCGCGCAGTCGCGGTCCAGAACATGAAGCTCAAGGCCGTCTTCGCTGTCGAGCCAGTCGCGGATCTGCGACGGGTGCGACGTCAGATCCGGATGCTCGTAACCCGTTGTCTGGCAAGCTCGTACGTAGGCCTGGGTGTGCTCGATCGCGACGCGGCCCTCGACGAGGCGCTGCGCGACGTCCAATCGGTCGGCCACGGTCAGGCGATTCGCGCCGCGGCATACCGTTCGGCGTCGGCATAGCGCTGCGCGCCGGACCGCAGCGCGACCGCGATCGCGACCGATGCCCGCGACCATTGCGACAGTTGCGCCACCAGCCGCTCCAGCTCGGCCCGCAACGCGTCGCCGCGCGCGGTGTACGCCCGACCGGCCGTTGCTCCGCTAAAAGCCAACGCCGCCAGGTGATCACAGACGGCGCTGTCGATCACGTCGGCGGCGGCCCGCAGTTGATCGGCAACTCGATGCACCGCCGCGACGTCGATTACGGTGCGGTCGAAAGTGGCGTCTCGTATTCCCATGCCTAATCCGACGCCCGACTGCGCGTCGGGGTTCCAAGAGGATTAGCGTGCGGCGCTGACCGCTTCGGCGACGCGAGTGGCCACCCGCTGAGCAACGTCCTCTTCGGGCGCTTCCACCATAACCCGGATCATCGGCTCGGTTCCCGAGGGGCGCAACAGGATTCGACCGGTGTTCCCGAGTTCGGCCTCGGCCTCGGCGACCGCGCTGCGCACCGAGGGCGCGGCGGCCGCGGTGGCCTTGTCGGCGACGTCGACGTTGATCAGCACCTGCGGGAACGACTGCATCGGCGCGGCGAGCTCGGCCAGCGACGAGCCCGTCTGCACCATGCGGGTCATCAGGCGCAGCCCGGTGACGATGCCGTCGCCGGTGGAGCCCAGCGCGGGCATCACGATGTGGCCGGATTGCTCGCCGCCCAGGCTGAATTCGCCGGACCGCAGCTCCTCCAAAACGTAGCGGTCGCCGACCCCGGTGGTGCGGACCGTGACGCCCGCGGTGCGCATCGCCTGGTGCAGCCCGAGGTTGCTCATCACCGTGGTGACCAACGTGTTGGACGCCAGTTCGCCGGCTTCTTGCATCGCGAGCGCCAGCACGACCATGATGGCGTCGCCGTCGATCAGTTCGCCCGTAGCGTCCAGCGCGAGGCACCGGTCGGCGTCCCCGTCGTGCGCCAGGCCCAGGTCGGCACCGTTCGCGAGCACCGCGGACCGCAACGAGTGCAGGTGGGTCGATCCGCAGCGGTCGTTGATGTTGAGCCCGTTGGGCTCGGCGTTGATCGCGATGACCCGGGCGCCGGCGGCGCGGTAGGCGCGGGGCGCAGCCGAGGATGCCGCGCCATTGGCGCAGTCGACGACCACGGTCAGGCCGTCGAGCGGCAGTGTGCTGGCCTTGCTCACATGGCGCAGGTAGCGATCGGCGGCGTCTTCGGCGTCGATGACACGGCCGAGTCCGGCGCCGACCGGGCGCGATGCGGGTCCCGCCGCGACCAGTCGCTCGATCTGGTCCTCAGTCTCGTCGTCCAGCTTGCGGCCGCCGGGGCCGAAGATCTTGATGCCGTTGTCGGGCATCGGGTTGTGCGACGCCGAGATCATCACGCCGAAGTCGGCGTCATAGGCGCCGGTCAGGTAGGCCACCGCGGGGGTGGGCAGGATCCCGACCCGCAGCGCGTCGATACCCTGGCTGGTCAGGCCGGCGATTACCGCGGCTTCCAGCATTTCGCCGCTGGCCCGCGGATCGCGGCCGATCACGGCGACGTGCCGGCCCGGTTTTCCCGGAGCCGCCAGGCGCCGTGCGGCCGCTGAGCCCAGCGATAGTGCCAGCTCAGGGGTCAGTTCATGATTGGCGACTCCGCGTACACCGTCGGTGCCGAATAGTCGAGCCATCGGACAAACCTCTCACAGTGACGTTGTGCGCACAAAGTGCACTTTCTTTTGTGACCGCAACCGCGCACGTTTGTGCGACGACACGCCGAAGACGGCGGAACAAAGACGCACAAGATGCGCGGTTGCGGCCAGAAAGTGATCGCCGATCAGCGCTTGCTGTACTGAGGTGCCTTACGGGCCTTCTTGAGGCCGTACTTCTTGCGCTCGGTGGCACGCGGGTCACGGGTGAGGAAGCCGGCCTTCTTCAGCGGCGGCCGGTCCTCGGGCTGGACCAGGATCAGTGCCCGGGCGATGCCCAGACGCAGCGCGCCGGCCTGCCCCGACGGGCCACCGCCGTGCAGCAGGGCGTAGACGTCGAAGGTTTCCACCCGATCGACGGTGACCAGCGGGGCCTTGATCAGCTGCTGGTGCACCTTGTTCGGGAAGTAGGCCTCCAGGCTGCGGCCGTTGAGGTCGAACTTGCCGGTGCCGGGCACCAGGCGCACCCGCACCACGGCCTCCTTGCGGCGGCCGACGGTCTGGATGGGCCGCTCGAGCACGATCGGCTCGCTGGGCTGGGCCGCGGGAGCCTCCGCGGCGGTCTCGGCCGGGGTCTCCTCGGTGATCACCTCGATCACCACTTCGGCCGTTTCCTCGGGTGCTGCCTCGTTGGTCTCGGTCACTGGGCCACCTGCTTGATCTCGAACGGAGCCGGCTGCTGCGCGGCGTGGGGGTGCTGCGGGCCGGCGTAGACGTGGAGTTTGCGCTGGATCTGACTGCTGAGCTTGTTGTGCGGAAGCATGCCGACGATCGCGTTCTCGACGACGCGGGTGGGGTGCTTTTCCAGCAGCTCGCCGATCGTGCGGCTGCGCAGACCGCCGGGATAGCCCGAGTGGCGGTAGGCCAGCTTGCTCTGCAGTTTGTCGCCGCTGAGGGCGACCTTTTCGGCGTTGATGACGATGACGTAATCGCCGCCATCGACATTGGGGGCGAACGTCGGCTTGTGCTTGCCGCGCAACAGGGTGGCTGCCGCGACGGCAAGGCGGCCAAGCACTACGTCCGTGGCGTCGATGACGTACCACGACCTCGTGGTGTCACCCGCCTTTGGCGCGTAGGTGGGCACAGCGCTTACCTTCTCTTCTCTCGGGTGGATCCCGGTTCGAGCCGGGGGCCGGTCAGGCGTTCCACGGTGGGGTTTGGTCTCGGCGACCGACATTGACCCGAGTCCCCGGCGTACCGCACGCCAACGGAGCAGCTTACCGACCCACATCCCCGCAGGTCAAAATGACTACGAGCCGCTAGCAACCAGGCGGTTGATGTGCGCCAGCTCGTCGCCCTTTTCGAGGCGAACCCGGTCGGCGTCGTAGCGTGCCTGCAGGTTGATCCAGAACATGTCGCTCAGCCCCAGTGCCCGCGAGAGCCGCAGCCCGGTGTCGGCGCTAATCCGGCGCTTGCCGGCAAGAATCTCACCCACACGCGTCTGCGATACCCGGATCTCTTTGGCGAGACGGTAGGGGGTAATGCCCAGTGGTCCGAGGAACTCCTCGGCGAGGATCGCGCCGGGGTGAGTAGGTGCGAAATCGGCCGTCGCGCCCCTCCCCTTCGGACAAAGCAGCTCCCAGATCTTCTGGTATCGCCGCCGCTGAACGATCGGACCAACGCCTGATGCTAACGCCATACGTTACTAACGTTGATCGAGACTAATCCAAAAATGACTGTGCGGTCCCGACGGCTCTCCTTTCCGCCGGGACCACACAGTGGCTCATAATTTCCGCTACCTTGCCCAGACGCCGGCGGCCCGGCGATCGGCGCTAGCCACCTCATCCGCGCCATCGCGCACCGCGTTGCCCAGGTCGACCAGGATCTCGTTCAGCGCGGTGGCGGCCTGGTGCCATTTGAGCTGCTCAGCCTGGTAGGCCGCCGCCGCTTCGCGGGTCCAGAGCTGCTGCAGCGGGGCGATTTGCGACCTCAGCTCATCAAGCGCGGCATTGAGACGAGCCGAGGTGGAGTGGATCTCCTGGCGCACCGAGTGCTCGATTTCGCCGAAGTTGTAGGAAAGCACTGGGTCCACGGGGAACGTCCTCTCACAGTTCTGCGCCGGCAACGCCGATGTGGTGTGCATGGTTCTGGCCGGCGTCTTGCAGCGTGGCCTCGTTGTGCCGGATGGTGTCGGCGATCGCGTGCAGCACGTGGTAGAGCCGCAGCGACTCGGCATTCCAGCGGTCCACCACATCCTTGAACCGGGCAGCCGCCAGCCCGCCCCACACCGACGGGGGCACGCTGCTCATGCGTCCGATGAATGCCTGCAGCAGCGCCCGGATCTCTTCGTTGCGGGCGTCGGTCGTGCCCGCGACCGAGCGCATCAGGTCAAAGTCGGCGCTCAGCGTGTTCGCACCCGGTGGTGTAGTCACCCTTCTCCTTCCCTTCTGATACCAAGTACGACCGCGCCAGCCCCGATTCGGTTCCATCCGATTTCCGCGGCTCGTCTCGGAGACTCATCCGATCGCGTGGGCAGACCGCACCGCCTGCGCGCACACATCGCGAACGGCATCCTCGCCGCCCGGCCGGCTCTGGCATCCGACACTGATCCGAACCGATCCATCAACCAGCACCGTCCAGCGCACGTGGTGGGTGGGGCGTACTTCTCGATAGGTCACCGCCGGCCGACCGGCGGTAAACCCGGCCGGGTCGAAGTCGACAAACACACCGGCGGGTTCGGTATCGATCGCGCGCCTCAACCGGTCGGCGGTGGCACTGAGCGTCTCCACGGGAATCGGCGACTGTGTGACGTGCAGCGCCACTTCGGGATCTGACGGCGACGAAACCTGCACCCGGGCCGAACCGGGCCCGGCGACCACGCGCTGTGTCGGCCACTGCGCCGGAACCGTCAGCGCAACCCGGCCTTCCACCAGATATGTCGTCGGCGCCGCATTCGTCGGCGCGACGTCGCGATGCCGACCGGCCGTGATCGCCGGCATTGTCGTGGCGAACACGGCAGCGGCAACGGCAAAACCGGCAAACATCGGTCGGCGTGATCGCACTCGGTGGCCATCGACATCCGACTGCGGCCGCAGCACCTCGTCCTGAGCGCTGAAGGT
Organism: Mycobacterium sp. Aquia_216; assembly: GCF_026723865.1. Taxonomy (NCBI): domain Bacteria; kingdom Bacillati; phylum Actinomycetota; class Actinomycetes; order Mycobacteriales; family Mycobacteriaceae; genus Mycobacterium; species Mycobacterium sp. Aquia_216. Next base: position 1,417,627 of record NZ_CP113529.1, on the reverse strand, counting down.
CCCCGACCCCGTCAGCCGCAACAGCCGGGCCCAGTCGACCTCCACCACTTTTTGGCCACTTCGGCGCAGACCGGCCGCGATCACCGTCGCAAGCGCCTGCGCCCCGGAAACCGCTGCGGGCACATCGATCAGCACGGTGGCCGCTTTCCCCTCGGTCATTTCGGCGACAAGGCGGGTGATCTGCTCGGCCGCACAATGGTGCTCTACCCCGCGCGCTACGGCCACGACATCGTCAGCTGCGATCGCTACCAACCGCTCAGCAATCTCCACCACCACCGCTGCTTGCTGACCCGTTGCCTGCCTGAGCAACCACGACCGCGGGCGTACCTGCACGTCGTCGGACAGGGCCGCCGCGGCCGCGGCGACTACGTCGACCCGCGACGACGGCCACCACGACGGGTGTACCACCTGAATTGCCTTCTGCGCGTCCAGGTTCCCGCAGTGCAACGACCGCAACCCGCCGCGCCACAACGAATCGACGGCGAGCGGCCGCCCGTCGACCAGCGCGACTTGATCGTCAATCGCATCCAGAGCCGCGTGCAGAATCTCGGCGATGTCGTCGTCGACCGTTCCTGTGCCGCAACATAACCGGCTGATTCTGCCCAGGCCTGTCGCGATGACGGCGCGGTGGCCGCTCACGATTCCGGACTCCAGCCCACCTGGACGACCTGTTCGTCGCCGCCGGCGGTGACCAAAACGCCCCGCCCCGGCGGCAACCGCGCCGGACGTCCCGGACCCAATAGGGAGCCGTCATCCGGGCGCGTACTCATCATCAGCCCCAGGCAGCCGATCTCACGCAACCCGGCCAGTAATGGTTCGAAGAGCCCGCGCGCCGCGCCCCCGCTGCGCCGGGCCACAACCACATGCAATCCCAGATCCCTTGCATGCGGCAAGTATTCGAGCAGGCCCAGCAACGGATTTCCGGCCTGAGTGGCGACCAGGTCGTAGTCGTCGACCACGACGTAAACGTCGGGGCCGGACCACCAGGATCTGGCCCGCAGCTGTGCCTGAGTCACGTCCGCAGGGGGCATCCGGGACTGCAGCAGATCGAGCACGTCCGGCCACAGCGCCCTGAGCGCGGTTGGCGACATGGCATAACCCGCGAGATGTTGCGACTCCACAACGCCGAGCAGGGTGCGCCGAACGTCGACGAGAAGTAATTGCGCCTCGGCAGCCGTCTTCGTCCGAACAATTTCGCGGCACAACGCGCGCAGGGTTGCGGTCTTTCCGCATTCGTTGTCCCCGATGATCAGCAGATGCGAATTACGCACGAAATCGACTGCGACGGGCCGCAGTCGACGCTGCTCGAGACCAAGGAGTATGCGCCCGCTGAATTCGTCGCCCGCCTGATCCACGACGACGTGGTGGTCTACGTGCGTGGGCAGTAGCGGTACCGGCGGGGCGGCTAACTCACCATGGTCGCATCGCAGCTCGTCTACGTCGATCGGCAACGAAATGACCATGTGCAGTCCATCGTGGGACAAACCGCGGCCCGGCCGGTCACGGGGCACCTCGTGCGCTCGTTTTCGGTCCAGCTCGGAATCGGCGGGATCGCCCAGCCGTAATTCGATGCGCGTGCCGATCTGATCCTTGAGCGACGGCCTGATCTCCGCCCAGCGCGAGGCCGACAGCACGACGTGCACACCAAACGAAAGGCCCTGGCCCGCAATAGCGGTGATCGCTTCCTCGACTTCAAACTCGTGGCGCAGGTTCGCCCAGCCGTCGATGACGAGAAAGACATCGCCGAATGGGTCGCCGCCATCGGTGTCGTGCTCGCAACAGGCGACCTCCCGGGAGCGCACGATGGATTCGATCTCGGCGATCATGCGCGCGACGAGCGGGGGTTCGGCTCTGGTCGCGATCGCGCCGACATGTGGCAACGTGCGTAGCGACGCCAGCGTTCCACCGCCGAAGTCCAGACAGTAGAACTGCACCTGACCCGGATCGTGAGTGTGAGCCAACGCGGTGATCAGCGTCCGCAGTGTGGTCGACTTACCCGATTGCGGTGCACCCACGATCGCGACATTTCCCGCGGCCCCGGACAACTCGACCACGAGCGGAGTGCGGCGCTGCTCGAACGGGCGGTCGACAATTCCGATGACTACAGTCAGAGGTTTCCATTCGGCATCGCGCAACAAGCTGTCCAATGGCGGCGCTGAACCGAGCGGTGGTAGCCATACGCGATGTGCGGGCGGCCCGTGTCCGGACAGCCGGTCCAGCACCGTCCGCAGCATGGTGGGTGCCGGTGAGCTGTCCAAATCGGCGACCCGGGCGATCGATCCCACGGCCTGTGCGGTGAACATCCGAACCGACGCCGACGTCTCCAGATGTGCCGGTCCGGTGTCACGAGCCGATCCGTCTGCGGACAGCGGACCCGACACGAATGTCGTTTGGAACCGCATCAGCTCACCGCTGCCGGGACGCAGCAGTCCCGCTCCAGGTGTGTTCGGCAGCTCGTAGGCGTCGGCCGTTCCCAAGACGATTCGCGATTCGCTGGCGGACAGAGTCTTCAAGCACACCCGATACGACAGGTGGGCTTCCAGCCCGCGCAATCGGCCTTCGTCGAGTCGCTGACTGGCGAGCAATAGGTGCATGCCCAAGGACCGCCCGAGTCGACCGATCGCGACGAACATGTCGGCGAAACCGGGGTGCTGGCTGAGCAGTTCGGAGAACTCGTCGACCACGATGAACAGCGCGGGCAGGGCGGTCAATCCCGCGCCGGCCCGACGAGCCTGCTCGTATGCCGCGACGCTCGCGCACCCTGCCGTCCGCAGCAACTCCTGCCGACGGTTCATCTCACCGGCTAGCGCGTCTTGCATCCGCGCGACCAGTGGCGCTTCCTCACAGAGATTCGTGATCACCGCGGCAACGTGCGGAGCGCGTGCCAGGTCGAGAAACGTTGCACCCCCTTTAAAGTCGATGAGGAGCAGGTTCAGAACTTCCGGAGAGTTGCGCGCCATCATGCCCAGTGCGACCGTGCGCAGCAGCTCCGACTTGCCCGAGCCGGTCGCACCCACACAGAGCCCATGCGGCCCCATGCCGTTTTCCGCGGGCTCCTTGATATCCAGCTCGAGCGGCACGCCATCGATCGTGCTTCCGATCGGAACACGAAGCCGAGCACGCTGATCGTTGCTGCGCCACAGCGTGATCGGGTCGAATTGGGCAATGTCGTCGATTCCGACCAGACCCGGCCACCCCGGTCCGACAACTCGGTCGCACCGCGCATCGACCCGATATGCGGCAAGCCGGCGCGCACAAATCAACGCGTCTACCGGATCCATCTGGTCGGGGTGCGTCAACGCCAGAACCCCGCCGGCATGCTCGATCGTCAACGGCGAGCCGATGCGGCACGGCCCGGTCTCGAGAACGATCGCGCCGGTGATGATCCCCGCGCTGTCAAGGTCACCGCGCCCCTCCAGGTCACCGATCACCACCACGCGCGGCGGCAGTCCGGCACCGGTCAGTGCGCACTTTGCCTCCGCCACGGTTTGATACACCATGCGGGCAGTGCCCGCCGAATCGCTGACGGCGGGATGTTGGTTGTGCGGCAACCACTTCAACCAATCCCAGTGTGATCGGTTCCGGGCCTCGATCACGCCGACAATCCGCAACTGATCCGGAGAGTGCAACACGACCAGCTGGCAGATCATCGCGCGCAGCAGTCCGCGCACTTCGGCCAAATTCCCGTCGATGGTCACCGGCGTACTCGCGGTCAGGTCAACCGTGACGGGCACGTTCGCGATCGTCGCGTGTGTGCGGATGAAGCGATTCGCGGCCGCGACGGTGACCGGATCCGCCCGCTCTCCGGCGTGGAGTTCAGGGGCCAACAACCTGGTCGAAAGTGGCTGAGTACCAAGCCCGACCCGAACCAGGCAGAAGTCGCGGTCAGTCGCTCGACGCTCCCACATCCGCGGGCCGCCGATCAAGGTCCATAGCGCCGCAGGGTCGGGATGACTCCAGTTGAGTGCGGCGCGCTGCGCCGCAGCCGTTTCGGCAACCGTACGGCGCAGACGCGTCAGGTAGCCCAGGTAGTCGGCTCGGCCCGCGTCGATCTCGCCACCATGGCGGCGGCCGCGTTGGGTGAGCGATGTCAGCGCAAAAGAAACCAGCATCATCATCGGCAAGGCCAGGAAGGCCGGGTTGCGAGTGACGGCCGAGCCTGAGAAGAAGGTCGTCGCCGTCACGCCCACGGTTGCGATGGACATGCCCACCGGTAGCACGCGCATCAGCAGGCTGGGTGTTGTCGAGTGCGGCAGCTGCGGCGGCGCGGCAACGATGATGTCCGCGGTCGCGACTTCGGGCAGCACCTGCCGCACCACAGGCACGAATCCCTGAGTCATCCCGGCCCCTCCCCAGCGTGCGACGACGGTAAGCAGCGGCAGAACTGAGCGCAACTCGCCTGTGGACAACCGGATACCGGCGTGTCGGAATTGGCTTAGCGTTTTGATCATCCGAATCTGAAGAGGTTGAGGTTGTCTGTGTCCGATCCGGGGCTACGCCGCGTGTCCGTGCATGCCGGCACTGCCGTCGTCGACCTGACGCTGCCATCGGGAATGCCGGTGGCCACCCTGATCCCGCCAATCGTCGACACCCTCAAGGCCCACGGCATCAGCGATCCGATGGCGCGCTACCGGCTGTCGGTCCCCGGTTCGGTCGCTTTGGATTCGTCAACGACTCTGGCGCAGAGCGATATCCGAGACGGCGACGTTCTTGTCTTGAGCAAGTGCGGAACTCCGTCACCCGCATTGCGCTATGACGACCTAGCGGAGGCTGTGTCGGAGATACTTGACGGGCAGAACTGGAATCCGTCCCAGAATCGCCGGGCGATGCGGCTTACCGCCGCGGTGGCGGCCGGCTGCCTGACCGGTATTGGCGGCCTGGCACTGGCGCGAAATGCCCTCATCGACAACACTGTTCGTGACTTTCCTACGACAGGAATGGTGGCGCTTGTCGCGGTCGCGGCCACGCTGCTGGCGGCACTCGCGCAGCGCGCATACCGTGACGCGATGGCCGGTCTCACGCTGAGCCTGGTCGCTACGACGTTCGCCGCGATTGCGGGTTTTTTGGCGGTCCCGGGCACCCCGGGTCTCCCCAATGTGCTTCTGGCAACTGCTGCGGCGGCGGTCACGGCCGTGCTGGTGATGAACATATCAGACTGTGGGACAACCACATTGACCGCAGTGTCGTGCTTCGCCATGGTCGCCGGTGTCGCAGCGTTCGCGGGTATGATCACCGGTGCTTCGTTGCGCGTGGTGAGTCCGCTTTTGACGCTGGTATCGCTTGGCCTGCTTCAGATAGCGGCACGCGCGGCGGTTGTCCTGGCCGGATTATCGCCGAAGCCAACCGACCAGAATGCAGCGGCAGACTGTTTGGTTGCCAAGACTCTCCGTGCTGATGCCTGGTTGGCCAGTCTGTTGGCCGCATTCTCATCCACAGCGGCCGTCGGCGCGATCGTCACTGTATTGGTGGGCGCACCGCGGCCCGGTTGCATCGCCTTCGCGGGCGTCACCGGCGGGCTCCTGCTGCTGCGCGCCAATTCGCTTGATAGAAAAGGGACGTTGGTGGGTGTCATAAGCGCAGTGGCCGTTATCGCGACGACGTTAGGCGTTGCCGCGCTCGGTGCTCCAGAGCATGGCCCATGGATTGTCGCGGCGACGGTGTCGCTCGTCGCCGGGGCAGTCTATCTCGGGTTCGTCGCTCCTGGGATGTCGCTGTCCCCCCTGGCGCGAAAGGGCATCGAGCTATCGGAGTGTGTGCTCCTGATCGCGATGGCGCCCCTGACCTGTTGGCTATGCGGCCTCTACGGCGTCGCCCGCAGTCTGCATCCGACGTGGAGCTGAGCACCTCCCGCGCCGCGCGACTGATGGCGGTATCGGTGCTGATGGCACTGTCGGGCTTTGGAACGCCTTCGGCACAAGCAGTTTCGCCGCCGGAAATCGACGACAGGTTGCTGCCCAAGCCGGCGTTGCCGGCGCCGCCGAGGCCAACGGTGCAACGCGAGGTTTGCACGATGGGGACGGGGGACCCGAGACCAGGCCCGAATCAGCTCGCAGCGCTCGACTTACCGCGTGTCTGGCAGCTCACCCGCGGCGCAGGCCAACGAGTCGCGGTTATCGACACCGGCGTTTCGCGACACCATCGGCTGCCCGATGTGGTGGCGGGCGGCGACTATGTGTTCACCGGTGACGGCACCCAGGATTGCGACGCCCACGGGACCCTGGTCGCCGGAATCATCGCCGCTGCAACAAATTCCAAAACCGACAGCTTCAGCGGCGTGGCGCCCGACGTCACGTTGATCAGCATCCGTCAGTCCAGTTCGAAATTCGCTCCGGCAACCGACCCGTCGACCTCGGGGATCGGCGACGTGGACACCATGGCGAGAGCGGTCCGGACCGCCGCCGACCTTGGCGCGTCCGTCATCAACATTTCATCGGTGGCGTGCGCGCCGGTGACGTCGGCCCTTGACGACCGGGCGCTGGGCGCCGCTCTGGCCTACGCGGTCGACGTCAAGAATGCGGTCGTCGTGGCCGCGGCCGGAAATACCGCCGGCGGGGGACAGTGTCCGCCACAGCGCCCGGATGCGACCTGGCAGACCATCTCGGTCGCCGTCAGCCCGGCCTGGTACGACGACTACGTGCTGACCGTCGGTTCGGTCAACGCCGACGGAGCGCCGTCGGCCTTCACCCTTGCCGGCCCCTGGGTCGACGTCGCCGCGAACGGAGAGGCGGTGACCTCGCTGAGCTCTGCACCACTGTCCGGAACCAGTTACGCCGCACCCGTCGTCAGCGGACTCGCGGCGCTGATTCGGGCCCGGTTCCCGGCGCTGACTGCGCGGCAGGTGATGCAACGCATCGAAACGTCGGCGCATCATCCGCCGGCCGGGTGGAATCCGTTGGTCGGCAACGGGACAGTCGATGTCCTTGCCGCGGTGAGCACCGACTCGAGTCCTCCCGGCAGTATCGCCAAACCACCGTCGGCGCCGTTGCCGGTCGCGGCGCCCCCACCCAGCCCAACGAATTCTCGTGCGCGGGACACCGCGTTGCGCGGGACGATCATGTGCTTGATCGCTCTGATGGGCGCCCTGGTCTTCGGTGCGGCCAAGCGTCGGCTACGGAGCGCCAGCGACGACGTCGCGGGCGACTGACGCCTTCGCCCTGCTCAGCTCCGGCCCGGATGGCAGCGCCGCAAGCATCGGCCATGGCACCGGGATCGGGTCCGTGTGCAGACCGAGGTCATGCGCGGCGTCGTTGTCATGGATCGCGAACCGCACCCCGGTGTCGGTGACCAGGTAGCGGGTGCCGTCCCCGCCGCTCCCGCGCACGTAGGCACTTCGGCCAGGCGGTAGATAGACGCCATCGAGCGCAGGACCCCGACCGTCGGCTTGTGACAGGGCCACTGGAGCCTGACCGACCGGCAGCGGTAGGCCGTTCGCAGTGAGCAACGCGGCCCCGGATGTCGCGCACACGGTGGTAGCGGCGCCGCCCTGGCCGCCGTCTGTAGGCGCGCGTTCGGGGAAGGTGCCCACCGGCAGCGTGTTGACGATCTGCGCGCCACGAATCGCGTCTGGCGGAACCGCGATCATGGTGGCGGTGCCCCGCGAGTCGCTGAAACGCAACAGATCCGCAGCGACCTGTCCGACGCGCTGGACCCCGGTGCTCAGGACGGCGTAATACTCGTCACCGTCCCCGCGTGTGATGCGCAGCACACTGCCGACGGGAAAGTCGGGGAGCCCGGCCGCCTTGCCGCCCGCGCCAGGAATCCGGGGAGCGGTGATCGGGGGCCCCTCCGGAACCACATTGAGCAACGACTGCGAGACGACAACCGGGGCGTGACCTTCCAGTCGCAGTGCACGCACTACCGCCGTGTCCGCGAGATCCACCACGGCGCGCTGCCCGTTGTAGAGCAGATACGACGGCGGGCCCGTACCCGGTGTGACCAGGACAGCCTGATCGCGGGCCAGGCGATGGACCGACAGGCCCGGGGTAGGCCCGACGACGACCGTCGTCGGCGTCGCACCGTCGGTGTCGCAGATCGTCCACACCGCATCGTCGCCTGACAGCGGCGCACCAAGAAGCTGCGGTGCACCCGGAATACCCAGCAGCGGACCACGTTTGGTGTGGCGCAATTCAGACTCCGACACGGGCTGCGGATTGGCATCGGTCGCCGCGATCAACCGCGCTGAAGCCAGATTCAGTACCGGGTGCCAGGTGTCGCCGACTCGCACATAGAGCGCTCCGGAATCCCTGCCCATCACGATCTGGGCGCGATCGAGCCGCGCCTGGGGCCGCAGCAAGCCAAAAAACACACCTGCCGCCACCACGACGGCAGCCAGGACGCAGCCGATCGTCAGCGGCGCGGCGCGCGCTCGCAGGGGTTCGCTGGACGCCCCGGTATCACCGCTCAGCAACGCACGCTCGATGCGACGCAGCAGGAACCGGTAACCGCTGACGTGCGCCCAGGTCGTCGGTTGGTGGGGCACTAACCTCCCAAAATCGGCGATTCCGCTGGTCACGCTAGACGCGGACCAACGGCCGCGCCCCCGGTTATCCACAGGAGGACACGTTTCGACAGGTCACAAACTGGGTAAAATTGCCCGGTGATTTCACACCGCATCCGTACCCGTCGGGAGGGCATCGTGCGGTTAGCCGGTCGCTGGGTCGGCCTGGGTGCTGCCGCCCTGGTCACGGCCGCGGGCCTGCTCGCCACGCCGAGTGCCCCCGCCGCCCACGCCTTCGACTGCCCCGACGTCGAGGTCATCTTTGCCCGCGGCACCAACGAGCCACCCGGCCTGGGCAAGGTGGGCGACGCGTTCGTCGACTCGATACGCCAGCAGACCGGCGGATTGAACATCCTGCCCTACGGGGTCAACTACGCCGCCAGCAAACTGCAGCTGCACGGCGGTGACGGTGCCAACGACACGATCGACCGCGTCAAGAAAAGCGTGGAAACCTGCCCGAACACCAAGATCGTGTTGGGCGGCTACTCGCAGGGCGCGTCCGTGATGGACATCGTGGCCGGCGTCCCGATCGGCGGCATCAGCTGGGGCAGCTCGCTGCCACCGCAGTACGCCAACAACATCGTGGCCGTCGCCACCTTCGGCGACGTGGCCGACCGCTCCGGCGGAACCCTGCCGAGCCAGAGCGCGCTGCTGGGCTCCAAGGCCATCGACCTGTGCAACCCCAACGACCCGATCTGTCACGCCGGACCCGGCAACGAGTGGAGCGGGCACACCGAGGGTTATGTCCCCGTCTACACCACCCAGGCGGCGGCGTTCGTCGCGTCCAAGCTGGCCGGCACCGGCCAGTCGATGCCCGGGTACGGGCCGTCGGTCCCGGGCGTCGGCCCGCAATCCCCCTACGGCCCGCAAACGCCCGGCTACGGCCCGCAGACTCCCGGGCAAGCGCCCATCCCCGGCCCGCTGAGCCCGCAGGCGCCCGGCCCGTTGGCACCGAGCTACGCCCCACAGCCGCCTGCCCCGTCGGTGTCCGGGTCACCGGCACCGGAGACCGACGTGGTTGCTGCCGTTCACTAATTCGTTGTAAACAACCCGTACGATCGCGGCATGAGCCTTGCGAAAACATCACGGGCGCATAAACATTCAAGCTTGGCGGTCGCCGCATTCCTCGTAGCGGCCGCGATGCTATTGGGCGCCCCGCTGATTCCCCGCGCCTCCGCCGCGTGCCCGGACGTCGAGGTGGTGTTCGCCCGGGGAACCAACGAGCCCCCCGGTGTCGGGAAGGTGGGTGGCGCGTTCATCGACTCCCTGCGCAAGAAAACCCGCGTCGATGTCGGGGCGTACGGCGTCAACTACCCCGCCAACGACGACTTCCTGGCCGCCACCCAAGGCGCCAACGACGCCAGTGCCCATATCCAGCACATGGCCGCCACCTGCCCCAACACCAAGCTGGTACTCGGTGGCTACTCCCAGGGCGCCGCCGTGGTCGACATCGTCACCGCCGCACCCTTGCCCGCCCTCGGCTTTCAGAAGCCGCTGCCGGCCCGCGCCGCCGATCACGTCGCCGCGGTCGCCCTGTTCGGGAACCCGTCGGGCCGCGCCGGCAATCTGATGACCGCCCTGAGTCCGGATTTCGGCGGCAAGATCGTCGATTTGTGCAACCGGGGTGACCCAATCTGCTCCCCCGGCAACTCGTGGCCGGCTCACCTCAGCTACGTGCCCGGATTGACCAATCGGGCCGCACATTTCGTTGCCGCCAAGGTGTAGCCGCACAAAGATCCGGTCTCACTGCGGTCGCGGAGTGGTCACAGCCGTTCACTAATGCCGGGTGAAAATGCGTACCATCGGTTCATGGGGGTTAGTCCGATTCATGCAGTCAAACGCTCGGCAGGCATCGCGGGGTCCGCGATTCTCGGGGCAACGTTGATGATCGTCGGTCCCAGCGTGGTGTCGTCGATTCCGGTCGTATCGGCGGCGCCGCCGTGCCCGGGTGCCGAAGTGGTGTTCGCCCGGGGCCGTGAGGAACCACCGGGCGTCGGCCTGGTCGGCGATGCGTTCGTCAACTCGCTGCGCGCCAAGACCCCGATGCCGGTCGGCGAGTACGGCGTCAACTACCCCGCCGACGTCGATCCCGCCAAGGGCTCGAATGACATGAGCACCCATGTCCAGTGGATGGCCAAACACTGCCCGAACACCCGCGAGGTGCTCGGCGGCTATTCGCTCGGGGCCGTGTCGGCCGACCTGGTGGTCGCGGTGACCCAGCCCTCGTTCGGGTTCAAGAACCCGCTACCGCCGGGCATGGATCAACACGTCGCCGCCGTCGCGTTGTTCGGCAACGGCACCCAGCGCGTGCTCGGACCGGTCCCCAGCTTCAGTCCCGCCTTCGCCGGCAAGACGATCGAGCAGTGCGCCCCCGGCGATCCGATCTGCTCGGGCAACGGGAAGGCGGTGTGGGCGTCGCATCTGCAGCCCTCCTACATCGACTCTGGGCTGGTGGATCAGGCCGCCGCCTTCGCCGCCGGCAAGCTGTAGCCGGAATCCTCAGCCGCACAGACACTGCCCAGGCGCCTCAAGTGGCGCCGTCGGTCGCGTGACCGGACAATGCTGACGTGACGACCACCGCCGCGACCGGCTCCGACACCTCGCCAGCTGCCCGGGAGACGCTCGAAGACTACACATTGCGCTTCGCCCCGCGCAGCTACCGCAGGTGGTCCACTGCGGTGGTGGGGATCTCCGCACTGGGCGGCATCGCGTACCTGGCCGATTTCGCGATCGGCGCCAACCTCGGCATCACCTACGGCACCGCGAACGCGTTGTGTGGAATCGGGATCTTCGCCGTGGTGATCATCGCGACCGGCTTCCCCCTGGCTTATTACGCCGCGCGGTACAACATCGACCTCGACCTGATCACGCGCGGCAGCGGTTTCGGCTACTACGGCTCCGTGGTGACCAACGTGATCTTTGCGACGTTCACGTTCATCTTCTTCGCGCTCGAAGGCTCGATCATGGCCCAAGGCCTTCAGCTCGGCTTACACATTCCGCTGTGGATCGGCTACGCATGCTCCACGCTGATCATCTTCCCGCTGGTGATCTACGGCATGAAAGTCCTTTCCCAACTCCAACTTTGGACCACCCCGCTGTGGCTGGTCCTGATGGTCGCCCCGTTCATCTATCTGGTGACCAGTCATCCCGAGTCGGTCGGCGAGTTCTTCTCCTACACCGGCAAGGCGGGCCACGGCGGGGTTGATGCCGGCTCGGCGTTGCTGGCCGCGGGCGTATGCCTGGCGCTGATCGCCCAGATCGCCGAACAGATCGACTATCTGCGGTTCATGCCGCCACGCACCCCGCAAAACGCCCGCAGCTGGTGGACCTGGGTGCTGTTGGCCGGCCCCGGTTGGGTGCTGTTCGGCGCGATCAAGCAGATCGTCGGGCTTTTCCTGGCGGTCTACCTGGTCTTCCACCACGCGGGGGCGATCTCGATCGCCAATCAGCCGGTGCACCAATTCGACGAGATCTACCGGAACTTCATGCCGGATTGGCTCGCGCTGACACTGGCCGTGATCCTGGTGGTGCTCAGCCAGGTCAAAATCAATGTGACGAACGCGTATTCGGGTTCGTTGGCCTGGACCAACTCGTTCACCCGCATTACCAAGCATTACCCCGGCCGCGTCGTCTTCCTCGGCGTGAACCTCACGATCGCGCTGATCCTGATGGAAGCCAACATGTTTGACTTCCTCAACACGATCCTGGGCTTCTACGCCAACTGCGGCATGGCGTGGGTGGTCGCGGTGGCGTCCGACATCGTCTTCAACAAATACCTGCTGGGCCTGTCGCCGAAGGCTCCCGAATTCCGCCGTGGCATGTTGTATCCCGTCAACCCGGTCGGCTTCGGCTCGATGCTGCTGGCCGCGGGCCTGTCGATCATCGCGTTCTTCGGTGGCCTGGGTGAGGCGCTACGGCCGTATTCGCCGTTGGTGGCGATCGTCGTCGCCCTGGTGATGCCGCCCATCCTGGCCGTCGCGACCCGGGGCAAGTACTACCTTCGTCGCACGGACGACGGCATCGATCTGCCGATGTACGACGAGCACGGCAACCCCGCAGCCCACCACTTGACGTGCCACGTCTGCCACCACGACTTCGAACGGCCCGACATGCTGGCCTGCCGGGCGCACGACGCGCACATCTGCTCGCTGTGCCTGTCCACCGACAAACACAGCGAACACCTGCTGGACGCCCAGCGCTAGCGCGTGCGCAGATCCCGGGTGATCAGGATCCGTGACGCGAGCTCGTCGTCGGGCGGATAGTCCACCCCCACCAACGTCAGGCCCTGCGCCGGCGCGGCCGCGAAATCGCTGGAACGAGCTGTCGCGCTGAGCAATTCACGACACCACTGCCGCGTGCGCCGCTGCTCGCCGACGGCCAACAGCGCCCCGACCAGTGAGCGCACCATCTGCCAGCAGAACGCATCCGCACTCACCTGCGCGGTGATCAGGTCGCCCTCGCGCGACCAGTCCAGCCGCTGCAGGTCACGAATCGTGGTGGCACCGGGACGATGACGGCAGAAGGCCGCAAAGTCATGCAGCCCCAGCAGATCTTGTGACGCGGCGAGCATCGCATCCACGTCCACCTCCCGCGGCCACGCGGTGATGTAGCGCGCCTGTTGTGGTTGCACACCGAAGGCTGCCGTCGACAACCGGTATTGGTAATGGCGCCGCAACGCAGAGAACCGCGCGTCGAAACCCGATGGAGCACGGACGATTCCGAGCACCCGGACGTCGGTGGGCAGGAAACGGCTCAGGCGGCGCAGTAACGGCAGGAATTCCGGTTCACCGGCGCGCGCCGACCGCGGGTAGGCATTCGACAGGGCGGTGGCCGGCACATCGACATGGGCCACCTGTCCGGTGGCGTGTACCCCCGAGTCGGTGCGCCCGGCCGCCCACAGCCGTACCGGTGTGCGGAAAACCGTCGTCAGCGCGTCATCGATGACGCCGGCCACAGTTCGCTGCCCGGCCTGAGTTGCCCAGCCCGCGAAATCGGTTCCGTCGTAGGCGATGTCGAGCCTAAGACGGACGTCTTCGCTACTTCTCGGTGGACTCGTCACCCTCGCCGGCGGCCTCAGCCCCGGGCTCCTCGGCCGCTTCGGCCTCGGCGGCAGGTTCAACCGCTTCGGAAGTGGTCTCTTCGGACTCGGCGTCCTCGACCGCGGCCTCTTCGGCCGGTGCCGCCGCGGCGACGGGTGCCTCCGTAGTATCCGAGGCCTTCTTCGAAGCCTTCACCCGACGCGCGCGGTCGGCCTCCGCCGTCACGGTCTTTTCCTGCACCAGCTCGATCACGGCCATCGGGGCATTGTCGCCCTTGCGTGCCTCGACCTTGATGATGCGGGTGTAGCCGCCGTCACGATCGGCAAAGAACGGCCCGATCTTGTCGAATAGCTCGTGCACGACGTCCTTGTCGCGGATCTTCTTCAGAACCTCTCGACGGTTGTGCAGCGTGCCCTTTTTCGCGTGCGTGATCAGCTTCTCCGCGTACGGCCGAAGCGCACGCGCCTTCGGCTCGGTCGTCTTGATGCGACCGTGCTCGAACAGCGACGTGGCCAGGTTGGCCAGCAGAGCCTTCTGGTGCGAAGACGACCCGCCGAGGCGAGGGCCCTTGGTGGGCTTGGGCATTGCAGACGCTCCTGTCTAGGGGTTCAAAAGCTTTAGAGCTGTTCGGTTTCGGCGTAGTCCGCGTCGTCGTAAGCAGCCTCGGTGGACCAGGTGCCGGTGGCGACGTCGTAGCCCGCGACCTCGGACGGGTCGAAGCTCGGCGGGCTGTCCTTGAGCGACAGGCCCAGCTGGTGCAGCTTGACCTTGACCTCGTCGATGGACTTCTGGCCGAAGTTACGGATGTCGAGCAGGTCGGACTCGGTACGGCTCACCAGCTCGCCGACGGTGTGCACACCCTCGCGCTTGAGGCAGTTGTAGGACCGTACGGTCAGATCCAGGTCGTCGATCGGCAGCGCGAACGAGGCGATGTGGTCGGCCTCGGCCGGCGACGGCCCGATCTCGATGCCCTCGGCCTCGATGTTGAGTTCCCGTGCCAGGCCGAACAGTTCGACCAGGGTCTTACCCGCCGACGCCAGCGCGTCGCGGGGGGTGATCGAACTCTTGGTCTCGACGTCCAGGATCAGCTTGTCGAAGTCGGTGCGCTGCTCGACACGAGTGGCATCCACCTTGTAGGTAACCTTGAGCACCGGCGAGTAGATGGAATCGACTGGGATACGGCCGATTTCGGCACCGGAGGCACGGTTCTGCACGGCCGGCACGTAACCACGACCGCGCTCGACGACGAGCTCGACCTCGAGCTTGCCCTTGTCGTTCAGTGTCGCGATGTGCATGCCGGGGTTGTGCACCGTGACGCCGGCGGGCGGCACGATGTCGCCCGCGGTGACCTCACCCGGGCCCTGCTTGCGCAGGTACATGGTGACCGGCTCGTCCTCCTCGGAGGACACGACCAGACCCTTGAGGTTCAGGATGATGTCGGTGACATCCTCTTTGACGCCGGGCACGGTGGTGAACTCGTGCAGCACGCCGTCGATGCGAATGCTGGTGACGGCCGCGCCCGGAATCGACGACAGCAGCGTCCGCCGCAGCGAATTACCAAGCGTGTAACCAAAACCCGGCTCCAGCGGCTCGATGACGAACTGGGACCGGCTGTCGGTGAGGATTTCCTCGGACAGTGTGGGTCGCTGAGAAATCAGCATGGTGTTTCTTCTTCTCCTTCTCGGCACCCGCTATTTGATGCCGTTAGGGTTTTCGAGCCGGCCGGCCCGAAAGTCCGTTACTTCGAGTAGTACTCGACGATGAGCTGCTCGGTGAGCGGCACGTCGATCTGTGCCCGCTCGGGCAATTGGTGAACGAGGATGCGCTGACGCTCCCCCACCACCTGCAGCCAGCCCGGGATGGGACGGTCGCCCGCCGTCTCCCGCGCGATCTGGAACGGCACGGTGTTCAGCGAACCCTCCCGCACGTCGATGATGTCGTGCTGCGACACCCGGTAGCTGGGGACGTTCACGTGCACGCCGTTGACGCTGAAGTGCCCGTGGCTGACCAGCTGGCGGGCCATCCGGCGGGTGCGTGCGATGCCGGCGCGGTAGATCACGTTGTCCAGCCGGCTCTCGAGGATCTTCAGCAGCTCCTCACCGGTCTTGCCGGATTGCCGCGTGGCCTCTTCGTAGTAGCGACGGAACTGCTTTTCCATCACGCCATAGGTGAAGCGGGCCTTCTGCTTCTCCTGCATCTGCAGCAGATATTCGCTTTCCTTGATCCGCGCGCGACCGTGCTGGCCGGGCGGGTAGGGACGCTTCTCGAAGGCCTGGTCGCCACCGACGAGGTCGGTGCGCAGTCGACGCGACTTGCGCGTCATGGGTCCGGTGTAACGAGCCATTATCTTCCTACCTAGACCCTTCTGCGCTTGGGCGGACGGCAGCCGTTGTGCGGCTGGGGGGTGACGTCGGAGATCGCGCCGACCTCCAGGCCGGCGGCCTGCAACGACCGGATCGCGGTCTCCCGGCCCGAACCCGGGCCCTTCACGAACACGTCGACCTTGCGCACCCCGTGCTCCTGGGCCTTGCGCGCGGCGTTCTCGGCGGCCAGCTGCGCGGCGAACGGAGTCGATTTCCGCGAGCCCTTGAAGCCGACGTGGCCCGACGACGCCCAGGCGATGACGTTGCCCTGAGGGTCGGTGATGCTCACGATCGTGTTGTTGAACGTGCTTTTGATGTGCGCGGCGCCGTGCGGGATGTTCTTCTTTTCCCGCTTACGAGTCTTCTGCCCCTTCTTGGGGGCCGAAGATGCTGCCTTCTTGGCTGGTGGCATGGGCGATTACCTGGCCTTCTTCTTGCCGGCGATGGTGCGCTTGGGGCCCTTGCGGGTACGCGCGTTGGTCTTGGTGCGCTGGCCGCGCACCGGCAGCCCGCGACGGTGCCGCAGACCCTGGTAGCAGCCGATCTCGATCTTGCGGCGGATGTCTGCCTGCACCTCACGGCGCAGGTCACCCTCGATCTTGAGGTTGGCCTCGATGTAGTCGCGCAAGTGGGTCAGCTGATCGTCGGTGAGATCCTTGGTGCGAAGGTCCCGGTCGATACCGGTCGCTTCCAAGATCTCGTTGGAGCGGGTACGGCCAATGCCGAAGATGTACGTCAGCGCGATCTCCATCCGCTTGTCACGCGGCAGATCGACGCCTACTAGTCGAGCCATAGGTGGCGTTTCCTCTTTTTCTCAGCGGAGGTCTAATCCCAGCCCGTTCCCGATTCGATCGGGGCCCGGCCTCCGTCCGGGCGTGGGTGAGCTGCGCTGATTCGTCTTTTTGGCGCTTGACGCGCCGGGCAGCTCAGTGGTGCTGGGAGGTCATCATTCAGTTGTGCACAGCGGGCCGGGTCTTAGCCCTGACGCTGTTTGTGACGCGGATCGGAGCAGATCACCATGACCCGCCCATGCCGACGGATCACCCTGCACTTGTCACAGATTGGCTTGACGCTGGGGTTCACCTTCACGGCCGTATCGATCCTGTCTGTCTTCTCGTAGGTTCTGTTGGGGTGGGCTTTTTACTTGTACCGGTACACAATGCGGCCCCGGGACAGGTCGTAGGGAGACAACTCCACCACCACCCGGTCCTCGGGCAGGATGCGGATGTAGTGCTGCCGCATCTTGCCGCTGATGTGGGCAAGCACCTTGTGACCGTTCTCCAGCTCAATGCGGAACATCGCATTGGGCAGGGGCTCGACCACCCGGCCCTCGACCTCGATGGCGCCGTCCTTCTTGGCCATACTTCTCGTCAAATCCTCGTCGTTTAGTTTCGTTCTCGTCTGCGCCAACAAAGGCACAGCATTCACACCGACTTTGGAACGTGAGCCGGTGACAGGAAATTCCTAGGGAACGGACACACAAGAAAGCCGGCGCGGAATGTCGCACCGTCGGTCCATGGTACCCGCTTGGGCGGCGTGGCCAAAATCCGCGATCACAGCGGTCGTGGGCGCGACCTCGACCCGCCACACCACGCCTGACGAGCGCATACTTGACCCCGATGACAAATCCCGCACGTCCCATTGATGGCGCCGAGCAGTCACGCAAGCCGGTGATCTTGACCGTCGACGACGATCCCTCGGTATCCCGCGCCGTGGCCCGGGACCTGCGGCGCAAATACGGCGAGGCGCACCGCGTCGTGCGCGCGGAATCGGGTCCCGAGGCGTTAGACACCCTGAAGCAGCTCAAACTGCGCGGCGAAACGGTCGCCGCGATCGTCGCCGACTACCGGATGCCCCAGATGACGGGCATCGAGTTTCTCGAACAGGCCATGGACCTGTACCCGGCGGCACGACGGATCCTGCTGACCGCCTACGCCGACACCCACGCCGCGATCGACGCGATCAACGTCGTCGACCTCGACCACTACCTACTCAAGCCGTGGGATCCGCCGGAGGAGAAGCTCTACCCGGTCGTCGACGCCTTGCTGGAGGCCTGGCGGGCGGCGCCCCAACACGCTATTCCGCACACCAAGGTGATCGGGCACCGCTGGTCGGCACGGTCCTGGGAGGTCCGCGACTTCCTGGCCCGCAATGGGCTGCACTACAACTGGTTCATGGCCGACGAACCCCTCGGCCAACAGCTGCTCAAGGCGGCCGGCGAGGACGGACTGCGACTGCCCGTCGTCGTCACCGAACACGGCGATCCGCTTGTCGAACCCACCGACGCCGAACTGGCCGACACGCTGGGGCTCTCGACCCAGCTGTCCCAGGAGTTCTACGACCTGATCGTCATCGGCGGCGGGCCCGCGGGCCTGGCCGCTGCCGTCTACGGCGCCTCCGAGGGGCTGCGCACGGTCCTCATCGAAAGCACCGCGACCGGCGGCCAGGCCGGCCAGAGCTCCCGGATCGAGAACTACCTCGGCTTCCCGGACGGGGTGTCGGGTGGTCAGCTGGCTCAGCGGGCCCGTCTGCAAGCCGAGAAGTTCGGTGCCGAGCTCATCACCGCCCGGACGGCCACCGCTTTGGAGATCAACGGGCCGAAGCGCACCGTGCGGTTCGCCGACGGCGGTTCCGTCGACGCCCACGCGGTCATCCTGGCCACCGGCGTGTCCTACCGGCAACTGGACGCGACCGGGTGCACGGAGCTGACCGGCCGCGGCGTCTACTACGGCGCCACCACCTTCGCCTCCGACTGCGAGGACGAAGAGATCTACGTGATCGGCGGGGCCAACTCCGCCGGCCAGGCTGCCATGCACCTGTCCCGCGAGGCCAAATCGGTGACCATCCTGGTGCGCGCGCCGTCGCTCGAGGCGTCGATGTCGTACTACCTGATCCAGCAGATCGAACGGAACCCCAAGATCACCGTCCGCACCTGCACGGAAGTCGGGTGCGCCACCGGCACCGATCACCTGGAGAAGCTGACCCTGCTCAACAACCGCACCGGCACCAGCGAGGAGGTCACCTGCGCCCGGATGTTCATCTTCATCGGGGCCGCCCCGCGCACCGACTGGCTGGACGGCGTGCTCGCCCGCGACGACCACGGCTTCATCCTGACCGGCCCGGACCTGCGCAACGTGTGCGGCTGGACATTGGACCGCCCACCGCACCACCTGGAAACCAGCGTGCCGGGCGTGTTCGCCACCGGCGACGTCCGCTCCACGTCCGCCAAACGGGTCGCGGCCGCCGTCGGTGAGGGGTCGATGGCCGTGATGCTGGTCCACCGCTACCTCGCCGAGTCGTAGAAGGGGCGCACGTCATGACCGCCAAGACGCCGTGTGAGCCCGACGAACTGCGCAGCCTGTTCCTGTTCGAGGCCCTGACCGACGAACAGCTCGCGGTGTTGTGTAGCCAGGGGCACATCGCGAACTATCCGGTGGGCCCCATCTGCGTCGAGGGCGAGCCGGCGACGTGCTTCTACGTGCTGATCGAGGGCGAGCTGATGATGTCCAAGCTCTCCGGCGGGCAGGACATCGAAACCAACCGCACCTCGCAACGCGGCGTGTATTGCGGCGCCTGGCGGGCGTTCACCGGCGGGGCACAGAAGAGCTACGACGCCTCGGTCCACGTGACCAAGCCGTCGCGCTTCTTCGTGATGGACGCGCCGATCTTCGCGCAGTTCATGCGCGACCAGTTCCCGATGGCGGTCCACCTGCTCGACGGGATCGCCGTCGGCACCGACCGGACCCGCCGGATCATCGACAACCGGGAGAAGCTGCTGGCGTTGGGACGGCTGTCGGCCGGGCTCACCCATCAGCTCAACAATCCGGCCGCGGCGATCTCACGGGCCGCGTCGGACCTGCGCGAACGAGTGGCCAACATGCGGCAAAAGCTGGCGATGCTCGCCGACGGCACCGTCACGCCCGAGGCGTTGAGCGCGTTGGTGCGGTTGCAGGAGCGGGTCGCCGAGCAGGTCACCAAATCGGCGTCGCAGCACCTGAGCGCGCTCGAGACCTCCGACCGCGAGGACGCCGTGGGCGACTGGCTAGAGGACCACGGCATCGACGGCGGATGGGACATCGCGCCGACGTTCGTCGAGGGCGGTGTCGACACCGCGTGGCTGGAGCGGATATCCACGGTCACCGACGAGCTCGCATCGGCGTCGTTGGAGCAAGCGATCCGATGGATCAACTACACCATCGAAAGCGAACTGCTGATGAACCAGATTCTGGAAGCCAGCAAACGGATCTCGGCACTGGTCGCCGACGCCAAGCAGTATTCGCAAATGGATCGGGCCCCCTTCCAGGTGGCCAACGTGCACGACCTGCTGTACAGCACGCTGGTGATGTTCGCCGACCGATTGACCAAGGACGGCGGCAAGGACGGCAAAGCGATCAGCCTGGTGAAGGATTTCGACAAATCGCTTCCTGAAATCCCTTGCTATCCGGGCGATCTCAATCAGGTATGGACCAACATCATCGACAACGCGATCGCCGCGATGCGCGACACGGGTGGCACCCTGACCGTCCGCACCTGCCGATACGGCGAGAACATGGCCCGGGTGGAAATCTGTGACACCGGGCCGGGAGTCCCGGCCGATATCCGCGAGCACATCTTCGAGCCGTTCTTCACCACCAAGCCGTTCGGGGAGGGCACCGGCCTCGGGCTGGATCTCGCGTTCAACATCGTCGTCAAGAAACACCGCGGCGATCTGCGGGTGGAGTCGGTGCCCGGCGATACCCGGTTCATCGTGCTGCTGCCGCTGGAGAAGCCGCCCGTCGCGGACGTCGCCGTCACCGACGAAGACGTGGATGAAGACGAGCCGCAATAGCGTGGAATAGCGTCACCACGGGCCGGGTTAGAGACGGCATGACCGACGCAGCTGCAAGCAAACCCAATCTCGGCCGGTTCGGAGTGTTCGGACGTGGCGTAACGCCCCAGCAAGCCAAGGAAATCGAGTCCCTGGGCTACGGAGCCGTCTGGGTGGGCGGTTCGCCGCCTGCCGAGCTGGAATGGGTGGAGCCCATTCTGGAAGCGACGACGACGTTGCAGGTGGCCACCGGGATCGTGAACATTTGGACCGCGGCGGCCAAGGCGGTATCGGAGTCGTTCCACCGGATCGACAAGGCCTACCCGGGCCGCTTCCTGCTCGGGATCGGTGTCGGCCACCGCGAGATGATCAGTGATTACCGCAAGCCCTACGACGCCCTGGTCGAGTACCTGGACTCACTCGACGAGTACGGGGTGCCCGCGCATCGCCGAGTGGTGGCGGCCCTGGGCCCGCGGGTCCTGGGACTCTCGGCGCAACGCAGCGCCGGCGCGCATCCCTACCTGACCACTCCCGAGCACACCGCACACGCACGCGAGCTGATCGGTCCGTCGGCGTTTCTGGCACCCGAACACAAGGTGGTGCTGACCACCGACGCGGACAAGGCTCGGGCGGTCGGACGCCAGGCCCTGGACATGTACTTCAACCTGGCCAACTACCGCAACAACTGGAAACGCTCGGGCTTTGCCGACGACGAAGTCGTGCGGCCGGGCAGCGACCGGCTGGTCGACGCGGTGGTGGCCTATGGCACTGTGGACCAGATCGCGGCGCGGCTGAACGAGCACCTCGCCGCCGGCGCCGACCACGTGCCCGTGCAGGTCCTCACCAAAGATGAAAACCTGGTTTCGGCGCTGGCTGAACTAGCGGGGCCGCTGGGACTGAACCGCTCGTAACCAACCGCGGAGGCAAACCTCGATGACAGACGCCGTATCGCTCAAGCCCAACCTCGGCCGTTACGGGGTGTGGCTGCCCACTCGTTCGGTCACACCCGAACTGGCGGCCGAGATCGAAGCGCTGGGGTACCCCGCCGCGTGGATCGGGGGGTCACCGGACGCCGAGCTGGCCTGGGTGGAACCGGCATTGGCGCAGACCAGCTCGCTGCAGCTGGCCACCGGGATCGTCAACATCTGGACGGCGGCGGCAACACCGGTCGCCGAGTCCTTCAAACGCGTCGAAGGTGCTTACCCCGGACGGTTTTTGCTCGGTCTCGGAGTGGGCCACCCCGAGCACACCCAGGAGTACGCCAAGCCGTACGCCGCACTGGTCGGTTA
This sequence comes from Mycobacterium sp. Aquia_216, assembly GCF_026723865.1. NCBI lineage: Bacteria > Bacillati > Actinomycetota > Actinomycetes > Mycobacteriales > Mycobacteriaceae > Mycobacterium > Mycobacterium sp. Aquia_216. The sequence continues at coordinate 1,395,632 of NZ_CP113529.1, read as the reverse complement.
CCTCGATGCCCTGGACGAGGCGCTGGTGCCGACCAGCCGGCGGGTGCTCGCGGCGCTGGGGCCCAAGGTGTTGGCGCTGTCCGCGGAACGCAGCGCCGGCGCCCACCCGTACCTGACCACGCCGGAGCACACGGCCAAGGCGCGCGACCAGCTGGGCAACACGGTGTTCTTGGCCCCGGAGCACAAGGTGGTGCTGACCACCGACCGCGACGAAGCGCGCGCCGCGGGACGCCAGATCGTCGAGCACTACCTGGGGCTGAGCAACTATGTGAACAACTGGCTGCGGCTGGGCTTCACCGAAAGCGATGTGCGCAAGCCGGGCAGCGACAAGCTGATCGACGCGGTGGTGGCCTACGGCACCCCGGAGGCGATCGTGAAGCGTCTCAACGAGCACCTGGAGGCCGGTGCCGATCACGTGGCCATCCAGGTGCTGGGCGGCTACAACGCAGAAACACTCCTGCCCTCGCTGAGGGAACTGGCCGGGCCGCTTGGGCTAACCCCCGCCAGCTGACCGGGACCCTCGGTTAGGGTTTCTCCATGCGTCTGCTGGTCACCGGTGGCGCCGGTTTTATCGGCGCGAATTTCGTGCACAGCACGGTGCGCGAACGTCCCGACGTTTCCGTGACGGTGCTCGACGCCCTGACCTACGCCGGACGGCGCGAGTCGCTGGCCGACGTCGACGACGCCATCAGGCTGGTCGAGGGCGACATCACCGACGCCGAGCTGGTGTCCCAGCTGATCGGGGAGGCCGACGCGGTGGTGCACTTCGCCGCCGAGAGTCACGTCGACAACGCGCTGGACAACCCCGAGCCGTTTCTGCACACCAACGTGGTTGGCACGTACACGATCCTGGAAGCGGTACGACGTCGCGGCGTGCGGCTGCACCACATTTCGACCGACGAGGTCTACGGTGACCTGGAACTCGATGATCCGCAGCGGTTCACCGAGTCGACGCCCTACAACCCGTCGAGCCCCTATTCGGCGACCAAGGCCGCGGCCGACATGCTGGTCCGGGCCTGGGTGCGGTCGTACGGCGTGCGCGCGACCCTGTCCAACTGCTCGAACAACTACGGGCCGTATCAGCACATCGAGAAGTTCATCCCGCGGCAGATCACCAACGTGCTCACCGGGCGACGGTGCAAGCTCTACGGCAAAGGCGCCAACGTCCGCGACTGGATCCACGTCGACGACCACAACAGCGCGGTCTGGCAGATCCTGGACAAGGGCCAGATCGGCCAGACCTACCTGATTTCCGCCGAGGGTGAGCGCGACAACCTGACCGTGCTGCGCACCGTGCTGCGGATGATGGGTCGTGACCCCGACGACTTCGACCACGTCACCGACCGCGTCGGCCACGACCTGCGCTACGCCATCGACCCATCGCTGCTGTATGACGAATTGCACTGGGCGCCGAAGCACACCGACTTCGAGGAGGGCTTAAGCGAGACCATCGACTGGTATCGTGCCAACGAATCCTGGTGGCGCCCAATAAAAGACGCGTCGGAAGCCCGCTACGAAGAACGGGGTCAATGAGATGGAAGCCCGCGAACTCAAAGTCCCCGGCGCGTGGGAAATCACCCCGAAGATTCATGGCGATTCCCGCGGCACCTTCTTCGAATGGTTTACCGACCGGGGGTTCAAGGGCTTCGCGGATCATCGGTTGGATCTGCGGCAAGCCAACTGCTCGACGTCGGCGGCCGGCGTGCTGCGGGGTGTGCACTTTGCCCAGGTACCACCCAGCCAGGCCAAATATGTGACCTGCGTGCACGGCTCGGTCCTCGACGTGGTGGTCGACGTCCGGGTCGGCTCACCGACGTTCCTCCAATGGGACTCGGTTTTGCTCGACGACAAGGACCGCAGGTCCATCTATGTCTCGGAAGGGCTCGGGCACGGTTTCCTTGCGCTGCAGGACAATTCGACCGTCATGTACTTATGCTCGGCGGAATACAACCCGCAGCGAGAACACACCATCCTGGCCACCGACCCGACCCTGGGCATCGACTGGCCGCTGGCTGACGGCGCCGCCCCGAATTTGTCCGATCGCGACGCCGCCGCCCCCAGTTTCGACGAGGTACGCGCGGCGGGCCTGCTACCCACCTGGGAAGAGACGCAGAAATTCGTCGGGGATTTGCGCAATAAAGGCTGAGATAGTCACAGCAACGTCGGGCTGACATCGAACCCGCGTTTGTCGGGACTCATCGACTACCTTGGGGATTCCGCGGGGAAATTCTGGCCGCTACGCGCAGTCGACGACAGATACGGATGGGACACATGAAGCTGGCGCAGGTGTTCGATCCACGACGCAACGCACTGAACCTGTTTCGGCTGTTGCTGGCCGCCGAGGTCATGCTGTTTCACTCCTGGCCGATCACGGGCCACCTGCCGCCGCACGCGCTGCTTCAGCTCATGTTCTCGGTGGGCGTCGACGGATTCTTCGCGATCTCCGGATTCCTGATCACCGCGAGTTGGCTCAACGATCCGAAACTGCGTGACTTCCTCACCGCTCGAGCGCTGCGGATCCTGCCAGGGTTCTACGTCTGCCTGATCGTCACCGCGTTCGTGTTCGCTCCGCTCAATGTGGCGATCACAGGCGGTTCGGCGGCGAAGCTGCTGACGTCCTTCGCGCCGATCGAGTACGTCCTGAAGAACAGTGCGGTGGCCTACATCCAGCATTACGTCGGCGGAACACCGGTCGGTGTGCCCTTTGCCGACGGCGGCTGGAACGCTTCGCTGTGGTCGCTGATCTGGGAGCTGATGTGTTATCTCGCCGTCGCTGGCCTCGGGTTGGCCGGGCTGGCCACTCGCCGGTGGGTTTCGCCAGTGCTGCTGGGGGTGGCGGCGATTGGCGCGACGTTGGTGCCGCCGCTGACCTTCCCGGGAGTGTGGACCATCCCGCAGCTCGCCATCCGATCCGCCATCATGTTCGCGGCAGGTGCGCTGCTGTATCAATGGCGCGACGTGATTCCCGCTCGGTGGTCACTAGTCGCGGTGAGCGTGGTCATCGTGATCGCCGCCGCCGCTTTGCTACCCGATTACAGAGTGGTCGCTGCACTTCCGCTGGCATACGCCGTCGTCGTTTCGGCCACCATGATCCACAACGAGCGCTTGAGATTGCGCACGGATCTCTCCTACGGCGTCTACATCTACGCATTCCCGACTCAGCAATTGCTGGCAAGCTGTGGGCTCGCGACGCTGAATCCGGTTGTATTCGCCGGACTTTCGACGTTGGCCGTCATACCGCTGGCCGCGCTGAGCTGGTTCCTGATAGAGAAGCCCGCGCAGTCTTTCAAAACGCGGCTCAAGCGGAAGTGGTCGGGCTCCGAGCTTTCCGAAGCCGGCCGTTCGTGACTAGGACAGGCATTCGGATCCGCGGAAAAATGCACTGGACGCCTTCCGGTTGATGCTGGCGGCCGAGGTGATCCTCTGGCACTCCTTGGCCGTCACGGGTCGGGGCTCGATGGTCACTCGTCGCGGTGAGCGTGGTTGTCGTTCTCGCAGCCGGGCTGCTGCCCGATTACCGTCTCTTGGCGCGATTCCGCTCGCTACGTTTCCGGTGCGCTGGTTCACAACAATTACTCACGGTTGCCAACCTGTCCATGGCACCTACGTTTACGCGCTTCCGCCAGCAGTTGCTGGTGATCTGCGGGCTGGTCAGTCTGAATCCATTCGTGTTCGCGATCGTTGCGACGGTAGCGACCCTGCCGCTGGCCGCGCTGAGCTGGTTTCTGATAGAGAAGCCGTCTCAGTCGCTGAAGTCGCGACTCAAGCGGAAGCGGTCCGGCTCTGAGCTCGCTGAAGCCGAGCAGCCCGCCTAGTCGCTGTCGTTGCTGCACCAAAGGTTTTCCCACCGCACGCCGAGCCGACCCCGACAATCACGTTATGATGGCGCCACATGGGATATGGGACGGCGGCGCGACCGCGCACGAAACTGGCGCAGGTATTCGATCCAAGACGGAACGCACTGAACGCTTTCCGGTTGGCGTTGGCGGCTGAGGTAATTCTGTGGCATTCCTTCTCCGTCACCGGCCACAGCGTGTCGTCCAAGCCGCTTCTCCAGCTTCTCTTCTCGGTTGGGGTTGACGGGTTCTTTGCGCTTTCGGGATTCTTGATCACGTCGAGTTGGCTTCGGAACCCTCAACTGCGTGACTATCTCCTCGCTCGAGCTCGTCGCATCCTCCCCGGGCTCTATGTCTGCCTGGTGGTGACCGCCTTCGTGTTCGCCCCGCTCAGTCTGGCAATTCAGGGTCGCGCGGTTACGCCGCTTCTATTGTCCAGTGCGCCAGTCCAGTACGTCTTGAAAAACAGCACACTGTTGTCGGCGCTTCAGCTGGATATCGCGGGGACACCGAGAGGGGTGCCTGACGCCGGGATCTGGAACGCTTCTACCTGGACGCTGATATGGGAGGTGCTGTGCTATCTCGCCGTTGCCGGCATCGGCCTGATCGGACTCGCTAATCGCCGTTGGGTTTCTCCGGCAATCTTTGCGCTCGCAGTGCTTGGGGCAGCATTGTTGCCACCACTTACCTTCCCGGGGGAATGGACCAACTTGCAGCTAGCTGCGCGCTTCGCGATCATGTTCTCGGCTGGGGCGCTGCTATATCAGTGGCGACACGTCATCCCCGCTCGGTGGTCGCTCGTCGCGGTGAGCGTGCTCATCGTTCTGGCGTCGAGCCTGCTGCCCGACTACCGGCTGGTCGGTGGCCTTCCGCTGGCGTACGCCGTCATCGTTTCGGGTTCGTTGATCCGCAACAAGCGGTTGAGATTGCGTACAGACCTTTCCTACGGAACCTACATATATGCATCCCCGACTCAGCAATTGCTGGCCGTCAGTGGGCTTGCCGGCTTGAACCCCTTGCTGTTCTTCGTCATTACGACCACCGCAACGCTGCCGCTGGCCGCGCTGAGCTGGTTCCTAATCGAGAAGCCCGCACAGTCCCTCAAATCCCGAATCACGCCGAAGTGGTCTGCTCCCCAGCTCTCCGAAGCCTCCCGAACCTGACGCCAGCGGGGTAGCCCCGAATGCGTCAACAGCAGCACGGTCAGTACTTCGGCCCCACGCTGATCGCCGCATATGGCACTGGGTTCCAACCACGCTCGGTAAAGCCGACGACACGCTGGCCTGCCCCAGCCCCGATCCGGATACATCGCGAACAACGGGATATGGCTGAACACGATGATCGGGGTATCGCGCCAGCCGCAGCCAAGGCCCGGTGTTTTCGAAACATGATGGCAGTCATGCCATCTGATAGCAGGGGTGTCACACGGCTTAGGCCGGCTGTTCGGGGTGCGGCGGGGCGAACACCTCGATGACCCCATTCGTCTCACGAACCATCAATCTGGGCAAGGGCTTTGGCGCGATCGGCAGTTGATGGGCGAGCACCTCTCCCGCGGGAGAAAACGAGGTCGAATGGCAGGGGCAGCGCAATCTGTCGTCCGGCGCGTCGAACCACAACCGGCACCCCTGATGCGTGCATACTCCGGATACGGCCTGCGGCTTGCCGTCGACGCGGCGGACGAATCCGCTGACCGAACCGAGATCAAACGCGTGCATGCGCCCGTCGGGTACGTCCGAACTGACCGCGATCCGTTGCCAGCTTCCATCATTGGGCGTCAGTTGCCCGGCGACGGCGGGGCCTTCGGTGACGCTTCCCGTCACGGCCCGGTCAATGGAGACCGCGGTGACCGCGGCGGCCGCCGCGGCGGACGTACCGACGATGACCTGACGGCGCGTCGTGTTCGGCGTGGGAACAGGCTGCGCGGGGACGCCGGACATTTGTTCGGCCAGGCGCCGGTGCAGATCGTCAAGGAATTCCTGGCGCGGAGCGTCGTCACCCTGTCCGGCTGCGCACAACTCGATCGCCGTACGGATCTGTGCGGCCTCAAAGTCGTCGGGCGCAAACGGTTTTGGCCGGCGTCCCCGCAACAGATCGTCGACGTAACGGCGAAACCCTCGCGCATTCATAACTGGCCCCCATCGTTGACCTGCGCCGCCAGCCGCAGCGCCCGATGTTGGAGCACTTTGGCGTTGGCGACGCTTATTCCGAGTTCCGCGGCTGACTCCTTGATCGAATTGCCTTGCAGGAAACGTAGTTCCAGAATATGGCGATAGCGGTCCGGGAGGTTGTCGAGAACCTGGGCGACGCGTGCCGGTGCGGTACTGATCGCTTCCTCGCTATCGGGTGGTTGCTCGATGTCCTCCTCGATCGAGGTTATCTCCCGCCCCAGGGTCTCGCGCCAATGCGCGGCCAGCACCGTTCGCGCGGTGGCGCGCAGGTACGCGCGCACTTCGCCGATACTCGCGGTCAGCCGCAGCGGCCGCAGCGCGGCGAGAAACACCTCGGCGGTGAGGTCCTCGGCGTCCGCCCGGTTACCGACCCGGGCGAACAGCGTCCGGTACACCCAGGTCGCGTTGTCCTGGTACACGGTCTCCCAGTCGGTGTAGCCGTCGTTGGGCACCGCGCGCAGGGGGCGTGGGCTCGCGGGTTCGTTTGGTGACGTCACGTGCCTCCCTCACCCGATCAATAGCTGCGGGGGTTACACCCGTTCCGGGCACGGCCTCTATGCATCGTTCTAGCAAAAGAAGTCCGGATGGTCGCGCGCGGTGGACCATGGTCGCGTTCTGTGTGCTCGTCCAGACCAGCGACCTTCTTGGCCGCTGCCTTGCTCGCCGGTCGGGCCAGGACGGCGGCACGCGACGGAGCGGCAAGCTGAAGGGAATTTGCCCGGGGTGTTCGTCTGGTGACCTTGACGACCGCCGACGCGACAGCTCCGCCACCGACCATGGCCTGGCGCACGCTGACGTCTGTCGTGGTTGCCGCGGCGCTGCTCCTGACCGTAGTTTCACTGCTCGACTATTCAGTCGCATAGCGGCGGTCGACGAGACTCTGCCTGCACCCACAGGGACGCCGGTCTCGAATTCGCGGCGGTAGGCGGAGCCTGAACAGTAGCCAACCCATCATTTTCTCCTGATTAACCGCGGGCCGGCCACCTAACAATCGCCGTACAGAGCAAACTCATAGAAGCTGCTGACTTCGAGGCCAACTTGACCCCCATGGATCACCGATTTGCTTGCACCGCAAGGCAAATACCTCTACCTTGACTTAGGTTGACGCGACCGCGCTACGACGTATGGCAACGCGAAGACGACACGAGGGGCGCAGTCGGATGAAACTGGGTCAGGTATTCGATCCGCGAAGCAATGCGCTCAACGCGTTCCGGCTCGCGCTGGCGTTCGAAGTGATCGTGTTCCACTCCTACCTGATCCCCAACCGCACCGTCTCGTCCAAGGCGGTTCTCCAGCTTCTCCTGTGCGTGGGAGTCGACGGGTTCTTCGCGATATCCGGATTTCTGATCACCTCGAGTTGGCTGCGCAACCCGCGACTGCGTGATTATCTGACCGCTCGAGCGCTGCGCATCCTGCCCGGCCTCTATGTCTGCCTGGTCATCATCGCGTTCGTCTTCGCCCCGCTCAGTGTGGCGATTCAGGGAGGTTCACCCGCAAAACTACTCATGTCCAGCGCGCCGTTCGAATACGTCGTGAAAAACGCCACCCTGGTGTCGGTGTTTCAGTTCGGCATCGACGGAACCCCACGAGGGGTCCCGGATCCCGGCATCTGGGACGGCGCCCTGTGGTCGCTCATCTGGGAGGTGATGTGCTACCTCGCCGTTGCCGCCTTGGGCATCGTCGGACTCGCCCGTCGCCGGTGGACCTCGCCCGTAATCTTCGCACTCGCCCTGGTCGGCTCGATAATGGTTGCGCCGCTTGAATTTCCGGGGGCATGGAGCATTCCGCAGCTCATTGCGCGCTCCGCCATTACGTTTTCGGCCGGAGCCATGATGTATCAATGGAAAGACCTGATTCCCGCGCGGTGGTGGCTCGTCGCGGTCAGCATGGTCATCGTTCTCATCTCCGGTCTACTGCCGAATTACCGTGTCCTCGCGGCTATTCCGCTGGCGTACGCCATCATTGTTTCGGGGTCGCTCCTCCACAACAAGCGCCTGAGTCTGCGTACGGATCTGTCCTACGGCATGTACATCTACTCGTATCCCGCTCAGCAGATGCTGGCCGTCTGCGGGCTTGCCAGCCTAAATACGTTGGCGTTCTTTGCCCTTGGGGTGCTCACTACCCTGCCGCTCGCCGCGCTGAGCTGGTTCCTGGTGGAAAGGCCCGCGATGTCGCTGAAATCCCGCCTCAAGCGCCGGTGGGCCACCGGTGACCGCGATGCGGCGGTGGGTCAATCCGGTCCGTCGGCGACCAGCTCGTCGAGCTTCGTGGCGGTCGCGGAAAGCACTGATTTGGCTACGCCCAGTATCCGCTCGCGCACCCGAGGCTTGGCCGACTCCGGGGGTAGTAACTGGCCCACAAGATGACCGAAGAGATCCAGCCGGACCGCGGCCAGCCAGGCGGTCAGGTCCGCGTCGTCGAACCAGCGCAGCTGATTGCTGTAGTCGGCGAGCGCGATACGGAGCCAGTCGAGGTCGGTGTCGGGGTGCGGCAACGGCACACACACCTGGTTCTTGCTGACATCATCGGGATAAGCCGCCTCCACATGGGCGATCAGCGAGGCGCTGAATATCTGTTGGCAGCCGCGAACGCTTTGCAGTGTGATTCGCCCGTCATCGAAAATTGCTGTCGCAGGGCGCTTTTCAGCGCCGTCGGCGGTGCAATCGATGTAGAGCGCGCGCCCGTCCATCGCCACCTCACCGCCGTCGAGGACCATTTTGTCGCTCTCGATGGCCAGCAGGTGGCCCTTGCGAACGACATCGCCGATGCGACGCAACTGGTCCAGTTCGGCCAGGGTGACGGTCGCGCAGCGGTACATCGTGGGGCGCACCGCCGGGTCGATCCGCAGCAAGGTGCCGGCGTCCTCAAGGCGCGCGAAAAGATCATCGGGTGAGGTGGCGTCCCTGATCGCCCGCAGCTGTGCGATGAAGCCGGCTTTGATCCGGTCGGCGAACATGGACCCGGGCTGCATCGTCGCGCGATCCAGGAGCCAGGAGTCGCGGGGCACGATCCAGGTGAGCCGTTGCGGCGCGATGCCATGGCCAAGCAGCCACAGGCAGGTGTCGATGCCGGTCTTGCCGGCCCCAACGACGACGTAGCGTTCGTGCGCGGCGCGGCCGGGCAGCTGGTTGGGCGGGACGCAGGCGATGCCCGGCGCGACCCGATACGGCGGTGGGCGCATCGCGGGCACCGTGACCCGCATGTAGGTGGCGTCGACGACGCGGCACGTCACTTCAACGGTGTACTCCGCCCCGGCCAGGGTGACGAAGCGGCCCGCACCCTGGTATTCACTCTTCGGGAAGTAGCGGACGCGCCCGGTCGCCACCAGCTGCTGGCGCATGACGTGGTCGTAGTAGGCGCAGACTTCTCCGGCGGTCGCTAGCTCGTAAAGCCCCTCGTTCCAACCGCTCTGGTCGATCGTGTCGCGCCCGAGCCGAAGCGAGTTGACACCGTAGAAGACCGAAGGCTGATGCAACCGGACGAACGGGTACGCGACCGTCCAATGGCCACCCGGCGCATCGTTGCGGTCGACCACCACGACGCGGGCCTTTGTCGCTGAAGTCTCTGTGACCAGCGTGTCGACGAACGCCATGCCCATGGCGCCCGCGCCGATCACGAGGTAATCGGCCTCGATCGTGTGCATCGGGATAAAGGCTAACCCCACCCGCCGGCGTCCCACGTGGGTTGGGCCGCGAGCGCCTCGACCGCGCCGAGGGGTGAAGCGGTTTGCACACCCGGGTCATTGGAGTCCGGCTTGACTGAGCAGATCTCGGCATTGGGCGGCGGTGCGTTAGCGGACGACCCCTGCGCGATACGTGCCCCGCCGGCGACCGTCCGGACGTCGACGCTGCCCGGGCTCCCGGCTGACCCCGCGGGTGAACCAAACGGACCCGTCGATCGTTTTGCCAGCAAGGAGGTGAATCCAGTGCCTATTCTCACCGGCACTGGCCGTTCACCATCGCCCGCAACGCAATTATCGACGAGAGCCGCACAGCACCGGCCCGCAAGCCCCGGGCAGGTCGCTGATCGCCGACGCGATCGCGCGCTCATTGGCCGTCCGACGGCCAACTACCGATCTGGCCTACCAGGAGATGAGAGTTACACGATGATGCCGCTACGGCGGCCCGGGACGCCGCACGGCGGCGACCTCTCCGGGCATGACGAGTACGCGATGTGGGATGCCGCATACGTGCTCGGATCACTGTCGTCGGTCGGACGGCAGGAATTCGAAGCGCACCTGGCCGGCTGCCCGTTGTGCCCGAGCGCCGTCGGCGAGCTCAGCGGCTTGCCGGCCCTCCTATCGCAGCTCGATCGTGACGAGGTGGCGGCAATCGACGAGGCAGACCGCAGTGGCGACGAACCGGTGCCGCCCGACGAGTTGCTGCCAACCCTGCTGGCCAAGGTGAACTGGCGGCGGCGCCGGTCGGCCATCGTGACATGGACGACTGGGGCCGCCGCCGCCGCGGTGCTCGCGATCGGCGTGTTCGTCTGCATCGCGGCCCCTTCTCCGACATCCGCGCCTACGCCGCAGGCGAGCGTGGCGGTTGCGCCGATGGCGCAGGTCGGGACGAACAGACTGGCCTCGACGGTCTCGCTCAGCAGCCAGCAGTGGGGAACGCTCATCGCGATGAACTGCGTCTGCCTGGCTCCGGTCAACTCCGATCACGACACGCTCGCGATGGTCGCGGTAGGTCGCGACGGTAGCCACACTCGGTTGGCAACCTGGGTGGCAAATCCGGGCCATACCGCGACGGCGACCGGCAGCATTTCCACGCCTGTCGGTGAAATCGCCGCTGTGCAGGTGGTTTCCGCCGACAGCGGCCAGGTGCTCCTGCAACGTTCACTGTAGATTTCGCCGGGCGCCCCATCGTGTGCTTGCTTGCCAACCCCGACTCATTGTTACTAGGATATGCAAGTAATCTGAGCTTAGCCCGTCCGCGATCAACCTGAGGACAGTCATGACCACACAGATCCCGCACTTCATCGACGGGAAGCGCGTCGCCGGGCAGTCCACCCGCACGGCCGACGTCTTCAACCCCAGCACCGGCCAGGTGCAGGCGAAAGTCCCGATGGCCTCGTCGGCCGACATCGATGCCGCGGTATCATCGGCGGTTGAGGCGCAAAGGGGCTGGGCCGCAACGAATCCCCAGCGCCGCGCGCGGGTGATGATGCGGTTCATCGACCTGGTCAACAAGAACATCGACGAGCTGGCCGAGTTACTGTCCCTCGAGCACGGCAAAACGGTGGCCGATGCGCGCGGCGACATTCAGCGCGGCATCGAGGTGATCGAGTTCTGCGTCGGGATCCCCCACTTGCTCAAGGGCGAATACAGCGAGGGTGCCGGTCCGGGCATCGACGTCTACTCGCTGCGTCAGCCCCTGGGCGTGGTCGCGGGCATCACCCCGTTCAACTTCCCGGCGATGATTCCGCTGTGGAAAGCCGGGCCCGCCCTCGCCTGCGGGAACGCATTCGTGCTCAAGCCGAGCGAACGCGACCCGTCGGTCCCGGTGCGCCTGGCCGAACTGTTCCTCGAGGCCGGCCTGCCGCCCGGAGTGTTCCAGGTCGTCCATGGCGACAAGGAAGCCGTCGACGCGATCCTGCACCACCGGAACATCAAGGCGGTCGGCTTCGTCGGCAGCTCAGACATCGCCCACTACATCTACTCGACCGCCGCGGCCAACGACAAGCGATCGCAGTGCTTCGGCGGCGCCAAGAACCACATGATCGTGATGCCCGACGCCGACCTCGACCAGGCCGTCGACGCGCTGATCGGCGCCGGGTACGGCAGCGCCGGCGAGCGCTGCATGGCAATCAGCGTCGCGGTGCCCGTCGGCGAGCAGACCGCAGACCGGTTGCGCGCCCGGCTAATCGAGCGGATCAACAACCTGCGGGTGGGACACAGCCTGGACCCCAAGGCCGACTACGGCCCACTGGTCACCGAGGCCGCGCTGGCCAGGGTGCGCAACTACATCGATCAGGGAGTGGCCGCCGGCGCCGAAATCGTGATCGACGGCCGCGACCGCCGCAGCGACGACCTGACCTTCGGTGACGCCAACCTCGAAGGTGGCTTCTTCATCGGGCCGACCCTGTTCGACCACGTCACCGCCGACATGTCGATCTACACCGACGAGATCTTCGGGCCGGTGCTGTGCATCGTGCGGGCGCACGACTACGAGGAGGCGTTGCGGCTGCCGTCCGAGCACGAATACGGCAATGGCGTGGCGGTCTTCACCCGCGACGGCGACGCCGCACGCGATTTCGTGTCACGAGTGGAGGTGGGCATGGTCGGCGTCAACGTGCCGATCCCGGTCCCGGTCGCCTATCACACCTTCGGCGGCTGGAAGCGCTCCGGCTTCGGCGACCTCAACCAGCACGGCCCGGCTTCGATCCAGTTCTACACCAAGGTCAAGACCGTGACATCGCGGTGGCCGTCCGGCATCAAGGATGGCGCCGAATTCGTCATCCCGACAATGGATTAGGGCCATGTTCGCCCTGAATGACGACGAACGGGTCATCAGCGAAACGGCGGCCGCGTTCGCCGCCAAGCGCATTGCCCCGTACGCCTTGGAATGGGAAGCGACCAAGCACTTTCCGACCGAGGTGTTGCGTGAGGCCGCCGCGCTCGGCATGGCGGCGATCTACTGCCGCGACGACGTCGGCGGCAGCGGGCTGCGCCGGCTCGACGGGGTGCGGATCTTCGAACAGTTGGCCATCGCCGATCCCACCACCGCCGCATTCCTGTCGATCCACAACATGTGCGCATGGATGATCGACAGCTTCGGCACCGACGAGCAACGCAAGGAATGGATTCCGCGGCTGGCGCCGATGGATGTCATCGCCAGCTACTGCTTGACCGAGCCCGGCGCCGGGTCGGACGCCAGCGCATTGAGCACTCGCGCCGTCAAGCAGGGCCCCGAAAAAAACGCAGACTACGTGCTCGACGGCGTCAAGCAGTTCATCTCAGGCGCGGGCGCCTCCGACGTCTATCTGGTGATGGCCCGCACCGGCGGCGAGGGCCCGCGCGGAATTTCGGCCTTCATCATCGAGAAGGGCACTCCGGGACTGAGTTTCGGCGCACTCGAGGAGAAGATGGGCTGGCACGCCCAACCGACCGCACAGGTGATCCTGGAGGGAGTGCGGGTTCCCGCCGACGCGATGCTGGGCGGTGCCGACGGCGAGGGCGCCGGCTTCGGCATTGCGATGAAGGGCCTCAACGGGGGCCGGCTCAACATCGCGGCCTGCTCGCTCGGCGGCGCGCAGTCGGCCTTCGACAAGGCGGGAGCGTATGTGCGTGAGCGCCAGGCGTTCGGCTCCGCGCTGCTCGACGAGCCCACCATCCGCTTCACCCTGGCCGACATGGCGACCGGCCTTCAGACCTCGCGAATGATGTTGTGGCGCGCTGCAAGTGCGCTGGACGCCGACGACCCCGACAAGGTCGAGCTGTGCGCGATGGCCAAACGCTATGTCACCGATACCTGTTTCGAGGTGGCGGACAAGGCGCTGCAACTGCACGGTGGCTATGGCTACCTGCGCGAGTACGGTCTGGAAAAGATCGTCCGGGATCTTCGGGTGCACCGAATTCTCGAGGGGACCAACGAAATCATGCGGGTGGTCATCGGTCGCGCCGAGGCCGGCCGATTCAGGGCCACCGCTTAGGAAGGCAGCAATGACGGAGCCTTTTAAGATCGCCTTCTTGGGGCTGGGGAACATGGGCGGCCCGATGTCGGCGAACCTGCTCGGCGCGGGACACACCGTGCGCGGCTTCGACCCGGTGCCCGCGGCGGCGGCAACCGCGGCAGAAGGCGGCGTCGAGGTCTTCGACAGCGCGGCTGACGCGGTCGCCGAGGCCGACGTGGTGATCACCATGCTGCCCAACGGAGACATCGTCAAACGCTGCTACGCCGAGGTGCTGCCGGTTGCGCGCGCCGGTGCGCTGTTCATCGACAGTTCCACGATCTCGGTCAACGACGCCCGCGAGGTGCACTCACAGGCGTCGTCGCACGGGGTTGCGCAGCTGGATGCCCCGGTCTCCGGCGGAGTGAAGGGCGCCGTCGCCGGGACGCTGGCATTCATGGTCGGGGGCGAAGAGCCGGCGGTGCAACAAGCACGGCCGGTGCTGGAACCCATGGCGGGCAAGATCATTCACTGCGGCGACGCCGGGGCCGGCCAGGCCGCCAAGGTGTGCAACAACATGGTGCTCGCGGTGCAACAGATTGCGGTCGGCGAGGCGTTCGTGCTGGCCGAGAAGCTCGGGCTGTCGGCGCAGTCGCTGTTCGACGTGATCACCGGCGCCACCGGCAACTGCTGGGCGGTACACACCAATTGCCCGGTGCCGGGTCCAGTCCCGACGTCGCCGGCCAACAACGACTTCAAGCCGGGCTTCGCGACCGCGCTGATGAACAAGGACCTGGGCCTGGCGATGGACGCGGTGACGTCAACGGGTTCAGCCGCCCCGCTGGGCACGCACGCCGCCGAGATCTACGCGAAGTTCGCCGCCGACCACGCCAACAAAGATTTCAGCGCCGTCATCGAGCTGCTCCGCAACAGCTGAGTCAGAAATCACCGGCGTTGCGGCGCAAGGTATCAATCGACTCCACCAGCGCCTGCGATTCGGCGGTGTCCATGCCGATATCGGCGAACACCTGCTCGTTGAGCGTGACGGTGGCATCCTCGACCGTCGAGCGGCCGAGGTCGGTGATCTGCACCAGCGTCGTGCGCCCGTCGGTGGGGTGCGGCACCCGCTGAACCAGTCCGTCAGCTTCCAGCCGGCGAATCGCGTGGGTCACGCTGGTGACATGGACCTGCAGCCGGTCCGACGCCTTGGTGATGGGCAGCGCCCCGGTCCGGCTGAAGGCCAGCAGGCGCAGCAATTCGTAGCGCGAGAAACTCAGGTCATAGGGTCGCAGCGCCGTCTCCACGCGGGCCAGCAGGATCTGATGGGCACGCATCACCGAGGTCACCGCGACCATGCCCTGCGAAACATCTCCCCAGCCCGCGCGCTCCCAGTTGGTACGCGCCGCGGCGATCGGGTCGCGCTTCTTGTCCGGGGCCACGCCTTTTCTTACCGCACTCGCGGTAAAAGCGGGTCAACCGGCGCGATTCAGTGAGTGATCATCTGCCGACCGCGGACAGCACCGCGAGAGTGGATACGCGGCTGCCCACGGTAATCCGCGCGCCGCCGTCCGGATAGCAGCGCACCCGAAGCCCGCTTTCGGCGAATACCTCACTCCATTGCCGCCCCTGCCCGGTCTTCGACGGCAGGTAGGTGAAATTCGCGTGCGCGTCGGTCGTGTATATCCCCAGCCCGGACAGCCGCATCCGAAGGTATCGGCGCTCGGAGATGATCATCCGAATCCGTTGCAGTAGTTCATCTTCCGCGTCATAGGACGCCGCGACCGCGGGCAAGCTGGTCATCGCGATGCCGAACGGCAGCTGGTGGGACCACATCGTGGCGGCCAGCTCGGGCGCCGCGACCCCATAGCCGACCCGCAGCCCGGCCAGCCCGTACGCCTTGGAAAAGGTCCGTACCACCACCACGTTGGGGAATCGCCGCGTCAGCGCCGAAACCTCGATCTGGTGTTCGGGTTCGGCGAATTCGATGTACGCCTCGTCAAGCAGCACGATGGTGTCGCGGGGCACCCGGCGCAGGAACCGGAACAGGTGTGACGCCGGCTCCAGCGTGCCGGTGGGATTGTGCGGGCGGCACACCACCACCACACGGGCACTCGCGGCGGCATTAGCCAGGCGATCGAGGTCGTTGTGACCGCCCTTGTAGAGCGGCACGGTCACCGAGTTCAACCGCGCCATCTGCGCGATGATCGGGTAACCGTCGAAGGTGGGCGTCGACATGACCATCGTGTCACCCGGAACGGTCAGTGCCTGCAGGGTCTGCAGCACCACGCCCGTCGCTCCGGCGCCCAGCACCACCTGATCCGTACCGACCCCGATGCGACTCGCGATCAGGTTGCGCAGCCGATCGGGCACGAATTCCGGATACCGGTTGACCGCATCGATCGACTTGACCAACACCGATCGCACCGCGGGAAGCGGAGGGAATGGATTTTCGTTGAGCGACAAGGCCAGTGGATCGATCCTGGGCGCGACCGCTCCATCGGCCTGCGCCGTGTCGGAAACTACGCTGGGTTGCATCAGTTTCGCCCGCCCCAGCGCACCGCCGCCGCGGCGGCGAAGTCACCGGCGTGGGCGAAGCCCGCCATCAGCACCACATCGCCGGACTCGAGTCGACCGTCGGATATCGCACGCTCCAGATCGATCGGGATACCGGCAACGGACAGATTGCCGCACTCGTCAAAGGTGTCGCGGTGGCGTTCCGGCGGCGGGTCGAGCGCGTCACGCCAGTTGCACAGAAATGCCATGTTGGGCTGGTTGGTGATCATCAGACCGATGTCTTTGGCGGGCAAGCTGATTCGGTTACAGACCGCGAAAGCCACGAGGTCGCGGCCCCCACCCCCAGCCCGGCCCCACTGCGGCTGTACCCGTCAGCCATCGTGGCGGAGAACTCGTGCTTGGCCAGGACGGCGGTGAGGCTGGAGCGGAAATGCGCGGCGCCATAAGGATTTTCGGTGTTGGCGCCGTCAATGCCGAGGATGTGGTCCACGCCGATTGACGCAAGACATTCGACGATACTGCCAACCACCCGCTGCTTCCGAGGCATCTGCTCACCTAAGTTCGATTGAGACGATGCCTAGGGCACGAACCAGGTGAGCCACCGGTTCACCTGACGGCGGTCTTTACAGTGAACGCTCCAACAGAACCTGGCCGCTATCGGCGGCGACGATCTGCACGGCCGCAATCTGCTCGATTGGCGTCGAGATGCTCGCGGCCGGCGTCGCGGTGTGGCCGGGTTCGGCGACCCAGGTCGCCAACCGAGTCTGGCTGCCGTCGCGACCGACCACCACCATCGCCAGCGTGTCATGGTGCGCATACGGCGGAGCCAGGCAGACGCACTTCAAGTTGATGGACGTCCCCCAGTGCTGGCTGGAAATCTGCACCGTCGACGTCAGCAGGTTGGTACCCACCTGCGCCATCTCCGACGAGGCGGCCACCGGCTGCGTCGGCGTCGCCGACGGGGAATGAGTCTGAATGCCGACGAACACGCCTACCGCCAGCACCGCGGCCGCGGCGGACGAGGCCACCCAGGTAATCGCGCGCGTGCGGCGTCGGCGCCAAGCCACCTTGGCCAGCAGCGACGGCAACAGCTCGGGCGACATCTCCGGTGTCGCGGGCGGCACGTCGCCGGACTGGGCGATCGCGGTCGCTTCTTCACGATCAAGCTGCGAAAGCAGGGCCGGCACTCCGCTGAGCTCAGCGACGGCCTCCCGGCATGCCGCGCAATGGGCCATGTGACCCTCGAATTCGCGGCGGTCCACGGACGACAACGACCCCAGCACGTACGCGGCATCCCACATCGCGTAGCGGTGATTGTCACCCATGATCAGACCCAAGACCTCGTTGTCGCCTGGCGGGCCTACACCTCGCATCGGCGTCTTCATTTCATCCATCTCCTGTCACCCTTCAAGCATTCGGAGCCGATGACCACACGGATTGGTGCCCCGAAAAGGCATCGCGCTGTCATCGTGTAACTCCGAGTTCCTGCAGAGTGAGCCGCAAAGCCCGCACGGCATAGTGTAATCGCGACTTCACGGTTCCTTCGGCAATCTCAAGGTCCGCAGCAATCTGCGCGGTGGTCCATCCGCGGTAGTAGGACCGCTCGATGACGGCCCGGTGCTCCGCGGACAGCTGCGTCATCGCGTCGGCGATCAGCAGCCGGTCCAGCGCCGCATTGACCTCGTCGGGCGTGGCCTGCTCGGGCGCTCCCTCTGTGTCGAGGGAGCCGACGACGTTGCGATACCGCGCGCTGCGCCGATCGTCGATGATCATGTTCCGGGCAACGGTGAACAACCAGGCGCGCGCCGACCGCTCGGTGTCGCCGATGACTTCCGGGTGCTGCCACGCCCGGAGCAGCGTTTCCTGAACAACATCCTCGGCGTGGCTAGCATCGCCGGTCAGCCGCAGCGCATAGCGCCACAAGACGGCGGCGTGCTCGTCGTAGAGCGCCTTCATCAACGCGGCTTCTGCAGCCGCAGTACCAGCACCCCGAGCCACTCGATCACCTCCTGCCCATTGACACGAGTCGAGTAGGTGTTTAGTTCGAGATTCAGCTCAGGGTGAGAATGCGGGGCCCGTCGTCGGTGACCGCCACGGTGTGCTCCCAGTGCGCCGCACGGGATCCGTCGGTCGTCGTGACCGTCCAGTCGTCCTCGAGCACCCTTGTTTTACCTGTTCCGAGGGTCAGCATCGGCTCGATGGCCAGCACCGAACCGGGCGCAAGCAGCGGTCCACGGCCTGGAGCGCCCTCGTTGGGCAGGAATGGGTCCATGTGCATCTGCCGGCCGATGCCGTGGCCGCCGTAGCCCTCGACGATTCCGAACGCGCGCCGGTGGCGGACCTCCGCCGCACGCGTTCCCATTTCGATGGCATGCGCGACATCGGTCAACCGGTTGCCGGGGATCATCGCCGCGATTCCGGCTTCCAGCGACTCTCGGGTCGCCGCGGAGAGCGCGTCGTCGGCGGGATCGAGTGACCCGACCCCGAACGTGATCGCGGCGTCACCATGCCAGCCGTGCAGCACCGCGCCGCAGTCGATGGACACCAGATCACCGGGGGCCAGTATTTCCGCCGCGGAGGGGATGCCGTGCACCACCCGGTCGTTCACGGATGCGCAGATCGACGCCGGGTAGCCGTGATAGCCCAGGAAGGAGGGGGTGGCGCCGGCCCCCCGGATGACCGACTCGGCGATTTCGTCGAGGCTCAGCGTCGACGAACCGGAGACCGCGGCCGCATGCACCGCCTGCAGCGCGGCGGCAACCACGGCGCCGGCCGCGGCCATCGCGTCGAGTTCGCCGGCGCTGCGCTGCGGCACCACCTTGCGACTCCGCAGCCGCGCCAGCGGGTTCATCGTTACTTGCCCAGCGCCCGCAGCGCGCGGGCGAATACCTCGTCCACCGTTCCGATGGCGTCGACGGTCTTCAATGCGTCGCGGTAGTACTCCAGCAGCGGAGCGGTTTCGTCGCGGTAGACCTTCATCCGGTTGATGATGACTTCTTCGGTGTCATCGGCGCGGCCGCGGCCCTTGAGCCGCTGCAGCAACTCGTCCTCCGACACCCGAAATTCCAGCACCGCGTCGATGTCCGTGCCGCGGCGTCCGAGCATGTCGTGCAGCGCTTTGGCCTGCTCGATCGAGCGGGGATACCCGTCCAGGATGAAGCCGTTGGCCGTGTCCGGGGCGTCCAACCGGTCGTCGACGAGCTGGTTCGTCAGCTCCGAGGGCACCAGGTCACCGGCATCCAGGTAGCGCTTGGCCTCCAGGCCCAGCTTGGTGCCTTCCCCGATGTTGCTGCGGAACAGGTCCCCGGTGGAGATCTGCGGGATCCCGAGCTTCTCGCTGAGCTTTTCCGACTGTGTGCCCTTACCTGCCCCCGGTGGCCCCAGCAAAACGACTCTCACTTGAGGAACCCTTCGTAGTTGCGCTGCATGAGCTGACTCTCGATCTGTTTGACGGTATCCAACCCGACGCCAATCATGATCAGAACCGCCGTCCCGCCGAACGGCAGATTCTGCACCGCCCCGGCGTTGCCGATCTGCAGGAACAGGTTGGGCAGCACCGCGATCGCACCGAGGTAGATCGAGCCCGGGAGCGTGATCCTGCTCAGCACAAAACGCAGATAGTCGGCGGTGGGCTTGCCCGGCCGGATGCCGGGGATGAAGCCGCCGAACTTCTTCATCTCGTCAGCGCGCTCGTCGGGATTGAAGGTGATCGACACATAGAAGTACGTGAAGAAGATGATCAGCCCGAAGTAAATGCCGATGTAGACCGGATCGCTCGGGTCGGACAGGTAAGTGCCGACGAACTTGTCCCACCAGCCGTTGCCCACGCCGCCGCTACCGCTGCGGACCAGCTGCGTGACCAGGTGCGGAATGTAGATCAGCGACGACGCGAAGATGACTGGGATAACACCGGCCTGGTTGACCTTGAGCGGCAGATACGTCGAGGTTCCGCCGTACATGCGCCGGCCCACCATGCGCTTGGCGTACTGCACCGGGATCCGGCGCTGGCCCTGCTCGACGAACACCACGCCGACGATGATCAGCAACGCCGCGAGCAGGACCGCGGTGAAGATCATCCCGCCGCGGCTGTCCAGGATCGTCTTGCCCTCGGAGGGAATGCGCGCGGCGATGCCGACGAAGATCAGCAGCGACATGCCGTTGCCGATGCCGCGTTCGGTGATCAGCTCGCCCATCCACATCACCAGCGCCGCGCCGCTCGTCATCACCAGCACGATGACAACCAGGGTGAAAATGCTCTGGTCGGCGATGATGTCCAGCGAGCAGCCCTGCAGCAGGCCGCCGTTGGCCGCCAACGCCACGATGCTGGTGGCCTGCAGCACGGCCAGGGCGATCGCCAGGTAACGCGTGTACTGCGTCATTTTGGCCTGGCCGGACTGGCCTTCCTTGCGTAATTCCTCGAACCGCGGGATCACCACGGTCAGCAGCTGCACGATGATGCTGGCGGTGATGTAGGGCATCACGCCCACCGCGAACACCGTGAGCTTGAGCAGCGCGCCGCCGGAGAACAGGTTGATCAGCGAGTAGATCTGGCCGGCTTCGCCACCGCTGGCCTCTTTGATGCACTGCTGCACGTTCGGGAAGTTGACGCCGGGCGACGGCAACGCCGCACCGACGCGATACAGCACGACAATGCCGAGCGTGAAGAGGATCTTCCGTCTCAAGTCGACTGTTCGCAGCGACGAGATGAAAGCCGAAAGCACTCTATCCTCCTGCGCGGCCGGGGGTCATCCTGCGTTACGCGCCCAACACCCGCAGGCCAGGACGTACGGCGTCACGCGTCAAATCGAGTTCGAGACTAACAGCTGGCCGGACTGGATCCTTAAAAGGGCGTCACGGAGCCGCCCTAAACGGGCTGAAAAAAATTCAGGAAGCAGACAGCCACGGGGCGTAGAGTTTTGACAGCTCGTTGCATTTGCTAAGTATCAAAGCTGGCTGCCGAGGATTAAGGAGCACCATGACACGCACTGACCAAGACAGTTGGGATCTGGCCTCCAGCGTCGGCGCGACGGCCACGATGGTCGCCGCGGCCCGCGCGGTGGCCAGTAACGAGGCCAACCCGATTATCAACGACCCGTTCGCCGGGCCCTTGGTGCGCGCGGTCGGGCTCGACTTCTTCCGCCGGGTGGTCGACGGCGAGCTCACCACCGCCGAGACCGACGGCGGCCAAGGGGACCTGCGGCTCGAGACCGACTCGATTGCGGTTCGCACCCGCTTCTTCGACGACTTCTTCCTCAACGCCGCCCGTGACGGGATCCGCCAGGCGGTGATTCTGGCCGCCGGGCTCGACGCGCGCGCCTACCGGCTGTCCTGGCCGAACGGCAGCGTGGTCTACGAAGTCGACCAGCCTCAAGTCATCGAGTTCAAGACCGCCACAATGTCGAGCCTGGGCGCCGCACCGTCGGCCGAGCGGCGCACCGTCGGCATCGATCTTCGGGAAGACTGGCCCGCGGCCCTGCGCAGCAGCGGCTTTGACGTGACCCAGCCGACGTCGTGGAGTGCCGAGGGGTTGCTGATGTATCTGCCCCCCGAAGCTCAGGACCGGCTCTTCGACAACATCACCTCGCTGTCCGCGCCTTCAAGCAAGCTGGCCACCGAGTTTCATCCGCCTTCCGACACGACGATGTCCGAGCGTGCACAGCAATTCAACCAGCGGTGGCTCGACTTGGGTTGCGACATCGACCTGTCGGGATTGTTCTTCGAAGGTGACCGCAGCGATGTCATCGAATACCTGAGCGACCGGGGCTGGCAGGTGAATTCTCGGCCACGGCGCGAACTGTTCAGCGATTACGGCCTCGACTTCCACGACAGCGAGGCGCTGGGCCAGCTGCGCAACATCGTCTCCGTTACCGCGACTCTCAGTTAGGAAGTCAACATGACGAATACCGAAGGCAGCGATACCAAGCGATTTGATGGCGACAGTTGGGATTTGGCGTCCAGCGTGGGAGCCACCGCCACCGCGGTGGCGGCCCGCCGCGCCATGGCCTCGAGGGGCCCCAACCCGTTGATCGACGATCCGTTTGCCGAGCCACTGGTCAACGCCGTCGGCGTCGACGCGTTCATCCGGATGATGAACGGCCAGGTCGAACTGTCCGAGGACGATCCCGCGTTCACGCCGCAGCGGCTCAGCGAAGGCATGGCCGTGCGCACCCGGTACTTCGACACGTTCTTTCTCGAGGCCACCGAGGCCGGGGTGCGCCAAGCGGTCATTCTGGCATCCGGGCTGGATACCCGTGCTTACCGGCTGCCGTGGCCGGACGGCACCGTGCTCTACGAGATCGACCAGCCGCAGGTGATCGAGTTCAAGACCCGCACCCTGGCCGACCTTGGAGCGGCCCCGACCGTCGATCGCCGTACGGTCGCGATCGACCTGCGTGACGACTGGGTGGGTGCGTTGCGCGGCAACGGATTCGACTCGACCCAGCCGACGGCCTGGATCGCCGAGGGACTGCTCGGGTACTTGCCGCCGGACGCGCAGGATCGCCTGTTCGACAACATCACCGCACTGTCGGCCCCCGGCAGCCGCATCGGCACCGGCTACGTTCCCGACATGCGCGACCGCGTCGAAAAGCGGGGCCGCGAGATGAGCGAACGCTGGCGCCGGATGGGCCTGAATCTCAACTGGTCCGAGCTGGTCTACACCGGTGAGCGCAACGACGTGGCGGCCTACCTGACCGAACGTGGCTGGCAGACGGCGGTGCGCAGCACACCGGAGATGTACGCGCACAATGGTTTTGAGTTCCCCACCGAGCCATCCATGGTCGCCTTCGGCGACATCAAATACCTGTCCGCGACCCTGGGAGCCAGAGCATGACACGCACCGAACAAGACACCTGGGATCTGGCCTCGAGCGTGGGGGCGACCGCGACCTGGGTCGCCGCCTGCCGGGCTCTTGCCAGCCAGCAAGCGGGCGCCCTGATCGACGATCCATTCGCCGACCCGCTGGTTCGCGCGGTGGGTGCGGATTTCTTCATCCGAGTGCTCGACGGCGAAATCACCGATGAGACCGGCGGTATCGACCCCGACGCGGACCCCGAGGTGGAGTTCAACCTGCAGCGGATGGTCAACATGATGGCCGTACGCACCCGGTATTTCGACGATTTCTTCACCGACGCGACCGCCGCCGGCATCCGTCAGGTCGTCATCCTGGCCTCCGGCCTGGACTCGCGCCCCTACCGACTGGCCTGGCCCGAGGGCACCGTCGTGTACGAAGTCGACCAACCGGCGGTCATCGAGTTCAAGACCGAAGCCTTGTCGAAGTTGGGCGCCCAGCCCACAGCGGAGCGCCGAACCGTTGCGGTGGACCTGCGCGACGATTGGCTAAATGCGCTGCGCCAAGCCGGCTTTGACGAGACGAAGCCCGCGGCGTGGAGCGCTGAAGGCCTGCTGATGTACCTTCCCCCGGACGCGCAGGATCGGTTGTTCGACGCCATCACCACGCTGAGCGCACCGGGCAGCCGGCTGGCCACCGAATACCACCGTGACGGCATGCCCCTGCTGGAGAAACGCGCCAAGGCGATGGCCAAACGCTGGGGGCAATTCGGCTTCGACACCGACGTCTCCGCCCTCGTCTATCACGGTGAGCGCACCCCGGCCGCGGAATACCTGAGCGCGGCCGGCTGGCAGATTACCGCGCGCACCCGCGCCGATCAGTTCGCCAAGGCCGGTCTGCCCGTGCCGCCGGGCCAGGGCCTCCAGGCGCTGGAGAACCATATTTCGGTGATTGCCGTCCTGCAGTAGCGCTTAGCTGGGTTTGGCGGCCGGCGCGCGCACCACCAGGGGCACGGCGGGGAAGCACCACGCCAGCTCCGAGCGCGACTTGCGCAGGACGGCGGTGCCGTAGCCCCGCTTGCGGTGGTCGGGGTGAATCCAGATCCGCACGTTGACTTCGCCGTTGGCGAGCTCGCCGAACACCATGCCGACTTTCTCGCCGGAATCGACGGCGACGAACCAGGCGGCCTCCTCGTCGTCGACACGGCTCAGTGCCGCACGGATCTCGTCATCGAGGTCGCCCGGCGGTCCGCCGGAGCCGTCGCCGGCCGCGCCGATCTCCTCGGTGCGGGTCGCGAACAGGTCGCGGTCCTCGTCGGCGGAGAATGGCCGGAGCTCCAGGCTCTCGCCCGAGCTCGCGGGCCGCTCCCCGAGCGTGAAGCTCAGCTGCTTGTTCAGGTCTTCGAGTTCGGCGAGGATCTTCCGGCGCGAGTCGATGGTGAGCTGCTCGAAGCACATGCCCATCACCGCTTCGGCAGCGAGGTGGGACGTGTCGAGCAACTTGACGATCGCCTCGACGGCGACTTCCTTGTTTTCCGACTCCACCACGACATCGGCAATTTCATGCCGGCGTTCAAGAGCTTTCAACAGTGCGTCTGCGATCTCTCTGCGGGCGGCTTTGCGGTCCTGGTCAGTCATTGCACCAGACTAGAACGCCGAGCCGGTCGCCGCGCTAGATCCTCGGGTCCGACGCGCGCGATGGCCGTCCTCCCAGTTCCAGGAAACGGCGGTAGCGGTCCTCGACCGCGGTCGTCCAGGCGCGATCGGGGTCGACGATGCGCTCGGTCGAGACCCAGCGATCGGCGTCGGCGATCGACGTCTCCAGCCCGGCCGCCATGCGGCCCAGGAAAGCCGCTCCCAGTGCCGCGCCCTCGGCCACCCCAGATACCTCCACCGGCCGGCCGGTGGCGTCGGCGATGGCCTGCATCCATGGCTGCAACCGGGTCCCGCCGCCGGTGGCCACGATGCGCGACACCGGCGCTCCACTGAGCTCGATCAGCTGACGGACGACGAAGCCGGACGCCTCGTAGGCGGCCCTGCGCAGCGCAGCCGGGCCGTGGGTGAGATCGACGCCGTCGAGCACGGCCCGCCGGTCCGGGTCGTGGAACGGGGTGCGTTCCCCGCGGATGTACGGCGACCACACCGGGACCCGGTGCGGATCGACCGACCCCGGATCGGCCGGCCCGATCACGCGGTCCACCCAGCCAAGAAACAGCCCACCGGCGTTACTGGCGCCGCCGACCTGGCTCTTGGGCGCCTTGGTGTGCGGAATGGTCCACAGCCCCGGCACCTGACGGGCCTCGGGGATGGTCACCCAGACGATCAGCGTGGTGCCACACATCACCAGCACCTCGCCGTCGCGATCGGCACCGGCCACCATCTGCTCACACAGCGCGTCCACCGCACCGGTCGCGAGCACCGCACGGGTTCCGTGCACCTGCCCGGCCGCGGCGCCGATCGTCTCCACCCGGGGCATCTGTCCGGCGCTGGCGCCGCGCTCGGCGCAGGCCGCCGGGTTCCAGCCGGTCCCGTCGTAGAGCGGGAAAGAGGTGGCCGCGGTGGCGAAGTCGATCACCGCCTCGCCCGCCAGGGCATGGTTGGCCACCGCCGGCGCCGGCCAGTATCCGGCCGCCCCAGGAACTTCGGCAGCCGTCCAGCGCAGGAACTCGGCGGCTTCGCCCAGCGCGGGAAGCGGCTGATCGCCCGCTACCCTGCCGCGCTCGTCGCCGTACAGCAGTCCCGGACTCAGGGGCCGGCCCGCGGCGTCGACGGCGGCCAGCGACGGAACCATCGCCGACACGGCCACCGCGCGGACCTCGGGCCCGGGAACCAGCCGCTGCAGCTGCTCGAAGGCCGTCAAAGGGCCGCGCCGCCACGCCTCGTCGGCGTCGTGCTCCAGCCGGTCGGGGCTCGGCACCCGCACCCGGTGCGGGATCCGCACCCGCGCCGTAACGCGGCCGTCGGCGTCGGCGGCGACCGCTTTGACCGCGGTGGTCCCGATGTCGATGCCGACCGTGACGCCGTTGCGTGACACGGGCGTCACCGTACGCCAGCATTGGCACTCGTGACATCAAGACCGCGTGCCCTGGTAACCGCCCCGCTGCGTGGTCCGGGATTCGCCAAACTCCGGCAGCTGGCCGAGGTGATCTACGACCCCTGGATAAGTGAACTCGATCAGACCCCGCTGCGGATCTACAGCCCGGAGCAATTAGCCGAACGGGTCAGCGCCGAAGCCGCCGACATCGTTGTCGTGGAGAGCGACTCGGTGCGCGGCCCGGTGTTCGACTTGGGTTTGCGTGCGATCGCCGCCACCCGCGGCGACCCCAACAACATCGACATCGCCGGAGCCACCGCGGCGGGCATCCCGGTACTGAACACCCCGGCCCGCAACGCCGACGCGGTCGCCGAGATGGCGGTGGCGCTGCTGCTGGCCGCCACCCGTCACCTGCTGACCGCCGACGCGGATGTGCGCAGCGGCAACATGTTTCGCGACGGCAGCATTCCCTATCAGCGCTTCCGGGGTGCCGAGATCGCGGGGCGCACCGCGGGGCTGGTGGGCCTGGGCGCCGTCGGCCGGGCGTTGCGATGGCGGCTGTCCGGCCTGGGTCTGCGGGTCATCGCCCATGACCCGTACCACGACGAAGCCCACCACAGCCTCGACGAACTGCTGAGCCAGGCCGACGTGATCTCGCTGCACGCACCGGTCACCGACGACACCACGGGGATGATCGGCGCGAATGAATTCGCTGCCATGCGCGACGGTGTGGTTTTCCTGAACACCGCCCGCGCGCAGTTGCACGACACCGACGCGCTCGTCGATGCGCTGCGCAGCGGCAAGGTGGCCGCGGCGGGGTTGGATCACTTCGTGGGCGAATGGCTGGCGACGGATCATCCGTTGGTGGGCATGCCCAACGTCGTGCTGACCCCGCACATCGGCGGGGCCACGTGGAACACTGAGGCTCGGCAGGCGCAGATGGTCGCCGACGATCTGGAAGCGTTGCTGACCGGCAACAGACCCGCCCATATCGTCAACCCGGAGGTGCTCGGTCCATGACGTCCGTGAAATCCGTTGACAATGCCGAAACCGCGGTACTGGACGCGGCCAAGGACATGCTGCGCCGCGGGCTGGTCGAGGGAACCGCCGGCAACATTTCGGCGCGGCGCTCCGACGGCAACATCGTCATCACCCCGTCGTCGGTCGACTACCGCGACATGGAGCTCGACGACCTGGTGCTCGTCGATCCGGACGGCGCTGTGCAGCACGCCAAGGACGGTCGGGCGCCGTCGTCGGAGATGCAGCTGCACCTGGCGTGCTATCAGGCGTTCGGCGACATCGGCAGCGTCATTCACAGCCATCCGGTGTGGGCGACGATGTTCGCCATCGCCCACGAGCCGATTCCGGCCTGCATCGACGAATTCGCGGTCTACTGCGGCGGCGATGTCCGGTGCACCGACTACGCGGCGTCCGGCACACCCGATGTCGGGGCTAACGCCGTCAAGGCGCTGGAAGGCCGCGGCGCCGCCCTGATCGCCAACCACGGCCTGGTCGCGGTGGGGCCCCGCCCCGACAAGGTCCTGCACATCACCGCCCTGGTCGAGCGCACCGCTCAAATTGTCTGGGGTGCGAGAGCTCTCGGCGGCCCGGTCCCGATTCCCCAAGAGGTGAACCGCAACTTCGCCGGCGTCTACGGCTACCTGCGCGCCAACCCTCTATGAGCCGCGTTCAGCTGGGCCGCGCGTGCGTGACGCGCGTCGTGGAATTTCAGTTCGAGTTGGGCACTCGGTCTTTCGCCGACACCCCTGGGTCCGGATGGCACGACAACGCCGACCTGCTGGTGCCGGACTTCTTCGAACCCGAGACCGACAAATGGCGGATCGCGGTGCAAAGCTGGGTCGTCGAGGTGGACGGGCTGACCGTCGTCGTGGACACCGGCGTCGGCAACGATCGCCAGCGCCCGCACATGCCGCCGCTGGATCATCTGGACACCGCGTTCCTCACCGCGTGGGAGTCGGCCGGCATCGACCGCGACGCCGTCGATGTGGTGATCAACACCCACATCCACTCCGACCACGTCGGATGGAACACCATGCTGGAAGACGGCAGCTGGGTACCGACCTTTCCCAACGCACGATATCTCGCGCCCGCAGACGATTACCGCTATTTCGCACCGGACGGACCGGTGGCACGCCGGTCGCCGCGCACCGAGCAGGAAGCGACCCAGCAGCGCGGCGATCAACTGGTGTTCGCCGACAGCGTGTCGCCCGTCGACGAGGCGGGTCAACTCGTCTGCTGGTCGGACGACCACGAGATCAGTCCGTCCCTGCGGCTGCGGCCCGCTCCGGGACACACCCCCGGCTCCTCGGTGCTGTGGCTGGAGGCGGGGATGCCCGCGGTGTTCGTCGGCGACCTCACCCACAGCCCGATGCAGGTGCGTCGCCCCGCCGAGGCCTGCGCCTTTGACGTCGACGCCACCGCTGCCGCCGCGACTCGCCACCGGATCTTCACCGAGGCCGCGCAGGCCCATGCCACGGTGATACCCGCGCACTACCCCGGTCACGGTGGCGCAAAAATCCGCGCGGTCGCCGACCAATTCGACGTCGACGAGTGGATGGACATCGAAAAGCTCTGAGCAAGAACCGATTACACCATTTGGCGGCCTCGCCATCTGCGAGGCGAGATGCCGTGTATCCGGGTGAACATCCGGCTGAAGTAGCCGGGATCGACAACCCCAACCCGCCGGGCGATCTCGGCGACTGGAAGATCCGTCTGCTCCAGCAAGGTGCGCGCCTCGGCCATCCGGCGTTCGATGATCCACTCCTGCACGGTGCGTCCGGTGCGACGGCGCACGACCGTGGTGAGATGTCCCGGCGTCATGCCTAGTTCGGCGGCCACGTCGCGCAGCGACAGCGGCTCGGCGCGCCGGCGGTCGATCACCGCGAACACGTCGGCCAGCAGCGGTTCGCCGCTGCGCCTCAGATCGGCCACCACATCGCGGGTCAGCCGCGCGAGCTCGATCAGCAGTAGCGTCAGATGTGCCAGAGCCGCCTGTCGATGGCCCTCCTGCCGATCGGTGACCTCGGTTTCGATCGACCGGATCATGTTTTCCCACAGGGACTGTCGATCCTCGGACACCTCCAGCCGCAATACCCCGCCCGCACGCCCGTGCAGGAACGGGAAGAGCAGCGGATGCCCTCGCCACGCCGGCCACGGCGAGCGTCCGTCCTCACCGAGCGCGGCGGGATCGAAGAACACCGCGACCCCGGTCTCCAGGCCTTCCAGTTGCCCCGGGTCGAGCACCACACCGGGAGCAGCCACGAACACCACGCCCGCCGCGGGGACGTACCACAGTGCCGGGAAATCGTGAATGTGACGGCCTCGCTCGCCGACGTCGCCGAGGTGGCGGTGCAGCGACACCGGCGAGGTGTCCGGGTCGGTCCGATATTGGTAGATGGGCACACCGCCGCGATGGCCGATCACTCGGGTAGCCAAAGATAATCCTACTTTCAACAATGATCGCCCAATTACCAAGCAATATAGCGGTGCAGTATTGCTTCTATGCTCAAACATCATCCACATGACTACATTCCCGCCGCCGGCCACGACGCATTCCTGCCCGGCTACGATGTGTTGACCCGCCTATCCGGCTTCCGTCGGGTCCACGACCGGCTCGTCGGACAGGCCGAAATTGCCGACGGTCACCGCGTGCTGGAAATAGGCTGCGGCACCGGCAATCTCACCATTCGGGCCAAGCGAGCTCATCCGTCGATCGAGATCATCGGGTCCGACCCCGATCCGCTGGCACTGCGGCGCGCTCAGCGAAAGGCAGCCCGGCTGACCGGGATTCGCTTCGAGCGCGGCTACGCCCAACGGCTGCCCTACGCCGACGGCGAATTCGACCGGGTCTTGTCGTCGATGATGCTGCATCACCTGGACAGTGCCGCGAAAGCGGCCGCGGCGGCGGAGGCGTTTCGCGTGCTGCGCCCCGGGGGGCGGCTGCACGTGGTCGATATGGGCGGCAACATGACCGCGCACGACGGCCTGTCGGCCCGGCTCACGCTGCGCAGCCCGCTGGCGGCCGGCAATCTGGGCGACGCAATTCCCCGGGTATTGCGCTCAGCGGGCTTCGACTGCGCCGAGGTCGACACCCACCGACAGCGCTTCGTGGGACGCCTGACCTATCTGTCCGCCACGCGGCCCGGCTAGCACTGGTCGACGGCGACGTCGACGGCGCCGCCCTGGGCCTGGTTGGCAATCGCCAAAATGGCGGCGCGCCAACTATCCGGCCCGCAGCGGGGGAAGCCCCCCTGATGAGCAACCGGTTCCCGGCCGCCGCGTACGTCATTCGTCAAAGTTGCCCCGAATCGCGGGAAGCGTACAGTGGTGGAAGCTTGTTATACTGGCTAAGTATTAACTAAGGCAAGCTAAATACATCTGATTTAGGGGGACGAATGACTTCCACCAGCTCAACCAGATATGAGGGCGATACCTGGGACCTGGCATCCAGCGTCGGGGTGACCGCCACGATGGTCGCCGCCGCGCGCGCGATCGCAACCCGGGCCGATCGTCCGCTGATCAACGACCCGTTCGCCGAACCGCTTGTCAAGGCCGTGGGCGTGGACCTGCTGACCCGGCTGGCGAGCGGCGAACTGGATCCCGCCGAACTGAATGACGTCGCCGATGTTCAGGACGGGGCTGCGGGATCGGCTGGGGCGATGTCCCGGATGGCCGACAACATGGCCGTGCGCACCAAGTTCTTCGACGAGTTCTTTCTCGACGCGGTGAACGCGGGCATCAAGCAGGTTGTGATCCTGGCGTCCGGGCTCGACTCCCGCGCTTACCGGTTGGCCTGGCCCGCCGGCACGGTGGTCTACGAGGTCGACCAGCCTCAGGTCATCGAATTCAAGACCCGAGCGCTATCCGACCTGGGCGCCGCGCCGACTGCCGACCGCCGCGTGGTGGCCGTCGATCTGCGCGACGATTGGCCCACCGCACTGCGCACCGCCGGCTTCGACCCGGCCCAGCCGGCCGCATGGAGCGCCGAGGGCCTGCTCGGCTACCTGCCTGCGGAGGCTCAGGACCGGTTGCTGGACACCATCACCGCCCTCAGCGCGCCGGGCAGCCGGCTGGCCACCGAGAGCGCGCCCAACCCCGAGCCCGGCGAAGAGGACAAGCTCCGGGAGCGCATGCAGACCATCACCGAGCGCTGGCGCGCGCACGGTTTCGATCTCGACATGGCGGGTCTGGTCTACCTCGGCGACCGCAACGAGGCGGTTCCGTATCTGGCCGACCGCGGCTGGTCGCTCAACAGCAGCAGCATCCGGGAGTTGTTCGCGGACAACGGCTTTGATCCACTCGACGATGACGACATGCGGATGGGCGAGATGCTCTACACCAGCGGCACCCTGGACAGGAAAGGAAAATAGATGACCGCCGACACTGGACGCACCGAAGGCGACAGCTGGGACCTGGCCAACAGCGTGGGAGCGACGGCCACCATGGTGGCCGCATCCCGCGCCGTGGCGTCGCAGGGGCCCAATCCGCTGCTGGACGATCCGCTGGCTGATCCGCTCGTCCGGGCCGTGGGGTTGGATCCCTTCGTCCGGATCATCGACGGGGAGATCGACCTCGAGGACGACGCCCTGCTGAACCGCAAAGTGCACAGCGAGCAGATCACCGTGCGGACCAGGTTTTTCGACGAGTTCTTCACCGACGCGACGAAGGCCGGCATCAGGCAGGCGGTGATCCTGGCATCCGGCCTGGACACCAGGGCCTACCGCTTGGACTGGCCGACGGGCACTGTGGTCTACGAGATCGACCAGCCACAGGTCATCGCATTCAAAACCGACACGCTGGCGGGCATCGGCGCCGCTCCGACAGCCGACCGCCGCACGATCAGCATTGACCTCCGGGGCGACTGGCCAGCGGCGTTGCGAGAGGCCGGTTTTGACATCACCCAACCCGCCGCGTGGAGTGCCGAGGGTCTGCTGCCCTACCTGCCGCCCGAGGCTCAGGACCGGTTGTTCGACCACATCACCGCGCTCTCCGCGCCGGGCAGCCGGCTGGCCACCGAGCATGTCTCGGACCCCAACGCATTCTCCGATGAGCGTTTGCAGCGCATCAGCGAGCGGTGGCAGAGCTTCGGCTTCAGCCTCAACGCGGCCGACCTGTTCTACCGGGGCGAGCGCAACGTCGTGGTGGACTACCTGAGCACTCACAACTGGGAGGTCACCGCGCACTCCGCCAAAGAGTTGTATGCGCGCAACGGGTTCGAGTTCCCGGAGAACGAGCTGATGGCCGCCTTCGGTGACTTGAGCTATGTCGCCGCCACGCTGAGGTAGGGCATGGCTAGGGTCGTCTCATGCCTCGTGCACACGACGACAACTGGGATCTGGCGTCCAGCGTGGGCGCGACCGCGACCATGGTCGCGACCGGACGCGCCATGGCGACGAAGGATCCCCGCGGTTTGATCAACGATCCGTTCGCCGAGCCACTCGTGCGCGCGGTGGGGGTGGATTTCTTCACCAAGATGATGGACGGCACGCTCGATCTGTCGGCCATCGAGAACGCAACGCCGATCCGCATGCAGTCGATGATCGACGGAATGGCGGCGCGCACGAGGTATTTCGACGATTACTTCATCGCCGCCACCGCCGCAGGTGTGCGACAAGTGGTGATTCTCGCGTCCGGATTGGACGCACGCGCCTACCGGATGCCGTGGCCCACCGAAACGGTCGTGTACGAAATCGACCAGCCGCAGGTAATCGACTTCAAGACAACCACTTTGGCCGGCATCGGGGCCCAGCCCACCGCAACCTGGCACCCCATTCCGATCGACCTGCGTGCGGACTGGCCGGCGGCACTACTAGCCGCCGGATTCGACACCTCGACACCGACCGCGTGGTTGGCCGAGGGCCTGCTGATCTATCTGCCGCCGGAGGCCCAGGACCGGTTGTTCGACAACATCACCGCACTCAGCGCGCCGGGCAGCACCATCGCCACCGAATTCGTGCCGGGCATAGTGGATTTCGATGCCGACCGGGTGCGGGAGATGTCCGACTCCTTCCGCGACCACGGCGTGGACATCGACATGGCGTCGCTGGTTTACGCCGGACAACGCAACCACGTCGTCGACTACCTGGGGGTTAAGGGCTGGGCTGTCGAGGGTGTCACGCGTACCGAGCTGTTCAAACACCACAACATGGACGTCCCCGCACCGGAAAACGACGACCCGCTGGGTGAGATCATCTTCATCAGCGGCCCGCTCACCGGTTAGAAGCGTGACCCCCCCAGCCACAGCGCGCTGGCGCCGCTGACCGCCTGCTCGAGGTTTTCCACGATCGCGGCCACCGAGCGGCCGAGCAGTATGCCCAGCGCGTCCGGCAGCGACGCGGCGGCCGGTTGCGAGGACGCCCGGGGTCGCACCAGCTGAAGCAGCGAGGATCCCGGGAAGCTGGCCACCCGGACTTCGCTGTCCTCATCCAGGCCTGCCAGGACTTTGGCTCGGCGTACCGCGGTGCGAAGCCCCCCGAGTTCGTCGACCAAGCCATGCTCGAGGGCGTCGGCGCCCGTCCACACCCGGCCCTGGGCAACCGCATCCACGGCCTCGGTGCTCAGCTTGCGGCCTTCGGCGACGCGCTGCACGAAGTCGGCGTAAATCAAGTCCGCCTCGGCCTCTCGATCGGCCCGCTGCTGCGCCGTGAACGGCACATCGGTCGACCACGCGTCGGCATTGGCGTTGGTGCGCACCGCATCTGAGATGACTCCCAGCCGTTCCTTGAGATCCCGGAACACCAGCTTCCCGGTGATCACACCGATCGAACCGGTGATCGTGGCAGGGTTGGCCACGATCACGTCAGCGGCCATCGCGGCATAGTAACCACCCGAGGCGGCCACCGAGCCCATCGATGCCACAACCGGTTTGCCGCGTTCGCGGGCCCGGGCCACCTCACGCCAGATGGTCTCGGACGCCGTGACCGAGCCTCCGGGGCTGTCGATCCGCAGCACGATCGCCGACACCGAATCGTCGGCCGCCGCCTCACGCAGAGCCGCCGCGATTGTGTCACCGCCGACGCTAGAATTGCCGAACGGCAGGAACTGGGGCCCACCGCGCCCGTTGACAATCGGACCCTGCAGGGTGATCACGGCGAAGGTGGGCTTGGACCGGCGGCCGGGAATCGGCGGCGCCGGCGGGACCAGCCGCGACCGCGAGGCTGCGGCGTAGCGTGCCAGATTCAGCCGCGGTGCCAGCTTTTCCGGGTCGGCCTCGGCGTCGCCTTCGTCGACCGAAACACCTTCCACGCCAATCAGTTCCGCGATGCGGGTGTGGGCCTGGTCACGGAAGCCGATCCGGTCGACCAGACCCGAGGCCACGGCGTCATCGCGCAGCAGCGGGGCCCGGTCGGCCAGCGCATCGAGCGCGGTGGACTCGATGTCGCGAGATTCGGCGATCGCCCGCCACACCTGGTCTTGCAGGCTCTCCAGCATCCGGGTCACGGCTTCGCGGTGCGCGTCGGTGAAGCCGTCCTCGGTGAAAACGTTTGCCGCCGACTTGTATTCGCCTCTGGCGACGAACTCGGCGTCGATCCCCGCCTTTTCCAGCGCGGCCCGCAGAAAGGTCGCTTCGCTCGCGAAGCCGATCAGCCCCACGCTTCCCGAGGGCTGCATCCAGACCTCGCTGAACGCCGACGCCAGGTAGTAGGACAGCGTGCCCGGGTAGGTCTCGGCCCAGGCCAGCGATGGCTTGACGGCGCTGAACGCCGCGATCGCCTCGCGCAGCTCCTGGACCGCCGCCGGTGGCGAGGCCGCGAGCTGCACGCGAGCGATCAGCCCGGCCACCCGAGGATCCTCGGCGGCGCGGTGGATCGCGGCAACCGCCTCACGCAAAGTTAGCGGCCGCTCCGCGCCGGTGATGAGCGCCACCGGGTCGAAGCCTGCCGTCTCGGGCGGCACCGAACGCAGGTTGAACTCGAGCACACATCCGGCGGGGACGCCGTGGTGGCGGACCGTATCGACGCGGCCGGCCAGGGCACGCACGTCGTCGACGCCGGGCAGCGAAGGCAGAAACGCGAACATGCTCTGCAGCGTACCGACCGACGACCGTAGGGTGAGTTCGTGAGGTTCTCGATCGCGATTCCGCAGTTCGACTACGACGTTTTCGACGGCGATGGGCTGCGCTCATACCTGGTGCGCGCCGAGGAGCTCGGGTTCGACGGCGGATGGGTGCTCGAGCAGACCGTCGGCGCCGCGCCGCTGCTAGCCCCACTGGAGCTGCTCTCCTACTGCGCTGCTTTCACCGAGCGGCTGCGCCTCGGGGTCGCGGTTCTGGTGACCTCGCTGCACGAGCCGCTGCAGCTGGCCCAGTCGGTGGCCGCCCTCGACCGGATCAGCCATGGACGGCTGGACATCGGCGTGGCACCCGGTGGCGGCGGCCGCCAATTCGCCGCCTTCGGGGTGGACAAGGAACACTTCATCTCGTATTTCACCGAGGGCCTCGACCTGATGAAGGCGGCCTGGTCAGATCAGCCCACGGTGACGTTCCACGGCCGGTTCCGGGACGTCGACGGCCTGGCTTCCAACCCGAAACCGGTGCAGCGACCGCACCCGCCGATCTGGTTCGGCGGTCTCGCCCCGAAGGCCTTGGCCAGGGCGGTGCGCCTCGGCGACTCGTTCCTGGGCGCGGGATCGTCGACGACTGAGCACTTCGCCGGCGCGGCCGCCATCGTCCGCCGCGAGGTCGACGAACAACAGAAGGACCCGGCACACTTCACCATCGGAAAGCGCGTCTACCTGATGGTCGACGACGACGCGGCACGCGCCCGCCAGCGGGTTCTCGACGGGTTGCATCGCATCTACGGCAACCTGATTCCCGGCATCGAAGCGGTACCGGTGTCCGGCACCCCCGACGACGTCGCCCGCGGGCTACGAGAGGTGATCGATGCCGGCGCCGAGATGCTACTACTCAACCCCGTCGGACCGGACGTGCCGCAGAACCGCGAGCAGATGGAACGCCTTGCCGCAGAGGTGATTCCGCAGCTAGGTTAGTCAACGCCCCAGTTTCGAGCGTAGCCAGTCGCCGATCTCGGCGATCGCTTCATCGACCTCGGGCACCCAGCCGGCGCCGATGATGAACGAGTGCTGCCCCTCTTCAACGGCGCGTACCAGGACGTCGTTGCCGGCCGCCTCGGCGCGACGGGCGAACTCCGCATCCTCGCCGGCGAGCAGTTCGTCGGTGCCCCAGGACACCGCGATCGGCGGCAGCCCGGACAGGTCGGCGAAAAGCAGGCTCACCCGCGGGTCTTCGGGGCTCACGCCGGTTCCGTCCAGCCAGGATGACCGAAAGAACTCCGCCAGCGGAAGCGAGAGCAGCCGGTCGGAATCCGCATTGCTGGTGTAGGTCTCGTTAGTCAGCGTCAGGTCGACCCACGGAGAAATCGCCACGATCGCACCCGGCAGCGCGGCTCCTTCATCCCGCAGGGCGATCGCAAGGCCGACCGCGAAGTTTCCGCCGACCGAATGCCCAACGCTGGCAATGTTTTCGGGCCGGTAACCCTGCTGCAGCAGCCAGTTGTAGGCGTTGCGCACATCCTCGATCTGGGCGGGGAATTTGTTTTCCGGCGACCGCCGGAAGTTGAGCACCAACGATCGCGCGCCCGCGGCCTTCGCGAGGTGCGCCGCGGCCTTGCGGTCAGAATGCATGGACGCGACGACGGTGCCGCCCAGGTGGTTGTGCAGCAGCACGCGGTCCGGGTCGCTGTCGACGGGAATGCACCAGAGCGCCTCCACGCCGCCGGCGTCCACTTCGGCGTAGGTGACCCCCTCGGGTTCCTTGGTGGCGACGTGCATGGTCTCGATGACGTCGCGGATCGTGTCCAGGTCGAAATTGGGGTTGGCGGACCGCGCGCTCAGAGCGCCGAAGAATTCGGCGAAGTCTTTTGCCTGCGTGCTGGCCATCGGGGTTGCCTTTCGCTGAAGTTTATTGAATAACGGTCGTTATCGTAACGGACGTTATACTATGATGGTGTGAGCGTCAAGCCGGAAGGGCGAACCCGTGAGATACCCAGCAGATCAGAAGGCACGCGCGCGCGACGCACTGCTGCGCGCCGGCACCCGCTCGCTCAAGACGAGCGGGTTCAACGGCGTCGGGGTGGACGGACTGGCCGCCGCCGCAGGCGTTACGTCGGGCGCGTTCTATTCGAACTTCCCGAACAAGACGGCGATGCTCGAGGCCGTCATCGAGGCGGGGCTGGGCGAACCGTTGGTGTCGACAACCGGTGCGCTGACCCACGCCGAGGGGCGGGCGCACATGATCGCGTTTCTCCGCGAATACCTGAACGCCGATCACAGTCTCGACGTTGCGGGAGGGTGCGTGATGCCGGCGTTGAGCGCTGACGTATCGCGCGCCGAACCGTCCGTCAAAGATGCCTACCAGCGCAAGATGATCGCACTGATCGATCGGATCACCGAACTGCTCGACGGAGAACAGGCCGACCGGCGCCGACGCGCATGGAATATTGTCGCCTTGATGGTGGGATCGGTCCTGATTTCCCGGGGCATGCCCGAAGACAGCGAAAACCGAAACGCACCACTAGAAGCCGCCCTCAGTACGGCATCCGCCCTGATGGACGCGGAGGCCGAACCGGAAGGCTAGGAGACCTCGGTGGCCGAGCCGCCCGCGGCGGTGATCTTCTCGCGGGCGCTGCCGCTGAACTTGTGCGCCGACACGTCGGCCTTGACGGTCAAGTCGCCGTCGCCGAGCACCTTCACCAACGAGTTCTTGCGAACCGCACCCTTGGCGACCAGCTCGGCGACGCCGATGGCACCGCCCTCGGGGAACAGCCGGCCGATGTCGCCGACGTTGACGATCTCGTATTCGGTGCGGAACCGGTTCTTGAATCCCTTGAGCTTGGGCAGCCGCATGTGGATCGGCATCTGACCACCCTCGAAGGTGACCGGCACGTTCTTGCGCGCCTTGGTGCCCTTGGTACCACGACCAGCCGTCTTACCCTTTGAGCCCTCACCGCGACCGACGCGGGTGCGCGCCTTCTTCGACCCGGGAGCGGGCTTCAGGTCGTGCAGTTTGATGGTCATTTGGTCTCCTCCACCTCAACCAGGTGGTGTACCACGGCGATCAGCCCGCGGGTCTGTGGGTTGTCCTCGCGGACCACCGACTGGCGAATCTTTCGCAGCCCCAGCGTGCGCAGGGACTCACGCTGCTTCCAGCGCGCCCCGATCGTGCCGCGCACCTGGGTGATCTTCAGCTGGCTCATTGGTGTGCCGTTCCCTCGCGCGCGGCACTGGCGGCCAGCGCTTCACTTTCCCGTCGTGCCTTCAGCATCCCGGCCGGGGCGACATCCTCGATCGGCAGACCGCGTCGGGCGGCCACCTCCTCCGGGCGCTGCAACAGCTTGAGCGCGGCCACCGTGGCGTGCACCACGTTGATCGCATTGTCACTGCCCAGCGACTTAGCCAGGATGTCGTGCACCCCAGCACATTCCAGCACGGCGCGCGCCGCGCCTCCGGCGATCACACCGGTACCAGCGCTGGCCGGGCGCAGCAGCACCACACCAGCGGCCGCCTCACCCTGCACCGGGTGCGTGATCGTGCCGCCGATCAGCGGGACCCGGAAGAAGCCCTTGCGCGCCTCTTCCACACCCTTGGCGATCGCGGCCGGAACTTCCTTGGCCTTGCCGTAACCGACACCGACCATGCCGGCGCCGTCGCCCACGATGACCAGAGCGGTGAAGCTGAATCGCCGACCACCCTTGACCACCTTGGAAACACGGTTGATGGCGACGACCCGTTCCAGGTAGTTGCTCTTGTCGCCGTCACGGTCGCGGCCGCGACCGCCGCCGTCGCGACGACCCCTGCCATCCCGGTCACCGCGCGAGTCGCGGCTGTCGCGGTTGTCTGGGCCTTGGCCCCCCGCCGACTGTTCCGCCATTATGCGGTCCTTCCAGTTGTCATCAGAATTTCAATCCGTTCTCGCGGGCGGCATCGGCCAGCGCCGCGATCCGTCCGCCGTAGCTGTAGCCGCCACGGTCGAACACCACGTTGTCGATGCCGGCGGCCTTGGCGCGCTCGGCGATCAATTGACCGACCCGCACGCTGTGGGCTTTCTTGTCCCCGTCGAGACCGCGGACGTCCGCCTCGATGGACGACGCGGCCGCCACCGTGGTGCCGTTGAGGTCGTTGACCAGTTGCACGTGGATGTGTCGCGCCGACCGGTTCACCACCAGACGCGGACGCTCCGAGGTGCCGGCGATCTTCTTGCGCAGCCGCGCGTGCCTGCGCAGCCGCGCGACCCGTCGAGTCGCGGAGATGTTCTTGCCCGCCGGCTTTTGCGTGTCAGCCTGTGCTTTCGCCATGACTACTTACCTGTCTTTCCGACCTTGCGGCGGACCTGCTCA
Source organism: Mycobacterium sp. Aquia_216 (assembly GCF_026723865.1). Classification (NCBI taxonomy): domain Bacteria; kingdom Bacillati; phylum Actinomycetota; class Actinomycetes; order Mycobacteriales; family Mycobacteriaceae; genus Mycobacterium; species Mycobacterium sp. Aquia_216. Next base: position 1,356,304 of record NZ_CP113529.1, on the reverse strand, counting down.
CCCTCGTAGCGCACGCCCTTGCCCTTGTAGGGGTCGGGGCGGCGCAGCCGGCGGATGTTCGCCGAAATCTGGCCGACCTTTTGCTTGTCGATCCCGGTGACGCTGAACTTCGTCGGCGTCTCCACCGCGAACGTGATGCCCTCGGGGGCCTCGATCAACACCGGGTGGCTGTATCCGAGCGCGAACTCGAGGTTGGCGCCCTTGAGCTGCACCCGGTAGCCGACGCCGAAGATCTCCATCTTCGTGGTGTAGCCCTGCGTGACGCCGGTGACCAGATTGGACACCAGCGTGCGCGAAAGCCCGTGCAGCGAGCGGTTTTCCCGCTCGTCGTCCGGGCGGTTGACCACGATCGCACCGTCTTCGCTGCGTACCACCGTGATCGGCTCGGCGACGGTCAGGTCGAGGGTGCCCTTCGGGCCCTTCACCGAGACCGTCTGGCCGTCGATCGTTACGTCGACTCCGGCGGGAACCGGAATCGGCCTCTTACCAATACGCGACATGGTTACCCCCTCACCACACGTACGCGAGGACTTCGCCGCCCACGCCCTGTCGAGCAGCCTGGCGGTCGGTCAGCAGGCCCGAGGATGTCGAGATGATCGCCACACCCAGGCCGCCGAGAACACGCGGCAGGCCGGTGGATTTCGCGTACACCCGCAAACCGGGCTTGGAAACCCGGCGCAGCCCAGCGATGCTGCGCTCCCGGCTGGGCCCGTACTTGAGCTGGACCACCAGCGATTTACCGACCCGAGCATCTTCGGTCCGGAAATCGCTGATGTAACCCTCGCTCTTGAGGATCTGGGCGATGTTTGCCTTCAGCTTGGAGTGCGGCAACGTCACCTCGTCGTGATACGCCGAATTGGCGTTGCGCAGACGCGTTAAGAAGTCTGCGATCGGGTCCGTCATTGTCATGAAAGCGTCTGTAACCTTCCTCGCGATGGTTCCCGTTAGGGGCCTGTCGCGCACCTGTTCTGGGGTTGGTCTCTCGTCCTGTGCCTGTTACCAGCTGCTCTTTTGCACGCCGGGCAACTCGCCCGCGTGCGCCATCTCGCGCAGGCAGATCCTGCACAGCCCGAACTTGCGGAAAACCGCGCGCGGGCGACCACACCTTTGGCAGCGGGTGTAGCCGCGCACCGCGAACTTCGGCTTGCGTGCGGCCTTGTTGACCAGTGCCTTCTTAGCCATCTACTCAGTTCTCCTTGAACGGAAAGCCGAGGGCCCGCAACAGCGCTCGTCCCTCGTCGTCGGTCGTCGCCGAAGTGACGACGTTGATGTCCATGCCGCGGACGCGGTCGATCTTGTCCACGTCGATCTCGTGGAACACCGACTGCTCGGCCAGCCCGAAGGTGTAGTTGCCGACACCGTCGAACTGCTTGGGCGAAAGCCCGCGGAAGTCACGAATACGCGGCAGCGCAATGGAAGTGAGCCGGTCGAGGAACTCCCACATCCGGTCACCCCGCAAGGTGACCCGCGCACCGATCGGCATGCCCTCGCGCAACTTGAACTGCGCGATGGACTTGCGAGCCTTGCGGATTTCGGGCCGCTGACCGGTGATCAGCGCGAGGTCGCTGACCGCGCCGTTGATCAACTTGGCATCCCGGGCCGCGTCGCCGACGCCCATGTTCACGACGACCTTGGTCACCGTCGGGATCTGCATGACGTTGCCGTAGGCGAATTCCTTATGCAACGCATCGCGAATCTCGTTGCGGTAGCGCTCTTTCAGGCGCGGCTGCACCTTCACATAGGCCTCTGTTGTGGTCATGTTAGATGTCCTTGCCGTTGCGCTTGGAGATACGAACGCGCTTACCGGTCTCCTCGTCGACCCGGTAGCCGACGCGGGTCGGCTTACCGTCGGAGTCGACCACCATCACGTTGGAGATGTGGATCGGCGCTTCCTGGGTGACAATTCCGCCCGACCGGGCTCCGCGCTGGTTGGTCGAAACCGCGGTGTGCTTCTTGATCGCGTTGACACCCTCGACCAGCACGCGGTCGCGGTCCGGGTACACCTTCAGCACTTTGCCCTTGGCGCCCTTGTCCTTGCCCGCGATCACCAGGACGGTGTCGTCCTTTTTGACCTTCATTTACAAAACCTCCGGAGCCAGCGAGATGATCTTCATGAATCGCTTCTCGCGCAGTTCACGCCCGACGGGCCCGAAGATGCGCGTCCCGCGCGGGTCGTTGTCGGGCTTGATGATCACCGCGGCGTTCTCGTCGAATTTGATGTAGCTGCCGTCGGAACGGCGGCGCTCCTTGACGGTGCGCACCACGACGGCTTTGACGACGTCGCCACGCTTGACGTTGCCGCCCGGGATCGCGTCCTTGACGGTGGCGACGATGACGTCACCGATGCCGGCGTAGCGTCGCGACGAACCACCGAGCACCCGGATGCACAAGATCTCCTTGGCGCCGGTGTTGTCGGCGACCTTCAGCCGCGATTCCTGCTGAATCACTCGATCTCCTGACTGAGTTCACGTGTGCACGGCAGGAAAACGCGTCGGCGGGCCTCCAACAAGCAAGGCTCACCACAAACCTGACGTGCGCGGTCTTTGTTGCCGAAGGGCACGCAGGGCCTGTGACGCTTGCACGCACCGGCCGAGGTCTGCCCAAGGCAACCCCTAGAGTCTAGGTGAATACCTGCTCAGCGCCAAATTTCGGGCGGGGCAGACCCCGGTGGGCCCGTGGGCCGTCGATGCCGCTCCGCCGCACATCCATCTAGCTGCGGCGATACCAGCCGTCAGTCGCCTTGCCGGACCCACGCGATGATGTAGAGGCTCATCGCCACCACCAACGCGATCAGCACCCACTGCACGACGGCCTGGTCGATCCAGGAGCCCGGCGGTGGCGAGCCGGGCAGGATATTGCGCAGCGGGACGATCGCGAACAACATCGCGGCATACCAGGTGCCGAACGGCGGCACGAACTTTCTCTTGCCCATCACCATCGGAATGGCCACCAACAACGCCAAGGTCGGCAGGGTGACGAGTACGACGCAGATGAAGATGTCGAACACCAGCGGACCCTTCGCCCGCTTCATCGTGATGACCAGCTGAGCGTCGTCGAGACCGCGCGAGTTCACGTCGCTGGTTTCATCGACGCGATTGACGTCGACGTCCCAGCCGTCCAACCCCCCGGTTACCTCGACCCGGGCGGCCAGTTTTTTGCGGTCCTCGCCGGAGCCGACGAAGGTGTCGGCCGAGATCTTCTCGGTCTTGTAGGTGTCGAGCGGCCAGTTGGCCGGATCGCCGTGGGATTCGATGGTGGTTTCGACCTGCGCCGGCGCCTTGCCTTTCGGGAACTGCAGATCGCCGAGGTCGTTCGTCGGATACAGGCGCACGGCGACGTCGGTGTTCAGTACGTCGAACCGCTTGTCGTACAGCGAATCCGGGGGATAGACGAGCACATCCACCTTGAGCCGATTAGAGGTGGTTTTGAAGTCGTCGAGGCGCAACTGCACGATCGTGTCGTTGCCCCCACCCTGGCTCAGGTCCAGCGGCGGCAGCGGCCCCTCCGATCGCTGCAAGTAGTGGACACCGAACAGCGAGAAGGCATAGACGCCGATGACGACCGCCAGGATGAACGCGCCGAGTGAGAGGCGCGGCCGGTGCCTGCTGAGAAAGCTGGAGGGGCCCGACTTCGCCGGCTTGTCCGGCTCGGCGGACGCCGGGGCCGACGGTGTTTCCGTCGTCATTGGTCCCGGCCAGCAATTCGCTGGCGAAATCCGGCTTTCAGCGGCGACACGGGCAGATGGTAGCGAACATCGGGGCCCACCGCGCAGCGAAATCGCATGCCCCGGGGAGTTCTGTCACCTGCTCGAAAGCCGTCGTTAACGCGCGGCGGCGGATCCGGAGTCGGCCACGCAGCGAAACCCGATGTGGGTGGTCGCGGTGTCTTGGGATTGGGGGGAACGGGCCGCCGGACGGTAGCGGTGGCAGTACTCCGGCGCACACAGGTGCGAACCACCCTTCAGTGCCTGGCTGACGGCCGGGTCTGCGGGTCCCGAGGGTGCGCAACAGGCTTTCGGCGGCGCGTCGAGGCGATGGTGCGCGGAATACGCGGTGGCGGTCCACTCCCAGACGTTGCCGATCAGGTCGTGCAGTCCGAACGCGTTGGGCGGAAACTCCCCCACCGGCGACGTTCCCACCCAGCCCAGCGCCCCGTCGTTGCGGTACGGGAAGCGGCCCTGCCAGGTGTTGGCCATCAGGCGCCCGTCGGGACTGGGCTCCTCACCCCACCCGTAGGTCGACGTGCTGCCGGCGCGGGCCGCGTACTCCCACTCCGCCTCCGTCGGCAGCCGCCGGCCGGCCCAGCGCGCGTAGGCGGCAGCGTCCGGATACGCGACCTGCACGACCGGATGATCGCCCCGGTCCGCGACACCGCTGTCCGGCCCGAAGGGATGGCGCCAACTCGCGCCCGGCACCCAGTCCCACCACTGCCGCCAGTCACGCAGGTCGACGGGACCGGGTGTAGGGCGGAAAACCATCGCGCCCGCACGTAGCTCGCCGGGATCCACGCCCGGGTACAGCGCCGGGTCGATCGGCTGCTCGGCGACCGTCACATAGCCTGTGGCGGCAACGAATTCGGCAAACTGTGCGGTGGTCACCGGGTGCCTCTCCACCGCGAACGAACTCACGGTGACGGTGTGGATCGGAGCCTCTTCCGGGTAGAAGCTCGTCGAGCCCATGCGGAAGGTGCCGCCGGGTAGGTCGACCAGCTCGGTGAGCACCGTTTCAGGGTAGGCCGCGCCCAACCTGCGCTATGCCCGGCGTGCTAATCCGACTTCCGGTACCACGTGAACATGTAGGTGATCATCGCCGCGACGAGTGCGATCAGCACCCAGATCACCAATGCTTGGTCGATCCACGCACCCGGCGGTGGGGCCCCCGGCAGGAAGTTGCGGATCGGGATGACCGCGAACAGCAGCGCGGCGAACCACCCGCCGAACGGCGGCACCAACTTCCGCTTACCGAGCGCCATCGGAACGACAACCGCCAACGCCAAGGTAGCCAGGGCGAACAGGACCCGGCGAGCACGTCGGCCTAGAGGGTGTCGGTCTTGTAGGAGTCGAAGGGCCAGATCTCGGGGTCACCGTGGGCGTCGACCGTGGTGGCTACCTGTGCGGGCGACTTCCCCGCCGGATAAACCAAGTCCCCCAGGTCGTTCGGCGGGTCCATGCGTACCGCGGTGTCCTGTTTCAAGACCTCCAGGCGCGAGTCCTACAAGGCGATTGGCGACGGTCTTGAGCTCCTCGAGGCGTACCAGAACGACGGTGTCGTCGGCCGCGTTGAGATCCGGGGCCTTAAGGGGCGCTGCCGATTCGCCGAGGAGATGGAAGCCGAACAACGACAAGCGGCCTTTCGGCATGGGCGGCGGCGGGGCCGCGTGCGTGCGCGGGGCCTGGGTGGTCGTTGCTCAGCACCGAGGCCGACAATTGGCAGCTGACTCACATCGCTGGTTCATTCCAGCTAACCGCGACGACACGAAATCAAATGCTATCCAACTCGCGCCGATCACGCGGGAAATGCGACTTTTCGCAAACTGCATTGGTCACGTCGTCACCCGCGAGTGGCCGTGCAACCTTCAATTCACCTGATGTTTGTTTGCGCGTCGCTTCGATAGCTGCAAATGTCGACGTGTGTCGAAAGCGGGGCGGACATGCACCCCGACACCCGGGCTCGTCGCCGATGCCGGGCGCCGTCTTGCCCGTCCAGGCTACCTGTACCAACCTGCCCGACTTCTATGCTGCCCGAGGCCGACTGCCCACCTGCCGGCCCGTCCGCCGTCGGCATGATTACCCCAGGTCACCGCCGCCACGAACGAAACCGCATCGCTAGACTTCGATCACAGCCCAAGGCCGTGTCACCAGCTGCCGTTCCCGAGGAGGAAACAGAAGTGAAGCACAACAGATCGGGTGCCGCCATAAGCGTGCTGGCCGCGACCGCACTGGTGCTTTCCGGATGCGGCAAACCCCACACGTCCCTTTCTTACGCCAACGGAGCGCGGGTCGATTGCGGCGGCAAACAAGAAATCACCGCCAGCGGTTCGACCGCGCAGGCAAATGCGATGAGTCGATTTGTCGACGCATACGCGAAGGCCTGCAAGGGACAAAGTCTCTCCTACACCGCAAACGCATCGGCCGCGGGTGTCGTCGACTTCCTTGCGGCCAAAACCGACTTCGCCGGATCCGACATCCCCTTGACCGGTGACCAATACGCGGCCGCTAAACAGCGCTGCGGCGGCGCCGACGCCTGGAACCTGCCTGTGGTCTTCGGCCCAATCGCGATCACCTACAACCTCAACGCCATTGACTCGCTGGTGCTCGACGCGCCCACGCTGGCCAGGATTTTCAACGGCAGCATCACGCGCTGGGACGACCCGGCCATCACCGCGATGAACGCGTCGATGCCGCCGGAGAACATCCACGTGGTCTACCGCGCCGACCCATCCGGCACCACCGCCCACTTCCAGGCCTACCTGCAGGCCGCCTCCGGCGGGGCCTGGGACAAGGGCACCGGCAAGATATTCAACGGTGGTGTGGGCACTAGCGCCCACGGCAATATCGGCACCTCGGCAGAGGTGAAGAACACCGAGGGCGCGATCTCCTACAACGAGTTGTCGTTCGCCATGGACCAGGGACTGTTCGCCGCCCAGATCAAGACCCCGGCGAGCCGGAAATCGTTGCGGCCGGTGCGCATTGGCACCGACACCGTCGGCAAGACCATCACCAACGCCAAGATCATCGGCAAGGGTAACGACCTCGTGCTGGATACCACGTCCTTCTACAACCCCGCCCAGCCCGACGTGTACCCGATCGTGATGGTGACCTACGAGGTCGTCTGCTCGAAATATCCTGACCCCAGTGTCGGCCAGGCGGTCAAGGCGTTCCTGCAGGCGGCCGTGGGCCCCGGCCAGGCCGACCTCGACAAGAACGGCTATATTCCGTTGCCGGCCGACTTCCAATCACGGGTCTTCACCGCCATCGATGCCATCACCTCTGCGCCGATAGCGAATGCCGGGTAAGGCTTTTCGAGTTCTAGGTCTTTCTCGGCGACTTGCGGTCTCGATGCCGCCACCAGGCGGAGACGAATATCGTCATCGCGGCGACCAGGCCTATCAACACCCATAGCACGATGGCTTGGTCGATCCAGGAACCGTACGGCGGATTGCCGGGCAGGATGTTGCGCAGCGGGACAATGGCGAACAGCATCGCGCCATACCAGGTGATGAACGGCGGAATGAACGAAGTCCTGCCCAACGCCATCGGGATGGCCACCCACAACGCCAGAATCGGCAGGGTGATCAGCACCAGGCACACGCCGACGTCGAAGATCAGCGGCCCCTTGGCCCGGTGCAACGTGATGACCACATCGTCCATGACATTGGGATCGGCGTCATCGGCGTCGTGAACGCGGGTGACGCTGGCGTCCCAACCGTCCAACTTTCCGGTCACTTCCAGACGGGCCGGCGCTTTTTCGCGGTTCTGGCCGGTTCCGGTGAACACGTCGGCCGCGATGACATCCGTCTTGTAAGAGTCGAATGGCCAGTTACCGGGATCGCCTTGAGCCTGGATGGTGGTGGTGACTTGCGCCGGCGCCTTTCCGACCGGGTACTGCAGATCGCCGAGGTCGTTGTCGGGATACAGTCGCACGGCCGCGTCGGTGGTGAGCACACCGAAGTTTTTGTCGTACAACGAATCCTTCGGGTAGACAAGTACATTCACCGTCAGACGATTCGCCACCGTTTTCAGTTCGCTCAGGCTCACCTGCACGACGCTGTCGTCGGCCTCGACCTTGGTGAAATCGACAGCGGGCAGCGGCGGCGCCGATTTGGCCAAGAGGTGCATCGCAATCAGCGAGAGGACATAGACACTGATGAGCGCGACCAGAATCCCGAAGGCGATCGCGATTTGCCGTCCGCGCGACTCGGGTTTCGACGGCGGCAGCGGCGGAGCTTCAGCAGTCATCGGACATCACCACCACGAGTAGAACGGATAGTTTCACGCCTGCCCGGCAGGCAGGGGTCCGATGCTAGCAGTCGGGCACTCCTATTCAGGGGATAACGACCGCAAATTGCTGCATCACCGTGGCTTTCGCCGCGCTGAACCCGGGTGCGCCGCCCGGCCCCTCCAGATGGACGACCACCAGGAACGCCTTGGTGTTCGTCCAGATGTGGGTGATGCGGTCGGCGAGGACGAGGCCAGCGGGTCCTCCGACGCTGCCACTGAGCACTTGACTGCTGTAGCCGCAGAACTGGGCCGCGTCCACGCTGACCTGGACACCCGGCTTGGTGGTGCGCAGTTCCGCGTCGTAGCGCAAGAACGCCGCGCCAGGTCCGAGGTCGGTCGGGGTGATGGTCACCGTGGCCGACAACCCGTCGGGCCCGGTCGCGGTCAATGCGACATCACCGGCGCCGGGGGCCGAGCCCCAACCCTCCGGTAGCGGCACCGTGAGCCTGGGCGCCAACGGATCCGACACCGCAGCCGTGGTCATCCGGCCGTGACCGGAGGCCGGTGGCAAGCACGCCAGGGCGTTGGGCGGAATGTGGTCGGGCATTGTGGTCTCGACGCCGGGCACCGGCTCGGCCGGGTCTGATCGGCGCGGTTCGCGAGACGGCGTCACCGAGGTCGTCGACGACGACAGGGTTGTACTGGCCCGGACTGCGTTGCCGCCCGTGGTATTTCCGCATCCCGCGACCATGCTCGTCAGCACACAAATCACACCCGCCGTGACAAGCGGGACGGATATGGCTCGTCGTGAGCGTTCAGTCGCGCGAAAATGCAAGTGCAAGTTCAGATTCCACGTCTCTGTAGGGACGTCCGGACAAGTCGATAGTGACCGCGGCGATCGTTCCGCCGGTGAAAGTGAACGGCGCCTTGTACCGGCTGGATACGCCGGAACCTCCGTTTCGGCCGACGGTGATGCCGGCACCCGCCAAGCCGAAGGTTCCCGGGTGGGTGATCACCTCCGAGAGCGTGCCGACCACATCGTCGTCGATGAACAGGGTGACGCCACCCACCGGCGTGTGGCTGTTCGGCAGCGTCCCGGTCCGCGCGTAGCTGGCGCCGAGCAAGTGTCTGCCCAACGGCACCGCGTCCGAGGAGGACACCAGCTGCTGGCGCTCGCCCAGGAAGTTGTAGACGTAGTGCAGGCGTCCGTCCTGGATGAACAGCACGTGCCCGCCGTGGGCACCACCCTGCTTGAACAACACCCCCTCGGCGCCGGTGGTATCCACGGTCGCGTCGGCCAGCACGCCGAACGAGCGGCCACGGATTTCGGCGGCGGCGCCGATGCCGACGTCCGCGCAGTCTGGGTAATAGGTGTAGCTGGCCCGCTCGCCGGCCAGGTAGGGCCGGAAGCGGGTCAACGTTTCCATCAGGTTCAGGTCCGCCAGCGGCAGGCCGTTGTACTTGGCAGCCTCGGAAAACCACAGCGCCTTGAGCTCTTCCAGCTTCTCGGGATGCTCGGCGGCCAGGTCGTGGCACTGGCTGCGGTCGGCCTCGATGTGGAACAACTCCCATTGATCGGCATCGAAGTGCGACCATCCCGCCGGTGTGGCGGCGTGCACGCTGTTGGCGAACCAGCCGTCGTGCCAGATCCCACGGGTGCCCAGCATCGTGTAGAACTGCGTCCGCTTTCCGGTATTGGCCTTCGAATCTGCAAGAGCCGCTTTGAAACTCACGCCGTCAAGCGGCTTCTGCGCAATGCCCTTCACCGCGTCAGGTGCTGCCATGTTCAGCAGGTCATAGACCGTCGGGGTGATGTCGGCAACGTTGACGTAGTTGTCGCGGACCTCGCCGCGCGCCGCAATCCCGTTGGGCCAGGAGATGATTGCCGAATCGGCGATACCGCCCTCATGCGAGGCGTAGCGCTTGTAAAGCTTGTAGGGCGTGTTGAAGGCCATCGCCCAGCCGATCGGGTAGTGGTTGTAGGTCTCCGGTCCGCCCAGGTGGTCGAAGAGCTTCATGCTCTCTTCGACGGTGTCGATGTACCCGTTGAAGAACTTGCCCTCGTTCACCGATCCGTTCGGACCGCCCTCGCCGCTGGCGCCGTTGTCGGAGATCACCACGATGATCGTGTTGTCCAGCTGGCCGGATTCCTCGAGATAATCCAGGATGCGGCCGATCTGGGCGTCGGTATAGCTCAGGAAGCCGGCGAACACCTCCGCCATCCGCGAAAACAGCGTCTTCTCTTCGTCATTGAGCGAGTCCCAGGGCCGGACCGTGTCCTGCAGCGGCCACGCCTCGCCGTTGGGCCCCTTGACATCCAGATAGGGATTGACCGGGGACAGTTCGGTGTCCGGTGGCACGATCCCGATCGCCTTCTGCTGGTCCAGCACGACCTCGCGGTAGCGTTCGTAGCCCATGTCGAACTTGCCGGCGTACTTGTCGGCCCATTCTTTGAAGACGTGATGCGGCGCGTGCCCGGCGCCCGGGCACACGTAGGAAAACCACGGCTTGTCGGGCGCAATCACCTTGGCATCGCGGATGAATTCGATTGTCTTGTCGGCGATGTCCTTGGACAGGTGGTAGCCGTCGTCTGGGGTGCCGGGCGGGTTCACCGGGTGGTTGTCGTAGACCAGGTCGGGGTACCACTGGTCGGTCTCGCCGCCCATGAATCCGTAGAATCGCTCGAAGCCGCGTGAGGTCGGCCAGTGCCGTTTCGTCGAGGCCATGCTGCACTCTTCGAGCGGCGTGAGGTGCCACTTGCCGACACAGTAAGTGTTGTAGCCACGTTCGGCGAGCACCTCGGAAACCAGCGCGGTGTCGGTCGGGATCCGGCCGTTGCAGTTCGGGAAACCGTCGGTGAATTCTTCGATGGTGGCCATGCCCACGGTGGTGGCGTTGCGACCCGTCAGCAGCGACGCCCGGGTCGGTGAGCACAGTGCGGTGGTGTGGAATTGCGAGAGCCGGACCCCGCGTTCGGCAATCCGCGACATCGCGGGCATCTCAACCAGTCCGCCGAAGCAGTCCCAGGTCGCGATGCCGGTGTCGTCCCAAACCAGATACAGGACGTTCGGCGAGTTCTCCGGCGCGGTCGGCGCAGCGTACGGCCCCCAGTCCGGCTCCGAATCGCGAATGTCCAGCTCGATCTTGCCTTGAAACGCTCGGGAGTCAGGAGACATGCGCCGAGCGTAACGCTGCGGCGAAAATCCCGACCATATTTCGCCGTGGCGCTGCCCCGGTGCACCCAGCTCGGCAAAGCAAAACGCCCGAGACCGTCGGGTCCCGGGCGTTTCGATGTCAGCGGGGAGCTACTTGGCCTTCTCCAGCACCTCGACGAGACGCCACCGCTTGGTGGCCGACGTCGGGCGCGTCTCCATCAACGACACTCGGTCGCCGACGCCGGCGACGCTGTCCTCGTCGTGCGCCTTGACCTTCTTGGTCGTCCGGATGATCTTGCCGTACAGCGCGTGACGCATACGGTCTTCCAGCTCGACCACGATGGTCTTCTGCATCTTGTCGCTCACCACGTAGCCGATGCGCGTCTTGCGACGGCCACGCGGCTTCGGTGTAGCCGGAGTGTGCTGGGGGCCCTTCTCTTTAGAAGCGCCATCCTTTGCGGCGGCTTGCTTGGGGTCGGCCTTAGCTTCTGCCATTACGATTCCTTATTTCCGTCGGACCCGTCAGGACCACTGGCCAGGCCCAGCTCTCGTTCACGCAGCACCGTGTACACACGGGCGATTTCCGAACGCACCGTGCGCAGCCGGCGGTTGTTGTTGAGCTGTCCCGTCGCCATCTGGAAGCGGAGGTTGAACAGCTCCTCCTTGGACTCGCGCAGGCGGTCGGTCAGCTCATCATCGGTGAGCTCGCGCAGTTCGCCAGGCGAAATACCCACTGCCATCAGAACTGATCCTCTCGGGTGATGATGCGTGCCTTGATCGGCAACTTGTGGATTGCCCGGGTGAGCGCCTCCCGGGCGGTCTGCTCGTTGGGGTAGCTGAGCTCGAACAGCACCCGGCCCGGCTTGACGTTGACCACCCACCACTCCGGCGAGCCCTTACCGGAACCCATCCGGGTTTCCGCGGGCTTCTTGGTCAGCGGGCGGTCGGGGAAGACGTTGATCCACACCTTGCCGCCACGCTTGATATGCCGGTTGATCGCGATACGCGCGGACTCGATCTGCCGGTTGGTGACGTAGGCGTGCTCGAGGGCCTGGATCCCGAAGTCGCCGAAGTTCACCTCCGTGCCACCGCTGGCGATGCCGCGCTGGCGAGGATGGTGTTGCTTGCGGTGCTTAACTCTGCGGGGAATCAACATGATTCAGCTCTCCGTGCTCTGCGGTTCGGGGGCAGGCGCCGCCTCCGCCGGGGCGGCGCTTTCCTCCGCTCCAGCTGCCCGTCCAGCCTCAGTGCTGGTGGCCGTGGTACCCGATGCGCCACTGCGGCGCGGGCGGGTGCCCGACGGCCGTTCGCGGCGCGGACGGTCGGCGCCCGCCGGTGCGGCGGCGGCCAACTCGCGCTTGCCGCCGACGATGTCGCCCTTGTAGATCCACACCTTCACACCGATCCGGCCGAAGGTGGTCTTGGCCTCGTACAGGCCATAGTCGATGTCGGCACGCAGGGTGTGCAGCGGCACGCGGCCCTCGCGGTAGAACTCCGAGCGGCTCATCTCGGCGCCACCAAGGCGGCCCGAGCACTGCACCCGGATGCCCTTGACGTTGGGCTGCCGCATCGCCGACTGGATCGCCTTGCGCATCGCGCGACGGAACGCCACCCGGTTGCTCAGCTGCTCGGCAACGCCCTGCGCCACCAATTGTGCTTGCGACTCCGGGTTTTTCACCTCGAGGATGTTGAGCTGGACCTGCTTCTTGGTCAGCTTCTCCAGATCGGCGCGGATGCGGTCGGCCTCGGTGCCGCGGCGCCCGATGACGATCCCGGGACGCGCGGTATGGATGTCGACACGGACCCGGTCGCGGGTGCGCTCGATCTCCACGTCGGCGATGCCGGCGCGCTCCAGACCGGTGGACAGCAGCCGGCGGATCGCGACGTCTTCCTTGACGTAGTCGGCGTACTGCTTGTCGGCGTACCAACGGGACTTCCAGTCCGTGGTAATCCCCAGCCGGAAGCCATGCGGATTGATCTTCTGGCCCACTAGTCTGAGCCTCCCTTCGCGTCAGAAGTCTCAGACGTTGCCTTGGCAGCTTGAGCAGTTTCTGCCTTAGCCTCAGCCGATTTCGCCGCAGCCTTCTTGGCGGGCGCATTCTTCGCCGGCGCCTTGTTGGCGGGAGCCTTCTTGGCCTCGGAACCGGGTCCAGCCTTCGCGGCGGCCTTGCTGCCCTCGGCGCGACGGGTCCGCGACGACTTCGCCGACTGCTGGTCCTTGCTCGGGCGGCTTTCCAGGACAACGGTGATGTGGCTGGTACGCCGGCGGATCCGGAACGCACGACCCTGGGCGCGCGGACGGATGCGCTTGGCGGTGGGGCCCTCGTCGGCGAAGACCGTGGCGACCACCAGGGTCGCCGGGTCCAGGCCGTCATTGTTCTGCGCGTTGGCCGCAGCGCTGGCGATCACCTTGGCGACCGGCTCACTGGCGGCCTGCGGCGCCCAGCGCAAGATGTCGAGCGCGTCGGCCACCGACTTGCCGCGCACCAAGTCGATCACCCGGCGCGCTTTTGTCGGCGATACCCGCACAAACCGTGCTTTGGCTGTTGCCGATGGGAAGGCCGACGGGTATTCCGTCGTCGTGGTGCTCATCGGCGCTTGGCCTTTCGGTCGTCCTTGATGTGGCCCTTGAAGGTACGCGTCGGCGCGAACTCACCGAGCTTGTGGCCGACCATCGCCTCGGTGACGAAGACCGGGACGTGCTTGCGGCCGTCGTGCACCGCAAAGGTGTGGCCGATGAAGTCCGGGATGATCGTCGAACGACGCGACCAGGTCTTGATGACCTGCTTGCTGTTCTTCTCGTTCTGCACGTCCACCTTCTTGAGCAGGTGGTCGTCGACGAACGGACCCTTTTTCAGGCTGCGTGGCATGTCTTACTCCTCGACTTCCTAGCGACCGTGCTTCTTGCCGGTGCGCCGGCGTCGGACGATGAGCTTGTTACTGGCCTTGTTCGGCTGCCGGGTGCGGCCCTCGGGCTTACCCCACGGGCTGACCGGGTGGCGACCACCGGAGGTCTTACCCTCGCCACCACCGTGCGGGTGGTCCACCGGGTTCATCACGACACCCCGGACGGTCGGACGCTTGCCCTTCCAGCGCATGCGACCGGCCTTGCCCCAGTTGATGTTCGCCTGCTCGGCGTTGCCCACCTCGCCGACGGTGGCGCGGCAGCGCACGTCGACACGGCGAATCTCACCACTGGGCATACGCAGCGACGCGTAGGTGCCCTCTTTACCGAGCAACTGAATGCTCGACCCGGCAGAACGCGCCAGCTTGGCGCCACCGCCCGGACGCAGCTCCACGGCGTGGACCAACGTACCGGCCGGGATGTTGCGCAGCGGCAGGTTGTTACCGGGCTTGATGTCGGCATTAGCACCCGACTCCACCACATCGCCCTGTCGAAGTCCTTGCGGTGCAACGATGTAGCGCTTCTCGCCATCCAGAAAGTGAAGCAGCGCGATATTCGCGGTGCGGTTGGGGTCGTACTCGATCTGCGCGACCTTGGCGTTGACGCCGTCTTTGTCGTTGCGCCGGAAGTCGATCACCCGGTAGGCGCGCTTGTGTCCACCACCCTTGTGGCGAGTGGTGATGCGCCCGTGTGCGTTGCGTCCGCCGTGACCGTGCAGCGGGCGCACCAACGACTTTTCCGGCTCCGTCCGAGTGATCTCGGCGAAGTCGGACACGCTTGAGCCGCGACGACCCGGGGTCGTCGGCTTGTATTTGCGAATTGCCATGTCTTATCAGGTCTTTCTCTCGCGCGCGGCTAGGCCGGTGCTCCGAACAGGTCAATCGGCTTGCTGCCCGCGGCCAGGGTGACAATCGCGCGCTTGGTGCTCTTGCGCTTGCCAAATCCCGTCCGGGTGCGCTTGCGCTTGCCCTGCCGGTTCGCGGTGTTCACCGATGCGACCTTGACGGAGAAGATCTTCTCGATAGCGATCTTGATCTGCGTCTTGTTCGAATCGGGGTGGACCACGAAGGTGTACACGTTGTCGTCGAGCAGTGCGTACGACTTCTCCGAGATAACCGGAGCCAGGATGATGTCGCGTGGGTCAGTGACGGTCGCCATCAGGCCGAAACCTCCACATCATTGTTGTCTGCGGTTCCCGTCGCTGCCGCGATATAGGCGTTGAGCGCCTCGACGCTGAACACCACGTCGTCGGAGCGCAGCACGTCATAGGTGTTGAGTTGACCCGGCGACAGGATGTGCACACCGGGCAGGTTGCGCACGCTCTTGGCGCCGGCCTCGTCGGTGTGGCCGATGACGACCAGCACCTGCTTGCGATCGGTCAGCGTGTTCAGAAATGCCTTGGCGCTCTTGGTAGACGGAGTCTGACCCGACACCAGCTCGGTGATCGCGTGGATGCGGCCGTTGCGTGCCCGGTCGGAGAGCGCCCCTCGCAGTGCCGCCGCGATCATCTTCTTCGGCGTGCGCTGGCTGTAGTCGCGCGGCTTGGGGCCGTGCACGACACCACCGCCGGTGAACTGCGGGGCGCGGGTCGAACCCTGCCGCGCGCGTCCGGTGCCCTTCTGCCGGTAAGGCTTACGGCCACCACCACTGACCTCGCCGCGCGTCTTGGTCGAGTGCGTGCCCTGGCGGGCCGCCGCCCGCTGCGCGGTGACCACCTGGTGCATCAACGCGATATTGGCCGGTGCGTCGAACAGCTCGGCGGGCAGCTCGATAGAGCCGTCGACCTTTCCGTCCGGCGTCTTGACGTCAATCTTTACCGCTGCCATTACTTCTCACCTCGTTTGATCGCGGTGCGAACCACAACGAGTCCGCCGGTACGGCCGGGAACCGCACCCTTGATCAACAGCACGCCATTCTCGGCATCGACCTTGTGCACCACCAGGTTCTGCACGGTCACCCGGTCGCTACCCATCCGGCCCGCCATCCGCGTGCCCTTGAAGACGCGCGCGGGAGTGGCACAGCCGCCGATGGAACCCGGACGGCGGTGCACCGCCTGGGCACCGTGGCTGGCGCCCTGGCCGCGGAAGCCGTGGCGCTTCATGGTGCCGGCGAAACCCTTGCCCTTGGAGGTACCGGTCACGTCGACATAGGCGCCGTCGGCGAAGATCTCGGCCGTCAGCTCCTGACCGACCTCGTATTCGGCCGCCGCCTCGGGGTTGTCCAGACGCAGCTCGGCCAGGTGCCGGCGCGGGTTCACGCCCGCGGCGGTGTACTGGCCCGTGACGGGCTTGGTGACTTTGCGTGGGCTGATCTCGCCGTAGGCCAACTGCACGGCGCTATAGCCGTCGAGTTCCGGGGTGCGGATGCGTGTCACCACGTTGGGCCCCGCCTTGACCACCGTCACCGGCACGACCCGGTTGTTCTCGTCGAACACCTGCGTCATGCCCAGCTTGGTACCCAGAATGCCTTTTCTTGCCATGAGTTCGCCGATCCCCTACTGGATGTTGACGTCGACACTGGCCGGAAGATCGATGCGCATCAGCGCGTCAACGGTCTTCGGCGTCGGATCAAGAATGTCGATCAACCGCTTGTGGGTGCGCATCTCGAAGTGCTCCCGCGAGTCCTTGTACTTATGCGGGGAGCGGATGACGCAATACACGTTTTTCTCGGTCGGCAGCGGCACCGGCCCTACGACGCTGGCACCCGTACGGACGACGGTCTCGACGATCTTGCGCGCCGAGGCGTCAATAGCCTCATGGTCGTAGGCCTTAAGCCTGATGCGGATCTTCTGTCCCGCCACGCTTCTCCTACCCTCACTCCTCTTGAGACCCGTATTCGGGCCTGGTGCCCCCGGCGCGCTTCGACTCGGCCGTCTGAAGGCCGATCGAGCGTCGCGCCGGTTAATGCGCCGCTGTTTACCTGTCGTGGTCCACCGGCCCCCGCGGTCGGGTGTGTCACCCGCACGCAGCCTCATCCGCGGCCAAAATTCGTCGCCAACAAGGATGGGACCGGACGCGCCCGTTTGGGCGCTGGTCGTATGCCCGGCCAAGCGCGAACCCGGCTCAAGGCAACCCGAACAGTATGCCCTAGATCATGGCTACGGCCAAATCCCGGCTCAAATCGCGCGACCAGGTCAGATAGGCGTTTTCGAATAGGTGGAAGGACAGCGGTCCTTCGCCGGCGGTCACCCCGCACTTACCGTCGGATGAGGGAGCAAATCCGGTGCGAGGGGGGCAATGAGCACACCGATTGCGGATGCGGCGGCCAACGTGCTCGCCGACCCCATCGCCTACACCGACGAGCCCCGATTACATGCGGCGCTGAGCCACTTACGCAGCCACGCGCCGGTGTCCCTGGTCGACTGCGCGCCCTACCTACCGTTCTGGGCGATCACCAAGCACGCCGACGTCATGCACATCGAGCGGTCCAACGAGCTGTTCCTCAATGAACCCAGGGCGGTGCTTCTCCCCGCGGAGACCGACGCTCTTACCCGCGCCCGGATGGACGCCGGGGTGGGGCTGCGCACGCTGGTCCACATGGACGGCGCCGAACACCGGGCGTTGCGCGCCATTGGTGCGGACTGGTTTCGGCCCAAGGCGATGCGAGCGCTGAAGGCTCGCGTCGACGAGCTGGCCAAGATGTATGTCGACATGATGATGGTCGCGGGCAACGAATGCGACTTCGTCCAAGAAATCGCCGCGGACTACCCGCTGTATGTGATCCTGTCGCTGCTCGGCCTGCCCGAATCGGACTTTCCGCGCCTACTCACCCTGACCCGGGAGCTCTTCGGCAGCAGCGACGCCGAACGTCGCCGGGGCACCACACCCGTGCAGCAGCTCGAGGTGGTGCTGGATTTGTTCGACTATTTCACCGCACTTACCGCGTCGCGGCGCGAACAGCCCACCGACGACCTAGCCTCGGCGATCGCCAACGCCACGGTCGACGGCAAGCCACTGTCCGACGTCGACGCCGCGTCCTACTACGTCATCGTCGCCACTGCCGGCCATGACACCACCAGCTCGACGATCGCCGGCGGTCTGCGGGCGCTGATCGAAAACCCGGATCAGCGCAAGCGATTGACCGACGACCTGAGACTGATGCCGAGCGCCGCCGAAGAAATGATCCGCTGGGTCACGCCGGTCAAGGAATTCATGCGCACCGCGGTCGAGGACACCACGATTCGCGGCGTGCCGATCGCCAAGGGCGAATCGGTCTACTTGTCATACGTATCGGCCAACCGTGACGAGGAGGTATTCGACGATCCGTTCCGCTTCGACGTCGGCCGGGATCCGAACAAGCACTTGGCATTCGGCTACGGCGTGCACTTCTGCCTGGGCGCGGCCCTGGCCCGCATGGAGCTGAACGCCCTTTTCGCCGAACTGCTGCCACGGCTGAAATCCATTGAACTGGCCGGAGAACCGGAACTGATCGCCACCACGTTCGTCGGCGGGCTCAAGCACCTGCCGATTCGATATTCGCTGCGTTAACCCTGCCCTGGGCACGCTGCACGTGCAGGAAACCGTCGACCGCCGCGAGCGCACACTCCCGATAGTCGAAATCCGGCAACGTCGACAGCCGCCCCAGCACCAGCGGGCCGATCAGCAGGGCGATGGCCCGGGATCGGTCCACCTCCCCCAGTTCCGCCGCCTCCGGACTATCGAATAAAGCGTCGAACGGCGCCGCGTACTGCTGGGCGATGCGTTCGCGAAGCGTGGTGATCGCCGGGCTGTCGGAGCTGGCGTGGTGAGGTTCTGGCAAACCCTCCAAGTCGCGCCCCAACGCCAACCAGGACATGGCCGTCATGACCGCGGGCGCTTGGGCCACCGATTCGGCTTGGGCGAGCACCAGGGCGACCAGCCGATCCCGCAGCGAGCCCTCGTCGGGTGGCGTCGGGGAAGGCGGTATCAGGCTGTTGAATGCCGCGGCCAGCAAATCATTTCCACTCGGAAAGTGGCGATACAGGGTCGCTCTCGCTACGTTGGCGGTGCGGGTGACCGCTTCCACCGTCACCGCACTGGGACCTCCGGAGCGCAGCAGCGCCGCGGCGGCTTCCAGCAAACGAGCCCGCGACCGTGCCGGCCGGGGGTCCGTACTTCCCTCGGTGATTGTGACTCACCTCCCTGTTTAGAAACAAGACTATCGGTCTATCTACGAGACCATTGGTCTCGGAACTTCGCACGCCCCCGAAGGGAGGCGCATCTCATGGTCGACGTCCTGCTCCAGCCTGACCAGCGTACTGATGCGGTGAGCATTGGCGGTAGCCCTCGTGCGCGAGCCTGGACACTCGCGGTCGCGTGCATGGGGGTCGCCCTGGTCGTCGCATCGATGACGGCACTGAACACCGCTTTGGGTGACCTCGCGGTGGCGACCTCCGCAACACAGTCGCAGCTGAACTGGGTCGTCGACGGTTACACCGTGGCTCTCGCCTGTCTACTGCTGCCCGCCGGAGCGATCGGTGATCGCTACGGCAGGCGCGGTGCGCTACTGACCGGTTTGGTGGTGTTCGCGCTCGGCTCGGTGGCGCCGGCGATCTTGCACAGTCCCCCGCAGATCATCGCGGGGCGGGCGGTGGCCGGTGTCGGCGCGGCCTTCGTCATGCCCGCGACGCTGTCGCTGCTGACGGTGGCCTACCCGAAAGACGATCGGATGAAAGCCGTCGGCATCTGGGCCGGTACGGCCGGATCCGGCGGGGTCTTCGGCCTGATCGGTTCCGGCCTGCTGCTTCGCTTTTGGGATTGGCACGCGATTTTCTGGTCACTGGGCATCGCCGGGCTGGTGATCTTCGCCCTGGCGTGCACCGTCTCACCGTCACGCGACAACTCCGCTCCCCGCATCGATTCGCTGGGTGCGGTGCTGATCGGAGCCGCCGTCGCGATTGCGGTGGCCGCCATCCTGGAAGCCCCTGATCGGGGCTGGGATGACCCGCTGGTGTGGGGCGGCATTGTCGCGGGGGCGATCATCGCGGCGCTGTTCGGCGTCGTCGAATTCAGGCGGCAGCACCCCCTTCTCGACGTACGACTATTCGCCGACCCCAATTTCGCCACTGGAGTGGCAGCGATCGTGGTCCTATTCGGCGCGACGTTCGGGTTCTTCTACATCGGCATGCAGTACGTGCAGCAGATCATGGGCTATTCGCCGTTGACAACGGCAATCGCGTTTGGCCCCTTCATGATTCCGTTGGGCATCTTCTCGGCGCTGTCCTTTTGGTATGTGCCGAAGCTCGGGCTGCGGCTGGTGCTGTTCATCGGCACCCTGCTGATGGCGGTTGGCTTCGCGTGCATGTACGGACTGGACCTGCAGTCAAGTTACGCACAATTCGCCTGGCCGACGTTGATTCTGGCCACCGGTATCGGAATCTGCACGGCACCAACGACTTCGGCGATCATGGGTGCGGTTCCCGACGAAAAGCAGGGCGTGGCGTCCGCGGTGAACGACACCTCACGAGAGATGGGCGGGGCGTTGGGCATCGCCGTGGCCGGTTCGATCCTGGCCGGACGCTATTCCCACGAGCTGGCGCCACAGTTGGCGAGCTTCCCCCCGGCAGTGCGCGGCCCGGCTACCGACTCCCTCGCCAAGGCCGTCGAGGTGGCCGGCCAGCTCGGGCCGCAAGGAGCCAAACTCGCCGAGCTGAGCAAGACTGCATTCCTGGTGTCCATGCACGCGTCCACGATCGTGATGGCCGTGATCGTCGCCGTGATTTCGGTCCTGATCGGGTTGTGGGCTCCCGGACGGGATGGCAAACAGCTACGCCCGGTACGCCGGCTCCTGTCCCGAACCGCGATTCAGCCACGAAGCTAACCGGATCGGCGCGGCAGCTCAGCGGACGAATTCCGCCGCGCGGTGCCCGAGCATCACAATGGTCGCGTGCGGTCCCCGGCTGGTGATGCTGGGCAGGACAGAGCCGTCGATCACCCAGAGGTTTTCCATCCCACGCACCCGGCAGCGCGGGTCGACGACCGCGTGCGGGTCTCCGTCATCGCCCATCGGGGCGCTGGCACACAGGTGCTGCGATGTCGCCCACGCTGGTGGCCCGACATATGTTGCCGCACTGGCAAGTTCACGCACCAACTCACTGCCGCGGCGCAGCGCTGCGACATCCTCGGGCTCGCTGTCGTAACGATGTTCGATCCGTGGGGGCACCGCCGAATCCGCCGACACCAACGAGATGCGCCCGCGTGCCCGCGGCTGCATCAGCGCGACGCCGAGATGCGGCCAGTCGGGATGACCCGCCGTGCCGTCCCCGGTCATCGCGACGAAGCCACCCGTGTACGGTCTGATCTCGATGTCGTCGGCGGTGTTGAGCACCACTTCCAGCACGGGCCGGCCGGTGGCCACCGTCCAGTCGGTGGGCAGCACCCATTCGGGGTGATCGCTGCAGAACATCCCCACCGGAAGCGGTGCCACCACCGGTACGCCCAGCGCCCGCAACATCAGCTCATCGCCGATGCCGGATAACATCAGCAGATGCGCCGATTGAATAGCACCGGCGCACAAGACGATTCGGTCTGCCGTGAGTGTCAGCGGGCCCTGCGGGGCCACCGCGTCCACTCCCACCGCGACGGTACCGGCGAACCGCAGTTGCACGGCCCGAGTCTGCGACAGCAATGTCAGGTTAGGTCGCTTTAGCGCCGGAAGCAGATACCCGGCGCCCGACCCGATCCGCACCCCGTCGACGATGTTGAGCGGGACGGCGCCGACCCCCGGCACCAGCTCGGGCCCGCAATCATTGAGGTCGGTAATCCAGGAAAACCCCACGCCCCGCGCGGCGGCGATGAAACGTTCAGTGGTGCCGGTCATTTCGTGCGTCCGGCGAACAAGAATCGGGCCGCTATCGCCGTGAGCGGGACCTGCGAAATCCAGATCGGTCTCGATGGCCCGGAAATGGTCGATCACATCTGTCCATGCCCAACCCGGTATCGCCGCCTGATCGAAGTCGCGTGGCAATCCGCGACAGAAATATCCACCATTGATCGCCCCCGAGCCCCCGACCGTCGCCCCCCGCACGATCGGCAGCTCGCGAACGGGCTGATCGGTGATTCGGGCCTGATAGCGTTGCACCAGCGGACTGCCGGCCCCGATCGGCAGCTGCAGCCCATTACTGGTTCGAGCCAGCAACCCCGGATCGGCGAGCGCGGGCCCGGCCTCGAGGACGGTCACCGTGCAGCCGGGTTCGGCGGAAAGACGTTCGGCAACAACCGATCCAGCACTTCCGGCGCCGACGATCAGCACATCGCTGTGCGTGGTGGTCAAGGCGGCGGCTAGCTCCGGATCTGCGGTTTGAGCGCGCGCAGGTTGCGTTCGCGCACCACGCCCCACCACAGCCCGAGGCCATAGGCCAGGTCGTCAACGCGCTTGAGCAACAGATAAGTCAGCAGCCCGATCGGCTCGGCCTCGTCGCCGGTGGCGTCCCGGCGGCGAAGCCAGTCGACCACTCCGTCCATTACGGCCGCGACCACGATGACCCGTCGGCAGTGGCGCGACGCGATCGCCGCGAGCAACGCCACCGGCCAGTAGTGCCGGCAGATGGCCGAGGCCAGCTGCAGCGCCGCCGACCACAGACCACGCGCCGCGATCACCACGACATCGGCAAACGAGGTCTCCGCGCTGCGCATGGCTTTGGCGATGCGCCGGCCGGTCAGGATCGCGATCACGATCGAGGCCAGCCGGGACACGCTTGTCCCGAGCGCCACCAGGATCCACGCCATCAGCGTCCACCCCGAGATCACCACCGGAGCGGTCTTGTCGGGATGGCGCACCGACAGGGGAGCCGCGGAACCACCGTAGAATGCCTTGCGCGCGAGCCAATCCCGCAGTTGTGTGCGGTGATCGTGCGCGACCAGAGCAATCGGCTCGTAGCGCAACCGGGCGCCCGCCTCGATCAGCCGCCAGCACAGATCGACATCTTCACCGGACTGCATGGTCTCGTCGAAGCCGCCGACCTCGCGCAGGGCCGAGCGCCGGCAGATGATTGCCGCGCTCGGGACGTAGGACACCGTGCTGTGGGGCAACACCGGCGCCTCACGCTGCCCGAGGTCCAGTGAGGAGTGCACCGCCTCATACCGCGCCACCACGTTCTCGCTGTGGGCCAGGCCCACGATGCGCGGCGCCACCAGCGCGACGGTGGGGTCGCAGAAATGACCGAGGAGAGCCTCGAGCCACCCACGGCGCGGTGCGACGTCGGAGTCCATGAACGCGACGAAGTCGGTGGTGCACGCCGCCAGTCCGGTGTTGCGCGCAGCCGCCGGACCCTTGCTGCGCGGGTGGTGCAACACCTCGATGTCACAGTGCATGCCGGCGAAGTCTTCCGCCTCGATCGGCGACAGCGAAGCGTCGTCCACCACGATCACGCGCAGGCCGCGCAGCGAGTTCAATAGGCGTCGTACGCCAGAAATGTTGTCCCGCACCGGGATTACGATGGTGACGTCACGGTGCGACGGGCCGCCGGCGGGTCGCGGATGTGCGACGGTAGCGTCCAGCAGGGTACGGGCCAGCTGGGCACTGACGTCGTCGCGAACCTTCAGCCGGCCATCCGAGAGCATGTCCTGGGCGGCGGGAGCCAGCTTGAGCAGTCGGGTCGGTGAGCCGCCGAGCAGGGCCGAGCCGTCGCCGAGCACCCGCACGCGGCGATCGACCTGGACGGCGAATCCGTCCGGCAATCGGGGCGCCGTCATATGCGCCGCTCTCCCCCGCGAACGGGTGGTATCCGGACCGCATCGCTATCGCTCTGCATCGTCGTCGGCGCACTCATGTCAGCATCCCGTCGAGGCCCGGCGACCAACGCACGATGCGGCGCACACAGCCGTCGACCATTTCGGAGAAGATGCGCTTGCCCTCGGCCGCGGTCGCGGTGGTCGGGTCCCCCAATACGCCGGCCGCGCTTACCGCCGCGACTCCCCCGGTGCGCATCGCCGGAAGCAACTCGGGCAGCGGCGCCCGATTCCCGGCGAGCCACCGGTCAGTCAACACATCGGACGGCGAGATATGCAGCAACACCGATGTTTCGGTATGACCGGCATGGGCGTCGCCGCCGGCGGTGGCGCAGGGACACCAGGCGATGTCGCGGCCTTCGCTGCGAAGTGTGGTCGCGGCGCGGCGCAACGCCTCGGTGTTGCCGCCGTGGCCGTTGACGAACACCAGGCGCTGGGCCCAGCAGCAGGCCGACCTGCCGTACTCGACCAGCAGCGACGTCAGGGCTTCGGTGCCGATGGAGATCGTTCCGGCGAAACTCTGATGCTCACCGCTGGCGCCGTAGGCGATGGCCGGCGCCACCAGCCAGGCCTGCTCGAGACTTGCCCTGGCCCCCTTCGCGACGGCCGTCGCGATCCTGGTGTCGGTGTCCAACGGAAGGTGCGGACCGTGTTGCTCCGTCGACCCCAGCGGGATCATCACCGACGGCGAGGTGCCTAATAGCTGGCTCGACGCCGCAGCTCCTAATTCGCCGAGTACGGGCACTCGGTGATGGTAGGCCGAATTCACCTGGCGTGCACCAATTGTTGAGCGGTCAAAGTTAATTTTTTTCTGGGCTGTTCATCGAAGGGCCGAAACTCGGCTCGTCCGTCACGGTTGCCACGCGCGTACCACAATTTTCGCACACGTCGATTTTCGCTGGCAATCCCACATCCGCGCGATTTCGCCGGTGATACTGGGCAAAGCCGCCCGACTTGCCCGGAATTCAGTCGGGCGCCGACGAGATCGGCTAAGGCCGCCCGACCCCAGGCACGCCGAGTGCCCGGGTGAAGCCGTCCGGGACCAGAATGTCGTCCGGGCCCACGTCGTGGATCGAGGCATGCCCAAGCGCCATCAGCGCCGAGTCGATACCCCCGCGCAGGACGTCGAGCACGTTCTCGACGCCGGCTTGACCGTTCGCGGCGAGGCCCCACAAGTACGCACGGCCGATCATCACCGCCCGCGCCCCCAACGCGACGGCTTTCACTACGTCGCTACCGCGCCGGATGCCGCCGTCCAGCAACACCTCGACCTGTTCGCCCACCGCTGCCACCACCGGGGACAGCGCGCGGATCGACGCCGGCGTCCCGTCTAGGTTGTTGCCGCCGTGGTTCGACACCGAAATCGCCGAAACACCAGTATCCACAGCTCTTTTCGCATCATCGACGCGCATGATGCCCTTGAGCATGAACGGCCCGCCCCACAGCTCACGCAGCCACGCGATGTCTTCCCAGGTCGGCGGAGGTGTGCCCATCCACTCTCCGTAGGCAGCGAAGAAGGGCGGGCCCAGTTCGCCGCGGCGGGCCTGGTTGGGCACCCGTAGGTCCGGTGGCCGCAGGGTCTTGCCGTACTTCCATAGCCAGCGTGGCTTGAAGGCCGCCTCGGGAGACAACCGCAGGATGGTCCGCAGGTTCATCGCTTCGGGAATCTTGGGGCTGCCCCAGTCGCGCCCGTGTGAGAAAGACCAGTCGGTGGTGACGATCAAACCGACCGCGCCGGCCTGACGCGCTCGCTCCACCCGCTCGGCGATCGCGTCGCGGCCGCCCAGCCAGTACACCTGGAAGAACAGCTTGGAGTTTGCGGCGATCACTTCCTCGATCGGCTTGCTGGCGAACGAGGACAGACCCATCGCCGTTCCCCGTGCCGCAGCAGCCCGCGCGACGGCGACCTCACCATCCGGGTCGACCGCCTGAACACCGGTCGGCGAAATCAGTACCGGCATGGAAATATCTTGTCCCATAACGGTTGTCGACAAGTCGCGCTTTTCCTGGGCACCTACGACATGGGGCGCGAACCCGAGCTCTCCAAAAGCTTCGACGTTGTCGGCGACCGTAATTCCCTTTTCGCTGGCTGCAACCAGGGCTGAATAAACGGATTTCGGCAAGCGGCGCTTCGCGCGCTGCTGAGCGATGGCAACGGTTTCAAACCACTCGTCGGCCATCGCTACACCGGGCTTTCGTTACACAGCCGTGCCGGTGGTTGCTGCGGCGGCCGCACGGACAGCGTCAGCGGCACCGGCTGGCGAACTCGCTGCCCGCGCGAGTGGTCGGCACGTGGGCGCGGGGTCTCCCGGTCGCGTGCCAGCGCCGACGTGCTGTGCCCCTGAACGCACTCGGGATCCGGCCCGTCCATCGGCAGGCCGGTAAAGAATTTAGCCGCCATGCAACCGCCGCGGCAGCTGTCGTAATGCCCGCAACTGCCGCAGGCGCCCGCCGACTGCGGCTCGCGCAGCTCGCGGAACAGCGGGGCGTTTTTCCAAACGTTGTCAAAGCCATTATCAGACAACACATTTCCAGCCAGAAACCGGTCGTGGATGGCAAAGGGGCAAGCGTACACGTCGCCCACCGGGTCGATCAGGCACACCACCCGACCGGCTCCACACATGTTCAGGCCGGCCAACGCGCCGGACTGCCCGAGTGGGGCCAGATGGAAGAACGAGTCGCCGGTGAGCACTCCGTCCCCCTTGGCCACCAGCCAGTCATACAGCTGAACCTGCTGGGCCGCGGTGGGGTGCAGATCTTCCCAGACATCGGCACCACGCCCCGAGGGCCGTAGCCGGGTGATCCGCAGCGTCGCGCCGTAACGGCTTGCCAGGGCGGCGAATTCGTCGAGCTGATCGACGTTGTGCCGGGTGACCACCACGGAGATCTTGGCGTCGGAGAATCCGGCCGCGGCCAGGTTTTCCAGCGCGCGCACCGCCATGGCGAACGACCCGGGCCCGCGCACGGCGTCGTTGACCTCGGCGGTCGCACCGTCCAGCGAGATCTGGACATCCACGTAGTCGCTGGCCGCCAGTCGGGCGGCGACCTCCGGCGTGATGCGGACGCCGTTGGTCGAGAACTTCACCCCGACGTGGTGCTCGGTGGCGTAGTCGACCAACTCCCAAAAGTCCGGGCGCACAGTGGGTTCCCCGCCACCGATGTTGACGTAGAACACCTGCATGCGTTCCAGCTCGTCGATGATGTCCATGCACTGCCGGGTGGACAGTTCGCGTGGGTCGCGCTTACCCGACGAGGAAAGACAGTGCACGCAGGCCAGGTTGCAGGCGTACGTGAGCTCCCACGTCAGGCAGATGGGCGCGTCCAACCCGTGCTCGAATTGCTCGATGAGCCGCGGTACGGCTGCTGTTGTCATTGATGGTCCTCCTGGGGCACCAGCATGCGGGAATCGACCAGTACCCCCAACGCGTGCAGGTAAGGCCCCTGCTCGGAGTCGTCGACCCCCGCAGCACGCAAGGCCGACCGGACGTCGGGATGGTCGGACAGCGACCGCACCACCGCGAGGATGGTGCGGTTCTTCAGAAAAGACAGCTTGCGGGTGCCGAAGTGATAGAGCAGTGCGCCAAAAGGTTCGGGTCGAACCGCGACCTGCGGGTGCAATCGCCAACCGCGATCGGGGTCGAACCGGCCTTCCGCCTGTCCAGCCCTCGCGGGCGCGGACACGGTCAGTAGACCCCGCACATTCCGTCGATGGACACCTCTTCAACCAGAGTCTCGGTGACGAGTTCGGCGTCGGTTTCGATCTCGCGGTCCATGTGAATTACCTCTCCTACGGTCTCGACAACGAAGGTCGATCTTGTCACAATCGTCGTCAGAATATGGCATCGAGTGCCTAAATGGAAGGGCGGGTCTGATGCATCCGCAGTCGCGGTTGGGCCGACGCCGCTCGACGACACCAGACCACATCACCGACGTCGCGATCGAGCTGTTCACCGCGCGGGGATTCAGCGAGGTGAGTGTCGACGATGTGGCGCAGGCCGCCGGGATCTCGCGGCGCACATTGTTCCGCTATTACGCCTCCAAGAACGCCATCCTGTGGGGCGAGTTCGACAGCCACCTCGCGCATCTGCGGGAACTGCTCGACACGGTCGGCCCGCAAGTTCCGTTGGGCGAGGCAATGCGGGCAGCGCTGTTGGCGTTCAACACCTTTGACGACTCCGAGACAGCCCAGCACCGGCAGCGGATGCGCGTCATCCTGCAGACCGCAGAACTGCAGGCATATTCGATGACGATGTACGCGGGCTGGCGTGAGGTGATCGCGGAATTCGTCGCCCGGCGGTCCGGCGCCAAGACAACCGATCTGCTACCCCAGACCGTCTCGTGGACGCTGCTCGGAGTCGCGCTCTCGGCCTACGAGCATTGGTTGCGCGACGAATCCGTCCCGTTGCCGGTGGCGCTCGGCAACGCCTTCGACGTCGTCGGTGCCGGGCTGGAACGGCTGAAATCATGACCGCCGACACCGAGCATCTGCTGCACACCCTGCGCTCGCAGGGGCGGTTCTGCGGCGCGTCGGGCTCCACGATGTACGACGAGTTGTTCGAGTTGGTGGCCTGCGACGTCGAAGCCGGCGGCATCTTCGCGGCGATCTTGGCCGGCCATGAAGACGTCCCGGCGCGGGAGGCGGTGCCGCTGCGGCTGCTGGGTGGTTTACACCGATTGGTGCTCGACGGCCGTGCTGCGGCATTGCGCCGCTGGTATCCCAGCACCGGCGGCTCCTGGGATGCCGGCGCCGCGTGGCCCGAGATCAAGCTCGTCGCGGCCGGTCACGCCGAGTCGTTGCGCGCGTCGCTGAGCCGGCCAC
This sequence comes from Mycobacterium sp. Aquia_216, assembly GCF_026723865.1. Taxonomy (NCBI): domain Bacteria; kingdom Bacillati; phylum Actinomycetota; class Actinomycetes; order Mycobacteriales; family Mycobacteriaceae; genus Mycobacterium; species Mycobacterium sp. Aquia_216. Next base: position 1,327,779 of record NZ_CP113529.1, on the reverse strand, counting down.
CGCAGACCAACGAAGTGGGTCGATCTGCCGCGCTGATCGGCGCGTTGTTGCGCATCAACCACGAAATCGATTTGCCAATACGACTTTTCGAGATCGGATCGAGCGCCGGGTTGAACCTGCGGGCCGACCACTACCGCTACCGCTATGACGGCGGGCAGTGGGGACCGACCGACTCGCCGGTGCTCATCGACGACGCGTGGCACGGTCTCTTGCCGCCAACGGCGTCGGTGCGGATCGCCGAACGGCGCGGGTACGACATCGCGCCCTTAGACGTCACGGGCGTCACCGGTACCGACGGGGAGCTGACCGCGCTGAGCTACGTCTGGCCCGACCAGGCCGCCCGCCTGGACCGGCTACGCGGCGCCATCGCGGTCGCCCGGACGGTACCGGCGCAGCTGGTGCGGCGGACCGCAGCCGACGCCGTCGCCGGCCTGACGCTGGCCGACGGCGCCCTCACCGTGCTCTGGCATTCGATCACCTGGCAGTACCTGTCCGAAGACCAACGCACGGCCGTGCGCGCTCGCGTCAACGCATTGGGCGCACGCGCCGAGACCCGGTCGCCGTTCGCGCACCTGACGATGGAGCCGGCGCGCGACGGCCCGGGCGGCCCACTCAAGTTTTTGGTGCGCGCACGTCGGTGGCCCGTCGGCGAACTTGTGATTCTGGGCGAATGCCATCCACACGGCCCACCCGTGAACTGGCAATAGACAATCCGCGAGAATTTTTTGCCCACAACCCGTCGGAGTTCGCGCGGCCGCGGCGACGATAAGGGTGTGAGCGCCGAAACGGGTCACCAATCCGACGCTCGACGGGCGCTTTTGGCGCTCTACGACGAGGCGTTGCCGGTGGTCTACGGGTACTTCATCCGACGCTGCGGCGACCGTGGCGCGGCGGAGGACCTGACGTCGGAGACGTTCCTCGCGGCGATGGACGCCGCGCGGAGAGTCGATCCGCCGCCGATCTCGATTCCGTGGTTGCTCGGCGTGGCACGTCACAAGCTGGCCGATCACTATCGACGCGGCCAGGACCGGCTCAGTGTGCCGGTGGCCGAGCTGCCAGAACGCGTCGACGCGGCCGACAACTGGGACGCCGAGCTGGATCGCATGCTTGCCGAGGCCGTGCTGGCCAGGCTGGCCGAGCCGCACCGCACGGTGCTGGTGCTGCGCTATATGGACGACTGCAGCGTCGGCGAATGCGCCGAGCTGATCGGGCGCACCGTGCACGCCACCGAAGCGCTACTGGTCCGGGCGCGCCAGGCATTCAAGAAGCAGTATCCGAAGGGAGGCGTGTGATGAACCAGCGCGACCACTCGGATCCATTGAAAGATCCACTCAGCGTGCTGAGCACCGATGACCTTCCGGTTCAACCCGATCCGACTTTTACCGCGCGGCTGCGCGGGAAACTGGAATCCGCACTTTCGCTACCGGAAGGAGTTGTCATGAGCGGCACCACAAGTGCGCTTGCCGACCTGGCCGAATCCGTTGCACCCCTGGCACCGCGGCCGGCGGCAGTGCCCTACCTGAGCGTGGCGGACGCGCGCGCGGCCATCGCCTGGTACGCGGACGCGTTCGGCGCGGTCGTGGTCGGTGAACCAATCGCCATGGACGACGGCAGAGTTGGGCACGCCGAAATAGCGATCGCCGGTGGCATCCTGTATCTGGCCGACGAATACCCGGAATTGGGATTGAAAGCTCCCGTGCAGGAAGCTGTTTCGGTTAGCTTGATGTTGCACGTCGCCGACACCGATGCGGCTCTGCAGCAGGCCCGCGAACGCGGTGCGACGGTCGTGCAAGAGATCTACGAGAATTACGGAGCGCGTAACGCCACGATCATCGACCCATTCGGGCACCGGTGGATGTTGTCGGGGCCGACGGCGCTGCCCAGTGCCGGCATCGCGCACGGCGACATCGCCTACGTCTCCGTCTGGACCCCGGACGCCGACCGCGCCGCCGCCTTCTACGGCCACGTCCTGGGCTGGACCTACGACCCCATCTCGCACCGGGTGACCAACACCGACCTGCCGACCGGAATTTTCACCAGCGATGAACCCGCCACATTGTTCTGCTGCTACGCCGTCGAGGACGTGCAGGCCGCTCGCCTCGCGATAGCCGAGGCGGGTGGCGTGCCGGGCGAGATTCAGCAGACCGAGTTCGGCACCCTGCTCGATGCCACCGATCCGCAAGGCACGGCGTTCGCTGTTCATCAGCCCACCGCCGCCCGAAAGCGCCCGGAACTCAATGGCTCTGGACCCGGCGAGCTGTCCTACGTCACCTATCAGGTGCCGGATTCGGCCGGGTTCCGCGATTTCTATGGCCGGTTGTTGCGGTGGACCTTCGAGCCCGGACGCGTGACCGACGGCTGGCAGGTGGTGGGCACTCATCCGATGGCCGGTGCCGCCGGCGGCAGTGAGCGTCCCACCACCGTGCCGATGTGGACAGTGGCTGACATCGACGTGGCGGTCACGCGGGTTCGCGAAGCCGGCGGCAGCGTGCTTGCCGAGCCGGCCGGTCAGCCCTACGGCGTGACCGCCGAGTGCACCGACGATCAGGGCGCGCGGTTCTACCTAGGAAAGTTCTAGGTCCCGGTGAAGGTCATCGGGTCGTGCAGCACCCGAGTACCGTCGTGCAGCGCCTCGATGGCCTCCATGTGATCGGGTGCCAGCGCGAAATCGAAGACGTCGAGGTTCTCCGCGACGCGCTCGGGCTTCGATGACCGTGAGACGACAACGTTGTTCAGCTGCAGGTTCCACCGAACCAGCACCTGTGCGGGCGAACGACCGTACTCGGCCGCGATCGACGTCACGACGGGTTCGTCGATCAGCCTGCCGACTCCCAGCGGACTGTAAGCCTGAGTGACAACGTCGTGTTCGGCGTGGGTCTGCCGCAGGTCGGCCTGGTTCAGGCGCGGGTGTAACTCGATCTGGTTGACGGCAGGCACCTCGCAGGTTCGGTCGATGACCATCGACAGGTGTTCCTCGGTGAAGTTCGAGACCCCGATCGAGCGCACATGGCCCTGCTCTTTGGACTGGATCATGCCCTCGAAACTCTCGACGAACTTCCCCAGCGTCGGGGCGGGCCAGTGGATCAGATACAGGTCAAGGTAATCCAGCCCCAACCGGTCCAGGCTCGCTTGACAGGCGGCTTGCGCGCTTTCGAAGCCCTGGTTGGACGTACCGAGCTTGGTGGTGACGAACAGCTCGTCGCGACCGAGTCCCGACTTGGCGATCGCACGGCCGACGGCCTCCTCGTTTCCGTAAGCCGCCGCCGTGTCGATCAGTCGGCAGCCGGCCTCCAGTGCGGCGATGACCGAACCCTCCGTCTCCGCGTCGGACAACTTGGCGACGCCCAGCCCGAGGACCGGCATTTTCGCTTCGTCGTTCAGCGTGATCGTCGGGATCGAACTTGGCGTACTGCAAACATCGTCAATCACGGTCATTACACATCACCTACCTGCAACGTTGTCCTGCAATTCCTCAATTGGAACCGGGCCGACAGCAACCGTTGAGTCGGACTTCGTTGTCCACAACTCGCGAATGTTCAACAGGCCGAGCCCATCTGGATTCCACGAGGTCCACCGGCACCGATCGCCAAGAAAGCTAGCCGAACCGGCCAGCCCGCGCCCAATCAACGAGGCACGGCGTGTCGACGGGCAAAAGCATTGATACGTTATGCGTTAGCTTTCGCCAGCGCATACCAAGCCTGTGAGCTTTTTAGGCTATCGCTGTGACATCGGCTACACCCGCGGGCAAATCGGCACCGTCACAACGAAACGAGTGACTCGTGAGGTGGGTCACCACCAAATCCCGTTGCGACATGTGGCGTGTTTCCATGAAAAGCTTTGTGTAGCAGCGCTGTTCGCGATTCATCCGACGACGGACGAAATACCGACGCACCGCCGAACGCGAAGCACAATCCGACACCCCTTATGCTAGGGAAACTCCCAACAGACGCCTAGATCCTGGAAGCGAGGCAAGCCTGTCAGATGAAAACCCATCAGGACTTTCTCAAGATTGCTTGCGACGCAACACAAATCGGTGCGACAATGCTCGGCACATCGAATCCGGCCGCTGTGCATCACAAGGGTGATCGTGATCTGGTGACCGACATCGATCTCGCGATTCAGCGCGAAATCGATGACCACCTGCGCACAGCCACACCCGACATCCCCCTACTCGCCGAAGAATCGGTGGAACAGCCCGACATCGACTCCGCGGAGTGGCTGTGGGTTCTCGACCCGATCGACGGGACGTCCAACTTCGTCCATGGGCTACCGCTGTGCTCGGTATCGCTGGCCTTGCTGCACCGCGGTACCACCGTCGTCGCCGTCACCCATGCCCCGCTGCTCGGCCGCACTTATCACGCCGTCGAAGGCAAGGGTGCGTTCCTCAACGGCGAGCCGATCAACGTCAGCCGCGCCACCAGCCTCGCCGAAGCCATCGTTTCCCTCGGCGACTACGCCGTCGGCCGGGACGCTGCCGCGCTCAACGAGTCCCGGCTCGCACTCACGGCCGAGCTGGTACCCCGCGTCGAGCGCATCCGTATGATCGGCTCCGCAACGCTGGACCTCGCGTTTGTCGCCGAGGGCGCGCTCGACGCCTGCGTCATGATGTCCAACAAGCCCTGGGACACCGCCGCGGGAACGCTGATCGCGCGGGAAGCAGGAGCGCGTCTTGTCGACGCACAGGGCGACCCGCACACCCACCGATCCGCCTCGACGATCGCCACCGCGCCGGGCATCGCCCGCGAACTCGCGACCGTCATCGAAACCGCCTGCGCCCCTGTTGTTCTGCAAGCGGCAACCTGACTCCTAGCTCAGCGCCTCGGGGTTGGCAATCCTGATCGGCGTTCCGTCCAGCCAGGCCGCGACGGCTTCGACGCTGTCCGAGTAGAAGGCGCCCAGCATTTCGCGGGTGACGTACGCCAGATGGGGGGACAACGTCACATTCGGCAGACGTCGTAACGGATGGTCCGTCGGAGGCGGTTCGACGTCGAAGACGTCGAGTCCGGCTCCGGCGATACGCCCCGTCTGCAGCGCCGCGATCAGCGCAGCCTCGTCGACGATCGGACCCCGCGACGTGTTGATCAAGTACGCGTGGGACTTCATCAGAGCCAGCTCGGGTGCGCCGACCAAACCTCGCGTCCGCTCCGAGAGCACCAAGTGGATGGAGACCACATCGGAGGATTCGAACAAGTCCGCTTTCTCGACGCGGCGCGCACCGGCGGCCGTCGCGGCCTCCTCGGTGAGGTTCTGGCTCCACGCAATGACTTCCATGCCGAACACGCCTCCGTACTGAGCCATTCGCTTGCCGATCCTGCCCAGACCCAGCAGCCCGAGCGTCTTACCGGACAGCGTCACGCCGACGCTGCTCTGCCATCCGCCCTCCCGCATCCGCCGATGCTCCTCGGCCAGGTTGCGCACCGTCGCGATCAGCAGGCCCCAGGCGAACTCGGGAGTGGCGTCGCGGACGGAGGTGAATCGGGGGTGAGCGAAATCCGAATGGGCAACCAGGACACCGGATTCGCTGGCCGCGGCCATGTCCAGGTTCGGCAGGCTCCTGCCCACGATGGTGATCAGCTTCAGGTTCGGCAGCCGCTCGATCAGGGTACGCGGCAGCGCCATCCGTTCGCGCACGGTGCAGATGACGTCGAACGGCTGCAGGAGCTCCCCCGCCTCCGCTTCGGACAGATGCCGGTCGAAGACGGTGATCTCGGCTCGGCTCTGCACCGGCGACCAGTCGGCGAGTTCGAGCGCCATGCCCGCGTAGTCGTCGAGGATCGCCACCCGGGGCATAGATATCAGCCCAGAATTTCCGAAATCGGTGTTGCGGCAGCGATTTTGGCCCGGGCTTTCATGACTTTGCCCGGCAGGCCACCGCCGACCACGCCGACCACTGCCCCGGCACGCTCGTAGTAGGCCAGGAACTTGCGTCCGTCGTCCTCGACCAGATGCACGATGTCGGTGGCTTCCGGCTCCCCCAGGCACTGGATCTTGACATCGTATTGGTCGCTCCAGAAGTACGGTACGACCGTGACCGACGGCACCTCCCGACCAAGCATCGCGGGCACCACCACCCGGGCCTGATCGGCCACGTTGCTCCAATGTTCCACGCGCGCTTGATGTCCCGTCGCATCACGCCAGGAGGCGACGTCACCGAGCGCCCACACGTTGGGCGCACTGGTACGACCGGCCTCGTCGCAGATGACACCGTTGTCGACATCGACGCCGCTGCCTTCCAGCCATTCGGTAGCCGGCCGCGATCCGATACCGACGACAACCAGGTCGGTCGCCAACTCGGTGCCATCGGTGAGCACCACCGTCTCGACGTGGCCGTCACCGCGCACCTCGGCGACGCCGATGCCGGTGCGCACGTCGACGCCCTCGGCACGGTGCAGCCGCGACACCAGTTCGCCGATCTGTTCGCCGAGCACCGAGGCCAACGGTGTCGGCTGTGGCTCCACCAGCACGACGTCGACCCCCAGGCTGCGCAGGCTGGCCGCGACCTCGCAGCCGATGAAGCCGGCACCGATTACCACGGCGTGCTGCGCTTTACCGGCGTGCTCGCGCAGGGCCATGCTCTCGTCGAATGACCGCAGCACCCGAATGCCGTCGAGATCCGGAAACGCCGGTATGCGCCGCGGCACCAACCCGGTCGCGATCACCAGCTCGTCGTAGCGCAGCGACGTTCCGTCGGAAAGCGTCAGGGTCTGTGCTGCGGTGTCCAGGGCGGTGGCGGCCGCGCCGAGCCGCAGCGTGATCTCGTTTTCGTCATAGAACTCGCGTGGCTTGAGCGCTACGTCGTCGACCTCTTTGCGCAGCACTTCCTTGGACAGCGGCGGGCGGTCGTAGGGCAGATGCACCTCGTCGCTGACGATCGTGACGGGCCCGGTGTACTCCGACCGGCGCAATTGCTCGGCCGTACGGGCAGCAGCGAGTCCACCCCCGACGATCACGATTCCGTTATTGCTCACGTGGAGTTCATAGCACGCGGCGCGGTCAGTACTTTAGGGCACCCTTATCAACGGGGATCTGCATGCCGGTCACCGTGCCCGAGCCGTCGCCGGCCAACCAGGCGACGACGTCGGAAACCTCGTCGGCTGCCATGAATCCCTTGTACTGCATCGGCATTGGCGGGAAGCTGTGCACGAAGCGGGGGTGTTTGGCGAAGATTTCCATCATCGCTTCGGGTTCGATCATCGGGGTGTCGATCGAGTAGGGGTGGATGGAGTTGACCCGGATGTCATATTCGCCGAGCTCGATCGCCAGGCTGTTGGTCAGCCCGGTCAGGCCGAACTTACTGGCCGCGTAGTGGCCGTTGCCGGGCGTGGCCTTCAGGCCGGCCGACGAGCTCACCACCACGATGGAACCGCCGTTGCCGGCGTCGATCATCGCCGGAATCGCGGCACGCAGGGTGCGCCAGGTGCCGGTCAGATTGACCCCGATCACGGTGTCCCACTGCTCGTCGGTGAGTTCCCAGACCCGGCCCCAGCCCAGCACGCCGGCGTTGGCCACCACGATGTCGAGCCGGCCGAACTGCTCCACGCCGTCGACCACCAGTTGGCGCACGGTGGCGTCGTCGCGGATGTCGCCGGCGCGGGCCAGTATCTTGCGGCCCTCGGCCTCCACCAACCGGACGGTCTCGTTGAGATCCTCGGGGGTGGCCGGTGCGTACGTCACGGTGTCCGACACCGGCGCGCAGATATCGAGCGCGATGACATCGGCGCCCTCTCGCGCCAGCCGCACCGCGTGCGCGCGCCCTTGCGCACGGGCAGCGCCGGTAACGAACGCCACCCGTCCTTGCAGTGATCCCTCACGTCCCGACACGGCACGCCCCTTTCGCCGGCACCTCGCCGCATCACAGGCTAGCAGCGAAACTGAAACGTGTTCTAACTTGGTTCGAAGACTGGCGGCCTCAGATCTCCGAGATGATCTGGGTCCGGCGCGCGTGGTATTCCTCGTCGGTCAAAGCGCCACTGGCGCGCAGGGTCTCGAGATGTTGGAGTCGCTCGGCGATCGATGGCTGCGGGGGTGTGCCGACCGGTCCGACCCCGGCCGGGGCCCCTTGCGCCGCGGGTGCCTGCTCGGCCGCGCGGAGCACCACCGCTTGGATCTGGTGACGCAGCCCCGGATTTGACCGGATGTCGACCATCCGGTTCAGCGGGACATTGTTGTCCTTGAGGATCCGCAGAATCTCCATCAGCGGCCCGGCTTGCCCGCTCAGGTCATAGGTCCTGTTGTCCTCGGCCACGGTAAACTGAGCGGGCATTAGCCCGTTGACCAAAGCGCTTCGCTCCCAGTCGATTTGGTATTCCCGCGTGGTGGGGTCAACCAGTACCACGAGCTTGCGCGCGGTGAGATTGCCCAACCGGGTGACGTTGGCGATGACCCGGTCTTGACTGTCGAACGCCGCGATCCCCGGCCCGCAGATGTGCAGGTCGACCTTCACCAGCGGCTGGTCGTTGATCCGGGTTCCCGTCTCGGCGAGCCCGGTGATCTGCGCGAGCGCCAGCACCCCGTGCTGCTCCAGCAAGGCCGATTTGGCCGCCGACTTCGCGCCGTAGTTGGTCAGCGCAAGCGCGATGAGTACGTCGGCCACGGTGATCAGCAGCCCGACATAGAACATCCACTGCAGCACGCTGCCCAGGCCGAGGGTGAAGTAGACGACCAGGAAGATCGGCCCGACCAATCCGCCGCACAGCAAAACCACCAATTGGGTCTTCAGATAACGCGCCAACACGTGTCGCTCCTCGCCTCGCCGGGCAGTTTCGTGTCAGATTAGCCCCGTCGGGTGCGCGGTAGGCGCGAACCGCATCCGCGGTCAGCCCGAGGCCGGTCAGCGCGAGGGTGTTTGCTGCGGACCTTTGGGAGTGGCTGTCGGGGGCGGCGTGGCCGGCCTGCTCGACGCTGCCGGTATCGCCGCAGGCAGCATGCTGGCCGACGAGAGCTCCGCGGTTGCCACGTCCACCGGGGCGGTCGAGGCGCTCACCGGGCCGGAGACGTCCGCTGCCGGCGTCTCCGCCGCCGGCGTATAGACCGGCGTTTGCGCGCTCGGCGCCGCGGCCGCGGTGGCCGGGGCCGCCGATCCCGCCGGCGCGGCCGCAGCCACCGTACTGGTCGCCGCCATCGGTGTCACTGTCGCCGCCGCCGGCGCGGCCGCCGGTGCCGCCACGGCCGCCGGTGCCGCAGCACCCGGCTGCACGGCCGCCGCCACCGGCACCCCGGATGCCGCGGCACCCGCCTGTGCCGCAGCCCCGATGACCGGCTGCTGGGTGCTCACGGCATGACTGGCCGCACCGAGCACGGGCTGCGCGCCCGCCTGCAACGGCGCGGCGTTGACGACCTCGGTGTCCGCATATTGCGTCGCGCCACCGCTCATGAGCTGCACAAATTGCTGATGGAACAGGGCCGCCTGATCGCTGATCGCCTGATAGGCCGCGGCGTGTGCGCCGAACAATTGCGAGATGCTCGTCGATACAGCGTCAGCACCGGCGGCCTCAACGGCCGAGGTCACTGCCGACGCTGTCGAGTTGGCGTAGGCGATGGCGGACCCGATTTTGGCCAAGTCTGATGCCGCGGCCGCCACGTACTCCGGCGTCGCATTTACGAACGACATCCGAACCTCCCGGCCAGGCCGCGACGGTCAAACTCCGCAACCGTCAATTTCAGACTGGACATCGTCAGATCTTACCGGAAATTGGCTGACCAGGTGTGCAGCTTTATGCGGGGCCGAAATACAACGGGCCCGGACCGCCCAATCGGCAGTCCGGGCCCGTTGCTTTAGAGCTAGTTGATGATCTTGACGACCCGGCCGGCGCCGACGGTACGGCCACCCTCGCGGATCGCGAACCGCAGACCGTCATCCATGGCGACGGGCTGGATCAGCTTCACCGAGATGTTGGTGTTGTCACCGGGCATCACCATTTCGGTGCCCTCCGGCAACGTCACCACACCGGTCACGTCGGTGGTGCGGAAGTAGAACTGCGGACGGTAGTTGTTGAAGAACGGCGTGTGCCGGCCGCCCTCGTCCTTGGACAGGATGTAGACGCTGCCCTCGAACTCGGTGTGCGGCGTGGTGGTGCCGGGCTTGACCACGACCTGGCCGCGCTCGACGTCCTCACGCTTGATACCACGCAGCAGCAGCCCGACGTTGTCGCCGGCCTGGCCCTGGTCCAGCAGTTTGCGGAACATCTCCACACCGGTGACCGTGGTCTTGGTGCTGGTCGGCTTGATGCCGACGATCTCGACTTCCTCGTTCACGTTGATCACACCGCGCTCGACACGACCGGTGACCACCGTGCCGCGACCCGTGATCGTGAAGACGTCCTCCACGGGCATCAGGAACGGCTTGTCGGTCTCACGAACCGGGTCCGGGATCGACTCGTCGACGGCGTCCATCAACTCCTCGACGGACTTGACCCAGTCCGCGTCGCCCTCGAGCGCCTTGAGCGCCGAGACCCGGATCACCGGAGCCTCCTCGTCGAACTCCTGGGCGGCCAGCAGCTCGCGCACCTCGAGCTCGACGAGCTCGAGCAGCTCCTCGTCGTCGACCATGTCGGCCTTGTTCAGGGCGACCAGGATGTAGGGCACCCCGACCTGACGGGCCAGCAGCACGTGCTCACGGGTCTGCGGCATCGGTCCGTCGGTGGCGGCAACCACCAGGATCGCGCCGTCCATCTGGGCCGCACCGGTGATCATGTTCTTGATGTAGTCGGCGTGACCCGGAGCGTCCACGTGGGCGTAGTGACGCTTCTCGGTCTGGTACTCCACGTGAGAGATGTTGATCGTGATACCGCGCTGACGCTCCTCGGGCGCGTTGTCGATCTGGTCGAAGGCGCGCGACTCGTTCAGGTTCGGGTACTTGTCATGCAGAACTTTGGTGATCGCCGCGGTCAGCGTGGTCTTGCCGTGGTCAACGTGACCAATGGTCCCGATGTTGACGTGCGGCTTCGTCCGCTCGAACTTCGCCTTCGCCACTTCTGTGTCCTCCTGGACTAATTGGTGCTTTTGAAAAGCAGTGTTGATGTTGTTGTAAGTGCCGCGGTGGTAACCGGGCCAGGTTACTCCGAGCTGATGTTCACTCGCCCGTCGCCTTGGCGATGATCTCCTTCGAGACGTTCGCCGGGACTTCGGCATACGAGTCGAACACCATGGAGTAGTTCGCCCGGCCTTGAGTCTTGGACCGCAGGTCGCCGACGTAGCCGAACATCTCCGACAGCGGCACGTGCGCCCGAACGACGCGCGCACCAGCCCGCTCCTCCATGGCCTGGATCTGGCCACGGCGGGAGTTCAGGTCGCCGATCACGTCACCCATGTAGTCCTCGGGTGTGGTCACTTCGACCGCCATGATCGGCTCGAGGATCACCGGCTGGGCTTGCTGCGCAGCCTTTTTCAGCACCTGTGAACCCGCGATCTTGAACGCCATTTCCGAGGAGTCAACCTCGTGGTAGGCACCGTCGAGCAAGGTGACCTTCAGGTTCACCAGCGGGTAGCCGGCCAAGACGCCGTACTGCATCGCGTCCTGGGCGCCGGCGTCCACCGACGGGATGTACTCGCGAGGGATGCGCCCACCGGTGACCTTGTTCTCGAACTCGTAGGTGGCGCCGTCCTCGCCGTGGAACGGCTCGAGGCTGATCAACACCTTGGCGAACTGGCCGGAACCGCCGGTCTGCTTCTTGTGGGTGAACTCGACCTTCTCGACTGTCCGCTTGATGGTCTCCTTGTAGGCGACCTGCGGCTTGCCGACGTTGGCCTCGACCTTGAACTCGCGGCGCATGCGGTCCACCAGGATGTCCAGGTGCAGCTCGCCCATGCCGCCGATGACCGTCTGTCCGGTCTCCGCGTCTTGGTGGACCTTGAAGGTGGGGTCCTCTTCGGCGAGCTTCTGGATCGACAGCGACAGCTTCTCCTGGTCGCTCTTGGTCTTGGGCTCGATCGCCACTTCGATGACCGGGTCGGGGAAGGTCATCGACTCCAGCACGATCTGCTGGTTCGGGTCGCTCAGGGTGTCACCGGTGGTGGTGTCCTTGAGCCCGATCACCGCATAGATGTGCCCCGCCGAGGCGGTCTCCACCGGATTCTCCTTGTTGGAGTGCATCTGGAACAGCTTGCCCAGCCGCTCCTTCTTGCCCTTGGTCGCGTTGATGACCTGGCTGCCGGAGTCGACCTTGCCCGAGTACACCCGGACGTAGGTCAGCTTGCCGAAGAACGGGTGCGTGGCGACTTTGAACGCCAGCGCGGAGAACGGTTCGTCGGTCGACGGCTTGCGGACGATCTCTTCGTCCTCCTTGCCCGGCGGGTGGCCGACGGCCGGTGGCACGTCCAGCGGCGAGGGCAGGTAGTCGATGACCGCGTCCAGCATCGGCTGCACGCCCTTGTTCTTGAACGCGCTGCCGCACAGCACCGGGTACGCCTCGGAACTGATGGTCAGCTTGCGGATCGCGCCCTTGATCTCGGCGACAGTGAGCTCTTCGCCACCGAAATACTTCTCCAGCAGCGCCTCGTCCGTCTCGGCGACGGCCTCGAGCAGCTTGGTGCGGTATTCGTCGGCCTTCTCCTGCAATTCGGCAGGAATGTCGATGGTTTCGTAGGTCTCGCCGAGCTTGGTCTCGCCCCGCCATACCTTGGCCTTCATCTCGACCAGGTCGACGATGCCTTCGAAGTCGCCCTCGGATCCGACCGGGAGCTGGATCGGGATGACGTTGGCGCCCAGCCGCTCTTCCATCGTGCGGACGGAGAAGTAGAAGTCGGCGCCGATCTTGTCCATCTTGTTGACGAAGCAGATTCGCGGCACGTCGTACTTGTCGGCCTGCCGCCACACCTGCTCGGACTGCGGCTCGACGCCCTCCTTGCCGTCGAACACAGCAACGGCGCCGTCGAGCACGCGCAGACTGCGCTCTACCTCGACGGTGAAGTCGACGTGCCCGGGGGTGTCGATGATGTTGATCTGGTTGTCATTCCAGAAGCAAGTGGTGGCCGCGGAGGTGATGGTGATCCCGCGCTCCTGCTCCTGCTCCATCCAGTCCATGGTGGCGGCGCCGTCGTGGACCTCACCGATCTTGTAGCTGATACCGGTGTAGTAGAGGATGCGCTCCGTCGTCGTCGTCTTGCCAGCGTCGATGTGCGCCATGATGCCGATGTTGCGGACCTTGGTCAGGTCGGTCAGCACGTCCTTCTGTGCCACAGAAGTTTTCCCACTCTTTCGATTGCGTAGTTAGTTCGCTTCGGTTTGCGCCCCGGCCACTCTGCCGATCGGCGCCGATTCCGGCTCCTACCAGCGATAGTGCGCAAAGGCGCGGTTGGCCTCGGCCATCTTGTGGGTGTCCTCACGCCGTTTGACGGAAGCCCCGAGGCCATTGCTGGCGTCCAGGATCTCGTTCGCCAGCCGCTCGATCATCGTCTTCTCCCGGCGCTGCCGGGAGAAGCTGACCAGCCAGCGCAGCGCCAGCGTGGTGGACCGGTCCGGACGCACCTCGACGGGCACCTGGTAGGTCGCACCACCAACACGGCGGCTGCGCACCTCCAGGGCGGGCTTGACGTTGTCGAGAGCACGCTTGAGCGTGATGACCGGATCCGTGCCGGTCTTGTCACGAGCCTGCTCGAGCGCACCATAAACAATGCGCTCAGCGACCGATTTCTTCCCTTGCAGCAGAACCTTGTTCACCAGCTGGGTCACCAGCTGCGATCCGTAGACCGGGTCGTTGACCAGCGGACGCTTCGGCGCGGGCCCCTTGCGCGGCATTAGCTCTTCTCCTTCTTGGCGCCGTAACGGCTGCGAGCCTGCTTGCGGTTCTTGACACCCTGGGTGTCGAGCGAGCCGCGGATGATCTTGTAGCGCACACCGGGCAGGTCCTTCACACGACCACCACGCACCAGGACCATCGAGTGCTCCTGCAGGTTGTGGCCTTCGCCCGGGATGTAGGCGGTGACCTCGACCTGGCTCGTCAGCTTCACGCGCGCGACTTTCCGAAGAGCCGAGTTCGGCTTCTTCGGAGTGGTGGTGTACACGCGAGTGCATACGCCACGGCGCTGCGGGCTGCCCTTCAGGGCCGCGGTCTTGACCTTGGCGATCTTGTCGCGGCGACCCTTGCGGACCAGCTGCTGAATGGTTGGCATCTACCGGCTTTCTGTGTTCGACGTCTTCTTGCTGCTTTTAAGTCTCTGTACTGCAGTTATGCCCCGCCGCATTACCCCGCGGCCGGGTGTGTCGCACGCGCTCAGCACCGGATTCATCCGATGCGTGGTGGACATGCGAATTCGCCCGGCATTCACTTCCTTACGTCAGGCGCCGTAAGCCGCCAGGCACGAGCTACCACAATACCCGCCGCTGGTCTGGCAGGTCAAAGCGGCGGTTCGGCTCAACCGCTCACCCGAGCGCACGCGCCTGCCGGCCCGCTATTTCGGCGGGGTGCCGCCCGCTGGGTTGCGCGTGTCCAAGCCGGTGGCCAGGCGCAACACCATCTCGGCGAACAGCGCATCGGTGTCGATGTCGTCCATGACACCAGTCATTTCCAGCAGGACGAAGCCGTGCAGCGCAGACCAGAATTCGAGCGCGGCGAAAAAAGCGGCTTCGCCGTCGAGACCATAGGAGTAAAGCACCGAGATCACCGGCGCGGCCGCAGCCCGAGTAGCCGCGGTGTACTCCGGGTCGTCGCCGCCCAGTGGCATCCGAGTGAACGCCGAGTACCGCCCGGGGTGGTGATGGGCGTAACTACGGTAGGCGCCGGCCATGACCAGCACCGCGTCGTCGCGGGCGCGCCCCTCGCCGACCCGGTTCAGCATCGTGATGATGTCGTCGATAACCCGGATCCGCACCGCGCGACGCAGGTCTTCCAGGCTGTCCACGTGGTTGTAGAGGGACGGACCCTTGGTGCCCAACTGCATCGCCAGCGCGTTGATCGTCAGCGAGTCCCAGCCCTCCCGATCCAAGAACGTCAGTGCGCCATCGACGATCCCGTCGCGGCTCAGCTTGGCCGGCCGGGACGGGGATCTGCCGGCACGTGGGCGCCCACCGGCCGACGGCTGTTCCGGATGAACTGCCATGGCGATCGCCCTTCGATTGCGGTAGATAGATGAAGCTCAACTAATGACTCTAGTTGACGGAGTCGCCAATCTACTCGCGGCGGATCCGGGGCGGCCATGGTCGACCACGACGAAAGATATTTGCCATCGTGAAGGCAAATGCACGTAGGCTCAGCCCAGCAGATACCCGCCACAGACATACCCAGCGAAGGGGGCCGCGGTGCACTGGAGAACCGTCGCCGGGTCGCTTGCAACCTGTGTTGTCACGATCGCAGTCACTCCCGCCGCGCCGTCGCCGGCCGCGCACGCCAAGAACGGCGACACCCACGTCATCGGGGAGGGCATTCAGCAGACGTTGGACTGCAACGACGCGACCCTGGTCGTCAACGGCACCAGGAATTACGTCAACGCGCTGGGCAACTGCTGGGCGGTGACGGTGATGGGCTCAGGCAACACGATCATCGCGGATTCGGTTACCCACGACATCACGGTGTACGGCTATGACGAGACCGTCTTTTTTCACAATGGCGCGCCGGTCCTCTGGGACCGCGGCCGCGAACTGGGAATGGTCAATCGGCTGCAACAGGTGCCCGCCTGAGACGCAGTCTCCGCACTGAGGAGGGGAATATGCGCGTCCACATCACTGAAAGTGCCTGCGGGTTCGCGGTACTCGCCGTGGCGCCGGTCGTCGCGGCCGTCGTGTTGGCCGGCTGCAGTTCGACCGCCAATCCACCCGGGGGCCCGAGCACGACGACGAAGAGCAGCGCACCCACGACGACGAGTGGCGCGGCCGCTCCGACGACGGGGACGAGCGGCGAAAGCACCACCGCATCCGTCGAGATCGGGAACACGCTGAACTACGGGTCGATGGGGACGACGGCGACGCTCGACTGCGCCAGCGGCAAATCGCTGAATGTCGCCGGCTCCAACAACACGCTGACCGTCACCGGCAGCTGCGCGACGGTGAGCATCGGCGGAGCCAACAACAAGATCACGATCGACAAGGTCGATACCCGCATCACGGTGCTGGGGCTCGACAACACCATCACCTACAAAGACGGCGAGCCGAAGGTGGACAACCTTGGCTCGGGCAACACCATCAACAAGGCGAGCTGACCCGGCTAGCCTGCGGGCGCACCGTGGCGGCCGGCGCCTGCGGCGAACCGCCCCGCCCCTTCATTGGCCTCGACCGCAACTTTGGCGATGCTGGCGAATTCGGCGTCGATTGCCTCCGCTTCCGCCAACCCCCATTGATGTAGCGCCGAAAGCCGGTCCGATCGCAGGCACTGCTGAGGCAGGGCGGCCAATTCAGCGGCCAACTCCTCGGCGGCCTGTCGTGCCTGACCTTGGGGGACAACGCGATTGGCCAGCCCGATCGCGAGCGCTTCGTCGGCTTTGACAGCACGACCGGTGAGGATCATGTCCATCGCCCGGCTGTGCCCGATCAGGCGCGGCAGCCGCACGGTGCCGCCGTCGATCAGCGGCACTCCCCAGCGGCGGCAGAACACACCGAACACGGCGTCCTCCTCGGCCACCCGCAGATCGCACCAAATGGCCAGCTCCAGACCGCCGGCGACGGCGTAGCCGCTCACCGCGGCAATCACGGGCTTGGACAACATCATTCGCGACGGGCCCATCGGGCCCGGGCCGGTCCGGTGCACCGCGTTGGCCTCCGGCGTGCCGAATGCCTTCAAATCGGCTCCCGCGCAGAAGGTTCCGCCGTCGCCCCACAGCACAGCCACCGACGCGGAATCGTCGCGGTCGAATTCGTCGAACGCCGCGTAGAGCGCGGCGGCCGTCGGGCCGTTCACGGCGTTGCGCGCGCCCGGCCGATCGAGGATCACGGTGGTCACCGGGCCCTTGCGCTCCACTCGCACCGGGTCGCTCATTTCGCCTCCAGAAGTTGAGTTGTATCGCGGCGCTGCAGCAGTTCGGTCGCGAAGTCGTGATAGACACCGCGCAGCCGCGCCCCCGGCCAATCCTCGGGCAGCAGTTCGGCGGGCAGCATCGGATCGGTGAGCAGGTGGCGCACTATCGCCGCGGCCACCACAAACCGGCCGGGAATGTCGCAGGCTTCCGCCATTTCGTCGAGCAACCGCTGACCGGCCGTCGCCCACGCGGGCAGATCCCACAACTCGGCGGCCAACTGCTCGGGTGCGTCGTCGCGCGCCTTGAGCACCCGCACCCGGTCGGCAACGTCGGGCTCCAAGTCGACGTCGAGGTTGTCGGGCCGCATCCAAACACCTTCGCGCAGTTCGCCGAAACGCTTGCGGTACATGCCGGCTCGTTGCGCGGCCCGGGTGCGGGCATCGGTGCCCACACTGGTGACGATCACGACATGCCAGTTTCCGCGCCAGGCCCGGGTCCGCGGCCGCATCGCCTCATCCTGGCGGCCCTGGCGGGCCAGCAGCCGATCGGACAGCCGGTAGCCGTCGGCGGACCGGATCAGGTCGCCGGCACTGACCATGCGGGTCAACGCCACCCGCAGCGTCGTCTCCTTGATTCCGAAATCGGCTGTCAGTCTGATCAATTCGCTCGCCGTTGCCCAGGCCGGATGCGCGCCGAGCAACACGCTCAGCACCACGGACCGCGCCGTCATGTTCGGCATGGCTACACCTGGGAGGCGCGGCGGCCGTAGTCGCCGAACGGCTCGTCGCGATGCCGTACCGCTTCGCGGAAGCCGTGTTCGATTGAGTCGGCGACGAAATCGTGCCCTTCTTGCGTGTGCCGGGCGACACCGTCGAACACCGTGCTGACCATCCGGCTGGTGGCCACACCCTGTTGCAGCAAAGCAGAATTCAGCGCAAGTTTGACCATGATCAGCTGATTGACCGGAACCGCGGCGATCCGCTGTACCAGTCGCTCGGTGCGCTCGTCGAGGTCTTTCGGGTCCGGCGCCTCGACGGCCAGCCCCCATTCGGCGGCCTGCGCACCGGTGATCGAATCACCGGTGAACAGCAGACGTTTGGCGCGCTGGTCACCGAGCCGGTGAGCCCAGAGGCCCGCCGCCGGGACGCCCCACACCCGCGTGGGCGGGTAGCCGATTTTGGCGTCCGCGGCGGCGATCACCTGGTCGGCGTGCAGCGCGATGTCGGTGCCACCGGCGACGCAGTAGCCGTGGATCTTGACCACCGTCGGTTTGTCGGCGTGCATCAGGCTGGAGAAGCCGCGCACGAATCGGCTCATCATCTGATAGTCGATCATCGGGTCCCACGGGCGGTCCGGCATATGGTTGACGCCCTGGGTCTTACCGTCCAGGACGGTACCCGCATACGCGCCTTTGAGACCCGCGTCGCCGGCCGAGCCGGTGCGGTCGGCATAGGCGGACAAATCGAATCCCGCACAAAAGCCTTCGCCGCGGCCGGATACCAGAATGACGTGCACGTTCGGATCGAGATCGGCCCGCTCCACCAACGCCGAGAGCTCCAGCGGGGTGTCCGCGACGATCGCGTTCCCCTTGTCCGGCCGGTTGAAGGTGATCCGCGCAACCCGGTCGGTGACCTCGTAGGTCATCGTCTTCAAATTGTCGAAATCGACCGGCCTGATCGCATGAGTCATGTTGTGACTCAGCCCTTTACCAGAGCTCGCTCCAGGATAGGCGCTAGATCCAGCCCGGTCGGCATGGTGCCGAACGCGCCGCCCCACTGACCGCCCAGCCGGCTCGCCAAGAATGCCTCGGCGACGGCGGGATGGCCGTGCCGCACCAGCAGCGAACCCTGCAGTGCCAGGCAGATGTCCTCGGCGACCTTGCGGGCGCGGTACTGGATGGTCTCGAAGTCGCTCAGGTCTTGACGCAGCCGCTCGACGTGGCTGCCCAGTCGCGGATCCTGGCGGGTGCTCTCGTCCAACTCGGCGAAGAGCACCTCGACGCATTCCGGGCGAGTTGCCATGGCGCGCAAGGTGTCCAGCGCGCTGACGTTGCCGGAGCCTTCCCAGATGCCCATCAACGGGGCTTCGCGGTACAGGCGCGGCATCCCGGACTCCTCGACATAGCCGTTGCCACCCAGGCATTCCAGCGCTTCGGCGGCGTGCGGGGTGGAGCGCTTGCACACCCAGTACTTACTGGCCGCAAGGCCGATCCGGCGCAACAGCGTTTCTTTTTCGTCGCCGCGCAACGCACTGTCGGTAGCACCGGCCATCCGCATCGCGACGATCGTGGCGGCCTCGGCCTCGACGGCCAGGTCGGCCAGCACGTTGCGCATCAGCGGCTGGTCAATCAGGTAGGCGCCGAACGCTTTCCGGTGTTGGGCATGGTGGATGGCCCGGGTCAGGCCGGTGCGCATGCTGGTGGCTGAGCCCAGGGTGCAGTCCAGCCGGGTGAGGTTGACCATCTCGATGATGGTCGGCACTCCGCGGCCCTCCTCGCCCACCAGCCAGGCGATGGCGCCGTCGTATTCCACCTCGCTCGAGGCGTTGGCGTGATTACCGAGCTTGTCCTTCAGGCGCTGCAGGAACATCCGGTTGCGCGTGCCGTCGGGCAGGATGCGCGGCAGCAGGAAACACGACAGCCCACCCGGCGCCTGCGCGAGGACCAGGAAGATGTCGCACATCGGCGCGGAGGTAAACCATTTGTGACCGGTCAGGCTGTAGGTGCCGTCGCCGGTGGGGGTCGCCTGCGTGGTGCCGGCGCGTACGTCTGAGCCGCCCTGCTTCTCGGTCATCGACATGCCCGCGGTGATGCCGGGCTTGGCGGTGGCCAGCTTCAGCTCCGGGTCATACTCGCGACTGGTCAGCAGCGGCTCGTAAACGGCAGCCAACTCTGGGTTATAGCGCAACGCCGGGACGACCGCGTAGGTCATCGAGATCGGGCACACGTGGCCGGGCTCGACGTTCCACGCCGAGGTCTTGGCGGCCCGGACGACATGGGCGCCCGGGCGTTCGTCGGCCCACGGCGCGGCGTGCATGCCGTGCGCGATCGCCGCGCGCATCAACTCGTGGTAGGCCGGGTCGTACTCGACCTCGTCGACACGGTGCCCGGTGCGGTCGTGGGTGTGCAGGATCGGCTGATTGCGGTCGGCGAGCTCACCCCAGCGCTGGGCCTCCCGGCTGGCCGACAGCGCTCCGACCGCGTTCACCTCATCCAGGCCCCACTGCCCGCCCTCGCGGATCAGGGCCTCGACCAGCATCGGCGATGTTGCGGGGTTGTAGTCCTCCAGCGGAGGAACCTGGTTGGTGACGACATGCGTGTCTGACATGCCACTCATATTACAGTTTTCCAACAACCGCACAAGAGGTGTAATACCCCTGTCGATGGCCGTCAGCCGCTGGTGTTCTCGCGCAGGAAGGCGATGTCGTCCTTGCGGCCCTCGTCGGCGGTTTCGCAGATCACCGGCGCGCCGGCGGCTTTGACCGCGGCGACCAGCAGGTCGGGATCGATCTGGCCGGTGCCCAGATTGGCGTGGCGGTCGCGGCCCGACCCCGCCGCATCCTTGGAGTCGTTGCAGTGCACCAGATCGATCCGGCCGGTGATGGCCTTGATCCGATCGACGGCATGGATCAGCGCCTCACCGGCCGCCCAGGTGTGGCAGGTGTCGAGGCAGAACCCAATTCCGCTGTCGCCGATGACATCCCACAGCCTGGCGATGGTGTCGAAGTGGCGGGCCATCGCGTGGTCGCCGCCCGCGGTGTTTTCCAGGTACACCGGAACGTGGGATTCCAGCTGATCGAGCGCCTTGCGCCAACGCTGAAAACCCTCATCGAGGTCGTTGTCGTCGGCGACGTGGCCACCGTGCACGATGACCGCCGCCGCACCGATGTCGGCTGCCGCCTCGCAGGTCTGCTGCAGAATTTTGCGCGACGGGATCCGTACCCGGTTGTTCGCCGAGGCGACATTGATCAGGTAGGGCGCGTGCACGTAGATCGGCAGCACCGCGGCCTTCAGCACGGCGGCGTCCTCGCGGGGCTTGGGCGCCTTCCAACTCTGCGGGTTGCCGAGGAATATCTGTACCACGTCAGCACCCTCGGCTTCCGCAGCGGCCAGCGGGTCTCGCGGACTGACATGTGAACCGATCAGCACGCTGGCCAGTCTAGTAAGTCCCGCCGACGCAAGTGCCACCGCCGGACCGCACGGCCCGAACGTGAAATCGTCTGCGCAAACACGGATGCTCGACGGATTCAGCGGTGTCCCCTGGCTGAAGAGCCACGGCACTACAGCCGATTCCACGCCTCCCCGAGCACCCCGCGTAGAACCTGCTCGATCTGATCGAACTCCTTTTGACCGCTGATCAATGGGGGCGCCAGTTGCACGACTGGATCGCCCCGATCGTCGGCGCGACAATAAAGACCCGCCTCCATCAGCGCCTCGGACACGAATCCGCGCAAGATCCGTTCGCACTCCAGGGTGGAAAAGGTCTCCTTTGTCGATTTGTCTTTAACCAACTCGACACCATAGAAGAACCCCTCGCCGCGCACGTCACCGACGATCGGGAGATCAAGCAACTTCTCCAGAGTGGCACGAAAGGCGGGTGCGGCCTCCTTAACATGGTCGTTGAGTCTTTCCCGCTCCATGATGTCCAAATTGGCTAGCGCCACCGCACACGAAACCGGATGGCCCCCAAACGTGTAGCCGTGCGTGAATGTCGTTTTGCCATCGTTGAATGGCTCAAAGAGCTTGCCACTAGCGATCATCGCGCCCAGCGGAGAGTAACCGGAGGTCAGCCCCTTGGCACAGGTGATGATGTCGGGGACGTAGCCAAATTCGTTGCACGCGAAGGTCGATCCAAGTCGACCGAACGCGCAGATCACTTCATCGGAGACAAGCAAAACGTCGTATTCGTCGCAGACTTCGCGCACTCGATCGAAATAGCCTGGCGGCGGGGGGAAGCAGCCGCCGGCGTTTTGCACCGGCTCCAGGAAAACCGCCGCCACCGAGTCGGGTCCCTCAAACTCGATCGCCTCAGCAATGCGGTTCGCGGCCCATTGCCCGAACCCCTTGAGGTCGTCTTGATATGGCGCGGGCGCACGGTAGAAGTTGGTGTTCGGGACACGCACGGCGCCGGGGGTCATGGGTTCGAACGGCGCCTTGAACGCCGGCACACCGGTGATGGCCAACGCACCGTGTGTGGTGCCGTGATAAGCAACGGATCGCGAAAGCACTTTGTATTTCCCGGGTTTGCCGGTCACCTTGTAATACTGTTTGGCTAGCTTCCAAGCCGCTTCGACGGCTTCGCCACCGCCGGTGGTGAAGAACACGCGATTGCCTTCACCCGGGGCGCGGTTGGCGAGTCGTTCGGCAAGCTCGACAGCGGTCGGCGTCGCGTACGACCACAGTGGGAAGTAGGCAAGTGTCTGCGCTTGCGCGGCGGCCGCTGCAGCGAGCTCGTCGCGGCCGTAACCGACCTGCACAACGAACAATCCCGACAGGCCGTCGAGGTAGCTCCTACCCTGATCGTCCCAGATCGTGACGCCTTCGCCGCGGGTGATCACGCGCGGGGTGATGCCCTGGCCGTGCCGGGCGAAGTGTCCCCATAGCCGACTGTCGGTGGCTGTCGAGCGGGTCGTCATCGGGCCCCCCAGTTGTATTGCTGCTTAATGAGTTTCAAGTAGACGAAGGTTTCGGTTGAAATAACGCCGGGCAGTGACCGAATCCTGTCGTTAAGCAGGTCGAGCAATTGCTCATCGTCTTTGCAAACGAGTTCGACAATGATGTCGAACGACCCCGCGGTCAGCACCACGTAATCGATTTCGGGCAGCTCCGCAAGGCGTTCGGCAAGCTCACGGGTGTTCCCCGCGCAACGGATGCCAATCATGGCTTGACGGGCGCAGCCGAGCTGCATTGGGTCCGTGACCGCAACGATTTGCATCACGCCGGTGTCGGTCAGTCGTTGAATTCGCTGGCGAACTGCGGCCTCGGACAATCCCACTATCTTGCCGATCGCCGCATACGAGCACCTGCCGTCCTTCTGCAGAACCTCGATGATCTGTCGAGAGAGCTCGTCAAGCTGGAGCGGTGCACCTTGGTTCGAACGCTCGCGTGCGCGAGGAGTTTGCGGCGCAGGGTCGGAAGCCGCAGCGCTAGAGGTCACAACTACATTTGTACGGAATCCATCGCGGTAATGCAATATCACTAAGGAAAACCTATGATATTCGCAGATATGATGCGCTATCCGTGGACGGAGGCAGTGAGTTCGGCTATGTTGGCCCGATGACAACGACCGAATCGCTGGCCGGAACTTGGATCAAGGGCGCCGCCGAGTTCACCCGCGGTCGCGCGCACGCGGTGGTCAATCCAGCCAACCTGGAAACGGTTGCGGAGTTAACGCTCGCAACACCCGCTGGCGTCGATCGAGCCGTAGCCACCGCTCGCCAGGCGCTGCCCGGATGGTCTACCGCGACACCAGCAGAACGCTGCACCGTGTTGACCGAGCTCGCGGCATTGACTGAGCAGCACGCCTGCGAACTGGTCGCAGACGAGGTGCGCCAGACCGGCAAGCCAGTGCGGTTGGCTGAGCAATTCGACATTCCGGGCAGTGTCGACAACATCGCGTTCTTCGCCGGTGCAGCCCGGCATCTGCAAGGACAAGCGACGGCCGAGTACTCTGCCGACCACACCTCGAGCATCCGGCGCGAGGCAGTCGGCGTAGTAGCCACCATTACGCCGTGGAACTACCCGCTGCAGATGGCGGTGTGGAAGACGATGCCTGCCCTGGCCGCCGGATGCACCGTCGTCATCAAGCCCAGTGAGCTCACCCCGCTCACCACCCTGACCCTGGCGCGGCTGGCGACCGAAGCGGGGCTGCCCGACGGCGTCCTCAACGTCGTCACCGGCTATGGCGCCGATGTAGGGACCGCACTGGCCAGCCATTCCGGAGTAGACATGGTGACCTTCACCGGCTCGACGGCGGTGGGCCGCAAGGTGATGGCTGCGGCCGCCGTCCACGGTAACCGCACCCAGCTCGAGCTCGGCGGCAAGGCCCCATTTGTGGTGTTCGACGATGCTGACATCGATGCCGCGGTTCAAGGCGCAGTGGCCGGTTCGCTGATCAACTCGGGACAGGATTGCACCGCGGCAACGCGCGCGATCGTGGCTCGCAACCTCTACGAAGACTTCGTCTCGGGAGTGGCAGAGGTGATGGCGAAGGTCGTGGTCGGCGATCCTTGCGACCCGGAAACCGATATCGGCCCACTGATTTCAGTCGCGCATCGCGACAAGGTAGCGGACATCGTCGCCAGAGCACCCGGTGAAGGTGCCCGCGTGGTGACCGGTGGCAAGGCATTGGACTCGGCCGGCGCGTTCTACCTTCCGACGCTGCTTGCCGATGTCGACGAACGCTCGGAGGCCTATCGAAGCGAGATCTTCGGACCTGTACTCACCGTCCGCCCACACGATGGCGAAGACGACGCGCTACGTCAGGCCAACGACACCGACTACGGCCTTGCCGCCTCCGCATGGACGCGCGACATCTACCGCGCACAGCGGGCTTCGCGCGCAATCAAGGCGGGCTGCGTCTGGATCAACGACCACATCCCGATCGTCAGCGAGATGCCGCACGGCGGCGTCGGTGCATCCGGATACGGCAAGGATATGTCCGACTATTCCTTCGAGGAATACCTGAGCATCAAACACGTAATGAGCGATATCACCGGAGTCGCCGAAAAGCCCTGGCATCGAACAATATTCACCCATACCAAGTAATACGGACGGCCGTTATCTTCCAACGAAAATCGACGCCCTTCAGCGCGCAGACCGAAACTGGAGAAACTGCTCGATGCGAATTCTATTGGTAGGAGCCGGCGGTGTGGGAGCAGCATTCTGTTCGGTTGCCTTGCGCCGCAACTTTTTCGACCATGTGGTGGTCTGCGACTACCAGCAGGTAAAAGCCCACCGAGTCGCTGCACTGACGGCAGATTCCAGGTTTACCGCGGATCACCTAGATGCTGGATCTGCCGCCGCCGTAGCCGCCGCAGTGCGACGTCACCGGATCACTCACGTGGTGAACGCGATTGACCCGCGGTTCGTGATGCCCATCTTCACCGGAGCCCTGGCTGCCGGGGCGGACTATCTGGACATGGCCATGAGCTTGTCGCGCCGACATCCCGAACAACCCTACCGGCTAACTGGAGTGAAACTCGGCGACCAGCAATTCGCTACCGATGAGCAATGGCGTGCGGCGGGTCGCCTAGCCCTGGTGGGCATGGGAGTAGAACCGGGCCTTTCGGACGTGTTCGCCCGATACGCCGCCGATCACCTCTTCACCGACATCGACGAGCTTGGCACCCGCGACGGTGCAAACCTCACCGTGGACGGACACGGCTTCGCTCCATCGTTTTCGATTTGGACCACCATCGAGGAATGCCTCAACCCACCCGTCATCTGGGAGCGCGATCGCGGCTGGTTCGTTACCGAACCATTCAGTGAGATAGAGGATTTCGATTTCCCCGAAGGTATCGGCCCGGTGGAATGCGTCAATGTGGAGCACGAGGAAGTTCTGCTGATGCCTCGCTGGATCGAGGCCAAGCGCGTTACCTTCAAGTACGGTCTTGGCACCGAATTCATTGACGTGCTTAAGACATTGAACAACCTCGGCTTGGACCGTACCGATAAGATCACGATCGGCGAAGCCCAAATTAGCCCTCGCGACGTGGTTGCGGCCTGCCTACCCGAACCGGCCACCCTGGGACCGAAGATGCGCGGTAAGACATGCGCAGGAGTGTGGATAACCGGAACTGGCAAAGACGGCAACCCACGGTCAACCTACCTGTATCACGTCGTCGACAACCAGTGGTCGATGGCCGAGTACGGGCATCAATGCGTCGTATGGCAGACCGCGATCAATCCTGTTGTGGCACTTGAGCTCTTAGCCACCGAGACATGGCAAGGCTCGGGCGTGCTCGGCCCCGAAGCATTCGACTCAGTGCCCTTCTTAGAGTTACTCAAAGCCTACGGATCACCGTGGGGCATACAAGAGCTACCCGTACGGAATTGAACCTCGGATAGCCCAGCTCGGTCGCGGGTACCTGACTCCGGCGAGCCGGTTCACGGCAGAGGAGACTCAATGAGCAGCGGCAAGAGCACGAGTATCACTGTGCCGAGCAAAGGTCTGAAAAAAGGCGCGATGGGGCTGCTCTCCAGCGTCGTCATCGGCACCGCCTCCGCCGCGCCCGCCTACAGCCTGGCGGCGACGTTGGGGCTCATCGTGGCACGCCGTGGCGAATTGCTTTGTGGCGTGAAAACGCCTGCGATCGTTTTGATCTCGTTTATCCCAATGTTCATGATCGCGGTCGCTTACCAAGAGCTCAACAACGCCGAGCCCGACTGCGGCACCACGTTCACCTGGGCGTCGCGCGTATTCGGGCCGGTCACCGGCTGGCTCGGGGGGTGGAGCATTATCGCCTCCGACGTGATCGTAATGGCCAACCTGGCGCAAATCGCCGGCACCTATTCGTTCACGTTTATGGGGGACCTCGTCGGCTGGCGGCCGGTGGCAGATCTGGCCCACAGCACGCTGTGGTCCACGGTCGCTGGCGTGGCGTGGATCGCGGCAATGACATATATCTGCTACCGCGGAATCGAGGTATCAGCCCGCCTGCAGTGTTTTATGCTATCGATCGAACTCGTTGTGCTGGCTGCGCTTTCGATCGTGGCCCTAATTAAGGTGTACACCAATCATGCCGCATCGGGCTCGCTGCGACCGTCGCTGTCGTGGTTGTGGGTCGACGGATTGAGCTTCAGCTCTGATATCGCCCCGGCGGTGCTCATCGCAATCTTCATCTACTGGGGTTTTGACACCGCCGTAGCGTGCAACGAGGAAACCGCCGATCCCAGTCGCACGCCGGGGCGCGCCGCGGTGCTGTCTACCTTGCTGCTCTTGTCGACCTACGCCTTGGTCACGGTGTCGAGCATTGCATTCGCCGGGGTAGACACGGAAGGTATTGGCCTGGGCAACGAACACAACTCTGCGGACGTGTTCGCCGCGATTGGCCCGACGTTGTTCGGTGACGGCTTCT
Source organism: Mycobacterium sp. Aquia_216 (assembly GCF_026723865.1). NCBI lineage: Bacteria > Bacillati > Actinomycetota > Actinomycetes > Mycobacteriales > Mycobacteriaceae > Mycobacterium > Mycobacterium sp. Aquia_216. The sequence continues at coordinate 1,300,818 of NZ_CP113529.1, read as the reverse complement.
TCGGCAAGGTCGCATTATTGCTGCTGTCTGCCTCGATCTTGACGTCGGCATCGGCCTCGACGCAGACGACAATCCTGCCCACCGCACGGACAACGCTGTCGATGGCGGCACGTAAGGCCCTACCCGACGTGTTCGCCAGGATCCATCCTCGATTCCTCACCCCGACCGTTTCGACTATCGTGATGGGAACCGCATCGGCCCTCTTTTATGTGTTGTTCACGCTGATCAGCGATAGTTTGCTCAGTGCCGTCATCGGTTCTGTCGGGTTGGTGATCGCGATCTACTACGCGCTCACCGGCTACGCCTGTGTCTGGTATTACCGCAAAGTTCTCACCAGATCACTACGCGACTTCGTGATGCGCGGCGTATTGCCCTCGCTGGGCGGGGTGCTCCTAACGATCGTCTTCGTCTTCGGCCTGGTCCAATACGCCAGGGCCGATTGGCTTGTCGAAGACGGCCACAACGTCACGATTTTCGGGATCGGCGCAGTGGCCGTAGTCGGCATCGGCTCAATAGCACTCGGAGTGGTCATGATGTGCATCTGGTGGGCGGTCTCCCCCGGCTTCTTCCGAAATCGAAAGTCTGCAGTCTGAGGCCCTCTCCGCACGGCAAGCATACGAAAAAGCCCCGGGCGCAAACCCGGGGCTTTTTCGATTGTTGACTTACCGGTAGTCGCTGTAACCGTAGTCGTCCAGCGGAACCGCGGCACCGGTGGCCTGACCGAAGTCCGGGCTGTAGTACTGATCCTCGTAGGACGGGATCGTGTACGCAGCAGCACGGGCCTCCTCGGTCGGCTGCACCTGGATGTTGCGGTACCGGTTGATACCGGTACCGGCCGGGATCAGCTTTCCGATGATCACGTTCTCCTTCAGACCCTGCAGCTTGTCGCTGCGGCAGTTGATCGCCGCATCGGTCAGCACACGCGTGGTCTCCTGGAACGACGCCGCGCTCAGCCACGAGTCGGTGGCGAGGCTCGCCTTCGTGATACCCATTAGCACCGGGCGACCGGCGGCGGGCTCGCCGCCCTCGGCCACCACCCGGCGGTTCTCCGCCTCGAACCCGGCACGTTCGATCAGCGAGCCAGGCAGGAACTCCGTCGCGCCCGAGTCGATGATCGTGACGCGGCGCAGCATCTGACGAACGATCACCTCGATGTGCTTGTCGTGGATCGACACACCCTGGGCGCGGTAGACCTCTTGGGTCTCCCGGACCAGGTGAATCTGCACCTGACGGGGGCCTTGCACACGCAGCACCTCGTGCGGATCGGCCGAGCCTTCCATCAGCTGCTGGCCCACCTCAACGTGGTCACCATCGGAAAGCACCCGCTCGGAACCGTCTTCGTGCTTGAACACCCGCAGCCGCTGACGCTTGGAGAGCTTGTCGTAGACCACTTCCTCGCCGCCATCATCGGGGACGATGGTGATCTTGTAGAAGCGCTCACCGTCCTCGAGCTGAATCCGCCCGGAGACGTCGGCGATCGGCGCCTTGCCTCGCGGCACCCGGGCCTCGAACAGCTCCTGCACACGCGGCAGACCGCCGGTGATGTCTTCACCGACACCACCCTGGTGGAAGGTGCGCATGGTCAGCTGCGTACCGGGCTCACCAATGGACTGTGCGGCCACGATGCCGACCGCCTCGCCGATGTCGACCAGCTTGCCGGTCGCCATCGAGCGTCCGTAACAGGTCGCGCACACACCGGTTCCGGTGGTGCAGGTCAGCACCGAGCGGACCTTGATCTGCGTGATGCCCGCAGCCAACAAGGCTTCGATCGACGGGTCGCCCAGATCCTCACCACGCGCGACGACGACGTTGCCGGCCTCATCGATCGCGTCGGCGCCCAAAGTCCGTGCGTACGCCGAAGTTTCGATGTACGGGTCGCGGATCAGGGTGCCGTCCGGCTGACGCTCGGCGAGCTCGACGTTGATGCCGCGCTCGGTCTCGCAGTCGTGCTCGCGGACGATGACGTCCTGCGACACGTCCACCAGACGACGGGTCAGGTAACCCGAGTCGGCGGTACGCAACGCGGTGTCGGCCAAGCCCTTTCGAGCACCGTGCGTGTTGATGAAGTACTCCAGCACGGTCAGGCCCTCACGGAACGACGACTTGATCGGACGCGGGATGAACTCACCCTTCGGGTTGGTCACCAGGCCCTTCATGCCGGCCAGTGTTCGCGTCTGGGTGAAGTTACCCGTGGCGCCCGAGTCGACGATCGTGATGATCGGGTTGTCGTTGGGGTAGTGCTCCCGCAGCGCCTTACCGACCTCGTCGGTGGCTTCCTTCCAGATCTCCACCAGCGCCTCGTTGCGCTCGTCGTGGTTCAAAGCACCACGCTGGAACTGCTTTTCGACCTTGTCGGCCCGATCCTCGTAGTGGTCGAGGATCTCCTTCTTACGCGGCGGAACCAACACGTCGGCCATCGAGACCGTGACACCGCTTCGGGTCGCCCAGTAGAAGCCGGCGTCCTTGAGCTTGTCGACGGTCTGTGCGACCACGATCATCGGGTAGCGCTCGGCCAGGTCGTTGATGATGGCCGCCTGCACCTTCTTGTGCATCTGCTTGTTCACGAACGGGTAGCCCAGCGGCAGCAGCTCGTTGAACAGCACCCGGCCCAGGGTCGTCTCGGCCTTCCACGAATCACCTGGCCGCCAACCGTTCTGACCGAACAGCGCGGCCTCGATCTCGGCCGGGGGACGCAGCTGCGTCAACCGGACCTTGATCTTGGCCCGCACCGAGAGCAGACCGCGGTCGGACGCCATGATCGCCTCGGCGGGTGAGGAGTACACGCCCTGCTCCGGCTGGTCGTCCGCGGCCGCGCGGTATTCACCATTGGCCCCGTCCACCTCGGTGGTCAGGTAGTACAGCCCGGTCACCATGTCGAGTCGCGGCATGGCCAACGGGCGGCCGGACGCGGGCGACAGGATGTTGTTGCTCGACAGCATCAGGATGCGAGCCTCGGCCTGCGCCTCGGCACTCAGCGGCAGGTGCACCGCCATCTGGTCACCGTCGAAGTCGGCGTTGAACGCCTCGCACACCAACGGGTGCAGCTGAATAGCCTTGCCCTCCACCAGCATTGGCTCGAAGGCCTGAATACCGAGTCGGTGCAGGGTGGGCGCGCGGTTCAGCAGCACCGGGTGCTCGGCGATGACCTCTTCGAGCACGTCCCACACCTGGGGACGCTGGCGCTCCACCATGCGCTTGGCGCTCTTGATGTTCTGCGCGTGGTTGAGGTCGACCAGCCGCTTCATCACGAACGGCTTGAACAGCTCCAGCGCCATCAGCTTGGGCAGGCCGCACTGGTGCAACTTGAGCTGCGGACCGACCACGATGACCGAACGGCCAGAGTAGTCGACTCGCTTACCGAGCAGGTTCTGACGGAACCGGCCCTGCTTACCCTTGAGCAGATCCGACAGCGACTTGAGCGGACGGTTGCCCGGCCCGGTGACCGGGCGACCGCGACGGCCGTTGTCGAACAGCGCGTCGACCGACTCCTGCAGCATCCGCTTCTCGTTGTTGACGATGATCTCGGGCGCGCCGAGGTCGATCAGCCTCTTGAGGCGGTTGTTGCGGTTGATCACACGGCGGTACAGGTCGTTGAGGTCGCTGGTGGCGAACCGGCCACCGTCGAGCTGCACCATCGGACGCAGCTCCGGCGGAATGACCGGGACCGCGTCGAGCACCATGCCCATCGGGGAGTTGCCCGACTGCTGGAAGGCCGCGACGACCTTCAGCCGCTTGAGCGCACGAAGCTTCTTCTGCCCCTTGCCGTTTCGAATGACGTCACGCAGGATGTCGGCCTCGGCGTCGATGTCGAAGTTCTCGATCAGCTTCTGGATCGACTCCGCACCCATCGCCCCGGTGAAGTACTCGCCGTAGCGGTCGATGAGCTCGCGGTAGAGGTTCTCGTCGACGATCAGCTGCTTGGGGGCCAGCTTGGTGAAGGTGGTCCAGATATCCTCCAGCCGGTCCAGCTCACGCTGGGCACGGTCACGGAGCTGGCGCATCTCACGCTCGCCGCCGTCCCGAACCTTGCGCCGCGCATCGGCTTTCGCGCCCTCGGCCTCCAGCTCGGCCAGGTCGGCCTCCAGCTTCTGCGCCCGGGCCTCCAGGTCAGCGTCGCGCTGGTCCTCAACGCCCTTGCGCTCCACCACCATTTCGGCCTCGAGCGTAGACAGCTCGTTGTGCCGCATCTCGTCGTCGACCGCGGTGATCACGTAGGCGGCGAAGTAGATGATCTTCTCGAGATCCTTCGGCGCCAGGTCCAGCAGGTACCCCAAGCGCGATGGCACGCCCTTGAAGTACCAGATGTGCGTGACCGGTGCGGCCAGCTCGATGTGGCCCATCCGCTCGCGACGCACTTTGGCGCGAGTCACCTCGACGCCACAGCGTTCGCAGATGATGCCCTTGAAGCGCACGCGCTTGTACTTGCCGCAGTAGCACTCCCAGTCGCGAGTCGGTCCGAAGATCTTCTCGCAGAACAGGCCGTCCTTCTCGGGCTTCAGCGTGCGGTAGTTGATCGTCTCCGGCTTCTTGACCTCGCCGTAAGACCATTGCCTGATGTCCTCCGCGGTGGCCAGACCAATACGGAGCTCATCGAAGAAGTTGACGTCGAGCACGTAACTCCCTTTCCCCTTGCGGGTTTAGTAACTAATTAGTGCCGTGGCTTTCGCCACGATCAGGCCAGGTCCTCAACGGACGCAGATTCGTTGCGGGACAAGTTGATTCCCAGGTTTGCCGCAGCACGCTCCAAGTCCTCGTCCTCGCCCTCGCGTAGCTCGATCGCTGCGCCGTCCGACGACAGCACCTCAACGTTGAGGCACAGCGACTGCAGCTCCTTGAGCAACACCTTGAACGACTCGGGGATACCCGGCTCCGGGATGTTCTCGCCCTTGACGATCGCCTCGTACACCTTGACCCGGCCGACGGTGTCGTCGGACTTGATGGTCAACAGCTCCTGCAGCGTGTAGGCGGCACCGTAGGCCTGCATGGCCCAGCACTCCATCTCACCGAATCGCTGACCACCGAACTGCGCCTTACCACCCAACGGCTGCTGAGTGATCATCGAGTACGGACCGGTGGAGCGGGCGTGGATCTTGTCGTCCACCAGGTGGTGCAGCTTCATGATGTACATGTAGCCAACGGTCACCGGGTACGGGAACGGCTCGCCACTGCGGCCGTCGAACAGCCTGGACTTGCCGTCCGCGTTGACCATCACGTCACCGTCGCGGTTGGGCAGCGTGCAGGACAGCAGACCCTGCAGCTCCTCCTCCTTGGCGCCGTCGAACACCGGAGTCGACACGATCTGGTCCGGCTGAGCGTGGCGAAGGTCCTCCGGCAGGTTCGCCGCCCAATCGGGGGCACCCTCGATGTTCCAACCGGCCTTGGCGACCCAACCGAGGTGCGTCTCCAGGATCTGACCGATGTTCATCCGTCGCGGCACACCGTGGGTGTTCAGGATGATGTCCACCGGAGTGCCGTCCGGCATGAACGGCATGTCCTCGACCGCCAGGATCTTGCCGATGACGCCCTTGTTGCCGTGGCGTCCGGCCAGCTTGTCACCGTCGGAGATCTTGCGCTTCTGGGCCACGTAGACACGGACCAGCTCGTTGACACCGGCGGGCAACTCATCGTCGTCCTCGCGAGAGAACACCCGAATGCCGATCACCTTGCCGGATTCGCCGTGCGGCACCTTGAGCGAGGTGTCGCGGACCTCACGGGCCTTCTCACCGAAGATCGCCCGCAGCAGTCGCTCTTCCGGCGTCAGCTCGGTCTCACCCTTCGGGGTGACCTTGCCGACCAGGATGTCGCCGTCGCGAACCTCGGCGCCGATCCGCACGATGCCACGCTCGTCCAAGTCGGCGAGCACCTCGTCGGAGACGTTCGGGATGTCCCGGGTGATCTCCTCGGCGCCCAGCTTGGTGTCGCGGGCATCGATCTCGTGCTCCTCGATGTGGATCGAGGTGAGCACGTCCTCCTCAACCAGGCGGTTGGAAAGGATGATCGCGTCCTCGTAGTTGTGGCCTTCCCACGGCATGATCGCCACGAGCAGGTTCTTGCCCAGCGCCATCTCACCGTTTTCGGTGCAGGGACCGTCGGCGATCACCTGGCCGGCCTCGACCCGGTCTCCCGCGTCCACGATCGGCGACTGGTTGGCGCAGGTGCCGTGGTTGGACCGGGCGAACTTGCGCATCCGGTAGGTGTGCCGGGTGCCGTCGTCGGCCATCACGGTGATGTAGTCGGCGGACACCTCCTCGATCACCCCGGCCTTGTCGGCCACGATCACATCGCCGGCGTCGATCGCGGCGCGCAGCTCCATACCGGTGCCGACCAGCGGCGCCTCACTGCGCACCAGCGGAACCGCCTGGCGCTGCATGTTGGCACCCATCAGGGCACGGTTGGCGTCGTCGTGCTCGAGGAACGGGATCATGGCCGTGGCCACCGACACCATCTGGCGCGGCGAAACGTCCATGTAGTCGACCTCGGACGACGGCACGTACTCGACCTCGCCCGCCTTCCGGCGAACCAGAACGCGCGTCTCTTCGAAGCGGCCGTCGGCATCGATCGGCGAGTTGGCCTGCGCCACGACGTGGCGGTCCTCCTCGTCGGCGGTCAGGTACTCGATCTCGTCGCTGACCACACCGTCGACCACCTTGCGGTACGGCGTCTCGATGAATCCGAACGGGTTGACCCGCGCGTACACCGACAGCGAACCGATCAGACCGATGTTCGGACCCTCCGGGGTCTCGATCGGACACATCCGGCCGTAGTGCGACGGGTGCACGTCCCGGACCTCGAGGCCCGCGCGCTCACGCGACAGACCGCCCGGCCCCAGCGCCGAGAGGCGACGCTTGTGGGTCAGCCCGGACAGCGGATTGTTCTGGTCCATGAACTGGGACAGCTGGCTGGTGCCGAAGAACTCCTTGATCGCCGCCACGACGGGACGGATGTTGATCAGGGTCTGCGGCGTGATGGCCTCGACGTCCTGCGTGGTCATCCGCTCGCGGACGACGCGCTCCATCCGCGACATACCGACCCGGATTTGGTTCTGGATCAGCTCACCGACGGTGCGCAGGCGGCGGTTACCGAAGTGGTCGATGTCGTCGGTCTCCACCGGAACCTCGGTGCCGCCGGGAACCGTCATGGTCACCTGGCCCTCGTGCAGGCGCACCAGGTACTCGATGGTGGCGACGACGTCTTCCTCGGTCAGCGTCGACGACGTGATCGGCTCGCCGGCGTTCAGCCCGAGCTTCTTGTTGACCTTGTAGCGACCGACGCGGGCCAGGTCGTAGCGCTTCTCCTTGAAGAACAGGTTCTCCAGCAGGGTCTGCGCGGATTCCTTGGTCGGCGGCTCGCCCGGACGCAGCTTTCGGTAGATGTCCAGCAGCGCCTCGTCGGTGCCGGCGGTGTTGTCCTTCTCCAGCGTCGACATCATGATCTCGGAGAAGCCGAACCGCTCGTGAATCTGCTCGTTGGTCCAGCCCAGCGCCTTGAGCAGCACGGTGACCGGCTGACGGCGCTTGCGGTCGATGCGCACACCGACGGTGTCGCGCTTGTCGACGTCGAACTCCAGCCACGCACCGCGGCTCGGAATCACCTTGACGCTGTGCAGCAGCTTCTCGGTCGACTTGTCGATCGACTCGTCGAAGTACACACCGGGCGACCGGACCAGCTGGCTGACCACGACGCGTTCGGTCCCGTTGATGATGAACGTGCCTTTTTCGGTCATCATCGGGAAGTCACCCATGAAGACCGTCTGGCTCTTGATCTCACCGGTGTTGTTGTTGATGAACTCAGCCGTGACGAACAGCGGAGCCGCGTAGGTCATGTCCTTGTCTTTGCACTCGTCCACCGGCGCCTTGACTTCGTCGAAGCGGGGGTCGGAGAACGACAGCGACATCGAGCCCGAGAAGTCCTCGATCGGGGACAACTCGTACAGCACCTCTTCGAGGCCACCGACCGGGTTGACATCTCCCCGCCCGGAGGCGATCTCGCGCCAACGCGGCGAGCCGATCAACCACTCAAACGAGTCCGTCTGCACGTCAAGCAGACCGGGAACCTCGAGCGGTTCACGGAGCTTGGCGAAAGAAACTCGGTCAGGTGCTCCAGGCACGGAGTTGTTAGAAGAGGAGTCCGTCTTGCTCTGGCGAGAAACTGCCAAGATGCATCCTTCCAGCACCTCGTGCGACTCACGAATGCCGGGGCTACCGGACCTGTTCGCCGCGAATTTTTTCGGTTAAGCCGGCGAACGATCTACCCGTATCTCACGCGCGCAACTAAATAGCTGAGCCTCAACAGGGCTCAGGCTAAGACCACGGTGTCAGGTGGCGGGTGAGGTGGGCAGGAAGTAGCCAGCGCAACGTCCAACAATAGCGCAGGCGCGCGCATTCCTCAACTACCCATCCAGGGGGTATCGACGCTGGCTGGCATCTCGACTTTCCCGTGGGTACATGCTGCCCAACAGATTGACCTGTTGACGCCCTTGTCGTCAAGAGGAAGCCACGGCAAGTTGCCACCGAATTCCTCTGGCTGCGGGTTCCGGCTGCACGCGCGGCTAAAACCCGAACCGGCGAGCCGGGTGATCGGGCTGGGATCAGGCGATTGCGACTATTCGCCGAATTCGCGCGTTTGGTATTTGTGGGTGCCCTCGAGATCGTCGAGGATCGCCGTCTGCGCCTTCTTCGGCAGCGTGTGCAGCATTTCGCGCACCCGGGCCTGGCGCCGTGCCACCGCTTTGCGTTCCGGCATCCCCGGTGTCGCGACGATCTGGGGCGGCACCCCCTCGATCTCCTCGGTGCCGCCGGAGTGGTGACCCGCATCGACCATGGCCTGCTCTTCGGCCATGGTCGCCTCGTCCTTCTCTTCGGACATGCCGATCGGACCGATGCGGCGGCCGTTGAGGAACTGACGCACCACCGGCTCATCGCTGGTCAACAGCACCTCACGAGGGCCGAACATCACCAGATGCTTGCGGAACAGCATGCCGATGTTGTCCGGCACGGTGCGGGCAACGCTGATGTTGTGCGTGACGATAAGAATGGTCGCGTCGATCTGGGCGTTGATGTCGAGGATCAGCTGGCTCAGGTAGGCGGTACGGACCGGGTCCAGACCGGAGTCGGGCTCGTCACACAGAATGATCTGCGGATCCAAGACGAGAGCGCGGGCCAGGCCGGCACGCTTACGCATACCGCCGGAGATCTCGCCGGGGAACTTCCGCTCGTCCCCGCCCAGGCCCACCAGTTCGAGCTTCTCCATGACGATGTCACGGATCTCGCCTTCCTTCTTCTTGGTGTGCTCACGCAGCGGGAAGGCGGTGTTGTCGTACAGATTCATCGAGCCGAACAGCGCGCCGTCCTGGAACAGCACGCCGAACAGCGTGCGGATCTCGTAGAGCTCCTTAGCCGAGCATTCGATGATGTCGGTGCCATCGATGACAATCGAGCCACGTTCCGGACGAAGCAGGCCGATCAAGGACTTCAAGAAGACGGACTTGCCGGTACCCGACGGGCCCAGCAAAACGCTGACCTCCCCAGAAGGGATGTCGAGGGTCACGTCTTCCCAAATCCTCGAGGAACCGAAGGACTTGGTCAGCCCGCTGACCTCGATAGCGACGCCCATAGGGAATCCTTCCGTCTACGCACCAGCTGCCACCTGGCCCTTTGTGTGGCATGAGTCACTGTAGCGCACGCCCGGGACCACACAGCATGGTTGCACAGCACCGCAGCGAAAAATTCGCCGACCTGAGACCCACCCCTGCAAGCAGGGTAATGGCCCTGCAAGCAGCGGTAAAGCGGTCAGATGGTCGGAGCCCAGTTACCGTGGAAGCCCATCGGTACGCGCTGCGGCAGATGCACGGTCGCAATCGACTCGAGGGTCTGGGCGTCCAGCATCAGCAATTGCCCTTCGTCGCGGCCACGGTGATAGGCGTAACCCATCAAAACGCCGTCGTCCTCGGCACGCTGCCGCGAGCCGCTAACGGGGTTCGGGACAAAGGACATCTCGCCGAGCAAAAGGTCGGGTTCGAGGGCCGCGGCCACACTGGAACCCGACGCGTAGTCGTGCTTGTAGAGCGCCGAGGTCATCTCGGTTGCGCCACCGGACAGGTACCCGCCATCCATGCCGACGGTGTAGCCGAATCGGTGTCGTGCGCCCAGCAGGGTCTCGTCGATGCGGGGAAACTCCTGCGGGCGATCGTCGCGACGCTCCGTGCTGAGCGCACCGGTCGTCAGGTTGATGGTCCAGCGGTCCAGTACGGGCCGGCTGTCGCCCGGGCCGCGCAGGTCGTGGTCGAACATCCGCGCGTAGCTGACCACGTCGAGCACCAGGACCTCCGCTCCGTCGCGCATCTCGGAGTAGGCATTGAGCGGGTGAAAGACGTAACAGGGTTCGATGTCAAACCAGCGCACCGGGGGGTTGGCGGCGCTACCACCGGTTTCGCGGGGCATCACCCCGACGCGCGCCGGGTAGGTGTCCTTCCAGCTGTAAGGCATCCGATGCATGGGCTGCCGATTGCTGTTGATGGCCGTCACCATCGGACCGGGAATCCGGACCCGACCGAGCACCGACTGCACGACCAGGCGGGCCGGCAAACTCAGCCAGCGCGGCACATTGGCCGGCACGACCTGCGCCGGGTCGAACGTCACCGGCAGGTCGTAGATCACCACATACTTATCCGTCAGCGAGAAGTCGTGCATCATCGGCGAACCGCTCACCTCGATGTCGACGGTGCGCCGCGCGTGCCCGGCGGTGTCGATCACCGAGTACTGCACGGTGCGCCCGCGCCCGAAGCTGTAGGACACCGCGTGCAGTTCGCCGGTGTGCGGATCCCGGTGCGGGTGGGCGGTGTAGCCACCGAACAGGGTGCCGTCGAAGTCGCAGGGCCCTACCGTGTCCAGCTCGTCGGTGAGTTGGTAGTTGGCACCGCCGCCCTCGACGAGCGCCAGCGTCCGCCCGGCGTGAGTCAGCACGTTGGTGTTGGGGCCGACCGACAGCATCCCGGCGCGCGGGTTCAGCCCCTCGGGCTGGGGCTCGCCCAGCGCAGCGCTGGTGGCCGGGGTGCGGACCCAGCGGTTGCGGTACCAGCAGGCCTTGCCGTCGCGCAGGGCTACCCCGTGCACCATCGCGTCACCCGTGAACCAGTGATAGGTGGCCGGGTCGACCTCGGCGGCCGGGTTGGGCCCATTGCGCAGGTAGCGCCCGTCCAGGTGCTCCGGGATCTGTCCGGTGACCTCGAGATCGGTCGCGGTCACTTCGGCGCCCACCGGCGCCAAGAAGCCGTCGAGATAGGGGTTCTCGGACTTGACTGCTTGTGTGGAAGTCATGGGCTGAGCTCCTATAACATTGTTATTGCAGCGTTATTGAGACCGTACGCCGGTGATGAGAAGATGGCAAGGCCCCGGCAGAGATGGTTGGAGAGATGACTTCGGAAGTTCAGCGCAGTGTGCGCGACGAGATGCTGCACGCCGCCGTCGGCCTGCTCGACGAGCACGGGCCGGACGCCCTGCAGACCCGCAAGGTGGCCGGCGCCGCAGGAACGTCGACGATGTCGGTGTACACGCACTTCGGCGGGATGCAGGCGCTGATCGCTGCGGTCGCCGAGGAGGGGCTGCGGCAGTTCGATGCCGCCCAGACGGTGCCGCAGACCGCCGATCCGGTGGCCGATTTGTTTGTCGTCGGCGGCGCCTACCGCCGCTACGCCATCGACCGGCCGCACATGTATCGGCTGATGTTCGGCAGCACCAGCGCGCACGGCATCAACGCGCCGGCTGGCAATGTCCTCACGCTCACGGTCGCCGAGATCGAGCGGCACCACCCCAGCTTCGCGCACGTGGTGCGCGTGGTGCGCCGATGCATGCTGGCCGGCCGGATCACCGTAGGCGGTGCCGACGACAACGCGTCCGTCGTGGCCACCGCGGCCCAGTTCTGGGCGTTGATCCACGGGTTCGTGATGCTCGAGCTCGCCGGATACTACGGCGACGAGGGCTCGGCCGTCACGCCGGTGCTCGAGGCGATGACATCGAATCTTCTTGTCGCCCTGGGTGATTCAGCGGAACGCGTGGCGCAGTCGCTGCGGTCAGCGAACCCCTGAGCACACGAAACCCCCGGGGAGATGACCCCGGGGGTTTCGTGTGAGTTGAACTACTTGACGGTGACGGTCGCGCCGGCAGCCTCGAGCTTGCCCTTGGCCTCCTCGGCGGCTTCCTTGGCGACCTTCTCCAGCAACGGCTTGGGTGCGCTGTCGACCAGGTCCTTGGCCTCTTTCAGGCCCAGGCCGGAGACGATCTCGCGGACCACCTTGATGACGCCGATCTTCTTGTCGCCGGCGGCCTCGAGGATGACGTCGAACTCCGACTGCTCCTCGGCGGCCTCGGCGGGCGCGCCGGCGGCGGCACCGCCGGCAGCGGCGACCGCAACGGGGGCGGCCGCGGTGACCTCGAAGGTCTCCTCGAACTTCTTCACGAACTCCGAGAGCTCCAGCAGGGTCATTTCCTTGAAGACGTCAAGCAGGTCGTCGGTAGAGATTTTGGCCATGGTGTGGGTCCTTCCTTGTTTTCCCTGGTAGCGGGGTGGTTTTTATTCGGCTTCAGCCGGGGTCTCGACGGGTGCCTCCGAAGCGGGTGCCTCCGACGCGGGTTCTGCGGCCGGGGCCGCCGCGGCAGCCGGGTCGGCCGCCTTCTTCTCCTGCAGTGCGGCCGCCAGGCGGGCGAACTGCGAGGCCGGCGCATTGAACAGACCGGCCGCCTTGGCGAGGTTGCCCTTCATGGCACCGGCCAGCTTGGCCAGCAGGACCTCGCGGGACTCCAGGTCGGCAATGCGCTCGACCTCGGCCACCGTCAAGGCGTGGCCGTCCATGTAGCCACCCTTGATGACCAGCGCCTTGTTGTCCTTGGCGAAGGTCTTGATGGCCTTGGCGGCGTCGACGGGCTCGCCGCTGATAAACGCGATGGCCGTCGGGCCCGCGAACAGCTCGTCGAGACCCTCGATCCCCGCCTCCGAAGCCGCCCGCTTGATCAGCGTGTTCTTGGCCACGGTGTAGGTGGCCGAACCCGCCAGCGAGCGGCGCAGGTCGGCCAGGTTGGCCACCGTCAGGCCGCGGTATTCGGTGATGACGGTCGCGGTCGAGGCGCTGAACTGCTCGACAATGTCCGCAACGGCGGTGGCCTTGTCGGCTCTGGCCATGCATACCTCCTCGGTGAATGTCACGGTTAAACGTGTCGTGTGTGATCACCCGAGGAACGACGAACGCCCCGGCGCAGGAAGCGGCACGGGGCGTTTGGGGTACACCGGCGCGGGCGCCGGCGGTAATGCCTCGTCCTCCTGCGTGGGCCGCCGGGATGTTCCCGGACCTTCGACCGATTGCTCGGCGACCGACGGTCTTCGGTGGATCGGCACCAAGGATAGCGTGACAACCCGCGATCAGCCAAAACGGCGGACGTCAGGTGACAGCGACGGTCAGCAGCGCAAAGAGCACCAGCAGAACGACGACCCGCAGCCAGTGCAGGCGGTCCCATCGCGCCGCGAGCTCACGAGACATCTCGCCGGTGACGGGCCACTTGGCGATGCGGTTGTTGATCGGCACCAGCATGGTCACGGTCAACAGCACAACGGCCGCCATCAGGCCCGCGGCAATGCCACACAGCCAGCCAGTCGTCCCGCCCCAGCCGCGGACGGCCGTGACGGCCAAGACCACCAGGGTGCCCACGTACCAGAACGGCATCACCGCACCCAGTACTCGACTGGCCCGGCCACGGGCCGCACGGAAGGCGTCGTCGGGTAGCCGCGCGAAAAGCGGATTGAAAAACGCCGCGACCGACAACTCCACCCCCACCATCGGGCCGGTGACTACAACTGCAAGCGCGTTCAAGCTGTCCCTCATGAAAACGACCCTGGCTGTTAAGCTGCCAAATATCAAGGTACTGACAAATTAGTCAGCACGGCTACGAGGCTGGGAACTGCGATGGCGGTATCGAAAAAAGAAGTCGGCGACTGCCCGATCGACGCCGCACTGTCGGTGATCGACGGCCGCTGGAAAGGCACGATCCTCTGGCGACTGTGCGACGGCCCGATGCGAACTGCCGAGCTGCGGCGCAGCATCCCGGGTATCACCGAGCGGATGCTGATCCGTCACCTGCACGAGCTGGTCGACGCCGGAATCATCGACCGCCACGACGCTCGCACGGTTCCGCCCTGCGTGCACTATTCGATTTCCGAGTACGGCATGACGCTGGCGCCGGTGCTGGCGAGTTTGTGCGACTGGGGTCGAAAGCATATGCAGCGCAACGCCGTTGGCTAAGCCTCCGCGAGCCGGGCCGCGCCGACCAGCCCGGCATTGCCGCCGAGGGCGGCGGGCACCACGCGCAACCCGGCCAGAAACTCCAGCCCGGCGTAGCCGGTCAGCGCCGCGCGCAGCGGGTCGAAGAGCAGGCGGCCGGACTTGGCCACGCCTCCCCCGATGACGACGAGGTCCAGGTCGCATACCGCCGCCACCGACGCGATCATCATCGCCAGCGCGGTGGCCCCCCTGACGAACGCCCGCACCGCGACCTCATCGCCGGCCATCGCCGCGGCGGCCAGCTCGCGCGCGTCGGCGCCGGGTGCCGCCGACCACCCGTTGGCCCGCGCCCAGTGCACCAGCCACGGCCCGGCCGCAACCGTCTCGACACAGCCGCGGCCCCCGCACGTACAAGGCTGGCCGTCACGTTCCACCACCACGTGACCGACGTGCCCGGCATTGCCGCTGCGGCCCGCATAGGGCGCGCCGTCGAGCACCAATCCACCGCCGACGCCCGTCGACACCACCATGGCCAGCAGGAAGCGCGCGCCCCGGCCCGCGCCGAGCCAGTGCTCGCCCAAGGCCATACATACGCCGTCACCACCGAGTCGTACCGGTACGCCCGGCAACGCGGCGGCGACCCGGTCCCGCAACGGAAACCGTTGCCAGCACTTGATGTTGATCGGACTGACGGTTCCGCTGTGTAGGTCGATCGGGCCGGCCGAAGCGATACCCGCGGCGCGGACCGTACCGCCGGCCGCCGCCGACGCGTCGGCGATCATTGCGGCGACCACGTCCCAGACCTGTTCGGCAGACCCGGCCGCCGGGGTGGGCCGAGTCGCGGTGTATACCAACGCTCCCTCCGAATCAGCAAGGCCCACAGCTATTTTCGTGCCGCCGATATCGAGGCAGAGGGTAAGCATGGCCGCTCAGTGCCGGTGCGTGTTGTCAGGTTGGCGCGGGTCGCCGGGATGCTCGTAACCGGGAGCTAGCCGGACCAGCGCCGCGCGGCGCTCATCTAGCCACACCCGGAAGGCGCGTCGCCGCGCGGCGCCGCCCAGATGCTCGGCGATCGCGGACTGGACCTGTGCCAGCGGCGGTCCGACGCTCGAGGGCGCGCACCAGCCGTGGCCGTCGGGGTGCGGCGCGGCGAATCGCAGCGGATTGCGGGCGTGGTAGCCGGCCACCTCGAGATCGCCCACCCGGACCGCGGCGGTCACGTCGGCGAACAGCGCCCGGGCCCGCGGATCAGCCAGCGCGGCCGCGGCCACACTGCCGATCTCCAGTCGGGCCGTCATGTCGGGCAGCAGCTGGGCCTCGGTCGGTGCGCCGCGCTCGGTCAATCCCCGGGCGGCGACTTCGGTGGCGACCACGCGTTCGGTCACCAGGAGTTGGGTGAGCCAGCGCCGCAGTTGGCGACCCTCGCTGGTGCCGGTGGCCGGCAGCGCCGCCGCGCGGGGGCCGCTGCGCAATCGCGCCTCGGCCGCGTCGAGCTCCTCGACCGCGACCGGAATGCCCGCGACGGCGGCAACCGCATCAACGCTCATGTCACGGTCACCTTGACCGCTGGTGAATACACCAGCCGTCCGGCGCAGCCGACCCGGACCAGGGCCCACCACTGGCCGGGTTCCAGCCACACCGGTGGGCAGACGTCGAAGCCGAGTTCGACGGTGCCGCGGGCCGGCAGCACCGCACCGAGCGAGGCCGGGCCGATCCACTCCCAGGTGCCCCAGGGGCTGATCAGATGCGCCTCGGCCGACAGGTCCGCCCCGGCATTGCTGCCGATCGTCACGGCCAGCCGGGCCGTGTGGCCGGCACGCAGCGCGATCGCGTCGGGCCCGCCGGCGAGGTAGACCAGCTCGGTCTCCCGGTCCGCTCCTACTTCCACGACACACACGTCCTCGACCGTCTGCCCCCAAGCGGCCGGGACCTTGTCCCCGGTGACGCATAGCTGCGCCCGGATCGGGTACCGGCCGGGCTCGGCACCGGCCGGTATCGCCAGCACCACGTCGGCCTCCCGGTACTCGCCGCCGGCCAGCGTGAACGGCAGCTCGGCGGGTGTGGCCGACCAGCCGTCCGGACACACCAGCACAACCGCACCGGTCAGGTCCGCATCAGTGCAGTCGCTGGCCGCGGTGAGTCGCAGCGTCAGCTCGCCGCCCGGCTCGGCGGTGGCTCGCTGCGGGTGCAGGTGCGCGACGGCCGGCAGCCCGCCCAGCGGCGCGGGGCCGCGATTGTGCAGCCAATAGCGCGCATACAACGGCTGGGCGATCTCGGCTTCCGGGCCCAGCGCGCTGTCTTCGTCGAATGCCTTGGCGATATCGAGCCGGGCCAGCACGGTGGCGACCTGGTAGCCGTGCAGCTCGAGCGATCGCTTGCGCGCTTGCGGTGTCTCCAGCAGGTCGGCGAGCCGCATCGCGCCCAGCTTGCCGACTGCCGAGCCGATCTCAACTCGGGTAGTGGCACCGGTAGTTTCCACCAGCCGCAGCGCCACCGTCCCGGGGTCGACCGGCTCGGTGCGCCCGGCCGTCAGCGGGTTGCCCGCCGCCTTGAACGCCCCGACGTGCACCGTGCCGGCGGGTTCGACGTGCAGCAGCGATCCGGCGGCCGCCAGGTTGCCGCGCCGACGGCCGGGGAAGACGGCGCGCAGCGGATGGGAGAACTGCGCGCTGCGGGTCGGGATCTCGGCGCGCCGCCAGTCGCCGTCGCCGCAAGCCAGCGCGTAGTCGAAATGGTGTGTCCAGTGCTGGAGTTGGAAGTTCGAGCCGTCGGGCGCGGTGCGGCGTGGTTCGTCGATCCAGGTGCCGGACGGCCAGCCGGTGCAGGACCGCAACAGCGCGGTGTGCAGCGTGCCTTCGGTGTCGACGGCGAAGCTCGGCACGCCGCGGTTGAACAACGCGACGGTGCGGGATTCGAAGGGTTCCGTCCCCGCTGCGGCCTGCTGCGTCACGGCGATCTCAGCGCCTTCGAGATCGGCTGCCACCGAAGCGATCTCGGCGTCGAGGCGCTTCTCGTCGGCGCCGTCGATCACCAGCACCGGGAGCGCGTGCGCCGCACGCAGGTCGGCGCCGGGGACCCAGGCGGCCGCCAACGGCGTCGCCGCGGGCACCCACACCCTGGCCCGGCCCGTCTCGGCGAGCTGACGTTCGAGTTCTTTCGCGTACACCGGGTCGGCCTCGGCCAGCACCGCTTCGGTAAAGGCGTTGCGGTCGGGGCCGCCCAGCGCGATGCGCACGTCGGGCAGGTTGGAGTCGACCTCGAGGTTGCCGTAGCGCGGTTTGTCGGCCCCGCTGCAGGTCGCGGTGACGCCGGCGCGGACCAGCGCGACCATCAGCTCACGCGCCAGCGGTCCGGACGACGCTTCCGACGGCGACACCACCTCGGCCACGGATACCGCGCGAATATCGTTGTCTCCCAGACGGACCCGGGCAGCCGATGACAGACCGAACCAGCTGTAGGCCGGGTTGTCCAGCGTCCACGGCTGGTGCTCGGTGTCCACGGAGCGAGATCCCTCGTGCAGCAGCGCGAAACCTCGGCCGACGACGGCATCGCCCACCTCGCTGACCGGCATGGCGCCCGGCACCGGACACGGCCAGCGCAGCCGCAACAGGCGGTCCTCGCCGGTGAAGTCGTCGATGGTGGTGCGGCAGTCCAGCCGCGCCACGCCGCGCCACAGCGTGATGGTCTGGGTGTAGCGCAGCAATTCGCCGATCCGGCCGTGCACGACCAGGCGCTGGCCGAGCGGTCCTCGGTAGGCCCGGACTTGCGCCGGCGATTCCGACGAGCACACCACCGGCCCCTTGGGCAGCAGATGCCACGGGCCCTCCCCCTGCCCAGGGTGCGCCGGGTATTCCTCGTAGACGGCGAGCTCGTTGCCCACCCGCCCGTCGGCGATCAACTGGCGGGTGTCCTGAATCAGGGATACGACTCCCCCACCCCGGGCCGGGTCAGCCGCCAACCGGTAGTGCTCGTTTTCGATCGTGTGCCCGGACAGCGGCTCCCAACCGGTCACCTGGTCGGCGGGAATCAGCCGGTAGGCCCGCCAACCCAGTGACGGGACGTCGCGGGCCAGCCAGGTGACCGACCGCCCGTCGTGCTCGACCAGCGCCGCCAGTTCGGCGCCGTCGGCGTCGAACACCCGCGCACCCGCGGCCAGCGGCGGATCGACCTGGACGGTGACGACGTCGGTGCGCTGGTGTGTCAACGCGTTCCACACCACGACGGCGCCCCGGGCTCCGTCTGGAACGTTGACGGCACCAGACAGCAGCGCCAAGGAGTTGTCGCGGGCCGCGCCACCCAGCTCCCACGCGTCGCGCCACCCGGTCAGCAGGTCGAGGTAGACCTGGTCGGATTCGGAGCCGGTGATCGCGTCGTGGTGCGCGCCGTAGGCCAGTTGCACCCACGCCTTGGCCAGCGCGGCATGCGGGTAATCGGCGCCGGTCATCAGCGCCGCGAACACCGCGTAGCGCTCGGCGTCCAACACGGCGTTTTCGGCGGCCCGGTTGGCCTGCTTGGTGTCGATGTAGGAAACGTCCTTGCCGGTATAGATCGGGTTCATGTCGCGCGTTTGCGGCGACGCCACTTCACCCCGCTCGTCCAGCTCGGCGCGCACCGCGGCGAAGAACTCCCGCGGCAGCGCGCACACGAATCGCGGCCAGGTGTAGCGGGCGGCCCAGTCGCGGTGGATTTCGGTGACCCACTTGTTCGGCGGCGTGTAATCGGTGCCCACCGGCAACAGCACGTTGCGAGTCAGGGCGACCTTTTTGAGCTGGTGGAACAGCCCGTGGGTGGCCTCTTCCGCCTCGGCCAACGACGGGCACGAGTCCATCCACCAGCCCGCCGAGTAGTGCGCCGGCATGTAGTGCGTGAGCAGGCCGCGGCCCGACGGCGAAATCCATTCGAACTCGCTGCAGAACTGCATGCGCTCGAGGTCGCCGTCTTCGGAGGCGTCCTGTCCCGGCCCCCACTGGTGGTGCGGGCCCCGGGCCCACGAGCTCGACGTCAGCCCGGCGTCGGCAGCCATCCCTGGGAACTGCGGGTCGTGACCGAACACGTCGAGCTGCCACGCGGTGGCCGGGTCGGCGCCCAGCACGTCGCGCTGAAACCCGATGCCGTGCACCAGGTTTCGGATCGTCGTCTCCGGGCTGGTGAGGTTGGTGTTGGGTTCGTTGTAGGTGCCGCCCATCACCTCGACGCGGCCGGCGGCAAGGAAGCGGCGCAGATCGGCACGGTCCTCGGGGTGGGTGTCCCAGTACGGCTTGAGGTAGTCCACCTCAGCCAGCACGAACTTGTATTCGGGCTCGCGGCGCGCCATTTCCAAATGCGCGTGGACCAACTCGAAACCGTTGGTCTGCCGGGCCCGCCCCGGCGGGTCTTCGGTCCACTCGCTGGTATAGGCGGCCTGCGTGTTCCACCACACCGGGTCGTAATGGAAATGGCTGACCATGAACATCGTCCAGCCGGGCTCGGCCACAGTGAATTCGAACTGCGCACCGGCGCCGCCGGCGTGTACCCGAGCGGCCCGCCGCTCGCCGACCACCGGATTCTGCACCCTCACCGCAATCTCGAGGACCTCATCGCCGGTCTCGGCGAGTACCTCCCCGCGCAGACGGTCGCCGTCGATGCGCACCGGTGTCGGCTCGGTTACGCCGCCGACGGTGACCCGGGCCAGCTGTAGCGGTGTATCCGGCGGCCCAACGAACAGTTCAGTCGAGTGCGCCGAAATCAGCTGCATGCCCGCACCTTACGCGCGACCGCCCCGCGTCGGAGGATAAGCCGTCGGGGTAGCAGACGGGTGTCACCGGTAGCTGGAACACTCGGCGCCATGGCGGAGGAGACCACACAGCTGGCCGATCAGCTCGACTGGCATTGGCGCACCCAGCTACGCCCCCGCCTGGACGGACTGACCGACGACGAGTACTTCTGGCAGCCGGTGCCCAACTGCTGGACAGTGCATCCGGACGGGTCTATCGACTTCGCGTTCCACGCGCCCAGCCCGCCGCCGTTCACCACCATCGCCTGGCGCCTGGCCCACGTCATTGTCGGCGTGTTCGCGATGCGCAGCCACAGCCACTTCGGCGGTCCGGCCGCCGACTACCAGAGCTGGACCTACGCGACCGATGCCGGCACCGCCCTGCGGCAACTCGACCTGACGTACACCGCGTGGACCACCGGCGTGCGGTCGCTTTCGGCCGCCGACCTGACCCGGCCCTGCGGCCCGGCCGAAGGTCCGTACGCCGAGTACGCGCTCAGCGAGCTGGGGTTGCACATCAATCGGGAAGCGATCCACCACGGCGCCGAAATCGCTTGCCTGCGCGACCTTTACTTACATCGTCAAACCGTCAACCAGGAGAAGTGACATGCCAGCCCTCGCCCCACCAGTGGCCGACGAGCGCAGTGCCCTGCGCGAATACCTGGCCTTCCACCAAAGGTCCTACTTCGCCGTGGCATACGGCCTCACCGACGAACAGGCCCGGTCGTCGCCGTCGGCGAGTGCCCTCTCGATCGGCGGACTGGTCAAGCACGTGACACGGATGCAACGCAGCTGGATGACACGAGTCGCGGCCGCCCCGGACGCACCGCCCAAGGACGCCCGGCCGGTCGGCGAGGAGTTCGAGGACCAGCACGTGATGCGGCCCGACGAGACGCTGGACGGGCTGCTGCGGGCATTCGGGGAACAAAACGCGACGTCGCTACGGCTGGTGGAGACCGCGGACCTCGGCGCGGCGGTGCCCGTGCCCCACGACGTTCCCTGGTTTCCCAAAGACATCGAGGCGTGGTCGGTGCGATGGGTGATCTTGCACGTCATCAACGAGTTGGCGCGCCACGCCGGGCACGCCGACATCGTCCGCGAGACCCTCGACGGGGCCACGTTGTACGAGCTGCTCGCCGCGCTGGAAGGCTGGGAACTCGAGGGCTGGGTCACGCCTTGGAAAAAGGCGTGAAGTCCCCCACCCGGACACGTAAAAAGCCTGCTCAACGGACGACGAATTGGGATTTGACACCATAGGTTTGGCAGACTGCACAGATGAGCTCTACCAAACACCGAGAGGCGGCCAGGCTTGATCGGGTGCCCTTGCCGGTCGAAGCGGCCCGGGTCGCCGTCACTGGTTGGCAGGTCACCCGCTCCGCCGCTCGCGTCGTCGGCACGCTGACGGGCAAGGGGTCATGGCAGCAGAAGGTGATCAAGCAGCTGCCCCAGACCTTCGCCGATCTGGGCCCGACGTATGTGAAGTTCGGGCAGATCATCGCCTCCAGCCCAGGCGCGTTCGGCGAATCGCTGTCCCGCGAATTCCGTGGCCTGCTCGACCGGGTGCCGCCGGCCGACTCCGACGAGGTGCACAAGCTGTTCGTCGAGGAACTGGGAGCCGACCCGGCCGAGCTGTTCGCGAAGTGGGACGAAACACCGTTCGCCTCGGCCTCCATCGCCCAGGTGCACTACGCCACGCTGCACAGCGGTGAGGAGGTCGTCGTCAAGATCCAGCGCCCGGGCATCCGCCGCCGGGTCGCCGCCGACCTGCAGATCCTGAAGCGCTTCGCCCAGGCCGTCGAACTGGCCAAGCTGGGCCGACGGCTCTCGGCACAAGACGTGGTCGCCGACTTCTCCGCCAACCTGGCCGAAGAGCTGAATTTCCGGCTCGAGGCGCAGTCCATGGAGGCATGGGTCTCGCACCTGCACGTGTCACCGCTGGGCCGCAACATCCGGGTGCCGACCGTGCACTGGGACTTCACCAGCGACCGGGTGCTGACGATGGAGCGGGTGCAGGGCATCCGCATCGACGACGTCGCCGCCATCCGCAAGGCTGGATTCGACGGCGTCGAACTGGTCAAGGCGCTGCTGTTCTCGCTTTTCGAAGGCGGCCTGCGGCACGGGCTGTTCCACGGCGACCTGCACGCGGGCAACCTGTACGTCGACGACCAAGGCCGAATCGTGTTCTTCGACTTCGGAATCATGGGCCGCATCGATCCCCGAACCCGGTGGCTGCTGCGGGAGTTGGTGTACGCGCTGCTGGTCACGAAGGACCACGCCGCGGCCGGCAAGATCGTCGTGCTGATGGGGGCCGTCGGCACGATGAAGCCCGAAGCCGAGGCCGCCAAGGATCTGGAGAAATTCGCCACCCCACTAACCATGTCGACGCTGGGCGACATGTCCTACGCCGACATCGGAAAGCAGCTGTCGACGCTGGCCGACGCCTACGACGTCAAGCTGCCGCGCGAGTTGGTGTTGATCGGCAAGCAGTTCCTCTACGTCGAGCGGTATATGAAGCTGCTCGCACCGAAATGGCAGATGATGTCCGATCCACAGCTGACGGGGTACTTCGCCAACTTCATGGTCGAGGTCAGCCGCGAGCATCAGTCCGACGTCGAGGTCTAGGGAGCCCTCTGGTGGAGATCCGCACCGGCTTTGCGTCATCAACGGCGAGTTCGGGGGCCGCTGCGAGCGACCTGAAGCTCTACTACGAGGACATGGGCGATATCGGCGCCCCGCCCGTACTGCTGATCATGGGGCTAGGCGCTCAGCTGCTGCTGTGGCGGACCGAGTTCTGCGAGCGGCTGGTCGGCCACGGCCTGCGCGTAATCCGGTACGACAACCGGGATGTCGGGCTGTCCAGCAAGACCGAGCGTCGCAGCGTCGGCCAGCCATTCGCCACGCGGTTGCTCCGCTCCTGGGTGGGGCTGCGCAGCAGGGCGACGTACACGCTCGAGGACATGGCGGACGACGCCGCGGCCGTGCTCGACCATCTCGGCATCAGCCAGGCTCACATCGTCGGGGCATCGATGGGCGGAATGATCGCCCAGGTCTTCGCCGCACGATTCGCCCAGCGGACCAGGACCCTCGGGGTCCTGTTCTCCAGCAACAACTCGGCATTCCTGCCCCCGCCGGCGCCCCGCGCACTGCTGGCGCTCGTCAAAGGGCCGCCCCCGGGCTCGCCCCGCGACGTGATCATCGACAACGCGGTGCGGGTGAGCAGGATCATCGGCAGCCCGCGCTACCGCACACCCGAGGGCCAGGTTCGCGCCGAGGCCGCCGAGGGATACGACCGCAACTACTACCCGCAAGGCATCGCCGGGCAATTCAGCGCGATCTTGGGCAGCGGCAGCCTGGCACACCACGACCGGCGGATCGTGGCACCCACCGTCGTCATCCACGGTCGGGCCGACAAACTCATGCGGCCTTTCGGCGGACGTGCGATCGCGCGGGCAATAAGCGGCGCCCGATTGGTGTTATTCGACGGGATGGGACATGATCTGCCCCAACAGCTGTGGGATGCGGTGATCGGGGTTTTGACGGGGAATTTCGCCGAGGCCAGCTGAGCCGGAGTCGAGCAGGCGGCTTAGGCGTTTCAGTCGGTCGCGAGTTTCGCGCGGAGTCTCACGGCGTTGTAGCGTTAATACTTTGGGAGGATGTGATGGTGGCGAAGCTGAAGCCGTATTACGAAGAGTCGCAGGCTACCTACGACATTTCGGACGACTTCTTCGCGTTGTTCTTGGACCCCAACATGGTCTATACGTGCGCGTACTTCAAGAACGACGACATGACGCTGGAAGAGGCGCAGCTCGCCAAGCTGGATCTGGGGCTGGGCAAGCTGGACCTCGAGCCCGGAATGACGCTGCTCGACGTCGGTTGCGGCTGGGGCGGAGCCGTGGTGCGAGCGGTTGAGAAATACGACGTGAATGTCATCGGCATCACGCTCAGCCGAAATCACTACGCGCGCACCAAAGAAAGGCTGGCCGCGATCCCGACTACGCGGCGGGTCGAGGCCCGTCTGCAGGGCTGGGAGGAGTTCGACGAACACGTCGACCGGATCATTAGCTTCGAGGCCTTCGACGCGTTCAAGAAGGAGCGTTGGCCGGCGTTCTGGGATTGGGCCTACAAGGCACTCCCCAGTGACAGCCGGGTGCTGATGCACAGCATTTTCACGTATCCGCAGTCGCACTGGAAAGAGCACGGCATCCCGATCACGATGAACGACCTGAAGTTCTTGCACTTCCTCGGGAAGGAAATCTTCCCCGGCGGTCAGATGTGCGGGGAGGCCGATATCGTCGACCTTTCCCGGAACAGCGGATTCTCCCTGGGAGAAGTCCAGTTGCTGCCGACCCATTACGCGCGGACTTTGGACATGTGGGCAGCCAATCTGGAAGCCAACCGCGACCGCGCCATCGCCATCCAAAGCGAAGAGGTCTACAACCGCTACATGCGCTACCTGACCGGCTGCGCGGCCCTCTTCCGCAAGGGCATCTCCAACGTGGGGCAATTCACCCTCATCAAGTGAGGCGATCGCCCGCCGCGACGCACTCTCGGCGATTTCCGTGTTGAACTGCGCGGTTTCGCCACCCGTAAAACCGGAAAGCTGGATAATAAAGTCTTGCCCGGTTCGGGCTCGGGGGACGTTCAGTGGGATGCGTGGGGAGGGCATAACGCTCATGACTCAAAAACTGGAACCGCACTTCGCCGATGTGCAAGCGCATTACGACCTGTCCGACGATTTCTTCCGCCTGTTCCTGGATCCGTCCCAGACCTACAGTTGTGCCTATTTCGAGCGCGACGACATGACGCTGGAAGAAGCCCAGCTCGCCAAGATCGATTTGTCGCTGGGCAAACTCGGGTTGCGGCCGGGGATGACGCTGCTCGACGTCGGCTGCGGCTGGGGCGCCACTATGCGGCGCGCCGTGGAGAAGTACGACGTCAACGTCGTCGGGTTGACCCTTTCCAAGAACCAGGCCGCCCACGTCCAGAAGTCGTTCGACGAAATGGACAACCCGCGCAGCAAGCGAGTCTTGCTGGCCGGCTGGGAGGAGTTCGACGAGCCCGTCGACCGCATCGTGTCGATCGGCGCATTCGAGCACTTCGGCCCCGACCGCTACGGCGATTTCTTCAAGATGGCCTACCACGCTCTGCCCGGCGACGGTGTGATGCTGCTGCACACGATCACCGATCTGACGAAACAGGAATGCATCGACCGGGGCCTACCCATCTCCATCGAGCTGCTCCGTTTCATCATTTTCATCCAGCGGGAGATCTTCCCGGGCGGCCGGCTACCCAAGATCCCGACGGTCGAGGAGCACTCCAGCGACGCGGGTTTCACGCTGACCCGCCGCCAGTCGCTGCAGCCGCACTACGCCCGTACCCTCGACTTGTGGGCCGAGGCGCTGCAGGCCCGCAAGGGCGAGGCGATCGAGATCCAATCCGAAGAGGTCTACGAGCGCTACATCAAGTACCTGACCGGCTGCGCCCAGAGGTTCCGCGACGGCTACGTCGACGTCAACCAATTCACCCTGGCGAAGTAGTCCGGCAGTCTTGACCTGCTGGATCGAATAACCCGTCCCGGGGCGTGCGCGGGGTATCTTTACTGCGTTTCGTCAGGAAGGTATACCGTCATGGCTCGAAAGCTGACACCGCACTTCGCCGATGTGCAGGCGCACTACGACCTGTCCGACGACTTCTTCCGGTTGTTCCTGGATCCCACCCAGACCTACAGCTGCGCCTACTTCGAGCGCGACGACATGACGCTGGAAGAAGCCCAGCTCGCCAAGATCGATCTGGCGCTGGGCAAACTCGGGCTGCAACCCGGGATGACGCTGCTCGACGTCGGCTGCGGCTGGGGTGCCACCATGCGGCGCGCCGTCGAGAAGTACGACGTCAACGTCGTCGGCTTGACGCTCTCCAAGAACCAGGCCGCCCACGTCCAGCAGTCGTTCGACGCAATGGACAACCCGCGCAGCAAGCAAGTGTTGCTGGCCGGCTGGGAGCAGTTCGACGAGCCGGTCGACCGCATCGTGTCGATCGGCGCATTCGAGCACTTCGGCCACGATCGCTACGACGACTTCTTCACGATGGCCCACAGCGTGCTGCCGGATGACGGGGTGATGCTGCTGCACACGATCACCGGTTTGACGGGACCGCAGATGATCGAACGTGGCATACCGCTGACGTTCGAAATGGCCCGCTTCATCAAGTTCATCGTCACCGAGATCTTCCCGGGCGGCCGGCTGCCGTCTATCGAGAAGGTGGAGGATCACTCCTCGAAGCACGGTTTCCGGCTGACCCGCCGCCAGTCACTGCAGCTGCACTACGCCCGAACCCTCGACCTGTGGGCGGCGGCTCTGGAAGCGCACCGAGACGAGGCGATCGAGATCCAATCCGAAGAGGTCTACGAGCGCTACATCAAGTACCTGACCGGCTGCGCCAACGCGTTCCGGGTCGGCTACATCGACGTCAACCAATTCACGCTGGAGAAATAGCTCTCGCATCCGTCACACTGGCGTGTAACGGGATCTGCCATTGGGACAACAGTGGCGTCACGCCTCAAATACCAGAGATGCGTCCCACGGCGTGTAGGGTCCCCGGGATATGGCCTCCCGTTGGGACGCCAGTCCATTCGGGGGATACATGTCAAATAGTTCACCGGCCGCCACGCGGACGCGGTCCAACGCCGACGATGTCCGAGCGCACTACGACCTTTCCAACGAATTCTTCGCGCTGTTCCAGGATCCAACCCGCACCTACAGCTGCGCATACTTTCCCCACGACGGCATGTCGCTGCAGGAGGCGCAGGTCGCCAAGCTCGACATGACACTGGACAAGCTGGGGCTCGAGCCGGGGATGACCCTGCTCGACATCGGTTGCGGCTGGGGTTCGGTGATGAAGCGCGCCGTCGAGAAGTACGACGTCAACGTCATCGGGTTGACCCTGTCCAAAAATCAGCACTCGTACTGCCAGGAAGTTCTCGACACGATCGACTCGGATCGCTCGCACCGGGCGCTGCTGAGCGACTGGGCGGAGTTCACCGAACCGGTCGACCGAATCGTCATCATCGAAGCGCTGGAGCACTTCGGCTTCGAGCGCTACGACGATTTCTTCAAGTTCGCGTACAAGGTCATGCCGTCAGACGGCGTGATGCTGCTGCACGCGATCACCGCGCTGCACCCGAGGCAGATGACGGAGCGCGGCATACCGATGACCATTGACATGGCGAAGTTCATCCGTTTCATCCTGACCGACATCTTCCCGGGTGGGCGGCTGCCGTCCATCGAAAAGGTCGAAGAGCACTGCGCGAAGGTGGGTTTCGACGTCACTCGCCGTCACTCGTTACAGTCGCACTTCGCGACAACCCTGGACATGTGGGCACAGGCCCTGGAGGACCAGAAGGCCCAGGCCGTCGAGATCCAATCCGAAGAGGTCTACGAGCGGTACATAAAGTTCCTGACCGGCTGCGCCAATGCGTTCCGGAAGGGCTACATCGATTGCAACCAATTCACGCTGGAAAAGTAGACTCATCTGTCGGGCTGCCGGAGGCCCGGCGAGCGACGCCAGCAGCGAATGAGCATTCCGCCTAATTGTGGGTATCGTTGCTGGTCAACCAGTCGGCGATGGGTAACGGGTTTGAAGCAGTGAATTCAGGAGAACTAAAAGACAATGGCAGAGCAACCGACTAGCTCGACGAAGATCCGGACGCGTTCTGAGGATATCCAGGCGCACTACGACGTGTCCGACGACTTCTTTGCCCTGTTTCAGGATCCGACCCGGACCTACAGCTGCGCGTACTTCGAGCCGCCGGATCTCACCCTGGAAGAAGCCCAGTATGCCAAGATCGACCTCAACCTGGACAAGCTTGACCTCAAACCCGGCATGACCCTGCTCGACATCGGCTGCGGCTGGGGCACCACGATGCGGCGCGCCGTCGAGAAGTGCGACGTCAACGTCATCGGCCTGACGCTCTCCAAGAATCAGCACGCCCGGGCCGAGCAGGTCCTGGCCTCCGTCGACACCGACCGCTCTCGCGAGGTGCGGCTGCAGAACTGGGAGGACTTCGCCGAGCCGGTCGACCGAATCGTATCGATCGAAGCGTTCGAGCACTTCGGACACGAAAACTATGACGACTTCTTCAAGCGGACTTTCGACATCATGCCGGAGGACGGCAGGATGACCGTGCAGAGCAGTGTCAGCTACCACCCCTACAACATGAACGCTCGAGGCAAGAAACTGACGTTCGAGACGGTGCGCTTCATCAAGTTCATCATCACCGAGATCTTCCCCGGCGGCCGCCTGCCGACCACCGAGATGATGGTCGAACACGGCGAGAAAGCGGGATTCATTGTCCCCGAACCACTTTCGCTGCAGCCACACTATGTCAAGACGTTGCGCATCTGGGGCGACGCCCTGGAGTCCAAACGCGAAGAGGCCATCGAGATCACTTCAGTCGAGGTCTACGAACGCTACATGAAGTATCTGCGCGGCTGCGAGCACTACTTCGGCGACGAGATGCTGGACTGCAGCCTGGTGACCTACCTCAAGCCGGGCGCCGCGTCCTGATTTTCCGCGGCTGTCGGATTAGGGCTGCGTCGTTCGTCGGGTAGGTAGAGAGTGGAGCACGAGGCTCCGCTCACTACCGGAGGTGGCTAACGTGCAATATTTCGCGCTGTTGATCAGTAAAGAGCAAGACCGTCCGGCCGATGATCCAGCCGCCGCGATGGCAGCCTGGCAGAACTTCCACGCCAAAGCCGGCCCGGCGATCAAATCCGGAGACGCGCTGGCCCCGGCTGCCGCTGCGGCGGTCATCACCGGCGGCCCGGATGCGCCGATCGTCACCGACGGCCCCTTCGCCGAATCCGCCGAGGTGGCCTGCGGCTACTACGTGTTCGAAGCGGAAAACCTCGACCAGGCGCTGGCCCTGGCGCGCGACATCCCGCTCGCCACTTATGGGGCCGTGGAAGTGTGGCCCGCGGTCCACTCGATTGAGCCGTCCCGCCGGCTCACCGGCAACGACTGGCTCGCGCTGCTGCTGGAACCCGCCGCTTCCGCGCACACACCCGGCACACCGGAATGGGAGGCAGTGGCGGCAAAGCACGCAGATCTGCACGCGGCCGCGGGCGATCACGTAGTCGGCGGCGCCGCACTGCACGATCGGTCCACGGCGACGACGGTACGGGTGCGCGATGGACAGGTCCTGATCACCGACGGTCCATATGTGGAGGGCGCCGAAATCGCCACCGGGATCTACCTGCTTGCCGCGGCGGATCGCGACGAGGCCATCAAGGTCGCTTCCATGATCCCCGCCTCGACGGTGCAGGTGCGGCAATTGGCTGGAATCTCGGCACTCTAATCGCCGCAATGTCCACCCTGGACGGCGTCTTCCGCCGGGAATGGGGTCCCGCCGTAGCCGCGCTCGCGCGGTGGTCCGGCGACCTCACCATCGCCGAGGACGCCGTCCAGGAGGCCTGCGCCGAGGCGCTGCGCAGCTGGCCCCGCGACGGCATGCCCGATAGCCCCGGCGGGTGGCTGGTGACCGTCGCCCGTAACCGTGCGCGGGACCGGCTGCGCCGCGAATCTATCCGTGCCGGAAAGGAATTGGCGGCCTTGAGAAGCTACCTGGACGACATCAGGGCGCGTACCGACCACACCGACCCGCATCCGGTTCGCGATGACGAGCTGCGGATGATGTTCACCTGTGCGCATCCGGCGCTGGACCGGCCGTCGCAGTTGGCCCTCACGCTGCGGTTGGTGTCCGGGTTAACCGTCGCCGAGATCGCCCGCGCACTGCTGCAGACGGAGCCGGCCATCGGTCAGCGAATCACGCGCGCCAAGAACAAGATTCGCCATGCCAACATCCCGCTGCGGGTGCCGCCGGCGGAGCTGTTGGGCGAGCGGACACCGCACGTACTCGGTTGCGTGTATTCCGTCTTCACCGAGGGCTATTGGTCGACCGCGGGCTCGTCGGCGATTCGTGACGAACTGTGCGACGAAGGCGTTCGGCTGGCGGGCGAGCTGTGCAGTCTGATGCCAGACGAACGTGAGGCGCACGCGTTGGCCGCCCTGACGCTGTTGCATGACTCGCGGCGGGCAACGCGGATGGACGGCACGGGGATGCTGGTGCCACTCGAGGACCAGGACCGCCGCAAGTGGGACCGCGGCCGCATCGCCTGCGGCCTGGACCGGCTGCGGCAGGCCGAGGGTTCGACGGGCCCCTACCTGCCTCAGGCGGTGATCGCCGCGCTGCACGCGACGGCGCCGTCGTGGGAGCAGACCGACTGGATAACCATCTGCCTGGCCTATGACCGGCTCTTGGACCTCACCGGTTCGCCGGTGGCGGGCGCCAACCGCGCGCTGGCGGTGGGCCTGCGCGACGGCCCCGACGCCGGTCTCGAGGCGCTGGACGAAGTGGCGCGCGATCCCCGGCTGACCCGCTCGAATCTGGTCGCGACGGTCAGGGCCGATCTGCTGCGGCGCGCGGGACGTCCCAGCGAAGCGCTCACCTGGTATCGAACGGCGTTGGAGGCAGGCGGTTCTGAGCCGGGCCGCGACTTCTTGCGGCGACGTATCGCCGAATGCGGTGGATAGCCCCCCGAGACTCAGCCCCCGACCCCGCCTCAGCCGGCGCCGACTGTGAATCTGACGACGCGACACGCCGTTCGGACGTCGCAGGGTTCACAGTCGGCCGCGGAGATTTAGGCCTCGGCGAAGTTGCGGGTGACCGACGGGTCGACCGGAATGCCCGGGCCGGTGGTCGTCGACACGGTGATCTTCTTCAGGTACCGCCCCTTGGACGACGACGGCTTGAGCCGCAGCACCTCGTCGATCGCGGCGCCATAGTTCTCCGCGAGGTTCTTCTCGTCGAACGAGGCCTTGCCGATCACGAAGTGAAGGTTGGCCTGCTTGTCGGTGCGGAAGTTGATCTTTCCGCCCTTGATGTCGGACACGGCCTTGGCGACGTCGGGCGTCACGGTGCCGGTCTTGGGGTTCGGCATCAGGCCGCGCGGACCCAGCACGCGCGCGATACGACCCACCTTGGCCATCTGGTCAGGGGTCGCGATCGCGGCGTCGAATTCCAGCCAGCCGCCTTGGATCTTTTCGATCAGGTCGTCACTGCCGACAAGGTCGGCGCCGGCGGCCTGCGCCTGCTCGGCCTTGTCGCCGACGGCGAACACCACGACGCGGGCGGTCTTGCCGGTGCCGTGCGGCAGGTTGACCGTGCCGCGGACCATCTGGTCGGCCTTGCGCGGGTCAACGCCCAGCCGGATCGCCACCTCGACGGTGGAGTCCTGCTTGGTCGAGGCCGTCTCCTTGGCGAGCTTGGCCGCCTCGAGCGGGGTGTACAGGTTGTCCCGGTCGACCTTCTCGGCGGCGGCGCGGTAAGCCTTGCTGTTCTTGCTCATAGGTCTATCCAATCTGGTGTTGGGTCGTGGTTGACTCGGGCCGAAGCTGGCCCTCCCACGGTTGTCGAACTATTCGACGGTGATGCCCATCGACCGAGCGGTGCCGGCGATGATCTTGGCGGCAGCATCGATGTCGTTGGCGTTGAGATCGGTCTTCTTGGTCTCGGCGATCTCGCGCACCTGATCCCAGGTGACCTTGGCGACCTTGGTCTTGTGCGGCTCGGCCGAGCCCTTGCCCACGCCGGCGGCCTTGAGCAGCAGCTTGGCGGCGGGCGGCGTCTTGAGCGCGAACGTGAAGCTGCGGTCCTCGTAGACCGTGATCTCCACCGGGATGACGTTGCCGCGCTGGCTTTCCGTCGCGGCGTTGTATGCCTTGCAGAACTCCATGATGTTGACACCGTGCTGGCCCAGCGCGGGTCCCACCGGCGGCGCAGGGTTGGCCTGCCCCGCGGTGATCTGGAGCTTGATCAGCCCAACGACTTTCTTCTTCGGGGCCATGAGATTTGTGCGTTCCTTCCTGGTTTATGCGTCCAGCCGTTCCCGCGAACGGGCCGGCTGGCTAGATCTTGGAGACTTGGGTAAAGGTCAGTTCCACCGGCGTTTCGCGGCCGAAGATGGACACCAGCACCTTGAGCTTCTGCTGTTCGGCGTTGACCTCGTTGATCGTGGCCGGCAGCGTGGCAAACGGTCCGTCCATGACCGTGACCGATTCGCCCACTTCGTAGTCGACCTCGACCACCGGGCGTTCCAGCCCACCGGCCTCGGCGGCGGCGGCGGTGGTGGCCGCACCCTTGGCGGGCTTCTTGGCCGCACCCGGCGGCAGCAGGAACTTCACCACGTCGTCGAGCCGTAGCGCCGACGGACGAGACGTCGCACCGACGAATCCGGTCACGCCGGGGGTGTTGCGCACCGCGGCCCACGAGTCGTCGGTCAAGTCCATGCGCACCAGGATGTAGCCCGGCAGCACCTTGCGATTGACCTGCTTGCGCTGGCCGTTCTTGATCTCGGTGACCTCTTCGGTGGGCACTTCCACCTGGAAGATGTAGTCGCCGACATCCAAGTTCTGCACACGGGTCTCGAGGTTGGCTTTCACCTTGTTCTCGTATCCCGCGTAGGAGTGGATGACGTACCAGTCGCCGGGCTTGCTACGCAGGTCTGCCTTGAGTGCGGCGGCCGGGTCGGCGTCCTCGGCCGATTCCGCGGGCGCAGGGGCCTCCTGGGCCGCGTGGTCCTCTGCGGTCTCAGTGGCCTCGACGACCTCGGCGGGCTCGTCTACGTCCACCGCTTCACCGGCGGACGTGTCACCGTCGAAGGTGGTCACGGTATTCAGTCCTCTCTATCACTTGCTCAGCCGAACACCAGCAACACCAGCTTGGTCAGGCCAAGATCTGTAAGGCCGACCAGCGCCACCATGAAGGCGAGGAACACCAGCACGACGGAGGTGTAGGTGAGCATCTGCTTGCGGTTCGGCCAGATCACCTTCCGCATCTCTGCAACGACCTGCTTGAGGTAGCTGTAGACGAAAACGAACGGGTTAGCCGTACCGTCCCCGGATTTCTTCGGCTTCTTGGCCTTCTTGTCAGCTCCGGCCTTCTTGGCTGCCGGAGACTTCTTGGCCTCCTTGGAGTCCTCGACCTCGTCCGAGGACTCTTCGTCGACGTCGGTATCGGCCACTCGTTGCCGGGACCGCTTACCGGTCGGGCGTTGCGGACGGCTCACGGGCTTGGTCACGACGGCCGTCCGACCACCGGTCGTGCTGTCGTCGGTGTCACCGCCGTCGCGTGCGGCGTCGTTGGCAGCAGGGACGTCGAGGCCCTCGTCGCTCACCGCATGCTCCTTTGTTCACTCGCCATCTCACGATGCGTCCCGCGCTGAATCGGTTACTGTCCAGCATGGCACGGATCCCATTGTCCGACTCCTCCTCAGGCCGTTCCGGCCTGCATCGTCGTCGGACGTTCGCCTTCTGCAGGGGCGACAGGACTTGAACCTGCAACCTGCGGTTTTGGAGACCGCTGCTCTGCCAGTTGAGCTACGCCCCTTCGCGGTTGGCAGGCCAACCTGTGCTTACCTACGGGGCCTACATGACACGCGCGCTCTCCGTTCGGTGATCGCCGAACCTACGGACAGCGCGCTGTAATGGGAAAACCCCGAGGTCCGAGTGTACATCGGCACGTGAGTCAGATACTAATTACACCGTTCTGACGACCTGCCCGGATTCACTGTCCCATCTGAGCTGGATGTCGTCGTCCTCGGTGGTCGGGGCCCGGTATTGCCCCATCAACGTGGTATAGGCCTCCATCACCACTTCACCTTCGTCGTCGGTGCAGATGTTTTTGGTAAGGACGATGTCGGCGCCGAAACGCTCGTTGACCGACACGACGTCCATCCGCCCCCACAGCTTGTCGCCCGCCAGGATCGGCCTGTTGAAGACGAACCGCTGTTCAACCTGGACAATCACCAGGCTCTCCATGCCCAGGTCGACGTGGCGGAAGAAATCCAGCTGCACGTACTTGGCGAAGATCGTGACGAGGGTCAGCGGCGCGATGATCGCGTCGTAGCCGAGCTCGGCCGCCGCGGCCTCGTCGTAGTAAGCGGGGTGTTCGTTCTTGATGGACCGGGCGAACTCACGTAGCTGTTCGCGGCCCACGACGAAGTAATCCGGATACCGCCAGACCATGCCGCGGATGTCGGTTTTGAGCGCCATCGGGCTACGCCAGCTTGGCCGACGCGATGGCCCGTCCGAAGATCTTCTTGCCCCCGGTAGTGGCGCTGATTGCGATGACCACCGACTTGCTCTCCGGATCGACAGACTTCACCCGACCGGTGAAGACCAGCTCGGCGCCCTTCCCGTCGTTGGGCACCGGCACGACTGCCGTGAATCGCACGTTGTATTCGGTGACCGCACCGGGATCCCCGACCCACGCGGTGACGTAACCGCCGCCAATTCCCATGGTCAGCATGCCGTGCGCGATCGCGGTGTCCAGTCCGACGACCTTGGCGATCTCGTCGTCCCAGTGGATCGGGTTCAAGTCACCCGAAACTCCCGCATAGCTAACCAGATCCTGGCGCGTGAGCGGGTAGGTCTTCTCCGGAAGCTGGTCGCCCACCTTCACCGAACTGAACTCACGCAGTGGCATCAGTAAATCCCTCTTCTCCATCCTCGCCCGCACGGCCCGCCAGGGTCGTGTAAGTCTCCTGGATAGTCTCCCCGTCTTCGTTGGTGATGATGTTCTTGGTCACGATGATCTGCGTGCCGTGTGAAATCCGCATCGAATCGACGTATACGTCGCAGTAGAGCCGGTCGCCCGCCACCAGCGGCTTGAAGTACTTCAGCACCTGGTCGACCTGGACGATCTGGGCATCCTGGACCGCGACATTGGCATGCTTGAAGAACGCCGTCTGAGCCTGGTAGCCGAACACACAGCAAAACGTCAGCGGGGCCACCAGGCCCTTGTATCCGAGTTCGGCCGCGGCGTCCTCTTCGAAGAACCACGCGTCGCGGTTTTGCACGGCCGACGCATACTCGCGGATCTTCTCCCGCTCCACCTCGTAGTAGTCGGGATAGCGATAGTGCATCCCGACGATGTTTGCGGTCAACGGCACGGCTCTAAAACCTAACTGGTCAATCTCGTCTAAACAGCCAGAGCTAATTAGCGCGTCTCGCGATGCGCCTGGTGCTGGCCGCAGTTCGGGCAGAACTTCTTCAGCTCCAGCCGGTCCGGGTCGTTGCGGCGGTTCTTCTTGGTGATGTAGTTGCGGTGCTTGCACACCTCGCAGGCCAAAGTGATCTTCGGCCGCACATCCGTACTGGAAGCCATATCAGTTCTCTCTCACACTTCACATTGTTGTGTTGTAGCGATGGCCGGACTCGAACCGGCGACCTAACGATTATGAGTCGTTCGCTCTAACCGACTGAGCTACACCGCCTCTGGTACCCGCCGTCCGCCTGTTCGGCGTCCGCCGAGCCCCCTAACGGAATCGAACCGTTGACCTTTTCCTTACCATGGAAACGCTCTACCGACTGAGCTAAGGGGGCCTGAAACCCGTAGCGACCAGTCGTGCCGCGGGCCTAAAAGAGGGTACAGCGCGACGCGCGACGGCACCAAACCACGTGCGGAAGTTCAGCCACCATCGCTATTGCGATGCGGTAGCCACGCGCTGAGGTCGCTGAACTCGTCGTAAACGTCCTCTTGGTCGCCATCTGCGTCCGGGGTGTCGTCGAGCAGAGTCCGCAGCGCGAGGTGGACGGCCTCGCGCGCATCAGACAGGTGATATCGACGTTTTGCTTCTTGGACCAGATCGTCGTCGATCTCGATCTCGACCTTCTTCAACATGAACCAACAATACCCACCGGACACCAGCCAGGCGTTCGCCAGAAAGCGCGATTGACAGGCCGCGATGCGCCCGAACTACGAGGTTGCTCGACCGGGTCATAGTCTGATGCGGTGACAGAATCGTCAGCGGACCGATTGTATTTCCGCCAACTGCTCGCCGGCCGCGATTTCGCTGCCGGCGACGTGTTCGCGACACAAATGCGCAATTTCGCATACCTGATCGGTGATCGTCAGACCGGGGACTGCGTCGTAGTCGACCCGGCGTATGCCGCCGGCGAGCTGGTCGACGCGGTGGAAGCCGACGGCCTGCACTTGTCCGGGGTGCTGGTCACTCACCACCACCCGGACCATGTGGGCGGCTCGATGATGGGCTTCGAACTCAACGGACTCGCCGACTTGCTGGAGCGGACGAGTGTGCCGGTGCACGTGAATACCCATGAGGCGCTCTGGGTTTCGCGGGTCACCGGGATTAGTGTCGACGACCTGACCACCCACGAACACGGCGACAAGATCAACATCGGCGATATCGAGATCGAGCTGCTGCATACCCCGGGTCATACGCCGGGTAGTCAGTGCTTTCTGCTCGACGGCCGGCTGGTTGCCGGTGACACGCTGTTCCTGGACGGCTGCGGACGCACCGACTTTCCGGGCGGCGACTCCGACGAGATGTACCGCAGCCTGCAGCAACTGGCCGCGCTGCCCGGCGATCCGACCGTCTTCCCGGGGCATTGGTATTCCGTCGATCCCAGCGCGTCACTGACAGAGGTCAAACGCTCCAACTATGTGTATCGCGCCACCAATCTTGATCAGTGGCGAATGTTGATGGGCGGCTAGCTGATTGAGCGGGCGTTTCTCGCGTTCGATATTTGCGCCAACATGATTAATCACATGGTCATTGCGATTCCGCAGCCGGGCCAGCAGAATTTCGGATGCACATCGCTGTGATATAAGCGGAGGGATGGATTCAATGGGGTGGATCCAGGGCAGCTGGCACGGGGTCACCAATGTTGAGTCCAGCACCTGGTTGGCGTGGGCTGCCTGGGCGGCGATCGCGCTTGGCGTGGTCGCGCTGGTCTTCGCCAACCACCAGATCGGCCGAAACCGCCGGTTGGTCGCCGAGCAGACGCGCCCACACGTCGGCATGTTGATGGAACCGCATGCCGCGGACTGGCATGTGATCGAGCTGGTCGTCCGGAATTTCGGCCGAACCGCGGCCTACGACATCCGCTTTTCATTTCCGACTCCGCCAACGGTGGCCGAATACGAAAATTCCACCGACGGATATGCCGAAGTCGTCGAACTGCAGCTGCCCCGCGAATTGCCGGTACTCGCGCCGGGCCAGGAGTGGCGGTTGGTCTGGGATTCGGCGCTCGACCGCGCGGAAATCGGCGGTGCCATCGAATCTCGCTTCACCGGGTCGGTGACCTACTACGACCGCCCGGACAAGCCGCGCGGGTGGCGGTTCTGGGAGCGCGAGCGCCAGCCGCTGGAGACGAACGTGGTACTGGACTGGGATGCCCTGCCGCCCGTTCAGCGCATCGAGCTGATGACGACGCATGACCTGGCCAAGAGGGAAAAGCAGAAACTGGAACTGCTACGCAGCCTGCTGACCTACTTCCACTACGCGAGCAAGGAAACTCGTCCCGACGTGTTCCGCGCCGAGATCGAACGAATCAACAACGCGGTGGCCGAAACTCAGGACCGCTGGCGCGCCCGGCAGCTCGACGCACCCACTGACGTCGGCCTGCGCTGGGCTAACTCCCCGGACGATCTCGGTAAACATCGCGGCGAGCAGGTCTGACCGTCGTACGTCCGGCCCCGCGGGGTTCAGGCAATGTCAATCTGATTCAATCGATTGCCTGTAGCGAAGGAGTTCTCATGAGCGGACCGGTCACCTACAGCCGCAAGGATGCCATCGCGGTCCTCAGGATGGACGACGGCAAGGTCAATGCGCTCGGCCCGACCATGCAGTCGGCGCTCAACGAGGCCATCGACCAGGCCGACAGCGATAACGTGGGCGCGATCGTCATCACCGGCAATGAGCGAGTATTCAGCGGCGGATTCGACCTGAAGATCCTGACCTCCGGCGAGACGCAGCCCGCGATCGACATGCTCAGGGGCGGCTTCGAGTTGTCTTATCGGCTGTTGTCGTACCCGAAACCGGTGGTGATCGCCTGTACCGGACACGCCATCGCGATGGGGTCGTTCCTGTTGTCCTCCGGCGACCACCGGGTGGCGGCGCACGCCTACAACATCCAGGCCAACGAGGTGGCGATCGGCATGACGATCCCCTACGCGGCCCTGGAGATCATGAAGCTGCGGCTGACCCGGTCGGCCTATCAGCAAGCCACGGGGCTGGCGAAGACCTTCTTCGGTGAAACGGCGCTCGCCGCTGGCTTTGTCGACGAGATCGTGTTGCCCGAGATGGTGGTCAGCCGTGCCGAGGAAGCCGCGCAGGAATTCGCCAGCCTGCACCAGCACGCCCACGCCGCAACGAAATTGCGGGCCCGCGCCGACACTCTCAAAGCGCTGCGCGCCGGAATCGACGGCATAGAAGCCGAATTCGGTCTGTAGGGAGAAGGCGACGCGGTTGCCGTGGCAACCGCCCCACCTCCCGTCGCCTCCTCCATCCCGAAGTCTGGCACGCTGGCGCCCAGCCGTCACTTCACCCTTGGGCTGGATCCGATAGCGGCCAACCGCCGCCGCGGAAGTGTTTCAGATACGTCGGCCAGTCCCACGTCGAAAGGAACTCCTGGGCGGCCTCATAGCCATGGTCGTAGAGCTCTTCCAGGCGCGCCCTCGGGACATCGAAGTCGAGCACGCCCACATTGGTCGATTCGACCGCGATCGCGCGGGCAGCGACCCACGGCTGGTTGAGGTGGGTCTGGTCGTGGCCGGCCAGCATCGTGGTGAGCAGGCTTTCCAGCAATGCCGTCTGTGCAAAAAAGCGCAGCGGCTTCAACGCCGGCATCACCGCACCGATGCCCTCGGTAGGCCTCGGCAAAACCGTGATACCAAACGTGGGCCACCGCGGAGCTTTGCCGTCCGGGCGGTCGAAGGTGTCGATCGGGAAATTCGACAGCACGCCACCGTCGACGAGTGTCGATGTCGCACCGCTGACACCCTCCAGCTTGACCGGGCGGTAAAAGAACGGGATCGCCATTGAAGCGCGCACCGCTTGGGCGACCGGCTGCTCATCGGGGTCCAGTCCATAGAGCCGCCGGTAATCCCACGGCAACCTGACCAGCTGCGCCGCAGTCAGGTCGGCGACTGTGACCACCAGCCGAGAGCGCCGCGCCTTGGGAATCTGTTCCTCGTCGAGGAGTAGATCTCCAAAGGAGGTGACACCCAGGTTCTTCAGCTCGCTGCGGATCCAGTCGTGCGCCACATCGCCCCGGTACAGGCTGGTTCCCCTCACCAGCCCCCAGGCTTCACCGAGCACCGGGACGGATCCCGCGTCCCGCCACTTGTCCAGCGGTACCGAGAACGCGAGGTCCTTCACTTCCTGGCTGCTCAGCCGGTCAGCTCCGGCAGACAAAATCGCGGCGACCACCGAGCCGGCCGAAACACCGGACACCCTCCTGATCGAATATCCGGCATCCATGATGGCCACGACGGCGCCCACCAGGCCGATGAATTTCACTCCGCCGCCGGAGAGCACGAGATCGACAGTGTTGCATTGGTCCGCTTTCGCCATCTAGCTTTCCGCCGAAACCCAGTCGTAGGCAAGATATTTGCCGTCGAAGGTCACGACGATACGGTCGCCCGAGGGGTGAGGTTTCTTCTCCAGGTCGACGCTGAAGTTGATCGCGCTCATGATGCCATCACCGAACTGCTCGTGGATGAGTTCCTTGATGGCGGGGCCGTACACCTGAAGCGCTTCGTAGAAGCGGTAGATGGTGGGGTCGGTCGGCACCGCCGTGGGCAGCCCGCCGCGCATCGGCGGCGCCGCCAGCACGGGCACCGCCGACTCCTCGAGACCCAGCATCTCGGCCAGCACCTTGCCGAGCTCCGCTGGAATCGGATGCTGGCCGAGCAACGCCGACGTGGTCCACACCACCGGCCGGTCGATGGCATCGGCCAGCTCCTGCCACGTCAAGCCGCGCGTCAGGCGCGCAACGACGATCTGTTCGGTGATCTCGTTTCTGTTCATGACATTCAGCATGCCCTAGCACTGCGTCGACCACGACTCGCAATCTCTACTCCCGCCCGCGAAAGGGTTTCGAGAACACCGTGATTCGCGTTGCTACCACCGCCGTGTCGCCATCAGCCGAGTGTTCCGCGGCCCAAGGCATCTGCTCGTCGACTACGACGCGATCCTGCCCTGACCCGCCGCTGGCATCAGCCCGGTTTCGTCGCGGTGACCAAACGGGTGGCGAACCAGGGACCGCCGAACCACATGCGCCAGCCGAGGTTGCGCCGCCGCACGTTGTGCCAACCCAGTTGGCGCAAATGAGCGGCGTGGCGATTCGTTTCCCAGAGGTCGGCGATCGCGAGTCGAGCACCCGGGCGCAGCACTCGAACCGCTTCGTCCAGCGCCTTTCGCCGGCCCTCGTGGGTCCCAATGTTGTGGATGGCCAAACTGCTGACGATGGCGTCCACGCTCTCGTCGGCCAAGGGCAGCGCGGTCATGTCCGCGGTGTGCACCTCGATGAGCTCGGCGACGCTTTCCAGGTCCGCGTTGGACAACGTTGCCTGCTGCGAATTGTCGGTCTGGTCGGCACGCCACAGATCGACGCCGATCGCGCGGCCGCGCGGCACCCGCTTCGCGGCGGCGAGCAACACCGCACCGCGCCCGCATCCGAGATCGAGCACGGTTTCGTCGCCCCGCAGCCCCAGCTCGTCGAGGATCCGCTCCCACGCCACGAACTTGCCCCGTCTCGTCGCGTAGATGTAGGACGCGGTCGTCGCGAGCACCTGGACTGCCGAGGCCGCACCGAGCGCCGCCGCCAGCCGGTTGCCGCGGGCCAGGGCGACACCGGCGGCCGCGAACAGGACGGCAGAAATGCCGGCCACGCCGCCGACCTGCGCCCTGGGCGAAACCCTGTTGAAAGACCCGTCGTATCCGTATTCGCCTTGGTGCTCGCGCGTCAGTCCCGTGTCCGCCACCGTGTCACCTACCAGCGTCCGCGGTGGACGACCTCGTCGAACGGGCGCCGGTCCGGCTTACGGATCGGGGTGATCGGACGGTCGGCCGGATATCCGACGCCGAGCATGAAAGCCACCAGGTAGTCGTCCGGGACGCCCAGGATCGCGCGCGCCTTCTCCTGGTCACCGACCGACGAATGGCCGGTGCCGATACCCAGGTCGGTGGCCGCGATCATCATCGCCATCGTCGCCTGACCGACGTCGTAGTTGTCGGTCACCAGCCGGCGCTCGTCCGGGGGAACCGGCACGACCAACACGATCGCGGCCGGAGCCGACGCGATATGACCGGCGCCGCGCCAAACCGTGGACAGCTCCTGCAGCTGAGCCGGATCGGTGACGATCACGAAGTCCCACGGCTGGCGGTTTTTCGCCGACGGCGCCCGCCATCCGGCCTCGGCGATCCGATTCAGGTCGTCCTCCGGCACCGGTCGCGGCTGGTATTGACGAACATTGCGCCGAGCGCAGATAGCGTCCCAGGTTTCCATCTCGTTCCTCTCTCGTCTGCGCGCGCCCACACCGCGAATGCTGGTGTGCTCTACCCGTTCTCAGGCTAGCCACACCGGATTCGTCAAGGCGACCATCGCGCCGAGCCGGCCGCGCCGCCCGTCGCGTACCTCGAGTCGGGCAAAGCGCGCCGACGTGGCGTCGAACTCCCATTGCAACCTGCTCCGTGCCGAGGTTACCGGCGCTCGGCCGATGCAGCCGGTTGCGGTGATCAGGGCGGCACTGGCACCGGGCGCTCCGCTGATGACCGCGGTGACCGTCGCCGCGGCGCCGGGCGGTACCCGCAGCTGCTGGCCGGGGCCGGCCACGTCGCCGCCGCTCGCGCGGGACGCGGTCAGTTCGCACGCGACCTCGCGTGAACCGACGATGTACGAGCGGCCGCGGCGCAGGCCGTCGACGATCGCGGGGACCGACAACTCGGCCGCGTGCACGGCCGTCTGCGGCGCGCCGACCAGCTGGCGTTTGGCGTGGGAGTCGCTGCCGCCGACCGCGGCGACGCGCCGGCCCTGCCGCAGTAGTCGTTGCCAAATACGAAGGGCTACTTCATCATCGACGTTCCACCGGCCATTCCACACCTCCAGCGCGTCCACGTCGGTGAAACCGAATTCCCACGCCGAGCCCGGCACCGGCGCGGCGGGGTGGGCAGCGACCACCAAGCCACCGTCTTGGCGAACCTCGGCAGCGAAGCGGGGAAACACCCCGTCGCGCGGCCCGTATCGCCAGTCGACCCAGCCGCGCGGAGGCAGGCCGACGGCGAGCCAATGACCGTGGCGGGTGGTGACCTCCACGCCCGGAATCACCAGGAGCGATCCGGTGCGGCACGCGGGCCAAACCCGGTTGGCCGAGTTGGTGTTGTGCTCGGTCGAAACGATGAAGTCGAGCCCGCCGGCGTGCGCGTCCGACACCAGCTCAGCGGGATCACGCTCACCGTCGGAATGCTCCGTATGCAGATGCAGGTCGCCGCGGTACCAGCGCGCACCACCGACCGAGGCGGGTATGAACGCCGTCGGCAAACCGTCCGGCGCGACCGGCGGCGCGGGTGGCGTGGCGGGCTGGTCGCTGTCCAGCGTGACCCGCACCTGCCATGCCATCCCCCACGGACTGAGGACCACGGGGCCCAGCGCCACCGCCCATACGCCCGGCTCGATGGGGCCGGCCAGGTAACCGGGCGTGGCATAGGCACTGGAGATCACAAAGCCGTCGCGGGCGCCGCCGGACCAGCCCTTGAACCCGGCCGCATTACCCATGTCGTAGCCGGCCGGCCCAAACATCCCTAGATCCAACACATTTCGTGCCGGGCCACCCACACCGAAGTCGTGGGAGGTGGCCACCCGAATTTGTTGCACGCCGGGCGGCACGTCGAACGGCAGGTAAGCCCAGCGGTAGATACCAAAACCAAATCGTCCCGAAAACGCTATCTCGATCGGTTTGCCCGCGGTGATGGCGCCGGGCGCGACCTTGGCAATGCTCATGGCTTCTCCTGTCGGCGTGTCGCCACTCCGACCCACCCCAATTGACGGCGTCGGTTTCGCCCACAGCATTCGCCATCAAGGTCTAACCAGCCGTTACATCGACACGAACACCCGCTGTAGGGCTGATGAGTTCGCAGCTACGCCGATGAGATTCGGCGGCGGTCCGCTACCTTGCCGAGCGCTGCGCGGCCACGAACAGGTTCCCGGGGACGTCATTCTCGACCTCTTCGGACGGCCTGCGGCCATACCCGGCCATCAGTTCCAGCGACGGGGTCACCGTCACATCCCAGCCGTGGCGACCGAACCACTCGCCCACGTCCTCGCGCTCTTCGAAGTACCACAGTTCGTCGGTGCTGGGCACGTCGCGTTGCAGGTCCGCTTTCGCGAACGCCGCGCGGACGCGATCCATCCGTTCCCGCCGGCGCGCCCGTGCCTCGGGGTCCAAAAACTGCGGCCCCAGCGCCTCCACGCCGATCCGGCTGCCGGTGACAGTGAGCCCCTGGATGCGCTCGAACAGCAGCTCCTGGGCCGCGGCCGGCAGATACGGCATCAGCCCCTCGGCCGACCAGACACTCGGTGCCGAAGCGTCAAAACCGGCCTCCTGCAACGACTTCGGCCAATCCTGGCGCAGATCAACCGGGACGGCGACCCGGTTGCAGGCGGGTTCTGCCCCGTGTTCGGCCAACGTCGAGGCTTTGAAATCCAGCACCCTGGGCTGGTCGAGTTCGTAGACCGTCGTTCCGTCCGGCCACGGCAACCGCCACGACCGCGCGTCCAGGCCCGCCGCCAGGATCACCGCCTGGGAGATGCCCGCCGTCGTCGCATCCAGAAAAAACGCGTCGAAAAAAGCGGTCCGGGAAGCCATGTAGCCGACCATCGCCTGCATCTGCTGCGCCAGATTGGGTTCGGCCTCGAGGAGCTCGGCGGGCAGCTGCGGGGCTGAGTACCAGTTCCACACTCCGTCGCCGGCGGCGTCGAGGAAGACGCGCGCGTACGGGTCACGGATCAGTGGATTGTCGCTCTCGGTCTCCGCCGCGCGGGATGCCGCGACGCCCAGCGCCGTCGCCCCCACGCTCTCGGTGATCTCCCAGCTGT
This sequence comes from Mycobacterium sp. Aquia_216, assembly GCF_026723865.1. Classification (NCBI taxonomy): domain Bacteria; kingdom Bacillati; phylum Actinomycetota; class Actinomycetes; order Mycobacteriales; family Mycobacteriaceae; genus Mycobacterium; species Mycobacterium sp. Aquia_216. Next base: position 1,256,845 of record NZ_CP113529.1, on the reverse strand, counting down.
CGTTATCGGTTCTGGCCACGCTCACATCCTCCCGGTTGACACATGCCTTGGGCGACCCTACGTGAGCAAGCTGTCCGCGGGCTGTGTCCGTTGGGGCCTCCCGGCTACCGTTTACCCGCAGGTGAACAAGCTGTCCACCAGGTTCATGCACGCTTGCCCGGAGGTATCCGGTTAAGTTGTCGGCGGGCCGCTAACAGCGCGACCCCCGGTCCCAGGGATCTCGAAGGATCATGGCCATGCGAGTTGACGGGCGCGACATCAGCGTTTCGGGCAGCTTGCTGCAACCGGTGAACCGGCGGACCAATGACATTCTGCGGCTGATCCTGGCTACCGCCTTTCTCGCTTCGGTGATCACCGGTTCGCTGATCACCCGCCCGCGCTGGATCCGGCTGGAGAAATCGGTCTCCGAAATTGTCGGGGTCTTGTCACCCACGCAATCCGATGTGGTTTACCTGCTGTACGGATTCGCGATTCTGGCGTTGCCGTTCATGATCCTGATCGGCCTGATCGTCGCTCGGCAATGGAAACTGTTGGGCGCCTACGGGGCTGCCGCGATTCTCGCGGCACTGCCGTTGTCGATCAGCAGTAACCGTATCGCCGCCCCCCGATGGCACTTCGATGTCTCGGACCGGCTGAGCACGCTGCCGGCCCAGGTCCTCGACGATCCCCGCTGGATCGCCATGCTGGCCGCGGTGCTGACCGTGTCGGGTCCCTGGCTACCCGCGCGTTGGCGGCACTGGTGGTGGACGCTGCTACTCGCCTTCGTGCCGATTCACCTCGTCATCAGCGCCATCGTCCCCGCCCGGTCTTTGGTAGGGCTGGCGGTGGGCTGGTTCGTCGGCGCGGTGGTGGTGCTGGCCGTCGGCACTCCAGCGCTGGAGGTGCCGCTGGTGGGCGCGGTCCGGGCGATGGCCAAACGGGGATTCGTCGTGTCGCGGCTGATGGTGATCCGGCCCGCCGGACCCGGTCCGCTTGTGCTGTCGACCGATTCCGGGGATCCCGCGTCGACGGCGGCGATCGAGTTGTACGGCCCGCACCAACGCAGCGGCGGCGCGCTGCGCGAGCTCTGGCGCAAGCTGCGGCTGCGCGACGCCGAGACCGCACCCCTGCAGGCCTCGATGCGTCGCGCCGTCGAGCATCGCGCGCTGATGGCCATCGCCATCGGTGAGGCCGGCGTCGCGAACACGTCGACGATCGCCTTCGCGGCTCTGGATCGGGGATGGACGCTGTACGCGCACCGGCCCGTCCGGGGAATCCCGCTCGACGAATGCACAAAGACGACGCCGGTCGCGCGGGTGTGGGAATCACTGCGAAAGCTGCACGACTATCAGATCTCACACGGCGACCTGCGCTGCAACGAGATCACGGTCGACGACGGCACGGTGCTCTTCGGCGGCTTCGGCAACGCCGAGTACGGCGCCACCGACATCCAACTCCAATCGGATCTGGCCCAGCTGTTGGTGACGACGTCGGCGCTCTACGACGCGAAGTCCGCGGTGCGGGCGGCGATCGACACGTTCGGCAAAGACAGCATCTTGACCGCCTCCCGTCGGCTCACCAAATCCGCTGTGCCCAAACGAGTCCGACAGTCGGTGGGCGACGCGGCCGACGTCATCTCCGCCGCCCGGGCCGAAGTCAAGTCGCAAACCGGTGCGGATGAGATACAGAAGCAGACCATCACCCGCTTCACCCGCAGCCAGGTCGTTCAGCTCGTCTTGCTCGGCGCGCTGGTCTATGTCGCGTACCCCTTCATCAGCACCGTGCCGACGTTCTTTTCCGAACTCCGAACGGCGAACTGGTGGTGGGCGCTACTGGGCATCTTTGTTTCGGCCGCGACGTATGTGGGCGCTGCTGCGGCATTGTGGGCCTGCACCGACGGGACGGTGAACTTCTGGAAGCTATCGATAGCCCAGGTAGCCAACACCTTTGCCGCCACCACCACCCCGGCGGGAGTTGGCGGGCTGGCACTGAGCACCCGGATTCTGCAGAAGAGCGGTCTGTCCGTCATGCGGGCCACCGCGGCGGTGGCGCTGCAACAATCGGTGCAGGTGATCATGCACCTGGTATTGCTGATTTTGTTCAGCACCGTGGCGGGCGCTTCGATGGACCTCTCGCATTTCGTGCCGGATGCCACGGTGCTCTACCTGATCGCCGGCGTGACCCTCGGCATTGTGGGGACGTTTCTGTTCGTGCCCATACTCCGGAGCTGGCTGGCGACCGCGGTGCGCCCGCGGCTGCAGGAGGTGGCCAAGGACCTGATCGAGCTCGTCCGTGAGCCCAAGCGACTCGTGCTGATCGTACTCGGTTGCGCCGGAACGACTCTCGGTGCAGCGCTGGCACTCTGGTGCAGCGTCCAGGCCTTCGGCGGCGGCGCGACGTTCGTTACCTGCACCGTGGTGACGATGGTCGGCGGCACCCTGGCCTCGGCCGCGCCGACACCGGGTGGGGTGGGTGCCGTCGAGGCGGCGTTGATCGGTGGGCTGGCCGCCTTCGCCGTGCCCGCCGCCGTCGGAGTGCCGTCGGTGCTGCTGTACCGGGTGCTCACCTGCTGGCTGCCGGTCTTCATCGGCTGGCCGGTGATGCGCTGGCTGGCCGACAACGACATGGTTTAGCCGACCCGACCAGCAACTTTGCCCGGCGATGTCGGCTCATCTCATTCCGCGTGGCCAGCCCAGGCGCCGGCCAGACGACGATTACCCCTGACAGCACGACGAGCCGCCCGATCGCGCCTTTAAGGTAGGGCGATGTCAAGCCGCCTGGCCATCGCGGTAGCCACGGTGCTGGTCGCATGTGGATGCCACACCTCGCACCCCGGCCCGGGCACTCCAGCGGTCCGCCCGACCCCGGTTCCCAGTCGCCTCTGCAACGACGTGCACGGGGTGTGGGACGCCAAAGCCGCACAGTGCAAATTGAGCAAAGACGTCAATGGTGCGCACCTCGAGGTGACCGCCGCGTACCCTGTCGACCTCGTCGACAACCCGCCGGACGGCCCGGTCCTGACATCATTCGTCCGGAAATTCTTCACCGACTACGGCGAAACAGACACCAACGGGGCGGGAAACGCCAACCTCACCTCGCAAGTTTTCACGCATACGCCGGGCACGAAAACGGTGGTATTCCAGTCGGATTGGTATTTCAGCAGCATGCCCCACCCCAGCGCCGCGATCACCACCTTCACCTTCGACGCGAAACGTCAGCTGCAACTCGCCGATCTGCTCTGCCCCGGGGTGGACCCGCTGACGGCGATCCCGCCCATCGCGCATCCCTTTGTGCAGCAGGCGCTGAGCGGGACGCCGTTCCAGGTTGAGCAGTTCGAACCCGACCACGCCGAGGGCGCTTTGGCCGACAACTATCAGGCCTGGGCGTTGGACGGTGATGACCTCGTGCTGTACCTGCCGGCAGAACGCGGCCCGGGCGGGATTTCGCCCGGCTCCGTCGCGCCACACATTCCGCTGGCCCAGCTCGCGCCGATCTTGCGCGGACCAGGCTGCTCAACCTAGCCGGCCTGAAACCACGCACCCGAATCCCGACGAGTGTGCGGCCAGCCGCACATTCGTGCCGAGGCAGCCTCGTAGAACGAATCCTCGCCTCGCTGTAGCGATTGGTCTTACGGTGTGTGCATGGCAGAACAGTCGTACGCGATCGATGCCGGGCACCCGCCCTCGGCCCTGCTCAAACTCGTCAACCCGGTGCTGGGCCTGCTGCTGCGCACCCCGCTGGCCGGCCCCGCGGGCAAGCGGCTGATGGTACTGAGCTTCACCGGGCGAAAGACGGGGCGGTCGTTCAAAGTTCCGGTGAGCGCGCATGTGATCGACGGCGATCTCTACGCGCTTACCGGTGCTGCGTGGAAACAGAACTTCCGCGGCGGTGCGCCGGCCCAGGTCGTCTACGACGGCAAGACGACCGCGATGCGCGGCGAGCTCCTCCGGGACCGCGCAATCGTTTCCGATCTCTACAAGCGATGCGTCGATTCCTACGGACTGCGGCGCGCGCGAACCATGCTCGGGTTGAAATTCCGTGACCAGCGGATCCCGACTCTGGACGAGTTCGGCGAGGCGGTCGACCGGATGCACCTCGGCGCGGTTCGGCTGACCCCGGCCGAGTAGCCATCACCCGGCCGGCCCCGCGCCCGCGCCGGCACGCGTGCGGGTGATCACCGGCTCGCCGAACCCGGCATCAGAGACTGCTCGTCGCACTGCCTCGCCGACCACCTCCGCCCGGTCGGTGGGTGACAGGGCGATCACACAGCCCCCGAACCCGCCGCCGGTCATCCGCGCGCCCAGGGCACCCGCGCGGACCGCGGTGTCGGCGATCCGGTCGATGTGCTCGGTAGTGATTTCGAAATCGTCGCGCATCGACGCGTGCGAGGCGGTCATGATCTGACCGGCCGCGCCGAGGTCCGAATCATGCAGCGCAGCAACGAAATCCATAACGCGTCGGTTTTCGGTCAGTACATGCCGGGCCCGACGGAGGTCGATCGGATCGGTAACTGCGGCCAACGCCGCGGGCCCGCGGTCTTGAACCTCGCGCAGTGACGACACTTCAAGCTGGGCCGCCGCCCGCTCGCACGACGCACGCCGGGCCGCATACTCGCCGCCGGCATGCCGATGCCGCGCCCGGGAGTCGATCAGGAGCAGCGCGACGCCGCACGCGTCCGGGTCGAAGGCCACCGGCTCGACAGTCACATCGCGGAAGTCGATCAGCATCGCGGTCGACGGCTGCCCGAAAAGTGCGGACAGTTGGTCTAGTAAACCCGTTGGGGCACCGACATATTCGTTTTCGGCGCGCTGGGCCAGCCGCGCCTGTTCTTTGCGGTCGATGTGGACCCCGGCGACTGCGGTGATCGCGCCCAGCGCCGCGCATTCCAACGCGGCGGAGGAAGACAAGCCCGACCCCATCTCCACATCGCTGGTGACCGACATCGCGCCGCCCGGCACCCGGTGACCCGCTTGGCGCAGCGCCCACATCACCCCGGCGACGTAACCGGCCCAGCCGTGCAGGTCACCGGGAGCGGTGCCGAGCGGAATGCGCACTGCGCCGGCCGCGCGGTCACTGCTGACGGTAATCGCGTCGCCGCGGTCGGGGGTGAAGGTCACGACCGTGCGCTGCGGGAGGGCGATCGGCAGCGCGAACCCGAGGTTGTAGTCGGTGTGCTCGCCGATCAGGTTGATCCGCCCCGGCGCGGCGTACCGGATCGTCACGCGAGCCCCCGCAGCCGCTGGGCCACACTTTCGGGCGTGACGTCGCTGATGAACGCGTCCATCGCCGATTCGGAAGCCGCCAAATACTTGAGCTTGGTGGCGCTGCGCCGGATCGACATCAATTCGACGTGAAAGTAGCCATCTGCCTGAGCCGCGGTGTCGGCGAACTGGTGCAGCGCCGAAATATAGGGCAGCGGAGTGGAATACATCCGATCGAACCGACCCAACACGTCTAGGTATACCCGCGCGAACGCGTCGATTTCGTCGTCGGTTAGTTCGATGAGATTGTGCACGAATCTGTTCGGGTAGATGTGCACCTCGACCGGCCAGCGGGCCGCGAACGGCACGAACGCCGTGAACAGCTCGGTGCGCGCGACGACGCGACTGCCGTCGGCGACCTCGCGCGCCAGCAAGTCAGCAAAGAGGTTGCCGCCGTACCGCATTCGGTGTTCGCGGGCCTGACCCAGCATGGCTGCCGTCCGCGGTGTCAGGTAGGGGTAGCCGTAGATCTGACCATGCGGATGGGCCAGCGTCACCCCGATTTCCTCGCCGCGGTTTTCGAAGCAGAACACCTGCTCGATGCCCGGTGCGGCCATCAGGTCGGCGGTACGGTGCCGCCACGCCTCGACAACCAGCCGGGCATGAACCGGTGCCAACTCCGCGAACGACCCGGTGTGGTCGCTGGAAAAACAGATCACCTCGGTCCGGCCATGTCCTGCTGCCAAGACAAATTCGTCACCGGCGGGCGCACCCATCGGCTGGCCGGAGCCCGAGAGGCTCGGGAACCGGTTCTCGAAAACGACGACGTCGTAGTCCGGCGCGGGCACCTCACTGGTCAGTCCGCTCGGCCCCGGACACAGCGGGCACTGGTCGGCGGGCGGCTTGTAGGTGCGGTCCTGGCGCAGTGCGGCGACGATCACCCACTGTCCGGTCGACCGGTCGAACCGCAGCTGCGACTGGTTCGGCACGAACTCCGGCAGGGGCCTGCGATCGGTGACCGGCGCCGGCCGGTGCCCGGGCAACGTGAAGAACAAGAGGTCACGGCCGTCGGCCAGCTTCGCCCGCGTCGGCGCAGTCACGACCACGAAGACTAGCGTGGTGCGCGGGGTGCTGTCCGTAGCAAGAGCAGAAGAGAGGCGGTGCGGGTGTCGGGTCAGGACGGCGCGCCTGAGCGTGGCGTTGCAGATGCCCGGCCGGACGGTGTGGATTTTCCCCCGTCGGGCGGTCTTCGCGAATCGGCGATGGTGCTCTACGAGCGCGCCCGAAATTGGTGGATCGGCTCCGATCCTGGATTGCTGCGACTGCGGACGGCAACGCGAACGACGGCGGCGCTGGCGTGCTCGCTGGCGATGCTTTTCGTGCTGACCCGGGCGACGGGGCAACCCCTGACCGTCGCGTTGCTGGGCGTCGTCATCACGATGATCGCGGCCCGATCCGTCAACGAGCCGGACCCGCGCCAGCAGCGAATCACGATGGCGCTGCTGCCCGTACCCGCCGCCTTGTCCATCACCGCGGCCGCGCTGCTCGCGCCGCACGCGGTTGCGGCCGACGCCGTCTTCGTAGTGGTCGTCTTCGTCGCGGTCTACGTCCGCCGCTTCGGGCCCCGGGGCCGGGCACTCGGCATGGTCGCGTTCATGGCCTATTTCTTCACTTTGTATCTGCGAGCGGCTATTTCGGAGTTGCCGTGGATGATCGGCGCTGTCGTGGTGGGGACGGTCTGCACGTTCGTGATGAGCACCTACGTACTGCCCGATCGGCCAGAACGTGTGCTGCGCGCCACGATTCGGGCGCTGCGCGCTCGGATGGCCATCCTGGTCGGCACCACGGCCGAGGCGGTTCGTACCGGCCGGCTCGACGAACGGCAACGACGTCACATGCGGGCCCGCACTATTCGGCTCAACGAAACCGCCCTGATGGTGCAGAGCCAGATCGAGGACAAGGCCCATCCCGCCATCCTGTGGCCCGGCGTGACCAGCCAGCAACTGGCTCCGTGGTTGTTCGACGCCGAACTCGCCATCGAATGGGTCGCCAACGCCGGACGCACGGTGGCAACCGTCATCACGGAAGATCCCGCCGCCATCCCGGTCGGCACGCGCCTCGAACTGGTCGGGGCGCTCACCGAACTCGCGCGGGCGATCCGTATACCGGCGCCCGGTGGCCTGCAGCTGGCCGCGGATCACGCCCAGCGGGTTCTCGACGAGCAGCCGCGGCCCACCGCCGACGACGACCCCGGTGAAGCCGCGGTACGCCGCCTTGCGCTGGCAATCATCAACGCCGCCAACGCAACTGCCGAAATCCGCGCCATCGTCGAGCGGGCCACCAGCGGCGCGGTGGAAGACACCGGCACCACGAAGCCGCCGGAATCCGACGCTCTTCCGGAAGAAGACGACGCCGGTGCCGAGAAAGCGGGCAGCGGGCTGTCGCAGACCACGCGGCAGGCCATTCAGGTGACGATCGCCGCGTCATTGGCCATCGTCACCGGCGAGTTGGTGTCGCCCTCCCGTTGGTTCTGGGCGGTGATCGCGGCATTCGTCATCTTCGCCGGCACAAACTCGTGGGGCGAAACCCTGACCAAGGGCTGGCAGCGGCTGCTCGGCACCATGCTGGGTGTGCCGTCGGGCATGCTGGCGGCCACGCTGTTCGCCGGCGACAAGACCGCTTCGCTGGCGGCGGTCTTCGTCTGCCTGTTCTGCGCCTTCTATTTCATGACCGTCACGTATAGCCTGATGACCTTCTGGATCACCACCATGCTGGCGCTGCTTTACGGCTTGCTCGGCGAATTCTCTTTCGGCGTACTGATGTTGCGCATCGAGGAGACCGCGATCGGCGCCGTGATCGGGGTGACCGTCGCGATCCTGGTGTTGCCGACGAACACCAGAACCACGATCCGCGAGGACACCCTCGCCTTCCTGACGGCGTTGACCGCACTGATCGAGACCTCCACCGCGACGATGTTCGGCGAGGACGAGCCCGTCAGCCCGACCGAGCAAGCACGCGAGCTCGACCGAAAGCTGCAGCAATTCCGGATTACCGCCAAGCCGCTCCTGGCGGGCGTGGCCGGTCTTGCCGGGCGTCGGAGCATTCGGCGTGGCCTGAACATCTTCACGGCCTGCGATCGTTACGGACGAAGCCTGGCACGCAGCAGCGAGCGCTACCAGGACCCCGTCGGATCACAAGAGCTCGTTGATGCCTTCACCGCCGCCACCGACCAGACGCGGCGCAACATCGACGCACTGGTCGCGCTCGTCGGCGGGGCGGCCGCGGCGACGGTCAACTCCACGACCGACGCGCTCGACGCCGCCGAGGCCCTGGCTCGCCATCAGGACAACGCGGACGCACCGCGTCCCGACACCCGACGATTCCTCACCGCGGTGCACGCGCTTCGCCAGATCGAACGGGCCGTTATCACCGCGGCGACCAACCTCGGCGCGCACGAGACCCCCGCGGTGTCCAGCTCGAACGCGAGCTAGGCATCACCGACTCCATTGCGCGGTGCGCTTCGGCGTTGACGACCAAACGATCCCGCACCCGGCCCCGCCAGGTGCGGGTCAACGAGCCGAACCCGGCGTGCCGCCCGAACCAAAGCGGCCAGGAAAATTCCGATCCTGAGTTTGCCGAGGACTCGCGCAGCGCCCGCCGAATTGGCAAGCTCTACCTACACCAGGAAAGGGGAGCGCATGAACATCTCCGGCAACACAATCTTCATTCCCGGCTCGACCAGCGGCATCGGTTTGGCACTGGCACTGCGGCTGCAGGCCAAGGGCAACACCGTCATCGTCGGGGGCCGGCGGACCGAGTTGCTCGAGCAGATCGCCGCGGAACATCCCGGTTTCGACACGGTGCAGATCGATACCGCCGACGCCGACAGTGTGCGCTCGGCGGCCGATGAGGTGATCGGGCGTCACCCCGACCTCAACGTCGTCATCACGATGGCGGGCATCATGAAAATCGAGGACTGGCATCACCCCGACACGTTTCTCGAGTCCGCCGAATCGACGATCATCACCAACGTGCTCGGCCCCATCCGCCTGATCGCGGCGTTCGTCGAGCACCTGCAAAAGCAGCCGGCAGCAACCATCATCACCGTCTCGTCGGGCCTGGGCTTCGCGCCGCTGCGGGTCACCCCCAGCTACAACGCCTCTAAAGCCGCCATTCACATGCTCAGCGAGTCGCTGCGGCTGCAACTGGCCGACTCCACGGTGCAGGTCAAAGAACTTGTCCCGCCGTCCGTGCAAACCGAATTGATGCCCGGACAAAGCCAGAACGAGGCCGCGATGCCGCTGGACGAATTTCTCGACGAGGTCATGCAGCTCTTGGAGAACGATCCCGAAGGCAACGAGATCCAGGTGGAGCGCGTCAAGTTCCTGCGCTACGGCGAGGCCCGCGGTGATTACGACCAGGTGATCGCGGCGCTCAATGCCAGCGACCCGCACGGCAAATAGCCGACATCTTGGTCTGATGTGTATGCCCAGCCGCGTCTGAGCGCTAGCGTCTCCTCACCGCCCGCCATCCCCGAAGAGCACATTCGTTGCCGCTGTAAGCGGCCGCGGTTGACAATGCCGCCAACTCGCGCCTCGTTGACACCTGTACAACGTGGCCATACATTATCTGAAAGTTGTCCGCGAGCTTCGCGTCGCGGGTCCCGGGCTAAGGAGAACACCATGGCCGTCGGTACCGCTCCCGCAAGTGTTTTCGACGCGGACCTCCCCGCGGTCACGTACGACGCTGTGGAAACACCGGCAGACATCTATCCACGCCTTCGGGCCGCACAACAGCAGGCCCCGATCGCATTGGGACCGTACGGGCCCGAAGTGCTCTCCTACCAGCTGGTCCGATCGATATTGCGCGATAGCCGTTTCCAAATTCCACCCGGCCTGAACCTGCTCGTCCAGGGCATCACGTCGGGACCGTTGTGGGACAAGGTGGTCAACAGCCTGCTGTGCCTGGAAGGGGACGCCCATCATCGGCTGCGCAGCCTGACGTCCAAGGCGTTCACCCCTCGGGCGACCCTGCGGCTGCACGACACGATGGTCGACGTGATGAACGGTCTGGTCGATCGGGTGGCCGACGCGGGCCGTTGCGACGTCGTCACCGACATCGCACGCCCCTATCCCGTTCCGATCATCTGCGCGTTGCTCGGGGCGCCCCGCGAGGACTGGCAGCAGTTCTCACTGTGGGCCGACGAGGTCTTCAAAGCGTTCAGCTTCACCGTCGACGTCAGCGAAATCGAGCCGGACGTCATGCGCGCCTGGGGCGAGCTCGACGATTACGTCGACGACATGGTCGCCCGGCGCCGGCACAGCCTGACCGATGACCTGCTGTCCGACCTGATTCGCGCCGAGGACGACGGTGACCGCCTCGACGCCGCCGAGCTGCGCATGCTCGCCGGGGGCCTGCTGTTGGCGGGGACGGACACCACCCGGAATCAGGTGGCCGCCGCGATACAAGTGCTCTGCGAACACCCGGATCAGTGGGAGCTGCTCAGGGAGCGACCCGAATTGGCGATGCCCGCGGTCGAGGAGACCATGCGGCATTCGCCGATCGTCTGCGCAACCCTTCGCCTGGTGAGCGAACCCGCCGAGATCGACGGGTACCTGTTTCCCGCCGGCACGGCGGTGCTGCTGAATACCCTTGCCGCCAACCGCGATCCGGCCGTCTATGACGACCCCGACCGCGTCGACATCACGCGCGAGGGCGCGCCCGCGATATTGACGTTCGGCGGTGGCGCGCACTACTGCCTGGGCGCCAACCTGGCCAGGCGCGAAATCGCCGAGGCACTCAGCGTGCTCACCCAACGGTTGGTGAATCCGCGCACCGCCGGACCGGTGCCATGGAAACCCATGGCGACCCTGAGTGGACCGACAACGCTGCCCATCGAATTCGAAGCGGCACCATAGTCATCCGTCGGTTACCCGCGTAGGGTCCGAATGGTGGCAGACCGCAAGACATCCGACGGCGCGGTGCCGGTGTCACCAGACAACGTCGTCCGAGCCGAAACCGGCCTGTGTTTCGGCAATGCGGTCAGGGAAGCCGGGTTCGACAAGTTCCTTCACATCCGCGAGCTGGTGCCGCGGGACATGGACATTTCAGGAGGCGCAACCGGTTTCGTGATCGCGCTCTTGTGAGAAAGACCGCACGATTCGCGGTGCCAGCGAACCCGCCCTACGCTGCTTGGTTACACGAAGTTAACGGGGGTTACTGATGCGTGGGTGCACGGGGCGAAGCATGTCCGGATATCGGCTTGCCCTGTTCGGGCCGGCGGTCTGCCTGGCCATTGCGTCCTGTTCGGAGACGGCATCTCCACCAGCGCCAACACCAACGACCTCGACCTCTGCGTCGACGACCACCACGAGTTCGATTCCGCCACCGCCACCGATCACCGGCCCGCTGGAGAAGGACTGGAAAAGCTATGGCGGAACGGCTTACTTCGGCTGCCCCGAGGAATTCTCCGTCAGCAAATCTGCACTCGAGGATATTCGCCCCAAGATATTCGATACGAAAACAGGGCAATACGTGGCGCCGGCCCTACCCGCGATTCCCCCCGGTGAGAATGTCAGCGGAGCCATCTGCGCACTATCGGGCACAGCGGACGACTTGAAAGTCGTCTACGTGGTGACGACGCTGAAATCGGCGCAGGCACCGCAGCCCGAAGTAACCGAAACCACCGCATACGCCGTCGATTTCAAGACCGGACAACAGGTCGCGACGAAAGATCTGCAACCACCGACTCCCGACTTGAAATTGACCGAAGCGAAGCAATGGCGGCTTGGCGCAACGACATCCGGCGCGGCATGGCTCAACGCGTTCACCGATGGGCATGCCACCGCCTCACTGCCACGAACCGTCATTCTTTCCGACACTGATTTGTCCATGGCATGGAACGACCCTGCCCCCGGTCGCGTCTGGCCGGACGTGTTGTCGTTTCAACGAAACACGCAAGCCGGCAAGACGTCTGGTGCGGAGCTGCGCCGCCCGTCGGGCGAAGCGATCTATCAGGACAACGAGGTGGTCACCGTCGACGCCGAATTGTCCGACGGGCCTGACAAATTGGTGAAGATCACCCGTCGAGACTCTGCGACGGTCGTGTCGACCATGTTTTTCGACCTGAACGCCAAGGCCGTCATCAAGGTTGGCGATTCCGACCGGATCTCCGGCGGCGGATTGGCCGCGACGCTGTCGGACGGAAAGCTCTTCGTCGATGGTCGGGAGTCGGCTGATTCGCAGTTCGGCTTTGGAGTGTGGAACCTGCGCACCCAACACTGGGACCTGCTGAAGAATCGGGAGGACGCCAAGAAGATGCCGATCTCCAAAATGGCATTCTTCGGCGACCACCTCTACATCACCAACATCGGCGGAACCTACTCCGTGCTCGCCTTGCCCGCGCCCGATCCCGTCGCGACAAACTGGTCCATCCGGCCTTTCGAGCGGATATCGGGATGGACGCTGGTCTGCCGCGGCGAGACCACCGCAGGCGGAGAGTGCAAGGAAATCGTCATGGTGCAAGACCAGGACGGCCACTACCCCGGTCCCTGGTTCTAGACTTTCGCGCGCTGCGAAATGCCGTTACGTCGTCGGTGTGCGACATCGACGTGGTGACCGGCAGCGTGCGCCACTCCGGCATCGGCCGGTGGGCCCCCGGGTCGCGCTCGCCCCGATACCTGTTGCAGCAATAGCCATTCCACACAACGCCGTAGCCCCCGGCAATCGACGGAGCTTGACGGTTGCGCAACGGCATCCGTTTTCCCCTTCGTCGGCGCGGCAATATCGACGCTATCCACCGACGGTTAGGGACGCATTTCGAGCAGCTAGGCATCCTCCACGTCCGATCTGAGCTGCGGGGATGGCGTCCAGCCGCTAAAGTTATAAGCCTCTCGGCGCGGGAAAGCGCCGAACGAATTACGCTGGTGTAATTTAAATTCATGTCGCCCAGCGTTGGACGATTCCCCCCGCTCCTCAGGATGGAGGACGCCAATGTACAAACGTGAAACCGACAAATGCCGCAAGTGCCATGGGCTCGCCGATGCCCTGGTCTGGTACCAGTACTCCTCGCGGGGAGACACGGTCGGAAGGATCATCCACCGAATCCGGTGCCGTAGTGGCTGCTCGGGTTTGGTAGTGGATGGACCCGGAGCTCGCAGCTAGCCCGATCGACCGAAGATAGGCGACCGGTCGGCTAATATCGATGGCATGCCACGGCCGCCGAACCCTGAGGTGCGCCGTCGCCTACTGGCCGCGGGACTCGACCTCGTGCATGCGCGTGGCTTTGCCGCCAGCGGCGTCAAGGACATCACCGATGCGGCCGGCGTGCCGAAGGGCTCGTTCTACGCCTACTACGCCAGCAAAGAGGCTTTCGCGGCCGCGATCCTCGATCACTACTGGTCCGACATCGAAGCGCGGCTCCTGCCAATCCTTGGCGCGGAAGGATTGGCCCGGGAGCGAATCACCCGCTTCTTCCATGCGCTGGCCGACGAACACGAGTCAGGCGAGTTCCTGCTCGGCTGCCTTGTCGGCAACCTCGCACTCGAGCTCGGCGGTTCCAGCGAACGGGTACGCGTCGAACTTGTCCGCATTCTCGACCGCTGGGACGCGGCGCTCACCGCTTGTGTACGCACCGGCCAGGACAGCGCCGGCGACGTCCGAGCGGACGTCGGTGCCGACGAACTGGCCTCCCTGCTGATCGAATCGTGGGAAGGCGCGGCCCTGCGCGGGAAGGTGACCCGCAGTCGCGCCCCGTATGAACGGTTCGAAACCATCACCGTGCCGGCGCTGCTGAGCTGAATCGCAACAGCCGAACAGACGGCGGCACCGTCTGTTGATTTATAGACGACTGGTCATCTATTGTAGATTACCGTGAGTGGAGGATGCCGAATGACAGACCTGGCCAACTACGCCGAACCGCAAAACCCCGCGCTGCCGAGGTCCAACTTCGAGTTTGATCACCGGCACGCCGCACTCGTCGTCACCGATCCGCAGGTCGATTTCCTTAGCCCCGAAGGGGTTTCGTGGTCGGTTTTCGGCGACAGCGTCCGCGACAACAACACCGTCGCTCACATCGGCGAACTGTTCAGTGCCGCGAAGCTCGCGGGTATCACCGTCGCGGTATCGCCGCACTACTTCTATCCGACCGACAGCCAGTGGCGGTTCGGTGATCCGCTCGAACAATTCATGACCAAGGTCGGCATGTTCGAGCGCCGGGACGCGTACACGAGCGACGGCTTCGCCGGCTCCGGTGCCGACTTCCTGCCCGACTACCAGCACCATATTCACGACGGGCGAACCGTGATCGCCTCCCCGCACAAGATCGTCGGGCCCGAGTCGAACGACCTCGTGCTGCAGTTGCGCAAACGCGGCGTGAACCAGGTTCTGCTGGCCGGCATGGCCGCGAATCTGTGCGTCGAAGGCCATCTGCGCGAACTCATCGAGCAGGGCTTCGAAGTCGCCGTCGTCAAGGACGCCACTGCGGGTCCCCGCCTGCCGGAAGGCGACGGCTATCTAGCCGCGCTGATCAACTTCCGATTCCTTGCCAGCGCGGTCTGGACTACCGACCAGGCCGTCGCTCGACTAAAGCAAACCATTGTCGCCGAACATCTTTCACCCCGTAACAAGGGGCACCAACAAACCATGGAAACCAAGAGACTCGGCTCGACCGGTATCTGATGCACGCGCCGTTCGTTCCAGCTCGGCGACGACCAAGATCCCCGCGATGCGCAGGGAGCCGCATGCGGTTGCCGAGGTCGATTTGACCCATGGGACGGTTCGCAACATCAGGTAACGAACGGTATTGGCAGACGCACCAAGATATTTGACCAACGCCGCTGGTAGGGTGCCGCTCCATGGAGAAAGCCGTCCAGTGAAGGCTTGGCAGGTTCACGGCATCGGCGAGCCGATCGATGTGCTGCGCCAAGTGGACCGGGACCCGCCGGACCCGGGCGCCGAACACGTCAGAATCAAGGTTGCGGCGGCCGGGCTCGGACTGCCCGATGTGCTGATGTGTCGCGGCACCTATCCGCTGACACCCCCGCTGCCATTCACGCCGGGGCAGGAGTTCGTCGGCACCGTCACCGCGGTCGGGCCGGGCGCCGATATCGCGATCGGCACCCGCGTGCTGGGGGTCAGCGACTTCGTCAGCGGCAATGGATCCTTCGCCGCCGAAGCTCTCGCCCATGCCAGCAACGTCTTCCCGGCTCCCCCCGGCCTGGACGACTCCGCCGCCGCCGGTTTCTGGATTCCTAACACGACTGCCTGGATCGGTCTGGTTGATCGGGGCGGACTCGGTGCGGGACAACGGCTTACGGTGCTCGGCGCCGCGGGCGGGAGCGGGATCGCGGCAGTCCAACTCGGCAAGGCTTTGCACGCGGAGGTGCTTGCCGTCGTCAGCGACGACAGGAGGGCCGAATTCTGTCGGTCACTGGGTGCGGACCACGTCGTCGTGGCCCATGGCGACACCACCGCCGACGGAGCACCACTCGCGCAGGCACTGCGAGAAGCGACCAATTGGGCTGGTGTCGACCTGGTCTTCGATCCCGTCGGCGGTGCGCAGGGCACTGCGGCCATGGGCGCCCTGGCTCGTGACGGCCGGCATCTGGCCGTCGGTTTCGCCAGTGGTGCGTGGCCGACCCCCGACGTCCAAATGATGGTCCTGACCAATACGACGCTGGTTGGTGTGCTTGCGGCCGGCTACAGCCGTGAGCATGTCGAAGAGATCCTGCGGGGTCTCGCGCAATTCGTCGACGCCGGCGCCATCCAGCCCACGGTAAGTGAAACGGTGTCGTTCCAGGACATTCCCGAGGCGCTCGCGCGGCTCGGCGGACGAAAAGTTCTCGGCAAGATCGTCGCTGAAATCGACGGCAGCTGAGTGGCAGACACCGTCCGGGATCGCGCGAATCAACGACTCGCACAGCGGGTTTCGCCTCAGGACGGAGGCGGAAGCTGGCCCTTGTGGCTTGGGCAGTAGTTGTCCACTGATGCGGTGATGAATTTGACCGCGGTACGGGTAACCCGATCGGGAACCATGCGTAACGACGGATTGTCTTGATACGTCGTGTTCGTCACCTCGTCCACTACGCCCTGGAACGAAGTACCGCGATCGAGTTCGCCACAGAGTTCATGAGCTCGGTAGACGAGTCCCGGCACGTTATCGACGACGGGAATCTGTAGTTGCGAGAGCTCCGCCACAAACTGATCTTCCTGGGAGTCGGCAGCGGCCGCGCCAGCGCAGATAATTGCGGCGGTCAGCATCACCGAGACGCCAGCCAGAGCGCTGGCAAGGCTGGTGATGCCGGTACGCACGGCGCGGTTTCCATTTCTTCGGTGTCATCTGCCAGGTATCAAGTTCAGTCGATACCTGGCGTTAACTGCGCAGCCGTCTGGCGCCTGCAATGATGAAGATCGTAGCTGGTTGTAACCCCGAGTCACCACTGGGCTTTCGCGCAGACCCGCAGATTGAGGGCGCGGCGCGACGGCCATGTTGGCGTCGAATACGGGCTGTGTGTGCGGTGCCCATCGCCGCGCTAGGCAGCGCCTTGAGCGTGGTCGGTGCAGCACACTTGCCGGTGCCGATGCTCCGAGTTGCTGCGGACATGCCAAACGGAGCCTGTTGCGCTACCGGACCTATCCGGCCAATCCCGTTGGGGGAACTTACGCCTGACCCGCCGCCACCGCTGCCGGCACCGACGGCAAATCCGATCGCGCCGCCGCCTGTCGCGCCACCACGGCGGGTCGCGCCACCGGCACCTCGGGCAGAACAGCCGTTGGCGCCGCCGCCCCACCCACCGGAGGGACCCGCTCCGGAACCGGAGGCACCCCCCGCACCTCCGCCGCCCCCACCGTCGCCGCCGCCGCCTTCCCCGGCTCCGCCGCGGGGCCATGTCCAGCTCGCACCGTGAGGCACGACCATCGGGGTGAACGCCCAAGTGGTGCAACGACTTCTGGGGCCAAGACGGCGGTGCTCGATGTCGACCGATACGGGCCGACGAACGCTTGCGGATCACGGCTGTGAAGGCCTGGTTTCCTGCGCCCTGAACTCGGGTAGCTGACACCCATCAATCACCGCGGGAATGGAGAACTAGCGTGACGACCTCCGAGCAACCACCGCCAGAAGGGGACGAACAGCCCCCTCAAAAGGGCGAGCAGGAAAATACAGAAACCGATGTGTCCCCCGACGATAATCCCGCCTCGGCTCCGCCGGGCGAGACCACAACTGCAGGCGAGTGAGACTCGACCGGGGCCGTGACAGCTCGCTTGCCGGTCGCTACAACGCAGGTAGCGTGACCTAACCTTCGTTGACCCGCGCCATCCCGACTCCATGCATGGGCTACAGCCAAAGGCCGAGGTGTTCAAACCTGTTGCAGTAGGCGAAAATGCCCTCTGCCCTGTGGTGGCAGGTACTGGATTCGAACCAGTGTAGGCGTTAGCCGACGGATTTACAGTCCGCTCCCATTGGCCGCTCGGGCAACCTGCCGCCTAGCAGGTTACAACGAGCGGGTAGACAATTCACAAACGGCTAGGAGCAACGAGGAAGGGCGATCGCATGGCGGACTCATCGTTCGACATCGTCAGCAAGTTCGACCGGCAAGAGGTCGACAACGCGCTAAACCAGGCCGCCAAGGAGTTGGCCACCCGCTTCGACTTCCGGGGTACCGACACCACGATCGCGTGGAAGGGCGAGGAGGCCGTGGAGCTGACCTCGTCCACCGAGGAGCGCATCAAGGCCGCGATCGACGTGTTCAAGGAGAAGTTGATCCGTCGCGACATCTCGATGAAGGCTTTCGACGCCGGCGAGCCGCAGGCCTCGGGCAAGACCTTCAAGGTCACCGGGACCCTCAAACAGGGCATCGACAGCGAGAACGCCAAGAAGATCACCAAGCTGATCCGCGACGAGGGACCGAAGGGCGTCAAGTCCCAGATCCAGGGCGACGAGATCCGGGTCAGCAGCAAGAAACGCGACGACCTGCAGGCGGTTCAAGCGCTGCTGCGCAGCGCCGACCTGGAGGTGGCGCTGCAGTTCGTGAACTACCGCTAGGTCCTGCCGGGCGCGCCGAGCGTAACGCCACGGCGAAATTGCGCGCGACTTTTCGCCGCGGGGTTACGCTCGCGGTTTGAAACGCCGGACATTCGTTTCGTGCACTAAACTGAAGTGCACGAAACGAATGTAGGAGCTTGCCATGACCCCCACGGTTGCCGAGCTGGACGCCGCGAACCGGCGGCTACGCGAGAGCGTGCATGCCGTCGGTGTCGCCCTGTCGTCGGTCACGGTGTACACCGAGCCCGCCGTCGCGCGGGCCGTTCAGGCCGAGCTGAACCTCTATGCCCGCATCGAGGCCGAATTCGGGATGCTGACCAGCACCGAGGCGGGCAAGCGGATGGGGTCGCGGTCCAGCGCACCGCGCAACCTGGCCACCACCGCGCGCCGCAACAAGACGCTGGCCGCGGTCCGTCAGGGCAATTACCTTTCCTATCCCGGCTTCCAGTTCGGCCCGGACGGAAAGCCGTTGGCCGTGATCGGACGCCTGCTCGCGATCGCCGACGACAGCGGCTGGTCGGAGGCGGGTCTGGTGCAGTGGCTCTGCTCGCCCACCACCTACCTGGACGGGGACCGGCCCGTCGACCACCTCGCCACTGATCCGGACCGCGTCGTGGCGGTCGCCGGGGAGGCCCTGGCCGTGTCTTGGTGACAGGACCAGTGATGCAACCGCCGGACCCTTTCAACCCGGTCACCGCCGCCCTGCCGGAGGGACACCTGCTCTACCGGGTCCTGTCGGCCACCCGAACCGCCACCGACTTCAACCCCGGCTTCGGCGCGCGGACCCGGTTCGGTTTCTTCGGCAAGCCGGTGGTGCCGATCATGTATGCGGCGGACACCGAGGACGCGGCCATCGCCGAGACGCTGCTGCACGACATTCCGGCCGCCGGCGGCCTGCTCCCCTACGACCAGTACGCGGCCAAGGTGCTGGTCCGGCTCAAACTCGAGCAAAGTGTGCGCGTGGCCGTGCTGCACGGCACCGCGTTGCGCCGCCTCAAGGTCACCGCCGACGAACTCACGTCCGGCCCGGCCTCGACGTATGCCGCGACGGTGCGCTGGGCGCAGGCCGCCCATGACGCCGGGTTCGACGGGCTGGTGTGGATGTCGCGGCAATGCAACGACACCAAGGCCTACGTCTTCTTCGGCGACAGGTGCGCCCACGCATTTAGTCAGGACCCGTCGCACGCGCGCATCTTCGCCAGTCCGGCCGACCAAATCTGGCTGATCGACCGATGCGCGCCCCTGCACGTCGACGTGTTGATGGAGCCACCGTGACCGATGAATGTGCACAGTGCGGTTTCGTTTACGACCTCAGTCGGGCCGCGACCGCCGGGGACGCCATCACCGAGCGGGTCGGTACGGTCGTGACCATCTTGCGTCGCCGCGATGTTGACCTGCGATCTAGGCGGCAACCCGCCCAGTGGTCCCCGCTGGAGTACGGATGCCATCTGCGGGACATGCTGCTTGTCCAGCGCGAGCGCGTGCTCGCGGCGCTGCGCGTGGATCGGCCCGACTGCACCGCAATGGGACGCGACGAGCGGGCCGTGCACGACGGGTATGCCGACCAGGAGCCTGTCGACGTGGCCCGCCAACTCGCCGACGCCGCGCAGATGCTCGGCAACGTCCTCGGCCGGCTGTCCGACGGCGACTGGAACCGCACAGTTCGCTACCACTTCCCCGAAACCAGCGAGCGATCGTTGCGGTGGCTTGCTGTGCATACGGCGCATGAGGCGCAACACCACCTCGGCGACATCAGCAGCCAGCTGTGATTAACCGGGTCCGCTGATCCGACCAACCAGTCGGTCCTACGCTAGTGACGAGTCCCACACCGCAAGCGAGGTTCACGATGACCGTGACTCCCCAGGAAGCCAGCGGCCGCCCACCGGCCGGGGCCGGTTACTTCGACGTCGTCATCGTCGGCGCCGGCATCTCCGGCATCGGCGCGGCCTACCGGATCGCCGAACGCAATCCTCATATGACGTACGCGATCCTGGAGCGCCGCGAGCGGATCGGCGGCACCTGGGACCTGTTCCGGTATCCCGGGGTGCGCTCGGACAGCAGCATCTTCACGCTGTCGTTTCCCTTCGAGCCCTGGACTCGCAAGGAGGGCGTCGCCGACGGAGTGCACATCCGCGAGTACCTCTCGGCCACCGCGCGCAAGTACGGCATCGATCGCCACATCCAGTTCGACAGCTATGTCCGTTCCGCGGACTGGGATTCGTCCACCGACACCTGGACCGTCACCGTCGACCAAGGCGGCTCCGCCACGATTTATCGCAGCCGATTCGTGTTCTTCGCTTCTGGCTACTACAACTACGACGAGGGCTACACCCCGGAATTCCCCGGCATCGAGCAGTTCGGCGGCCCCGTCGTCCATCCCCAGCACTGGCCGGAGGACTTGGACTACACCGGCAAGAAGGTGGTGGTGATCGGCAGCGGTGCCACCGCCGTCACCCTGCTCCCCTCGCTCTCGGACCGGGCCGCGACAGTGACGATGCTGCAGCGCTCGCCAACCTATCTGGTGTCGGCGTCGAAGTACCGAAAGCTCGACGACGTTATTCGTACTCTGTTGCCCCGCAAGGCTTCTCACCTGGTAATCCGGATGTACAACGCCTTGACCGAGGCGGTGTTCTTCTTCTTGTCCCGCAAGCTACCGGGCGCGATCAAGTGGCTGCTGCGGCGCAAGGCGATCGACAGCCTGCCCGACGGGTACGAGGTCGACGTCCACTTCAAACCGCGCTACAACCCGTGGGACCAACGCATGTGCCTGATCCCCGACGCCGACTTGTACAACTCGATCACCCAGGGCCGCGCCGAGGTCGTCACCGATCAGATCGACCATGTCGACGCCACCGGTATCGCGCTGAAAACCGGCACGCACCTCGACGCCGACATCATCGTCACCGCCACCGGCCTCCAACTGCAGGCGCTGGGCGGGGCCGCGATCAGCCTGGACGGCGAAAAGGTCGATCACCGAGAGCGTTTCGTCTACAAGGCGCACATGCTCGAGGACGTGCCCAACCTGTTCTGGTGTGTGGGCTACACGAACGCGTCGTGGACGCTGCGGGCCGACATCACGGCTCGTGCCACCGCAAAGCTGTTGGCTCACATGTCTTCTCACGGCTACACCCACGCCTACCCACACTTGGGCGACGAGCCGATGGCCGAGAAGCCGTCCTGGGACATCGCGGCCGGATACGTGAAGCGCTCGGCGCATCAGCTGCCCAAATCGGGCACCAAGCGGCCGTGGAACGTGCGGCAGAACTACCTCGCCGACGCCCTCGATTACCGGTTCGACCGCATCGACGAAGCAATGGAGTTCGGCCGCGTTGCCGACCGGGCACCCGTGGCGGGTTAGGCCACGCTTTGTCCGGCGCCAGACCTTTCGTGAGCTATTGCGACGTGAACTGCTATTAAATGTGAGGTTTCGGCAATACGCTGGCTCCATGGCAGCCGAGAAGCGCGAACCCAAAGTCGTTGTCCTTGGAGGTGGTTCCTGGGGAACCACGGTGGCGTCCATCTGTGCACGCCGTGGGCCGACATTGCAGTGGGTGCGCTCCGAAGAGACCGCCAAGGACATCAACGAGAACCACCGCAACTCCCGCTACCTCGGCGATGACGTCGAACTGAGCGACACCCTGCGCGCCACCAACGATTTCGCGGAGGCCGCCAACTGCGCCGACGTCGTCATCATGGGTGTGCCCTCACACGGGTTCCGCGGCGTGCTCACCGAACTCGGCAAGGAATTGCGACCCTGGGTGCCGGTGGTGTCGCTGGTCAAGGGGCTCGAGCAGGGCACCAATATGCGGATGTCGCAGATCATCGAGGAGGTACTACCCGGTCATCCGGCGGGCATCCTGGCCGGCCCGAACATCGCCCGCGAGGTCGGCGAGGGCTATGCCGCCGCGGCCGTGCTGGCCATGCCCGACCAACATCTGGCCACCCGACTGGCAGCGTTGTTCCGCACCCGGCGGTTCCGCGTGTACACCAGCGACGACGTCGTCGGTGTCGAGATGGCCGGAGCGCTGAAGAACGTCTACGCCATTGCGGTCGGAATGGGTTACTCGCTGGGCATCGGCGAGAACACCCGCGCGCTGGTCATCGCGCGGGCGCTGCGCGAGATGACAAAGCTGGGCGTGGCATTGGGCGGAGATCCGGAAACCTTTCCCGGACTGGCCGGCCTGGGCGACCTGATCGTCACCTGTACCAGCCAGCGCAGCCGCAACCGTCACGTCGGGGAACAACTGGGCGCGGGCAAGCCGATCGACGAAATCATCGCATCGATGAATCAGGTCGCCGAGGGGGTCAAGGCCGCCAGTGTCGTCATGGAATTCGCCAATGAATTTGGCCTGAGCATGCCGATCGCCCGAGAGGTCGACGGCGTAATCAACCACGGTTCGTCGGTCGAGCAGGCCTACAGCGGGCTGATCGCCGAAGTCCCCGGCCATGAGGTGCACGGCTCCGGGTTCTAGTCGAGGCCGAACAGCCCCAAGCCGCTGGGCAATTCGCGACCGCTGAGCTTTTGAACCACCCACTGGTTCATCGAGACGTGTTGCTCGATGGCCTCGCGGGCCAGGCGCGCATGCAGTTCGCGCGAGGTTCTGACGACGAACGTGCCGGTGTATTTGCGTTCGCTCAGGGGTGGCGGCGCCGGGCGCTCGAACTCCCGCATTTCGACCAGTCTTTGGTCGACGGCCGCGGTGATCGCGGTGATCGCGTCGTGCGCTGTTGCGGCGCGTTCGTGCAGGAACGGCAACTCGAGACAGACGCCGATGTAGTCGTCGTAGTCGGGCGACCATTCCACCCGGTAGGTGTAGTGGTTCACGCAAGGAACGAGAACGCACGCATGGTCCCGGCAGCGCCGGGCGCGGGCTAGGCAGATCGGAAGCGCAGCGCCACGCCGTTCATGCAGTAGCGCAGGCCGGTCGGCGCTGGGCCATCGTTGAAGACGTGACCGAGGTGGCCGCCGCAACGGCTGCAGAGCACCTCTGTGCGCGCCATGCCCATGGTGTTGTCCGACTGCTCGAGTACCGCGCCGCTCAGGGCTCTCCAGAAGCTCGGCCAGCCGGTGCCGCTGTCGAACTTGGTGGTCGACGAGAACAGGTCCTGTCCACAGCCCGCACATCCGAAGGTCCCGGACCGGTGCTCATCGTTGAGCGGGCTGCTGTAGGGCTGCTCGGTGGCCGCGGTACGAAGCACGGCGTACTGCTGTGGCGTCAGAAGTTGCCGCCACTCCGCGTCGCTGTGATTGACCTCGAATGTTTTGGGCGAGGGCGCGCCGGCCGCGCTGGCTGCAGTCACTACGCCACTCCCGACGAGCACGCCGAGACCCGCGGTACCGAGCAGCATCCGCCGCCGGGTCAGAGCGGGTCGCGGTGGTATCGGGGCGGTCATCTTGCCAGCATAGGCCGATCGCGCGGCGGGTCGACCGAGCTCGATCACGCGAGCGATAGCGGCCGCGTCAGCCCCGCGCCATCGCTTCCAGGCGGCGGATGCGGTCTTCGATCGGCGGATGCGTAGAGAACATCGACCCGATGCGCTCACCCGCACGGAACGGGTTGGCAATCATCAGGTGCGCCTGGCTGGCGAACTGCGGCTCGGGCGGCAACGGGGCCGCCTGCACGCCGGCGGAAATCTTGCGCAGGGCCGACGCCAAGGCCAGCGGGTCGCCGGTCAACAACGCGCCCGACTCGTCGGCCTGGTATTCCCGCGACCGTGACACGGCCAGCTTCACGACGGTCGCCGCGACCGGGCCCAGTAGCGAAACCAGCAGCAGCGCAAAGGGATTCTCGCCATCGCGGTTGCCGCCGAACATGCCGGCCCACAGGGCCATATTGGCCAGGGCGGTGATCACACCCGCCAGCGCGCCGGCCACACATGAAATCAGGATGTCGCGGTTGTACACGTGCGACAGCTCGTGGCCCAGCACGGCGCGCAGCTCACGTTCGTTGAGAATGTCCAGAATGCCGGTGGTGCAGCAGACCGCGGCGTTGCGCGGGTTGCGTCCGGTGGCGAACGCGTTGGGCGCGTTGGTGTCGCTGATGTACAGCCTGGGCATCGGCTGGTGTGCGGCGGTGGCCAGCTCGCGCACGATCCGGTAGATCACCGGCGCCTGGAGTTCGGAAACCGGCTGGGCATGCATCGCGCGCAATGCCAGCTTGTCGCTGTTGTAGTACGTGTAGACGTTCATGCCGATGGCGAACATCAACGCCAAAAACATCGCCGTCCTGCCGAACAGCGAGCCCACGAACACGATCATCGTGGACATACCGGCCAACAGCAGGAAGGTCTTTAGCCGGTTGGCATGCGGATGCCAGGTCATCGCCGTCCTCCTTGAAAAGACCGGGGGAACTCGTTCATCGCTTGACTGCTGTCAATTGAACGCACCGGATGACCGTCCGGGTTCCACGACCCGCTAGCCGTGCCGGCTGATCGTGTAGTCGACCAACGTCTCCAGCGCCCGCCGGCCGGCGACGTCGGGCAAAAATCCCAGCTCTTGGCGGGCTTTAGCGGCGTACTGCGCCAGAAATTCCTTGGCCTGGGCCATCCCCGGCGACGCCCGCAAGAGCGTCAGCGCCTCGGCCACCGCGGCGTCGTCCTCGACGGGCCCGGCCAGCAACTCGCGCAGGCGATCGCCGTCGGGCCCGGGTTGCTGCAGCGCGTAGACCATCGGCAGGGTGTGCACGCCTTCGCGGATATCGGTGCCGGGCAGCTTTCCCGATTCGTGCGAGTCGCTGTCGATGTCGATGATGTCGTCGGAGATCTGAAACGCGGTGCCCACGATGCCGCCGAGCCGGCTCAGCCGGGCGACCTGTTCGTCGTCGGCTCCGGAGAACATCGCGCCGAACTGACCGGCCGCGGCGATCAGACAGGCCGTCTTCTCGTACACCACCTTCAGGTAATGCTCGATCGGATCCTTGCCTTCCACGACACCACGGGTTTCGCGCATCTGCCCGGTCACCAGCTGAGCGAATGTTTCGGCGATGAGCCGCACCGCGTCGGGCCCCAGCCGCGACACCAACCGCGACGCCGTCGCAAAGAGGTAGTCGCCGGCCAGGATCGCGACGTTGTTGCTCCAGCGCACATTGGCGGTCTGAGCACCGCGGCGGACCTCGGCCTCGTCCATCACGTCGTCGTGGTAGAGCGTGGCCAGGTGCACCAGCTCGATGACCGCGCCGGCGATCGTCACCTCCGGCGCATCCGGGTTCGGCCCGATCTGCGCTGATAGCACGGTGAACAACGGCCGGAACCGCTTCCCGCCGGCCTTGAACAGATGCGTCAGCGAATCGGTCATGATCTCGTCGGCACTGCGCAGCTCGACATCCATGAGCTGCTCGATCTTCGCGACGCCGTCTCGCACCGTCGTGGCGAACGCGGCGTCGCCAAAATCAATACCCGCCACCACCGTCGCGGGAGCCTTCACCCGACCAGCCATATTCGCCGGAGTACTCACGCGACCAACATACTGGTGAGCGTGGACACGAAGGCCTCCGGAGCCGAAGTGGTGGTCGTGGGTGCCGGACCTGCCGGCTCGGCGGCTGCCGCCTGGGCCGCTCGCGCGGGCCGCGACGTACTCGTGGTCGACTCGGCCAGCTTTCCGCGCGACAAGCCCTGCGGCGACGGGTTGACACCGCGCGCGGTCGCCGAATTGGAGCGGCTGGGCCTGGGCGACTGGCTGGACACCCGCATCCGGCATCGGGGCTTGCGGATGAGCGGGTTCGGCAGCGAGGTGGAAGTGGATTGGCCCGGCCCGTCGTTCCCGTCGACCGGTAGCGCGGTGGCCCGCCTAGAGCTGGACGACCGGATCCGCAAAGTCGCCGAAGAGTCCGGGGCGCGCATGATGCTTGGCATCAAAGCCGTTGGTGTGCACCATGACTCATCGACGCGGGTGACCTCGGTGCTGTTGGCCGACGGTACCGAGGTGAGTTGCCGCCGGCTGATCGTCGCCGACGGGGCCCGCTCCCCGCTGGGCCGCAAGCTCGGCCGGCGCTGGCATCAAGAGACGGTGTACGGCGTCGCGGCCCGCGGGTACCTGACCACCCCGCGCAGCGAGGACCCCTGGCTGACATCGCATCTGGAGCTCCGGTCCCCCGACGGCGCCGTGTTGCCCGGCTATGGCTGGATCTTCCCGCTGGGCAACGGTGAGGTGAACATCGGCGTCGGCGCATTGTCGACGTCGAAACGGCCGGCCGACCTGTCGCTGCGACCGCTGATCTCCTACTACACCGACCTGCGCCGCGACGAGTGGGGCTTTAGCGGTGAGCCGCGGGCAATCTCGTCGGCGCTACTGCCGATGGGCGGAGCGGTTTCCGGTGTGGCCGGGCCGAACTGGATGCTGATCGGCGACGCGGCGGCCTGCGTGAACCCGTTGAACGGCGAGGGCATCGACTACGGACTGGAGACGGGACGGCTGGCCGCCGAGCTGCTGGACTTAGGCGACGTGTCCAAGGTGTGGCCGTCGCTGTTGGCCGACCACTACGGCCGCGGCTTCTCGGTCGCGCGCAGGCTGGCGCTATTGCTGACCTTCCAGCGGTTCCTGCCCGCGACGGGGCCCATCGCGATGCGGTCCAGCACGCTGATGACCATCGCGGTGCGGGTGATGGCCAATCTGGTCGCCGACGAGGATGCCGACTGGGTAGCGCGAGCGTGGCGCGGCGGCGGGCGATTCTCCCGGCTCGTCGATCGCCGAACACCGTTCAGCTAAACCAACTTTTCTACCCGGTAATGCGACATGCGCACAATATCAACTTTGTTGACATATATCAGGGTGGTTGATATATCTGGAGGTATGACTCAGCCAACTGATTTCGAGTTCGAAACGGCCTACCGCGGTGAATCCGCCCAATTCGGCGCGGGCGCCCGCCCGCCCTGGAGCATTGGCGCCCCGCAACCGGAACTGTCCGCGCTGATCGACCAGGGCAAGTTCCACGGTGACGTGCTCGACGTGGGCTGCGGCGAGGCCGCCATCTCACTGACACTGGCCGAGCTCGGCCACAACACCCTGGGGCTCGACCTCTCGCCCACCGCCATCGACCTGGCTCGTCGCGAGGCCGAGAAGTGGGGCCTGACCAACGCCACCTTCGAGGTCGCCGACATCAGCTCGTTCACCGGGCATGACGGCCGGTTCGGCACCATCGTCGACAGCACCTTGTTCCACTCCATCCCGGTCGAGGCGCGCGAGGGTTACCAGCAGTCGATCAGCCGCGCCGCCGCTCCCGGCGCCTCTTACTTCGCCCTGGTCTTCGACAAAGCGGGCGCACCCGAGGGCCCAGTCAACGCGGTGACCGCCGACGAGCTACGCGACGCGGTGTCGAAGTACTGGGTCGTCGACGAGATCCGGCCGGCCCGCATCTACGCAAATCTCCCCGACAACGCGCCCGATATGCCGTTCGTCGGAGTGCGCGATGAACCCAATGGTTTGAAGTCGGTCAGCGCTTGGCTGTTGACCGCTCATCTTGGCTGATCGGCCGTGAGCGAGTCGTTATCGCGGTGTATAGTCCGGCTAATGAGGGGTACCAAGCTGCTTGCAGGCGTCGCCGTGGCGGCGGCCGCCACCATCACGCTGGGCGCGCCGGCACTGGCCGACCCGACGACGCCGCCGCTGCCGCCGCCGGCGCCGACGCCGCTGCGGACTCCGTCGCCACCCAGCGACTACGACGCCCCGTTCAAGCAAACCGTCAACGGCTTCGGCATCTACCAGCCGCAGGACCAGCTCGCGTGGCTGGGCAAGATCACCTGCGATCGGCTGGGCAGGGGCGTGGACCACGACGCGTACCAGTCCGCCAACTTCATCCAGCACAACCTGCCGCGGGGCACCAGCCAGGGCCAGGCGTTCCAGTTCCTCGGTGCGGCCGTCGACCACTACTGCCCGGACCAGGTGGGCGTGGTCCAGGCGGCCGGCAACCACCCCAACTAGTCAGCGCAGGGGCTTATGCCCCGCATGTAGGGCCACGATTCCGCCGGTCAGATTGCGCCACCGCACGCCCGACCATCCCGCTTGCGTCATCTGCTCCGCCAATGCGGCCTGATCGGGCCACGCCCTGATCGACTCCGCGAGATACACGTAGGCATCGGGATTGCTGGACACCGCCCGGGCCACCCGCGGCAGCGTCCGCATCAGATATTCCTTGTAGACGGTGGCGAACAACGCGTTGGTGGGCGTGGAGAATTCACACACCACCAGCCGACCGCCGGGCCGGGTGACACGGGCCATTTCCCGCAGTCCCGCCCGCGGGTCGGCCACATTGCGCAACCCGAAACTGATTGTGACGGCGTCGAATACGCCGTCGGCGAACGGCAGCTTGGTGGCATCCCCGGCGACCTTCGGCACCTTGCGCGCACCGCCGGCTGCGAGCATCCCGACCGAGAAATCGGCCGCCACACACCAGGCCCCGGATTTCTCCAGCTCCACCGTGGACACCGCGGTACCCGCCGCGAGGTCGAGCACCTTGTGGCCGACTCCGATGCGCAGCGCCGAGCGAGTGGCCCGCCGCCAATACCGGTCCTGGCCTAGTGACAGCACGGTGTTGGTCAGGTCGTAGCGACGGGCGACGCCGTCGAACATCGACGCGACCTCACGGGGATCCTTGTCCAGGGCCGCTCGACTCACGACGATGACGCTACCCGGCCCAATCTCACCGGTTCGGGAATGGTGCGCCGACGAATGCGTTACACAACGGCGTGAGCGAAAAAGTTTGGTTTATCACCGGTACATCACGTGGCTTCGGACGGGAGTGGGCGATCGCCGCCCTGGAGCGGGGCGACAAGGTCGCCGCCACCGCGCGCAACACCGCATCGCTGGACGACTTGGTCGCCAAGTATGGCGACGCGTTATTGCCCATCCGGCTCGACGTCACCGACCGCGACGCGGATTTCGCAGCGGTCAAGCAGGCCCATGACCACTTCGGACGGCTGGACATCGTGGTGAACAACGCCGGCTACGGCCAGTTCGGGTTTGTCGAGGAACTATCCGAGCAGGACGCACGCGATCAGATCGAGACGAATGTGTTTGGGGCCCTGTGGGTCACCCAGGCTGCGTTGCCGTACCTGCGCGAGCAGCGCAGCGGCCACATCATCCAGGTGTCGTCGATCGGGGGCATCACCGCGTTTCCCCTCGTCGGCATCTATCACGCGTCCAAGTGGGCGCTGGAGGGCTTCTCGCAGTCGCTGGCCCAGGAGGTCGCGCCGTTCGGTGTGCACGTCACGCTGATCGAGCCGGCCAGCTTCGCCACCGACTGGTCCGGCCCGTCGGCGAAGACCGCCGAGCCGCTACCCGCCTACGACGAGCTGCGCGCCACCGTTCACGCCGAACGCAGCCGGCGCTGGGCTGCTGCGGGCAACCCGGAAGCATCGGCCGCCGCGCTGCTGAAAGTCGTAGACGCCGAGGAGCCGCCGCTGCGGGTGTTCTTCGGTGCTTCGCCGCTGCAGACCGCAAAAGCCGACTACGAGAACCGGTTACGGACGTGGGAGCAGTGGCAGCCGGTCGCCGAATTGGCACAGGGCTAGCGTCGAATCGTCACTCGCCTTGCGCGTAGCGCCGTTGCGAGATGCGGGCCCGCGCTCTGGCGATAGGGGATTGCACGGCGGTGTAGTGGCCGAGCAACTCCTCACAAATGGCGGGCCAGGTGCGGGCGAGCACGCTCTTGCGGGCGGCTTGCGAGTAGCGAGCGCGTTCTTGCAACAGGTGGCTCACCGCGTCGGGTAGTCGCTGCTCGAATTCGTCGACCCCCAGCAGCAATCCGGTGCGCCACGGGGTGACGAGGTCACGCGGTCCGCCGGCGTCGGGAGCGATCACCGGCAACCCGGAAGCCAGCGCTTCCTGCACGACCTGGCAAAAGGTTTCGTGTTCGCCGGTGTGCACGAAGACGTCCATGCTGGCATACGCCGCGGCGAGGTCGGCCCCGTACATGGCACCGGTGAAACGCGCTGTGGGCATTGTTGATCGGAGTTTTTGTTGGTCGACACCATCTCCGACGATGACGACTTGCACGTCGCCTGCGGCCGCCAGTCCGGCGAGGCGCTCCACGTGCTTCTCCGGCGCCAGCCGGCCAACGAAACCGACGATCGGTTTGCCGTCCGGCGACCAGTGCCGCCGCAGCTCCTCGTCGCGCGCCGACGGCGCGTACCCCATGATATCGACGCCGCGAGCCCAGTGGTGGACCCGCGGAATTCGATGCGCGACAAGCGATTCCATCGTCGCGGTGGATGGCGCCAGAGTGCGGTCGGCCAGGCGGTGCAGGTGGCGGAACCACGCCCACGCCGCCCGCGTCGTGATTCCGATTCCGTAGCTCTCGGCGAAACCCGGAACGTCGGTCTGGTAAACGGCGACCGTCGGCACCCCGAGGTGGCGCGCGGCCAGCACCCCGCCATAGCCCAGCAATGCGGGCGACGCGAGATGCATCACATCAGGCTGGAATCCGCGCAGCACCTTCAGCAGTCGAGGCCTGGGCACGCCGAGCGGCAACGTGGTGACCTTCGGGAACATCCGCGACGACACCCGGTGGACCCGGATGCCGTCGTGAATACGTTCGGCGGGCGGTTCACCGGGCGGGGTGTCGGGAGCAACGACGAGTGCCTCGTGGCCGGTTCGACGCAAATGCTCCAGCACTCGAATTACTGAATTACTGACACCGTTGACATGTGGCAGGAAAGACTCTGCGACGATCGCAACGCGCACAGGACCATAGTGTCAGCACTGCCTGTCGATAAGGTTGCGGACGGGCATACGGGGCGCGAAATCTGCTGCTTAACGCGTTATGCAGCTTTGCTGTCCACATTTTCGGCCGCATCGCGGCGGTCCAATCGCTTGTCGAGCAGCGCCAGGCCTACCAGCACAACCATCGCGACCAGCCAGCTGACGACCGCGATCGACCCCGCCGGGATTATCGCCAGCCCCGCGTTGCGGTGCTGTACCCGTACCAAGTTCGGGTCATTTTTGTTGTATTCGACGTATATCCGCATACCCGTGGCTAATTCGGACGGATACAGCACGCCGAGCTCGGGTCGGTAGGTGACTCGCTCGGGTGTGACGAATTCGATGGTGGACCGGCGCGGGCCCGCGCTGAGCACCTCCGCCTGCGCGACACCCATGTTGTGCCGAATCGCAAGGTCGTTTCGCCAGGCGCCGGCCACCAGCAGCACCGACTGCAGCGTGACCAGACAAGCGATGATCAACACGGCGATCCGGCTCAGCCGCAGCGCAATTCGCGCCGGGGTGGTCGGCGGTTCATCGTTTCGGCCTTGGATCAAAATGCGCAGCAATGTTTTTAGCGACTTCACAGCGCGGCCTTGATGGCGGCATGGAGCCCTCGCAGCGAGGACCGGTCCGCCTTGACCTCCAACACCCGCATGCCTGCGCCGGATTCGTTGAGCACCGCGTCCAACTCGTCGACCTCGATCTGGCGGCTTTCGACATGATATGCGCGGCACAATGCGCCGACGTCCACATCGTGCGGCGTGCCGAAGATCCGCGCGGACACGTCGGAGAACCTCGGGTCGCCCTGCTCGAGCAATTCGAAGATGCCGCCGCCATTGTCGTTGGACACCACGATGGTCAGGGCCCGCGGCGTCGGTTCGGTGGGACCGATCAGCAGCCCGGAGCTGTCGTGGACGAACGTCAGGTCGCCGATCAGCGCGACGGTGCGGGCCGGGTTGTCCCCGACGCCGCTGCGTTCGTGGGCCAGTGCCGCCCCGATCGCGGTGGACACCGTGCCGTCGATGCCGGCGACGCCGCGATTGGACCGGACCCGGATGCCGTCGGTGGACAGGCCCACCAGGGCGGCGTCGCGGACCGGGTTGGAGGCCCCGAGCACGAGCTGGTCTCCCGACCGCAGCGCATCCGCCACGGCCGCGGCCACGTGCAGGCCGGTGGTCAACGGGTGCGCGGCAAGCTGGTCCCGGACCGCCGCGACCGCGTGCCGGTTCACCTCCGCGCACCGATCCAGCCACGCCTGACTGGGCGTCCCGGCCGTGACCGCCCGGGTCCCGGTTGCCTGCGAATTGCCCGACACGTCCGGCCAGCGCGGTCCGGTGGTCAATGCGTACACCGGCACTTGGGGGTCGGCCAGCAGTGCCGACACCGGGCGATGCAGGGTCGGGCGGCCGAGCATGATCACCTGCTTCGGGCGCAACAGGCTCAGCGCCAGCGGGTGCAGCGGATTGGCCGCGGCCGGGGCGGTCGGTTCGGCGACCGTCGGCAGCTGCGCGAGGGTGGGCTGCACGCCGGCGCCGTGGCCGGCGATGACGACGGTGTCGGGCGTCAGGTCGATGTCCAGCGGCTGGTCGAAGGTGACCGGCGGCATGTAGGTCCACGGCAAGCCGGCGGGGCGGCCCTGCGGCAGCACCGCGCTGTGCGGTGCCGGATCCGGCACCAGGGGCTCGCGCAGCGGGATGTCGAACTGCACGGGCCCGGCGTTGGCGGTGCGAGAACCCGTGGCAGCCGCCAGTACCCGGCAGGTGGCCGACCGCCAGGTCGCGTTCAGCGAGTCCAGCCGCTCCGGCGCGTCCTCGGCCAGACCCAGGCTGATGGTGGCGCGCACCTGGGTGCCAAAGTAGCCAAGCTGCTCCATGGTCTGGTTGGCCCCGGTGCCCAGCAATTCGTAGGGCCGATTGGCCGACAGCACGATCAGCGGCACCCGTGCGTAATTCGCCTCGACGACCGCCGGGCCGAGGTTGGCCACCGCGGTGCCCGAGGTCATCGCGATACACACCGGCGCGCCGGCGGCGATCGCCAGGCCGATGGCCAGATAGCCGGCGGTGCGTTCGTCGATGCGTACGTGCAACCGGATCCGGCCGGACCGATCGGCGTCCTGCAATGCGAACGCCAGCGGGGCGTTTCGCGAGCCGGGGCATAACACCACGTCGCGGACGCCACCGCGGATCAGCTCGTCAACGACGACGCGAGCCTGGGTCGTCGAAGGATTCACCCTTACAGGGTGTCACAGCCCGCTCACCGCGCGGCGAGCGTGGAGAACTCACACCTCGGAGAAGAACTTCAGCGCCACGCTGTTGACCGCGTCCGGTCGCTCCAGGAACCCGAGATGGCCGGCGTCGGGTATCTGCACGTAGCGGCCGTTGGGCAAGGCGTCGGCAACCTCGCGCCCGAGGTGGGGCGGCGTGATCACGTCGTCGGCGAAGCCCATCACCAGCACCGGGGTGGCAATGCCGCGATACGCCGCGAGACGGTTGGTCTGCGGCGACACACTCAGCTGAGTGCGCAGCCCGGGGGTGCGTTTGACCGGCCAGGTCCGAAACATTGTGATCCAGTCGGCGACGAGCACGTCGTCGTTGATCGTCTTGCGCGAAAAGTTTTCGAGCACACGCACTTTCGCTTCGTACGCGGGCGGCAGCTCGGTGTTCGACGCGTAGAGCTGGGACTCGCCGTCGTGAAAACCCTGTCGAGCTCGGTCCAGGCGGCCGCGGGTGGCCATCAGCACCGCGGCCCGCACCAGCTCGGGGCGCACCACCATGAGTTCCTGCGCGATGTAGGCGCCCATCGACACCCCGACAATGCGCGCCGGGGCGGCGCCCAGGGATTCGATCAGGGCCGCGGTGTCGTCGACCATCGTTTGCGTGGTGAACCCTTCGGCGCTCTCCGTGGCACCGATGCCGCGATTGTCGAAGGTGATGACGCGATATCCCGCAGCCGTAAACGCCGGAACCTGATGCGGTAGCCAGGTGCGCCCGGGTCCGCCACTGCCGGCGATGAAGACCACGGGCTCACCGCTGCCGCGGTCGTCGTAAGCCAGGTTGATCACTCGAACGACGGTACAAGGAACGGATAGCAGGCCTTGACCCGGTCGATCCACCACTGCCGGCGCGCGGGCGGTGCCTGCAGCTCCCGCAACCGCGCGGGATCGGGCGTGACGGGCCCGACGGCCAGAGCTCCGTCGACGGGCACACCGGCGACCACGTCTTCGAGGAACAGTCCACCGGTGCCGAGCCCGCAGGCATGCCGCAGTTCCGGTAGCGCCGCCGCGGCGGTCAGCCCGGCCGCGATGCCCACCGCCGAGTCGAGCGCGCTGGAGACGACGATCGGGACGTCGATTTGCGCGGCGATGTTCAGCAGGGCCGAAACCCCGCCCAGCGGAGCGACTTTCAGCACCGCGATGTCGGCGGCGCCGGCGCGGACCACGGCCAACGGGTCGCCGGCCTTGCGGATGCTTTCGTCGGCCGCGATCGGCACGTCGATCCGCCGTCGCAGCTCGGCCAGTTCGTCGACGGTGGCGCAAGGCTGTTCGAGGTATTCCAGCGGGCCGTAGGCGGTCAGCACGGCCGCGGCCTGCACCGCCTGTTCGACGGTCCAGCCGCCGTTGGCGTCCACCCGCACCGTCGGAATCAGTGCGCGCACCGCATTGACCCGGGCGATGTCGTCGGTCAGCGCCTGTCCAGGTTCGGCGACCTTCACCTTGGCCGTCCGGGCGCCGGGAAAACGGGCCAGCACCTCGCTCACCTGGACGGCGGGCACGGCGGGCACGGTGGCGTTGATCGGGATGCGCTCGCGGCGCACCGGCGGCGGCTCCCGGTAGGCGCCCTCGATGCCCGACGCCAGCCACGCCGACGCCTCCGCGGGCCCGTATTCGATGAAGGCCCCGAATTCGCCCCACCCCGCGGGGCCCTCGATCAGCGCGACCTCGCGGGTGGTGATGCCGCGAAACCGCACGCGCATCGGGAGCGCCACCACATGCAGGCGCTCCAAAAGGTCCCGCAGCTCCGGCAGAAAAGGGTGAGTCACCGCGGGTAGACCTGGCGGCCCGCCAGATACGTCGCGCGCACGTCGAGGTCGGCGATCTGCTCGGGCGGCACCGTGCGGGGATCGGCGGACAGCACCACCAGGTCCGCGTACTTGCCGACCTCGAGCGAGCCGATGACGTCGTCGGCGAACAATTGCCAGGCGGCGTCGATGGTCTGGGCCCGGATCGCCTGATCGACGGTCAGCCGCTCCTCGGGTGCCAGCACCCGGCCGCTCGGCGCCGTCCGGGTCACGGCCACGCTGATATTGCGCAGCGGCTCCTCCGGCGTCACCGGCGGGTCGTTGTGCAACGAAATGCGCATCC
This sequence comes from Mycobacterium sp. Aquia_216, assembly GCF_026723865.1. Classification (NCBI taxonomy): domain Bacteria; kingdom Bacillati; phylum Actinomycetota; class Actinomycetes; order Mycobacteriales; family Mycobacteriaceae; genus Mycobacterium; species Mycobacterium sp. Aquia_216. The sequence goes on along the minus strand of NZ_CP113529.1, from coordinate 1,221,569 downwards.
CGGTGGCCACCGCGGATCCTGCCGGCATCCATCGGGATCCGCGCTCCTCGCCGAACAGCCCGTCGACGATGACGTCGCCCCAGTAGTGGATCTGGTCGACGAAGATGCTGCAGGTGACCCCGAGGTCGGCGGCCCTGCGCAGTTGCTCGGGCCGGATGGCGCCGACGTGCTCGAGCCGCAGCCGGTGGTCGTCGCGCGGATTGCGGCGCAGCGCCTCTTCGTAGACGTCGAGGATGGTGTCGACGCCGGCGTCGCCCTGCACGTGGCAGGCCATCTGCCAGCCCAGCGGGTAGTAGGCGGCGACGATCTCGCGCAGTTGCTCGGCGGTGTAGTTGGCGCATCCACACGAGCCGGGCGGGATGCCGATCGACCGGGTGGCCTCGGTGTCCAGGTAGGGAAACGACAACGCGATATTGCCGATCCAGGGCGACCCGTCCACCCAGATTTTGATGCCGACCTGACGCAGTATGTCGTCGCCCTGGCCGGGCGTGGCGGCCGTGGACATCTGCGGGTTGGAGACCTCGTAGGTGCGCAACCGGACGGTGAGCTGGCTGTGCAACTGGGCGACCAGCGGCCCGAAGTTCGGGTCGAACGCCATCTCCGAACAGGTGGTCAATCCGGCCCGGTTGAGCCGGTCGCACTCGGCGAGCAGCATCGCCGGGTAGCTGTCGGCCGAGACGGCGCCGCCGAGCAGCGGGAACACCGCGGCAATTTCCTCGGCAGTCCCGTCGAGCTCCCCGTCGGCGTCGCGGCCGTACTTGGCGCCCTTAGGGTCCGGGGTGTCGCGGGTCAGGCCGTTGAGTTGCGCGGCGTGCGAGTTGAAGAAGGCCTTGTGCCCGGAGTTGTGGATGATCACCAGCGGGCCGTCCGGCGCGATGTCGTCGAGCCAGGCCAGCGTCGGCTCGGGCAGGCCCGACTGCAGCAGCGCGTCCCAGCCGTTCAGGTAGGCGCCCGCCGTTCCGCGTCGCGCAACCTCGCGACGGATCGCCGCGACGACGTCGTCGGGACTCGGGAGGGTGACGGGGCGGATATCCACGATCCGGTCCGACAGCGCGACGGCCTCCATCAGCGGATGGCCGTGTGCCTCGATGAATCCCGGCATCACGCACCCGTCGCCGACGTCGATGGTTTGGGTGTCCGGGCCGATGAAATCGGCGACGTCAGCGCGGCTGCCGACGGCGACGATACGGCCGTCGGCGATGGCGAGCGCCTCGGCGGTGGGCCGCGCGTCGTCGACGGTTAACACGGTTCCGGTGATGACGACATCTGCGGCGGCCATGAGCCCAGAGCCTAGTGATGGTCGCGGTGTGTCAGGGTCTTGCTGACCGGAATTGCAACACGTTCTAGTCTGACCCAATGAGTGACGATCTGTTGCGCCATCCGACCCACAACGGCCATCTGCTGGTGGGCGCGCTCAAGCGCCACAAAAACCGGCCGGTGCTATTCCTCGGCGACACCACGCTGACCGGAGGACAACTGGCCGAGCGAATCAGCCAGTACACCCAGGCGTTCGAGGCGCTCGGCGCCGGCACCGGCGTCACCGTCGGGCTATTGGCGCTGAACCGCCCCGAGGTGCTGATGATTCTCGGCGCCAGCCAGACCCAGGGCTATCGGCGCACGGCCCTGCATCCGCTCGGCTCGCTGGACGACCACGCCTATGTGCTGTCCGACTGCGGTGCCAGCTCGCTGATCGTCGATCCCAACCCGGCGTTCGTCGAACGCGCGCTGGGACTGCTGGAAAAGGTCGACTCGCTCAAGCAGATTCTGACTATCGGCCCGGTTCCCCAGGCCCTCGACGGGGTGGCCGTGGACCTGTCGGCCGAGGCGGCCAAGTACGAACCCAAGCCGCTGGTGGTTGCCGAGCTGGCGCCGGACCACATCGGCGGTATGGCCTATACCGGCGGCACTACCGGCAAGCCGAAGGGCGTGCTGGGCACCACCGGGAACATCGCCACGATGACGCAGATTCAGCTCTCCGAATGGGAGTGGCCGGAAAGTCCGCGGTTCTTGATGTGCACGCCGCTGTCGCACGCCGGCGCCGCATTTTTCACCCCGACCGTGGTGAAGGGCGGCGAGATGGTCGTGCTGAGCAAGTTCGATCCGGCCGAGGTGCTGAAAACCATCGAGGAGCAGAAGATCACGGCCACCATGCTGGTGCCGTCGATGCTGTACGCGCTGATGGATCACCCGGATTCGCACACCCGAGACCTGTCGTCGCTGGAGACCGTCTATTACGGCGCGTCGGCGATGAACCCGGTCCGGCTGGCTGAGGCGATCCGGCGATTCGGCCCGATCTTCGCCCAGTACTACGGACAGTCCGAGGCGCCGATGGTGATCACCTACCTGGCCAAGGGCGAGCATGACGAAAAGCGGCTCACCTCCTGTGGACGCCCGACGCTGTTCGCGCGGGTGGCGCTGCTCGGCGAGGACGGCAAGCCGGTCCCCCAGGGCGAACCCGGCGAAATCTGCGTCAGCGGGCCGCTCTTGGCGGGCGGGTACTGGAACCTGCCGGAAGCGACCGCGGAGACGTTCAAGGACGGCTGGCTGCACACCGGCGATATGGCGCGCGAAGACGAGGACGGCTTTTACTTCATCGTCGACCGGGTCAAGGACATGATCGTCACCGGTGGTTTCAACGTCTTCCCGCGCGAGGTCGAGGACGTCATCGCCGAGCACGCGGCCGTCGCCCAGGTGTGCGTGGTCGGCACCCCGGACGACAAGTGGGGCGAGGCCGTCACCGCGGTGGTGGTGCTGCGCGCCGACGCACCCCGCGACGATGCCGCCATCGAGGCCATGACCGCCGAGATCCAGGCCGCGGTCAAGGACCGCAAGGGCTCGGTCCAGTCACCCAAGCGCGTGGTCCTCGCGGACTCACTGCCGCTGACCGGGCTGGGCAAACCGGACAAGAAAGCCGTCCGGGCGCAGTTCTGGGAAGGCGCCGCCCGCTCCGTCGGCTAGTTTTCTTCACCACCGCCGAGTTCCCGGCTAGCCGGGAACTCGCGGCCCAGCGCCCGCCTAGCCGGGCGTTGGCTGGGGCTTATCGCGCGAAGCGGGCGATTACCTGGCCGGCGAAGTCAAGCATCTGGTCAAGGGTGGGGAACATTGCGAAGGCATCCACGATCGCCTCATCAGCACCGGCCGCGGCGAGGCGCTCGAGCCTGCCGGCAACCGAGTCAACGGACGTGCCTGTTTCGAGGTTGATCCGCATGGCCGTCTTCAGCGCGTCAGGATCGCGGCCTGTGTCCTGAGCCGCACGACGCGCAACCGACCACAAGTGGTCGGTGACCTCGTCCTGCAGCCCCTCGACCCCGAGCCAGCCGGTGCCGCTGCGGCCGACCCGGCGCATCGCGGCCGCACTGGCACCGCCGATCCAGATGGGCGGACCGCCAGCCTGGGCCGGGCGCAGATCGGCGTGGACCGGCGGTAGCGAGAAGAACTCGCTGTCCCACGACACCGGAGTGGTCGTCCACCACTCGTGCAGGAACGCCAGCACGTCGTCGAGCATCTGCCCGCGCCGGTGCCAGTCCGCGCCGCGAGCGATGTCGTGTTCGTCCTTCATCCATCCGATTCCCACGCCCACGTCAAGGCGGCCGTCGCTGAGCACGTCGAGCGTGGTCAGCAGCCGCGCCAGGTGAACCGGCTCGTAGTAGAACGTGCTGAGCGTGCTGGCGTTGAGCCGCATCCGGCTGGTCGCCGTCGCGGCGACCGTCCACAGCAAGACCGGATCGAGGTAGCGGGTCATCTGCGGCGGGTACGGCTGCTCTTTGCCCGGGTAGACGCTGTGCATGTCAACTGGCGTAACCAGGCGATCGCCGACCCACACCGTGTCGTAGCCGAGGTCTTCGAGTCCTCGGCAGAACTCACTCAGACCAGCGGCGCTGCTGATAGCCGGCCCGACTATGGGAAGCGCGAAACCAAGCTTCATGGCGAGAGTCCTCCCTATTTTTAGGTGATCCATCAACTATTGCTAATGCCCACGGCGTCCCTGTTCGTTAACGGCCTGGAACCCGGGCGGTGCGGCTCAACCGGGAACCGTGACGCCGAGGGCGAAGTCGAAGTTCCCCACCCCGTGTCGGGCAAGGCCCATCATGACCAGGCCCGTTCCTTCCAGCCAGTGCGCCATGTTCAAGCCGCCGACGTCCAACGGGCGCAGCCCAAGGCTCTTGATGAACTCCGCCACACCCGCCTTGACAGGCGCGTCGTCGCCGGCGATGAAGACGTCGAGCGGCCGGCCTTGGGCCAGGACGACACCGAAGATGGTGTTGAAGGCCTTCACCACGCTGGCGCTGGCCGGGGCCGCCTTCGCAACCTCCTGCGCGATCGAGGTGTCATCGGCGATGGCCAGCCCGTCGGCCGCGGAGTTGAAGGGGTTGCTGATGTCGACGATCACCTTGCCCGCGAGGGCATCTCCATACTGCGCGACCACCGGAACGACGTTGGCGTAAAGCAGGGCCACGATGACGATGTCCCCGGCCGGAACGGCGCCGAACTCTCCTGTCGTGGCACTTCCGCCGAGAGCCTTGGCCAGGTCGGCGGCCTTGGACTGATCGCGGCCGATGACCTCGACGGAGTTGCCGCCCGTTACTGCCAGCGCGCCGATGGCGCGGGCCATGTTCCCGGTGCCGATGATGCTGATGCTGCTCATGAGTTGTCCCGTCCTAACTGACGATCCAAAAAGGTTGACAGCTCAACCTTAAAGGAGGTTTGTTGATGCGTCAACCAATCGGATAGCATGGGGCTGATGGAACCGAACTGGCTGAGCCCCGACGAAGACCGCGCCTGGCGGGCCTTCCAGCACGCGAATCATCAGCTCGCCGTGCACCTGAACCGGGGCCTGCAGGAGTCGGGCCTGTCGGGGGCCGACTACCAGGTCCTGGCGGTGCTGTCGGAGCACGAAGGGGACCGCATGCCCGCGCGCGACCTGTGCAACACATTGGGCTGGGAGAAGAGCCGTGTCTCGCACCAGGTGCGGCGCATGCAGAGCGACGGGCTGATCTGTCGCGAGCCCAACCCCGACGACGCCCGCAGCACCATGGTCTGTCTGCTGCCGGCTGGCCGCGCCGCCATTGAAAAGGCGGCGCCGCGGCACGTGGAGGACGTCCGCCGGAACTTCATCAACCTGCTCACCCCGGCTGAGCTGGATATGCTCGCCGCCCTCAACGAACGAGTCCTACGCCACCTGGCCACCAAAGACGACGACTCCCCCGCTGAGGACGAGCCCGCATAGCCGGGCGTTGGCTTGGGCTTATCGCGCAATGCCGGCGACCAGCAGGTCGAGCATGCGGCCCGTCTGCTCCGGCGAACCGCTGGCCAGAAAGATGCCGATCAGGCTGGACACCACGTCGTCGGCCTGCACGTCGGCTCGCAGGGTCGCGTCGTCGGCACCGGCCCGCAACAGTCTCTCGACTGCTCCGACGATGCTGTGGCGAGTTTGACTGGGCTCCATCGCGCCGGAGTCGAAGATCGCGTGCAAGGACTCCGCCATCCCGCGCTTGGCCGCGACGAAGTCGGCATAGCGGTCCATCCAGTGCCGCAGCGCGGTCGCCGGCGGATGCCGCCCGATTAACTCCTCAGCTGCCGCCGCCACTTCGGCGAGCTCAGCCCGGTAGATCGCCTCGACCAGGGTCTCGCGGTTCGGAAAATGGCGGTAGAGCGTGCCGATGCCGACACCAGCGTCGCGGGCGATCGACTCGAGCGATACCGGCCGCCCTTGCGCCGTGGCGAATGCCGCGGTAGCCGCCTCCAGCAGCCGTTCGCGGTTGCGGCGCGCGTCCGAGCGTTCGGCCAAGCGGAGGCTCCTCCGGTTTTGTTAGGCTGACGGAAGCGGAGGGTCCTCCGCATTTTTCCAGTCTGGCACAAGGGAGCACCATGACGGACGCACCACGGACCGGCGGTACCGGCGGCCTCGGTACCGCGACAGTTGCCCGGGTCGGCTACGGCGCCATGCAACTGTTCGAGGCCACGCCCGAGGATGCGGCGGCCGTGCTGCGGCGCGCCATCGAGCTCGGCGTCAACCACATCGACACCGCGTCGTTCTATGGCCCCGGCGAGGTGAACCGCCGCATCCGCGACGCGCTGGCCCCCTACCCGGACGAGCTGGTCATCGTCAGCAAGGTCGGTGCGCGATACACCGGCGAAGAACCGATACCGCTGGCCGCCGCCCAGAAGCCCGCCGAACTCCGCGCCGCGGTCGAAGACGATCTACGCCAACTCGGCCTCGAGCACATCCCCGTGGTGAATCTGCGGCGCCTGGACCTCGGTCCGGGTTTGGCTGCCGAGGGCGACCAAATCGTCGACCTCGACGACCAACTGGCGGAGATGATCGCGCTGCGTGACGAGGGCAAGATCGGCGCGATCGGCGTCAGCGCCGTGCCGCTCGACGTGGTGCGGCGCGCGGCGCCGGCGGGCATCGCCTGCGTCCAGAACGCCTACAGCCTGCTTGACCGCGCCCAAGAGAACACGCTCGGCTTCTGCGCCGCCGAGGGCATCGCCTGGGTGCCCTACTTCCCGCTGGGGTCGGCCTTCCCGGGCTTCCCCAAGGTCGCCGACAACGCAGTGGTGGTCGACATCGCCGGCACACTCGGCGTCACCGCCTCCCAGGTCGGACTGGCCTGGGTGTTGGCGCATGCGACCAACGCGTTGCTGATTCCCGGCACCCGGTCGATCGCGCACCTCGAAGAAAACATCGGCGCCGGGCACGTCGCGCTGGACGCCGAGGCTCTGGCCCGGCTGGACGCCGTCGGTACTACGGAGCCCCGGCCCCGCGGTGCCGAGCCCTTTCAGAGGTAACGTCGCTGCCTATGGCAAGTGGCAAACCGATCAAGCCGCCCTGGTGGCTGAAGCCGGCGAACAAGCTCTTCATCCAGATGTCGCGGCTGGGAATGAGTTTCGGCGGCGAAAGCCCCGTCGTGCTGACCGTGCACGGACGTAAATCGGGACGCGAGCGCTCGACCCCGGTGACGCCGATGACTGTCGACGGCAAGCAGTACGTCGTCGCGGGATTTCCCGGCGCCGACTGGGTGGCCAACGTACGGGCCGCCGAACAGGCGACCGTGGCCCGCGGCCGCCACACCCAGCGGGTGCGGATGGTCGAGTTGTCCGCCGCCGATGCGCGACCGATTCTGCGGCTGTTCCCGACAGAGGTGCCCACGGGTGTGGGATTCATGAAGCGGTCTGGACTCGTCACCGAGGGCAGTCCCGACGAGTTCGAGAGTCTGGCGGGCCGCTGCGCGGTCTTCCGCCTGGACCCCGCATAGGAGCTGAACAGCCTTGAGCGACAACCCATTTGATCCGCAGGCGTGGCGGCCCGTCGACGGTTTCGACGACCTGACTGACATCACGTATCACCGGCACGCGGACGACGCCACGGTGCGGGTGGCATTCAACCGGCCCGAGGTGCGTAACGCGTTCCGGCCGCACACCGTCGACGAGCTGTACCGGGTGCTCGATCACGCCCGCATGTCTCCCGACGTCGGCGTGGTGTTGCTGACCGGCAATGGCCCGTCGCCGAAAGACGGCGGCTGGGCGTTTTGCTCAGGCGGTGATCAGCGCATCCGCGGGCGCTCGGGGTATCAATACGCCTCCGGCGAGACTGCGGACACCGTCGACGCCGCCCGCGCCGGCCGACTGCACATCCTCGAGGTGCAGCGGCTCATCCGCTTCATGCCGAAAGTGGTCATCTGCCTGGTCAACGGGTGGGCCGCCGGCGGCGGCCACAGCCTGCACGTGGTCTGCGATCTGACCCTGGCCAGCCGCGAGCACGCCCGCTTCAAGCAGACCGACGCCGACGTCGGCAGCTTCGACGGCGGCTACGGCAGCGCGTATCTGGCCCGTCAGGTCGGCCAGAAGTTTGCCCGGGAGGTCTTCTTCCTGGGCCGGCCCTACACCGCGGAGCAGATGCACCACATGGGCGCGGTCAACGAGGTCGTCGATCACGTCGACCTCGAACGCACCGGCATCCAGTGGGCGGCCGAGATCAACGCCAAATCCCCGCAGGCGCAACGAATGCTGAAGTTCGCGTTCAACCTGCTCGACGACGGCCTGGTGGGCCAGCAACTGTTCGCCGGTGAGGCCACCCGGCTGGCCTACATGACCGACGAGGCCGTCGAGGGCCGCGACGCGTTCCTGGAAAAGCGCGCCCCGGACTGGAGCCCCTTCCCGCGCTATTTCTAGGGCCGCGCCCATCGACTTCCGGGGCCGAGCCCATCGAGACTGTAAAGCTGCGGCGGAAGTTCGAGTAGCGGGCTGCAGGGTTACAGGCTCGCGAAACTAGACTTCGGGCCTGTGAGCAAGAGTCCGCTTCGCCGGTTCGCCGACCAGATCGTGCTGGCCAGCATGCGGCCGCCCATCTCGCCGCAAGTGCTCGTCAACCGGCCCGCCATCAAGCCGATCGACCTGGAGGGGAAG